>NZ_JALPZP010000004.1:0-300206 GCF_041414895.1 Agrobacterium sp. O3.4
GCAATCAGCTCATCAACTTGATTTCTTTAGAACGAAAGTCGTCGTCGCCAGCAGCGCCGCCGCCCTCGTTCAGTGAGCGGACTTATAAATCCATCACCTCAAACAAGTCAACAGCACAAATCGGAAATTTCAGAGAAATATTCCAATTAATTGATTTTCCTAAATAATTTCAATTTTCAGTGACGTTCCGCTGCAAAAGACGCCACATCGCTGCCGGTTTTGCACAGGAGAACGGAGCCCGCGACATCAAGTCGAGCCCCGCGCCTTCTTTTGGCCCGGTTCCTCGCTAATTGCTTTGCCAACGAAGCGTTAATGCGGGCATGCGTGCGCGTGTTCTTATGTAGGCTGTTGCGACATATCTTTCGATGCGTCGATCAATTTGACTCATGGCTTTGAAAGTTGCACACCTTCGCCTGAAGTTTCTGGAGAGCGCATGACCGACGGGGCACAGCTGGTATGACTGCGGATCGCAATGTGATCCGGTCGCTAGGCACGGAACCGCCAATTCTGGCGGAAGGGCGCCGTGCACCCGATCGTCGCGAAATTTCGCTGCGATGGCTCTCCGGTACATTTCTGACCGGCATCACTTCTTCCATATTGATGGGTGTGGCTCTGTTTGCAGCTCTGGACGGTCGTCAGCAGCTCGCCATTCCCGCCGAAGCCTTCGCGAAGGCGGACATGGGTAACAATGCGACGGAAGCCGCGCGCCGCGGCACGCGCCTTATCGCCCCGAATATCGCGGCCCGGCCATCCGACCGGTCGATCATGGAAGTCTCGACTGTCATCAATGAAGGCGACAAGGAAGTGGTCCGCAAGGTTCCCTTCTCTCACGTCAAAATTCCGCTGGCAGCGAATTATGCCAAGCAGGATGATTATCCCGCCTTCGATCCCTTAAACATTTTCGCGAGCAACGACGACAAGGACGCAGCCGCGCCTGCACCGAGCCGCACGGGAACGATCTACGGCTCCGAGGTTGAATCCGAAGTCAGCCTGAAGACTGTAGCCTTTCCGGTCCTGCACTCCAAATATGCCTTTGCCGGCTCCTTGAGCTTTGACGAGGTGGAGGAAGCGGTACGATCGAATGGCTCGATCCTGACGGATGGCAATGAGCAAGTTGCCGCGCTTTATTACATCGACCCGCGCCGCTTTGATAATGATGAAGGTGATGTCGATATCACGGCCGGCCTCGCCGCCCGTGTCGTTGAACAGAATATGTCGGTTTCAACCCCGCAATCGGCATCGGTGCCGGTCAAGGAATATGCCGACGACGTGATCCCTGCCCGCCAGACCGAGACCATCGAGGCTGCTTTGTTCGGCGCGGGTTACTCCAAGGTACAATCATCGGAAATCGCCGGGCTGCTGTCACCGCAACTCCAGTCGAACAATGTCGAAAGCGGTGATGTGCTGCGCGTCGGCATTATTCAGGAAGACGAAAAAAGCGACATCGTGCGCGTCAGCCTTTATCGCAAGGGCCGTCACATGGTCACCATGGCCGTCGATGACCGCAAAAACTTCATCAAGGCCAGCGAACCGCCGAAACTCGACGCTGTGGCGACCGCCTTCGACAGTACGCCGGCGCCTGCGGCTGGCCGCGACCTGCCCAGCGTCTATGACGGTGTCTACCGCGCGGCTCTCGCTTACGGCATGAACCAGAGCATGGTTTCCCAGCTTATCAAGCTTCTGGCCAGCAGCGTCGATTTTCAGGCGCAGCTCAAGCCGGCGGATACGCTGGAAGCATTCTTCTCCGTGGAAGACGCCGATGGCAAGGCCACCGACAAGTCGGAGCTGCTCTACGTCAACGCCAAGTTCGGCGACAACGAGACGCGGTTTTACCGGTTCCAGAACCCTGAAGACAACAGTATCGATTATTTCGACGAGAACGGCAAAAGCATACGGCAGTTCCTGTTGCGTAACCCCGTTCCGAACGGCCGCATGACATCCGGTTTCGGCATGCGCCGTCACCCGGTTCTGAAATTCAGCCGCATGCATACCGGCACCGACTGGGCCGCCGCCCGCGGCACGCCGATCATCGCAACCGGTAACGGCACTGTCGAAAAGGCCGGCTGGGCCTCTGGTTACGGCAACCAGACCCTGCTGCGCCATGCCAATGGCTATGTCTCTTCCTATAATCACCAGAGCGCCATCGCCAAAGGTGTCACCGAAGGCGCCAAGGTCCGACAGGGTCAGGTCATCGGTTATGTCGGATCGACCGGCCTTTCGACCGGCGCCCACCTGCATTACGAACTGATCGTCAACGGCACGAAAGTCGATGCGATGAAAGTGCGCCTGCCGGGCGGCAAATCGCTTTCCGGTGATGCGCTCGCACGTTTCTCCGATGAGAGAAAGCGCATCGACAACCTGCTCAACATCGAGGACAAACCAAATCAGGTGGCGAGCCGGTAATCCGCCGGCATTTTGCGGTCCGAAAAGCAGATCAAATGAAAAGGGCTCCGTTTCCGGAGCCCTTTAGTTTTATGCCGCATCGGCCGTTTCGGTTTCGGCCTCGCCCTTCGGAGGCTTGACCTTGAACAGCAGCCGGTCCGTGCCGGACGTCACCTTGACCCGCGAACCATCGGGGATTTCCCCGCCGAGGATCATTTCGGCAAGCCTGTCCTGAACCGACTTCTGGATCACCCGCTTCAGCGGACGTGCGCCGTAAGCGGGATCATAGCCCTTGTTGGCGAGCCAGCTGCGGGCATCCTCATCCAGTTCGAGCGAGATCTTGCGATCACCCAGCAGCGAGACGAGCCGCTTCAACTGAATTTCCACGATCGCACCCATTTCATCACGCCGCAGGCGGTGGAACAGGATGATATCGTCGATACGGTTGAGGAACTCCGGCCGGAAATGCGACCGGACCCGCTCCATCACCAGTTCACGAACCGAATCCACATCGTCATTGTCGCCCATCTGCGTCATGAATTCCGAACCGAGATTCGAGGTCATGATGATGATGGTGTTCTTGAAATCGACGGTGCGGCCCTGGCCATCCGTCAGGCGGCCATCATCCAGCACCTGCAACAGGACATTGAAGACGTCCGGATGCGCTTTCTCGATCTCGTCGAACAGCACGACCTGATAGGGCCGGCGGCGAACGGCTTCGGTCAGGGCACCACCCTCTTCGTAACCGACATAACCGGGAGGCGCACCGATGAGCCGGGCAACGGAGTGTTTCTCCATATATTCCGACATATCGAGGCGAACCATCGCGGTTTCGTCGTCGAACAGGAAGCGGGCGAGCGACTTCGTCAGCTCGGTCTTGCCCACACCGGTCGGGCCAAGGAAGATGAACGAGCCGATCGGGCGGTTCGGATCCTGAAGGCCGGCACGCGAACGGCGAACCGCCTTGGAAACTGCCTGAACGGCCTCGCCCTGCCCGACAACGGACTTGGCAAGCTCGTCTTCCATGCGCAGCAGCTTTTCGCGCTGACCTTCCAGCATCTTGTCGACGGGAATGCCGGTCCAGCGGGAAACGACATGGGCAATATTGTCCGGTGTCACCACCTCCTGAACCATCGAGCCGGCACCGCTGCTGTCACGCGCTTCCGCCGCAGCCAGTTCCTTTTCAAGGCCCGGAATAATGCCATAGGTCAACTCGCCGGCGCGCTGGAACTGGCCGTTGCGCTGGGCAATTGCCAGTTCGTTGCGGGCTTCGTCCAGCCGCTTTTTCAAATCGGCGGCATGGCCGAGCTTCTGCTTTTCCGCCTGCCAGCGTGCCGTCAGCGCATCTGCCTTTTCTTCCGTATCGGCCAACTCGTCTTCAAGCTTTTTAAGGCGATCGACGGAGGACTGGTCCGTCTCCTGCTTCAAGGCTTCGCGCTCGATCTTGAGCTGGATGATACGACGATCCAGTTCGTCCAGTTCTTCCGGCTTGGAATCCACCTGCATGCGAAGACGCGAAGCGGCCTCGTCCATCAGATCGATTGCCTTGTCGGGCAGGAACCGGTCGGTAATATAGCGGTTGGAAAGCGTTGCAGCCGCAACCAGGGCCGAATCCGAGATGCGGACCTTGTGATGCTGTTCGTATTTTTCCTTCAGACCACGCAGGATCGAGATCGTGTCTTCCACGGTCGGTTCATCCACCAGCACGGGCTGGAAACGGCGGGCAAGGGCCGGGTCCTTTTCCACGTGCTTGCGATATTCATCAAGCGTGGTGGCGCCAACGCAGTGCAGTTCACCACGGGCAAGCGCGGGCTTCAGCAGGTTGGACGCATCCATCGCGCCATCGGCCTTGCCGGCACCGACCAGCGTGTGCATCTCATCGATGAACAGGATGATGCCACCATTTTCGGCCTGCACCTCATTGAGTACGGCCTTCAGGCGCTCCTCGAATTCACCGCGATATTTCGCACCGGCGATCAGCGCGCCCATATCGAGCGCCATCAGCTTCTTGTCCTTGAGGCTTTCCGGCACGTCACCATTGACGATGCGCAGCGCAAGCCCTTCGGCAATTGCCGTTTTACCGACGCCCGGTTCACCGATCAGCACGGGGTTGTTCTTGGTGCGGCGCGAAAGGACCTGAATGGTACGGCGAATTTCGTCGTCGCGGCCGATGACAGGGTCGAGTTTACCCTCGCGGGCTTCCTCCGTCAGATCGCGCGCGTATTTCTTCAACGCGTCAAAACCCTGTTCGGCATTGGCGCTATCGGCCGTGCGGCCCTTGCGGATGTCGTTGATGACCTGGTTGAGAGCCTGCGCCGTTGCGCCTGCCTTTTTCAGCGAAGCCGAAGTGGAAGCAGAGCTTTCAATCGCCAACGCCTGCAAAAGGCGCTCGACGGTAACGAAGCTGTCGCCTGCCTTCTTTGCAAGATCTTCAGCAGTCGAAAACACCTTGGCAAGCGGCGCCGTCAGCGAAAGGCCGCCATTGCCGCCGGAAACCTTGGGCAATTTCGCCAACGCGGCATCATTGGCAAGACGCGCTTCTTTCGCGTCGCCACCAGCCCGCTCGATCAGCGATGCCGCCATGCCCTGCTCGTCATCGAGCAAAACCTTGAGAACATGTTCCGCAGAAAACTGCTGATGATTTTCGGCAAGCGCAAAGGTCTGTGCCGATTGCAGAAAACCGCGAACGCGTTCGGAGTATTTTTCAATATTCATAGTCGAACCTCCATTGACCGGCCCGCCCGCTTTCGGCACGGCTCCGGGTGTTAGGGTTGAGGCTCCCTCAAAAGGCAAGCCCCGCTACGACAGCCGTGTTTAAAGGATTTCACGATCGCCGCCTCTCGAATGACGGTTGCCGGCGAATGCGGCTTGCGTCCTTCCTGCACGAATATGGGAGGCATTTTCATCGGTTTAAAGGGGCGCAAAACCGCCATTCGGGAAATTTTCGCCTGTTTTGACAGACGTCAGTTTGCCGGCGCGCAACCACCCTCTTTGCCTGCCAACGGCTCCTGCCATCTGAACCCTAAAAACAAAAAACTCCGGCAAGCCGGAGTTTTTCAATTGCGTGGTTGGCCGCGTGTTTGACGCGGCCTGCCTGAAATCCCTGCTTATTCAGCAGCGTTTTCAAGAGTGGCCGGTGTTGCGTCTTCACCGGCGGGCGCGTCTTCACCTTCAGCACCTTCCGCCGCCGCGGCACGGCGCGGACGACGCGGGCGCGGGGTCGTGGCACGGCGGGTCTTTGGCGCACGTTCGGTTGCGGGTGCTTCCGCCTGCTGCTGCTCTTCCTCGACGGCCACTTCCATGGGCGTACCTTCGATGACGGGCTGCGGTGCCTGGCTGGCGTCATAAACCGGTGGCTGCTGCTCGGCCGAGACCTGCGGCTGGCGCGGCTGACGTTCCTGCCGTTCACGACGGTCGGGACGTTCGCGACGTTCCTGGCGTGGCTCGCTCCGCTCAGTGCGCTCCTGGCGCTCCGGCTGCTGGACGCGCTCTACCTGTTCGGAATGCTGCTGCGATGCAACGACGCCGTCGTCGCCATCGTTTCCATCCATATCGTCGGCATCCGTCTCGGCGGAATTATATTCACCGCGATCGTCGCGCTGGAAACGTTCCTGCATCTGGGCCTGAGCCGTGGCAATGATGCGGTTGTAGTGCTCAGCGTGTTGCAGATAGTTTTCCGCAATCACACGGTCGCCGGAACTCTGCGCGTCCCGGGCAAGGGCAGCGTATTTTTCCGCTATGTGCTGGGCTGTACCACGAATCTTAACATCGGGGCCGGAACTGTCATAAGTCCTGGTGAGCGGATTGCCGCCCTTGCGGTTGAAGTTGTTATTACCGCCACCATTGTTATTGTTGTTATTATTGTTGCTTCCACGCCCCCGGCCGCGCTTGTTTTGCTGTCCTGGCCTCATCAATTGCTCACCTGAATTCTGTTTTGCTGACAATCTGGTTATTTTCATGCAATTCCGGACGGAAAACCGCTGGAAATTTTTCCTGAAATTGTTCCGTCACGCGTCCTGCCGAAGATAACCCCGGACAAGACCTCGCGTGTGACGACCGGTCGCGCAAATGCTGCACCGAGCCGCCTGCGAACAAAGTTTACTGATTCACATGCCGGAAACGCCCAGCCTTTCAGGGCTCTCAAAAGAACCCGCTTCGGGACTGACCCATACCCTGACGAATCTGCGTTCGTCCTCAGCCACCCTGCATGTGGCCGCAAACTATCCCGCTTCCTGCGGAAATCCAAGCCTTTTCTTTTGCTGTGCAAAATATCTCTGCAAAAATCCGCCGCCATATCGCGAAGAACTATCTCCGGAAGATCAAAACTCTGTCGTTGCCGCCATAATCCTTCACGGCCTCCACAAGAGAGAAACCGTTAGAAGCAAATATCGTGGAAACATCAAGCCTTTGATCGAAACCGATCTCCACACCAACGATCCCGTTTTCCACAAGAAAGCAGCCTGCGTCGGCAGCAATAAGGCGGTACGGTGCAAGGCCGTCCTGACCTCCGTCCAGCGCCGCCATCGGATCATGATGACGAACCTCTCGGTCGAGCGTTGTAACGATATCGCTTCTTATATAAGGCGGATTCGACACAATTATGTCAAAGCGGCCGGAGATTTTTTCGAACCAGTCGCTCTGCATGATCTCAAAACGCGTTTCGAGCCCGTTTCTGGATGCGTTTTTCGCAGCCGTCTCCAAGGCACCAGTGGAAATATCGCTGCCGATACCCGTCGCGTCAGGGCATTCCTTCAAAAGCGCCAGACAGATCGCCCCCGTGCCCGTGCCCAGATCCAGAATGCGGGCGCTGCCCTTGTGGGAAACCGCCTCCTTTAACGCCGGCAACAGCGTATCAACCAGAACCTCCGTGTCCGGACGGGGTTCGAGCGTATCCTTCGACAGCAGAAGATCGAGGCCGTGAAATTCCCGGTGACCGAGGATGCGGTGGACGGGTTCTCCCCCGGCCCGCCTTTCGATCATGGAAGCGATGCGGGCCTGTTCTTCCTGCGTAAGGGGCCGATCCGGCTTCATTACGAAATCGGTCAGTGAAAAGGCAATAACCTCACCGATCAGCAGGCGCGCATCGAGAAGCGGATCGGCAACACCGGCCGCCTGCAGCCGTTTGCGGGCAGCGGCAAGTTCGGTCGAAACGGTCCCCTCAGCGCCGCTCAAAGCTGCTGTTCGCCAAGCAGTGCCAGCTGGCCGGCCTGATAATCGGCGATCAACGCATCCACGAGCTCATCAATCTCACCTTCGATCATTCTGTCGAGTTTATAGAGGGTGAGGTTGATGCGGTGATCGGTGACCCGCCCCTGCGGGAAGTTATAGGTGCGGATGCGCTCTGACCGGTCACCCGAACCGACCTGGCTTTTGCGGTCCGCCGAGCGTTCACTATCCACCTTCTGCCGCTCGATATCGTAAAGACGCGAACGCAGAACCTGCATGGCCTTGGCGCGGTTCTGGTGCTGGGATTTCTCCGAACTGGTGACGATCAATCCCGTCGGAAGATGGGTGATACGAACGGCAGAGTCGGTGGTATTGACGTGCTGACCGCCGGCGCCCGAGGCGCGCATCGTATCGATGCGAATATCTTCCGGGCGGATTTCGACGTCGATGTCCTCCGCTTCCGGCAGCACCGCGACGGTGGCAGCGGAGGTGTGAATACGGCCGCTCGCTTCCGTTTCCGGTACCCGCTGCACGCGATGCACACCGGATTCGAACTTCAGCTTGGAGAACACCCCTCGCCCGCTGATCGTGGCGATGATTTCCTTATAACCGCCCGCTTCACCTTCGCTGGCGGAAAGGACTTCGACTTTCCAGCCCTTGGTCGATGCGAAGCGCTCATACATGCGGAACAGATCGCCGGCAAACAGCGCCGCTTCGGAGCCGCCTGTGCCGGCACGGATTTCAAGGATCGCGCTTTTTTCATCCGCCGCATCCTTGGGAAGCAGCAGGACCTGCATGTCCTTCTCTAGCTCACCGATGCAGGCTTCGACCTCCGGCAGCTCCATTTCCGCCAGATCGCGCATGTCCCTGTCGGTCGTCCTGTCGGCGAGCAGCGCCTGGAGATCGGCAGCCTCGGCAATCGCCTTTTCGTAATCGCGGATCTTGTTCACGACCGGCTGCAGTTCGGAATATTCCGAAGCCAGCTTCACATAAACATCTGCCGCCGGGCCAGCCGACATCCGCGCTTCGATCTCTCCGAAACGCCTTTCCAACTCGCGCATTTTTTCGACGGGAAGCTTCGCCACCAGTCACTCCGATAATGAAATAAGTCTTTTAAATGGGAATGGAATGCGCTGCAGCAAAGCGTAACAACACCTCGCGCCCGCTTTCCAGCGAATTATGATCGTCAAGCGCGGCATTCAACTCGTCGGCAAGACGTGCCGCGTCCAGCCCGAGCAGCATGGCCTTGACCGGACCGATTGCCGTTGGCGACATGGAAATCGACCGGAAACCGAGACCGATCAGCGCCATGGCAGTCAGTGGCTTGCCCGCCATCTCGCCGCACAGCGTGACCGATGTGTGGTGCTTTTCGCCGGCGCGAACGATATCACGCAGAATGCGCAGGAATGGCTTGCCGAGATTGTCGAAACGATCCGAAACCCGGGCATTGCCACGATCGACCGCCATGGAGAACTGGAACAGGTCGTTTGAACCGACGGAAACGAAATCCACCTCCTGCATCAGCTCATCGAGCTGCCACATCAGCGACGGCACTTCCAGCATCGCGCCGAATTGCAGCTTTTTCGGCAGCGCATGGCTGAACTTCGAAAGATGCTGCACTTCCTTCTGCAGAAGATCGCGTGCCGCCCGTATTTCGGACACTTCCGTCACCATCGGCAACATCATGCGCAGCTCCGCACCGGACGCGGCGCGCAGCAGTGCGCGCATCTGCGTGCGCATCAGGCCCGGACGGTCAAGCGACAGGCGAATCGCGCGCCAGCCGAGTGCCGGATTTTCCTCTTCCTGGCCGCGCATATAGGAAACGACCTTGTCGCCGCCGATATCCAGCGTGCGGAAGGTGACGCTCTTGCCCTTGGCCTGCCGCAGAACGGAGCGATAGAAAGCCTCCTGCTCCTCGCCCTTCGGCATGTTGGAAGCGATCATGAATTGCAGCTCGGTGCGGAACAGGCCGATGCCGTCGGCGCCGGATTCCTCCAGCTGCGGCAAATCCACCAGCAGGCCCGCATTCATCTTCAGATTGACCTTCTGGCCATCCTTGGTGATCGGCTCGACATTGCGCAGCGCACGGAACTGCTCCTGCCGCTTGGCACGCAGGCGAACTTTTTCTTCATAGGCACGCTGCAGATCCGACATCGGGCGCAGATGCACCTGACCGTCATCACCATCGATGATGATCGGATCGTTGTTTTCCGCCAGCGCGACGATGCCGGCCGCTTGGCCGATGATCGGAATACCCATGGCGCGCGCCACGATAACGACGTGGCTCGTCACCGCGCCGTCTTCGAGCACCAGACCGCGCAGTTTTTCACGCGGGTAATCCAGCAATTCGGCAGCGCCCATGGCGCGTGCCAGAACGATGGCGTCGAGCGGGAAATCCTGCTCCGGTCCGCGCCCGCCAAAACCGATCAGCTGACGCAGCAGCCGGTTGGCAAGATCATCGAAGTCATGCATGCGCTCGCGCAGATAAGGATCGGTCAGGCGCATCATGCGCGCCTTGGTGTCGCTCTGCACTTTCTCGACCGCCGCTTCCGCCGTCAGGCCGTTGCGGATCGCCTCTTCCATGCGCCGCACCCAGCCCTGATCGTGGGCGAACATGCGATAGGTCTCCAGAACCTCGCGGTGCTCACCTTCGGTCGGCACGTCGCGGCGCTGCAACATGTCATCGATCGACAGGCGCAGCGAGCCGATAGCATCGGCAAGACGGCGGATTTCCGTATCCGCGTCCTCGTTCAGCAGGTTGGTGACGACAATGCGGGGATCGTGCAGCACGACGTGACCGAGACCGATGCCTTCGCCATAACCATCGCCATCGATGGTGACGGCGCGCGTCAGGTCCAGCTCCACACCGGGGCGGGTGATCTTTTTCAACTCGCCGCTCGCCACTATTTCAGCGATAAGCATCGCGGTTGTCTCAAGCGCTTCAACTTCATCCTCCCGGTATGTTCGGCTGGCCTTGTTCTGGACCACAAGAACGCCAAGAGTGCGACCGGAGCGCAAAATCGGCACGCCGAGGAAGGAATGATAAATTTCCTCACCGGTTTCAGGAAGATAGCGGAATGCGGGATGCGCCTGCGCATCGGAAAGATTGAGCGGTTGAGCGGAAGCGGCAATGGTGCCGACAAGACCTTGCCCCATTTTCAGCTGGGCAAGATGCACAGCATCCTTGTTAAGACCTTCGGTGGCGTAAAGCTCCAGCACGCTGTCGGAACGCAGCACGTAGACCGAGCAAACCTCCGCCACCATGTTGCTGGCAATCTGACGGACGATCTGGTCCAGACGATCCTGCGGTTCAAGGTGCTCCGCCATCATTTCGCGCAGCCGCTTGAGCAGGACGCGCGGACCTGCGGAAAGGTCTCTCATCGCGTTTGCTCCCCGACGCTTCCGATCCGAATGTCATAATATTCGAGAATCAAAACGTCATTTAAAAAATTTATAGCGCCAGAAGCGCGTCCCGCAAGGGACACGCTTTCAAGAAACGCCACATCGGAAGAACGCAACTCCGAAGAATCGGAGCATCGGGAACCGATGTCTCGGATTTAGCTCTTATCGAGACCGTAGGCCGAATGCAAAGTGCGAACGGCAAGTTCGGCATAGGCGCCGTCGATCAGGATCGAAATCTTGATCTCTGACGTGGTGATGGCCTTGATGTTGATGTTTTTCTCGGCAAGTGCCTTGAACGCGCTGGCGGCAACGCCGGCGTGGCTGCGCATGCCAATACCGATGACGGACACCTTGGCGAGACCCGTCTCGTTCTGGGCAACGTCGAAGCCGATCTGGGCCTTGTTGTCGTCGAGAACCTTGAGCGCCTTGGCAACGTCGCCCGAGGGAACGGTGAAGGTCATGTCGGTGCGCGAGCCATCTTCGGAGATGTTCTGCACGATCATGTCGACATTGATATGCGCTTCGGCCAGCGGACCGAAGATCGCGGCGGAAACGCCCGGACGGTCGGCCACGCGGCGCAGCGAAATCTGTGCTTCATCCTTGGCATAGGCGATGCCGGTTACGACTTCCTGTTCCACGATTTCATCCTCGTCACAAATCAAAGTACCGGGCGGGTTGATGAGGTCGCCCATGCCCGGCGCATCGGGATCCTCGAAACTGGAGCGAACGAAGGTGCGCACCTTGTGTACCATGGCAAGCTCGACGGAGCGAACCTGCAGAACCTTCGCGCCAAGAGACGCCATTTCGAGCATTTCCTCGAAAGCGATTTTCTTCATGCGGCGAGCCTTGGGCTCGATGCGCGGATCGGTCGTGTAAACGCCGTCGACATCGGTATAGATGTCACAACGATCCGCCTTGACGGCGGCGGCAATGGCCACAGCCGACGTGTCAGAGCCGCCGCGACCAAGCGTCGCGATGCGATTATCCGGGCCGATGCCCTGGAAACCGGCAACGACGGCAACCTGTCCTTCCCCCATGCGCTTGACGATGTCGGACCCGTCAATCTCCAGAATACGGGCGGCGCCATGCGCATTGTCGGTACGGATCGGGATCTGCCAGCCCTGCCAGGAGCGTGCATTGATGCCCATGGACTGCAGGGTGATCGCCAGCAGACCTGACGTCACCTGCTCGCCGGATGCGACAACCGCGTCATATTCGCGCGCATCATAGAAGGAGGCGGCGTTGGTGCCGGTCACCTTCGCGGCGTTCTGCACCCAGTCCACCAATTCGTTGGTTTTGCCGGACATGGCGGAAACGACCACGGCCACTTCATGGCCGGCATCCACTTCGCGTTTCACATGCCGTGCGACATTGTGAATGCGTTCGAGGTTCGCGACGGACGTGCCGCCGAATTTCATGACAATGCGAGCCATAGCCTTGACCAGTACATCCCTTTTTTCCGCCAGCCGGTTTTCACCCGGTGTGGACAAGAACAAACCCAGTCGGCCCTTCCTGACAAAGAGCCTCAAGTTGCGGGTCTCTTAGCGAAAAGGCGGGGGGCACGCAATGCCGTTTATGAACCATGCGGTACGCCTTTTGAATGGCGTTTGCGAAGGACGATGGCGGGCTGGAACACAGGGCAGGAGAAAATACCCGTAAAAGAGCGTACCGCAGTGCACTGTACAAACCGGCCTATTCGCAGTATGAGCGCGGGCAATGCAACCGGCCAGATGGCCGAAATGGCCTGTATCGGCTGCCCCGGAGACTTTAGGACCTATTGGTTTCGGGCGGATGCGGGCAGCTTCATATCCGAAAGACGGTAGATGACAGACACCCAGGGTATCGCCCCGGCGATCGCGCAGGCGTTGGAAAAACGCGGCTACAACGACTTGACCCCCGTGCAGAAGGCCATGCTTGCGCCGGAACTCGCCGATAAGGATGCGCTGGTTTCCGCGCAGACCGGTTCCGGCAAGACGGTTGCCTTCGGCATCGCGCTCGCAACCACGCTGCTGTCGGAAAATACCCGCTTCGGTCAGGCTTCCGCGCCGCTCGCTCTTGCCATTGCCCCAACCCGCGAACTGGCCATGCAGGTCAAGCGCGAGCTGGAATGGCTTTATGAATTTGCCGGCGTGTCGATCGCATCCTGTGTCGGCGGCATGGATATCCGCAATGAGCGCCGGGCGCTGGAACGCGGCGCCCATATCGTCGTTGGCACACCCGGCCGTCTCTGTGACCATATCAAGCGTGGCGCACTCGATCTGTCGTCCATCCGCGCCGTGGTGCTGGATGAGGCCGACGAGATGCTCGACCTCGGCTTCCGTGAGGATCTGGAATTCATTCTGGAAGAATCGCCCGAAGATCGCCGCACGCTGATGTTCTCGGCCACCGTGCCGCGCAGCATTGCCAAGCTGGCCGAAAGCTACCAGAAGAACGCAGTGCGCATCGCCACCGCTTCCGAACAGAAGCAGCATGTGGATATCGAATATCGCGCGCTTCTGGTGTCGCCGTCTGATCGCGAGAACGCCATCATCAACGCGCTGCGCTTTTACGAAGCCCGCAACGCCATCGTCTTCTGCTCGACCCGCGCCGCGGTCAACCATCTGACGGCCCGGTTGAACAATCGCGGCTTCTCCGTCGTCGCCCTCTCCGGCGAACTGACGCAGAACGAGCGCACGCACGCGCTGCAGGCCATGCGTGACGGCCGCGCCCGTGTTTGCGTGGCGACCGACGTTGCTGCCCGAGGCATCGACCTGCCCGGCCTGGAACTCGTTATCCATGCCGACCTGCCGACCAATTCCGAAACGCTTCTGCACCGTTCCGGCCGTACCGGCCGCGCCGGGCAGAAGGGCGTCAGCGCCATCATCGTGCCCGTGAGCCAGCGCCGCAAGGCCGAACGCCTTCTTGAAGGCGCCAAGGTCAGCCCCGCATGGGTTCGCCCGCCCTCCGTCGAAGAGATCGTCGAGCGCGACGGCGCAAGGCTTCTGGCAGATCCGACGCTCAGCGAAGCCGTGGCTGAGGACGAACGCGATTTCGTGACGAAGCTGCTGGAACAGCATGGCGCGGAAAAAGTCGCCGCCGCCTTCGTGCGCCTCTATCACGCCGGACGCTCGGCACCGGAAGATATTTTCGAAGTCGCGCTGGATAACACCCGCAAGCCGCGCCGCGACAGTTTCGAAACGGTCGAAAACAATGCACCGCGCCGCGAGCGCTCCGACTTCTCCGACAGCGCGTGGTTCTCGCTTTCCGTTGGCCGCAAGCAGAGCGCCGAGCCGCGCTGGCTCATCCCGATGCTGTGCCGTTTCGGCAAGATCACCCGTCAGGATATCGGCGCGATCCGCATGCAGCAAACCGAGACCTTCGTGGAACTGGCCGCCGATGCCGTCGACCGTTTCACCTCCGCCATCGGCAAGGACATGATGCTGGAGAAGGGCATTCGCCTGAAGGCGCTGGAAGGCAAGCCGGAAATGACCGGCAGTGCCCGTGAAGATACAAGGCCGGCAAAGGCCCAGCGGAAGTTCACCAAATCGGACAATGCAAGCGCCCCGCGCGATGACCGCAAGGGCGAAGACAAGCCCTGGAAAAAGAAAAAGCCCTTCGGCGACAAGCCGAAATACGAAGGCAAAAAGGACAAGCCGTTCGAGAAGCGTGGACCGAAGCCAACGAAGGGCTGAGGGTTACTCCGGTCCCGTTCAGGCGAGACTCTGGATCGCCGACAAAATTTCTGCCGTCATGCCGGCCTTGAGCCGGCATCCAGCCACGGTGCGTCTGCATCGCGAAAAGATTGTCTCGCGATCAAGGACTTGATCGCCCTGGACCCCGGATTAAATCCGCGGTGACAGTGAGAATGCTACGACTTCGCCAAACTGTTCGGTCGAAAAACTGGCCAGCAACAAAAAGCCCCGCTTTCGCGGGGCTTTTATTTTGTCTCAATTTCTCAAAACGTCTGCAATCAGAACTCCAGCGCGCGATCGCCGTTTTCATCCTTGATGCGGTTCGGCAAACCAATCTTGTTCAGAATGTTCAGGAACGGCTTCGGCGGCAGTTCTTCCACATTGGCCATCTGCTTCACGTCCCATTCGCCGGTGGCGATGAGCATGGCAGCGGCGACCGGGGGAACGCCGGCGGTGTAGGAAATGCCCTGCGAACCAACTTCTTCATAGGCGTCCTTATGGTCGGCCACGTTGTAGATGAAGACTTCGCGTTCCTTGCCGTCCTTGATGCCCTTGACGATATCGCCGATGCAGGTCTTGCCGACATAGTCAGGCGCCAGCGAAGACGGATCGGGCAGCACAGCCTTGACGACCTTCAGCGGCACGACTTCCAGACCCTCGGCCGTCTTGACCGGCTTTTCCGAAAGCAGGCCAAGGTTCTTCAGCACGGTGAAGACGTTGATGTAGTGATCGCCGAAGCCCATCCAGAAGCGCACATCGGCACCGTCCATGTTTTTGGACAGCGAATGCACTTCGTCATGGCCGGTCATGTAAGCCTTCTGCTTGCCGACGACAGGCAGATCGAATTCCTGACCGACTTCAAACATCTGGTTCGTCTGCCACTCACCCTTCTGCCAGGAATAGACAACGCCGGTGAATTCGCGGAAGTTGATTTCCGGATCGAAATTGGTCGAGAACCAGCGGCCATGGCTGCCGGCATTGATATCGACGATATCGACCGAGGTGACCTTGTCGAAATATTCGTCCTTGGCAAGGCGGGCATAGGCATTGACCACGCCGGGGTCGAAACCGACGCCGAGAATGGCGGTGACGCCCTTTTCCTTGCACTCAGCGGCGCGCTTCCACTCGTAGTTTCCATACCACGGCGGCGCTTCGCAAATCTTGGTGGGATCCTCATGGATCGCCGTGTCCATATAGGCAACACCTGCGTCCATGCAGGCACGAAGAACGGACATGTTAACGAAAGACGAACCGACATTGATGACGATTTCCACGCCGGTCTGTTTGATCAAGGCTTTCGTCGCCTCGATATCCATAGCGTCAAGCGCATGGGCCTCAAGTTTCACATCTGTCTTGAGGCTCTTCTTTTCGCGTACGGACTCGACAATCTTGCGGCACTTTTCCAAAGTCCGTGACGCAATATGAATGTCTCCCAATACATCGCTGTTCTGGGCGCATTTATGCGCCACGACCTGTGCTACGCCACCGGCGCCGATGATCAGAACGTTCTTCTTCATTTCAGGTGATGCCTCCTTTTCCCCGCAGGGATGAGCTTCGTTGGATGTTGAAACAGGGTTTAAGACAGGCTTTGCTCGAAATCGGCAAAGTCGAATTCACGAACGGCGCGGACCGTGCCGTCCAGTTCCTTGATGGCGATCGCCGGCATCTTCACGCCGTTGAACCAGTTCTTCTTGACCATGGTGTAACCGGCCGCGTCCTGGAAGGAGATGCGGTCACCGACCTTCAGCTCCTTGTCGAAGCGGAAATCGCCGAAAATATCGCCCGCCAGGCAGGACTTGCCGCAGACCATGTAGGGGTGCTCGCCCTCGTTCGGCGAAACCTTCGCGGTTTCGCGGTAGATCAGCAGATCGAGCATGTGGGCTTCGATGGAACTGTCGACGATGGCGAGGTTCTTGCCGTTGAATAGTGTGTCGAGCACCGTCACCTCAAGTGTGGTGCTTTTGGTGATCGAAGCTTCGCCGGGCTCCAGATAGACCTGCACGCCATATTTTTCCGAGAACGCCCGCAGACGCTCGCAGAACTGGTCGAGCGGGTAGTTGTCACCGGTGAAATGAATGCCGCCGCCGAGGCTGACCCATTCGGCACGTGACAGCAGCGATCCGAATTTCTCTTCGATCTGCGTCAACATCCGGTCAAACAGCGAGAAATCGCCATTTTCGCAATTGTTGTGGATCATGAAACCGGAAATACGGTCCATGACCTTGTCGACCTTGGCAACGTCCCATTCACCAAGACGGCTGAACGGGCGCGCGGGGTCGGCAAGATCGAAACTGGAAGAGCTGACCTGCGGATTGAGACGCAGGCCACGCGTTATGCCGGCGGCCTTGTCGGCGAAACGCTCCAGCTGACCGATCGAATTAAAGATGATCTTGTCGGCATTCGCAATCACCTCATCGATTTCGTAATCGGCATAGGCGACAGAATAGGCGTGGGTTTCGCCACCGAATTTCTCGCGGCCGAGACGCACCTCATAAAGTGAGGACGAGGTGGTGCCGTCCATATATTGCGACATGAAATCGAACACCGACCATGTGGCGAAGCACTTCAACGCCAGAAGCGCCTTGGCGCCGGATTTTTCCCGCACATAAGCAATCTTCTCCATGTTGCGAAGAAGTTTTGTCTTGTCGATGAGGTAATAAGGCGTTTGAAGCATGTCGTTTCACATATTGATTGAAGTCAAGGTACGTCTCGATGATGGGCCTTATATGATGCTTGTGACAGGAAAACAAATGTCCGGCACCGAATTCCCAGAAAATTGCCCCCAACCGGAAATGCCTGCGAAGAAAACACGTCACGTTGCGGAACCAAGCCTGCATCGGCGCGTTTGAATGGCGGACAGGCAGGTGTTTCGGTCACCGGAACGGAAGTTTTCGAGCGACAGAAATAGCCTGTAGCGGCAGTCGGGTTGGCCCGCCGCGATTTCCATCAACGATGTTCCAGGAAGGACTTCACCTATGGCAAGCGTGCGTAGCAGCGTTAATGACAAGATCCAGCAATCCCTCGAAAATGGTGATGCCGCCGACGTTGCGGCGCAGCTCGCCCAGCTTCGCGAAGATCTGGCAAATCTTGCCAAGAGCGTTAAGGCGCTGGGCGTCGGTGCCTCGCATGAGCTGAAGGCGCAGGCCGCCCGCGTGGCTGATGACGCGCTCACCGCTTCCGGCGAAATGGCCGACAGCGTCCGAAGCGAAATTTCGTCGCTGAACGACAATCTGACCGATCAGGTTCAGAGAAACCCGCTCCAGTCCCTCGGCATCGCCGTTGGCGTCGGCTTCGTGCTCGCTCTCCTTACACGTCGATAAGGCCGCATCATGCTTGAGGCATTGCTGGTCTATCTGGGAGACACCCAGCGCGAAGGACGCGTGGTGACGCGGCGTCTGCGTGCCACCATCATCCTGTGGGTGCTGACCGGTGTCTTTTTCCTGATCGCCTTCGTCGCCGCCGTGGTTGCAGGGTCGATCTATCTTGCCCGGCATGTCGGCGCGGGTCCCGCCGCGCTCGTCGTCGCGGGCACCGCGTTTCTGCTCGGCGTCATCATGCTGGTGGCGCTGGCAATCGTAAAAAGGCCCAGAGCCTATGCCGCCCGGCCGGTTGCACCCTTGGCGGCTGCTCCGCTGACGGCAGCCCCCCTCGCCTTGCAGTCACTGTTGACGCTGGCGATCCAGGCGCGGCCCTATGCGACACTCGCTGTTGCCATGGCCGCCGGTTTCCTGGCGACGAGAGCCAATACGAGGAAAAAGAAATAAACACGCCTTCGGGCGTGTTTTATGCACTTCCCCGGACCCTTATAAAAGCTGTGCATCCAGATGATGGATGCGCAGTTTTTTTTATGTTACGCGCAATGGATAGACTGGCAAATGGCGTCCCGCGCCATGCCGCCCTTATTTGAACAAAGTGACATACAGTCTCGGCGCGTCCGTATTTATTGAAAGGCGTTTGATGAAGAAGAAAGTCCTTGTCGTTGGCGGTGCCGGTTATATCGGTTCGCATACGTGCCTTCTCCTGTCGGAGCGAGGATATGAACCGGTTGTTTTCGACAATCTGTCCAATGGACATGAGGAATTCGTCCGCTGGGGACCCTTCGAACAGGGCGATATTCGCGACCGGGCGCGACTGGATGAAGTCTTTGCCAAGTACCAGCCGGAAGCCGTTCTGCATTTCGCGGCGTTGATCGAAGTCGGCGAATCCGTGAAGCAGCCCGTCGCCTTTTACGATAATAACGTCATCGGCTCGCTTAACCTGCTCTCCGCTGCGATTGATGCCGGCGTCACCGCCTTTGTTTTCTCCTCCACCTGCGCCACCTATGGACTGCCGGAACAGGTACCGATCGACGAGACGCACCGGCAAGCGCCCATCAACCCCTATGGCCGCACCAAATGGGTGGTGGAACAGGCGCTGAAGGATTACAGCACCTATAAGGGGCTGCGCTCGGTCATGCTGCGTTATTTCAATGCTGCTGGCGCGGATTTCGAGGGCCGTATCGGCGAGTGGCACAAGCCGGAAACCCACGCCATCCCGCTCGCCATCGAGGCCGCACTTGGACGGCGTCAAGGCTTCAAGGTGTTCGGCACGGATTACGACACCCGCGACGGCACCTGCGTGCGCGATTACATTCACATCCTCGATCTCGCCGATGCCCATGTGCGGGCGGTGGATTATCTGCTGGCGGGTGGCGAAACCGTCGAACTCAACCTCGGCACCGGCACCGGCACCACGGTGAAGGAATTGCTGGCGGCAATTTCCGAGGTCTCGGGCCGCCCCTTCCCGGTCGAATATACCGGCCGGCGCGACGGCGATTCCACCACATTGGTGGCCAATAACGACAAGGCCAAAGAAGTTCTCGGTTGGGAACCGCGTTATTCCCTCTCGGACATCATCAAATCCGCCTGGGCATGGCATTCCTCGCGCAACGCCGGGGATTGAGCGGCCCATAGGCCAAAACAAAAAAGACACCGGCCAATGGCCGGTGTCTCTCGCGGGACGGCGGATTTACGCCAGTGCCCGCTCCTGCCTCCCAGGTATGGGATTAAGGCTTGGTGGCAGATGTGGTTGTACTGTCAGGTGCCGCCGGGGTGGCCGCATTCTTTTCGCTGGTCTTCTGTTCCAGCGTCTTGAACTCGGGCGCCGCCTTCAGCGTTTCCGCCGTTTCGGTCGTCGTCAGACGAATGGTGCCGTCCTGCGCATTGCGCGTCATCGTCACCTTGTCCATGGGCACGGCTACGTCCTTCGCGCCGATGCCGAGGAAACCGCCAACGCCGATCACGGCTGCGACCAGACCACCATCTTCTTCCATGATGAGATTGGTGACGTTACCGATGCTCTCATCGGCTGCGGTGTAGACCGACTTGCCAATATAGTCATTGGCGCTGATCTGCGTTTCGCCCTGCTCGGTGATATAAGCACCGCCCGTGGTTGTGGCCGCGCTGTCATTGGCTACAGGAGCCGCAGGCGTCATCGGAGTGGCAGGCGGCGTTACCGGCTCAGTCTGCGCACCCGGATTTGCCGGTGCGGGCTGGGTGGTGCCCTGAGCGATGGCAAGCGGCGCGAAAGCCGTCGTGCCCATCAGGGCGGCGGTGACGAGTATCGTAAGTTTCTTTGCCATTTTCGTACCTTCCTTTCATCGTTCTCAACTGGCCGGGCGGTGATGAATTTCGCTTCCGCTCGCTGGCCGGTTCGTCTTGCAAACGGGCTGGTTGTTGAAATAGTTCCGTTTTTTTCGCGCAAAACGGTGCATTCGCCTGATGTCGCGACAACCGAGGGTAAAAATCAGGCATTGCTAAAGGGGGACAGCGCGGTATTATTCCTGCCGTAACAATGCCATAACTGCCGGAGTTTTTTGTATGCCTCAACCCGGCGACAGACTGAAAGACATGATCTCGACTTTACGTCGGCGCAGCGCGAATTTTTTCCCGACCGCCTCAATCGGCACCTATCTGGTGGTGATGGCAACCGTCATCACCCTGCCGCTCATCCTTTTTGTCGGCTACCTGATGTTGCGCCTCGAAGCCGAAAAACGCGACGACCTGCAAAGGGAAACCATCGAGGATGTCCGGGTCGTCAGTCGCAACATCGATCGCCGCCTGCAGGAAGTCGCCACCTCGCTCAATCTGCTGTCGCAGTTTCCCGAGCTTGAGAGCGGCAATCTCGCAGCGTTTCAGGGTCGCGTCGCCGAAAGCCTGAAGAAGGAGGGCCTCTACGCCCTGCTCGCCGCCAAGGATGGTCAGCAGCGTCTCAATACCCGGGTGCCCTATGGCCAGCCTCTCGGCAAGGTGCCGGCCGAGGCAAATCTGGCCAAGGCGATAGAATCCCGCCGCATCACCGTCTCGGATCTGTTTTTCGGCTCCACCAGCCATGAGTGGGTGTTCAACGTCACCATGCCGCTTGACCCGGAGCTGGGCCTTGCCGGGGACGCCCTGATCCTGACGCAGAATGCCAGCGATCTTGGCCGGCTTATTCCCACGGAAAACCTGCCGCGCAACTGGGCGGTCGCCATCATCGACGGCACCAACCGGGTTGTCGTTTCCAGCGCCCAGGATGAGGCCGAAGTTGGGAAACCCTTTGTCACCCCGGAAATATTGTCGGAAATGCAGGCCTTCAGTGGGAATTTCTTCGACGGCAAGGGCAATCTCTACGCCTATGCCCAATTGCCGGGCTGGCAATGGAAGACGGTGATGTGGGGACCGCTGGCCGCCAGCCAGGCGGCACTGATCGACACCTGGCGGCAGATGATGATCGGCAGCCTTGTGCTGGTGCTGATCGCCATCGGCGGCGCCTATCTGGTCGGCCGACAATTGCGCAGCTCCATTCGCGATCTGACCCATATGGCGGAGCGCATTGGCGAAGGCGAGATCGTCGCGCCGGTGGATACCAAGATAAAGGAAGCCAATCAGGTCGCCATCGCACTCTCCAACGCTTCCTTCGATAGAAGCCAGTCGGAAGAGCGGCTGCAATTGCTGCTGCACGAACTGGTTCACCGCTCCAAGAATATTCTGACGCTGGTTCAGGCGATGATACGGCAATTGGGCCGGGAAAATAAAAGCATTCCGGAGTTCCAGAAAGAGGTCGACCATCGCCTGCGCGGTCTCGGCATGTCGATCCGGGCGCTCGCGGAAGTTCAGTGGCAGGGGCTGCCGATCCGCAAGCTGATCGAGACCCACCTCGAAGTTTTCGGCACCGTATCGGAACGTGTGGTGCTGGCGGGCGACGATTTCATGCTGTCGCCGGAGGCGGCGCAGAATTTCGGGCTTGTGGTGCATGAGCTGACCACGAATTCCATTAAATATGGCGCGCTTTCGGCGCCGCTCGGGAAAATCACCGTCAGCTGGAAGCCGCTCGAAAAAGACGGTAGGCAAATGCTTCATCTGCTCTGGACCGAGACGGGCGGGCCACCGGCAAAGGAGCCGAGCCGCAAGGGTTTCGGCACCACCGTCATCAAACGACATGCGGAAGGCGCATTCGGCGGACATGTGACGACGGAGTACCGGCAAACCGGCTTCGAATGGTCTCTGGAAGCGCCGATACGGTATTTCACGCCGAAGCGGCCGGACCCGGCACACTGAACCGCATCGACGGTGAGAATGGCCACAAATCTGCCGATTGCTAAAAAAATGCATTTTCCGGGAACCGAATGCGGTTGCATGCATTAGTACTGCAGCCAAGCAATTCCCCCGTCCCCGCCTGAAGCTTGGCTGACTATAAACGGGTTTCGCCCCTGAAAACCCGTCATAAAAATAGCACGGCTCTCCTATGGGCCGTGCTTTTTTATTGCGCCTCCACAGAATGAAACAGCCTTTCGGCCTGACCTGCGGTTCGATAACTCTCAGGAATCCGTGCTGTCGCCCGAAGGGAACTTCAACCGGTAAACGATGCGCTCCGGCGTCAGCTGGTATTCGGCACTTCCTCCAAGAGCGGAAGGAACGACCTTTTCCAGCACGACGCTGCCGAAACTGCCGCGCCTTGCCTCTGCCGGCTCTTTCGAAGGCATCATCGGCTCGTTCCATTCAACGATATAAAAATCACCGTCCTGGCGACACTGCAGGGATATAGGCGGATGATCGGCAAGATTGCCGCTATGGCTCACCGTGTTGACGACCAGTTCGTGGAAGGCCAGCCCGATATAAAGCGCCCCGTTCGGGTTAAGCAGCAGGTTTTCCCCCTCCATGTGAATGAGGTTCGGATATTCCGGCACATAGAGATCGAATTGCTGGCGGAGAAGTTCGAATATGCGCGCGCCCCGCCAGTCCGAATCCGTGATGAGATCCTGGCTTTGGGCAAGCGCGTGCAGCCGTCCACGGAACTTGCGCAGAAAATCATCCTTGGTGAGGCTGAAACGGGCTGTCTGGCCCGCAAGGCTCTGGATGATCGCCAGCAGGTTCTTGGAACGGTGGCTGACCTCGCGCAGCAAGGAGCGCAACAGCTGCTCGCGCCGCCGTTCCGCCGTCACCTCGCGGATGGTGGTCTTCATCACCATCTGGTTCGACTGGTTGAAGGTGGAATGGACCTGAAACTGGAAGACCCGGTTCTGGCCGGCATTAACCTCCAGCATACCCCGGCTGCCAGCCGTCACCATGTCCTTTTTCAGCTCGGCCAGCCGGGTGGACAGGTCATTTCCAAACAGATTTTCATCCGTCGGGTGAGAATCCGCCGGCAATTTCCAGACATCCGGCAGATTGGCCACGAATATATATTCGCGCTTCCAGTCCTGCAGCATGACCGTCTCACCCGAATCGAGCAAGGCGAGAACGAGCGAATCGTGAAGCTCGCTCTCGTCCCTCTCCGCGTTATGCCATGCCAGCCGATGCAAATTCGTCTCCTTGCAGAAAGCCGCGGGTCAACCCCACGACCGTAACCGCCAACGCCCGGGCACCACACTGGTTCCCGGCTCGTCTGCGGTTTCGGCAAATTTCACGCCGCGACGCGAGAGCTTTCGTTGAAAAACAGGGCCTGGCTGATAAGCGCTTTCACCATGTCCGGGTTGAAAGGTTTCGTCACAAGGAAGGTCGGCTCAGGCCGCTCGCCCGTCAAAAGACGCTCGGGGAAAGCCGTGATGAAGATCACCGGGAGGGTGGTCATCTGCAGGATGTCCTTCATCGCATCCAGACCGGAGCTGCCGTCTGCAAGCTGGATATCGGCAAGGATCATTTTCGGCTGCGTGCGATGGAAAAGGTCGAGCGCCTCGGTATGCGTGCGGGCAATACCCGTGACGCGGTGACCGAGATCGGTGACCATCTGTTCGATATCCATGGCGATCAGAGGTTCGTCCTCGATGATCATGATATCGGTTGCGACCTGGCGGGCGATTTCGGAAGCCGCCTCATCGATCAGCCTGCCGACCTGGTCTTCAGACACTCTCAGAACCTCTGCGGCTTCCGAAGGTGTGAACTCTTCGACCGTCGTCAGCAGGAAAGCCTGACGGGCAAGCGGCGGCACGGCAGAAAGGTTCGCAGAAGCGCGCTTCTCCCATCCTGACAGGTTTTCATCCGCCTTAATATTGATCGTGACGGAACTAAAGATCGATACGAACAATTGATAGAGCGAAACGCGATCGCTGCTTGTCTGCGGGAAGATGCTGATATCGGCGATCAGAGCTTCGAGTGTTGCCGCAACATAGGCATCGCCCGTGGATTGTGAGCCGCAAACGGCACGCGCAAACCTGCGCAGATATGGCAGGTGCGGTGCGATGCGTGTAGAAACTGACATGGAATTCTCCCCGTTTATGCGGTTTGCAACGCAAACCCAAGATAGCAACGTGCGTATCGCAAAAAAAGTTCCCGAGGGCCGGAACTATTTTTTTCACCACGCATTATTTGCCACGACACAAAAGGAATACCGGACGTTATGAGCATGTTTCAATCGGACCAAGATTCGCCGGACAATTCGGCCGCCCCTCAGGTTCCACATTCCGGGCGGGCGGTGATTTCCCGCAAGCTCAGGGAGCTTTACGATGCCGTTCAGGATGAAGGCATCCCTGACAAATTCCTCGATCTTCTCGAAAAACTCGATGAAGCCGAAAGCAAAGCCAAAATAAAGGCTTCGGAGGAATGATGGCGAAAGAGCCGGAGCAGACAGAATACAATTTCAAGCGGGAAATGCTGGCGGCGCTGCCGAACCTGCGCGCCTTCGCCATTTCGCTCATCCGCTCGAGAGACCGTGCCGACGACCTCGTGCAGGACACGATCATGAAGGCCTGGGCGAAACAGGACAGCTACCAACCCGGCACCAACATGCGGGCATGGCTGGTGACGATCCTGCGCAACGAGTTTTACAGCCAGATCCGCAAATCCGGCCGTGAGGTGCAGGATACGGACGGGGTCTATACCTCGCGCCTCTCGGTGCCGCCCGAGCAGCACGGTTCGGTCGACCTTCAGGATTTCCGCTCAGCACTCGCAAAACTGCCTGATGACCAGCGTGAAGCCATCCTGCTGATTGGTGCCTCGGGCTTTGCCTATGAGGAAGCCGCTGAGATTTGCGGTTGCCCTGTCGGCACGATCAAGAGCCGTGTCAGCCGCGCAAGACTGCGTCTGCAGGAGCTTCTGGGTATCGAAAACGAAAATGAGTTCGGTCCGGATGCGCAGATGAGCGCGGTTACCGCCGCTGCCACGGCGCGCTGAAAGAACTGAATTTTTAAGAACAGCGAACGGGCAGGCTTACGTCTGCCCGTTTTTCCATGTCTGCCCGTGACTTTCATTGCCAGGCAGAAAGCGGGGCATCTCTAGATGCCGGTTTCCTTGACTGACTGCATGACCACGAAGGTCGAAGTATTGGCGACCGATGGCAGGCTCGAGATTTTCTCCCCCAGCACCCGCCGATATTTGCGAATGTCGCTGGTGCGTACCTTTAAAAGATAATCGAAGGCGCCGGCAATCATGTGGCATTCCTCGACTTCCTTGATCTTGCGAACCGCCGTGTTGAATTCCTCCAGTGCCTTTTCCCGTGTATCGGAAAGTTTGACTTCGGCAAAAGCAATGTGATCGACGCCGAGTTTGTGCGGATTGAGCACCGCCCGGAAGCCCAGAATGTAACCCTCATCTACCAACCGCTTCAGCCGCGTCTGGCACGGCGTCTTGGAAAGGCCCACCCTTTTCGACAGTTGCAGCACCGACATGCGGCCGTCTTCGCTCAAGGCCTCGAGGATCTTGAGATCGAAATGGTCCAGATCGTCTGTTTTGTGACTATTTGCCATGTTCTTTCACGCCAATTGAAGAAAACAAAAGTTCATATGGCCTGTTTTATTCCAAAAATAAGGCCATAGCAATTTTCTTGGTGATGGTATTGTCAGCGGCAGGATGAAAAGCGGCGGGCGGAGGACACGCTGCCGCCGACGGCCTTTCTTCAACAGCTTTTTCAGGATTTTCAGAATGGCCAATGGTGCAAGCAACGCCGGTGTAGCAATGAACGGTATTTTCCAGAATTTCGCGCCGCCGGTGCGTGACCAAAGCCCGCTGCGCAAGGCAATCACCGCCGCCTATCGCCGCCCCGAGGAAGAATGCCTGGCCCCATTGATTGAGGCGGCAACGGTGACACCGGAGCAGACGAAAGCCATCCGCACCACCGCCGGCAAGCTGATCGAGGCGCTGCGCGCCAAGACCAGGGGCACCGGCGTCGAAGGGCTGGTGCAGGAATATTCGCTCTCCAGCCATGAAGGCGTGGCGCTGATGTGCCTTGCCGAAGCGCTGCTGCGCATTCCCGACACCGCCACCCGCGATGCGCTGATCCGCGACAAGATCGCGCGCGGCGACTGGAAGTCGCATATTGGCGGCGGGCGCTCGCTTTTCGTCAACGCCGCCACCTGGGGTCTCGTCATCACCGGCAAACTGACCTCGACCGTCAATGACAGCGGCCTTTCCGCGGCCTTGACCAAGCTGATCGCGCGGGCCGGCGAACCCGTCATCCGCCGCGGCGTCGATATGGCGATGCGCATGATGGGCGAACAATTCGTGACCGGCGAAACGATCGGCGAAGCCATCAAACGCTCCAAGCCGCTGGAGGAGCAGGGCTTCCAGTATTCCTACGACATGCTGGGCGAAGCCGCGACCACCGCCAGGGATGCGGAGCGTTATTACAAGGATTATGAAAACGCCATCCACGCCATCGGCAAGGCCTCTGCCGGCCGCGGCATCTATGGCGGTCCAGGCATCTCCATCAAGCTTTCGGCGCTGCATCCGCGTTACGCCCGCGCGCAGGCCGAGCGGGTGATGGCCGAGCTTCTGCCGCGTGTCAAATCGCTGATGCTGCTCAGCAAGAAATACGATATCGGCCTCAATATCGACGCGGAAGAAGCAGACCGGCTGGAACTGTCGCTTGACCTTCTCGAAGAACTGGCGCTCGACAGGGACCTTGCCGGCTGGAACGGCCTCGGTTTTGTGGTGCAGGCCTATGGCCGCCGCTGCCCCTTCGTTCTGGATTACATCATCGATCTCGCCCGCCGTTCGGGCCGCCGCATCATGGTGCGCCTCGTCAAGGGCGCTTACTGGGATGCGGAAATCAAACGCGCGCAGGTGGATGGGCTGGAGGACTTTCCGGTCTTCACCCGCAAGGTGCACACCGACGTCTCCTACATTGCCTGCGCCCGCAAGCTGCTCGGCGCGCGCGACGTGATTTTCCCGCAGTTTGCGACCCACAATGCGCAGTCCATGGCGACCATCTATCATCTGGCCGGTTCCGAGTTCAAACTTGGCGATTATGAGTTCCAGTGCCTGCACGGCATGGGCGAACCGCTTTACAGCGAGGTCGTCGGCAAGAAAAAGCTCGACCGCCCCTGCCGCTTCTACGCCCCCGTCGGCACCCATGAGACGCTGCTTGCCTATCTGGTTCGCCGCCTGCTGGAAAACGGCGCGAACTCCTCCTTCGTCAACCGCATCGCCGATCCCGCCGTTCCGGTCGATTCCCTGCTGGAGGACCCGGTCACGGTGGTCAAGGCTTATGCCGTTCCCGGCGCACGGCACGACCGTATCGCCGCGCCGGAAGGTCTTTTCGGCCCGGACCGAAAGAATTCTGCCGGCCTCGATCTGTCCAGTGAAACAACGCTCTGCGCACTCGACAGCACCTTGAAGGCCGCTGCGGCAACCGAGTGGAAAGCCGCAGCGCCGCAGGCAAGCGGCCAGACACGGCCGGTGCTCAACCCCGGCGACCACACGGATATTGTCGGCCATGTGACCGAACCGACCGAAGCCGATGCCGAAGCGGCGATGCAGCGGGCGGCGGCCTCCACCTGGCCCTCCACCCCGGTTGAAGAGCGTGCCGCCTGCCTGGAGCGCGCCGCTGACGCAATGCAGGCCGAGATGCCTGATCTGCTCGGCCTCATCATGCGCGAGGCGGGAAAATCCATGCCCAACGCCATTGCCGAAGTGCGCGAGGCGATCGACTTCCTGCGTTATTACGCAGCGGAAGCCCGCAAGAATTTCAAGGCTGGCGAAACACCGCTTGGCCCGGTCGTCTGCATCAGCCCGTGGAACTTCCCGCTCGCCATCTTCATCGGTCAGGTGGCGGCGGCACTGGTTGCCGGCAATCCGGTTCTGGCAAAGCCCGCGGAAGAAACGCCGCTGATCGCGGCGCAGGGTGTACGCCTGCTGCATGAAGCCGGTGTTCCGCAGGATGCCGTGCAGCTTATGCCGGGCGACGGCAAGACGGGCGCGGCACTTGTCGGCTCACCGCTGACGGCGGGTGTGATGTTCACCGGTTCGACGGAAGTGGCGCGGCTCATTCAGGGCCAGCTGGCCGGCCGGGTTCTGACGAACGGTCAGCCGGTTCCGCTGATTGCCGAAACCGGCGGCCAGAATGCCATGATCGTCGATTCCTCCGCACTCGCCGAACAGGTTGTCGCTGATGTCATCGCATCGGCCTTCGACAGCGCCGGCCAGCGCTGCTCGGCGCTGCGCATTCTCTGCCTGCAGGAAGATGTGGCGGATCGCACGCTCACCATGCTCAAAGGTGCGCTGCATGAATTGCGCATCGGCCGCACCGACCGGCTTTCCATCGATATCGGCCCCGTCATCACCGCTGAGGCCAAGGGCATCATTGAAAAGCATGTTGATGGCATGCGCGCACTCGGCCACCGCATCGAACAGATCACGCTTGCGGGTGAAACCGGCAAGGGTACCTTCGTGCCGCCGACCATCATCGAGATGAAATCGCTCGCCGATCTGAAACGGGAAGTATTCGGCCCGGTGCTACATGTGATCCGCTTCAAGCGGGATAATCTCGACCGGCTGATCGACGAAATCAACGCCACCGGTTACGGCCTGACCTTCGGCCTGCATACGCGCCTCGACGATACGATCCAGCATGTGCTGTCGCGCGTCGCGGCCGGCAATCTTTATGTGAACCGCAACATCATCGGCGCGGTGGTCGGCGTGCAGCCCTTTGGCGGGCGCGGTCTTTCCGGCACCGGCCCCAAGGCCGGCGGCCCGCTCTATCTCGGCCGCATGACGCAGGCTGCGCCGAAGATCGACCGGGTTGCAAGCCAGCAGGATCAGGCCGCCGTCGATCTTGCCCGCTGGCTGGATGAAAACGGCGAAACCGTTGCGGCCGAAGCAGCACGGCAGGCGGCGGCGCTTTCCGGCCTCGGCTTCGAAACCGAGCTGGCAGGCCCCGTCGGCGAACGAAACGTCTATGCGCTTCATCCGCGCGGCAGCATCCTGCTGGTTCCGGCAACCGAACAGGGGCTTTACCGCCAGCTAGCGGCAGCACTTGCCACCGGAAACACGGCCGTCATCGACAATGCCTCTGGCCTCGAAAAATCGATCTACGGGCTGCCGGCAACCGTCACCTCGCGCATCGTCTGGGCGGATGACTGGGCAAAATCCGGCCCCTTTGCTGGCGCCTTGGTCGAGGGTGATGCAGAGCGTATCGTGACGACCAACAAAAAGATCGCCACCCTGCCCGGCCCACTGGTTCTCGTGCAGGCCGCAACCACGGAGGCGCTTTCCGGTGAAAGTCAGTCCTATAATCTCGACTGGCTGGTCGAAGAAGTCTCCGTCAGCGTCAACACGACCGCGGCCGGCGGCAATGCCAGCCTGATGAGCATCGGCTGAGCGGCACGATTGCCCAAAACAAAATCGGCGCGGAAAAATCCGCGCCGATAAAAGCAATACCACACATCATTATCGCTCCGGACGAGCGACAGGTCACAGATGTCATTCGATGTCGAAGGACACACCCTGCGCCAGCGGCAGCGATTTGGAATAATTGACGGTGTTGGTGGCGCGGCGCATATAGGCTTTCCACGCATCCGAACCGGATTCACGGCCGCCGCCGGTCTCCTTCTCGCCCCCGAAAGCGCCACCGATTTCTGCGCCCGAGGTGCCGATATTAACGTTGGCGATGCCGCAATCCGAGCCTTCCGACGACAGGAAACGTTCCGATTCCTGAATGTCGCGGGTGAAGATCGACGAGGAAAGACCAGCGGCGACAGCGTTATGCGCGTCGATTGCCTGATCGAGATCGCTGTATTTCATGACATAGAGGATCGGCGCGAAGGTCTCTTCGAGCACCGGGCCAACCTGTTCAGGCATTTCGACGAGCGCGGGCTTCACATAATAGGCATCCGCCGCACCGGTATCCACGCGGCCGCCGCCATTCACCACGCCGTCATGGGCTTTCGCCGCCTCGAGCGCCTTCTGCATGCCGTCAAACGCTGCCTTGTCGACCAGCGGGCCGACAAGTGCCGAGCTTTCCAGCGGGTTGCCGACGGAGACGGAGGCATAGGCCTTTTTCAGGCGCGGCACGAGCTGGTCGTAAACGCTGTCATGCACGAAGAGACGGCGAAGCGTGGTGCAGCGCTGGCCGGCCGTGCCCATGGCACCGAAGGCGATAGCGCGCAGCGCCATGTCGAGATCGGCGGACGGGCAGACGATACCGGCATTGTTGCCGCCGAGTTCCAGAATGGCGCGGGCAAAACGCTTTGCCAGGCGCGGGCCGACATCACGGCCCATGCGGGTGGAGCCGGTGGCAGAGACCAGCGGCACCTTGGGATTATCCACCAATGCTTCACCCACGGCACGATCGCCGATCAGCAGCTGTGAAAGACCTTCCGGCGCATCGCCGAAGCGGGCGGCGGCTCGTTCGAAGATGCCCTGAACGGCCAGCGCCGTCAGCGGCGTCTTTTCCGATGGCTTCCAGACCACCGAATTGCCGCAGACAATGGCAAGTGCGGCATTCCACGACCAGACGGCGACGGGGAAATTGAAGGCCGAGATGACGCCGACAACACCGAGCGGATGCCAGGTCTCCATCATGCGGTGGCCGGGACGTTCGGTGGCGATGGTGAGGCCATAAAGCTGGCGGGAAAGACCGACGGCGAAATCGCAGATATCGATCATTTCCTGCACTTCGCCGAGACCTTCGGACGGGATTTTGCCCGCTTCCAATGACACGAGACGGCCGAGATCGGCCTTGAAGGCGCGCAGCTCTTCGCCGAGCAACCGGATCAGCTCGCCACGACGGGGAGCCGGCACATTGCGCCATTGCTTGAAGGCGGCATCGGCCTTGTCGACCACCGCTGCCACGCCCTCGACCGAAACGGTCTTCAGGTTTGCCACCTGTTCACCCGTCACCGGGCTGAAGGACGCCATGTTGCCGCCGGTATAAAGATCGCGGGCAACACCCATCCTGTCGAGAAGGGCGGCTGCTTCCTGTTTCACGTCAAGCTTCGTGGTCGCATCCATGTCCAATTATCCTTTTTGGCTGAAAGGGGAGGAAAGGCCGTTTTTAATACGGCGCTTTCAACTCCCGTCGCTCTTCTTTCCCCGAATTTGTCAACGGTGCCGCCAAGCCGGCAAAACACCATTCCATTCTTTCCCGTAATCATATATGGGCATAGCAACCCTTTTCCAATGAGGAAAGCGGGTAAGTTGATGCGAGAATGGAATGGATCCGCGCAGAAGACTGGTCCCAGATATCGTCACCCTGCAGGCGTTTGAATGCGCGGCAAGGCACGGCAATTTTACCCGCGCGGCGGAAGAACTCAACCTCACGCAGAGCGCGGTGAGCCGGCAGATCGGCGAACTGGAAGCGCAGACGGGAATGCAGCTTTTCGAGCGCATCCGCAGGCGGGTCGTGCTTTCGGAAGCGGGCCGTAAATTCCTGCCCGATGTACGGCGCCTGTTGCAGCAATCCGAACAGCTGATGGTGCGTGCGGTTTCGGCCGGAACATCGCACGCATCGCTTTCCGTCGCAACGTTACCGACCTTTGGCAGCCGCTGGCTTATGCCACGCCTCTCCCGCTTCATCGATGCCAATCCGGATATGGCGATTACGATCGGCTCGCGCTCGCATCCATTCGATTTCGATGAGGAAGGTTTCGATCTCGCCATTCATTATGGCCAACCGGTCTGGGCGCATGGCACCTGCACGTTTTTATGCAACGAGGTGATCGTGCCCGTCGCCAGTCCCGCCCTGCTTGGCCGCGCCAAAGTGAACCGGGTGCAGGATTTGGCCGAACACCCATTGCTGCATGTGACGACGCGGCCGAAACTATGGACGGAATGGCTGGAGATGAACGGGGTGACGGCGGAAAATGCCTATCAGGGAAGCCGTTTCGACCAGTTCTCGATGATCATCGAAGCTGCCGCAAGCGGTATCGGTTTTGCCCTTCTGCCGAAATATCTCATCGAGGCGGAACTTGCCTCCGGCCGCCTCGAAATCGTCTTCGACATCCCCCTGCAGACCGACAAGAGCTATTACGTCGCCCTGCCGGAAGGGCGGCAGGACAATGCACTCGCCCGCGCCTTTCAGGCCTGGCTGCTCGAGCAGGTCGGCAAGCCTGTCTAGTCCGTTATCCGGTCACTTCGAGGACCGGAGGGAGACCTCATCAAGCCCCGGAAGATCGGGGCCGACCGGCACGATCCGGGTCGGGTTGAGCGCCTTGATGGAATAATAACCGCGCTTGATATGGTCGATATTGACCGTGTCGCGCACGCCTGGAACGTTCAGCACCCGTATCATATAGGCCTGCAGCGCGGGATAATCGGCGATGCGGCGAAGATTGCATTTGAACAGGCCGTAATAGGCGGCGTCAAAACGAACCAGCGTCACAAAAAGCCGGACATCCGTTTCGGTCAGAAGATCACCGAAGAGGAAAGGCCCGCCCGTCGCCAACCGCGTCTCAAGCTCATCGAGCGTTTCGAAAACCTCGGCAAAGGCTTCCTCATAAGCCACCTGCGTGGTGGCAAAACCGGTTCTGTAAACGCCGTTGTTGAGACGCGGATAGATATGCTCGTTGAGAGCGTCGATCCCGTCGCGCAGCGCCTCCGGATAAAGGTCGATCGCATTATCGGCGAGATCACCGAACCCGGAATTCAGCATGCGCAGAATATCGGCAGATTCATTGTTGACGATGGTTTTCGTCTTCCTGTCCCAAAGCACCGGGACGGTGGCACGACCGGTATAATGCGGGTCGGCGCTGGTATAGGCCTCATGCACATGGGTGAAACCGTTCAGCATGTCCCGATCCGAACCCGGATAGTCGCAGAATTTCCAGCCTTCGTCCGAAAGCGCCGGCTCGACCACGGAAACGGAAATCACCTCTTCAAGCTTCTTCAGCTTGCGGCCGATCAGCGTTCGCGATGCCCATGGGCAGATCAGCGCGACATAGAGGTGGTAGCGACCGGCCTCAGCCGCAAAACCGCCCTCGCCCGTTGGTCCCGCCGAGCCATCAGCCGTTACCCAGTTGCGGAAACCGGAGGTCTGGCGAACGAAGCCACCCTTTTTGTCGGTTGCCTGCACCGGATGCCATTCGGCGGTCCATTTTCCATCCACGAGCATTTGCGGCTCCCTGTTCATCTAAAGATGAAAGCCTTATGGGCCGGGTCGCCACCTCATCACAAGCCACGCTTCGGTTGACGCACTGTTTCTGATCGGCAGAAGGGTTCACAGGCGATTGCGGAAAAACGGGTTCCAGCGCACGGTGCCAAGCCTTACCTTTTCGCGGATCATCGTCAGAAGTCCCGATCCAGCGATGACCGCTAGACCCAGCACCGCAACGGCGTCAGGATATTCGTGAAAGAAGGTCATGCCGATCGCCACCGCCCAGAGGATTTGCGAATAATGCGAGGGCGCGATCTGGCTTGCCGGCGCGATGCGGGTCGCGACCAGAAGGGTTATCTGCCCCGTCGCCGTGCAAAGGCCGATGAAGGCGAAGGCCAGAAGCTGGTGCAGGTTGGGCATGACGAAATCGGGAATGGACGCGATGCCGTTAAAAGTCAGACCGTAAATCAACAGCACACCCATGATCGAGGTGCGCTTCTCCTTACCCGCCAGCGAGCGCAGCAGCACGATGGTCATCGCCGCCAGGAACGCCACGCCGATGGCGGCAAAATGCCCGAGTTCCAGCGACTTGAAGCCCGGCCGCACCACGAGAATGACGCCGACGATGCCGGCCAGAACCGCCGCCCAGCGCCACGGGCCGATATTCTCCTTCAGCACCACGGCGGAAAGCACGGTGACGAAAAGCGGCGACAGGAAGATCAGCGCATAGGCTTCCGCCAGCGGAATGGTGGTGAAGGCATAGATGCCGAAAATACCGGCGAAGAGGCCGGAAATCGCGCGGCCATGCACGGCGAATGGTCTGCTCATGCGCCAGAATTCACGCCACCTTTCCTCACGCGGCTTGCTGAAGAAGATGAAGATGCCGGAGAAGAGAATGCTGAAGAAGCCGATTTCGAAAACGCTGATCTGCGATCCAAGCGACTTGATGGTGGCATCGCCCATGGAAAAGGTCGCATAAGCGAACAGACCGAGCAGAAAACCCTTTTGCATTTGACTTCCCCGAACACCGACCGCAACGCAAAGCTTCTCCCGGTCGCGTTAAACGCGACCCGGACGCCCCTTTGTGGGACAGACAGTCTGGCAGATTTGATCCTCAGCCCTATGGCTAGACCCGGCTACCTATGAGTGCAAGCCGCAAAAGACGCAAAATTGCCCGATTGGACCCGGCCGGTGCAAATGGCTGCAAGGTGCGGCAAATTTGTCCCGCCGCCGCCATCACATCACCGTCATGGAAAGAGGTTAGCCGGTGTGCATCGTGGCGCTTGGCGACGGGCGTGAAGGCGGCTAAATATTATCGTGTAATTTTCGCCCGCCGATTTCCCCGGCTGGTATTGCCGCGTTAACATGGCCTCGCTAACCGAAAGGAAAAAGAATGCGGATAGTGATGATCGGTTCGGGTTATGTCGGCCTCGTGTCCGGCGCGTGTTTTGCAGATTTCGGCCACGATGTGGTCTGCGTCGACAAGATGCCGGAGAAGATCGAGGCCCTGAAAAACGGCCATATTCCGATCTTCGAACCGGGCCTGGAGACGATCGTCGCCAATAACGCCAGGGCCGGCCGGTTGAGTTTCACCACCGATCTTTCCGCTGCCGTCGCCAATGCCGAGGTCGTCTTCATCGCGGTCGGCACGCCCTCGCGGCGCGGCGATGGCCATGCGGATCTTGGTTATGTCTATGCGGCGGCAAAAGAGATCGCCCATGCGCTGGATGGTTTCACCGTCATCGTCACCAAATCGACCGTTCCGGTCGGCACCGGCGACGAGGTGGAGCGCATCATTCGCGAGGAAAACCCCTCCGCCGATTTCGCCGTGGTGTCCAACCCGGAATTCCTGCGCGAAGGTGCCGCCATCGAGGATTTCAAGCGGCCGGACCGTATCGTCGTTGGCCTTTCGGACGAGCGGGCCCGCCCTGTCATGACGGAGGTGTACCGTCCGCTCTACCTCAACCAGTCGCCGCTGCTCTTCACCACGCGACGCGCCTCGGAACTGATCAAATACGCCGCCAACGCCTTTCTGGCGATGAAGATCACCTTCATCAACGAAATGGCCGATCTCTGCGAAAAGGTCGGCGCCAATGTGCAGGACGTGTCGCGCGGCATCGGTCTCGATGGCCGCATCGGCTCGAAGTTCCTGCATGCAGGCCCCGGTTATGGTGGCTCCTGTTTCCCAAAGGATACGCTGGCGCTTGCCAAGACCGCGCAGGATTATGACGCGCCGGTGCGGCTGATCGAAACCACCATCGCCATCAACGACAACCGCAAGCGCGCCATGGGCCGCAAGGTTATCAACGCCGTGGGCGGCGACGTGCGTGGCAAGAAGATCGCCGTGCTTGGCCTGACCTTCAAGCCGAATACCGACGACATGCGCGACAGCCCGGCGATCGCCATCATCCAGACCCTGCAGGACGGTGGGGCGAAAGTGGTCGGTTACGATCCCGAAGGCATGGCGAATGCCCGCCATCTGATGGAGGATATCGAATACGCAACGGGCCCCTACGAGGCAGCGCAAGATGCCGATGCCGTGGTGATCGTGACGGAATGGAACCAGTTCCGCGCGCTTGATCTGCCGCGCCTGAAGGCGATCATGAAAAACCCTGTTCTGGTGGACCTGCGCAATATTTACCGCACCGATGAAGTTGCCGCGCATGGTTTCATCTATGCCGCCGTCGGCCGCCCGCATGAGGATACCGCCGGCAAGGAACTCTAGCGCTTCGTCGTCTGGAATTTCACTGAAACAATTTTCGCGCTTCGGTTTAACCGCAAACGCACCAACAGATTCGGGATATAGTCATCATGCGTTATCTGGTTACCGGCACGGCAGGCTTCATCGGCTTTTACGTCGCAAAGCGGCTGCTGGATGCGGGACACTTCGTGACCGGCTTCGACGGCATGACGAAATATTACGATGTCAGCCTGAAAGAAAAACGCCACGCCATCCTTTCCCGCTCCAACGGCTTCCGGGCCGAAATCGGCATGCTGGAAGATACCGATGCGCTGAAGCGGGCGGCGGAGGCCGCAGAACCTGAGATCATCATCCATCTCGCCGCCCAGGCCGGTGTTCGTTACAGCCTTGAAAATCCGCGCGCCTATATCGATTCCAATCTCATCGGCTCGTTCAACATGCTGGAGCTCGCGAGAAGCCTTGAGGTCAAGCACCTGATGCTGGCATCGACCTCCTCCATCTACGGCGCCAACGAAAAAATCCCCTTTGCGGAGAGTGACAAGGCCGACGAGCCAATGACGCTTTATGCCGCCACCAAAAAATCGATGGAGCTGATGGCGCATAGCTATGCCCATCTACACAAATTGCCCACCACCGCCTTCCGCTTCTTCACGGTTTACGGGCCGTGGGGACGGCCGGACATGGCGCCGATCAAATTCGTCGATGCCGTCTCCAACGGCCGGCCAATCGACATTTATGGCCAGGGCAATATGAGCCGCGACTTCACCTACATCGACGATCTGGTCGAAGGCATCGTCCGGCTGAGCCAGATCATCCCGTCCGAAGAAAACCGGGTTACGCAGAATGGTGTCATCGACACGCTCTCGCATCACGCGCCCTTCCGCGTCGTCAATATTGGCGGCGGCCAGCCGGTGGAGCTGATGCATTTCGTCGAAACGATCGAAAAGGCAGTCGGCAAGCCGGCAATCCGCAACATGCTGCCGATGCAGCAGGGCGACGTTCCCCGCACCTTTGCCTCACCCGATCTTCTGAGGGCACTGACCGGTTATGTGCCGCAGACCCCGGTCGAAGAGGGCATCAAGGCCCTCGTCGCCTGGTATCGGCAAATGCAATCAGCCGAGTTGCGGGAGTAGTTCAAAGCGTTGCGAGCAACCGGTTGGAGAGGGCCCCGCCCGATGCGGCCTGCATGGAGACTTTGGTTTCCACCGCGTCGATGATCGTATCGCTGAAATCGACATTGGTGAGTTCGAGGATATTCGACAAGCCACCGGGCGAAAACACATTCACTTCCAGTATCTTGTCACCGACGATATCGAGCCCGACCAGAAACATGCCGTCCTCCACGAGCTTCGGCCGCATCATTTCGGCAAGCGCCACGATGTCGTCCGTCACCTTCACGGCTTCTGCCGTGCCCTGGGCATGAATGTTGGAGCGCAGATCGCCTTTCGCCGGCACACGGCGGAGTGCGGCATATTTGCCGTCCCGCATCAGCGGTCGGCCATTCATCATGAAGAAGCGGATGTCCCCGTCCTTGGCGGCCGGCAGATAGGCCTGCGCGATCAGATAACCCTCGAGGCTCACCGCCTCGAAAATCTGGTTGAGATTGGCTTCCTTGCTGGAACCGATCTTGAAGACGTTCTTGCCGCCCGAACCCTGCAGCGGCTTGACGATGACGCCCTTGGGATGCGCATCGGCAAAGGCGCGGATCTCATCGACATTGCGCGAAATGATCGTGGTCGGCCGGACGATTTCCGGAAAGCTCTGGAAATAGAGCTTGTTCTGGGCGAGCGCCAGACCTTCCGGATCGTTCAGAACCACGACGCCGCGCTGTTCGGCAAGCCGCCCGAACAGGATGCCGGCATGCACCGCCCACGGCCGCGTCGTCTGGTCGAGCGACGGGTCGTTGCGCAGCATCAGTGCATCGATTTCCTCGATATCCATGGTCCGCCGCTCCAGCGCCTTATCCTGAAGCGTGGTGTGGAACGTCTCGCCCTTTTTGATTTTCGCCTTCGGCAGCACGGTGGCATGGATGGTCAGGCTGTCATCCGAGCGCAAAGTGAAGTCGCCGGGCGTCAGGTAGACTACCTCATGGCCGCGATTGAGCGCCGCCATGGCCAGCAGGCCGGTGGCGTAATTCGGTCCCTCGGTTTCGATTGAATTGACGAAAAATGCGATACGCATGAAGCCCCTCCTATAATGTTGCCAGTTCGGCAATGGATAATCCCGCCCGTATTTTTTCCAGCCGTTCATTGGCCTTGGCGGGCAGCAGAAATGCGGGTCTGACACCCGGCGGACGCAAAAGGCCGCGCAGGGCGAGTTCCTGCATGACCGGGAAATGTTGAGCGGCGATCTTGCCCATCCAGAATGGATCAAGCGCCCCGCCCCTGCGCAGATGCTCCAGCACCTCGGCCAGCCCGCGCAGATAAATGGCGTCCTTCGACAGGCCGCCGCCGCGATAGATGCGCAGCACCATATTGAAGGCGCCTGCCTCGTCGAAACCGTGATCACGGGTCATGATGCGGAAGGTCTCAACGAATGTCGCGCCATCAAGCATGGTGGCGCAGCCGACGACGCGGCCGGCAATCAGCCGCAGGCGCTCACGCGTCATGCCACCGGCCAGATGTTCCGCCAGCACCGCCAGCCCTTCCTGCACGCCCTCGTAACCGGAAAGGCCGGTGCGGAAGAGCCGCAGGCCCTGAAACGAACCGTTGAAATAGGTAAGAAGATGCACGCCGATCTCATGCGACAGCAGTGCTTCGACACGGCGCTGTTCCATGACGGTGTGGCGGGAAATCAAGAGCTTCTCGCCCGTCACCATCAGGCCGGGCGGCAGGTCGTCGCGGATTTCGACGCGAGCCTTGAATTCCGGCTCTTCCGCCAGATAGGTCTCGACCATCTCGCGCGATTTTCTGGCGACCGCGTAACAGTCCACCATGGCGATTTCGCCGCTTTCCTGGGCGCGTGGGCAATCCTCAAGCACACGAAGCGCCAGCGTCAGAAGAGCGGGTTCGACGGCGCCATAGAGGGCGCGTGAAAAATCGGTGAAGGTGCGATGATGCAGGTTCGCAAGCATCGTCAGTTGCAGGTCGATCTCCTGCTGTTTCTCCCGGTAGAGGTGATAGAGCACCGGGTCTTCCAGATGATCGAAAACGACGGAATAGAGCTTGCGTTTCTGCTCCTCGACATCAACGCCGAGCGGCCGGTAAAGCAGGCGTGGCGCAAACTGAAAGCTGCCATCGCGAAACTCCTCAAAGGCCCGGCGGGCATTGATCGGCGTAACCGACAGAAGAAAATCGAAGGATGAAACGATCTCATCCACCGAGCGGTCGGCACGCCGGACGGCATCGACAAAGGCCTTGCGGCCAAGCGCCCGGTGGCTGGTGACCTTCAGCGCATCCATACCGGCGGAAAATGACGAGAAGGCCTGCAAACCCGCATCGAAAAGATCGGCAATCATCGTTTCGCGCAGGCCGGGATAATCGGCACCGGATTCCGGCTGTCGATAGATCGGCGCGAAGCGCACGCTGATGCAGGGAAAATCCAGACCGGTATTCTGAAACCTGAGGATCGGATCGGCTTCCGGCTCCGGCCGGGTGATACGCGGCGTGCGAAACCGCACTTCGGCATCACAGACGGCCTTGATGAAGACCCGGCGGGCTTTCTGCGTTTCCGGTTCTGAAGTCGCTGAAACGGAAACCTCATAATGCGGCAGAAAGGGGGAGTCGTCGGCCAGTAGAATATCGTGTTCCAGTTCACCGATATCGAGGACTATGAAGGCGCCGAAACGCTGCAGCATGGCGGCGCCCACAGCCTCGATCAGCGGCGCGGCCTCCTGAATGGTGGAAGCGATGAGATAGGATGCATGGGCGGCGGCAATATCGCGCGCGGCAAGATCTTTCGTACCTCCCGTCAGATGCAGGCAGAGGAATGGCAGCGGCCGGTCGATGTGCAGCCTGCCGTTTTTTCCGACATCCCGGCGGATAGCCTTGCCGCCCTTCAGGCAGGCGACGACATCATCCACCAGGTCGACGATGGGAGAAGGCTCGCTGCGGGCCGAAGAAACGCTCATCGCCGCGACCCCAGGCATTTTTCGAGAACCGGCTGAAGGGCAGCGATCGTATCACGGATATCGGATATCACCCGTGTGTCCGGCTTTCCCGTCCACTCATCCATAAAGAATTTCTTGAACTCGATTGCGATCGCGCAGCCGTTTTCGGCAAAGCGTTCGTGGATAAAGCGGGTCTGTTCCCCTTTGCCCTGAAACGCCACGTTTTCGCGAACATCAAGGCGTCGACCGCCGATGGTCGCTGACGCGAAATGATGACCGACAGCGCTGACCACATCGCTCCAGCGGCTGCGATCCATGGAAAATGTACCGATATTGATATCGGGCGCTTCCGCCTGCGCCGTCGCAGGCGCGGCAGCGCCCTGCCGGCGATGATTATAGCTGTGCACGTCCAGCACCACGAAAGCACCATGCCGTCGCTCCACCGTCGACAGAACTGCCTCCAGCATCGCATAATAATCGTCGTGGAAATCGAGCGATTGCCGAAGCGCTAGTTCCGCCGGCTCCTCGTTCCAGACCTCAAGCCCCCAGGATTGTTCGGGCTTCAGGTAGATCGCCTGATCGGCAGCGCGGTTGAGATCGATTTCGAAGCGAGAATGATGAACGACGAGGCGACTTGTCAGCCCCGAAATCATCTCGCCGGTAAAGGGGTCTTCCTCGCGCAGCCTCTGCTCAGGTGAAAGAGCCATGAGCCCCGCCACTTCCGGGCGAATGAAATGACCGTCATGAATGGCCGTGCCGACAACGGGCGAGTTGCCGAAGTCGATCGACCAGAAACCCTTGTCTTGGTTATGACCGTAATGTTCGCCGTCGCTCTGTCTGGCTGCCATGCTGCCTCCCCTGCATCGGGTGTAAAACAACGCGACTTGGCCGTTTGTTCCGATAAAAATTGTGCACGATACATTTGCACCCGGCACAGACACCGCCCGAAAAACTGCGGAACCATACCGGAAAGCTCACGTTGTTCTGGCAGGAGGGCCGCCGTGTCAAACGGACGTGATGGTGCCGAAGAACATCGGGATTTTTCCGTTTTCTCCCGGTGGCCAACGAAGCGGCAGTCGAGCTTCTTACCCATCCGGCGTCCCTCCGTCCCCACTTTCCGCGCACAAGGAGCTGCGACATGGAAAAGACCGAAACGCGCAAACTTGCGGAAGAATATCTGCGACTTGGCGGCACACGTCAGGTGATGATCGACGACAACAAGACCTTCGTGCGCCAATGGGATCAGGAACCGGCAGACGCTGAGACATTCTGGCAAACGTACATCGAAAATCTCGAGGCCGAACGCCGCAAGGACGTGGAGTTTTTCCTGCCTTCCGTAAATTCGGACAAGGACGACTGAACACCGAAGGAGACAGACATGACTTCAATCAACGCTGCAAAAATCGTCATTCTCGCAACCGACGGCTATGAGCGCTCGGAACTCAGGGTGCCCTACGACCAGCTGAAGGCCAGAGGTGCCGATGTAAAGATCGCTTCGATCAAAACGGGCGAAATCAAGAGCTGGGATGAAAAGAACTGGGGCGACAGCATCGCGGTGGATCTTTCCGCCAAGACTGTCAAATCGGATGATTTCGACGCGCTGGTTCTTCCGGGCGGCCAGATCAACCCGGATATTCTGCGCCATGATGAGGATGCGATGCGCGTGGTTCGCGATTTCGTCAAATCCGGCAAGGTGGTGGCCGCCATCTGCCATGCGCCCTGGCTTCTGGTGGAAGCGGACGCCCTGCGCGGTCGTGACGCCACCTCTTACTGGTCGATCAAGACAGACCTGAAAAATGCCGGCGCCAATTGGAAGGACGAAAAGGTGGTGACGGACAAGGGCATCATCACCTCCCGCAGTCCCGAAGACCTCGATGCCTTCGTTGCGAAAATCGTCGAAGAGGTTGAGGAAGGCCGTCACGAGCGCCGTGCCGCATGAAGGCACTTACCACCCCGTGCCGCCGGTTTCCGGCGGCACTTTTATTGGGAGAGACCCATGAAAAGCAGATTGCTGGCGAGCGGCGCGGAGCGCACTTTCATTCTCGTCATCGAGCCGGAGGAAGAAGCCTTCGAGGCCATCCGCCGTTTTGCGGGCACGGAGAACATCAACGCCGCTTCGGTGACGGCCATCGGTGCCTTTGCAACGGCAACTCTCGCCTTTTTCGATCTTTCGACGCGGGAGTACAAGGAAATACCGGTTACCCAGCAGAGCGAGGTTCTGAGCCTGCTCGGCGACATTACCCTTGATGAAAACGATGACCCCAATCCGCATCTGCATGTGGTTCTGGGTTTTGCCGACGGGTCTACAAAAGGCGGCCATTTTTTGAAGGGCGTGGTGCGACCAACGCTTGAAGTGGTCATCCGCGAAACACCCGCGGAATTGCGGCGCAGCTATCGCCCGGAATTCGGTATCGCCCTCATCGATCCCGCCAAATAAACGGCGGAACCGGAAAAACACCATTGCGTTATTCCCCCATGTGAGGGGCGGCATGGCGGCAGCAATCAATCGAAAAGACACCGATAACGATGAGGTCAGACAGTTTCTGACCGGTCTGGCACGTGGCACGGCGGGTGCCCTGCTGTTTGCACTGCCAATGCTGATGACCATGGAAATGTGGTTTCTCGGTCTTTACATCAATCCGTGGCGGCTGCTGCTGCTCTGCATCCTCAACCTGCCGCTGCTGCTGCTTCTCGCCCGCCGCATCGGCTTTGAGAATATTCATTCCCGGGGCCAGGCGCTGCGTGACGCGATCACGGCCTATGGGCTCGGCATAGCCGTCAGCGCCGCTGTGCTGCTGTTGTTCGGTATCCTGAACGACCAGATGACCGTCTCCACCATCATCACAAAGATTGCGCTGCAATCCGTTCCGGCGAGCATCGGCGCGCTGCTCGGCCGCAGTCAGCTCGGCCAGCATTCGGATGCGCAGGACGAAGAGGAAGGCGAATATTCCGGCAAGACCGGTTATCTGCACGAACTGTTCATGATGATGGTCGGAGCGCTCTTTCTCAACCTCAATGTCGCGCCGACGGAAGAGATGATCCTGATCGCCTACAAGGTGACGCCCTATCACATTCTGGCGCTTTGCCTACTGTCGATCGCCATCATGCACGGCTTTGTCTATGCGCTTCATTTCAAGGGCTCTCACCAGCTGCATGATGGGCAGCATTGGTGGCAATCCTTCATCCGTTTTACCCTGCCGGGCTATGTCATCGCCATCGCCATCAGCATCTACACGCTCTGGACCTTCGAGCGTCTCGACCATACGTCGCTGTCGCAGATCATGAGCGCCGCCGTCATTCTGGGCGTCCCGGCTTCGATCGGCGCGGCCTCCGCCCGATTGATCCTGTGAGGACAAGATGACGACATCGAAGGGTAACAAACACACCGAAAGTTCCGATCCCCACTGGATAGAATGGGTAACAGGCGCGATCTGCACGCTTCTTGTTGCGGCCATGCTCGGCTGGATCGCCTACGATATCTATCGTTACCAGCCGGAGGATGCCCGTTTCGAAATAGCCGTCACCAGCGTGGAGGGGCAGTCCGTTCCGTACCGCGTGAAGTTCGATATCCGCAATCTCTCGATGACGACGGCAGCGCAGGTGCAAGTGCGCGGCGAGCTGCAGCAAGACGGCACGATGCAGGAAAGCGCTGATGTGACATTCGATTATGTCGCCTCGGAATCAAAGGACGCCGGCACGCTTTTCTTCCGCAACGATCCCCGCCGCGGAACACTCAATCTCAACGTATCCGGCTATACCGAGCCATGAGACCTTTCAGGACTATTTCATGCCGACATCCAAACTGACGAAAGAACGCGATCTCAGGGATTCAAAGCCGCTCTGGGCCGATAGCCCACGCATCGGCATCCGCAGCGGAACGACGCCAAAATCCGACCGTTACGACACGATCGTCGTCGGTGCTGGCATAAGCGGCGCGCTGGTGTCGCACGCGCTGCATCGCCCGGGGCAATCCATGCTGATCATCGACAAGAGAGAACCGGTGATGGGCAGCAGCGTGGCCAGCACCGCGATGATCCAGCACGAGATCGACACGCCGCTGACGGAACTCAGAAAGATGATCGGCAAGGATGCCGCCGACAGGGCATGGCAGCGCTCGGCCCGCGCCGTCTTGCGTCTCGAAGAAATCGTCACGTCGCTTGGCATCTCCTGCAGCATGGCGCGCAAGCAGGCACTTTACCTTGCCGGAGATGAAATGGGGTCGCGTGCGCTGAAGGCGGAAGCGGCCGCGCGCGGGGAGGCCGGCATCGAGGCCAGGTTCCTCAGTGCTGCGGAACTGAAAGAACAATATGGCCTGGAGCGGACCGCCGCCATTCTCAGCGACATCTCGGCCTCCGCCAACCCCGCGCAGCTGACAGCCGGCCTGTTGCGCCACACGGCGGGTGCAGGCGCTGAAATTGTCTCACAGCTTGAAATTACCGATCTTAGAAATCTCGGTGACGAGGTGGTCCTTGCGACGGCTGAGGGCAAAATCCTGTCTGCCCGCAATGTCGTCTTCTGCACCGGATATCAATTCCTGAAAATGCTTGAAAGTCCGCAACACCAGATCATTTCCACCTGGGCCCTGGCGAGCAGGGAAGGACTTGAGCTGCCGGACTGGCTGGAGAACCACATCGTCTGGGAGGCTTCCGACCCCTATCTTTATCTGCGCACCGACCGAAACGGACGCATGATTGCCGGCGGCGAAGATGAGGAAAACCCTACCTCCTTCCAGTCGGAGCGCAAGCTGGCCTCTAAAACGAAGATTATCCGTAGCAAGATCGAAAAACTGCTCGGCGTCGATATCGGCGAACCGGAATATCGCTGGGCAGCGGCGTTTGGCACCACCACCACGGGCCTGCCGCTGATCGGCGCAGTTCCCGGCATGAAGAATATCTATGCCGTCATGGGTTTTGGCGGCAACGGCATCACCTTCAGCCAGATCGCCGCCGAAATCGTCGCCGCCGCCGTTAATGGCGGCAAGGACCCCGACGCCGATCTTTTCCGCTTCGGTTGATGCCCGGTCAGTCTTCCTTGATACCGGCGGCCACCTGCATGCGGCGAAGCGTCCAGAGAATGATAATGCCGACGCCGGAGGCTAACAGCGCAAGCGGCCACATGCCGAGCCCGGCAGAGAGGCCGATCGCGGCCGAAAGCCACATGCTCGCCCCCGTCGTCAGGCCTTTGACATCGCCCTTGGTATAAACGACCACACCCGCCGCGAGAAAGGCGATGCCCGCCGTCACGGCCTCCACCAGCCGGATGGGATCGAGCCGTGCGGCCTCATGACCTTCCGCCATCGTCTCCATCATGTGGATGGTGATGACACAGAAGGTGACGGCGGCAAGGCCGATCAGCATGTTGGTGCGCAGACCGGCGGTATTCTTGTGAAATTCCCGCTCCAGACCGATCAGGCCGCATAGAATGACCGCGCCAAACACGCGCACCAGCAGCACCTCGAAAGGCATGGAAACATTCATGGAAAATTCTTCTGCAAGGCTCTGGGGCATGGTCGCGTCTCCTCCCGAAATTTCATCACCAGTAAGTTCGGGAAGGCCGGTTGGTTCCGCGCGGCAATATAAACGTTGCGCGCAACGGAGCCGGAACCATAGGGGCGGCGAAAGGTTTGCCTCCCGTGCGCATGGGCGCACATCCTGCATTTTCATACCATGGGAGAAGGAACAATGGCCGAGAAGAAACTCGACGACCTGTTTTACGACACGCTGAAGGATATCTATTACGCCGAAAGGCAGATCCTCAAAGCCCTGCCGAAAATGGCCCGGGCAGCGACAGACCCGAAGCTGAAACAGGCGTTTGAAAAACACAAGGAAGAGACGCAGGGGCACGTGGAGCGCCTGCAGGAAGTGTTCGAAGTCATCGGCAAGCGGGCGCAGGGCAAGACCTGCGAAGCCATCCAGGGCATTATCGCCGAAGGCGAAGAGATCATTGACGAGTTCAAGGGCACTGCGGCGCTCGATGCCGGTCTTATTTCGTCGGCCCAGGCCGTCGAGCATTATGAAATCGCCCGTTACGGCACGCTGAAAGCCTGGGCGGAAAAGCTTGGCCACACCAAGGCGGTTTCACTGCTGGATGCCACGCTCAAGGAAGAAACCAAGACCGACGATGCGCTGACCTCGCTCGCCAAGACCTCGATCAATGCTGCGGCTCAGAAAAAGGCGGCATGATCACCGCTTCGACCGCACAAGCAAAAACCGGAATGGTCTCCCATTCCGGTTTTTTATTTACCTGAAGCTGTCGCGTTTTACGGCAGCGTATAAGCGATCACATAGTCGCCCGGCTTGGTGCCGACGGAACCATGGCCACCCGCAACCATCACCACATATTGCTTGCCGCCTTCCAGCGCATAGGTCATGGGCGTTGCCTGGCCACCGGCCGGTAGACGCGCTTCCCACAGCTGTTTGCCGGTGGTGAGGTCGTAAGCGCGCAGAAAGTTATCGACAGCGGCACCGAGGAAGGCCACGCCGCCCTTGGTGATCATCGGCCCACCAATGCCGGGCACGCCAACCTTGAAGGGCAGCGGCAGCGGCGTCATGTCATAGACCGTGCCATTCTTGTGCTTGTAGGCGATATCGCCGGTGCGCAGATCGGCACCCGCGACATAACCCCATGGCGGTGCCTGGCAGGGGATTTGCAACGGGCCAAGGAACGGCCCCATGAACACGCCATAAGGTGCGCCATCATTGCGGTTCAGGCCCTGCTCGCTGCCCTTCTCATCCTGTCCCTTCGGGGGAATGTCGGCGCGCGGCACGAGCTGGGAGGTGAAGGCAAGATATGTCGGCATGCCGAACATGACCTGACGTTCCGGATCGACCGCCACGCTGCCCCAGTTGAACGTGCCGAAATTGCCCGGATAGATGATCGAGCCATTAAGCGAGGGCGGCGTATAACGGCCCTTGTAGTCCAACTGATGGAAGCGAATGCGGCAGGCGAGCTGGTCGAACATGGAGACGCCCCACATGTCCTTTTCCTTCAGCGGCTCCGGCTTGAAAGACAGGGCCGTCGTCGGCTGCGTCGGGGAGGTGAAGTCTTCAGGGATCGCACCGCCCGGCGCCGGCTCTTCCGTAATCGGCAGAAGCGGCTCGCCGGTGCGCCGATCGAGAACGTAGATGTCGCCCTGCTTGGTGGGTCCGACAAGGGCCGGCACGTTCTGGCCGTCCTTGGTGATGTCGAGCAGCACCGGTTGCGCCGGAACGTCCATGTCCCATAAATCGTGATGGACCGTCTGGCGAACCCAGCGGTCCTTGCCGGTGTTGATATCGAGCGCGACAATGGAGGAGGAATATTTCTCCACATTCTCGCTGCGGCCCATGCCAAGCTGGTCCGGCACCTGATTGCCCAGCGGGACATAAACCAGGCCGAGGCCTTCGTCATAGCTCAGCACTGACCAGCTGTTCGGCGAGTTGGTGGTATAGGTCTCGCCCGCCGCAATCGGCTCGGTCTTTTCCGGATTGCCGGAATCCCAGTTCCAGATCAGGGCACCGCTGTTCACATCGAAAGCACGGATGACGCCGGACTGTTCCTGCGTGGAATAATTGTCGTTTACCGCGCCGCCGATGATGATCTTGCCCGCCGCGATGACGGGCGGCGAGGTCGAATAATAATAACCGGCAGGATTGTACTTCATGCCCTGTTCGAGATGCAGAACACCCTGATCGGCAAAGGAGGTGCAGACCTGACCGGTCGCAGCATCAAGCGCGATCAGCCGCGCATCCGACGTCGGCAGGTAGACGCGCTCTGCGCATGCCGTGCCTTGAGCCGCATTCGGCTCGGCATAATAGGAAACGCCGCGGCACGTCTGGTGCTGGCGGTCGGGATTGAGACCGACATTCGGGTCGTATTTCCACTTTTCCTTGCCGGTTGCCGCATCGATGGCAATCGCCCAGTTATGCGGCGTGCAGATATAAAGCGTGTTGCCGACCTTGAGCGGCGTCACCTGATAGGTGGTTTCGCCGACATCGTCGGGTAGCTTCACGTCGCCCGTCTGGTAACGCCAGGCTTCCTTCAGCTGCGAGACATTGTCGACATTCACCTGGGTCAGCGGTGAGTAACGCTGGCCAAAGGGCGTGCGGCCATATTGATGCCAGTCCGCATCCGGCACGTTGCCGCCCAAATCGGGCGTCGCCAACGCAATTTCCTGAGGCAGGGAACCTGCCTGGTCGTGCGGATCCTGCGCCATCGAGTATCCGGCCACGGCCATGGAAGCGAGAACCGATAACACAAGCGGCCAGGCATTGGGGCCGTAGCTGAGCCCGGTCGGGCTTGAAAAACCAAGCGGCTTTCTGACCCAGGGCACCAGCATCCAAACGCCGATGAGAATGATGATACCGCCACGTGGGCCGAGCTGCCACCAGTCGAAACCGACTTCCCAGACCGCCCAGGCAAGTGTCGCGACAATGAAGACGGCATAGACGTGGAGTGCTGCGCGATTGCGCTGAAACAGCAAAATAGCCGTCAACAGAAAAGCCAGCCCGGAAAGGACATAATAAAAACTGCCGCCCAGCATCACCAGCTGGGAGCCGAAACCAAACAGCGCAAGGCCGATCAGCGTGAGAATAACTGCAGTGACGGTGACTGCCATGAATGAAACCCCCGATTCCTGTCACTTTGGGTGAAATGAAATCGGGGCCAATCTGGTTCCACACAAACTATTCATTTGTCGTGAAAAATTTCACGTCATGGTCGTCAGGGGTTTTGTGGCGCTCCCGTCGAGTCCTGACGCGTCGGATTCGTATCCGTCGAAGCGGGAGGTGCAGCACCGCCATTTGCAGGGTTGTTGTCGAAGCTGCCGGAGCCGGAAGGCTGCTGCGGCACGGGTGCCGTCTCGGTCTGCGTGCTTTGCGGACGGTTTTCATCCGGCTCAAAAACCGAATATTCCACAACCGCCCAGACGACCAACGCGAGAAGAACACTGACAATCAGTATGACAAGAACCGGCCGTCCTCTGGACCCCTGCCGCGCCTGGGTTGCCGTCTCCGTTTTCGGAGCGTCCCGACCGTGGAGATAGCTGGCATTTTCTCTGGCCATATCTTTTACTCCCTGTAACCTGTGAATTTAATCCGCAGGGTCACGGTTTGGTTCCAGAGAGAAGAGAGAGCCTTCAGTTACACTCGGCTGGACAAGGCATATCGAGATCCGGAGCGGCCGCCGTCTCGATTTCACTGAAGCTTTGCCTGAGCCCCAGCCAGGAGGTTGTCCGCCGGGCATCCACCGTTTCGCCCGGCTTGTCCGGGACGGTTCCAGCGCTCGCAGTGTCGGGGGTCTGGTTCAACCGCGCAGGCGGTCGCACCCCACCAAATTCGGAATGACCGCCGGCAGCCCGATATTTTTTTGCCTCAAGGCGACGGCTGCGCCATACCGGCAGAATCTCCAGAAAAGTAAAAATTCTCAACATCATAACTATCAGAAAAATAGATCAATTAAAAACAATGCCCTCACTGTGGCATGTTCGCCGTTAATGTGCACCCCCTATTGCGCTACAACCGCAGAGAATAGTCAGATTGTGCTAATAATACGCCACAAAGCGTCAGTTCAGCAGCCTGTATCTTCGCGTTTCAGCGCCCCACACAGCTATAAAGTGGAAAATCGCAGAATAAAGCCGGGAGGAAGCGAAGCGGCTTTGCGGGACATGCCGGCAGAAACTACTTCGCGGTCCAGCCGCCGTCGATGGAAATATTCGTTCCGGTGATCGACCGCGCCATGTCGCCGGCAAGATAAAGCGCCATTTCCGCCACTTCTTCCGGTTGCACAAATTGCCGGGTCGGCTGCGGCGCAAGCATCACCTTTTTCACCACATCCTCCTCGCTCATGCCATGCACCCGGGCCTGATCCGCGACCTGCGCAGCAACCAGCGGAGTCCAGACATAACCGGGGCAGATGGCATTACAGGTGATGCCGAGTTCGGCCACTTCCAGCGCCACGCTTTTCGTCAGCCCCACCACCGCATGTTTGGTCGCCACATAGGGCGCCTTGAAGGGCGAGGCGCGCAGGCCGTGGGCGGAGGCGATGTTGACGATGCGGCCCCACCCACGTTCCTTCATGCCCGGCAGGGCTGCGTGGATGGTGTGAAAGGCACTGTCGAGCGAAATGGCAACGATGCGGGAAAAATCGGCGAAATCGAACTCGTCGATCGGCGCGACCTTCTGGATGCCGGCATTGTTGACGAGCACATCGATGTGGCCGAATTCGGCGATGACGGTTTCCGGCAGATGGGCGCTTTCGTCGTAGTTTGCGAGGTTGGCCGAAAAATAGACCGGCCTGTACCGTGCCACCTTCGCAACCATCTCCAGGGCCTGCGTCGCCTCTTCCGGCGTCTCTATGCCATGCACCGCGACCAGATACCCCGCCTCGGCAAAACGTTTGGCGATAGCGAGCCCGATGCCGCTGGTGGAACCGGTGACGAGCACGGTTTTCGGTTGGTCCTCCATCGGCCTAGTCCTTCAGCTGCGGCAGATTGCGGAAAAGCTCGAGCGATTCCGGGTTGGCAAGCGCATCGACATTCTTCACCGGCCGGCCATGGATGGTGTCGCGCACCGCGATTTCGGAAATCTTGCCGGAGCGTGTGCGGGGAATGGCGCTGACGGCAATGATCCTTGCCGGCACATGCCGCGGCGTGGCGCCCGAGCGAATGCGACTGCGGATGGTCTTTTCCAGCTCTTCCGTCAAGGCCGCACCACCCTTCATGCGCAGGAAGAGGATGACCCGCTGGTCGCCGTCGATATCCTGCCCGACGGCAATGGCTTCCTCGACTTCAGGCACGGTTTCCACCTGCCGGTAGATTTCGGCCGTACCGATGCGGACCCCGCCGGGATTAAGCGTCGTGTCCGAACGGCCGTGGATGACATATCCGCCGGATGGGCGCAGTTCGGCGAAATCGCCATGCGCCCAGATGCCGGGGAAACGGTCGAAATAGGCGGCCTGATACCGCGAGCCATCCTCATCGCCCCAGAATTTGACCGGCATGGAGATATGCGCATTGCGGCAGACCAGCTCACCGGCAACGCCGCGAACGGAACGACCTTCATCGTCAAGCGTATCGATATCCATGCCGAGCATCGCGCCCTGCAATTCACCGCGATGAACCGGCTGCAGCGGATTGCCGCCAAGGAAACAGGCGCAGATGTCCGTGCCGCCGGAAATGGAGGCGAGATGCACATCCGCCTTCCAGTCGCGATAGATATAATCGAAGGATTGCGGGATGAGCGGCGAGCCGGTGGAAAGGATCGTCCTCAGCGAGGGCAGGTCATGACTTTCACGCGGTTTCAGCCCGGCCTTCAGGCAGGCATCGATGAATTTTGCCGAGGTGCCGAAGGTGGCGATCCGTTCCGCGTCGATGAGGTCGATCAGCCGCGCAGGGTTGGGGTAACCGGGATTGCCGTCATAGGTGACGAGCGTTGCGCCAAGCGCCAGACCGGAGATCTGCCAGTTCCACATCATCCAGCCACAGGTGGTGAAATAGAAGAAGCGCTCCCCTTCTTGGATATCGCATTGCAGCTTCTGCTCCTTCATGTGCTGAAGCAGCAGCCCGCCGCCGGAATGGGTGATGCATTTCGGCTTGCCTGTCGTGCCGGAGGAATAAAGGATCGCCAGCGGCGCCTTGATCGGCAGACGGTTGAAGGCAATCTCCCCCGCCTTATATGGCGCGACGAAATCCGGGAGCGTCACGCAGCCGAGATCGGCAAGGCCGGAAGGAACCGCATCACCGATGAGCACGATCTTTTCGGGCCTCGCACTTTCCGCCACGGCACGGATGGTCGGGCCAACATCGATGCGTTTGCCGGCATAACCATATTCCGGCACGGCGATCAGGATTTTCGGGTCGATCTGCGACAGACGGTCTGAAGCGCCCGCCGGGCCGAAATCCGGCGAGCAGGACGACCAGATCGCACCGATGGCGCTGACTGCGAGATAGCTGACGATCGCCTCGATATCATGGGTAACGATGGCTCCCACCCGGTCGCCTTCCTTGACGCCCGCATGGGCGAGCGCCTGTACCAGACGGGAAACATCGTCGTAAAGGTCTCTTCGGCTTATTTCGCGCCGCGTTCCGTCATCCCGATGGGCGATGATGGCCAGCCTCTCGTCGGCATCGCGCAGCAGGTTTTCGGCATAGTTGAGCCGCGCACCCGGATAAAATTCGGCCTCACGCATCGTCGCATCAGCCTTGAACGCTGTTTCGCCGCGCGTACCGATAATCCCAAGTTCATCCCACAGAGCATCGTAAAAAGCGTCCGGTGCATCGATGGACCAGCGCAGCAGGCCGGCATAATCATCGGCGGCCACCCCGTGCAGTTTTGCCGTTTTCTCTGCGAAGGAAAAAAGCGCCGAGCGCGCCAGCCTTTCCCTCGTCGGCACCCACAAAATATCGGAAGGCGCGGCGTCCGTCATGCTTCGCTCCCGCGCAGCATCTCGACGATGGCGGAAAAATCGCGCCCGCCACCGCCCTCGCCGACGAAGTTCTCGTAAAGCGCCGATGCCGCAGCACCAAGCGGGGTCGAAGCCCCGGCTCCATTGGCGGCCTCTTGCGAGAGCTTCAGATCCTTGAGCATCAGGGCCGCCGCAAATCCGGGCTGGTAATCCTTGTTGGCGGGCGATGTCGGCACCGGCCCCGGCACCGGGCAATAGGTGGTGAGCGACCAGCACTGCCCTGAAGAGGTGGAGGCAACATCGAACAGCGCCTGATGCGAAAGACCGAGTTTTTCGCCAAGCACGAAGGCTTCCGAAACCGCGATCATGGAAATGCCAAGGATCATGTTGTTGCAGATCTTCGCCGCCTGGCCATTGCCACGCTTGCCGCAATGGACGATCTTTTTGCCCATTGCCTCCAGCACCGGCTTTGCCGCCGAAAAGGCGTCGGCCTCGCCGCCGCACATGAAGGTCAATGTGCCGGCGGAAGCCCCACCCGTGCCGCCGGAGACAGGCGCATCGACGGAGGGGCAACCGGCAGAAGCGGCCAGCTCATGCGCCTTCAGCGCGCTTTCCATATCCACAGTCGAGCAATCGATAAGGAGCGTCCCGGCGGAGACTTTTTGTACCAGATCACCATAGACCGAAACCACATGTTCGCCCTTCGGCAGCATGGTGATGATCACATCAGCCGCTGCCGTCGCCTCGGCGGAATCCGCAGCAATGGGAATACCGGCTTGCCTCGCTTCCGCACGGCAGGTTTCGGAAAGGTCAAAACCCTTCACGGTATAACCCGCCTTGACGAGATTGGCGGCCATCGGCAGGCCCATATGTCCAAGTCCGATAAAAGCGACGGTCTTCATGGGAGCGTTCCTCTCAACGATTATCCGCAAGGATCATGTCGGCAGCCTTTTCGGCAATCATGATCGTTGGCGAATTGGTATTTCCGGATGTGATCCGCGGCATGATGGAGGCATCCGCGACGCGCAGCCCCGCAAGCCTGCGGAACTTCAGCCTGTTATCGACAACGCTTTCCACATCCGACCCCATGCGTAACGTGCCAACGGGATGAAAAATGGTGGTGCCGATATCGCCCGCCGCCCTGGCGAGATCATTATCGTTTTCAAAGGACGGGCCGGGCCGGTATTCCTGTGGCTTGAACCGGGCAAAGGCCGGCTGGGCGACGATGCGGCGCGTCAGCCGCATGGAATCGATGGCCACCTGGCGGTCGCCTTCCGTGGAAAGATAGTTCGGGCGGATTTCCGGCTGCATGGCGAAATCCGGTCCTTTCACATGCACTGAGCCACGGCTTTCCGGCCGCAGATTGCAGACACTTGCAGTAATGGCAGGAAAAGTGTGAACCGGATCACCGAACTTGTCGAGCGAAACCGGCTGGACATGATATTCCAGATCGGCAGTTTCCTTTTCCGGCGAAGAACGGGTGAAGACGCCGAGCTGGCTCGGCGCCATCGACATCGGCCCGGAGCGGGTCAGCGCATATTCAAGACCGATCCGTGCCTTGCCGAACAGGGTGGAGGCCCGTTCGTTCAGCGTCAGAACACCGGAGACCTTATAGACCATGCGCAGTTGCAGGTGATCCTGCAGGTTTTCTCCCACGCCCTGAACCTCGGCCACGGTGTCGATACCGGCGGCCTGAAGCACATCGCCACGGCCGACACCGGAAAGCTCCAGAACATGCGGCGAGCCGATAGCGCCGGCGGAAAGCACCGTCTCGCGCCGCGCCCGCATCTTTTTCAGAACGCCGTCATGGTGCAACTCGACACCCGTAACCCGACCTTCTTCGATGATAAGCCGTTTGACGTGAGCTTTGGTCAAAACCGTCAGGTTTTTACGACCAAGCGCCGGTTTCAGGAAGGCTTTCGCCGTGTTCCAGCGCCAGCCAGAGCGCTGGTTCACATCGAAATAACCGGCACCCTCATTGTCGCCCCGGTTGAAATCGTCAGTCGCGGGAATGCCGGCCTCGCCCGCCGCCTTCTGGAAGGCATCCAGCACATCCCAGCGCACCCGGGCTTTTTCCACCCGCCATTCGCCGCCGGCGGAATGCAGATCGCTCTTGCCGCGATAAAAATCCTCCGACTTCAGGAAATAGGGCAGGATATCGTTCCAGCCCCAGCCCTCGCAGCCAAGCTGCCGCCAGACGTCATAGTCCCGCGCCTGGCCGCGCATGTAGATCATGCCGTTGATGGAGGAACAGCCGCCCAGAACCTTGCCGCGCGGATAGATCAGCGCGCGGCCGTTAAGGCCCGGCTCTTCCGCCGTCTTGAAACACCAGTCGGTGCGCGGGTTGTTGATGCAATAGAGATAACCGACCGGAATATGGATCCAGTGGTAATTGTCGTTGCCTCCCGCTTCCAGAAGCAGCACGCGGTTGTTCGGGTCTTTCGAAAGGCGGTTGGCGAGAACGCATCCGGCACTCCCCGCTCCGATGACGATATAGTCATATTCGCCCATGCTCTTCTCCATACGCCGCCCTTGCCGCGTCGTCCCGGACGCGGGGGAGGCCTCTCAAGTGTTTTTCAAAAATGTCTAGCCGCGGTGCTGGAAGCCGAGTTTTCTCCCGAGCCGCGACGCATAAAATTCGCCGATCAAACCGCGCCGGAACACCAGAACGCAGGCCATGAACACAAGGCCGGTAATGATGGTGACCGGGAAATCCGATGTCGCGAGATAGTTCTGCAGGGTGACCACCAGGCCCGCGCCGAAGATCGGGCCGATCATGGTGCCGATGCCGCCGAGCAGCGTCATCAGGATCACTTCGCCGGACATCTGCCAGGTCACATCGGTCAGCGTGGCGAACTGGAAGACCAACGCCTTCAGACCGCCCGCAAGCCCGGCAAGCGCCGCCGACATGACGAAGGCGCCGAGCTTGTAACGCTGCACGCTGTAGCCCAGCGAAATGGCGCGCTGCTCGTTTTCGCGGATGGATTTCAGGATCATGCCGAAGGGCGAGTTGACGAAACGCCAGATGACCAACAGTGCAAGCACAAAGGCCGCCAGCACCGTGTAATAGATGTTGAGTGGCGCGTTGAGATCGAGAAGGCCGAAGAGATGGCCGCGCGGCACGCCCTGCAACCCGTCCTCGCCATGGGTAAACGGCGCCTGAAGGCAGAAGAAATAAAACATCTGCGACAGCGCGAGCGTAATCATGGCGAAATAGATGCCCTGACGACGGATGGCGAAAAAGCCGATGACGAGGCCGAGAAGGGCAGCACCCGCCATACCGATCACAAGACCGATCTCCGGCGTCACGCCCCATTCCTTCACCGAATAGGCCGTGAAATAGGCCGCACCGCCGAAAAACGCCGCATGGCCGAAGGACAGCAGTCCCGTGTAACCGATCAGCAGATTGAAGGCGCAGGCAAACAGTGCAAAGCACAGGAGCTTCATCAGAAAGATCGGGTAAACGAACATCGGCGCGGCGATGAGCACGGCAAGCCCCGCCAGAATGAGCACGGTCTTGATGGTTCCGGCAGTCGTCGAAACTTCCGTCTGCGGCATCGTACCGGCGGTGGTATGGGTGGCTTTGGACATATCAGGCGTCCTTTCCGAAAAGTCCGGCGGGGCGGATGAGCAGCACAAAGGCCATGATGACGAAGATGACGATGTTGGAGGCTTCAGGGTAAAACACCTTGGTCAGCCCTTCGGCGATGCCGAGCATGTAACCGGTGACGATGGCCCCCATGATCGACCCCATGCCGCCGACGACGACCACGGCGAAGACCACGATGATGAGGTTGGTGCCCATCAGCGGCGAGACCTGATAGATGGGCGCCGCCAGCACGCCGGTGAAGCCTGCAAGGCCGGCACCCAATGCGTAGGTCAGCGTCAGGAGCACCGGCACGTTGATGCCGAAAGCCTGCACCAGCGTCGGGTTTTCCGTCGCCGCCCGCAGATAGGAACCGAGCCGCGTCTTTTCGATCAGCGCCCAGGTGGCAAGGCAGGCAACCAGCGAAATGACGACAACGAAGGCGCGATAATTCGGCAGGAACATGAAGCCGAGATTGGTGCCGCCGGCAAGCTCACGCGGCACCGAATAGGGCTGGCCGGCAGCGCCGTAAAGCCAGCGGAACGTGCCTTCCACCACAAGCGCCAGGCCGAAAGTGAAAAGCAGCCCGTAAAGCGGATCAAGATCATAAAGCCGCGACAGCAGAAGGCGTTCGACGATCGCACCGAAAAGAGCAACGACGAGCGGTGTCACCACCAGTGCCGCCCAGAAATTGATGCCGAAATATTGCAGGCCGAGAAAGGCGACGAAAGCGCCGAGCATATATTGCGCCCCATGGGCAAAATTGATGACGCGCAGCAGGCCGAAAATGACGGCCAGGCCGAGCGACAGCAGGGCATAAAAAGAGCCGTTGATAAGGCCGATCAGCAATTGCCCGAGCAGGGCCTGAATTGGAATGCCGAAGATCATTGTCATCGTTAAACCCCCAGCACTTTATTGAGTTCGCCCATGCGGCCGGAAAGCTCGCCCACCGGAAAATTGCTGACCATCTGGCCATGATCCATCAGGTAGAAGCGGTCGGCAATGCGGCTTGCGAAACGGAAATTCTGCTCCACCAGAACCACGGTCATGCCGCGGCTCTTCAGCTTTTGCAGCACTTCGCCGATGCGCTGCACGATGACGGGTGCAAGCCCCTCCGTCGGTTCATCAAGCAGCAGCACCTTCACCCCGGTGCGCAGGATGCGCGCCATGGCCAGCATCTGCTGCTCGCCACCGGAAAGCTTGGTGCCGGGGCTCATGCGGCGCTCATGGAGATTGGGAAACAGTTCGTAGATTTCATCGAGCGTCATGCCGCCGGATGCGACAACGGGCGGCAGCTTCAGGTTTTCCTCGACACTCAGCGTTGCGAAGATACCACGTTCTTCCGGCACGAAACCGATGCCGTATTTTGCCGTGCGATGCAGCGGCACCGGCATCATATCCTTGCCGCCGAGCTTAATGACGCCCTTGCGGTTGCGGATGATGCCCATGATGGTGCGCAGCGTCGTGGTTTTGCCCACGCCGTTGCGGCCGAGAATGGTGATGGTTTCGCCCTCGCCGACCGTCAGATCGACGCCGTGCAGGGCCTGGCTTTCGCCATACCAGGATTTCAGGTTGGAGACTTCGAGCATTGCCGCCATATCAAGCCTCCTCCGTGCCCATATAGGCCGTGCGCACACGCGGATCGGCCGAAACGGCGGCATAATCGCCCTCCGCCAGAATTTCACCGCGCTGCAGCACCGTGACGTGATGGCAGATATCGGCAACGACTTTCAGATTATGTTCGACCATCAGCACCGCACGTGTCTTTGCCACCTCGCGGATAAGCTCGGCGACATGGGAGACATCTTCCCCACCCATGCCGGCCATCGGCTCGTCCAGCAGCAGAACCTTGGGATCGAGCGCCAGCGTGGTGGCGATTTCGAGAACCCGCTTGCGGCCGTAAGAAAGATCGGCCGCAAGCGCATGTTTTTCCCGTGTCAGGCCAACCGTTGCGATCAGCTCCTCGGCGCGGGCATTCAGCCTGTCGAGCGAGGAGAGCGGCAGCCAGAACTGCGTTGCAAGGCCATTCGGACGCTGCAACGCTACCCGCACATTTTCCAGAACCGTCAGATGCGGAAACACCGCCGATATCTGGAAAGACCTGACGAGGCCGAGACGCGCCACCTTGTCCGGTGGCGTCCTTGTTATATCCGTTCCCATGAAAGTGATCGCTCCGCCCGTCGGCTGGAGAAACTTGGTCAACAGATTAAAGACCGTAGTCTTGCCGGCGCCGTTTGGGCCGATCAGCGCATGAACGCGGGCATGGTGGACGTCGAGATCGACGTTTTTCACGGCTGCGAATGCGCCGAAGGTTTTGCTGAGACCACGCGCCGAAAGAACGACGCGAGGTTCGGCCTGCCCGGCGGGGGCGGGAGCGATCATCATGAAACTTTCCCCTTTATTGCGTCAGTCTTTTATTGCGTCACCAGCGGGCAACCGCTTTTTGCAGGGTCCATGAAGGCTTCCTTGCCGGGGATGGTGGCGAGCACCTTGTAATAATCCCACGGCTGCTTGCTCTCATCCGGCTTCTTCACTTCCATGAGATACATGTCGTGGATCATGCGGCCATTGGCGGCCACATGGCCGTCCTTGGAGAAGACGTCGTTGACGGGCATTTCCTTCATGGCCTTGGCGACGGCATCGGCATCATCAGTGCCGGCCTTTTCGATGGCCTTCAGGTAGTGCAGCACGGCGGAATAGGTGCCGGCATGCACCATGTTCGGCATTGCGCCGGTGCGTTCCTTGAAACGCTCGCCGAACTTGCGCGATTCATCGTCGCGGTCCCAGTAAAAACCTTCCGTCAGCGTCAGACCTTGCGCCGCCTCAAGACCGAGGCCATGGACTTCGGCGAGCGTGAAGAGAAGAGCGGCAAGCCGCTGGCCGCCGGCAACGATGCCGAATTCAGCCGCCTGCTTGATGGCGTTGGAGGTGTCGAGGCCCGCATTGGCAAGGCCAATGACCTTCGCGCCCGAAGACTGCGCCTGCAGCAGGAAGGAGGAATAATCCGTCGTCGCCAGCGGATGGCGCACGGAGCCCAGAACCTTGCCGCCATTGGCCTTGACGAAATTGGCGGTGTTTTCTTCCAGCGAGTAACCGAAAGCATAGTCCGCAGTCAGGAAGAACCAGCTGTCGCCGCCCTGCTTCACCAGCGCGCCGCCGGTGCCGACCGCCAGCGAATAGGTGTCATACGCCCAGTGGAAACCATAGGGGCTGCACTGCTTGCCGGTCAGTTCGGTGGTTGCCGCACCGGTGTTGACGGTGATCTTCTTCTTGTCCTTGGAGAGCGCCTGCACGGCCAGGCCCACTGACGACGATGTCAGCTCCATGATCGAATCCACCTGTTCGGTGTCGTACCATTGCCGGGCAATGTTGGAGGCCACGTCCGCCTTGTTCTGGTGGTCGGCGGTCACGACCTCAACCGGCGCATTGAGCACCTTGCCGCCGAAATCCTCAACCGCCATCTTCGCGGCCTCGTAAGAGTACTTACCGCCAAAGTTGGCGTAAACGCCGGACTGGTCATTCAGGATACCGATCTTGACCTTGCCGTCCGAAATCTCGGCGGCATAAGCGGCGGTGCCGGCGGCCAGTGCCATGGCCGTGGATAAAACGATACTCTTGCGCATGACTTCTCCTCCCAGAGATGATTGCGAGCCTCAGATTGTCTGTGCAACAGTGAACGAAGCCGCATGGCGTTCGTCCCGGGTGCTGCATCCGAACGGTCACGCCACTCTCCTCAAAGCGACGCATCCTGGTTTTAGATTTCTCGAATTCCTCGGTTGACACAAGAGCACGGCATCATCAAATTTCGAACAGGAACTGTTCATTTTTGAACAGAACTCGGAATGGGAGACGAGATTGGCCACGCCTTTTACCTGGGACGACCTGCAATATTTTCTGGCCGTGGCCCGCACCGGGCAGCTCTCATCGGCAGCCCGCAGCCTTCGCACCAGCCACGCAACCGTCTCCCGCCACATCGATCGACTGGAATTCTCGCTTAAAACCAAGCTGTTCGAGCGAAACCCGCGCGGTTACGAGCTGACGACGGTCGGGCGCCGGCTGGTCGATACGGTCGAGCGCATAGAAGCGGAAGCCGAAAGACTGCAATCGGATATTTCCGAAAGCGGCAGCCTGCTGCGCGGCGTGGTGCGCCTAAGCGCCCCTGAAGGTTTTTCCAATTTTTTCTTCGTGGAGAGGCTGAAAGACTTCGCCGCCACCCATCCCCACATCATGGTGGAGATGGTGACGATCCAGCAGATCATGGCGCTTTCCAGAAAGGAAGCGGATGTGGCCGTCACGCTCGATCCACCAAAAGCCGGTCCCTATATCAATGAACAGATCATCGATTACACACTGCATATCTATGCCTCGCGTTCCTATCTCGCCGGACATCCGAAAATCACGCGGCGTGAGGATTTGCCCGACCATTTCTTCATCGGTTACGTGCAGGACCTGATTTTTTCGCCGGGCCTCGATTACATGCGCGACGTGATGCCCGGCCTGCGCCCCAATTTTCAGTCATCGAGCATTTTCGCCCAGCTGACCGCCACGCTGAGCGGCCGCGGCCTGTGCATATTGCCGAACTTCATCGCCGCCCGTTTTCCGGACTTGCAGATGGTTCTTGCCGACGAAGTGCAACTACGGCGCGGCTATTGGCTGACCAGCCATCAGGATCTTGCCAACGTGCCGCGTGTGCGCTCGCTGATGGATTTCATCCTGACCACCGCACGCGCCCACGAAAATCTCTTCATCCTCGACCGCAGGACGATTGCCTGAAACGGCCATCGTTCACATTTCGGCGACACCGTGTTTACGGGTGACGGATTGGAGGATGTGCGCAGTTGCTTATATGACTGACAACAACGAAGCCGGTTTGTGAAAACCGGCATCCTCCGACATCTGGAAGGTCATCATGAAAAAGATCGGATTTTTATCCTTCGGCCACTGGACACCCTCACCCCAGTCGCAGACCCGCTCGGCGGCCGACACGCTGCTGCAATCGATAGACCTTGCCGTGGCCGCTGAAGAACTCGGCGCCGATGGCGCTTATTTTCGCGTGCACCATTTCGCCCGCCAGCTTGCCTCACCTTTTCCGCTTCTGGCCGCCGTCGGCGCCAGAACGAAAAATATCGAGATCGGCACCGGCGTCATCGACATGCGTTATGAAAACCCGTTCTACATGGCGGAGGATGGAGGTTCGGCCGACCTCATCGCCGGTGGACGCCTGCAACTCGGCATCAGCCGTGGTTCGCCGGAACAGGTGATCGATGGCTGGCGTTATTTCGGCTTCCGCCCGGCCGAGGGCGAGACCGAGGAAGATATGGCGCGGCAACATACCGAAGTCTTCCTGGAGCTTTTGAAGGGCGAAGGTTTCGCGCAGCCAAACCCGAGACCGATGTTCCCGAACCCGCCCGGCCTTTTGCGCCTGGAACCCCATTCCGAAGGGCTGCGTGAGCGCATCTGGTGGGGTTCGAGTTCCAACGCGACGGCGGTGTGGGCGGCAAAGCTTGGCATGAACCTGCAAAGCTCCACCCTGAAGACGGATGAAACGGGCGAACCTTTCCACGTCCAGCAGGCGCAGCAGATCCGTATCTTCCGGGAAGCCTGGAAGGAAGCCGGACATGCCCGCGAGCCCCGTGTCTCAGTCAGCCGCAGTATCTTCGCCCTCGTCAGCGACCGTGACCGGGCCTATTTCGGTTACGGCAATGAAGGCGACGACAAGATCGGTTATATCGACGACAAGACGCGTGCGATCTTCGGGCGCAGCTACGCCGCCGAGCCTGAAGCGCTGATCGAACAGCTGAAGGCCGATGAAGCCATTGCCGAGGCCGACACGCTGCTCCTGACCGTACCGAACCAGCTGGGCGTCGATTACAACGCCCATGTGATCGAGACGATCCTGAAGCAGGTGGCGCCGGCTCTCGGCTGGCGCTAACGGCTGGTCCTGAAAATGAGCAAGGCGGCGCAGTTTCTGCGCCGCCTTTTTTATTTCACCGCCTTGCCATAACGGGAAAAGCTTTCCGCCAGCGGCGTCGTGCTGGCGCCGGGCTGCTCCGGACGTTTGTAAACGCCATCCCGCACCTGGATCGGCTCTTCGAAATGATCCTTGATCCACGGAATATATTCGAGAATGGTCGAAGCCGGATGCCAGTAGCTCAGATGCACATGCACCTGGCTCATCTCACCCGCATGCGGCACCACGGGCAGGCGATGGGCGAGTGCCAGATCAGCCACCTGAATATATTCGGTGATGCCGCCAAGCCGGGTCACATCCGGCTGGACATAAGCGACCGCGCCGGCATCGATGAATGAGCGGAACGCATCCACCGTATAAAGCTGCTCGCCGAGCGCGATGGGAATGGATGTGCCGTGCGCCAGCCGGGCATGGCTGGTGACATCGTCATACCACAGCGGTTCTTCGAACCAGTAGATATCCAGATCCTTCGCAGCTGCGCAGAAGCGCTGGCATGTCGGCAGGTCCCACTTGCCGTTGCCGTCAATGGCGATGCGGATGGAGGAGCCGACGCGCTGGCGGACGGCGGCAAGCCGGGCAATGTCGATATTCGGATCATCATGACCGACCTTGAGCTTCAAGCGGGTGAAGCCATCCTCCTCCACGGCCTTTGCACTGCCGGCCAGCAGGTTTTCCAGCGTAAAGGAAAGCCAGCCAATATCGGTATTATAGGCTTCCACGCCTGCCGTGCGCGCACCGCCGAGATATTGCCAGAGCGGCACGCCCGCCTTTTTCGCCTTGATATCCCACAGCGCCACGTCGATGGCGGCAAGCGCCAGATGGGTGATGCCCGCCCGGCCGACCCATTGCAGCGAGGGGTAACGGGCAAGTTTCATCCACAGCCGTGAATGCTCCGACGCATCCTCGCCCAGCAGCAAGGGCGCATAACAATCGCTGATGCAGGAGGTGATCAGCCTGTCGGATGGCAGATGCGCGTGGGTGCCCGTGAAACCATAACCTTGAATGCCGTCACTCGTCGTGATTTTCGCGCCGACGACGCCCCAATGGGTGATGCTGTGGGTGGAATCGGAGATAGAATCCGACGTGAGCGGCAAATGCAGGATGAAAGGTTCGACAGCGGTAATTTTCATGATCGGTCATTCCTCGATGCTTGAACGCTTCTGGGGAGGAAAGGCGGAAGTCCCTTTTCTGAGCGACCTTCGCCGACTGGCGGGTGAAGTCGTATGCCCCGCACCCGATGGTTGCGGGAACTGAACCGTCAGGGGATTGCCGGACCGCCCTCCTCCGGCAGCCGGCTTCCGATGGCAGATAGAGCTAACGGAAAAACGGATTTTGTAAAATAAAAAATTTTTTATTTTTAATATTTGATTGTTGCCTGTCTTTCCAAGCTGGGCAATGATGCGGCCATGAACACACTCGTCAAAGTCACGCTCGCCGAACAGGCGCACCGGGAGCTGCGCGCCCGCATCGTTAGTGGCAAACTGCGCGGCGGCGAACGGCTGCTGCCCAACGAGCTTGCCGCCGATCTCGGCATCAGCCCCACCCCGGTCAAGGAAGCCTGCGTGAAACTCGAGGCCGACGGGCTGGTGGTCAACTCTTCAAGGCGCGGCATGGTGGTGCGCGATTTCACGGTGGAGGATGTGGAAGAGCTCTACGCCGCCAGAATGCTGCTTGAAAAAGGCGCCGTCGAAGTGGCTTTCGATGCCGGACAACTGGACGGGACGCTGCACGCGCAGCTTCTCGAAAGCCTTGCCCAACACCGCGAATTCGCCAAGGGCCCGACGCTCGACGAATTGTCGAAAGCGCTTTTCTACGACCGCAGCTTTCACACGACACTGGTTTCAGCCGCCCGCATTCCGGTCATCTCCGGCTCGCATGAACGCATTCTCGACCAGACCCACACGGTTTTCGTCTCTATCCTCGGGGATTACGCCCGTTCGGTGGAAGAGCACCAGAATATCGCCGACGCCATCGCCGCCGGCAGCAAGGCCCAGATCGTCGATGCCCTGTGGCGGCATCTCGAGCGCAGCCGTCAGAACACGCTGCGTCAGGTCCGGCTGCTCAAAGAGGCTCGGGCCTGATCCATTCAAAATACGACCTGTTCAGGCACAAGTGGAGGAACTGACATGATGCGCGAAAACCCGGATGCCGCCATTACCATCTTGCTCCGCATGGGGATTTCGCATTGATGACGAATAGGCTTTCCACTGCCGCCCTTCCCCGCCTACCGCAATCCGCGGCAACACCCGCCTATGATCGCCAGACGGTCACACCCGGCATCGTGCATCTCGGGGTCGGTGCGTTTCACCGGGCGCACCAGGCGGTTTTCATTGATGACTGCCTCAATCGCGGTGAGACGCAATGGGGCATCGTCGCCGCATCGCTGCGCAGCCCGGACACACGCGATGCCATCGAACCGCAGGACAATCTCTACACATTCTGCCTGCGCGACGGAAAGAGCGAGCACCTGCGCATCATCGGCTCCATCATGGAAACCATCGTTGCGCCGGAAGATCCTGAGAAGCTGGTGGAGCGGCTATCCGATCCGCGCGTGCTCATCGTCACCCTGACCGTGACGGAGAAGGGTTATCTCACCAATCTCGCTTCCCGCAGCCTGCTGCGTGACCATCCCGATATTCTCCACGACCTTGAAAACCCGGACCGACCACGCTCCATCTTCGGTTTCATTCTCGCCGCTACACGACGCAGACGCAAAGAAGCCTCGCTGCCGCTGACGCTGCTTTCCTGCGACAACCTGCCCGCCAACGGGCATGTGTTGCAAAAGCTCTTGCTGGAATTTGCGAAACTGGCCGATGCGGAACTGGCCTCCTTCATCGAAGCCAATATCGCCTGCCCCTGCTCCATGGTGGACCGCATCGTTCCCGCCACCACCGACGCGGATCGGGACGCAATATCGACAGCACTTGGGGTGCGCGACGCCTGGCCGGTGGTGGCCGAGCCCTATTTCCGCTTCGTCATCGAAGATCGTTTTCCGCATGGGAGACCGGCGCTCGAAAGATCAGGCGTGGAGTTCGTCAGCAACGTCGAGCCATATGAACATATGAAGCTCCGAATGCTGAACGGCTCGCACAGCGCCATCGCCGCCATAGGCCAGATCACCGGCCTCAAAACGGTTGCCGATGCATGGGGTGAAAAAACCGTGCGCGATTTCATCGACGCCTATTGGCGCGAAGTTGCCCGGACGTTGGACCCGGCGGTCGATGGCGCAGAATTTGCAGCCGGCCTCAGGGAGCGTTTTGCCAACCCCTCCCTGCAACACAAGACCATGCAGATCGCCTCCGATGCCTCGCAGAAGGTGCCGCTACGTATTCTTGGCCCCCTGCGCGAATTGCTGGAAGAAAAGGCCGCCAGTCGCGCCGTTATTTTTGCCGTCGCTTTGTGGATCAGATCCTGCGCAGACCGGGATGAGAAGGATCAGCCGATCACCATTCTCGACCCTGCTTTCAAGGAATGGGATGCGCCGGACCAGCTGGCAATGGCGCCGGATGCTGTCGTGGACCGGTTCCTCACCTTCAGGCGCACATTCGGCGATGACCTGCCAGCCAACGAAAACTTCGTGTCGACACTGAAAGCCGCTTATCGCGACATCCGCCAGCAAGGCGCACTTGCCGCTATCGGTATGTTTTTAAAGTCCTGAAAAACAAACAGGCCGGAAACCCGGCCTGTTTTCTAACTTGATGTTTCTTTGCTCAGGCCGTTGCGGCCTGCCGCGCCGCCTTGCGGCGTTCCACGCGGGCGCGGATGGCATCGACATCCGTGATGGGCGTCGCAGCGAAGAGCTGGCGCGTATAGGGGTGCTTCGGATCGGCGAAGAGTTGCTCGCGCGTCCCCTGCTCCACCGCCACGCCCTTGGAAATGACCATCACATCGTCGGCGATGTAACGAACCACCGAGAGATCGTGGCTGACGAAAACGTAGGTCAGTTCGAATTCTTCCTGCAGATCCCGGAGCAGGTTCAGCACCTGCGCCTGCACCGAAAGATCGAGCGCGGAAACCGGCTCGTCCAGCACCAGCAGCGCCGGATTGAGCATCAGCGCGCGCGCAATGGCGATGCGCTGGCGCTGGCCGCCGGAGAACATGTGCGGATAACGGTTGAAATGTTCAGGACCAAGACCGACCTTCACCAGCATGGCTTCAGCCCGCTCGCGACGCTCGGAAGCCGGAATTTTCGTGTTGATGATGAGCGGTTCCATCAGCACGTCACCCACCTTCTGGCGCGGATTGAGGCTGCCATAGGGGTTCTGGAACACCATCTGCACCTTGGAACGCATCTGCGTGTCCGGACGTCGTCTGGCGATATCGACCGGCTGGCCTTCAATCTTCAGCTCACCGCCGGATGCCGGGTCGATCAGGGCGATGATGCGGGCAAGCGTCGACTTGCCCGAACCGGATTCGCCGACGATGGCGAGCGTCTTGCCACGCTCGACGGTAAAATCGATGCCTTTCAGCGCCTGAACCGTCTTGGCGCCACCGAACAGGCCGCCCGGAACATGATAATCGCGGGTAATGCCCTTGCCTTCGACAACAATGCTCATTGAACGCCCTCCTTGCCGAAGAAATCGGAAACCGTGGGCAGGCGGTCGCCGGTGGCGTTTTCGGGCAGGGCCGAAAGCAATGCCTTGGTATAGGGATGCTGCGGGGCCTCGAAGAGGCTCAAGACATCCGCCTCCTCCATCTTGCGGCCCTTATATTGCACCACAACGCGGTCTGCGGTTTCCGCCACCACGCCCATATCATGGGTGATGAGGATCAGCGCCATGCCGTACTCCGCCTGCAGGTTCATCAAGAGATCGAGAATCTGCTTCTGGATCGTCACGTCAAGCGCGGTGGTCGGCTCGTCGGCGATCAAGAGGCGCGGTTTGGAGGCGATCGCGATGGCGATCATCACGCGCTGGCACTGGCCGCCGGACATCTGGTGCGGATAGGCGTTGAGCTTGGTTTCCGGCTCGGGAATACCGACAGCGCGGAACAGTTCCAGCGCCCGGGCGCGGGCGGCGGAGCGGCCCATGCCGAGATTGAGGCGCAGCACTTCTTCGATCTGGAACCCGACCGTAAAGGACGGATTGAGCGAGGCGACCGGCTCCTGGAAGATCATGGTGATCTCGCGGCCGATCACCCTGCGGCGCTCCTGCGGCGACATGGTCAGCAGGTTCTTGCCGTCGAAGGTCATCTCATCGGCGGTAATCGTTGCCGTATCGGGCAGAAGCCCCATGACGGCGAGCATTGATACCGACTTGCCGGAACCGGATTCGCCGACGATGGCCAGCACTTCATGCTTGTCGACGGATACGTCGATGCCGTTGACGGCAATGAAGGCGCCGGTGGCGGTGGCGAATTTGACGGTGAGGTTCTTGATTTTCAGCAGGCTCATCGCTCAGCTCCGCTTCAGTTTGGGATCGAGCGCATCGCGCAGACCGTCGCCCATCAGGTTGATGGCGAGTACCGAAATCAGGATCGTCAGACCGGGAAGGGTGACAACCCACCAGGCGCGCAGAATGAATTCACGCGCTTCGGCCAGCATCGTGCCCCATTCGGAAGCGGGCGGCTGGGCGCCCATGCCGAGGAAGCCGAGGGCCGCTGCATCGAGAACCGCGGACGAGAAGGAGAGCGTCGCCTGCACGATCAGCGGGGCAAGGCAGTTCGGCAGAATGGTCTTGAACATCAGCCGGAAATTGCCGGCACCCGCCACGCGGGCGGCCGTGACATATTCGCGCCTGAGCTCACTCATGACAGCGGCACGCGTCAGGCGGGCAAAATGCGGCTGATAGACGATGGCGATGGCGATCATGGCATTGGTAAGACCCGGGCCGAGGATCGCAACCAGCACCAGTGCCAGAAGCAGCGACGGAAATGCCAGGATGACGTCCATCACGCGCATGATGACGGTATCTACCCAGCCGCCGAAAAAGCCGGCGACGAGACCGATGACGATGCCGCCGACAAGGGCGATGGAAACGACGACGACGCCGATGAACAGCGAATATTGCGCGCCATAGATCAATCGGGACAGCATGTCGCGACCGACCGCATCGGTGCCGAAGAAGAAGCCGGCGCGGCCGCCTTCCTGCCAGACCGGCGGGACAAGCAGCGCATCGCGATATTGCTGCGTCGGGTCATGCGGCGCGATCAGCGGTGCGAAAACCGCCACCAGCACCAGAAGAGTAAAGACGGCAAGGCCGATGACGGCGCCACGGTTCTGACGGAAGTAGAACCAGAAATCGGCGATCATCCGGCGGCGGATGGCGGCGTCCGAAAGACGGACGCCGGGGGTGGTGGTCACATCGCTCATTTGTGACGGATCCTCGGATTGATGAGGCCATAGGTCAAATCGACAAGCAGGTTGACGACCATTACCAGACCCGCAATCAGCAGCAGGCCGCTCTGCACGACCGGATAGTCGCGGCGCGAGATGGAATCGATCATCCACTTGCCGATGCCCGGCCAGGAAAAGATGGTTTCGGTCAGGATGGCACCCGCCATCAGCACGCCAATCTGCAGGCCGATGGTGGTGATGACCGGGATCATGGCGTTGCGCAGCGCATGCACGCCGACGACGCGGGAGGCCGACATGCCTTTTGCACGGGCGGTGCGGACATAATCCTCACCCAGCACTTCCAGCATGGCCGAGCGTGTCTGGCGCGCAATCACCGCCAGCGGAATGGTGGCAAGCACCACCGAGGGCAGGATGAGATGCGACAGGGCCGAGGCGAAAGCGCCCTTCTGCCCCGAAATCAGGCTGTCGATCAGCATGAAACCAGTGACGGAGGGGAAGAAATACATCAGCGAGATGCGGCCCGACACCGGCGTCCATTGCAGGATGCCGGAGAACATGATGATCAGCAGCAGACCCCACCAGAAGATCGGCATGGAGAAGCCCACCAGCGCGGTCGTCATGGAAATCTGATCGAACCACGAGCCACGGCGAATGGCGGCGATGACGCCGACCGGCACGCCGATCAGGGTGGCGATGATGATGGCAACGAGGCCAAGCTCGACCGTCGCGGGGAAGAGCGACAGGAACTCGGTCAGAACAGGCTTCTTGGTGACCAGCGAATTGCCGAGATCGCCCTGAAGCAGCCGTCCGAGGAAATGCAGATATTGCTGCCAGATGGGCTGGGAAAAGCCGAGCTGTTCGGCGAGCTGTGCATGCCGCTCAGGCGATATGCCCCGTTCGCCAGCCATTAGCAGCACGGGATCGCCCGGCAGAACGCGCACGAAGGCGAAGGCGACGATGGTGATCCCGAGGAAGGTCGGAACGAGATAGAGAAGTTTGCCGAGAATGAACCGGATCATGGTTTTTTCCTGAAAAGACGCGCGGAAGAACATGGTTCTTCCGCGCGTCCTGTTGTTTGGGATTACTCCGCGATATCGACGGATTCGAAGGTGAAGTCGCCAAGCGGGCTCATGGTGAAGCCGGAAACCTTGGCGGACATCGGAACGAACTGCGTGGAGTGCGCAAGTGTCGCCCACGGAGCCTGTTCCTTGAAGATCACCTGCGCCTGCTCATAAAGCTTGGTGCGCTCGGCAACGTCAGTGGTCTGCTTTGCCTTGGAAAGCAGATCGGAGAACTCCTTGTTGCACCACTGCGCGCGGTTTGCACCACCTTCGCCGGTTGCGGCGCAGGAGAGCAGAACGCCCATGAAGTTGTCAGGGTCACCGTTATCGCCGGTCCAGCCGAGGATGACGGCACCGTCGCGGTTCACTTCTGTCGACTTCTTGAGATATTCACCCCACTCGAAGGAGACGATCTCGGCCTTGACGCCAACCTTCGCAAAATCCGACTGGATCAGCTCGGCCGTGCGGCGTGCGTTCGGCATGTAAGGACGCTGAACCGGCATCGCCCAGATCTTCATCGTCAGATCCTTGACGCCAGCGGCTTCAAGAGCCTTCTTGGCGGCTTCCGGATCGTACGGATCGTCCTTGATGCTGTCGTTGTAAGACCACATTGTCGGCGGGATCGGGTTCTTGGCAACCTGGCCAGCGCCCTGGAACACGGCATCGATGATTGCCTGCTTGTTCATCGCCATGTTCAGCGCCTTGCGGACTTCCGGCTTGTCGAAAGGTGCAACGGTGGTGTTGTAGGCGAAGTAAGCGACGTTCAGACCGGGCTGCTCATCGAGCTTGAGGTTCTTGTCGGCGCGGATGGTGTCCAGATCGGCCGGAGCCGGATAGGGCATCAGGTGGCATTCGCCAGCCTTCAGCTTCTGCAGGCGCACGGCGGCGTCAGGCGTGATCGCGAAGATCAGATCGTCGATCTTCGGCGCGTCACCCCAGTAGTCGGCGTTCTTCTGGTAGCGGATGACCGCGTCCTTCTGATAGGCGACGAACTTGAACGGACCGGTGCCGATCGGCAGGTTGTTGAAGTCTTCCTTGGTGCCGGCCTTGTCAAGCGTATCGGCATATTCCTTCGATACGATCGAAGCGAAAGGCATGGCGATGTTGGCGAGGAACGGTGCTTCAGGGCGCGTCAGCACGAACTTGACGGTGTAATCGTCAACCTTGACGATTTCCTTGATCAGCGACGGCATTTCCATGGAGTTGTAATATTCGTAGGTGATACCTGCGATATACTGGTTCCACGGGTTCTTCGCGTCACCCTGGCGGTTGTAGCTGAAGATCACGTCATCGGCGTTGAAATCGCGGCTCGGCGTGAACTTCTCGTTGGAGTGCCACTTTACGCCCTTGCGCAGGTGGAACGTGTATTCGAGGCCATCGCTCGAAACATCCCATTTTTCCGCAAGGCCCGGCTCGACTTCGGTCGTGCCCTTCTTGAACTCGGCCAGACGGTTGTAGACCGGGTGCGCGGAGGCATCGAAGGTGCCGCCAGCCGTGTAAGGCGACGGATCGAAGCCTTCCGGCGATGCCTCGGAGCAATAAACGAAGGTCTTCGCCATGGCAGGCATGGCGGAAGTGATCGCAATCGCAGAGGCGATAAGCAAACTGCGGGTCAGCGTTTTCATCTGGTGGTCCTTTCCCTCTTTTTCTGAGTTCCTGCGGCCCCGTTTGGGGGCCTACCTCTTCTGGTCAGCAGCGGCACGCAACACGTGCCGCTATTCGGTCCTTTGCCTCCCGACCAATTACCCGGCGACCGGCTGAAACAGCCGGTCGAGGTTCGTTTCCGGCGGGCAGAACCAGCGCGGTCCCGCCTCCGTCATATAAACAATGTCCTCAAGACGGACGCCGCATTCCCCATAAACGCACAGCATGGGCTCGATGGAAAAGCACATTCCCGGCTCAAGCGCCGTTGCATTTCCTGCAACGATATAGGGTTCTTCGTGAATATCCAGCCCAAGCCCGTGGCCGGTGCGATGCGGCAGACCCGGGACCTGATAAGCCGGGCCGAAACCGACCGCCTTCAGGCTGTCGCGCGCGGCCTTGTCGACATCGGAACACGCGGCACCAATGTGGGCCGCGGCAAAGGCCGCAGCCTGCGCATCGCGTTCAGCGTTCCAGAGGAAACGCTGCCGCTCGGTCGGCTGGCCAAAGACATAGGTGCGGGTGATGTCGGAACGGTAGCCATGAAGAATGGCGCCGAGATCGACCAGCACCATATCGCCTTCGTTCAATGTCTGCGCATAGGGCACGCCATGCGGATAGGCCGTCGCCTCACCGAACTGCACCGCCACAAAAAGCGGTTTCATGCCAAGGGCGATATGAGCGGCATTAACGAAATCAGCCACTTCGGTGGTGGAAATGCCGGGACGAAGCCCTTCGAATACGGCCTTCTGCACGCCGTAACTTGCATCCATCGCCGTCTGGATAAGGGCGATTTCAGCCGCGGACTTGACCTGTCGCTGGGCGACGATCATCGGCTGGGCGGAAATGATCCGCCCTTCCAGGCGCTGCATCAGGGCTGATGCGAAAACAAATGGTGTAGCGGGATCGATGGCGACAAGATGACCGGCACAGGAAAGCGCCGCAACGCGTCCTGCCATCACGTCAAAGGGATTTTCATCCTCTTCCCAGACGGCGACTTCGCCCTTGATGCGAATGAGGGTCTGGAGTTTCGGCTCTTCGAATGTCGGGCTGATATAGATCGGCGCGCCCTCGGCCGGCACCAGAGCGCCATGAATTCGCTCGGAAAGGCCAAGCGACAGGCCGGTATAATAGGTCAGCGACGATGATGCATCGAGCCAGACCGCCTTGACATTGTCCTGGATCATCCGCGCCTGAAGGCCGCGTAGCCGCAACCTGAGCTCGTCTTCAGCGATCGATGAAACCGCGATCGGCTGAAACCGCTTCAGCGCCTCTTGAAAGTCTGCCATTCTCTCCCCGCCGCTTTCGGGCGCACAGACACAAGCGTGTCGGCCACCTCCCAAGCGTTCTTTTGCCCATGCTTAAACACAGGCCGGGGCCTAAGCAATGGGCCAGCACCATGCACCGCCACAAAACTGTGCATATTCATCTAGACATAACGAAATCGTGATCGATGCGCGTCCGATTCCCGTTTCGATTGCCTTGACGGGAAAAATGAAAATCCCCCGGAAATTCGGGGGCCATTGGAATATTCCGCGCGCCTGGCCAGCGCGCTGAAACGCACCCACAGAAAGAACATCAAAAAAAGAAGGTCCGGAAAAGGAAAAAGCCTGCCGCGGGAGGAGGTGCGGCAGGCTTCAAACTTGATCGGCGACTGGGAGGAGGAGTGCCACCGATCCGCATCGAGCGACGCTGGGAGGAGGAGTGCGTCGCTTCGATGATTGGAATATAGCGACATCTGCGATTTTTAACAGAGCAAGTCTCGCAATGCAGCATTGCATTTTTGCATAGCTTTAAAATACCTGCTCGGTTTTTCAGCACTCCCTGAAACCCGTCGATATCAGCTTTCGCGATAGACCTGAAAACCGGCAAAGGACTGGTTGACCGGCATGAGTTCGAGGCTGTTGATATTGATGTGTTTGGGCTGCGAGGCGACCCAATAGATCGTATTGGCGATATCGTCGGCCGTGATCGGATTGACACCCTTATAGAGATTGTCCGACGCATCCTGGTTGCCGCCGGTGCGCACCAGCGTGAATTCGGTTTCGCACATGCCGGGTTCGATGGAAGTGACGCGCACGCCCTTGCCATGCAGGTCCGAGCGAAGGCCGAGCGAGAACTGCCGCAGGAAAGCTTTCGTGCCGGCATAAACGTTGCCGCCGGCATAGGGCCAGTGCGCGGCGACCGAAGAGAGGTTGACGACAATACCCTTACGCTCGATCAGCGTGGGCAAGAGAAGGTGAGTGACGTTCAACAGGCCGGTGATATTGGTGTTCACCATGGTCTGCCAGTCTTTCAGCGGCACCTGCGGCGCGGGCGCCGTGCCAAGCGCAAGGCCGGCATTGTTGACGAGAATGTCGATATCCCGGAAGCCCTCCGGCAACGCAGCCAGCGCCTTTGCCGTCGCATCCTCATCGGTAATGTCGAAAGCGGCACCATGGAAGGCCGAGCCGAGTTCCGCCGCCAGCGCCTCCAGCCGTTCCGCCCGCCGGCCTGTGCCGATGACCTTCCAGCCTTCCTTGATGAAGCGCCGCGCCGTAGCCTGGCCGAAACCCGATGTGGCGCCGGTGATAAGAATGGTACCGCTCATGATGATGTCTCCGCTAATTTCGTTCTGTCAGGATCAGTCTGTCCCAGTAATTTCTCCGCCGCCGCCGCAAGGCAGCGTTTATAGGCGTCGAGGTCCGTATAGAGCGCCTCTTCAGGCGCATTGCCGACAATGATGACCCCACCGCGCCGCACAATTCCACCATGCAGCATGAGATTGTCGACCATGTCGAAATTCTCGATCGACAGCCCGTCCGGCCCGCGATAACGGCCCGTTTCATCGATGGTGGAAACACCGCCATAATGCGCCTTGATGCGGGTGAAGTGATTGGCCGCGACATTGGTATAGGCGAAAACCGGCTTGCCCAGCGCGCACATGAAACCCAGCTCAAAGCTTGTTCCCGTATCGGCAGCGATACCGCGAAACGGTGTGAGATTGGCAATCACCGCATCCGCTTCCAGCATCATCCGCTCGTCAACGGCATTGATGTTGCAGCCATGGCCGATCCGGGTATCGGCCGGCGGAATCTGCAGATCACCCGGTGAAAGCGGCGTAAAACCGGCATCCCGCGCCAGCGAGGCCTTGAGATCGAGCATTTCACGCGCGTTCGGGAGGAAGACTTCCGGTCCGGCGAGATAGATTTTCTTTGTCATCGGGAATTCATGCGTTTTGTAAGAAAAGGATTTCCCGAACCTAACCCGGGGACTTTCGCAAAGGCAAGCGCGAAGCCACGCCGAACCGACCCATAAAACGGTATCATCAGGCCATTCTTTCCGTTATAGCCGGAGCAACCGACTGCAATTTCTGGAGCAAGACATGGCCGCAACCATTCGCTATCACGAAGGCGATATTTCCGCCGAAGATACCGCGCGTTATACCGGGGCCATCGCAATCGACACGGAAACACTCGGGCTGGTGCCGCGCCGCGACCGTCTCTGTGTCGTCCAGCTTTCGCCGGGCGATGGCACTGCGGATGTCATCCGTATCGCCGCCGGACAGAAACAGGCCCCCAACCTCGTGCGCATGCTCGAAGATCCCGCCCACCAGAAGATCTTTCATTATGGGCGTTTCGATATTGCCGTCCTGTTCCACACCTTTGGCGTGACGACGACACCGGTTTTCTGCACCAAGATCGCCTCGCGCCTCACCCGCACCTATACCGACCGGCACGGCCTGAAAGACAATCTGAAGGAGATGCTGGAAGTCGATATTTCCAAGGCGCAGCAATCCTCCGATTGGGCCGCGGAGACGCTATCGCCCGCCCAGCTCGAATATGCCGCCTCCGATGTGCTGCACCTGCATGCGCTGCGCGACAAGCTGACCCACCGCCTTGTGCGCGATGGCCGCCTTGATCATGCCGACGCCTGTTTCGCGTTTCTGCCGACCCGCGCCAAGCTCGATCTTCTCGGCTGGGAAGAAACGGATATTTTCGCCCATAGCTGAGCGTTTTTACGCCTGGTTAAGCACTGATTTACCGAATTTGCCTATTCTCGGCCGCAACTTTGGGTGGCCGGGATTTTTCAGATGATTACTCCGCTGCAGCAGACAGCCAGCATAGCCGTCAGCGACCTCATGCGGTCGATGGTCGAGACTATCGAGGAACGTCAGCGCGAAGAGCAGGAAAAGGCAAGCGGCACCAAAAAGGATGAGGCGGTCAAGACCCAGCCGCAACCGGACCAAAGCCAGCGTGTCGCCAATGAAAAGATAAGCGCCTATCTGTTCGGCATCATGAAACCGGACCCGGATGCCTTTGCCTCGCTCGTCTCCCGCTTCTCCTCCGCCCTTGGTGTCACCCAGGAAAAGGACGAATCGAGCTTCTCGTTTGCGCGAAGACTTCAGGACGCGCTGACCCTGACGGGCGGCTTTGAAAAGGCTGATGCGCAGGGAAAAGCCACGACGATCTCCCTGAAATCCTTCGGCGTCTCGGAAGCACAGGTCGTAGACGTGCTGAACAATGGCGCCACCGCCAAGACCGATCCCATGGCCGCCCTTGCCGCCCGCATTGCAGCAAGCGCTGGCCTGACGGGCAAGGAAGAGGATTTCGGTGTGCAGATGTCGGATGCGATCATGGCAGCGCGTGCGACCTTGCCGAAAAGCGTCAACGATCTGGAAGAATCCACCGGCCTGAAGGAACTCGGCGTTTCAGCCCAGCAGATGATCGCCGCCATCGCCAATCCCTTCGGCGACGCGGCACGCGCCGTGAAGGATGCCCTGAACGAGCAGGCGCAGGGCACCCTGTTCATGACACGCGAAACGATGAAGGTCATCCAGCGCCTGGAAGATGTCGCCGACCCGAAAACCAAGGAAGAATTGCAGGCTGAGCGCGGCGAAAATCGCATCGGCGAAGTCAACGATGCCGAAGTGAAGGCCGAGCGGGAGCAGGATATCCAGAGCCGTGACGCGCAGGGCAAACTCGAGGATGTGCAGGAGCTTCAGGAGGTCGTGAAGGAACACAACGACGCTTCCGCCGGTGAAAAAACGGATGGCGCGGAGGGGCAAGGTCCGGTCGATATTTCATCGGAAATCGCCCTGATTTCCGTGCTTGCGGCCGCGCCGGACGAAGAAGCTACCCCGGCTGAAAACGATAATGCGCCTGCAGAGGCGGGCAAGGCCAAAACAGACGCGACCACCACACCGGCCGATGCGGAAGCATTGCTGGACGCGATGGCGGTTGTCGATGACGCCCGCAGCGCCATTTTGCCGATCTCGATCGACGATAACGGTCTTTATGAACTGCTGAAGAAAAAGGCGGCATGATTGCCGCTTGCGACCGTATTTGAGCGAAACATGATGTGAGTTCAGACATGTCCGATATTTCCGGCCTATCCGGCAGCGCCGGTCTCGATGCCGAACCGAATACCGCACAGGCATTGCTCTCGATAGCGGCCCCGCCACTCGCCCCGGATAACGCGAGCTTCCTCGCGCCCGGCGAGGATGACGACACCATCGATCCCGTGGAAATTCTGCCCGAGAGAAGTTTTCCCAAGGCGAGCTGGCTCGATGCCATGCCGCCGGAGGCCATGGAAGTGACCGTCAGCGAACCCGACCACATTTCCTCGGTCAATTCCGACGATAACGGGCTTTACCGCATGTTCATCGGCGTTTCGCCGTGAGCGAAGCCATCCGGCACAATTTATGGTTAGCCAAATATTAATATCTGCGCGGCAAGCTTCGACTTGATGATTCTGTGTGTGCCGAAGAGAGCTGGCATTCGCGCCAGCGGCATATACGGGCGCTCCCGCATGAGCGGGCGAGATGACACCTGTACATCACCGGCGCGGCAATCTTTCAACGGACGGGCCAGACGCGAACCAGAGAGCCAGTGTGGATTGGCCCTTTCGCAAGCCAGCGGCGGTAATCGATAGGAACGGAGCGCACCCATGTTACCGCCTGTAACGAAAATTTCGGCAGCCGATGCCGCCTATGGAACGACAGTTCCGCCGGCGACCCGCGGGCAGCCGAAAGACGCCGCGACACCGCAGGTGACCAATCCTGCTCCCGACAATGGCAGCAGTATTTTTGCCAAAGCAGCGGTCGCCTCGCTGACCAGCGAATTTCAACTTTCCCGCAGCACCGCCGTACTGGCGGAAACGCTCGGTAAATTGATGAACCTGCCACGGCGCGACGGCGAAGCCATCGAGACTTATGTGGTGCGCCTGACGGACGCGCTGCGCACCATGCCCCCCGCACAGCGCCTGGCGCTGGAACAGCAGGTCAGCAAGGCCCTTCAGGGCTTGAGCCTTTCGATGCTGGCCGAAATTCTGAAACAGCCCACTGGTCCGGAAGCAGCCCGTCTCGCCCTGCTGATCGAGCTTTCCCGCTACAAGGGAATGGATCTGGCAGCGAAAGCGGTGGTTTCCTCCTATCAGCAGAACAATCCCGCCAGTTCGGCACCCACGCAGCCGAAACCGCAGAGCCCCCAAAGCCAGAATTCCGGAAACCACCAGAATGCCGCTGCGGCTGCGCAACCGGCAAGCGCGGCAGCGACCGCCCGGCTTCTGCCTTTGCTCATCAGTCCGCTCGCCCTCGGTGGCGCAGCGATAAAAAACGTCATCGCGGCGCAGATAGGGCCACCGGATCTACGGGCGAGCCTTTCCGCACCGGCAACAGACATGCCCGAACCTGCGCCGGCAGCCTCAAAACCGGAGGGAAAAGCGGAAGGTGTGGGACGCCCGCCTCAATCACCCGCAGGCAACGTGACCAGGGAAATAACGGCAGAGGCACGCCCGGCAAACTCGCCGCGGGCTGAAAATGGCGAGATGCGCCCGGCGCTCCCCCTTCGGGATATGATGAAGGCGGAGCAGAAGGAAATGCGCACGCCCCTGCCCCAGTCTTCTGGCCAGCCTGCGGGCGAGGCCAAGACCATGGAAAACCTGCTGCTCGCCGCCCTTGCCGGAAAACTTCCCACCAGAGCCGCGCCCGGCGCGCAACCACCTGTCCCGCCACCGGGCACCGCGCCGCAGCAACTCGAGAATCAGCCGGCCGAAAAGACCGCGGTGCCGACGCCGCTCATCCATCCCTACGGCGAGGAGGCGGAGACGATTGCCAACCGTCCGGAGGCCCAGCCCCTCCCCCGCGTAGCACTCGATCCGGAAACGAGAATGGCGATGCTCGAACAATCGGCCTCACAATCGCTGATCGCCGCCGCTCTTGCAAAAGACGGCACACCGCTGCCACTGGTCGCCTATCCGCCGGCGGAAGAGGACTATGAATCGGAAACACCACCCCGCGGTGGCGGCCCGTTCTCTGAAGATGAAGCGGAAGGCGAAGCGGAGGGCGAAAACGCCGAAGCCCCGGAAGAGGCGGAAGAACGGCTAGCCGCCAATGACGAGACCGGCGAACAGGAAAGCCCACCGGAAGCGGCTTACGACGACAGTGCGGAAAATTATTATCTCAGAATGAGCGGCGTGCTCTGAACACCATCTGACCCAGCCGTCTCCGATGACGCGTAGACTACGCCAATAAAAAACCCGCCGGAAAATTCCGGCGGGTTCTTCATTTCAAAAGATCAGAGCGATTATTCGCCGCGGTTCTTCAGAGCCGCGCCGAGGATGTCGCCGAGCGAAGCGCCCGAGTCGGAAGAACCGAACTGTGCGACGGCTTCCTTCTCTTCAGCGATTTCCAGAGCCTTGATCGAAAGCATGACCTTGCGATCCTTCTTGGAGAAGTTGACGACGCGGGCGTCGAAAACCTGGCCAACCGAGAAACGCTCCGGACGCTGATCGTCGCGATCGCGTGCGAGGTCGTTGCGGCGGATGAAGGAGGTGAGGTCTTCGTGGTTGACGAGCTTCACTTCAACGCCACCGTCGTTGACGGCGATGACTTCGCACGAAACGACAGCGTTCTTGCGCAGGTCGCCGGACGAAGCGGCTTCGCCGACAGCATCCTTGCCGAGCTGCTTGATGCCGAGCGAGATGCGTTCCTTCTCGACGTCAACGTCAAGAACGACAGCCTTGACGACGTCACCCTTGTTGAACTCTTCGATGACCTGTTCGCCCGGACGGTTCCAGTCGAGATCCGACAGGTGAACCATGCCGTCGACATCGCCTTCGAGGCCGATGAACAGACCGAATTCGGTCTTGTTCTTGACTTCGCCCTCAACTTCAGTGCCGGCCGGATGGCTGTAGGCAAATGCCTGCCACGGGTTTTCCAGCGTCTGCTTGAGGCCGAGCGAGATACGGCGCTTGGACGGGTCGACTTCGAGAACGACAACGTCGACTTCCTGGCTCGTGGACAGGATCTTGCCGGGATGTACGTTCTTCTTGGTCCAGGACATTTCGGAAATGTGGATCAGGCCTTCGATGCCCGGCTCCAGCTCAACGAATGCACCGTAGTCGGTGATGTTCGTGACCGTACCGGAGATCTTCTTGCCAACCGGGTACTTGGCGGAGATGCCATCCCACGGATCGGACTCGAGCTGCTTCATGCCGAGCGAGATACGGTGGGTTTCCTGGTTGATGCGGATGATCTGAACCTTGACCTGCTGGCCAATGTTGAGGATTTCCGAAGGATGGTTGACGCGGCGCCATGCCATGTCGGTAACGTGCAGCAGGCCGTCGATGCCGCCGAGGTCAACGAACGCACCGTAATCGGTGATGTTCTTGACGACGCCGTCAACAACCTGGCCTTCTTCGAGGTTCTGAACGATTTCAGAACGCTGCTCGGCACGCGACTCTTCGAGAACCGTACGACGCGAAACAACGATGTTGCCGCGACGCTTGTCCATCTTGAGGATTTCGAAGGGCTGCGGGTTGTGCATCAGCGGGGTAACGTCGCGGATCGGACGGATGTCGACCTGCGAACGCGGAAGGAAGGCAACAGCGCCGTCCAGATCGACGGTGAAACCACCCTTGACCTGGTTGAAGATAACGCCTTCGACGCGCTCGCCAGCTTCGAACTTGGCTTCGAGCTTGACCCAGCTTTCTTCGCGGCGAGCCTTCTCGCGCGACAGAACGGCTTCGCCGAGAGCGTTTTCGATGCGCTCGACGTAAACTTCGACTTCGTCGCCGACCTTCAGCGTGCCGTCCTTGGACTTCGCGCCGAATTCCTTCAACGGTACGCGGCCTTCAACCTTGAGGCCGACGTCGACGATGGCAACGTCCTTCTCGATTGCCGTTACGATACCCTTGGCAACATAGCCTTCGGCAAGATCGTTAGAGGCAAAGGATTCTTCGAGAAGCGCTGCGAAATCTTCGCGCGTGGGGGTAGATACTGACATGAAATCTCCTGGTTGCATCCGCACTAAGGCGAATACAAAAGCGCCGGTGGGCTAGTGTTGTTGATACCCGAACCCATGCCCGCCTTTTTAAAAGGCTTTCCGGCGCAAGGACATGTCTTCAGGCAATTCCGGACTAAACGCGGACCGAAATGAAGCGGTTCCGCGAAAAACCTATTTCCTCAGGGCGGCGTCGATGATCGCCCGCGCGGCCTGAAACGCCGCCTCTATACTCATTTCCGACGTATCTAGCAAGTGCGCGTCTTCAGCCGGTTTCAACGGGCTGTCGGCGCGGCCCATGTCGCGCTCGTCGCGTTTCTTCACCTCGGCGAAGATGGCGTCGTAGTCGGCCTCTCCGCCATTGGCCAGAATTTCGTCGTAACGACGTCTTGCCCTGACATCAGGCGAAGCCGTGACATAAAGCTTCACCGGCGCATCCGGGCAGACCACCGTGCCGATGTCGCGGCCATCCAGCACCGTGCCCGGCTCCCTTGCCGCAAAACGCTGCTGCGCCTTGACGAGTGCGCGCCTCACCGGCGTCATCACTGCAATCTTCGATGCCGCCTCGCCGATATCGTGTCGGGAAAGCACCGAGCGGTCGAGACCGGCAAGATCGAGTTCCAGCGCCACCTTTTCAGCCACGCCCTCATCATCAAGCGGCAGGCCGGCATCGAGAAGGGCCTTGGCGGTGGCTCTATAGGTCAAACCGGTATCGAGATGATGGAACCCATAGATTTCCGCGATCCTGCGCGACAACGTTCCTTTGCCGGCCGCAGCCGGTCCATCTATGGCGATCGTGAATGTCATGAAGCTCTCTGCCTGTGTGTGCGTCATTCATATAATATGGCGTTCGGCTGCTTCCAATCTTCATCAGCAGCCCGGCATATAAGGTGCGTTGCAAGGGTAATGCCCGAAGTTTGTCTTTGACACGAAAGACCGCAACGATTAAGGGGACCGGCTAGAAATTTTACAGTCTATGCCGGTTTTACGGCGTACACACCGAAACTCATTCGACAATTTGAGGCTTAGACAGTGGCAAAAGCGGACCTTGGTACCAAGCGCACAGACCCCGATACCGGCAAGAAGTTCTACGATCTGAACCGCAATCCGGTCGTTTCTCCCTATACCGGCAAGTCATGGCCGCTCTCCTTCTTCGAGGAAAGCACGGCACAGGCAAAGCTCGAGCAGGCTGAGGAAGAGGAAGTAGCGGAAGTCGATACCGAAAACACGGAAGTCGAACTCGTATCGCTGGAAGATGCCGATGGCGACAACAGCGGCGACGAGATTCCGGATATGGGCGACGACGAAGACGACGTGGAAATCGGCGACGACGACGACACCTTCCTTGAAGCTGACGAAGACGACGATGATGACGACATGTCCGGCATCATCGGCGTTACGGGCGACGACGAAGAAGCTTGATCTTATTGGATAAACCAGCCCGGCGACAAAAAAATGAAGCCGGGCTGTTTTTTGTGCTTGCACTCTTCGATTAGCCGAAGTAGTAAGCCGCCACCGAACGGAACAACAGCCGCTTCGGTTCCCGGAACCGGACGAAATGCCGGAACCCTTATGGGGCTATAGCTCAGCTGGGAGAGCGCTTGCATGGCATGCAAGAGGTCAGCGGTTCGATCCCGCTTAGCTCCACCAAATCTTCCCAGACACGATTAATCATCCACAAGACAGACATAGCCCGACGTCCTATCGGCCAGCGACCGGCATGGTCCTCTCCTGCAATAACGCCCGCACGTCCTGCCCTTTGATCCCGCATTCAACAGTTTGGACTGCCACTCCCTCTTCCACCACCCGGCATTCGAGATATTTGCCGCGCAGCCGGTTCTCCAGCGCCTTGAAGGCGTTGAGGCCGCAGGCATAGCGGCGGCCATCAGCACCGGCGCAGACGCGGTTGCGATCGATGTCTTCGACGCCGGCAAGGCGGAATTCCTGGCCCTTGAAGGTGAAACGATTGCTGGCGACCACGCGCAGGCGCTGGTCCGCATGTATTTTTAGCGGATAGGGATCGGGCGGGGTGGGGATTCGTTCATAATTTTGCTGACGGGTATCGACCTTTACCGGGGAGGTCGTCCACAGCATTTCCGTGTTTGCCGCAAGAGCGGCCGTCTCATATCCATCTTCGCCATTGAAGAATGAGGCGATGCGTATGCCGGCAATGCCGAACCCTATCACCAGCATGATCTGAAACAGCAAAATTGTGATCTGCCGAACCATGTCACCGAAACATCAAAAGCGATAAAATATGACCCTATCTCGCTGCAGAGTAGGGGAGACGCCGTATTACATCAACAGCACCTTGCGCGCGGTAACATCGCGAATTGTCCCCATTGCCATGATCGGAACGCCGTCGCAGTCGTGGATCACCCTGCCCGTCGTCCTGAGCCAACGGAAACCGCCAGCCTTGAGATCAATCCGGCACTCCTGATCGTAAAACTCACCGTTTGTCAGCGAATTATGGACCGCTCGCGCCACCCGGGCCTGTGAACCAACCTCAACCTGGGCGATGAACTTCTCCACCGGAATGCCGCGAGAAGCCTCCTCAAAGGAGAAATCGCGCAGACGCGAAGCTACGGCATCCAGATAGACCAGATTCTGGCCGATGCTCCACGTATAATAACCAATAAGCGTCTCTTCCAGAGATATATCTTCTAACATCGGCTTTCTACACTATATGAATGCTTATAACTTTTTTATAACATAACAAAAAATGCATTACTAATCACAAGATTTTATCCATTTGTTTGATTATATGCTACTTTAGACTTTATGCGGATATAGAAAGCACTTTGCCGCCTGCCCCTTGTTGGCGAACCAGCCTTCCTGTGCCAAAGAAGGTTGATACCGCAACCCAAGACAGGAGTCGCCGTGACCATCGGGCTTGCCCATGCTGAACTCATTGCCGTCGTCACCGCCATTACGGGAGACGAACCGCGGGTGATGACCGTCCGGGCGGGCGCGGCACTTCCCTCAGGCCCATTCGAGTTCGGGCACAGAACGCTGCAAAGCGGGCTGCGGGAGTGGATCCACGAACAGACCCATCATCCGGTCGGTTATCTCGAGCAGCTTTACACCTTCGCGGATCGCGACCGTAACAACGATATCCCAGGCGGACGAACCATCTCCATCGGCTATCTGGGGCTGGTTCGCGAGCACGAATCATCGGGCAGCGGGCACGCGCTCTGGCATGGCTGGTATGAATACCTGCCCTGGGAGGATCATCGGCAGGGACGCCCGGTGGTTCTGGATACCATCATCGACAGGCTGCGCGCCTGGGCGGACTCCGATCTTGCCTGCAAGAGCCAGCGTCACCTGCGGGCCGATTTTACCTTCGGCCTCGATGGCGGCGGCTGGAACGAGGAGCTCACCCTGCAGCGCTACGAGTTGCTGTATGAGGCAGGCCTTGTCGAGGAAGCCCAGAGCGAGCCCCGGACCAACTTCGGCAGGCCGATGTTTGCCGATCACCGCCGCATTCTCGCCACCGGCATCGCTCGCCTGAGGGCCAAGATCAAATATCGCCCGGTGGTTTTCGAGCTGATGGCAGATACCTTCACCCTGCTGCAATTGCAGCGCGCGATAGAGGCGCTGGCGGGACTGACCCTGCACAAGCAGAATTTCCGCCGGCTGATCGAGCAGCAGCAACTGGTGGAAGAGACCGGCGACATGACGAGCGAAACCGGCGGCCGGCCGGCAAAGCTTTTCCGCTTCCGCCAGACCGTGCTCGATGAACGTGCCCTTTCCGGAACGAAACTGCCACTCTCCCGCAATTGACATATGCTCACAATGAGAATATCTCTTTGCCCTAGATATACTCAAAAAGAGTATAAATGGGAGAGTGCTCGTGAACGAACAGATTTCTGCTGCAAGCCTTTATGATCGGGTCAGCCGTGTCATTCCCAAGGCTGAATGGATGGGCTTTCAGGATGATGTGGATGCGATCCTTGAGCTGAAGCGCAAACGCAACGCCGTCATCCTCGCCCATAATTATCAGACACCGGAAATCTTCCACGGCGTCGCCGATATCGTCGGCGACAGCCTCGCCCTTGCGCGCAAGGCGATGGAGGTGGAAGCGGATGTTATCGTTCTGGCCGGCGTGCATTTCATGGCCGAGACGGCAAAGCTGCTCAATCCGGGAAAAACCGTGCTCATTCCGGATATGGCCGCCGGCTGCTCGCTGGCAGACTCCATCACGCCCGAAGATATTGCGCTGTTGCGCAAGGCCTATCCCGGCGTTCCAGTCGTAACCTACGTGAACACCTCTGCGGCGGTGAAGGCGGCGTCCGATATTTGCTGCACCTCCGGCAATGCCCGCCAGGTTGTGGAATCGCTCGGCGTGCCGCGTGTGCTGATGTTGCCGGATGAATATCTGGCGCAGAACGTGGCGCGGGAAACCAATGTCGAGCTGATCGCCTGGCGTGGCCATTGCGAGGTGCACGAGCTCTTCACCGCCGATGACATCAGGGAATTGAGAGAGAGCCATCCGGGCGTCACCGTTCTGGCACATCCGGAGTGTCCGCCGGATGTCGTGGAAGCCGCCGATTTTTCCGGTTCCACCGCGGTGATGTCGGATTATGTCGGTCGGGAGCGGCCCGCTCGCGTGGTGCTCCTGACCGAATGCTCGATGAGCGACAATGTCGCCGTGCATCACCCCGATGTCGAATTCATCCGTCCCTGCAATCTTTGCCCGCATATGAAGCGCATCACGCTTGGCAATATCCGCACGGCACTGGAGGAAAACCGCCATGAGGTGACGGTCGACCCGACAATCGCAGTCGCCGCCCGCCGCGCAGTGGAAAGGATGCTGGAGGTATGAGCGAACGCCTTCCGACGCAGCAGGACTGGACAGTCGTCGTCGGTAGCGGCATTGCCGGCCTGATGGCGGCGCTGACGCTTGCGCCGCAGTCCGTGCTGCTTCTGACACGCGGGGCGCTCGGCGGCGAAACCTCAAGCGCCTGGGCGCAGGGCGGTATTGCCGCAAGTCTCAGCCCGGACGATAGCCCCGCCCTGCATCTTGCCGACACGCTCGCCGCAGGCGACGGGCTCTGCGACGCGGATATGGCCGAGGAGATCGTTTCCGCCGCCCCCGCCGTCATCGAGGCGCTGGAGTGGGCCGGCGTGCGCTTCGACCGCGATGCCGGGGGGAAACTCGTCTTCGGGCTGGAGGCTGCCCATGGCCGGCGGCGCATCCTGCATGCGGAAGGCGACGGTTCGGGCGCGGCCATTGTCAGGGCGCTCGCAACCGCAGTCCTTCGCATGCCGTCCATCACTGTCATGGAAGGCACGGAAGTGCGTCGTCTATTGACGGAAGAGGGCATTATCACCGGTCTTGCCTGCGTCGGCCCGAAGGGCAGTTTCATTCTGCCGGCCACGCAGGTCATTCTTGCGACCGGCGGCCTTGGTGGGCTTTACGAGGCGACGACCAATCCCTCCGGCAATTTCGGCCAAGGCATCATGCTCGCCGCGCGGGCCGGCGCCATCCTTACCGATATGGAATTCGTCCAGTTTCACCCGACGGCGCTTTCCTCGCCCAGACGGCCGCTGGCGCTGGTCAGCGAGGCGGTTCGGGGCGAAGGCGCGCTTCTGCTCAATGAAAACGGCGAGCGTTTCATGGCGGCGGTGCCGGGTGCCGAGCTTGCATCGCGTGATATCGTCGCCCGCGCCATCGATCGGGAAATCCTGCGCGGCGGCGCGGTCTTTCTCGATGCCCGCAAGGCGCTTGGTTCCGGCTTTTCACTGCGCTTCCCCTCTATTGACCTGCTCTGCCGCGAGGCCGGCATAGACCCCGCCCGCGAGCTTGTGCCCGTGCGTCCCGCCGTGCATTACCATATGGGCGGCGTCGCTACGGATGGCGCAGGCCAGAGCTCGGTGCCGGGCCTGTGGGTTGCGGGTGAAACCGCCTGCACGGGTCTGCACGGCGCCAACCGGCTCGCCAGCAATTCCCTGCTGGAAGCCGCCGCCATGGGCATGCGCGCAGCGCAGGACATTGCCGGTCAACAGGCACGCACGGCAGGGCCGGCAACTGTTGCGCCAAGCGCAGCCCCCGACTGTGTGGCCGCCGATCTCGCTGCCGTCCGGCCCATCGTTTCCCGCCATCTCGGCATTGTGAGACATGCAGCAGGTTTGAGCGAAGCGATCCGGGACCTGCTGCCGCTTGCCGAACAGGAAGGCCCGGCATCCGATCCCGCCCTTATCGGCCTCACCATCGCCGTCTTTGCGGCGCTGCGCACGGAATCGCGCGGCGCGCATTTTCGCGACGATTTTCCCGGAAAGGACGCGGCGGCCACACGACGCAGGCTGAGCCTGACCGACGTCATCTCCATCGGCCATGACCTTTCCTCATCCAGCTTTTCTTCTTCCAGCATTGCGCGGAGCGCCTGACATGAACCTTGCCCCCCTGCCACGTCTCATCATCGAGCCGCTTGTGCGCAACGCCCTTCTGGAAGATCTGGGGCTTGCAGGCGACATAACCTCCGCCGCCGTCATTCCCGCCAATCATCGCTCGGTCGTCGTCATGGCCGCGCGCGAACCGGGCGTTATTGCCGGTCTCGATGCGGCGGAGCTTGCTTTCCAGCTTGTCGATCCCGCCATCATACTGAAACGACACGTTGAGGATGGAGCGACCGTTGCGCCCGGCGATATCATCGCGACGATCGAAGGCCCTTCCCGCGGGCTTCTGACGGCGGAGCGCACAGCGCTGAATTTTCTCGGCCATCTCTCGGGCATCGCCTCCGTTACCGCAAAAATCGCCGCATCCATCTCCGGCAGCAAGGCCTCAATCGCCTGCACCCGCAAGACGACGCCCGGCCTCAGGGCGCTCGAAAAATACGCCGTGCGCGCCGGCGGCGGCATGAACCACCGTTTCGCGCTTTATGATGCCGTCCTCATCAAGGATAACCATATTGCCGTGGCGGGCGGCGTCCGTGCCGCCATCCGAAGCGCCAAACAGGGCGTGGGCCATCTCGTCAAAATCGAAGTGGAGGTCGATACGCTCGCTCAATTGCGCGAGGTGATGGACGAAGGTGTCGATGCGGTTCTCCTCGACAACATGACACCGGAACAATTGCGCGAGGCCGTGGCGATCGTCGCCGGGCGCGCCATCACCGAAGCCTCCGGCCGCATCAACCCGCAGACGGCGGCAGCCATCGCTGCAAGCGGCATCGATCTCATCTCCGTCGGCTGGCTGACGCACAGCGCACCGGTTCTCGATATCGGGCTGGATTTTCAAAGCCGGGGCTAAAGAATAAGGCCGTCCGGGCGCGCCGCAGGGAACCAAATCTCCGCATCTGCGTTGTTACCCCGCCTGGGGTCATTCAAGGCGGGGGGATCAGTGCGCGCAAAAGCCTGTCCATATGCCTGCGGACCTCTCTTACAAAGGAAAGGCTTATTATGGAAGACGCACAAGTTGGCTGGATTGCAGCAATCATCATCGGCGGCGTAGCCGGTTGGCTCGCCGAACAGTTCATGAAAAGCAATATGGGTGTTTTCATGAACATTATTCTCGGCATCGTCGGCGCCATCGTCGCCAATTTCCTTCTGGGGCTGATTGGCGTCTCGCTCGGAGGCTGGATTGGTTATCTCATCGCCGGTTTCATCGGCGCCTGCATTCTCATCGCCGTCGGGCGTGCAATTCGCCGATAAGGGAGCACAAGAATGAGCTTTTTCGACAAGATCAAGAACGCGATTTTCGGCAAGGCCGAGGCCGCCCCGCAGACTTCGGCACCGGCCGGCACGCCAACGACTGCCGCAAGCCCGGCAGCACCCGCCCAGCCTGCTTCGGCGGCACCGACAGCCAGCGCTCCGGCATCCACCGGCAGCGTCGACGTCGCCTCCATTCTGGATGCGGCAGTCAAAAAGAACGGACAGAAGCTCGACTGGAAACACTCGATCGTCGACCTTCTGAAAGCTCTTGATCTGGATAGCAGCCTCAGCGCCAGAAAAGAGCTGGCGGGCGAACTGGGTTATACCGGTGATACCTCGGATTCGGCCACGATGAATATCTGGCTGCACAAGGCCGTCATCAAGAAACTCGCCGAAAACGGCGGCAAGGTTCCGGCCGACCTTTTGGATTGAACCGGTAAACGGGAGAGCCGCAATGGACGACTATTCCAGCCTGCGAGAACAAATCGGCCAGGATCTCGACACCCTGCACGGGACCGATAACCCGAAGTCGATTTTTGAAATCGCTGACGACTATCTCCTGGGAAATCCAAACCTCAAGAGAGCAATCGTCGAAGACATCATCAAGGAAGAAGCGGACAAGCGCGGCATCGCCATCCACTAAGGCCGCGCGATAGGCACGGCTGTTTTACGAGAGGGCGGCATCCGGACCGGATGCCGCCCTTTTATGTCTCATGCCGAAGCGTTATTTTTCCAGCTTAGCCTCAGCCTTTTTGGCGTTTTCTTCCATCAGCTCATACCACATGGCGTTCATGACGGCGAAGATGGCGGCGAGGGGCAGGCCGAGCAGCCAGGCGAAATACCACATGTTTGATCTCCTTCTCTCGATATCAATATGCGTGACCGCTGTCGTCGCGGATCGCCTTTTCATCCACCTTGCCCCACAAGACGCGATAGACCCATGAGGTGTAAGCGACGATGATCGGAACGAAGATGAGGGTGACGACCAGCATGTTGAACAGCGTCATATGGCTGGACGACGCATCCCAGACCGTCAGGCTCGACTTCGGATCGACCGAGGACGGCAGGATGAAGGGAAACATTGAAAGCCCAACGGTGGCGATGATGCCAAAAATGGCAAGCGAGCTGGCAAGCAGCGCCATCACTTCCCTGCGGCGCCTCAGCAATATGAAGGCGACCAGCGGGAAGGCCAGACCGAGCGCCGGTGCCAGCATCATCCATGGATGCGCCGCGTAATTGGAGAACCAGACGCCGGTTGCGACCTCAACCGTCTTTGCCAGAGGATTGGACGGCCCATCGGTCACGATTTTCGAGGTGAAACGATAACCATCGACACCAAGCCACAGCAGGATGCCACCGATTGCAAAAAGAACTGTGGTGGCAAGTGCCGCGATGCTGCCGAAACCGCGGGCGCGGGTCGCAACCGGACCGTCGGTTTTCAGCACCAGCCAGGCCGCGCCGTGCATCACCAGCATGGCGACGGAAACGAGGCCGCAGAGTAGAGCGTAGGGGTTCAGAAGCTCGAACAGCGTCGTGCCGTCGTAGAAGATCCTGAGGTCATCATTAAAATAGAACGGGACGCCCTGCAGCACATTGCCGATCGCCACGCCGAAGATCAGCGCCGGTACGAAGCCGCCGACGAACAGGGCCCAGTCCCAGCCGCTGCGCCATGCCGCACTTTCACGCTTGGAACGGTATTTGAAACCCACCGGACGCAGGATCAACGCGAACATGATGGCCGCCATCGCCAGGTAAAACCCTGAAAATGACACCGCATAGAGTGGCGGCCACGCGGCGAAGATCGCTCCGGCGCCGAGGATGAGCCAGACCTGATTGCCCTCCCAGACCGGGCCGATGGAGTTGATGACGACACGCCGCTCAATATCCGTCTTCGCGACGAAGGGCAGCAACGCGCCCGTGCCGAGATCGAAACCGCCGGTTACAGCGAAGCCGATGAGCAATACGCCAAGCAGCAGCCACCAGATAATGCGAAGGATTTCATAGTCGATGAGTTGGTGCAGGATCATGATCGTTTACTCCGCAGCGACGAGTTTTTCAGGAACGAGCGGCGCTTCCGGCTCATGGTCCGGATCAGGCCCCTTGCGGATCGCCTTCAGCATCAGCCCCATCTCGACGATGAACAGCACCGTGTAGATGGCGATGAAACACAGAAGCGTAATCAGAACCGTCGAGGCGCTAAGGCTCGAAACAGCCGCCGCCGTTGGCAGTACGCCCTCGATGATCCACGGTTGACGCCCGAACTCGGCCACAACCCAGCCCATTTCGGCGGCAATCCACGGCAGCGGAATGGCGAAGACGGCCACCTTCAGCAACAGCGGATAACGGTCCAGCCGCCGGCGGGCTGAAAGATAAAAGAAGGTCGCCGTCAAAACGATGAAGAACATGCCGAGACCGACCATGATACGGAAGGCCCAGAACAGGGTCGGCACATGCGGGATCGTATCAGCCGCCGCCTTGGCGATCTGCTCTTCTGTCGCCTGACGCGGATCGTCGACATAACGTTTGAGCAGCAGGGCATAACCAAGCTCGTGGCCGAGTTCGGCGAACGTGCCGTTCACCTCTTCCGGCAGTTGCGCGCCCTTGCCGCTGGCGCGTATCTGCATCAGCGCGTCATAGGCCTTGATGCCGTCGCGGATACGGGTCTTTGCCTGTTCCACCAGATCGTTGATGCCGGGGATTTCCGTATCGAGCGAACGGGTGCCGATAAGGCCCATCACCCAGGGGATCTTCACCGCGAAATGCGTCTCGCGCGCTTCCTGATTGGGGAAACCTATTGCCGTGAAGGGTGCCGGTGCCGGTTCCGTTTCCCACATGGCCTCGATGGAGGCGAGCTTCATCTTCTGGTGTTCGGTGGAGAGATAACCGCTTTCGTCACCCAGCACGACGACCGACAGCGCGGACGCCAGACCAAAGGAGGCGGCAACTGTCATCGACCGCTTGGCGAGATCGACGTGGCGCCCCTTCAGCACATACCAGGCGGAAACGCCGAGCACGAAGATGGAGGCCGTGACATAACCTGCGGAAACCGTGTGAACGAATTTCGCCTGTGCGACCGGGTTGAACAGGACCGCGGCGAAATCCGTCACTTCCATGCGCATGGTCTGCGGGTTGAAAGCCGAACCCGTCGGGTTCTGCATCCAGCCATTGGCGATCAATATCCACAGCGCCGAGAAGTTTGAGCCGATCGCCACGCACCATGTCGCAACGAGATGGCCGAGTTTCGACAGCTTGTCCCAGCCGAAAAAGAACAGGCCGACGAAGGTGGCTTCCAGAAAGAAGGCCATCATGCCCTCGATCGCCAGCGGAGCACCGAAAATATCACCGACATAGTGGCTGTAATAACTCCAGTTCATGCCGAACTGGAACTCCATGACGATGCCTGTTGAAACACCCAGCACGAAGTTGATGCCGAACAGCGTGCCCCAGAATTTCGTCATCTGCCGCCAGATCACCCGGCCGGTCATGACATAGACCGTTTCCATGATGGCGATGACCACCGACAGCCCGATCGTCAGGGGAACGAACAGAAAGTGATATAAAGCGGTAACCGCGAATTGCAGGCGCGACAGCGCCACGATGTCGAGTTCCATGGTTTTACCCCACCTTTATGGGAAGCCGGCCTTCTGTTACGAAATCACGCCAGCCCCGAAAAATACTCAGTCCCGGCGTAATGTTTGCAGCACTACGTCGTATTCCGGCGTCCCGCTTTGACATTCATCAAATTGGCGCCCGTCTTTCAGCACGATGATGCGGTCAGTGAATTCGGCCTCGCGGCGATTATGGGTGATCATCACGACAGTCTTGTCTTCGGCCCTCGCAAACAGCCGGCTGAGCACATCGCGGGCCGTCTCGCCGTCCAGTCCCTCGGTCACCTCGTCGAGAAGCCAGAGCGGTTTGTCGATGAGCAGGAAACGGGCAAGCGCCAGCCGGCGCGACTGGCCACCGGAGAGCCCCTGCCCCGCCTCGCCAAGCCTCGTCTCCAGCCCGGCGGGCAGGGTTTTGACGTGTTCGGCAAGGCCTGCGGCGTCAAGGACGTCCCACAATTCGCGCTCGGTCGCAGCGGGTTTCGCCAGCCTCAGATTATCGGCGATGCTGTCGCGGAAAAGCTGGCTCCGTTGTGTCATGAGCGAAGAGGGCAAGGCGCGGACAGTACCTGCCGATGGCTGCAATTCACCCGCCAGAAGCTGGATGAGGCTGGTCTTGCCCGCACCGCTCGGGCCGATGATCGCGACCTTTTCTCCAGCGGCAATGGCAAGGTTGATCTTGGTCAGGACCGGCTGGTCGTTGCCGTGCCGTTCCAGACGCACGCCTTCAAGCTCGGCAGCCACGCCGCTGGCGGGCAAAGCCGGACAACGGACCTCGGCCGGCACTGAAAGGCGCGGCGCGATGCGCCTTGCGGAAAACAATGTACGGCCGAGTTCCATCGCGCCGCGGCGCAACGCCGTGAAAGGCTCCAGCGCGGCAAAACAGACGAGCAACCCGAGCGCGGCGGCCGGCGCGCTGACCGTTCCCTGCTCCGCCAGCCAGGCCATGCCGAGCAGAGCCGCGCTCAGAAGGACCGCCGTTGCAAGCCCGAAGGAAAAACCGGCATTCGTTTCGATGCGGTTCAAGGCTTGGTCGCAGGAAAGCAGATAGTCATCGGCGCGCCTCACTGCCGCGACCTGCGCGGAAAGGCGACCTGCCGTGAGCAATTCCGTCTGCCCGTTGACGAGGTCCGCCGTGCGGGCACGCAAGGCTTCAAGCCCGATTGCCCGCCGGCGCGAGAATTTCTCTGCCCGCAGGGCGGAGCGCACCGAAATGCCGAGCCCTGCCGCAATGAGAAAGAACGCCGCCAGAATGCCCGCAAGCGGATTGAGGAAGGCAAGCCCTATGCCGGTTGCGACAGCCGCGAGGACCGCGACGGCGGCAGGCACCAGCACGCGCAGATAAAGCGAATCCAGCGCGTCGATATCCGCGGTCAACCGGTTCAGCAGGCGGGCGGGCCTCGCTTCCAGATTTTGCGCCGCCTGCGGCGCTGCAAAGCCGCGAAACAGCCTTTCGCGCAGCGCCGCGAGCACGGAGAGCGTCGCTTCATGGGTGGTCATGCGCTCGCCGTACCGGGCGGCGGTGCGCGACAGCGCCAGAAGACGAATGGCTGCCGAAGGCATAAAGACATCAAATGCATAGGCCGTTGCCGGAAGCAGACCGGCAATGGCAGTGGCGGTGATGAACCAGCCGGAAACACCGAGAAGGCCGATGCCCGCCAGCACCGTGGTTGCGGCCAGAACCGTGCCGGCGAGCAGCATGCCGCGACGCGCCGACCAGAACAGGGCAATGACAGGTTTCAATATGGCAAAACGCGCAATCATGACCGATCCCCCGAATGGATCGCCGCCATATCCACGACCCTGTCCATGCGCGCGGCCAGCACCGGATCATGGGTTGCGACGATCAACGTCCTGCCTTTTGCCAGCTGCAGCAGGTTTTCCGTAATGAGAGCGGCGGTTTCCCGGTCCAGATGCGCCGTCGGCTCGTCAGCCAGAACAAGGCGTGTCGCGGGATCGGCAACGGCGCGCGCAATGGCCAGTCGCACCGCTTCACCACCGGAAATGCCATGGCCGGCATCGCCGACAAGCAGATGTTGCCGGGCGGATGACAGTCTTTCGAGACCTGTCTGCTCAAGCGCTGTCTCGACCATATCCCGCGTAATGCCGGGGCGACCGAAATAGATATTTGCCTTAAGCGAACCGGCAAAAAAGAACGGTTTCTGGCCGATCCAGCCGATGGATGTTCGAATTGTATCAGCCGTCTTGTCATCAAGGGCGATGCCGCCGATTTTTATCGTGCCGCTTCCGGCCGAAGCCAGCCCGGCGATCAGCGACAGGACGGTGGATTTGCCGCAACCAGATGGCCCCAGAAGCGCTACCGTTTCGCCCGCCCGAATGCGGAGATTGAAATTGCGGAGCACGGGCTGTGAGGCTGGATAGGCAAAGGACAGATCGTCCATCTCCACCGTGCCGGGGGTGGGCAATGTTGCCAACGCCACATCCCTGCCCTCACCCGCAACGGTCGCACCGCCCTGCGTCAACTTGTCGAGCGCATCAAGTGCTGCTTCCCCCGCCGCCCGGTCGTGCCAGACCGAGGATAATTCCCGCAGCGGCTCGAAAAATGCCGGGGCCAGAAGCAGGATGAACAGCCCCTCGCCAAGTGTCAGCTTCTGCCCCCACGCGCCGAAATCAAGAAAACCGAGCAGATGGAAACCGACGTAAACGGCGGTCATGGCAACGCCGAGGGCGGCGAAAAGCTCCAGCACCGCCGAAGACAGAAAAGCGATCCTCAGAACCGCCATCGTCCGCGTCTTGAGGTTCTGCGCATCGGCGCTGAGGCGCCCGGCAGTCAGATCGACAGCTTCCAGTGCGCGGATCGTTTCCAGCCCGCGCAGGCGATCCAGCAGGAAAGCATTCATATTGCCGGTCTCGGCCAGCTGCTTTTCGCTCGCCGCCTTGGCCTGCCAGCCGATCAGCGCCATGAAAAGCGGGATGGTCGGCATGGAGAGGAGCAGCACCAGCGCCGCAATCCAGGTAAACGGCAGGATCACCAGCACAAAAACCAGGGGAACGATGGTCGCCCTCATCCGCGCCGGCTGGAAACGGGAAAGATAGGGCACCAGCGATTCCGCCGCCTCGGCCACGACACTTGCCGCCTCGCCGGAAGCCGTGCGCGACAGATCGAGCGGCGAGACCTTCGCCACGGCCTGAAGCGCTTCCAGCCGCCGCTGCGATAACGCCGCACGCGCAGCACGAAACGATAGTCTCGCGGCAGTTTTCTCCAGCCAAGCCTTCAGGAAACCCAGAATAAGAACCGCGACGGCCGCCGGCACGATTGCCATCATCGGCTCGCCATCAGCGATTTTTCCGACGGAAAAGGCCAGCAGGCCCGCCTGCGGCAACCAGAGCAGGGCCGCCAGAACATGCACCAGGGCGACGGATCTGCCCACCGCCGGTGCGCGCGTCGCCTTCACGGCAGTGTTGTCGCGGGTGGTCTTGCGGCTGGCAGTGCTGAAGAAGCGCCGCCTCGGCGTTTCAGGTGAGACCGAAACCGGCACAGGACAGTCTGCGCCATCGCTATCGGCCGACTGGCGGATTTGTGCGGACATGTTCATGACCGATCTCCTCACCTGTCCTTTTTCGCGCCGCGGGGTCTTGCAAGAGAGACGATCTTGTCCTTCGCCTCCAGCAGCTTCGTGACCTTTGAGCCGAGCGCCAGAAGGGAGGCCAGCCTCTCCGTCTCCAGCCGCTTCACATCGTCATACCAGCCGGTGAGCTGCTCGATCAGCGTCTTCATCTCATCGATGCGCTTTTGCGCATGCCGCTCATCTTCGTTCTCCGGCGTCTCCATCAGAATTTCGCGCAATACGCTCAGCGTGGGATCAATTTCGCGCTTCTTGCGCTCTTCGGCAAGGGTGCGGAGAATTTGCCAGACATCCTCCGGCGTCGTGAAAAAATCGCGCCTGTCGCCGGGAAAATGCTTGAGAATTGCAAGGTTCCACGCCTGAAGCTCCTTCAGGCTCATCGAGACATTGGAACGGGAAATGCCAAGCGCCTCAACAATCTCATCGGCGCAAAGCGGCTGCGGCGATATGTAAAGCAAAGCATAGACTTGGCCGACGGTGCGGTTGATGCCCCAGCGGCTGCCCATCTCGCCAAAATGCAGCACGAAGGACTGAACGAGTGGTGACAGGCTGGTCGGCATTTCTTTGTTTCCTGAATTTTCAGTAATTTCTGAAATTTCGATAACGCAAAAAATGACGGGCGGCAAATCACCTTTTTGACCTGCGTCAAAATGTGCAGCTCGACTGGCGATACGTCAGCAGATGCTGGGCCGGATAGGCCGGGAGAACCAGGAAATCTTTCGCAGATAATTTATGATACCGATAACATAGATGATGGTCTGCTAAGGCTGAAATCTCTCGATAAAAAACCGGCGGTGGAACTAGCCACCGCCGGTTAGGGTCGCACAAATATGCGGAAGCACTTAGGAAAAAGCGATCTGGACTTTCATCGCCCGACTGCGGTCGGAGGCGAATTCGAAGGCCGAGATGGCGTCATCGAGATCGACGGTCTGGGTGATGAATGGCTTGACGTCGATCAGGCCCTTGCGCATCAGCTCGACGCCGGTGGCGAATTCCTCGTGGAAGCGGAAGGAGCCGCGCAGATCGAGTTCCTTGGCGGTAATCGCCATCATCGGCAGGCTCATATCGCCACCCAGCCCGAGCTGGACGATGATGCCGCGCGGCCGGAGTGCCGCGATGCCGCCGGCAAGCGCCACGGCAGCGCCAGAGCATTCATAGAGAACGTCGAAAGTACCCTTGTTCGCGCCATAAGCGGCAAGCGCATCGGGCTCATCCTTACTGTTGATGACACGATCCGCACCCGCTTCGCGCGCCTTGGCGAGTGTGAAATCGGAAAGGTCGGTCGCGACGATTTCGGCAGCACCCGCCCGGCGGGCAGCGAGGATGGAGAGAATGCCGATGGGGCCGCAGCCCGTCACCAAAACGCGTTTTCCCAGCAAATCACCGGCGCGGCGGGTGGCATGCAGCGTCACCGCCAGCGGTTCCGCCATGGCCGCCTCACCGGCGCCCAGGCCGTCAGCCGGCACGCATTGCAGGGCATCCGCCACCAGAACCTCGCGGAAAGCACCCTGAATATGCGGGAAAGGCATGGCGCTGCCATAAAAGCGCATATTGAGGCACTGGTTGTGCAGGCCTTCCTGACAAAAACGGCAGGTGCGGCACGGGCGGGACGGCGAAACTGCCACAAGACCACCGACCTTCAGGCCTTCAACGCCTTCACCGAGCTCCTCGATAACGGCGGAGACTTCATGGCCGAGCACCATGGGTTCGCGAAGCCGTATCGCGCCAAAACCACCATGGTTGTAATAGTGCAGATCGCTGCCGCAAATTCCGCCCCGGGCCAGACGAAGCCGCACTTCTCCCGGCCCCGGCGCTTCCTCCGGCCGCTCCTCAATGCGCACATCCTTTGCCCCGTGGGCGACAATCGCTCTCATCAACAACTCCCGTTCAACCGCGCGCCACTGCGGCGCGTAAAAATTTCCGCATCCAGATCGCGGCCACAAGACCACATTTAGCCGCCCTGCGGCCTCCTCCCGCGCCGGATCCGTACCGAAACCGGGCGTTTAAGCCTTGACATCCACACCTGAAAGGGATGAATGTTATCGATAACATAAACCTGCACAAATGCAATGTCGAGAGACTGGAGGAAACAGTGGGCCTTAATTTGTTCGATCTTTCCGGCCGCCGCGCCCTGATCACGGGTTCGTCCCAGGGCATCGGCTTCGCGCTGGCGCAAGGGCTTGCGGAAGCCGGCGCGGAAGTGGTGCTGAACGGGCGTGACGAAGCCAAGCTGAAAGCTGCCGCAGCCGGCATAAAGGGCGCCAGAACGCTTGCCTTCGACGCCACAGACCACGGTGCAGTGCGCGAGGCCATAGACCGTTTCGAAGCCGAAGTCGGCCCCATCGATATTCTGGTCAACAATGCCGGCATGCAGCACCGCACGCCGCTCGAGGATTTTCCCGCGGACGCCTTCGAGCGTCTTTTGCAGACCAACATTGCCTCGGTGTTCCACGCCGGACAGGCGGCAGCACGCCACATGATTTCCCGTGGACGCGGCAAGATCATCAACATCGCCAGCGTTCAGACCGCTCTTGCCCGCCCCGGCATCGCGCCCTACACCGCAACCAAGGGTGCCGTCGGCAATCTGACGAAAGGCATGGCGACGGACTGGGCGAAATACGGCCTGCAATGCAATGCCATCGCGCCGGGCTATTTCGACACGCCGCTCAATGCGGCACTGGTCGCAGACGAGACCTTTTCCGCATGGCTTGAAAAGCGCACGCCCGCCGGTCGCTGGGGCAAGGTCGAAGAGCTTGTCGGCGCCTGCATTTTCCTGTCATCCGACGCCTCGTCCTTCGTGAACGGCCATATTCTTTACGTCGATGGCGGCATCACCGCCTCGCTTTAAAAACATCATTCCGGATGGCGGGCAGCAGCCGCCATCCGGCATGGGACCGACGACACCACGACACTTTGGGAGGAGGCCGTGAACACCATGACCGAGAAGAACAAAGTCGCCCTGATCGGCGCAGGCGCCATGGGCGGAGCGATCGGCACACGGTTGATCGAAACAGGCAATCAACTGACGGTTTTTGATCTGGATGCGGAGAAGGTGGCGGCGCTGACCAGCCTCGGTGCGCAAAGCGCCGGCACCGCGGCGGAAGCTGCATCCGTCTCCGATGTCGTGATCCTCAGCCTCAACTCGCCAAAGATCGTCCGTATCGCCGTTTTCGGCAAGGATGGCGTGGCGGCGGGCGCAAAGCCCGGCACGCTGATCATCGACATGTCCTCCATCGACCCGGAGGCGACAAAGGAACTGGCGGCCGAAGCCGCAAAAAAGGGGCTGCGCTGGGTGGATAGTCCCCTCTCCGGCGGCGCTCCAAAGGCGCTTATAGGGCAGTTGACGCTGATGGCAGGTGGCAGCGACAGGGACGTCGCCGACGCCCATCGCGTGCTGCAGCATGTGGCCAGCAATTTTACCCATATGGGACCCTGCGGCGCAGGCCAGACGACCAAGCTCATCAACCAGGTTCTCTGCGGCCTGAACTTCCTGGCCGTGGCGGAAGCAACGCAGCTTGCGCTCGATGCCGGCGTCGATGCCGCCAAGATACCGCAGGCGCTGAAGGGCGGCCGGGCCGATAGCGCCATCCTGCAGGAATATATGCCGCGTTATGTGGCCAAGGACTATCGCCGCACCGGTCGCATCGACAATATGGTGAAAGACCTGAACGGCGCGCAGGATCTGGCCCGACGCACCAACACGGCCATGCCCTTGACGGCACTTTGCACCGAGGTGCACCGCATGCTGACTGCGGCGGGACTGGGCGGTGAGGATCAGGCCGCGCTGATGGAATTTTTCAGAGGCGCGAAACGAACCTTCCCGGACTGAGTTCCGTCATAGGGGAAACAAACCTCGACGTAACGGAGGTCGTTCTTGCTGCGACCTCTTCCAGCCATTGCGAAATATCGGCACAGCGAAGATGATCTGCGAATCGGGACAGTCGTCCCGATGATCGCAAACATATGCATACAGAGGACAATTTCCCGATGACCACCTCCGCGACAGGCACGGGGATTGCCGCTGTTACCGTTTCCGGCAAAGGCTTCAGCGCCGAGATCGCTTATGAGGGCGCTACGCTTTTGAGTTGGCGGCCGCGGCCTGCCGACGGTGACGACAGCGATGGCGATGGCGAAAACCTTGTCGACGGCTATTTGACGCCGGCGGAGATGCAATCACAGAACGGTGTGAGAAACGGCATTCTTGCGCCCTTCACCAACCGCATTCCCAACGGCCGCTATGAGTTCGGCGGGGAGATGCACCACATCAAGCCGGTTCTTGCCCACGAGGCCCTCGTCTTCCACGGATTTGCCAGAGCCCTGCCCTTTGCTCTCGAACAATCTTTCGAGGAGGATGGGGCCCATGTCCTCATCTTCCGCGCCGAGATATCCCCGACCGATTTCAGCGGCTATCCCTATCGGCTTGCCATCGAGGTGGAATATCGCTTTACCGACCATGCGGTTAGTATCGATATACGTGGCATCAATCACGGCGATCGGCCTTTGCCCTTCGCAGCCGGCTGGCATCCCTATTTCCGCCTGCCTGGCATCGCGTCCATCGACGATCTCCTTCTCACCCTTCCTTCGCGAACGGCGATCGAAACGGACGATGATTTGATTCCCCTGCGCGATTCACGGACAGGAATAGTCAAACGGGACGATACTCGTTTTCTCTATGCGCCGGTGGCAGGCCATGTGCTGGATGTTTGCTTCACCGACCTGATCGCATCCGAAAACGGGCTTTACGAGACCCGGATCGAAAACCGGCACGATGGTTCGAGCCTCACGGTGTGGCAGGAGCGTGGCCACATGCATGTCTTTACCGGCGATACGCTGGCCCGTGACAGGCGAAAATCCATCGCGCTCGAGCCGGTGGAGATGCCCACCAATGCCTTCAACCAGCCGGAGCTGGCGGCAGCAGTGACACTTCAACCGGGCGAGACCTGCAGTTTCCGTTTCGGCGTCCGCTTCGAGGCGGCGCGCTGATAAGGCACCAATGATCTCTCAGATATGCGTTGTCGGTAGGGAAGACGACAGCTTCACCGTCTCCATGGAGATATAGGCGGACATATCGTAGAGCTGAACGCGGCGCAGGATCTGTTTGTAGACCGTGTCGTAATATTCGACATTCGGCAGCACCAGCTTCAGAATATAATCGAAATTGCCAGTCAGCCGGTGAACCTCGACGATTTCAGGTATGGTGCTGACGGCGGCATGGAACTGGTCCAGCCAGTCTTCAGCATGCAGGCCGGTTCTCACCAGCAGGAAAACCGTGGTCGGCAGGTTGATCTTTCGCCGGTCGAGCAGCGCCATCGTGCCCGTCACATAACCTTCCGCACGCAGGCGCGTGACGCGCCGCGAGCAGGCGGATAACGACAACGACACCTCCTCCGCTATATCGGCAAGCGGCGTTTCGGCATTTTCCTGGAGAATCGCAAGGATTCGGCGATCACGGTCATCAATCATCGCCAAAGAATGCACTGGTTAACGCAACAGCGCAAGAAATTTGCACACCAAACCTATCAGACGCCTTCTATTTGCATGCGCGCATTTAAATCTCTAAAAAAACGCATGCCGTTTTCGTCCTTGCAATGGCATTCTTGTCTTCAATCAAACTTGATAAGGGAACTCTTATGAAACGCATCGGTCTGATCGGCGGCATGAGCTGGGAATCCACCGCAACCTATTACCGCATGATCAACGAGGCCGTGCGCGATAGCCGCGGCGGGCTGGTCTCGGCCGATATCGTCATGCATTCGCTCGATTTTTCCGAAGTCGTCGCCCTGCAGAAGGCCGATCGCTGGGATGAGGCCGGTGCGCTGTTGGGCGCTGCCGGTGCGCGCCTTGCCAATGCCGGCGCCGATTGTGTGCTGATCTGCACCAACACCATGCACCTCGTCGCAGAAACCGTTGAGAAGATGTCGGGCGTCGCCCTCATCGACATTATCGACGAAACCGCTGCAGCCCTGAAGGCCGATGGCCGCCGCAAGCCGCTGCTGCTCGCCACCCGCTACACGATGGAACATGGTTTCTACACCGACCGCATGCGCCGCCACGGTGTTGATGTGGTTGTGCCCGATGCGGAAGACCGGACTGCGATCCACGACATCATCTTCGGCGAACTCTGCCAGGGCGAGATCAAGTCCTGCTCGCGCGAGCGTTATCTCGCGGTCATCGAGAAGGCTCGTGCACTGGGTGTCGATTCCGTCATTCTCGGCTGCACTGAAATTTCGCTGCTGATCAACCCCGACGCTTTGCCGCTACCGGGTTATGATTCGACCGCCATTCACGCGAAGGCCGCCGTCGGTTTCGCGCTCGGAAACAAGGCCTTCAATAGAGCCGCATGAATGTGTCGCCTCTTTGCCTATTCCGGTAAACCGGTCTGGCTCGACAGTCTGCTGATCGAGCCGGAAGCATCGCTGGTCAGCCAGTCCATGGCCGCACGGGAAGCAAAGACCGTCGTTAATGGCGATGGTTGCGGCCTTGGGTGGTATGGCGAGCGCGGCACCCCCGGCGTGTTTCGCGATACCAGACCCGCCTGGTCCGACGCCAATCTGGCCGCACTTTGCCATCAGCTCCGCTCGGGCATGTTCATGGCTCATGTCCGCTCCGCGACGTCAGGCGAGGTTTCCCGCGCCAATTGCCACCCCTTTGCCCATGGGCAATATCTGTTCATGCATAACGGCCAGATCGGCGGTTACGAACAGATAAGGCGCGACATCGATTCTCTCATACCCGACGATATCTATGCGTCGCGACGCGGCACCGGCGACAGCGAAGCGATCTTCCTGATCGCCGCCGGCCACGGCCTTGTCGCAGACCCCATCCGCGCCATTTCCACCGCCCTGCGCCTCTGTCAGGAAAAGATGCTCGCTGCCGGCGTTTCCTCAGCGCTGCGGTTCAGTGCCGTGCTGATGGATGGTGATTGCCTGCATGCTTTCCGCTGGTCCAGCGATGACAAGCCACCGACGCTTTACTGGCGTGGGCTGGATGAGGGAATTGCACTGAGTTCGGAACCCTTTTCCTTCGATTGCACCCCGTGGTGCGCTGTTCCGCCGAATACGCGCGTGACGATCCGCGCCGGCGAGATGACGACGGAACCTTTTTTCCCGACGTAAATATCGGTTTTTGCAACGATCTGGGCCTTTTTTCCGCGCTCACCACCCAGAGCGGGAGCGGTCACGACGCCGCCTCGTTTATTTTCATTGAATTTTCCAGGCCGCGAAGGCTAGTGTGTGATCCGATAGACCGAAACAGATTTCAGGACCGGTGAACCACTTCAGAAAGTATTGCAGCCTCTCTCCCTTTTTTGAACGATGCCCCGCATCGCAACGACCACGCAAACCCGTTCAAGAACGGCGCATAAAGAGCGCGCAATGCCTTTGGCGGTCCTCGGGATGCTGAAGGAAAAGTCTTATTTTTCATAATATTAAGCCCTCCAACTTTCCGCGAAAATTGCTGTTGCCACGCCTCCATATCGATGCATAAACTGGCATCAGCAAAGGCAACACGGATCAACCTCTCAGACCCTCTCCTCCCACCAAGGTGCTGACCGACCAATGATCAATAATCTCAACGCCGCCGATCTTCCCCGCCCCGCCCCGCGCAGTTCCAACCCGGAAATCATGGCAGCGGAAATCATCGAGCGACTGACTTACCGTATCGGCAAGGACGTCAAGGTAGCCAAGCCGCATGACTGGCTGACCGCGACCATTCTCGTCGTTCGCGACCGCATCATCGACAAGTGGATGGAATCCACCCGCAAGGCCTATGCCAACAATTCCAAGCGCGTTTATTATCTGTCGCTGGAATTCCTGATCGGCCGCCTGATGCGCGACGCCATTTCCAACATAGGCCTGATGCACGAAATCCGCGACGCGCTGTCCTCGCTCGGTGTCGATCTCGACGTTATCGCCGGGCTGGAGCCGGATGCCGCACTCGGCAATGGCGGCCTTGGTCGTCTCGCCGCCTGCTTCATGGAATCCATGGCGACCGTCGACATTCCCGCCTATGGTTACGGCATTCGTTACGTGCACGGCCTCTTCCGCCAGCAGATGGCGGATGGCTGGCAGGTGGAACTGCCGGAGACCTGGCTGGCACACGGCAACCCCTGGGAATTCGAGCGCCGCGAAAGCTCCTATGAGATCGGCTTCGGCGGATCGGTGGAAACCATCGGCGGCTATGAAGACCCGCAGCGTTTCGTCTGGAAACCGGCCGAACGCGTCATCGCCATGGCTTACGACACACCGGTCGTCGGCTGGCGCGGCACCCGCGTCAACACGCTGCGCCTGTGGTCGGCACAGCCGATCGACCCCATTCTGCTCGCCGCCTTCAATGCCGGCGATCACATCGGCGCATTGCGCGAGAGCAACAAGGCGGAAAGCCTGACGCGGGTTCTCTACCCTGCGGACGCGACGCCGGCCGGCCAGGAACTGCGCCTGCGGCAGGAGTTCTTCTTCTCCTCCGCCTCGCTGCAGGACATTCTGCGCCGCCATCTGCAGCAATATCCTGATTTCACCTCCCTGCCGGACAAGGTTTCGATCCAGCTCAACGACACACATCCGGCCATTTCTATCTGCGAAATGATGCGCCTGCTGTGCGACGTGCATGGCCTCGAATTCGATGACGCCTGGAAGATCACGCAGGGGACTTTCTCCTACACCAATCACACGCTTCTGCCGGAAGCGCTGGAAAGCTGGCCGGTGCCGCTGCTTGAGCGTCTTCTTCCAAGACATATGCAGATCGTTTATGCGATCAACGCCAATACGCTGGTCTATGCCCGCAAGGAAAAGAAGATGGCGGATCAGCAGATCCGTTCGATCTCTCTCATTGACGAAGGCGGCGAACGCCGCGTGCGCATGGGCAACCTCGCCTTCATCGGCTCGCATTCGATCAACGGCGTTTCTGCCCTTCATACCGAACTGATGAAGGAAACGGTGTTTGCCGACCTGCACGGCCTCTACCCCGATCGTATCAACAACAAGACCAACGGCATCACGCCACGCCGCTGGCTGATGCAATGCAATCCCGGCCTGACAGGACTGGTGCGCGAAGCGATCGGCGACGACTTCCTTGACGATGCGGAAAAGCTCACCGCGCTCGACCGCTTTGCCGACGACGCCGGTTTCCGCGAAAAATTCGCCGAAGTGAAGCGTCTGAACAAGGTGCGCCTTGCCAATACGGTGGCGCAACGCATGGGCATCCGTGTCGATCCTTCGGCCATGTTCGATATCCAGATCAAGCGCATCCACGAATATAAGCGCCAGCTTTTGAACCTTGTCGAAACGGTGGCGCTTTACGACCAGATCCGTTCCCACCCGGAACTGGAATGGGTACCGCGCGTTAAGTTCTTCGCAGGCAAGGCGGCGCCGAGTTATCACAACGCGAAGCTGATCATAAAGCTTGCCAATGATATTGCCCGGGTCATCAACAACGATCCGGCCGTGCGCGGGCTTCTGAAAGTGGTGTTTATTCCGAACTATAATGTGTCGCTTGCGGAAATCATGGTTCCCGCCGCCGATCTATCGGAACAGATTTCGACCGCCGGCATGGAAGCATCCGGCACCGGCAACATGAAATTCGCACTGAACGGCGCGCTAACCATCGGCACGCTCGATGGCGCAAATGTCGAAATGCTCGAACATGTCGGCGCTGACAACATCGTCATCTTCGGCATGACGGCGGAAGAAGTCGCAAAGGCGCGGGCCGAAGGTCACAATCCCCGTGCGATCATCGAACAGTCCGCGGAATTGTCGCAGGCGCTGTCGTCCATTGCGTCAGGCGTGTTCTCGCCCGATGACCGCTCGCGTTTTGCCGGCCTTATTGACGGTATATACAATAGCGACTGGTTCATGGTCGCTGCCGATTTCGACGCCTATGCCGACGCGCAGCGCAAGGTGGATGCGATCTGGAGCGATCAGGATAGCTGGAACACCAAAACAGTGCGCAACACGGCGCGTATGGGCTGGTTCTCGTCCGACAGGACGATCCGGCAATATGCCACCGAGATCTGGAGAGCCTGATGAAAAAACCGCTCAATTCGGCCGAAGAGAAAAAGACTGGCGAAATCACGAAGGCTGAAATCGAGGCGATCAAGAGCGGTTTGCATTCCAATCCCTTTGCCCTTCTCGGCGTTCACGAAACGCCGGAAGGGTTTTCCGCCCGCTGTTTCATCCCGGGCGCTGAAGAAGTGTCCGTCCTAACATTGGACGGAAATTTCATCGGCGAACTAAAGCGGCTCGATCCGGAAGGTTTTTTCGAAGGCCCGGTCGAGCTTGCATCGCGCCAGCCGGTGCGTTACCGCGCCGGCCGCGACGATGCCGAATGGGCAGTGACCGACCCCTACAGCTTCGGCCCGGTTCTTGGACCCATGGACGATTATTTCGTCCGTGAAGGCTCGCATCTGCGGCTCTTTGACAAGATGGGCGCGCATCCTCTGAAGCTCGAGGGCGTCGAGGGTTTCCACTTTGCCGTCTGGGCACCCAATGCGCGGCGCGTTTCTGTGGTTGGCGATTTCAACAATTGGGATGGACGCCGGCATGTCATGCGTTTCCGCAAGGATACCGGCATCTGGGAAATCTTCGCGCCCGACGTCTATGCCGGTTGCGCTTACAAATTCGAAATTCTCGGTGCCAATGGCGAGCTCCTGCCGCTGAAGGCCGACCCTTATGCCCGGCGCGGCGAGTTGCGGCCGAAAAACGCTTCCGTCACCGCACCGGAACTGGCTCAGAAATGGGAAGATCAGGCTCACCGCGAACATTGGGCGCAGGTGGACCAGCGCCGCCAGCCGATCAGCATTTACGAGGTTCACGCCGGTTCCTGGCAACGCCGCGAGGACGGCACCTTCCTCAGCTGGGATGAACTGGCCGCGCAGCTCATTCCCTATTGCACGGATATGGGCTTCACTCATATCGAGTTCCTGCCGATTACCGAACACCCCTATGACCCCTCCTGGGGTTACCAGACGACCGGCCTTTATGCTCCGACCGCCCGTTTCGGTGATCCGGAAGGTTTCGCGCGGTTCGTCAACGGCGCTCACAAGGTCGGCATCGGCGTCATCCTCGACTGGGTGCCGGCACATTTCCCGACTGACGAGCACGGCCTGCGCTGGTTTGACGGCACGGCGCTTTATGAGCACGCCGATCCACGTCAGGGTTTTCATCCCGACTGGAACACGGCCATCTATAATTTCGGCCGTGTTGAGGTGATGTCCTACCTCATCAACAATGCGCTTTATTGGGCCGAAAAATTCCATCTTGACGGCCTGCGTGTCGATGCGGTCGCCTCGATGCTTTACCTCGATTATTCCCGCAAGGAAGGCGAGTGGATTCCCAACGAATATGGCGGGCGTGAAAACCTCGAATCCGTCCGCTTCCTGCAGAAAATGAATTCGCTCGTTTATGGCACTCATCCCGGCGTCATGACCATTGCGGAAGAATCCACCTCCTGGCCAAAAGTCTCCCAGCCCGTTCATGAAGGCGGCCTCGGTTTCGGCTTCAAATGGAACATGGGCTTCATGCACGACACGCTGAGCTACTTCTCGCGTGAGCCGGTGCATCGCAAGTTCCACCATCAGGAACTGACCTTCGGTCTGCTTTACGCCTTCACCGAAAATTTCGTGTTGCCGCTTTCCCATGACGAGGTGGTGCACGGCAAGGGATCGCTGATTGCCAAAATGGCGGGCGACGACTGGCAGAAATTCGCCAACCTGCGATCCTATTACGGCTTCATGTGGGGTTATCCCGGCAAGAAGCTGCTGTTCATGGGCCAGGAATTCGCGCAATGGAGCGAGTGGAGCGAAAAAAAATCGCTCGACTGGAATCTGCGCCAATATCCCATGCATGAGGGCATGCGCCGCCTCGTGCGTGATCTTAACCTCACCTATCGTTCAAAACCCGCTTTGCACGCCCGCGACTGCGAGCCGGAAGGTTTCCGCTGGCTGGTGGTCGAGGACCACGACAATTCCGTCTTTGCCTGGTTGCGCATGGCGCCCGGTGAAAAACCGGTGGCAGTCATCTGCAATCTCACCCCGGTTTACCGGGAAAGTTATTATGTGCCGCTGCCCCAGGCCGGGCGGTGGCGGGAGATTCTCAACACCGATGCCGAAATCTATGGCGGCAGCGGCAAGGGAAATGGCGGACGCGTTCAGGCGGTCGATGCCGGCGGAGAAATCGGGGCGATGCTCGTCCTGCCGCCTCTGGCGACGATCATGCTTGAGCCGGAAAACTGACAGACAGAGAGGGAGGACACCATGTCGGAAAAAAGAGTTCAGCCACTGGCGCGTGATGCAATGGCCTATGTCCTCGCAGGCGGCAGAGGAAGCCGCCTGAAGGAGCTGACGGACCGCCGGGCAAAACCCGCCGTCTATTTCGGCGGCAAGGCACGCATCATCGATTTTGCGCTCTCCAACGCGCTCAATTCCGGCATTCGCCGCATCGGCGTCGCCACGCAATACAAGGCGCATTCGCTCATCCGCCACCTGCAGCGCGGATGGGACTTTTTCCGCCCCGAACGTAATGAAAGCTTCGATATTCTGCCAGCCTCGCAGCGCGTGTCCGAAACGCAATGGTATGAAGGCACCGCAGACGCCGTCTATCAGAACATCGACATCATCGAGCCCTATGCGCCAGAATATATGGTCATTCTCGCCGGCGATCACATCTACAAGATGGATTACGAATACATGCTGCAGCAGCATGTCGATTCCGGTGCTGATGTGACGATCGGCTGCCTTGAAGTGCCGCGCATGGAAGCGACCGGCTTCGGTGTGATGCATGTGAACGAAAAAGACGAGATCATCGACTTCATTGAAAAACCGGCCGATCCGCCCGGCATTCCTGGCAATGAAGGTTTTGCGCTCGCCTCAATGGGCATTTATGTCTTCCACACGAAATTCCTGATGGAAGCGCTGCGACGCGACGCCGCCGACCCGACCTCCAGCCGCGATTTCGGCAAGGATATCATTCCCTATATCGTCAAGCACGGCAAAGCCGTCGCCCACCGCTTCGCGGATTCCTGCGTGCGCTCGGATTTCGAACACGGGCCGTACTGGCGCGACGTCGGCACCATAGATGCCTATTGGCAGGCCAATATCGACCTCACGGACGTGGTGCCCGACCTCGACATCTACGACAAATCCTGGCCGATCTGGACCTATGCGGAAATCACCCCACCGGCCAAATTCGTGCATGACGATGAGGATCGTCGCGGTTCGGCCGTGTCGTCGGTCGTCTCGGGCGACTGCATCATTTCCGGTGCGGCCCTCACGCGCAGCCTGTTGTTTACCGGCGTGCGCGCCAATTCATACTCCCGCCTTGAGAATGCCGTAGTACTGCCGAGTGTGAAGATCGGGCGTCATGCCCAGCTCAGCAATGTCGTCATCGACCATGGCGTGGTCATTCCGGAAGGACTGATTGTAGGAGAAGACCCAGAACTGGATGCCAAACGTTTCCGCCGCACGGAAAATGGCATCTGCCTTATCACCCAATCGATGATCGACAAGCTGGACCTGTAGAGCCCATGAATGTCCTTTCGGTTTCATCCGAAATCTATCCCCTGATCAAGACCGGAGGGCTCGCCGACGTTGTCGGCGCGCTCCCCATCGCGCTCGAAGCCCACGGCGTCAGAACACGGACATTGATACCCGGCTATCCGGCGGTGAAAGCCGCCGTGACGGACCCCGTCAAATGTTTCGAATTTACCGATCTGCTCGGTGAAAAAGCCGAGGTGCTCGAGGTACGGCATGAGGGGTTGGATCTCCTCATCCTCGATGCACCCGCTTATTACGAGCGGTCCGGCGGACCTTATCTCGACCAGACCGGCAAGGATTATCCAGACAATTGGAAGCGCTTCGCGGCACTGTCGCTCGCGGCAGCCCGCATTGCCGCCGGCGCGCTTCCCGACTGGCGGCCGGATATGGTGCATGCCCATGACTGGCAGGCTGCCATGACACCGGTCTATATGCGTTATGCGCAAACGCCGGAGATTCCGAGCCTTCTCACCATCCACAACATCGCCTTCCAGGGTCAGTTCGGCGCCAATATCTTCAGCAAACTGGCACTGCCCCCACATTCCTTCGGCATGGAAGGCATCGAATATTATAACGATGTGAGCTTCCTGAAGGGCGGCCTGCAGACGGCAACCGCACTTAGCACCGTCAGCCCATCCTATGCCGAGGAGATCCTCACCCCGCAATTCGGCATGGGCCTGCACGGCGTCATCGGCAGCCGCGCCCATGTGCTGCACGGCATCGTCAACGGCATCGATGCCGATGTCTGGAACCCGGCGACAGACCATCTGATCCACGACAATTATTCGGCCGCCAATCTCAAGAACCGCGCGCTGAACAAGAAGGCGGTCGCTGAGCATTTCCGCATCGATGACGACGACAGCCCGCTTTTCTGCATCATTTCCCGCCTCACCTGGCAGAAGGGCATCGACCTCATGGCGGAAGCCGTGGACGAGATCGTTGCTCTCGGCGGTCGTCTTGTGGTGCTTGGCGCAGGCGAAGTGGCGCTGGAAGGCGCGCTTCTGGCGGCCGCATCCCGTCACCATGGCCGCGTCGGTGTTGCCGTCGGTTATAACGAGCCGCTGTCGCATCTGATGCAGGCGGGCTGTGACGCGATCATCATTCCCTCGCGTTTCGAGCCCTGCGGGCTTACCCAGCTTTACGCGTTGCGTTACGGCTGCATTCCGGTTGTCGCCCGCACCGGCGGCCTTGCCGACACGGTGATCGACGCCAACCACGCCGCCATCGCCAATAAATCGGCGACCGGCGTGCAATTCTCGCCCGTCACGCTTGACGGTCTCAAACAGGCGATCCGCCGGACCGTGCGTTATTATCACGACCCGAAACTTTGGACACAAATGCAGAAACTCGGCATGAAATCCGATGTTTCCTGGGAAAAAAGCGCCGGTCTTTACGCCGCGCTTTACAGCCAGCTTATTTCGAAAGGCCATTGAAACAATGATCAAGACCGTTCAGACCAAGCCCTATCAGGACCAGAAGCCGGGCACTTCCGGCCTGCGCAAAAAGGTGCCGGTTTTCGCCCAGGAAAATTACGCCGAGAACTTCATCCAGTCGATCTTTGACGCGCTTGAGGGCTTTCAGGGCCAGACGCTGGTGATTGGCGGCGACGGCCGTTATTACAACCGCGAAGTCATCCAGAAGGCGATCAAGATGGCCGCCGCTGCCGGTTTCGGCAAGGTTCTGGTTGGTCAGGGCGGCATTCTTTCCACGCCCGCCGCCTCCAACATCATCCGTAAATTCAAGGCCTTCGGCGGCATCGTTCTTTCCGCCAGCCACAATCCCGGCGGCCCGAACGAAGATTTCGGCATCAAATACAATATTGGCAATGGTGGCCCGGCACCGGAAAAGATCACCGACGCAATCTATGCCCGTTCCAGGGTCATCGACAGCTACAAGATTTCCGATGCCGCCGATATCGATCTCGACAAGGTGGGCAGCTTCAAAGTCGATGAACTGACGGTCGAGGTAATCGATCCGGTCACCGATTACGCGGCGCTGATGGAAGAGCTGTTCGATTTCGCCGCCATCCGTGCGCTGATTGCTGGTGGTTTCAAGGTCGTGGTCGATTCCATGAGCGCGGTTACCGGCCCTTATGCCGTGGAAATCATCGAAAAGCGCCTCGGCGCGCCGAAGGGTTCCGTCCGCAACGCAACGCCACTCCCGGATTTCGGCGGCCACCATCCAGACCCTAACCTTGTCCATGCCAAGGAGCTTTATGACGATGTCATGAGCCCGCAGGGTCCGGATTTCGGCGCGGCTTCCGATGGCGACGGCGACCGCAACATGGTCGTCGGCAAGGGCATGTTCGTCACGCCATCAGACAGTCTCGCGATCATCGCGGCCAATGCCAGACTGGCACCCGGTTATGCCGCAGGCATTTCCGGCATTGCCCGCTCCATGCCAACAAGTGCGGCAGCGGACCGCGTCGCCGAAAAGCTCGGGCTTGGCATGTATGAAACGCCGACCGGCTGGAAATTCTTCGGCAATCTCATGGACGCCGGCAAGGTGACAATCTGCGGCGAGGAAAGCTTTGGCACCGGCTCCAACCATGTGCGTGAAAAGGATGGCCTCTGGGCCGTGCTGTTCTGGCTGAACATCGTCGCCGCCCGCAAGGAAAGCGTAAAAGACATCGTCACAAAGCACTGGGCCGAATATGGCCGCAACTATTATTCCCGCCATGACTATGAAGAAGTGGATTCGGACGCCGCCAACACGCTGGTCGCCACCCTGCGCGAAAAACTCGCCACGCTCCCCGGCACCAGCTATGGCAATCTGAAGGTCGCCGCTGCGGATGATTTCGCCTATCACGATCCGGTCGATCAGTCGGTGAGCAAAAATCAGGGTATCCGCATCCTGTTCGAGGGCGGTTCGCGCATCGTACTGCGCCTTTCCGGCACCGGCACGGCAGGCGCGACGCTCAGGCTTTACGTGGAGCGTTACGAGGCGGATGCGGCCCGTCATGGCATCGAAACTCAGGAGGCACTCGCCGACCTTATTGCCGTGGCCGATACGATCGCCGGTATCAAGGCCCATACCGGCCGCAACGAACCGAGCGTTATTACCTGAAGTTGCCGCGGCGCTTGTCTCTTCCGGGAGAGAGGGCGCCGCGCAATAGGATGGCATCTGGCAAGGCAGACTATAGGGGTGACACACCCTTCGCCACATTCGGCATCATCCTCGGGCTTGGCCCGAGGATCCATGGTGCAGTCGGGTTGTGGGTCCCTCGGGTCAAGCCCGAGGATGACGTAGGAGAGGCTCCAGCCCTCTAACCCTGCGGACGCGTTTGAGAAGAGACGATATTCTATCGGAGAGAGACCATGCAGAACCCACCCGTTTTCCCCAAAGGCGCAACCCAGACGGAAAACGGAACGGAATTCACGGTCTATTCCCGGCACGCTTCCCAGATCGATCTTTGCCTTTTCGATGCAGCCGGTGAAAAAGAGACCGCCCGCCTGCCCATGAAGCGCGGAGAGGATGATATTCACCGTTTGACGGTGGCAGATGCCGGTTCTGGCACGCGATATGGCTACCGCGCCCACGGAATTTACGCCCCCGAACACGGCCTGTGGTTCGACCCATCAAAACTGCTGCTTGACCCCTATGCCACGGAGATCGATCGCCCCTTCCGTCATGATCCGGCGCTATACGCTTTTGGCGAAGACACGGGCGGCATCATGCCCAAGGCGATCCTTTCGCAATACGAACCGCTCAAACGCCAACCGCCGCTTTTTGCCGAAGGTGGGCTGATTTACGAACTCGCGGTCAGATCTTTCAGCAAATTGCATTCCGAGGTGCCGGAAAACATCAGGGGCACCGTAGCGGCGCTGGCCCATCCCGCCATTATCGCGCATCTGAAAAAAATCGGCGTCAATGCCGTGGAGCTGATGCCGATCACGGCATGGATCGACGAACGGCACCTGCCGCCGCTCGGCCTTTCCAATGCCTGGGGCTACAACCCGGTCGGCTTCATGGCGCTCGATCCGCGCCTCTGCCCCGGCGGCGTGCGGGAATTACGCGACACGGTGGCCGCGCTGCATGCAGAAGGTATCGGCACCATTCTCGATCTCGTCTTCAACCATACGGGTGAAAGCGATATTGAAGGCTCGGTTTTGTCATTGCGGGGTCTCGACAATCTTACCGCCTTCCGACACCCGCCCGGAGAACCGGGTGTGCTGGTCAACGACACAGGGACCGGCAATACGGTCGCCTGTGACCACCCCTATGTGCGCCAGCTCATCATCGATGCGCTCAGGCATTTTGTCGTGAATGCCGGTGTGGACGGCTTCCGTTTCGATCTGGCACCCGTGCTCGGCCGAACCGCCAATGGCTTCGATATGGCCAGCGAAACACTTGCGGCCATGCATTCAGACGCAGTGCTTCACGACCGTGTGCTGATCGCCGAACCATGGGATATCGGTCCCGGCGGTTACCAGCTCGGTAATTTTCCCGAGAGCTTTCTGGAATGGAACGACCGTGCCCGTGACGATATGCGCCGGTTCTGGCGCGGTGATGCCGGAACCACAGGGGCGCTCGCCGATGCATTGTCCGGTTCGTCACCGATCTTTTCACGCCATGGCCGCTCAAAAAGCCGCAGCGTCAATTTCCTTGCCGCCCATGACGGCTTCACGCTGTTCGATCTCGTCAGCCATGAAAACAAGCACAATGAAAAAAACGGCGAGAACAATCGCGACGGCCACAATGAAAACCATTCCTGGAACAATGGCGTCGAAGGCCCAAGCGATGATCCCGCCATTGTCGCTGCGCGCCTCGCGGATGTGAAGGCGCTGCTGTCCACGCTTTTCGTCAGCCGCGGCGCATTGATGCTGACCGCCGGTGATGAGGGCGGCCGCAGCCAGCAGGGCAACAACAATGCCTATTGTCAGGATAATGAAATCAACTGGGTCGACTGGTCGTCGCTTTCCCCGGAACTGATCGAACACACCGCGTTTCTTTCCGCATTGCGCAAACGCTTCGGCGTCTTTTCGCAAACCGCATTTTTCTCCGGCAAGGACGATGTGGCATGGCTTGCTCCCGGCGGCGAACCCATGACGGTTTCGGACTGGGAAAGGCCGGACGGACCGGCCTTCGCCATGGTGCTTTCCACCTCCGATCATGAGAGTGGAAACGATGTCGAACTCGCCGTGCTCATCAACCGCAACCGCGAGATCGTGCCCTTCACCTTGCCCGGCAATGGCTGGAAAGCTATCGGCACGGATTTCGGCAATCCGGCTTTCCTGCCTGCCCGTTCGGTGGTGTTTTATCTGCGCGGTTGATCGCCTGGCCGTCGCACCCTTATATGGCGTGCGACGCAACCGGAAAGAGACAAGATGGCAAAGGACATAGGGCTGGCTGAGATTAAAAGTCTCGTTGGCACGGAAATGGGCGTTTCCGACTGGATCGTTGTCGATCAGACGATGATCGACGCTTTCGCAAAGGCAACTTTGGACGAACAGTTCATCCACACGGACCCGGAGCGCGCCAAAGCGGAAAGCCCGTTTGGTGGCACCATCGCGCATGGGTTCCTGACGCTGTCTCTGCTTTCGGCACTATATTATGACGCCGTGCCCCCTATTCGCGAGCAGACGATGGGCCTCAATTACGGCTTCGACGCCGTCCGTTTCGTCGCGCCGGTTAAATCTGGTGCGCGGGTGCGCGGCCGGTTCCTCCTGGCGGAAGCCCGCTTTCGCGGCGCCGCCATGCTGATGACGACCTATGACGTGACGGTGGAGATTGAAAACGAAAGAAAGCCGGCGCTCACCGCCCGCTGGACGACGATCACCCAGTTCAATCCGGAGGACAGGCCGGAGGATATCTGACCCACGAACCAAGGGAGAGACCGCATGCATGATGAAGCCGTAAGAAATGCGTTTCTCGTTCAGGCAAGGGCTTGCGACAGCCTTGGCTCGCCCTTTACTGCACGGCTCTGCCGCGCGGTCTCAGCGCGGCTGGATCGCCAGACGGAAGTGGGCCGGAAAATCCTTTCCTGGCCCGGTGATGTTGGCCCCTCCGGTGATTCCGTGCCGCTGCGGCTGGCGGGCGCCCTGCATGCACTTGCCATTGAGGACAAGATCGCGCCGCTTGTCGATATCGCACCTGAAAACGAGGATACGTTGTGGCAGGCCTGCGAGGATGCGTTACGCTTTCACGCGGCCTTTATCCTCGATAGGTTGACATCACCACCGCAGACCAACGAAGTGCGCCGTTCCGCAGTGCTGCTGCCGGGTTTTCTGACGATTGCAGCACTTGCCGGCAAGCCGTTGGCGCTTTCAGAAGTTGGCGCCAGCGCCGGGCTGAACCTGCAATTTGACCGTTACCAGTATCGACTGGGCGACCTTGCATGGGGTGAGACGTCGGATGTCTTTCTCTCGCCGGAATGGCGCGGAAACGCTCCGCCGCCCGGTCGTCGGATTGAGGTCATCGAGCGCGCCGGCTGCGATCTCAACCCACTCGATCCGTCGTCCGCCGAAGATCGCCTGCGGTTGATGTCCTATGTCTGGGCCGACCAGACCGACAGGCTGGAGCGAACGGCAGCGGCTCTACAGATTGCGGTGGAGAACGGCTTGCACGTCGAAAAGGCCGACGCTATCGACTGGCTGAAACGCCGCCTTGCCACACCACATTCGGGTGCCACCCATGTCGTCTACCATTCCGTCGCCTGGCAATATCTGCCGGATGCCTTGAAGCAGGCCGGCGAAGCCTTGATTGCCGAGGCAGGCGCCCGCGCCACGCCCGAGGCTCCGCTTGCCCGCCTGCAGATGGAGGCGGACCAGACGCCGGGCAGCGCCGCGATTACCCTGCAAATCTGGCCAACCGGCGAGAAACAGGAAATCGGCCGCGCCGATTTTCATGGGCGATGGGTGGAATGGCGCGGCTGGAAAAACCAGTCGATTTAAACCACCACGTCCTCAGCCGCCTCCTGCAGCAGCCCGCCGACATAATCGGCGAAGGAGCGCCAGCATTCCACCCGGAACGTATCATCCGCCGTGCGCAACAGCACCACTTCCGCCTTGCCGAAAACCGTGCGTGAGCAGGCCCCGACCGGGAATTTTGCAGGCGAAAGATTCTGCGGGCAACCGGCATTAAGTGCGGCTTCCGCGCCGGGACCGGAGATGATGACGGCTGTATTGCGGTGAGAAACATCGGTTGCCGAAAACAGGCCGGAGACGCCGGAGAGCATGGCCATCAGATCGCTCTCACCCTGATCGATCACCAGCCATTCATCCGGGCCGAGCCAGAGAGCGGAACGCAGACCTGACGTAACGGCGCTTTTCGGGCTCGTGGGCAAAGAAAGACCAAGCGCTTCCGACAATGCCGGCACGGCGCTTTCCCGTGCGCGCAGCGACAGCCGTGATGCGGAAGCAGCAGGTTTTAACGAGACGAAGGGCGAGCCGCCATGGAAATCCTCAAGCACGGATTTGCGTTTTGCGTGAAGCATATCAGCCATTGAGACGGGCTCCTTCCTTGTCGAGGAAGACCATGTCGGTCACTTCGACGGCAATGGTTTTATCGGCGAGCGGGATATAAAGCGTTTCGCCCATGCGCGCCCTGCCATCCGCCACCAGCGCAAAGGCAATGGAATGGCCGAGATTTTCCGACCAGTAGGCGGAGGTGACATGGCCGAGCATGGTCATGGGTTTCGGCTGATTCGGATCAACAACGATCTGGCCGCCTTCTTCCGGGACGGTCAGCCTGTCCTTCGTCTTCAGACCCACCAGCTGCTTACGGCCGGAGCGTGTGAGATCGGGGCGCTTGAGACCGCGAATACCGACGAAATCCGTCTTCTTCTTGGAAACCGCCCAGTTGAGCCCGGCATCATCAGGCGTCACCGTGCCGTCGGTATCCTGCCCGACGATGATATAGCCCTTTTCAGCACGCAGGATATGCATGGTCTCGGTGCCATAAAGGCAACCGCCAACGGCTTCGGCCCTTTCCCGGATGGCAGACCAGACGGCTGCGCCGTAATCGGCCGGAACGTTGATTTCGAAACCAAGCTCGCCGGTGAAGGAAACCCGGAAAAGCCGCGTCGGCACGCCGCAGAACTTGCCCTCGGCCACCGCCATATGCGGGAAGGCTTCCGGCGACAGATCGATGCCCTCGACGAAAGGCGCGATCACCTCGCGTGCCTTTGGCCCCTGCACGGCAATGACAGCCCATTGTTCGGTGGCCGAGGTTAGCCAGACGTTGAGATCGGGGAACTCGGTCTGGAGATAATCCTCCATGTGCTGCAGCACACGCGGCGCGCCGCCGGTCGTCGTCGTCACATGGAAACGGTCCTCGGCAAGCCGCCCGACGACGCCATCATCATAAACGAAGCCGTCTTCACGGGTCATGATGCCATAACGGCAGCGACCGGGTTTCAGCGTATCCCAGGCGTTTGTGTAGATGAGGTTGAGGAACTTCGCCGCGTCAGGGCCGACCACCTCAATCTTGCCGAGAGTCGAGGCATCGAAGACGCCAACGCTGTCTCGCACCGTCTTGCACTCCCGGTTCAGCGCTTCATGCATGTCCTCACCCGCGCGCGGGAAAAACCAGGCGCGTTTCCAGTTTCCGACATCCTCGAACACCGCACCTGCTGCCGCCTCTTCATCGTGCATCGGCGTCTTGCGGGCCGGGTCAAACAGCGCGCCGCGCGAATGATTGATGAGTGTGCCGAAGGTGACCGGCGTATAGGGCTGGCGGAAAGTGGTGAGGCCGACCTTCGGCAAATCCCGACCCAGCGCTTCGGATGCGATGGCGAGCCCGTGCATGTTGGACATCTTGCCCTGATCCGACGCCATGCCATTGGTGGTGAAGCGTTTGATATGCTCGACGGAATGCATGCCCTCTCGCACGGCAAGGCGAATATCCTTGGCGCAGACATCATGCTGGAAATCGATGAAGGCCTTAACCCCGGTTCCTTCACCCGCGCCTTCGGCCGCGCCGATCATGCCGCCGGTCCAGTCACGGGTATTCTCGCCGGAAAACTCCACGGCGGAACCGCCTGCGGCAGCCGCCTCGGCAATCAGTGCGGAGAGATCGTCCGTGCCGTTGCAGGTGCCGATGGAAACACAGTCCTGCACATGGATGTCAGGCAGGAAGCGCTGGTTAGCCGCGTCAAACTTCAGCTTGCCGCGCGATTGCGAAAAGAGATGTACAGACGGGGTCCAGCCGGCGGAAACCACGAGCGCATCAATGGCGATCTTGCGTTTGTTCGAGCCGCCATTACGGCCAACGGTCATGGACGACACGCGCAGGCGCCCGACGGTATCATAAACGCTGTGGCCCGCCAGCACCTCGATGCCAAGTGCCCGTGCCTCATCCAGCAGCAGCCGATCCGGGTTCTCGCGGCAATCGACGATGGCGGCGATCTTCACACCGGCTTTCTTAAGGTCGAAAGCCGTTTCATAGGCCGAATCATGGGCGGTGTAGACACCCACATTATGGCCGACAGCCACCCCATAGTGATTGAGATAGGTGCGTGCGGCCGAGGCCAGCATGATGCCGGGACGGTCGTTATTGGCGAAGACCATGTGGCGCTCGATCGCGCCTGCGGCCAGAACGACCTTTTTGGCACGCACCTGCCACAGCCGCTCGCGCGGCTGGTGTCTGGCGGGCGTGGCAAGATGATCGGTCACGCGCTCCGCCAGCGCCACGAAATTGTAGTTGTAATAACCGAAGGCCGTCGTGCGGGTCAGAACACGGACGTTAGGCAGGGATTTCAGTTCGGCGAGAACCTTCTGCGCCCATTCATAGCCGGGCAGGCCATCGATAACCGCCCCCGTGTCGAAGCGCAGCGCGCCGCCGATTTCTGCATTCTCATCCACCAGAATGACGCTGATGCCGGTTTTCGCCGCAGCAAGCGCCGCTGTCAGACCGGCAACGCCACCACCGGCCACCAACAGGTCACAATGGGCATAACGGCCGGAGTAATGATCCGCATCCGGTTCGCTCGGCGCTTTGCCAAGACCGGCAGCACGGCGGATGATCGGCTCGTAAATCTTGTGCCAGGCGGCCTTCGGCCACATGAAAGTTTTGTAGTAGAAACCAGCCGCAAACATCGGCGAAAGGAAGTCGTTGATCGCGCTGATATCGAAGGACAGCGACGGAAAGCGGTTCTGTGAGGCGATGATCGCGCCATCGAACACATCCTGCACCGTTGCGCGCACATTGGGCTGCTTGCGCATGCTGTCGCGTGAGACGTCGATCAGCGCATTCGGCTCTTCCGGCCCTGCAGACAGAAAGCCGCGCGGCCGGTGATATTTGAACGAGCGGCCGATCAGATGCACGCCGTTTGCGAGAAGCGCTGAGGCAACCGTGTCGCCTTCAAGCGCAGAGTAAATCTTGCCATCAAAGGTAAAGCGCGCGGTTCTGGCGGGCGTCAGGCGACCTGCACCCTTGATACGATAATCGCCGCTCATCGAGCCGCTCCCTTTTCTGCGGAAAGAACCGTCTCGGCATCCGGTTTTGGCTCACCAGCCTTGTAGGTCATCAGAAATTTGTCGCTGACGGAATCGCGGGCGGCGTTAAAGAACCGGCCGCAGCCATGGATATGCCGCCAGCGCTCAAAAACGAGACCCTTGTCATTGTCGCGGATGAAGAAATATTCGGCGAAAGCCTCGTCCGAGATATCGGCGATATTTTCAGGCCGCGCGATATGAGCTTCGCCCGCCCAGCGGAATTCCAGTTCGGAACGGTCTTCCCCGCAATAGGGGCAATGGATCAGAAGCATCGTCGTTCCACCTACAGAGAATTTTCCGGAAGGACGCTTCCGGCGGGTTGGTCACAGAGCCGCTTTCCCATTGCCACGAAGGGGGAAAGCCGCGTCAGAAGCTGCGCGAAATTATCGAAGGGACGTAGCGCCGAGGCCCGGCCCATATTGACGATGGCAACCGCCATCATGTCGGTGTCGATCGCGAAGGGATAGTCCTGCTCGCCATCCTCCTTCTCGCCGACGAAATAGACCATCTTGTCCGCGAGACTTGGAGCACACAGCAGCAGGCCTTTTTCCGCCACGAAAGGCCAGTCTTTCTCACCCTGCATCTTCGCAATTTTCTGGCTGCGAAAATCCTTGGCCTCGGGAATGATGCTGCCGACGGGCACGGCCGCGGCCGCGCCAGACATATTGATCGCGAGCACAGCCGCCGCCAGCATCAATGCGCCACCGCGGCGGCGGCGGCCTCATCGATAAGCCGGCCGGTGCGGAACCGGTCGAGTGTCAGCCCGGCGGCAAGGCGATGCGGTTCGCCGCGGGCAATGAGGTGGGCAAAGAGATTGGCGGAACCCGGTGTCGCCTTGAAACCACCCGTACCCCAGCCGCAATTAACGAAGAGGTTCGGCACCGGCGTCACGCTCTGGATGGCCGAACGATCCGGTGTGTTGTCGGTAATGCCGCCCCATTGCCGCATCATCTTGACGCGACGGAATATCGGGAACAGCTCGCAGATGGCATCGAGCGTATGGGTGATGATCTGCAGGCCGCCGGTCTGGGAATAGGAATTATACTGGTCGGTCCCCGCACCGATGACCAGCTCCCCCTTGTCGGACTGCGAAATATAGGCGTGAACCGTATTGGACATCACGACGCAAGGGAAGATCGGCTTCAGCGGCTCTGACACCAGCGCCTGCAGCGGGTTGGAATGCAGGGGCACCCGCACATCCGCCATCTTCATGAGAACCGAAGAGTGGCCGGCGGCGGAAACGCCGATCTTCTTGGCACCGATGAAACCGCGATTGGTTTCGACGCCCGTCACTGCACCGTCCGGTCCGCGCCTGATGGCCGTGACCTCGCAATTCTGGATTATGTGCACACCGCGATCGGAGGCGGCGCGGGCATAACCCCAGGCCACCGCATCATGGCGCGCCGTGCCGCCACGACGCTGGAGTGCTGCACCATTGATCGGATAGCGCGCATTTCCGGAAATATCGAGCGGCGGACAATAGGCTTTCGCTTGCTCCGGCGTCAGCCATTCATTGTCGATGCCATAAAGACGGTTGGCATTGATGTGCCGGCTGAAGGACTGCCGGTCGTGAATATTGTGCGACAGCATCATCACGCCACGCGCCGAATACATGACGTTGTAATTGAGGTCCTGGCTCAGGCCTTCCCACAGTTTGAGGGAATGCTCGTAAATATCCATGCTCTCTTCATAGAGATAGTTGGAGCGGATGATGGTGGTGTTGCGGCCGGTATTGCCGCCGCCAAGCCAGCCCTTTTCCAGCACCGCGACATTGGTGATGCCGTGTTCCTTGGCAAGATAATAGGCAGCCCCCAGACCGTGGCCGCCGCCGCCGATGATGATGACGTCATAATCCTTGCGCGGCTCGGGTGATGCCCATTGCGCATCCCACCCTTTATGACCCCTGAGCGCCTCACGCGCCACGGCAAAAACGGAATATTTGCGCATTCGCAATCTGCTCCTCAAGAACCGGCCAGAAACCGGAAGCATAGTTCCGGCCCGTATCATACACATGGCAAATCGGGATGGGAGGCAATATCCATTTTGCGACGCCGCAATGCTTTTGTTTCGACATGGCGGTGAGAATGGCGGAGGGGTCGCATTTTAGCTGTTGTTTGCGGGTTATCGGCTGGACTTGGCGTAAATGATCTGATAATGCACGACACCAATCGCACGGCTAAAAGGCCAAGCGAACGATTTTGTGTTTGCGTGCGAATGCCTTTATTCGCACAGCAAGATAACCAAACTAAAGGAACGGGTTTAACGTGCAGGTACTAGTCCGCGACAATAACGTTGATCAGGCGCTTCGCGCCCTCAAGAAAAAGATGCAGCGCGAAGGCATTTTCCGTGAAATGAAAATGCGCGATTACTACGAAAAGCCCTCCCAGAAGCGCGCCCGCGAAAAGGCTGAAGCCGTTCGCCGCGTTCGCAAGCTGGCACGTAAGCGCGCACAGCGCGAAGGTCTGATTGCGGCCCCGCGCGCGAGCCGTTAATAGGCCGTCTTTTGGACGTTTTTGAATGCTTGTTGGGCGGGGGCGATCAATTCGCCGCCGCTCTTTGTGTTTGTGGTCGGAGACAAATCGTGGGACAACGATTATGAGACCGGCCTGCGAGGGAACCCACACCGAATGATCGCTGTCGATGCCTGTGTTGTGAAAAACTCCGATGCCTCCACGCGCCGGGTGCCATTGAAAAACAACAGGGGGTTTCGCGCTTCTCTGGTCGTCTGCACCGTGCTTGCCGGTCTTTCCGGTTGCGCCACATCCAACCAGACGGAAGACGTGTTCAGGATAGACCGCGCCCAGGGCTCGCAGGAAAACATCGCCTCGCTCACCTCGGTCATCAACGCCAATCCGCAGGATCCGGAAGGCTACAATGTTCGTGGCTCCGCTTACGGCCGCGCCGGTGATTCCCGCCGCGCCATCGAAGACTTCAACAAGGCACTGCAGCTGAACCCGCGCTTCTACCAGGCTTATGCCAACCGCGCGCTCGTTTATCGCAACTCCGGTCAGCAGCAGCAGGCCCTGCAGGACTATAACGCCGCCCTGCAGATCAATGCGAGCTACGATGTGGCGCTGATCGGCCGTGGCAATCTTTACCGCCAGTCGGGACGGGTCAACGAAGCCTTCAACGACTTCTCCCGCGCCATCGAGCTTGAAACCACCGACGGACGCGCATGGCACAATCGCGGCCTGATCTACCAGCTGCGCAACCAGCACGCGCAGGCCATCGAGGACTTCTCCAAGGCGATTTCCCTGTCATCCACCTCGCCGGAACCCTATAACGGCCGTGGCCTCTCCTATGTCGCCTTGAATGACGATGAAAATGCCTTCGCGGATTTCAATCACGCCATTTCGCTTGATGGCAATGTCGCCGAATCCTGGGCCAACCAGGCGTTGGTCTATGAGCGGCGCGGCGAGATGGCCAAGGCCGCCAAGTCCTATTCCCACGCGGCGCGGCTCGATCCGAAATACAAGCCGGCGCTCGATGGTGTTGCCCGCACACGCGGTGCCAGCGCCTCCTGAAGCCAGACAGACGCCAACAAAAAAGCCGGCGGTGCACAGCACCCGCCGGCTTTTTCATGAGAAAACCAAAGCCTCAATGGCTGTCGCGACGCGCCTCGGGGGCAGCATCGCCCGACCACAATTCGGCCTGCACCGCGTTTTGAAATTCCATGACCTCGCGCCGCATGGCAGCGTCCTCATAGCCTAGTCCCGTCAGATAGGCGGCCAGCTCACGGCACTCCCTGCGCCAGAAATCATTCGCCTCCACACCATGCAGACGGTCAAGCATGGTTGCACACCGTTTTACGTCGGAAATGCGGTTCTTTGCCGGAAAGGCGATTACTTCTGAACTCGTCGTCACGCGGGCACCCTGCTCTTCGAGGAATCAATACCGACTTTTTAAAGGCGAGATGGTTAACGAAGTCTGCAGGGCGGCGACGACAGCCCGCAATAGCCGGTCAAAGAGCGATTCTATGCCTGTCGAAGCCAGAAACCGGGTTTCAAAACAGACCCGCCAGAGGGAAATCATCGATTACAAGGAATTTACCAATCAAGATTACCGAAATTTCATGCTGCGCCAGATAGAAGAAGTATATGTGTGTTGAAACAACACCAGTCTCATCGTATATTTCTTGCAAAGAAAAAAAATGCCGCAGCGCAGCCAAAAACGGAGAAATCGTTCTCGGGAGGAGAGCACCATGTATGCACCTCGTGTTTTTTTCAGCATGATCGGTGCATTGCTTACCTTTGCGGTTGCTACATATTTCATTCACGGATCGTTCTATACGGCGTTCATCCAGACCATCATCTGTGCCGTCCTTCTGCAAGTCGGTTATTTTATTGTAATTCTGGTTCTGGTCGCCCGCGAAAAGCGCCGGTTGCGTGAGACATTCGCGCATGATCGCAGCGCTGAAACCATGACGGCCGAGACAGCCAAAAGCGCCCCGCCGCATGGCGCGAAACTGAGCGATATGTGAGCTTTCAAACCTCGGCTTTTGTTGCGTCGCAAAAATATCGCTTGCATCCATATCCCTGACACTTTCTGCTGGCCAAATCCTGACGGTCGTCAAAGCATAAGGACATCCCATGGTGAGTGGTTCACAGCCCGTTTGCGTCATCATCGCTGCGAAAAATGCCTCTGAAACGATCGATATCGCCATCCGCTCCGCGCTTGTGGAACCGGAGGTCGGCGAAGTGGTGGTGATCGACGATGGTTCCACCGATACGACAAGCGATGTCGCGCATGCGGCAGATGACGGTACCGGTCGCTTGCGGGTCGTCCGCTTCGACGTCAATCGCGGACCTTCCGCTGCCCGCAACCATGCAATCTCCATTTCCTCTGCGCCGCTCATCAGCATTCTCGATGCGGACGACTTCTTTTTCAGAGGCCGTTTCACCGCCATGCTGGCCGATGACGACTGGGATCTGGTCGCCGACAATATCGCCTTCATCCAGCAATCGGTTCCGGGCGCATCCTCAATGCAGCCGGCGCGCTTTGAACCTGAGGCCCGGTTTCTGTCGCTTGCGGAATTCGTGGAAGGCAATATTTCCAGACCCGGCGTGGAGCGCGGAGAGACGGGTTTCCTGAAACCGGTGATACGCCGCGACTTTCTCGACAAACATGCGCTGCGCTACGACGAGGCCCTGCGGCTGGGCGAAGATTACGAGCTTTACGTTCGCGCGCTTGCCGCCGGTGCGCGTTACAAGGTCATCCGCCATTGCGGTTACGGCGCGATCGTGCGCGGCAATTCGCTGAGCGGACGTCACAGCACCGAGGACCTTCGCCGCTTATACGAGGCGGACAGGGCCATCCTTGCCGGCTGCAGGCTGTCCGCCGATGAGGCCGCGATCCTTCGAGAACATGAAAAACATATCCGCGCCAAATTTGAGCTTCGCCATTTTCTCGATGCGAAAAAGCAGAAAGGCATGGGCGGCGCGCTGACCCACGCTCTTGCGCGTCTGCCTGCCCTGCCCGCCATCACGCGCGGTATCCTGACCGACAAGACCGCGCGTTTCCGCAAGCCGTCGCAGCCGGTGCGGGATGTGCGATATCTTCTGGATGGCACACCGGTTTCGTGAGGGAAGAATGGACTGGATTGGGCAACACCGCGCTCAATACTCTGACGTCATCCTCGGGCCTGCCCCGAGGATCTAATCACGTCGCATAAAATCGGTCGGCTGCGGATCCTCGGGACAAGCCCGAGGATGACGACGAAGAGGTCGGTGACCTCTCTTCCAGGCAAACTTTACCCCATCCGGTGCTTTCGCCCCTAGAGATAATCCCGCTTGATCGTTTCCAGCACGGCGGAAAAACGCTCCTTGCGTTCTTCCAGCCTGCCATCCGGGCTGAGACGCGGCTCCGCCCGGCTTGCCTGCCAGAGCGCCAGGGTGGAAGGTGCAGCCAGCACCTGCTTTGCCAGTTTGCGCAGCGACATCGATTGCGTTTCCTGCGACCGCACCAGCACATCACCCTCATGCGCGGAGCTCTCATGCACCGAGACTGAGCCTGTCTCGGCAATAACAGGGGCTGGCGGCGGCGGAAAATTCATGCCCCAGAAGCGCGAGCCCTTTTTTGCCGCCTCGGCACGGGTGGAAACCGGTACGTAACGCGGCTGATATTCCACGCCGACGGTGCCTGCCCAATCGCTCCATTTGAAGCTGTTGATCGAGGGGGATGTGCTGACCGCCACCCATGGCACGCGGAAGGCATCGGCAAGGATTGCACCATGCATGGATTCGGCGACGATGAATTCCGACTGGGCAATGGCACGGATGACCGCCTTCGCCTCGCCGCGCGGGTCGAGATAGGTCAGCCCCGCCGGTTCGCACACCGTTTCCCACATGCCGAATTCCGCCGATTCCCAATGGGGAACGAAGGTCTTCTTGTGGATTTTCGGAAGGCCTTTGAAGTCCGGCATCTCGGTGACCATGACGGCGGGATCGACGATGCCCATTTCTGGCGAAAGCCCGAGCTTGGCGGCGGTTTTTTCGCCGCGCACGCAGCGAATATCCCAGAACCCGGTGCCCGTATCCGGCACCGCGCCATAACCATAACCGCTGCCGATCACCAGCTTGCGCTGCTTTGCCGGCAGCAGGGTGTCGTTGAGAACGGTGCCGACACCGACGAGCATCACATCGTCATGCACATCGCGCAGGCCCGGAAGCAGAAAATCCCACAGCCACAGATTGAGATCGTCACCGAAATTGCCATGATGCGATTCCCAGTGGTAAGGTTTCATGAGGTCACTCCTGGGTGAAAAACATATAAATTCTTGCAGGCGAGAATTCGCTCATCTTGTGCGAACGATTTTTCCTGCACCGAGCTCAAAAGCGGCCCGAAGAAGTGCGGGATCGCGCATTGCCCACTTCAGGAGCAACCCGAACTCGGGAATTTTACGCCGTTTCAGATTGCCCGCCTGGCTCCACAGCGCCTGTTTACGGGCCGTGTTTTTATAGGAAGCGATTGACGCCACATCGGCCGGCCGACGGGAAAAACGTCCCTCCAGAGTGTCGAGCGCTACCCAGGTATTGAACTGCTGGCGCAGGAATTCCGGCGAGGTATTGTCGATGCTGTGGAAGATATTGACGCCCATGCCGCGCATCGCACCGGCATCGTCACATAGAAGCGTCCGCTTCGATGCAAGGATGCAATCGCAAAAAAACAGCACATCTTCCGCAGCCAGTCTCAGCGCCGGATCGAAGCGTATCTTTTCAAACAGCGGACGGCCGATCACCATGCAGGAGAGGTGCAGGAAACTCCAGTTGCGCAGCATGACGCTTGCGAGATCCGGTAGTTCGATCACCAGCGGCTTCTCGGAAAGCCTTGCCGCACCTTCGTTCTTTTCCAGTTCCGAAATGGCAAAATGGTAATAAAATTCGTCACTTGCCTGCATCGATGCCCAGTAGCACTCGCCGCGATAGGTCTCAAGCGCGAAGGCAGCATTCTGCAGATGATCGGGCGTCCAGATATCGTCGGAATCGAGAAAAGCGACGTAGTCGCTACCAGCAGGCACATTGACGAGACCGGTATTGCGCGCGCCGCCAGGCCCGCCATTGGCCTGCTTAATGACAAGAATCCGGTCTTTCTCACCCTGCGAAAGTTCCGCAAGTTCGCTTTCGATCGGATATGGCGATTCGTCATCGACGATGACAAGATCGAAATCCTGGTAAGTCTGCGCAAAAACCGATGCGAGTGCACGTCCAAGAATTCCGTGCTGCTTTTGGTAATAGGGAATGACGACAGTAAATCTTGCCATTGTTTCGCCCCTTGCGTTGATCAAGAAGTGTCGGGCCCGATCCTAAAAGCGGCCCCGATGGTATCGGCAACTCCCAACCGGCGATCCTCCCCGCCGGCCTCCAGAAACAGGATGCTTGTATGCCCCCAGCTCCAAATGTAAAGACCATCACCACCAATGTGGGGTGGAGCGTCCTGTCAAAAACAGGGACATTCGGGCTTAAGTTTGTCACGGTCCCCATTCTCGCAAGACTGCTTTCCCCGGAAGAATTCGGCGTCGTCGCGGTAGGACTTACGGTTGTACAGTTCCTGACCATGATTGCCGGCGCGGGGCTGACATCGGCGCTGATTGTCGAAAAGGAAGAAGATATGGATACGATCCATACCGTCTTCTGGGCCAATCTGGCGATTTCCTGCACCATGGCCGCTGTTCTTTACATCTTCGCGGAATTTTTCGGCGGGCTGCTGGGCGCAGTGGAGAGCGCTTATCTCCTGCGCATCATGGCGTTTCTCATTCCGCTGCAGCTGGCCGGTGATGTCGCCTATTCGCTGCTTGCCCGGCGCATGAACTTCAGCAAGGACGCGCTGTGGAGCATGGCATCGGAAAGCATCGCGGCGGTGGTCGCAGTGGCTCTGGCGCTTCTTGGCTTCGGGGTCTGGGCGCTCATCATCCAGCTTTTCGCAGCTGCCCTCATCCGGCTTGTCGGGCTTTATGCCGTTTCCCGTTATTGCCCGCGCTTCGTCATGAAACCGCGCCGTCTGGTGCCGCTGCTCGGCTTCAGCTCCGGCCTGATGGGGTCGGAAATCGCCAACTTCGTCACCTTCCAGTCGCCGATGGTGGTGATCGCCCGGCATCTTGGCCTTGCCGATGCCGGCGCCTATTCCGCCTCCAACCGCTTTGCCAGCATTCCCAATCAGGTGGTACTATCCGCCGTCATGGGGGTTTTGTTTCCCGCCTTCAGCCGAATGATGGACGATCCGCAGCGCCGTCGCGACGCCCTGATGTTCAGCACGCAGGTGCTGACCGTGCTGCTTGCGCCGATGATGTTCGGCCTCTGGGCAGTGGCCGAACCGGCCATGCTGGTCATCTTCGGGCAAAACTGGGCCTATGCCTGGCCGGTCCTCGGTCTGCTCGCCCTGTCGAAAGCCATTTTGACACCGTGCAGCACCTTCATCCCGTATTTGAAGGGTGCGGGTTACGGCCGTGTACTGTTCTGGTCTGCGACGCTCCGCGCCATCGTGACCACGCTAGCCGTCTGGCTCGCCGCGATTTATGGCACGCTGATAGATGCCATGGTTTGGCTCTGCATCGTCAATGCGGTGACGCTGGTCGCCTATTCCTGGGCGGTGTTCAAGGCAAGCGACACGCCGTTTCTCCGCGGCCTCTATGTCAGCAGCAGGCCAATGATCGCAGCGTTGATCATGGCGGTTTCGGTGCGTTATCTGCTTCATGTGCTTGCAGACCGCATCCCGAGCGCCACCCTTCAGGTTCTCGTCGGCGCGGCCGTCGGCGGCGTCATCTATGCGTTGCTGATCCTGTTGACGGAACGCGCGCTGCTGGGGAAAATTCTCGGAATGGTGAAATCGCGGCGCATGCGGGGTGCCGCAACCCAAGGTTAGAAATCTCACGAAAAAACGCGCCTCATTTCCGCCGTTAAGCCACCTTGTCGCGGTGATTTCATTGAACTCGACAAGGTGGCGCCGCCCCTCTTTTTGCAGCGCAACATCACGACAAATGACAAATTCACACGCTTCAGCGATTTTTAACGATGCGTGATTTTTAAAAAACTCTATTTATTTCAGCACTTTGATTTTTCTCGGCCGCAGAAATAGCGCTAAGGCCAGACAATCACCCGCAAAATCTAATCTTGTGTTTTTCCCGCGTCGCCACATTTTATCCCAAAGTCGAAACCAGACTTTCCAGTGCGGGCTTAAGTTCGCTCTGGTTGCAACGCGGCGTGGGGAGACGCCGCCCAATAGGGGTGACTGATGTGACTGTCGATCAGAACCTATCCTCCCGTATCAATTTGATGCGCATATTGTTGATTTCAGGAATCGTGTTCGTCCATGTGCCGCACGATGCCGAAACCAGCCCATTTCTTGGCCTTTATGGCTTCTTTGACTGGCTGCGGGTTTTTCTGGGAGATGCGCTGTTTCGCATTGGCGTGCCCTGTCTCAGCGCCATTTCCGGTTACCTGCTGTTTCGCCGCGGCATGAGCGGTTTCGATTATCCGGCGACGATCCGCTCCAAGTCGAAAACCGTGCTGCTGCCCTTCCTTCTGTGGAATGGCGCACTGTTTGCCGCCGTGCTGCTTATCCAGCTGTTCGACCTTGGCGTCGGCTATTTCCCTGATCTGTGGAACGCCAGCCCGCGGGAAATCATTAGTCACGGAACGGCGCTTGAAGAGCTGCCGGTCAACGTGCCGCTGTATTTCCTGCGTGATCTCTTTGTCTGCATTCTGCTGTCGCCGGTGCTTGCCTTTCTGATGCGCCGTTTCGCGCTGCCAACGCTGGCAATCCTGCTCATCATCACCGCCATGCCTGATTTGACGATCTTCATCGTTCAGAAGAAATCCATCCTTTTCAGTTTTTCGCTCGGCATTGCACTTGCCCTGCATCGGGTCGATGTCAAGGCACTCGATCCTTACGCCGTGCCGATCATGGCGCTGACCTTTGCCGCTTCGGCCATGCTGGCCACCGGCCTTTATTTCACCGGCCCGGAATTCACCTTCTGGCTCAACATGTCGCGCAATCTTTTGGCCGTCTTCGGCGCGCTCGGCTTCTGGGTCTCTTCCTCGATACTGATCCGCAGCCGGCTTGGCCAGCGGCTTGCCGAGACCGGCAGCCTGAGCTTCTGGATATTCTGCGCCCATTATCCGTTGCTCGTCATCATGTGGATGGTGTGGAACAGGGGCGGGCCGGATTTCTATCCCGCCTTCTATATCAGCGCGACGCTGTCGGCCTTTGCCATTCTGGTGGTCAGCAACGCCCAGACCCGCAAATACCTGCCGGCCGTCTATGGCGTATTGACGGGAAGCCGCAACGGCAAATCCAAGCCGAAAGCCGATTTTGCGGCAAAACGGGGCGCCATCATCGGCCCGCCCACATCCGAAACACTTTATTCGCAACGACAGAGGTGAACCAATGACAACATTTGTCACCCGCGTTCAGACACGCATTCTTCTCGCCGCAGCCCTCTCGGCCACGGCTTTGGCAGCACCGCTTCATGCACAGGAAGGCAACGGCACGTCCTTCATCGAGAACTTCGACCAGATGGACAGAAGCTTCTGGTATGTCTCCGATGGCTGGAACAACGGCGCGCATCAGAACTGCACCTGGTCGAAGAAGCTGGCGACGGTGGAAAACGGCCAGCTCACGCTTGGTTTCGAGGAAGCCAAGGCCGGGGAGCGCAATTTCGCCTGCGGTGAAATCCAGACCAAGGGCCGTTATCGCTATGGCACCTATGAGGCACGCATGAAGGCTGCCACCGGCTCCGGGCTGAACTCCGCCTTCTTCACCTATATCGGCCCGACCGATAAAAAGCCGCATGATGAAATCGACTTCGAGGTGCTGGGCAGGAATACGGGCCAGGTACAGCTGAACCAGTATATTTCCGCCAAGGGCGGCAATGAGAAGCTGGTGCCGGTGGAAGGCGGAGCCGATGCCGGTTTCAATGATTACGCCTTCGTCTGGGAGCCGCAGCGCCTGCGTTATTACGTCAACGGCAAGCTCGTCCATGAAGTGACCGACGAGACGAAAATCCCGCAAAACGCCCAGAAGATTTTCTTCAGCCTGTGGGGCACCGACACGCTGAAGGACTGGATGGGCAAATTTTCCTACTCCGGCGCGACGCAGATGGTCGTTGATCGTTTTGCCTTCACCGCGCTCGGCGACAAATGCCAGTTTCCAGAGTCCATCGCCTGCGCCCTTAACTAACGGCATTTTTTATCGATCCGCTTTTTTGAACCAAACGGAATCTGCTGCGTCTTTGACGCATGAACCAACCGGAACCCCGCATGACCCATGTTCTATATCTCGCGCATGATCTGTCGGACCCCGCCATTCGCCGGCGGGTGCTGACCCTGCTTGCGGGTGGGGCGCGCGTCACGCTGGCCGGCTTCCGGCGCGGACAGAACCGGCTGGCAGAGATTGAAGGCGTCATACCCGTTGTGCTTGGGGAAACCGCCGACGGGCAGTTTCTGCAGCGCATGGCGGCGGTAGCGAAAGCCAGCCTTTCGCTGGGCAAAACCCTGCACGATATCCCCACGCCCGATGTCATTCTTGCCAGAAACCTGGAAATGCTGGCGCTGGCAAAACGCGCCATGTCGATCTATGCCCGGCAGCCGGCGCTGGTTTATGAATGTCTCGACATTCACCGCCTGCTTCTCAACAAGGGCAAGCCCGGACAGATGCTGAATGCCGCGCAGCGTTATTTCGCCCGCGACGCCAAACTGCTGGTGACGAGTTCCCCGGCTTTCGTGGAGCATTATTTCAAGCCGGTTTCCGGTCTTAATCTTCCCGTGCTGCTGCAGGAAAACAAGGTGCTGGCGCTTGACACCACCGTTGCCGCCACGCCGCAACCGCGCCCGCCCGCCCCGGGTGAGCCATGGAAAATCGGCTGGTTCGGCGCGCTTCGCTGCCGCAAATCGCTCGAAATCCTTGCCGAATTCGCGAAGCGCATGGATGGCAGGGTCGAAATCATCCTGCGCGGTCGGCCGGCCTATTCGGAATTTTCAGATTTCGACGGCTTCGTGGCTGCCGCTCCGCATGTGCATTTCCATGGGCCTTACAAGAACCCCGAAGACCTTGCCGCCATCTATAACGAGGTGCAGTTCACCTGGGCGATCGACTTTTTCGAGGAGGGCCAGAATTCCAGCTGGCTGCTGCCCAACCGGCTGTATGAGGGCTGCCTTTATGGCACCCTGCCGATTGCGCTTGCCGGCACGGAAACCGCCCGCTTCATCAACAGGCGCGATATCGGCTTTGTCCTGCAGAATGCCCGCCCGGAGGACCTCGCCGCCCTGTTCGGCCAGATGACGCCGCAAACTTACGCGGACGCCTTCGACACCCTCTCGGCAATAGACAGCAAACAATGGCTCACCGACCGCGACGATTGCCGTCAGCTGGTCCAGCACTTGTCCTCACTTGCAAAATCCGCCTCCGGCCATGCCCGTGAAGCGCAGTTTTCACCCGTGTAATGCGTAGGGGGCAAATCATGGAAGGTCGTGGCAATTCCGGCATCAGAACATTGATCGTCATTCCCTGCCTCAACGAGGCAACTACGATCGAAGGGCTGCTCAACAAGTTCACCGTCGCAATGCAGGGGCGTCTTTTCCGCATCGTGGTTGCCGATGGCGGCAGTACGGATGGAACACGCGATATCGTCACCGCCTTTGCGGCAAAGGACGAGCGCGTCACGCTGCTTGCCAATCCGAAGCGCATCCAGAGCGCCGGTATCAACCTTGCCGTCGCCACCTTCGGCGAGGATTTCGATTATCTCATCCGCATCGATGCCCATGGCGATTATCCCGATGATTATTGCCAGCGGCTGATCGAGGATGCGGAGCGCACCGGCGCGGATTCCGTTGTCGTCGCCATGGATACGGTCGGCCACGGCCTGTTCCAGAAGGCGACGGCCATCGCCCAGAATTCCAAGCTCGGCAATGGCGGCTCCAAGCACCGCGAAGGCGCGAAAGGCCACTGGATAGACCATGGCCACCACGCATTGATGCGGATTGCCGCTTTCGATGCAGTCGGCGGTTATGACGAGAGCTTCAGCCACAATGAGGATGCCGAGCTGGACTTCCGGCTGCGCAAATCCGGTTTCCGCATCTGGATGACCGACAAGACCCGCATGACCTATTATCCGCGCGCCAGCGTCATGCCGCTGTTCCGGCAATATCTCGCCTATGGCCGCGGCCGGGCGAAGAACCTGTTGAAACATCGCTCCATTCCGAAAATCCGCCAGATGATTCCGCTCGCCGTCCTGCCGGTCTCCATCTTTGCCTTGCTGTCGCTTGTGCACTGGGCCGCACTTATTCCGCTTGGCCTCTGGATCGCCGCATGTGTCGGTTATGGCTTGTGGATGGCAATTGGTCAGAAAAACCCATACGGCCCGCTCGCCGCCTTTTCGGCGATGGTGATGCATCTGGCCTGGTCCACCGGCTTCTGGCTGGAACTCCTGAAATTCCGGGGAAGAAAGGCTGTCTCATGACCGACAACACCGTCACCCGCCCAGATGATTCGAAAACCGTCGATATCGGCATCTGCACCTACAGACGCCCGGCACTCGTCGCCACACTTCTGTCACTCTTCGAGCTCGACGTGCCGGAAGGCGTGACAGTTCGGCTGATTGTCGCGGATAATGATGAGGAGCCGAGTGCCAGGGCAAGCGTCGATCGGCTGCGCGAAACTGCCCCCTTCGAGATCACCTATGTGCATTGCCCGAAATCGAATATTTCGATTGCCCGCAATGCCTGCCTGTCGGAATGCAAGGCGGATTATCTGGCCTTTATCGACGATGACGAAACCGCCCCGCCGCATTGGCTGGCCGCCCTTCTGGAAAAGGCCGATGAAACCGGTGCGGAAACCGTTCTCGGCCCGGTGACGGCCGTCTACCGCGAAAACGCGCCGGGCTGGATGAAACGCGGTGATTTCCACTCCACGGTTCCGGTCTGGGTGAACGGCGAGATCATCACCGGTTATACCTGCAACACGCTGCTTAAGATGGATGCGCCCTCGGTGAAAGGCCGGCGCTTCGCGCTGGCGCTCGGCCAGAGCGGTGGCGAAGACACCCATTTCTTCTCGCATCTTCACGCCGCCGGCGGCCGTATCGTCTTTGCGGAAGATGCCATGCTGTCGGAGCCGGTGCCGGAAAATCGCGCAAGTTTCATGTGGCTTGCCAAACGCCGCTTCCGCTCCGGCCAGACCCATGGCCGGGTGCTGGCTGAAAAGAAACCCGGTGCACGCCGTGTGGTTCAGGTGCTGAAGGCAGGTTCGAAAGTGGTCTATTGCGCCGCCTTCGCCGCATTGAACAGCTTTAACGCCGTTCGCCGCAACCGCTATGCGCTGCGCGGCGCGCTGCATATGGGCTCTGTGAGCGGCGCCTTCGGCGTGCGTGAAATCCGCCAATATGGCGCGGTGGAGGCGACCTGATGGAGAACCTTGCCCCGTCGCCCGATATCAGCTTCGTCATCGCCGCCTATAATGCCGCCGATACGATTGAAGCCGCCGTTCAAAGCGCGCTCGGCCAGCAGGGTGTGACGCTGGAAGTGATCGTCGTCGACGACCGTTCCACCGATGACACCATTGCACTCGTGGAAGGTATCGCCGTCATCGACCCGCGTGTCCGCCTGCTTGCTCTTGCCGAAAATCTCGGACCGGGCGGTGCCCGCAATGCCGGCATCGAAGCCGCGACCGGACGCTGGATCGCGGTGCTCGATTCCGACGATGTCATTCGCCCGGAGCGTTCCGCCTGCATGATGTGCCGGGCGGAAGCCGCAGGTGCGGCGATTGCGGTCGATAATCTCGATGTCGTCTATACCGATGGCAGGCCGATGGAGACGATGTTTCCGGAAGAGTTTCTGGAGGAACGGGCGGTTCTCACCCTTGAGGACTTCATTTCCTCCAACATCCTGTTCCGCGCCACTTTCAACTTTGGCTATATGAAGCCGATGTTCCGGCGCGATTTCCTCAATGCCGAGGGACTGCGTTTCCGCGAGGATATCCGCATTGGCGAGGATTACATCCTGCTCGCCTCGGCGCTCGCCACCGGTGGTCTCTGCGTCATCGAACCTAAACCGGGTTACATCTACAATATCCGCGAAGGCTCGATTTCGCGCGTGCTCGAGCTTCATCACGTCGAAGCGATGATGCGGGCGGATCAGGAATTCCTGAGCCATTACACTTTGCTGCCGGCCGCCATGGATGCGCAGCAGGCGAGAGCCCGCAGCCTGCAGCTGGCACATAATTTTTTGACATTGGTGGAAAACATCAAGAGCCGTTCGGTACTCGGCGCCTTGAAGACCACGATAAGGGATCCTGCCGTGCTGGGGCATTTGCGAATGCCGATTGCAGTGCGGCTGAGGAGGCTGCGGGACGCCATGTTTGCGCCCGCAGCAAATACAGGGGTGAAAAGACAGATTTCGTGAAATTTGCGCGTGGACGAAATCTGCGCGGGGACTGGGGACAGATCAAACCTTGATGAAGGAGAACGCGATGGACCTGAACAAAACTGTCAGAAAAGCCGTCATTCCCGTAGCTGGCAACGGCACACGGTTTTTGCCCGCCACCAAGGCGATGCCAAAGGAAATGTTGACGATCGTCGACCGGCCGGTCGTGCAATATGCTGTCGACGAGGCCATGCAGGCCGGCATCGAGCATATTATTTTTGTGACCAGCCGCAACAAGACCGCCATCGAAGACTATTTCGACAGCGCGCCGGAGCTCATCAATACGCTCACCCGCTCCGGCAAGACCGTTCAGGTATTGCAGCTGGAAAAGATGCTGCCGGTTGCCGGCACGGTGAGCTATACGCGCCAGCAGGTGCCCCTCGGTCTCGGCCACGCCGTCTGGTGCGCGCGTGAACTGGTGGGCAAGGAGCCTTTCGCCCTGCTTCTGCCTGACATGGTGTCCTACGGCGCACGCGGCTGCATCGCTGGCCTGATGGAACTTTATGACGAAGTCGGCGGCAATATTCTCGGCGTCGAGGAATGCCTGCCGGAAGAAGTGTCGTCCTATGGTGTCGTTGGCGTCGGCCAGAAGGTCAATCACGGCTTCGCCGTCACCGAAATGGTCGAAAAGCCGGAACCATCCAAGGCGCCTTCAAATTATTACCTGAATGGCCGTTATATTCTGCAGCCGGAAATCTTCGATATTCTTGCGAAGCAGGAACGCGGTGCGGGCAATGAAATCCAGCTGACCGACGGCATGAAGCGGCTTGCCGAAAAGCAGGCTTTCCATGCGCAGAAATATGGTGGTCGCACCTTTGACTGCGGCAGCAAGCAGGGCTTCATCGCCGCCAATGTCGCTTTCTCGCTTATGCGCGCCGACATGGAGGCGCAGGTTCTCGCTTCCGTGAAGGAACTGGTGGCAAACCACGAAAGCCGCGTTCGGGCGGCCTGACTTTAATCGCGCCGCCGGGGAGGCGGCCGGCGCACCAATAACGGGGGGCGGGAAGGCGAGCCAGGGCTCGGCTTCCCGCGTACCATTTTTAATTCACAAGGTAGGTCCATGCACCACAAGACCTTTAAATCCAACATCGGTTTTCCGGAGTCCGGCAAGGATTCCGACACGTTTATCGACCTCGACCGCCTGTGGGCCGCCGTGGTACGCCGTGCCAATGTCATTGCCGCTTCGGTCATCGCCGCCGTGGTTCTGGCCGGCCTTTATCTGGTGCTTGCGACCCCCGTTTACACCGCGATGACGCAGGTGCTGCTGGATGAAAGCCTTTCCCGTTATGCGGAAGAGGAATCGCCGGTGCCCGCCGCGCAGATCGTCGACAACCGCATCGCCAGCGCCGTGGAAATTTTGAAATCCAAGGAAATGGCGCTGACCGTGGTCGACAAGGCCAAGCTTGATGAGAACGACATCATCGTCAATCCGCCGATGTCGCCGGTCGAGCTCGTCAAATCCTCCGTGCGCGGCGTGCTTGATCTCGTCCTGCCCGGCGACCCACCCGCCTCCGAAGCCGCGATCCGCGCCGGACGCCGCGAAAAGGCGGCTGCCGTGCTGCAGCAGTCGCTGACAGTGGAACGCGTCGGCCGCAGCTCGGTCATTGCCATCTCCACCCGCTCGACCGACCGCCAGCTTGCCGCGCAGATCGCCAAGACCTATGCGCAGGCCTACCTCACAGAACAACTGAACGCCAATTTCGACGCCAGCGAACGCGCCTCGGTATGGCTGCAGGAGCGCATGACCGACCTTAACCAGCGCGCCCAGGCGGCGGAGCTTGCGGTGCAGAAATTCAAGTCGGACAACAACATCGTCTCCTCGCGCGGCGAGCTGATGTCGGAAGGCCAGCTTGCTGATCTGAACGGCCAGTTGATTGCCGCTCAGGCGGATGCCGCAACGGCCTCGGCCCGCTATAACCAGTACAAGTCGATTATCGACCGGGGACCTGACGTGGCTGTCGATAACGCCGTTGTTTCGGCACGCGACACCGACAATTCGGTCATTCAGGATCTTCGCAAGCGCTACATCACCATTTCTGACCGGCAGCAGGGCATCGTCCAGCAATTCGGCGCGGACCATCCGCAGGCCGTTGCGCTGGACGCCGAGAAGAAAGAGGTTTCGCGGCAGATCTATCAGGAACTGCAGCAGCTGACCGGCAGCCTGAAGAACGAATACGACGTTGCCAATTCCCGCGTGCAGTCGCTGCGCGACAATATCGAAGGCGTTGCGGGCCGCAACTCGCAGGCCAATATCACCATGGTGCAATTGCGCGAGCTCGAGCAGCGCGCAACCGCGCTGCGCACGCTTTACCAGTCCTATCTCGGCCGTTTCGAGGAAGCCTCGCAGAAGCAGTCGCTGCCGATCGCAAAGGCCCGCATCATCTCCGAAGCCGGTCTGCCGACCGCACCGTCCAGTCCGAAAAAGACCATGACCATGGCGCTTTCGGTCATTCTCGGCCTGATGCTGGGCGGCGGTATCGCAGCACTTCTCGAGTTCCGCGACCGGTTTTTCCACACCGGCAACGATGTGCGCGACAATCTGCGCATGCGTTTTCTGGGCTACCTGCCGTTTATCGGCGAAAGGGGCGTGGAAACAGCAAAACCGGGCACCAGCGCCGCCACCCCCGGCGGCGAAAATGCCACGCTTGATGAAAGCGGCCAGGTCTCGTTCCAGAAGATGCTGCGCCTTGCGGTCGACAGCCCGCGCTCCAGCTTTGCAGAGACCCTGCGCAACGTGAAACTGACGGCAGATGTCGTCATTCAGGAACGCCAGTGCCGGGTCATCGGTGTCATTTCCTGCCTGCCGAACGAAGGCAAGTCTGTCGTGGCGCTCAATCTGGCCGGGCTGATCGCCTCCACCGGCAAGCGCACGCTGGTGGTGGATGCCGATATCCGCAATCCCGGCCTCAGCCGCATGCTGACCACACGGCAATCCGCCGGTCTGGTGGAAGTCGTCCTCGACGAGGTTCCGTGGACACAGGCGGTGAAGGTGGATACGCGCACGAAAATGGGCATCCTGCCGGTTTCTACCAGCAACCAGTTCGCCCATTCCAGCGAATTGCTGGCTTCTTCCGGCATGCGCAAATTCATCGACCAGGCGCGTGAGGCCTGCGACTACATCATCGTCGACCTTGCACCCGTGGTCCCCGTCATCGACGCCAAGGCCTTTGCACCGCAGGTGGACGGTTTCGTTTTCGTCACCGAATGGGGCAAGACGCCGATCCAGATGGTGCAGAACCTGATGGCCAACGAACCGCAAATCGCCAACAAGACGCTGGGCATCGTGCTCAACAAGACCGACATGACGGAATTGCAGCGTTATGCCGGCCCGGGTGGCTCGGAACATTATCACGAGAGCTTCTCGGCCTATTACGGCGACGCAAAGCCGCCGGTAAAGGAAAATGCGTAATGGTTGAGATTTAACAGGCCGGTTGCATCCCCACTCCGTCACCCCGGCCCCCGAGCCGGGGTCCAGCCAGCCCAAGTCCTTGGGCTGAAAAGAAGACTTGGCGCCGCGCAGACGCGCGGCGGCTGGATGCCGGATCTAGTCCGGCATGACGGAAGAATCACAAATTCCCCCATTCCACCCATGGTATTGCCCGCCGAAATTGCGCATTGATGGCGTGAAGCTAAAATCGCAAGCAGGACCAGTTTCATGTCATCACCCATCGCCTTTGTTTCGCGGATGAATGCGGAAGCGGAAACCGTCTGGAAGCACGCACTTCGTGCCGCCATGCCGCAGGAGGAAATCCTCTCCTTTTCCGAATTGACCAGCGAACAGAGAGGGGCCGTGGATTTCGCCATCGTCGCCAATCCCGATCCGGCCGACATTGCCGCATTGCCGGGCCTGACATGGATTCACAGCCTGTGGGCGGGCGTTGAGCGGCTGGTGCTGGAACTGGGCAACAAGGCGCCACCCATCGTCCGGCTGAAGGATCCGGAGCTTTCGCGCGTCATGGCCGAAGCCGTGCTGGCTTGGACCTATTATCTGCAACGCGACATGCCGGCCTATCGCGACAACCAGCAGAAGGCGCTCTGGCAGGAATTAGACTATCGCCATCCGCGCGAGATGACCATCGGCCTTCTCGGCCTCGGCGCGCTTGGCACCGCTGCGGCGGAACGCCTAAGCCACGCCGGCTTCAACGTTTCAGGCTGGAGCCGTTCGGTCAAGGCGATCGACGGCGTGGAAACGCTGACCGGCGATGACGGGCTGCAGGCACTGCTGGAAAAAAGCGACATCCTCGTCTGCCTCGTGCCGCTCACCGATGCCACACGCGGCCTTCTCGATGCCGGCCGTCTTGCCGTGATGAAAGACGGCGCAGCGCTCATCAACTTCGCCCGGGGTGCAGTCATCATTGCCGAAGACCTGATTGCGGCGCTCGATTCCGGCAGGCTTTCACATGCCGTGCTCGATGTTTTCGAGCAGGAACCATTGCCCGCCTCTTCCGCCTTCTGGCAGCACCCGAAAGTCACCGTCCTGCCGCACATTTCCGCGCCGACAAGCCGCGAAAGTTCAGCCCGGATCGTTGCCGGCAATGTTCGCACATGGCGCGAAACAGGTTCGCTGCCGGAAACGGTGGATATGACGCGTGGTTACTGACCCCGCAAAAAACGACAGGCGGCCTATTCGGCCGCCACCGTTCCGCCCGCATGGGCCAATTCGACAGCCGAGATGATCTGCTGTTCATCATAGGGCTTGGTCAGCAGTACCGCATTTTCCGGCGCACCTTCGGGCAGATGGCTATCACCCGTCGCAAAAACCACGGCCAGGCCTGGTTTGCGGTGCAGGGCCTCCACCGCCAGTTCGCCACCCTTCATGTCTGGCAGGCCGATATCGGTGACGAGAACATCAATATGTTCCGCCTCGACCACCTTCAGCGCCTGTGCCGCATTTCCGGCCTCAACGACGATGAAGCCGCTATCGGACAACATCTCCAACGAATTCATCCGGATCAATTCGTCGTCTTCGACCAGAAGGACGCGTATCGCGCTGTTTTCGTTTTTCGAGGGTCGCGCAGCTTCGGCTGGCTTTGAATGACCCGATGCAGATGCCGCCCGTGCCTTTGACGACGAAACCTGTTTGCGATTGGCGATGACGTGGCGAATGCGCCGCGCCAGCGCTTCGCGCGTATAGGGCTTGGAGAGAAGTTCCACCCCGGCATCCAGCTTGCCACCATGCACGATGGAATTTTCCGTATAACCCGAGGTAAAGAGAACGGCGAGATTGGGCAGTCGTTCCTGTGCGCGGCGCGCCATTTCCCGGCTTTTCAAAGGCCCCGGCATCACCACATCGGTGAAGATGACATCGATCGGGATGCCACTTTCCACCACCGTCAGACCCGCCTGCGCATCGCGGGCGGTGAGTACACGGTAACCGAGATCGCTCAGCGTCTCGACAACGGTGCTACGCACCTCTTCATCATCCTCAACGACAAGGATGGTTTCCGTCCCGCCCTCGACGGGACCGGTATGCACCACCACTTCACGGTCTTCGTCGGCAGCCGAGCGCGGCAGATACATCTTGACCGTCGTGCCCTGCCCCAGCTCACTGTAGATATTGACGTGGCCACTGGACTGTTTCGCAAAACCATAGACCATCGAGAGGCCAAGGCCAGTGCCCTTGCCCTCCGGTTTGGTGGAAAAGAACGGCTCGAAGACCTTTTCCAGAATTTCCGGCGACATGCCGGAGCCGGTGTCGGTGACGGCGAGCATGACATATTGACCCGCCGAAACCTCCGAATGTTTGCGGGCATAATCACGATCGAGAACCGCATTGCCGACCTCGATCGTCAGCTTGCCGTGCCCTTCCATGGCATCGCGCGCATTGATCGCCAGATTGAGCAGCGCATTTTCCACCTGGTTGGGGTCGGCATAGGTGTTCCACAGACCACCGGAGGTGATGACTTCCACCTCGATCGCCTCGCCGAGTGAACGGCGCAGCAGATCATCCATGCCGGTGACAAAACGGGCGATGTTGATGACACGCGGTTCCAGCGCCTGACGCCGCCCGAAGGCCAGCAGCTGGCTGGCGAGCTTTGCGCCACGATGGACGCCGGCAAGCGCGTTTTCCAGCCGCCGCTCGGCCCGTTCATTGCCGATCACATCCTTCGACAGCAATTGCAGATTGCCCGCAATCACCTGAAGGAGGTTGTTGAAATCATGCGCCACGCCGCCGGTCAGCTGACCGATGGACTCCATTTTCTGCGCCTGCTGCAGGGCCCTTTCCGTCTGGCGACGTTCGGCCATTTCCGTCTCGACACGGGCTTCGAGGCCTTCGTTCAACTGGCGAAGCTGCTCTTCCGCCCGGATGCGATGGCGTATCTCGCGCTCGAGATTGCTGGCATGCTCCTTGAGGGTATTTTCCGCCCGCCGCTGTTCGGTAATATCGGTGTGGACACCCACCCATTCGGCAATGGCGCCGGCCTTGTCGAAAATCGGCACGCCGCGGATCGCAAAGGTGCGGTAGACGCCGTCATGACGGCGCACGCGATGTTCCCACACATAGGTGTCCCTGGCGGAAACCGCCTTTTTCCAGCTTTCGAGCGAATGTTCGCGGTCGTCAGGATGAACCGCCTCAACCCAGCCGGCACCCTGATATTCCTCGAAGCTCTGGCCGGTCAGCGCGCCCCAGGCGGGCTGCTCCCCCAGCATCCTGCCATCGGCGCTATTGGTCCACAACACGCCATGCACGGCATCCACCGCCGCACGGAAGCGGTTGTTGCTGAGCAGGATTTCCTGCTCGGACCGCTTGCGGTCCTCGATATCAATGATCAGTACATAGATGCCGTCGATCGAGCCATCGGCGATGTAGCGCGGAATATAACGGATTTCAGCGGCGCGGGTGGTGCCGTCCGGCCTGCGGATCGAGGTATCGGAAACGATCTTTTCACCGGCAAGCGCCCGGTCGAGATAGGCCCGTCGCGCCTCGAAAAACGCCTCGCCGACGATTTCGGGAACGCTGCGGCCAATCACCTCGTCGGCGCTGCGGCCGAACCATTCCAGATAACCGTCATTGGCGAATTTATAGACATAATCGCGATCGACATATCCCACCAGGATCGGCAGGGCGTTGGTAAGCCGGCTCAGTTCCTTGCGGCTCTGTTCCAGCGCCTCCACCGCCTTCACCTTGTCGGTGTTTTCAAGCACGGTGCATAAAACACCGTCCACCGACCCGCCCTCATTATAGATCGGCGTGTAAAACAGGTCGAAAATGACCTCTTCCGGTAGGCCATTGCGCATCAGCGTCATTGGCTGGTCACGATAGGCCATGACCTCGCCGCGAAAGCCGGCTTCCAGAATGCGGCTGTTCCAGTCCCATATTTCCGGCCAGATGCCGGGCACGGTTTGTCCCAGCGCCCGAGGGTGATAGTTGCCGGCGATCTCCGCATAACCGTCATTATAGATCATCACGTGATCCGCACCCCACATCAGCACCTGCGGAATGGGAGAATTAACGACGGAATTGGCTTTTTGCCTCAGATTTTGCGGCCAGTCGCAGATAGGCCCGAGCGATGTCTTCGACCAGTCAAAGCGGCGCACAAGTTCGCCCGTTTCACCGCCACCGATCGGCCATACCGGGGTAGCACGAAGATTGGTCATTCACATCACCACAAAAACCGAGAGGAAATCTCCCGTAATACACAACCGGATAAAAGTCCAAGAAAACAAAAACTTCCATTTATTGTTCCCGGCTTTTCGAAATTTCGGAAAAGTTCCATTTTTTTACAGCATGTCAGCCGGTGCATCCGGCTAGGCTGCGGAACATCGCCGCCCGATGTCGCAAATTTAGCACCTGCACCCGCCGCAGCAGGCATTTGCCGGGCAATTGATTGACAATTGCCATCCTCAATACGCCAGAAATTGCCGCAAACGGGATGGCAACAGAGCAATTATTAACGCTCAATACGCGTGCTGACGGTCGCGGTGCCGTTTGCACGCGGGTCTTCGCCACACCGCGACCAGAGGGAACAACAATGAAAATACTTTTGGGTGCCACAATACTTTCCGCCGGCTTCGCCTTTTCAGGCGGCGTAGCCTTTGCCGCCGACTGTGGAAACGTGACCATTGCCAGCATGAACTGGCAATCCGCCGAAGTCGCCGCCAATCTCGATAAATTCATTCTTGAAAATGGCTATGGATGTTCCGCCGAAATCGTCACCGGCGACACCGTACCAACCCTGACCTCCATGGCCGAAAAGGGCCAGCCGGACATCGCCCCCGAAGCCTGGGTCAGCCTGCAGCCGGAAATCGTCAAGCAGGGGCTGGAAGGCGGCAAGGTTGTCGCGGCCGCCAAGATCCTGTCGGATGGCGCCGTTCAGGGCTGGTGGATTCCGAAATATCTGGCCGACGCCAATCCCGATCTCAAGACCATTCCAGACCTCTTCAAGCATCCCGAACTCTTCCCCTCCCCCGAGGACAAGGCAAAGGGCGCCGTCTATAACGGCCCGCAGGGCTGGGGCGGCACGGTTGTCACAGCGCAATTGTTCAAGGCGTTCGGTGGTGAAAAGGCCGGCTTCACCCTCATCGATACGGGTTCTGCCGCCGGTCTCGACGGCTCCATCGCCAAGGCTTACGAAGCGAAGCAGCCATGGGTCGGTTATTATTGGGCGCCAACCTCGCTGCTCGGCAAATATGAGATGGTGAAGCTGGGTTTCGGCACGGAATATGACGCGGCCGAATGGAAACGCTGCACTTCGATTGCCGACTGTGCAGACCCCAAGCCGAACGCCTGGCAGGTGGACGATGTCCAGACGCTGGTCAGCAAGACTTTTGCCGACCGTGCCGGCCCGGCCATGGACTATCTGAACAAGCGCGCCTGGACCAACGCTACCGTCAACAAGCTGATTGCCTGGATGACCGATAATCAGGCGACCGGCGAAGATGGTGCCAAGCAATTCCTGAAGGAAAACGAAGCGCTCTGGACGGGCTGGGTGTCTCCTGAAGTCGCACAAAAGGTCAAGGCCGCCCTTTAAGGTCGGCCCGGCATATCTGCCCGGCAACCGGCGTCCGCCAGAGGCGGCGCCGAACCACATCGATGCCCGAAAACCAGCCGGTTCTCAAAAAAGCACGATGCGCCGGTTCCACAGGAATAGAGCGTCCCGCCTGGCGTCACCGACGATGCGGGCAGCGCTCTGGCGATTTTACTCCCGGAGCGCAGAGGATATTGATCCCCGCCTCCGGTTCGTCATGGAGAACAGGATATGGAATGGCTTTTCAAATTTCCGGCCATGAATGACGATGCCCTGCGTGCGCTGAAAAAAGTCATCGACGAGGGGTTCCGGGCATTTACCCGAACCTATGGCAGCGCAATAGAGGGGCTGTTCACGCCCCTTCAGAGCTTCCTCATCTGGGCGGAAAGGCTTTTGATCGGCGCACCCTGGCCGGTCGTTATTCTTATTGTCGGCGTGCTCGCCTGGTTCGCCAGCCGCAGCGCCACCATTGTTGCCCTCTGTTGCGGCATTCTCTTCGCCATCGGCTGGTTCGGCATGTGGGAAGACACGATGAAGACGATTTCGATGATCTTCGTCTGCGCCGTGCTGTCCATCGTCATCGGCCTGCCGATCGGCATCGCCATGGCGCGCTCCAACCGCCTGCAGAACGTGGTCAATCCCGTTCTCGACGTGATGCAGACGATGCCGAGTTTCGTCTATCTCATTCCCGTCGTCATGCTGCTCGGCATCGGCCGCGTGCCCGGTGTCATCGCCGTCGTCATCTACGCCATTCCGCCGATGATCCGGCTCACCAATCTCGGCATCCGCATGGTCGACCGTGATGTGCTGGAGGCGGCGGACGCTTTCGGTTCTTCTAAGCGCCAGAAGCTTTTCAAGGTGCAGCTGCCGCTGGCGCTGCCCACCATCATGGCCGGTATCAACCAGACCATTATGATGGCGCTTGCCATGGTCGTCATCGCCTCCATGATCGGCGTGCAGGGCCTCGGCCAGCCGGTGCTGAAGGCCATCGCCAACCAGTATTTCACGCTCGGCGTATTCAACGGGCTTGCCATTGTCGGCATCGCCATCATCTTCGACCGCATCAGCCAGGCCTATGGCCTTCGCCTGCAAAAACACCGGGAAGTGGCGCATGGCTAGTCAATCGATCGAAATTCGCAGCCTCTACAAGATTTTCGGCTCCAAGGCGGCGGACTATGTCGAACCCGTCAAAGCCGGCATGTCCAAGACGGAACTCAACGCCAAACATGGCCATGTGCTCGGCCTGCGTGATATCAACATCACCATGCCGGGTGGGCAGATCACCGTCATCATGGGCCTTTCCGGCTCAGGCAAATCGACGCTGATCCGCCACGTCAACCGGCTGATCGACCCGACAGCCGGCGAAATCCTCTACGGCGGAACCGACGTCTGTCGCCTGAACGAAGCGGAACTCCTGGAATTTCGCCGCCACAAGACGGCGATGGTGTTCCAGAAATTCGGCCTCCTGCCACATCGCAACGTGCTGCAGAATGTCGTCTACGGTCTTGAAGTGCAGGGCATCGACAAGCGCGAGCGGGAAGAGCGGGCCGAAGTCTGGATCCGGCGCGTGGGGCTGGAGGGATTTTCCAGCCATTATCCGAACCAGCTTTCCGGCGGCATGCAGCAACGCGTTGGCCTTGCCCGGGCGCTTACCAACAATGCAGAAATTCTGCTGATGGACGAAGCCTATTCGGCGCTCGATCCGCTGATCCGTGTCGACATGCAGACGGTACTGCTGGAGTTGCAGAAAGAATTGAAGAAAACCGTTGTCTTCATCACCCACGATCTCGATGAGGCGCTGCGGCTGGGCGACAAGATCGCCATTCTGCGTGACGGCGAAATCATCCAGCAGGGCACGGCGGCCGAAATCGTCATGTCGCCGGCCGACAGCTATATCGAGGCCTTCGTGGAAGAGGTCAATCGCGGCCGGGTCATCCGCCTCGGCGCCATTGTCCAGCCGGAATTTTCCGGCCAGTCGCGGCTTCAGCTCGATGCGGACATGACGGTTGAAGAAGGCCTGCGCGCCCTCGTGCGGGAAAATGTCGGCAGCGCTGTGGTCGTGGGGGAAAACGGCAAGGTGCTTGGCTCGGTTACCACGGATGCCATCATGCGCTGCCTTGTCAGGACTGCCTCTGGCGAGGAAGCGGGGATGGCGGAACGGCTGTCAGGCTGAGCTTGCAAGCCACCTGGCCATTCCGTTCGCCGCCGCCTTGCCGGTGGCGAAACAGGCGGTCAGCAGGTAACCGCCGGTCGGCGCTTCCCAGTCCAGCATTTCCCCGGCAGCGAATATGCCGGGGAGCTTTTGCAGCATGTAATTTTCATCGAGGCCACCCCAGGCGATACCGCCTGCCGATGAAATTGCCTCGCCAATCGGCCTCGGTCTCAGAAGCGGTATTTCCGCATGTTTCATTCTCGCTGCGACGAAATCATCCGGCATGGCCGCTATATCGGGAAAGATGTCCCGCAGCAGCCCGACCTTGACGGCGGAGAGACCAGCCGCCTTGCGCATGCGGTTTGCAAAACTCTCCTTCCGTCCGAGCTTCGCCAGATCCCGGCTGAGGCGTTCCACCGTGCGTCCGGGGGCAAGATCAACGGTGAGCGAGGCCTTGCCCGCCTGTTCCAGCCGGTCGCGCAGGGCGGCGGAATGGGCATAAACCACGCTACCCTCAATGCCGTGTTTCGTGATCACGAACTCGCCCTGAAACGCTCCGGCCGGTGAAATGGTGATGGTGGATTTCACCGCCTCACCGGCAAAACGCTGGCGGAAAACATCGCTCCATTCAACGTCGAATCCGCAATTGGCGGGACGGAACGGAGAAAACTCCACGCCTTTGGCCACCAGCGCCGGAACCCATGCGGCATCGGACCCAAGACGCGGCCAGCTTGCGCCGCCGAGCGCCAGAAGCACGGCATCGGCCTTAACTTCAACCGCGCCTGCCGGCGTCTCAAAAACCAGTTGATCGCCGGAAAGGCCTGTCCAGCGATGCCGTGTCCTGATGGTAACACCTTGCGTTTCCAGCCGGGCGAGCCAGGCGCGCAGCAACGGCGAGGCTTTCATGGCCTTTGGGAACACCCGGCCCGATGTGCCGACAAAAGTCTCCTGCCCCAACCCATGCGCCCAGTCACGCAACATGTCAGGCATGAAATCATCAAGAGCAGCGCGCAGCCCCGGTTCGGCATCGCCAAAACGATGGCGAAAACTGTCGTAATCTTCGGCATGGGTGATGTTGAGGCCGGATTTTCCAGCCATCAGCAATTTACGCGCCACGGTTGGCATCGCCTCGAACACTGTCACGGTGTGGCCCGCGGCCGAGAGCATTTCGGCCGCCATCAGCCCCGCCGGCCCACCGCCGACAATCGCGACCTGCCTCGCCTTTGCCAAAACCCTCTCCATCACCATCTTCGCCATTGAGAGCCTTATACCGATTTCCGTATGTGAATATATGCGATATTGAACGGCCATGTTCACGCTCGACCGCCCCGTTACCTTTTCACAGGATATCAAGAAAAGCCGTTTCATCGCCTTTGCCGCCCCGATAACCGGCGAGGAAGATGCAAAAAGCTTCCTCGTGGCGCATTCGGACCTTGATGCCAACCACAATTGCTGGGCGTGGCGCACCGGTCAGACCTATCGTTTCAGCGATGACGGCGAACCCTCGGGGACGGCCGGGAAGCCGATCCTTCAGGCCATTGACGGCCAACAGCTGGATAATGTCGCCGTTCTCGTCATCCGCTGGTTCGGCGGCATCCTGCTCGGCAGCGGTGGCCTGATGCGCGCCTATGGCGGCACGGCGGCGGCCTGTCTTCGGCTTGGCGAGACCTCGCCGGTCATCGCCTATGTCAGCGCCACGCTGAGCTGCCCCTTCTCCGATCTGGCGCTCGTAAAATCACGCCTTTCCGCCACGCGGAACCTGCGGCTGGAGAGGGAGGATTTCACCGGCACCGGTGCGGATATGCTGCTTTCCGTTCCGGTAGAGGAAGCCGAACGGCTCACCCGGCTTTTAAGCGACCTGACCAGCGGGCGCGTCAATCTCCACATTCCCGACTAGCACGCCTGTCCGAATGCGAGATTCGTGCTAAGGAAGCGCCATGTCATCTGAGCTTTCCAACCCCGTCTACAATCCGCCGCTCGAGCCCTGGCTCACCATTGTCCACCAGGATGATGATCTGCTGGTGCTGGACAAGCCGAGCGGGCTTCTGTCCGTGCCCGGGCGTGATCCGGCGCTCTTCGATAGCCTGATGACGCGGGTGCAGAAACAGTTTCCGAAAGCGCTGATGATCAACCGGCTCGACAAGGACACATCGGGCATCGTGCTGATGTCGTTGAACCGCAGGGCCCATGCCGCCATCGCCGCCCAGTTCGAGAACCGTGAGACGCGTAAATCCTATGTGGCCGTCGTCTGGGGTACGGTCACGGATGAAGCGGGCGAGGTGGACCTGCCGCTGGCGATCGATCCCGATAACAAACCGCGCCACCGCGTGGACCATGAAAATGGCAAGCCGGCGCAAAGCCTGTGGCGGGTGCTGAAACGATTGCCGCTTCCGGCAACCCGGCTGGCACTTACGCCCCTCACCGGCCGCACCCATCAGTTGCGTGTGCATATGAAGGCGCTCGGCCATCCGATTCTCGGCGATGAATTTTATGCCGATGGCGAGGCGCTCGCGGCCGCGCCACGCCTGATGTTGCATGCGCAGGAGGTCGGCTTCCGCCATCCCGATGGCCGTGACGTCACCTATACCGTGCCCTGCCCGTTCTGAGGCCTGCGATGAAAGAACAAGACGAAAGCTTCGTGGTGGATTTTGTCGGCGGTGCGGTCGGGCACCGTTTCCGCTCCGGCGAGGGGCGCGGGCAGGCCCTGCCCAAAGCCGCCGGTTTTACCAAGGGCCGCACGCCAAAAATCGTCGACGCCACGGCGGGGCTGGGGCGAGATGCCTTCCTGCTTGCCTCGCTCGGGGCGGAGGTTACCCTAATCGAACGCTCACCGGGCATGCATACCCATCTGGCGGACGGCATTCGCCGCGCATTGGAGGCAGGCGGCGCCTATGCCGAGGCAGCAGCACGCATGACGCTACTGCAGGGCGATTCACGCCAGCTATTGCAAGAACTGTCACCCGAGGTGGTGATCGTCGATCCCATGCATCCGCCGCGCCACAACACGGCGCTTGTGAAAAAAGAGATGCGGGTGCTGAGAGAACTGGTGGGTTCCGATCCCGATCAGGTGGAACTGATGGAAGCGGCGCTTGAACATGCAACAAAGCGGGTGGTTCTGAAATGGCCATTGCGCGCCGAGCCCATGCCGGGCATCCGCAAGCCGTCGCATCAGATAATGGGCAAGAATACCCGTTATGATGTCTTCATGATCTTCGGAAAATCTCTTGATCCCGAGGAATGATCAGCGGAAGCTCGGCTTGCGCTGCGCATTCATCAGAAGCTCGTGCCGCGAGGCGAACTCACCGAACAGCTTCCTGAGCCTCGTCTCCTCCGCCTTGTCCAGCCGGTAACGGCGGCAGAATTCCGCGACGTTCAGGATCGGTTTGGTTCTGTTCCCGTTTATGGTCTTGTTACCGATGATTTGCATGGCGTCCTCCGTCTGACAGAGGCCAAACGTGACGGCGGGCTTCCGGTTCCCTATCAATTCGCATGGATGAGAAAAGGGCGTGCGACAGTACACGACCTCATCAAGTTTTCTTGAAACTCTCGCAGGAAACGAAATCCTCCCCAAATGGTTCTCTGCCTGACGTAAACGAAGGAAGGGAGACCCATGTTCCACAACAACCGATTTCTGAGTTCGACGATCTTATGTGCGCTGCTTGCCGTGCCACTTGCCGGCGCTGCCCATGCACAGACCGCCCCGGCTGCCGAGACGAAACGGGCCAATGCGCCGGATCAGAAGCCGGCTTTCGAGGGCCAGACGCGCGCGCCGCAGGCGGACGCCCAGCCAAATGTTGAAAAAACCGTTGTCGCCGAGGGTCTGCCGCACCTCTGGTCGATGGAATTCCTGCCCGATGGCCGCATGATCGTCGCCGCGAAGGAAGGCGCCATGCATATCGTCGCTGATGGCAAGGCAGGCCCCGCGATAGAGGGTGTGCCTGAGGTGGCATCCGCTGGACAGGGTGGTCTCCTCGACATCGCGCTGGCTCCGGATTTCGAGACATCGCGTAAAATCTTCTTTTCCTTCTCCGAACCGCGTGATGGCGGCAACGGCACCTCCGTCGCCTTAGCCAAGCTGACCGAAGATGGCGGTGCGGCAAAACTGGAAGATGTCTCGGTGATTTTCCGCCAGATGCCCACCTATGACGGCGACAAGCATTTCGGCTCCCGCCTCGTCTTCGGCCCTGACAACGAACTTTACGTCACCGTCGGCGAACGTTCGGATGCGACGCCGCGCGTGCAGGCGCAGGATCTGTCGAGTGGTCTTGGCAAGGTCTTCCGCATTGATGCCGAAGGCAAGGCTTTCGAGGGCAACCCCTTCGCCGGCCAGCAGAATACGCTGCCGGAAATCTGGAGCTATGGCCACCGCAACCTGCAGGCCGCAGCACTTGATGGAGAGGGCAGGCTCTGGACCGTGGAACATGGCCCGAAGGGCGGCGATGAGCTGAACATGCCGAAAGCGGGCCTCAATTACGGCTGGCCGGTTATCACCTATGGCGTCGAATATAGCGGCCGGTCGGTTGGCGAAGGCGCCACCGCCAAGGAAGGCATGGAACAGCCGGTCTATTATTGGGACCCGGTCATCGGCCCTTCCGGCATGGCCTATTATGGCGGCGACCAGATTCCGGAATGGAAGGGCGCCTTCATTGTCGGTGGTCTGGTGAGCCAGGGTCTCGTCATCCTGCATATCGATGGCGACAAGGTCGCGACCGAAAGCCGGCTACCGCTTGAAGCGCGCATCCGCGACGTCAAGATCGGGCCGGATGGTGCAGTTTATGCCGTAACCGAACAGCGGGGCGGCAACTCGCAGATTCTCCGGATTGCCAAAGCCAGCTGAAAAACGATCGGCCGCAAAAACTGATGATCAAAGCAACAGGCCGCCGGAACGAAGGCGGCCTGTTTTTCGTTTGCCGCAGCGTGAAACCTGCCGGAAAAAACCATGCCACAACCGCCCACCCGCCTTCTTGCCAAAATCGGACTTGCCTATGTCAACGATCAGGAACCGGGGATAGCCCGCGAAAGGCGCGGGCGCGGTTTCTGCTACCGGCTGCCGGGCGGTGAACTTCTCTCCGACGGCATCGAACTGAAGCGCATCAAATCGCTCGGTGTGCCGCCAGCCTACCGGGACGTGTGGATATGCATTGATCCATCAGGACATTTACAGGCCACCGGCTTTGATGCGCGTGGGCGAAAACAATATCGGTATCATCCCGACTGGCATGCGCTGCGTGGCGAGACGAAATTCTTCCAGCTCAAGAGTTTCGGCAAGGCGTTGCCCGCCATTCGTCGCCGCGCAATGGCCGATATTGGCAAGCAGGACCATGGGGAGGAAATGACGCTGGCAGCGCTCACCCTCCTTCTTGACGCCGCCTATCTGCGCGTCGGCAACCGCTCCTATCTCGAAACCAACGGCACCTATGGCGCGACGACCCTGCTCAAACGGCACGTCTCCTTCGGTGAAACCATCGAATTGCGCTTCGCCGCCAAGGGCGGGCAAAAAGTGAAACGGCAACTGCGCCACCCCCGCCTTCAGAAAATCCTCGAGGAAATCGCCGATTTGCCCGGCAAGGAACTCTTCGTCTGGCAGGATAGCGAAAACCGGGTGCATTCGGTCGATTCCAGCGATCTCAACGCTTACCTTTCCCGCACCGGCGGAGCCGGTATTTCCGCCAAGACCTTCCGCACCTGGGGCGGTACGCTTGCGGCCTTCTGCGATGCGATGGAGCACGTGGCGGCAGGGGAAAAACCAAGCATAAAGGGCATGTGTCAGGCGGCAGCGACTGAGCTTTCCAATACTCCCGCCATCTGCCGCAAAAGTTACGTGCACCCTGCCGTGCTCGAAATTGCGACGGAGGAAAAGGCACAGAAAAAGCTTGGCCGCATTTTGAAAGTCGGGGCAAAGCCCGTCTCTGGCCTCAGGGCGGATGAAAGACGGCTGCTTGCCTTCCTGCCGTGAGGCTCAGCGGCTACCCGCCCACTCCGCCAGTTCCCGCTCGGCCCTTTCCAGCGCGCTGTAATTCAAAAGCTTTCGCAGGAAGGCCACCGTGACGGCGCGGGTTCTAAGATTATACCGGCCTTCCGCATCGTCATCACCCGGCGCCTGATGCACGTTCAGCTTTTCATAGAGGCTTTGCAGCCGGTTCTGCACGCTGCGCAGCGACAGATTACGGCGGCGCGCAATTGCCTTGTCGGTGAGGCCGAGCGCGACATCCACAAGGATTTCATATTCGGAATCGGTAAAGCCATGCGCCTTGCCGAGGCTCTTTTCCTGCAGGCCGCGCACTTCCCGGTCTATCACGCATTGCGCCTCGATGAAGATGCTGCGCAGCGCCAGCCGCAGCCGGTCATCGGAGGCCGATTTCAGCACGTAACCATAGGCGGCACCCTCGGGCACGATGCGGGAAACGCCGCGCACATAGGCCTCGTCAGAATAGTTGGACCAGAACAGGATGCGTGTATCCGGCCTCTCCTTCCAGATGGTGCGCGCCGCCTCGATGCCGTTGCGCTCGTTCATCTGCAAATCCATGACGATATGGGCGGCCCGGTTCTCCCGCGCCAGCTTTTCGCCGGTTCTGCCGTTGGACGCTTCCAGCACCTTGTCGCATTCCGGCAGGGCGGCACGCACGGCCTCATTGAGATAGGCGCGGTGCAGCGCATCGTCTTCAACGATCAGCACGTCCATGTCACACATCCTCCCGCCGGTCGAAAGCGCTTTCCGGCAGCGTCACGGTAATGCGGGTTCCGGCTCCCGCGCCGTTGCCGCCGATATCGAACCGCGCTGAAATCAGCCGCGCGCGCGTCTTCATGTTGCCGATGCCGAGACCGCCGGACGCCCCGCCGCCGCCACCGCCACTGCCGTCATCACTGACAATCACCCGCAAACCGCCATCGACGGAGGAAAGCGTCACGGCAATGGTTTCCGGCTGGGCATGGCGGATGGCATTATTGACCGCCTCCTGCACGATGCGGAACAACGAGATGGCCACCGTCTTGTCGAGCGTTTCCACCAGCCCGTCGGTCTTATCGGTTACCGACCATTCAATCACATATCCGCTGTCACGAACGGAGCGATCGACATAGGTCTCGATGGCCTGCACGACGCCGAACAATTGTAGAATGGAGGGTTTCGCCTCCTCGATGATCTCGCGCAGGTCCTGCATGCAGTGTTGAAGGCTGCGCACCACCGGCTCCAGCATCTCGCCCGAAACGTCGGCGGCATGGCTCATGCGTTCGATACGCCGCGCCAGCCGTGTGAGATCCGCCAGCGTCTGGTCGTGCAAATCCATGCCAATGCGCTGCCGCTCGGCCTCCAGCGCCTCGGTCAATTGCAGGGCGCCCAGCCGCAGGCCCTCTTCGCGGGCATTGGCGCGCGCCTCCTCGATGGCAGACCTTTTCGCCTGCTCGGCGGCGCGGATGGCGTAGAAATAGGGCGCCAGCAAATCCGCAACCGCGCGGGCATTGGCGACATCCTCCACCGTATAGGCATCCGACTGATGTGAGGAACAGCTGAGCGCGCCGATGATATCGCCATGCACCTTCATCGGCACATGCAGGCGGCTATGCAGGCCAAGTTCGATGATCGGGCTTGAAAACGAGCCTTCGAAATGAAAGCGCGGATCGGCGCAGGCATCGCCGCTCAAAAGATATTCGACCGCACCTGACAGCAGGGACCGGATCGGACTGCCGGTCAACAGCGCAGGCGGCTGCCGGCTCCAGGCGCTGACCAGACCGCTCTCATAGGCAATATGGTATTTGTCATCCAGCTGCTTGATGCAGACATCCATATGGTCATGCGGGATGATATGGCTGATCTCTGTCGCAACCGCCTGAATGATGGCATTGAATTCCAGCTGCCCGGCAAGCAGCCGCGAAATGCCCATATAGTGGTGAAAGAGCGCGCTTTTCGGCGTATCCAGCATATGCGGACGCCCTCCCAAGCGCCTGCCTTCGACCATTGCGGCTGACATGACCCGTCAGAACGCCGCATCATCCATTCTGCGCCGGGCAAGGCCGTTTCGTCCTGCGGGTTCCCGCATGCTTTCTGCGGAAACCCGCAGGAAGATTGCCGTGATCCGCCTATACAAGCCAAATCTTCTTGGTCATTCTCGCTTGTACTGGGGAACGGAGCTCCAGTGCAACGGGATTTCGTCTGCTGCGGAGGAGATTTGCGGCGGGTGAGGGTTCCGGCCCCGAAAGGGCAAGCCACCAGGGAGGAAAATCAATGGCTTTCAGGAAGATGCTTCTGGCGTCGGCCGCTGTCGCGTGCGCAGCCTTGCCGATCACCGCTCATGCCGATACGTCGGCCAAAAAAATCGCGCTTTCGAACAATTACGCAGGCAATTCCTGGCGTCAGGCGATGCTGACCAGCTGGGACAAGATCACCAAACAGGCTGTCGCCGACAAGCAGGTCGCGGCCGCCGACGCCTTCACGACCGCCGAAAACCAGGCGACCGAACAGGCGGCGCAAATCCAGAACCTCATTTTGCAGGGTTATGACGCCATCGTCATCAACGCCGCTTCGCCGACTGCCCTCAACGGCGCGGTGAAGGAAGCCTGTGATGCCGGCATTATCGTCGTATCTTTCGACGGCATCGTCACCGAGCCCTGCGCATGGCGTATCGCGGTGGATTTCAAGGCGATGGGCGAAAGCCAGATCGACTATCTGGCCAAGGCCATGCCGAAGGGTGGCAATCTGCTCGAAATTCGCGGTCTTGCCGGCGTTTCGGTGGATGACGAAATCCATGCCGGCATCGCCGCCGGTGTCGCCAAGAACCCGCAGTTCAAGATCGTCGGTTCGGTCAATGGCGACTGGGCACAGGATGTCGCGCAGCGCGCCGTTGCCGGTATCCTGCCAAGCCTTCCCGAAGTTGCCGCGGTGGTGACGCAGGGTGGTGACGGCTACGGTGCCGCACAGGCCTTCGCCGCCGCCAAGCGCCCGACACCCACCATCGTCATGGGCAACCGTGAAGACGAGCTGCAATGGTGGAAACAGCAGAAGGACGCAAGCGGTTACGAGACCATGTCCGTCTCCATCGCCCCCGGCGTTTCGACGCTGGCTTTCTGGGTGGCGCAGCAAATCCTCGACGGCAAGGATGTGAAGAAGGATCTGACCGTTCCATTCCTGCGCATCGACCAGGCCAATCTTGAGGAAAACCTCAAGACTACCCAGAAGGGCGGCGTGGCGAATGTCGAATATTCGCAGGCGGACGCACAGAAGGCCATCGCCGCCAAATAGGCGAGCCGGTTCACAACAGATAGCTGCGGCGCTCCGAAACGGGTGTCGCGGCAACTACCGATATTATCCGATTTTCACATCACTGGCGTAATTGCTCATGAATGACATCATCGAGGCGGAAGAGGTCGTCGCCGCACGCGGCGTCAAGGTCGTGTTCGGCGCCGTGCGCGCGCTGGATGGAGCCGATCTCATCATCCGTGCCGGGGAATGCCTCGGGCTCGTCGGCCATAATGGCGCGGGAAAATCCACCATCGTCAACGTCATCAATGGCGGGCTGACGCCACATGAAGGTTCCGTTTCCTATCGCGGCGAGCAAGGCCGGCATGGCATCGCCGCCGCCCGCGCAAGTGGCGTGCGCTGCGTGTTTCAGGAACTGTCGCTCTGCCCGAACCTCACGATCAGCGAAAATGTCCGCATCATGCATGCCGCAATCGGCGGCCGAAACTGGCGCGGCCGGGCGCTGACGACGATCCGGCAGACACTGGATGAAATTTTCCCCGGCCACGGCATCGATTGCGAGCTGACGATTGCCGAATTGTCCATCGCCGAACGGCAGATGGTGGAAATCGCCATCAATTTCTGCCGGACCCCGGAGACGCCAAGACTGGTGATCCTCGATGAACCGACGTCTTCGCTCGATGCCGGCCTTGCCGAACAGTTGATGGATTATGTCCGCCGTTTCGTGCGCGAGGGTGGCTCCGTCCTGCTGATCTCGCATATTCTCGGGGAAATTCTTTCGACGGCCACCCGTATCGTCGTCATGAAGGACGGCCGGGTGGTGGCCGACCGGAAGGCGGCGGAATTCACCACCCGCTCTCTGGTCGAAGCCATGGGCAGCGTCGTCAAGGAACAGGACAGGCGGCGGGGAGAAAGCCGCAAGGCAGGCGAAAAAGTGCTCTCCATGCCGGCGCGGCGCGGCGAAGGCCTCGCCTTCGAGGCCTTTCGCGGCGAGATCATCGGCCTTGCCGGCCTCGGCGGCCACGGCCAGACTGAAGCATTGCTCGATCTTTACCTTGCGCAGAACAACAGCTGGCTGCCGTCGCGAAAGACCGATATCGCCTTCGTGGCGGGCGACCGCAGTCTGAACGGCACCTTCCCGCTCTGGAGCATCCTGAAGAACCTTTCCATCGCCTCGCTCAGGGATATTTCATCGGCAGGCATGGTGGACAGGGACAAGGAAAAGGCGGTCGGCGCGCAGTGGAAACAGCGCATCGAAATCCGCACGCCCGATATGGGCAACAAGATCCTCTCGCTCTCCGGCGGCAACCAGCAAAAGGTGCTTTTCGCCCGTGCGCTCGCCACCACCGCCAGCACGGTTTTGATGGACGACCCGATGCGCGGCGTCGATATCGGCACCAAACAGGAGGTCTATGACATCTTGAGAACCGAAGCTTCCCACGGCCGCACCTTCATCTGGTATTCCACCGAAATGGATGAAATCCGCCTTTGCGACCGGGTCTATGTGTTCCGCGACGGCGCCATTCAGGCGGAACTCGTTGGCGATGACATTACCGAGCAGAATGTGCTGGCCGCCTCCTTTGCCGGCGAGGACCACGCATGAAACTCTCGGCAAACGCACTCCGCCTCATCATTCCCGCCGCCTCGCTCGCCTTCCTGCTTGCTGCCGTCTTTTACATGCAGCCGCGCGCCATGAGCTATACCGGCATGAACCTGCTGTTCAATCTGGCGGTGCCGATCGCACTTGCCACCATTGCGCAGATGCTGATCATGTCGGTCAACGATCTTGACCTGTCGATGGGCACCTTCGTCAGTTTCTGCGCCTGCGTCACCGCCACCTTCCTGCAGACGACGCCACTGCTGGGGATCGCGATCTTTGCCGGCGCGATTGCGGTTTATGCCGCACTCGGGGCCATCATCCATATCCGTGCCCTGCCCTCCATCGTCGTCACACTCGGCATGAGCTTCGTCTGGGGCGGTCTGGCCGTGCTCATTCTGCCCTCTCCTGGTGGTCAGGCCCCCGCCTTCATTCGGGCACTGATGACAGCCAAACCACCGCTGGTGCCGATCGCCATCGTCGCCAGCATCCTGATCGCGGTCGTCGCGCATTACATCGTCATGCGCTCCTCCTTCGGCGTTTTGATGCGTGGCGTCGGCGGCAATTTCCGCTCCGTCGAGCGTTCTGGCTGGTCGGTGGTCGGCATCCGCGCCGCCACCTTTGCGCTGGCCGGTTTCTTCGCGGTGCTGTCGGGCATCGCCCTTGTCGGACTGACGACCGCGGCTGACGCCAATATCGCCCTGCGTTACACGCTGCTGTCGATTGCCGGCGTGATCCTCGGCGGCGGTGAATTTGTCGGCGGAAGGGTGTCGCCCATCGGCGCTGTCATCGGCGCGCTGACGCTGACGCTTGCCGGCTCTTTCCTGTCCTTCATGCGCATTTCGCCGGACTGGCAGATCGGCGCGCAGGGCGCGATCCTCATCATCGTGCTTGCCTTGCGCATCCTGCTCAACCGTCTTGAAAAGCGGGAGAAAAATCAATGAACGGGCTGTCATCCCTCACGAAAAAACCATGGATCTGGTCTTTCGCCGCAACGGCTGCGGTGTGGATCATCACCGTGCTCTTCACCGGCGGCGCAAGTTCCTTCGGCCTGTCGCATGCAGCACTCACCTTCGCGGCCTTTTCCGTCATCGTCGGCATCGGCCAGATGTTCGTCATCACGCTCGGGCCGGGCAATATCGACCTCTGCGTACCCGCGACAATGACGCTGTCAGGCACGCTGGCGCTGAAATTCATGGATGTGTCCGATGGTCTCATTCTGCCCGGACTGCTGATCGCCATCCTGATCGGCATCGCCATCGGCATCGGCAATTATGCGCTGATCAAGCTCTTGCGCATCCCGCCGATCATCGCGACGCTATCGATGAGCTTCATCGTGCAATCCATCGCCATCTGGTCGAACCGCGGTCTGCGTATCAAGCCGCCTGAGACACTGGCGACATTCGCGATATCAAGCTCTTTCGGCATTCCGAACGTCGCACTTGTCGCGTTGCTGCTCTCGGTCGTCGCCTGGCTGCTGCTAGATCGCACTTTCTATGGGCGCTGGATTTCCGCGATCGGCCAGAGCACCTTTGCCGCCCGCATGACCGGCATTCCGGTGGATGGCACCCGTTTCGTCACCTATGTGCTTTGCGCGGTGCTGGCGGCGATTGCCGGTTATCTTCTCGCCAGCTTCTCCGGCGGTGCTGCGCTCAACATGGGTTCGGAATATCTGCTGATGTCGATCGCCGTGGTCGTCATCGGCGGAACGGCGGTGGCGGGTGGGGATTCCAACGTGCCCGGCATCTGGGGCGCCTCGCTCTTCATGTTCCTGGTGGTTTCGATGCTGAATACCTATGGTTTCGGCGCCGGCATCCGCCTCATCCTCACCGGCCTCATCATCATTTCAGTCATTCTTCTGGCAAGCGGCCCCAAGGCCACGCGCTGACCCCAAACAACAAGCCCACAAGCGGACCACGCTCATGACCACAGACAACACCTCCCCTTACGAAATCCACGACGACCGCTTCCGCCATCTGATCGTCGGCAATGCCGAGCTGGAAGAGCTTTATTCCGGCTGCCGCTGGGCCGAAGGCCCTGTGTGGTTCGCCGATCTGAACTGCCTGCTATTCAGCGACATTCCCAATCAGCGCATGCTGCGCTGGGTGCCGGATGGCGGCATCTCGGTGTTCCGCCACCCCTCCAACTTCACCAACGGCAACACACGTGACCGGCAGGGACGACTGGTTTCCTGCGAACATGGCGGCCGCCGCGTTACCCGCACCGAAGTCGACGGATCGATCACGGTTCTCGCCGACAGCTATGGCGGCAAACGGCTCAATTCGCCCAACGATGTGGTGGTGAAATCAGACGGCAGCATCTGGTTCACCGACCCCACCTACGGCATTCTCTCCGACTACGAGGGCTACAAGGCCGAGCCGGAACAGAAGACTCGCAATGTCTACCGGCTCGATCCCGCAACCGGAAAGATCGACATCGCCATCGATGACTTCATGCAGCCGAACGGCCTTGCCTTCTCGCCGGATGAAACGAAACTCTATATCGCCGACAGCTCCTACAGCCACGATGTCTCCCGCCCGCGCCATATCCGCGTCTTCGACGTGGTGGACGGCGTAAAGCTCACCAATGGCCGGGAATTCTGCAATCTCGACAATGGCCTGCCGGACGGATTCCGTCTGGATACGGCCGGCAATCTGTGGACCAGCGCCGGTGATGGCGTTCACTGCTTTGCGCCCGATGGCGCGCTCATCGGCAAGATCAAGGTGCCGCAGACGGTTGCAAACCTCACCTTTGGCGGCCCGAAAAAGAACCGGCTGTTCATCACCGCAACGAAATCGCTCTATTCGGTGTATGTGGCCGCAACCGGTGCGCAGAAGCCCTGATACGCTGAAAGCGTAGAATTCAGACCGCGAAGGAACTGGCAAGACGGCTGTGTCGCGTTATAAATGCGGCATGAGTGACGATTCCAGCCCCTTCCTGACTGATGACATGGAGTTCGACGGCGAAGCGCAGGCCGTTGAGCCTACCAGCCGAATGCTGTCCTGGGCGCGCAATTCCGCCCTCTACCGGCTGGAACAGCGGATGATGACGGAAAAGCAGCTGCGCGATGCCATCACGCGCAAGGCACGGGAAAAATTCGAGAAGATCAGCCCGGCGCAGGTAAAGGCGCTCGGCGACTTTGCCGTGACCTTTGCCTATGGCATCAAGGCGCTTGATGATACGGCCTATGCGGAAATTGCCGTGCGAAGCGGCCAGCGCAGCGGCAAATCGAAACGTGGGCTGGCGCAGAAACTTCAGATCAAGGGCATCGCCCGGGAAACGGCAACAGCCGCGTTGCAGGAGACCAATGATCTGGTCGCCGCCGTCATCTTCGCGCGCAAGCGCGCCTTCGGGCCGTTTCGCCGTGTCGAACTTGACGAGAAACGAAAGGGCAAGGAGTTTTCCGCCTTCGCCCGCAATGGCTTCGGCTTCGAGATCGGCGCGAAGGTCATGGCGATGACCTTCGAAGAGGCGGAAGAGATAATCGCGGAAGCACCGCTCTGACGATTATTGCGGCAGGGGATGCGTTTTCAGATAGGCGATCAAATCCGCAATATCGGTTTCGCTCCACAGTCCGAAAAAGCGCATCGAATTGCCCGGGATCGCCTTCTTCGGGCTGGCGATGAATTTCTGCAGTTCGTCTTCCGTCCAGACCCGGCCAGCCGCGCCGGCATCCTTCAGCGCCTGCGAATAATGGCCGTAATCGGCCACCGAAGCCATCGGCCTGCCGACCACACCCATCAGATGCGGACCCATGCGGGTGCGCGGCGTATCGGCACTGTGGCAGGTGGAACAGCGGCTGAAAACCTTTTCCCCATGCGCCGCATCGCCTTCGGCAAAGGCGCTCGCCGCGAGGAGGGAAAACACGGTCGCTGCCGCAATATATCTGGATACGGAAATCATGGCCCGGATAATACAACGCCCTCCCCGTCTGACAACGAAGAGGGCGTGTTTTGACATGCGACAGAATGCCCGGTCAAAGCACCGGGCGCTTTGCCAATCAGTTCATGGCCGTCAGCGTAACCGAGGTGCCGGTGGCGGCAAGGTTGAGACCAACCTGACCCGTCACGCTGACCGTCTGCAGCTGGATCGAGCCGGAGGTGCCGCCAACGAGGATGTTGGTGCCAACGCCAAGACCAACGGTCACTTCAGCCGTTGCGCCCTGATAAAGGCCGCCGAGCGAACCACGGTGGTAACCGGCGGTCGGGGCGAAAACGGCCCAGACCAGACGGCCCTGTGTGGTGAAGCCGAGGTCAACGCCCATCTTGCGGATGGCGCCGGTGTAATGGTCGGTGCGGCGCGCGCCCATCGTGGACTGGAAGGTGCAGTCCAGTTCCTTGGCGGAACCGAGAACATAACCAACACCACCACCGATATCGCAGCTCAGATAACCGATCTTGACGCCGTTGCGGTCGTCCTGCTCCTGCGGAGCGGGCTCATATCTCGCAAGGTCGGCAGCCAGTGCGGATGCAGCCCCACCGAGGCCCATCGTCAATGCGGCAAAAGTTACGGCAACAGCCTTTTTCATCTTATTTTCTCCTGTTTTAGTCCTACCCGCAGCAGCCCTTCTTGCCCTCTCCGGATATTGAATTCCGCACTGTTAACGTTTGTTCCCTGAAATCGATCCAAAACAACTTAATTGGATGCAAGGAAAGGAAAGCGGTTAACAATGTCTAATGGCGGTAGGATGCCATTAAGACATTGTTAGGGCGGAAAATACGTTGAAAATGACTGTCAACAACAAGCGCTTTCAGGCGTTGTTTTGCTGCAACAAGCTCAAAGCGGCAGCGCGACCGGCAAGCCGGTGGCGGCATGCATCATGACATCCATGCGCACTCCATAAATCCGCTCCAGCGCCTCTGGCGTCATGATCTCCTGCGGGGTTCCTCTTTCAATCAGATTGCCGGAATGCAGGGCGACGATCTCGTCGCAAAAGCGTGCCGCCATGTTGACATCGTGCAGCACCACGATGACGCCGAGACCCTTTTCGCGCGACAGTCTCTGCACCAGCGACAACACTTCGATCTGATGTGCGAGATCAAGCGCCGATATCGGTTCGTCCAGCAGCAGGCTTTCGGCATTCTGGGCCACCAGCATGGCAAGCCATACGCGCTGGCGCTCGCCACCGGAAAGCGTGTCCACAAGCCGGTCGCGAAAGGCCACGGTGTCCGTCAACTCGATGGCCTCATCCACCTTCTCCTGATCCGCCCTGGTGAACTGGCCGAGCGCGCCATGCCAGGGATAACGACCGAGCGCCACCAGCTCCTTGGCGAGCATGCCGGAGGCGGCCGGCGTATATTGCGGCAGATAGGCGAGTTTTCGCGCAAACTCCCGGTTGCCCCAGTCGCCCAGCGTCTTTCCCTCAAACGACACTTTACCAGCCGTTGGCTCCTGGATCCGCGCCAGAATCTTGAGCAGCGTCGATTTTCCCGAACCATTATGGCCGATCAGGCCGATTGTCTTGCCGGTCGCAAAACTTGCCGTCAGCGGCTGCAGCAATGTTCGGCCGGGCACCTCCATCGTCACGCCTTCCAGCGAAAAAAGCGGGGTATCGTCGTAGCCGGCGGCAAGCGCTGCCTCACCCATGGTTCTTATCTCCGTAAATGCCCAGACACATCATTGGCGCCTGCCTGAAAGCCAGATCAGGTAAGGCGCACCGGCCAGTGCCGCAAAAAGCCCAAGCGGCAGCTCATAGGGAAAGGTGACCGTTCGCGCCCCGAGATCGGAAAGCGCCATCAACACCGCTCCGAAAAGGAATGAAGCCAACAGATGGTCGCGCGGCGTGGTGAAGCCGGCGCGAAGCGCGATATGCGGCGCCATCAGCCCGACGAAACTCAAGGGACCGACAAGCAGCGAGGCCGCACCGGTGGCGATGCCGGCCACCGCGATAACGGCAATGCGTGCGAGACTGAGCGGCAGCCCGAGGGAAAGCGGCACATCCCGGCCGAGCGGCAGAATTGTCAGCCAGCGCGTTACCGACAGGGCACCCGAAAGCAGAACGACGGAAAGTACGGCAAGAAATATCGCCGAAGCGGGCGTGGCCGTCGAACCCGAACCGCTGAGCCAGGCAAGAATCTGCCAGGCGCGCTGGTCGCCAATGGCAAGCAGGGCCGAAAGCACCGCCGAGCAAAGCGAACTGACGGCAATACCCGCAAGCAGTATTTTTTCCGGCGCCAGATATCGGCGCACCGCAAAGAACAGCACGAGGGTCATGACCGCCGCCGAGCCGATGCCGGCACCCGCGAACAATTCAAGGAGGCCTGCCGCCGGAAAAATCGTGATGGCGGCGGCAAAACCGAGGCCTGCGCCGCCGCTGACGCCGATTACCTCCGGGCTTGCCATGGGATTGCCGGTCAGCCGTTGAAGAAGCGCACCCGCCATGGCCAGCAGACCGCCGGCAGCGATGGCCGCCACAAGCCGCGGCCAGCGGAACGGCAGAAGGCTTTGCAGGTCACCGGCACCCAGCACCGTCCAGCCATCCGGGCCTTTGCCAATGGCCAGCGCTGCAAAGATCAACACAGCCATGATGACGAACACTGGCAGCAGTGCCGCAAGCCGGCGTCTTGCCGCAACATCGCCGCCTTCGCTGCGATGGACGTCGGTCGGCCGGATTTTCGGCAACAGCCACAGAAGCAGCGGTCCGCCGATCAGCGCCGTTACCGCGCCCGTGGGGAAAACTTCGGCCGTCGTGCTCGCCAGAAGCTGAACGAGACCATCGCAGAACCAGAGCAGCAGCCCGCCCAGCAGTGGCGAAACCATGAGCACTGCGGATGACCGCCGCACGCCGAGTGCCCGGGTGAGCGCCGGTGCGGCAAGGCCGATGAAACTGACGAGGCCGACCGCAGCGGCAACGAAGGCGGCAAGCGCGACCGCAACGGCCGCGACCGCCAGCCTGATCGAAAACAGCGATACGCCGAGCGATCGCGCGCCGGCATCGCCAAGACCGAGAACCGTCAATGGCCTTATCAGCAAACCGGTCAGCACAAGGCCGGCGAGAAGCTGGAAGGCAAGGGAAAAGGCATTCGACCAGTCCTGCTGGCTGAGCGAGCCGCCGTTCCAGACGACAAGCGACATCAGATATTCGCCCTGCGCCAGCGTCAGCGCCGCCGAAACGGAGGCGGCAGTAATGCCAACCAGCAGCCCAGATACCACCATGGTCACCGGCTCGAAGGACCGCCGCCAGCCGAGAAGGAAGACAATGCCGGCGGCGGCGGCAGCGCCCGTGAGTGCCACCAATGCACGATTGCCATCCAGCGCCGAGGGAAAGAACAGGGTGGCGATGACGATGGCCAGCTGCGCACCGGCGGAAATGCCGAGCGTCGAGGGGTCGGCAATCGGATTGCGCAGCAATTGCTGGAGAAGCGCACCGGACAGGCCGAGCATCGCACCCGCCAGAATGGCGACAGCTGCACGCGGCATCAGGCTGAAGGCGAAAATCACCTGATCCATCGACAGCTTGGCGGCATCGAATGGCAGGCCGGGCCATGCACTGAAAGTTAGCCGTTGCAGGCCGGCATGCAGCGAAAGCCCGCAGGCCAGCACGAACAGAAGCCCGCAGAAAAGCTGGAGAGGCCGCGCCGTCACGGGGCTTCTCCCTGCGCCGTCAAAGCCTCGGTCAGAAGCCGCGCGAAACGCATGCCGGCGGTGATGCCGCCATAGGGACCGATATTGCCGAGCGTCACCACGCGGTTTTCCCGCACGGCCGGAAGGGCCCGCCAGATGGCGCTGTTGCGCAGGCTCTCGCGGGCTTCCACCGGAATATCGGAGACGATGACGATACGCGCCTCCGGCGACGCGGCAAGATTTTCCAGCGGCACCGGCGCTGCGAAAGTGAATTGCGAACGATCCACCCAGGCATTGGCGAGCCCCAGCCGACCAAGCACATCCCCGAACATGCTGTCCGCACCAAACGCACGAAAATGCCGGGCGTCACCAATATTGATCACATAGGTTGGCCGCGCGGAAAAACCGGCAAGGCGGGTGCGCATGGCTTGCAGCGCCGCGTCCGTTTCGCTCAAAACCCTGCGCGCCTCATCAGCCCGGCCGAGCTTCTCGCCAAGAGCCGACACTGCCGCAAGCGCCTTTCCGAAAGGGGGCTCGCCCTTCACGTAAAAGGGCAGCGAGAAGACCGGCGCAATCGCCTCAAGCCTGCCGGTGTAGCGCGTGTAAAAAGGCGAGATCAGAATGAGATCTGGCCGGGTCAATTGCAGAAGCTCGAAATTCGGTGCGCCGCGCAGACCAAGATCAACGACGCTCTCAGGGATTTCCGGCTCGACCGCACCGACCCTGAACTGGATGAGCTCGGTTGCTGCCACCGGCATGACGCCGAGCGCCACGGAGGTTTCGAGCATGGCCCAGTCGATTGCGGCGATGCGGGGCGTCACCGCCGCCCGCGCCTTGCCTGCAAGAGCCGAAGCGGCGAGCAGGCCTAAAAATTCCCGCCGCCCCCAAAGGGGGGACATCCATAGATCCTTGCGCGTCATGCCCCTGCTGCTTCACTTGATATGGCTTCACCAACGATAGGTCAGCTTGCCCATAACCGTTCTTCCGTCACCGTAATAGCATCCGAAAGTGGAGCAACTAGAAATATATTCTTTATCAGTCAAGTTTTGCACGAGGAGCGAAGCGCGATAGCCGTTCTTCTCGTAATGCACGCCGAGATCGAGCAAAGCGAGACCCTTCATTTCGAAGGTATTGGCGGCATCGCCATAACGCTTTCCGACATAACGGACGCCGCCGCCGATCCCGAAGCCTTCAAGCGCCGTATCCTCCGCAAATGTGTAGTCGAGCCACAGGCTCGCGGCATGCTGCGGTGCATTGTCCAGTTCCCTGCCGTTGTTAACGCGGCCGGCGACTTCGCTGTCCATGTAGGTATAGGCCGCACGCAGATCGAGCCCGTCGGCAATGCTTGCAGCGCCTTCAAGTTCGAGGCCTTTCACGTGCGCCTCGTCCATCTGCTGCGTCACGCCGCCCACCGTCGTCGTCACATTCTTCTGCTTCAGATCATAGATCGCCGCGGAGAAGAAACCGTCGAAACCTTCGGGCTGGTATTTGATGCCGGCTTCCCATTGCTCGCCGGTGGTCGGCTTCGGCGCATCACCGACAGCCGGCTGCGGCACCGGCTCGAAGGATGTGGCATAGCTGACATAGGGTGCGATGCCGCCATCGAAGAGATAGCTGACGCCGACGCGACCGGTGAGCTTGTGGTCGTCCTTGTCGAGTGCACGATAGGTCGTGCCGTTGAAGGTCGTGCCGCCGGTACTCGCCCAGTCCTGCCGAAGGCCAGCAGTGATGCGCCAGTTCTCAATCGCCATCTCGTCCTGGGCATAAAGGCCGATCTGCGAGATATCCGTCTTCACATCGGCATAAAGCGTGCGCGAGGTCAGGCTGATCGGCCCGCCATAGACCGGGTTGACGGGATTGAGCGGCGTCGCGGCCCAGAATTCGGTTTTGACGTTGTTATCGAAATAACGATAATCCAGCCCGACAAGCAGGGTGTGATCCACCGGCCCGGTTGAAAAATCCGCCTGCAGGCTGTTATCGATATTGAAGGTATTCAGCAGCTCGTCCTGCAATGTCGCATTCCGGCGGATGAGATTGCCGATCATGCCGCCGCTGGTCGAAGACATGCCGAGCGCCCGGTAGGACCAGTCGAAATTGGAATAACGTGCATTTTGCCGGAAGGTGAAAGTATCGTCGAAACGATGCTCGAATTCATAGCCGATATTGGTGAATTTACGGTTCGACGTATCAAAGGACGGATCGCCGACATAAAAACTGCGGTCCAGCATGTTGCCAGGCCGCGAATACGTCAGCGCCGGCGGCAGGCCGGAAGGTGAACTTGGATTATCGTGCTGATAGGACGCAAGAACCGTCAGCTTCGTATCCTCGTCCGGCTGCCATGTGAGAGCCGGCGCAATGAAATAACGATCGTTCTGCAGATTGTCGGTCTGGGCATGGGCATTGCGGGCAAGACCGGTCAGGCGATAGGCGAAGCTGTCGCTATCCGCCACCGGACCACCAATATCGAACATCGACTGGTAATAATCGAAGCTGCCGATCTGCGCGCCTACTTCACCGAAACGCTCGAAGGTCGGCCGCTTGCTGACGAGATTGATGAGTCCACCGGGATTACCCTGACCATAAAGCACCGAGGCCGGCCCGCGAATGACCTCCACCCGCTCCAGGCCATAGACTTCGTAGGAGGGTGCACCGGCCGTGCGCATCAGCCGGAGACCATTGAGGAACTGCAGCTGGTTTCCGGCGAAGCCGCGAATTCGCGGCGCATCAAAGCGCGGATCGGAGCCTGACGGCTGCGCGACGACACCAGGCACATAATTCAGCGCCTCGCTGAGATTGCGGACATTCTGCGCATCCATCTGATCCCGGGTGATGACGGAGACCGATTGCGGCGTCTCGATCAGGGATCGGCCGGTCTTGGTGGCACTGGCGCTGGTTTTCGCCACATAACCCTTCACGGGAGCCTTGGGGTCCTGTTTTTTGGCGCCTTCCACGGTGATGGTCTGGAGCACTGTCGTCCCGGCTTCTTGAGCAAGGGCAGCGCCTGAGGATAAAAACGCCACATAGGCAATGGCGGCGCAGCCGCCGGCCAGAATGGAAATGTGTTTGGTTTTTCCCTGCACGCCAAAACCCTTTATCGCCCGCACCGTCATCAACGGATATTTTTCTGGAGAATTTAAGTCATCTTATTACGCAAGGTGTAGATTGTGATCCAATAAGCTAGGCCGGTTTTTTTCAGAACTATTGATTATGAAAAACACGATCGATAATAGCTTGGAATTATTCAAATCTACTGCGAAAGGCCGCAATGATGGGCAGGAAGCCGGCAAGCCGGGCGGACACATTCGAGCTGCGCCACCTGCGCTATTTCACCACGCTGGTGGATGAGCGCAATTTCGAGCGCGCCGCCGCCCGCCTCGGCATTGCCCAGCCGGGTTTGAGCCAGCAGATCATGGCGCTTGAGGATATTGTCGGCATGCCGCTGCTCGACCGGACACGCCGGTCGGTAAAGCTGACCACGCCCGGCCAGCTGCTCTACGAGGATGCCCGGAAAATCCTCGCCAATGCCGAGGCAACGCTTGCGGCCCTCAAACGTGTGGATCGCGGTGAGACCGGCCGCATCTCCATCGGTTATGTGGCCTCTGCCGCCTATTCCGGCCTGCTGATAAAGTCCATCGCCAGTTTCCGCGCTTCCCATCCCGATGTGGAACTGCAACTCATCGAAATGGAGATGCGGCTGCAACTGGCCAAGATCGCCGACGGCAATCTGGATTTCGCCTTCATCCGCCCACCGGCGCCCATTCCGGAAGGGGTCGCCACCCAGGTGGTTCTGCGCGAACCGCTGATGGCGGCCCTGCCGGAAAATCATCCCCTGGCCTTTGCGCTGCAGGTCGACCTGAAGAACCTTGCAGGGGAAACCTTCATCACCCCGCGACAGCCGCCGGATGTCGGCTTTCATTACAATACGATAGAAGCCTGCAACGAGGCCGGGTTCCAGCCGGCGATCAGCCCGGAAGGCCGGGACTACACCACCATTGCCAGCATGGTGGCCATTGGTCTCGGCGTGGCATTGGTGCCACGCTCACTCGATTGCCTGAGGTTGCCCGGCGTACGTTATGTGCCGCTTGCCGCAAGCTCCACCACCTCTGATCTCGCCATCGCCCATCGAAAAACGGAAGCTTCTCCGGCAGTGAGAGCCTTCATTCTCCACACACGCAGCTAAGGCAGAAAGCACTCACCTCTGGCAGCGGCGTACTCCCTGATGTGAACGCAAAATCCGCCACGTCGGATTGCCCGACGGGAATGGCGACAAGGCCGGTAAAGCCAAACGCCGGAGATTGCAGGGAAAATACCCGTCTCTCGGGAAAACCGCGTGCGGGACGAAAAACCCGCCGCAGATATATCGTGCCCACTTATCCCCGCTGCCCAGATCCGCCGCATAATCACGGCAGATTTTGATTTACGGGAGACAGCAATGGCTGAGACTTACGAACACTACACCGCCGGCCTGGAATCACCGGCATCCCACGGTTTCGACATCGTGCCCGACGATACTAATCCGCTTCCTTCGCCCACGCGTGCCATTTATGTCGGCAATGGCGGGCAGCTTTGCCTCACCCTGCTTTCCGGAACGACCGTCACTTTCCAGAACCTTTCCGCAGGCAGCCTTTTGCCGGTCCGGGCAACACGCGTATTTGCAACCCGCACCACCGCAACGGGGATAATCGGACTGAGCTAGGTGACGCAACGCCAAGGCCCAGCCATCGATCTGAAAGCACCCACGCCTTGATATGACACTTTCATGACAGAGCTTTCAGGTTGATGTCAGCTAAATAACGCATCCGCCATCCATCGGCCCATGCGGCGGCGTGAACGGGGCGTTTTGCTCGTTTTCCGCCACCGCTGGCACATTTGAAATCTGGTGGACCTGGCATTGGCTCTTTTTACCGCGAAAGCGACAGGCGTTGAATCGTATCGTCCGGAAATCGGCAGCGTGCCGCTCAGCCTGCTGACGGCGGCCTATCTGCTGTTTTTCATGAACCAGACATTCTGGTCGAAGGTTCACACCTATCTTTCCGCTTATCCGGTTGCCATCGTTGCGCTTTATGTCGCCATGGCGGCGCTTTTCGGCGCCCTCATCACCATTTTTTCCGCCAAATATCTCATCAAGCCGTTTCTGGTCTTCGTCATATTCGCAGCGGCTGCCGCCTCCTGGTTCATGGACCGCTACGGCGTTGTCATCGACAGCGACATGATCCGCAACGCCATGGAAACCACGCAGGCGGAAGCGGGCAATCTGATTACCCCCGGCTTTGTCTGGCACATGGCGATTTATGGACTGGTGCCGTCCATCGTCATTGCCGCCATCCGCATCCGGCATCGACCAATCCTCGACAAGCTTTTGTGGAACACCATCAGCATCCTGGTGTGCCTCGGCATCGTCGGCATCATCAGCTTTGCGAATTCAAAGACATTCACGACTGCCATCCGGCAGCACAAGGATATCGTCAAAAGCGTCAACCCGTTGTCGCCGATGATGTCCGCCGTCCATTATTTCACGCAGGCCGGTCAGGAAGCCGAAATACAGGTCAGCCCAATCGGCAGGGATGCGAAGGTTCTTCCCGCCGCTGGAGGTGTCCATAAGCCGCGCATCACCGTCATCGTTGCGGGCGAAACCGCTCGCGCCGCGAATTTTTCCCTGAACGGCTATGGGCGCAACACCAATCCGGAACTGGCCAAGCGCGACGTGATCTATTTCCCCAACACGACCAGCTGCGGCACCGCGACGGCGATGTCCATTCCCTGCATGTTCTCGAAATTCCCGCGTTCGCAATATAGCCATAGCAAGGCGCTCGCGAATGAAAACGTCATGGACGTCCTCGTCCACGCCGGTGTCAGCGCCACATGGCTGGACAACAATACCGGCAGCAAGAACGTCGCCGACCGTATCCCCTATTTCGACCTGCCATCCACCAATGACAGCCGCTTCTGCACCGGCGGAGAATGCCGCGACGATATCTTCTTCGACAAGCTCGACGCCTGGCTCAACAACGTCACGAAGGATAGCGTCATCGTGCTGCACCAGATGGGTAGCCACGGGCCGACCTATTATCTGCGCTACACCGACGAATTCCGCAAATTCACACCGGATTGCCGCACAGCCGAGCTTGGCAATTGCAGCGATGCCGAGATCGTCAATTCCTATGACAACACGCTTCTCTACACCGACCACTTCCTCTCGACCGTGATCGACAAGCTGAAAGCACGCTCCGATAGGCTGGCGACCGGCATGATCTATGCCTCCGACCACGGCGAATCGCTTGGCGAGAACGGTGTCTACCTGCATGGTGCACCCTACCTGCTTGCCCCTGACCAGCAGACCCACGTGCCGTTTCTCGTCTGGTTCGACGATGATTTCGCCAAGTCCATGGGGCTTAACCGGGCCTGCCTTGCGAAAAGTGCTGCAGAGGGTGGACGCTCCCACGACAATTATTTCCACAGCATCCTTGGCATGATGAACGTCTCCACTTCCGTCTACGATCCCTCGCTGGACGTCTTCGGCGGCTGCACCCAGCGCCAGAGCAGCTGAACGAACAGTGCTTGACGCTTATCCCGTGAAAGCGATACGCAGGACGACGCGATAAAGGGAGCTGTCTTGCGGGTTCTGCTTGTTGAAGACGATCATGTTTTAGGTGAAGCGTTGCGAGACCATGTCGCAGCGGCCGGCCATGCTGTTGACTGGTTCAAGACGCTGGACGACGCCATGGCGGCAACGCTGACCATGGCCTATGGCCTGATCCTGCTCGACATGCGCCTGCCGGATGGCGAAGGCATCACCCTTCTGCAAGCGCTGCGCAAGCGCGACGACGCCACACCGGTGATCATCCTAACGGCACATGATCAGGTTTCCGACCGGATTGCCGGGCTGAACGCCGGCGCGGATGACTATCTGGTCAAGCCTTTCGACCTCGATGAGCTTTCGGCGCGCATGCTGGCGGTCTCGCGCCGTTACGAGGGCCGCTCGGCGCCCGTCATTCGCCTGCCCGGCATCGAGATCAACCAGGTGGCGCGCAATATCACGGTCGATGGAACGGCCCAGACACTCAGCGCCCGCGAATGGGCCGTGCTTGAAAAGCTGGTTGAACATCCCGGCGCCGTCGTCTCGAAAGCCCAGTTGCACGACACGCTTTACGAATTCGGCGCGGAAATAGAAAGCAACACGGTCGAGGTCTATATCAGCCGGCTGCGCAAGAAAATCGGCCATGACCGCGTGGAGACCGTGCGCGGCGTCGGCTACACGATCAAGTGAGCCAGACGGCTAGCAAGTAAATAACAAGTAGGCAGAGATGGCCAGACCGACCAGCATGACCCGCAAGCTCGTGACGGCGCTGACCAGCGTCGTCGCCATATCCTGGCTCCTCGCCTGCGGGCTCGGCGTCATGGTGATGCAGGACGAATTTGCCGAGATTTTCGATGCCGGCGTGCAGGAAACGGCCGAAAGGCTGCTGCCGCTTCTGGCCGACGATCTCAGGGAAAACAACACGGCGCCGGCCTCGCGCAAGCTCAACCCTTCGGCGGAAGGCGCGGAATATCTGACCTATCAGGTGCGCGACCGGGAAGGACAGGTCGTGCTGCATTCGCATGATAGTTCGACGGAGCCTTTCGAAGTCTCACTCGATCCCGGTTTTTCCGAAACCGCGACACAGCGCATCTACACGGTTGCAACGCCGGACGGCAATTATTTCCTGCAGGTCGCCGATGCCTTCGCCAACCGGCGCGAGGCGATCGAGGAAGCGGGCAGCGCGCTGCTTTTGCCCGTACTCATCCTCATTCCCGCCAGCATCTTTGCGGTGATCGTGGTGGTGCGCAGGACCCTGCAACCGATACAGACCCTGCGCGACGAGATCGGCAAAAAAGATGGCGGCAATCTTGCACCGCTCGAAACGCAGCCTTTTCCCGGCGAACTGCATCCCATCGCCCGCTCGGTCAATCTGCTGCTTGGACGGCTGCGATCGGCAATCGAAGCCGAGCGGGAATTCACCGCCAATAGCGCGCACGAATTGCGGACGCCAATTGCCGGCGCGCTGGCGCAGGCGCAGCGGCTGCATGCCGATATTCCGCCGGAACTTGCGCCGCGCGTCGAGAATATCGAGAAATCCCTGCAACATCTGGGCCATCTCGCCGAAAAGCTGCTGCAGATGTCGCGGGCCGAAGCAAGGATCGGCGTGACCGATACGGCAAATGATGTCATCCCCGTTCTCGAACTCGTCATCGACGACATGGTGAGAACGGCGATAGGCAAATCCCGCATCCGCTTCACCAATCACTGCGAGGACGGCCTGTCCTGCAGGATAGGCGCGGACGCCTTCGGCATCATCGTGCGCAACCTTCTCGAAAATGCCCTGATCCACAGCCCGGCGGGAAGCCCGGTGCAGATTTTGGCGGAACAGGACGGCACGATCCGCATCATCAATTCCGGACCGGCAATCGACGGGGCGCTGCTGCCCAAACTGACGACCCGTTTTGCCCGAGGCCCGACCAAGGCGGATGGCACCGGGCTTGGCCTTGCGATCGTCAAAAGCCTGGTGGAACAGACCGGCGGCGAATTGCTGCTTTCTTCACCCGCACCCGGCCGGCAAGACGGTTTTGAGGCGCGCGTAGTTCTGCCTGTCGAAACCGCCTGAAGGCACTGAAAACAGAAAGCCCCGCCAAAAGGACGGGGCTTTTATGTCTGGATGTACCGCTCAATCCTCGTGGATGTGGCTGTGATCGCGTGTATCGCGCATCTTCACATAGACCACCAGCGACAGCGCAATCATGACCGTTACATACCAGAAGAACCAGTTTTCATGGCCGATCTGCTTGAACTTCAAAGCCACGAACTCCGCCGTTCCACCAAAAATGGTATTCGCCAGCGCATAGGGCAGCGCCACGCCAAGCGCGCGGATATGGGCGGGGAACATTTCCGCCTTCACCACCGCATTGATGGAGGTGTAGCCGGTAACGATCAGCAGGCCGACCAGAACGAGGGCGAAAGCCATGATCGGATCGGTCGTCGTCGCCAGCGTGGTGAAGATGAGGTAGGTAAACAGCGTGCCGAGAATGCCGAAACCCACCATCAGCGGTTTGCGGCCGATCTTATCGGACAGCGCACCGGCAAGCGGCTGACACAACATGAAGACGAAAAGCGCCGCCGTGGTAATTTCAGTCGCACTTTCCTTGCTGAAACCGGAGGTGTTGACGAGGAATTTCTGCAGATAGGTGGTGTAGGCGTAGAAGGCGAGCGTGCCGCCTGATGTCAGCGCCATGACCATCAATGCTTCCCGCGGATAGTGCTTGAAAAGCGCCCATCCGCTGGATTTCGGCTTGTCGGCGTCGCCCGCCTTGGCGTTTTCGAAAGACTGCGTTTCGGCAAGGCCACGACGGATGTAAAATACCGCAATCGCCAGAATGCCGCCGATGAAGAAGGGAATGCGCCAGCCCCACTCGCCAAGCTGTATCGGCGTCAGCATCCGCTGCAGCACCAGAAGCACCGCCAGCGCCAGAAGCTGGCCGGAGATCAGCGTTACATACTGGAAGCTGGAGAAGAAGCCGCGACGGCTCTTGCCGGCCATTTCACTGAGATAGGTAGCGCTGGCGCCATATTCGCCGCCGACGCTGATGCCCTGCAGAAGGCGGGCGAAAACCAGAATGGCAGGCGCGGCAATGCCGATCGTCTCATGGCCGGGTGTAATGGCGATCAGCAGGGAGCCGAGACACATCAGCGTAACGGACAAGGTCAGGCCGGCCTTGCGGCCCTTGCGGTCGGCATAGGTGCCCATGAACCAGGCCCCGATGGGCCGCATCAGAAATCCGACGGCAAAAACGGCGGCAGCGCTCAACAGTTCGGCGGTCTGGTTTCCGGAAGGGAAGAACACCGGCGCGAAATAAAGGGTGAAGGCCGAATAGACGTACCAGTCGTACCATTCGACGAGATTGCCCGCCGATCCGCCGATAATGGATTTCAAACGGGTTTTCTGATCCGGCGCGGTGGCGGGACCATTTGCCATAATATTCACGGGTAAACTCCAATTCATCTTCGTCTGGAGATGGAAGGGCGAACGGAAGGTGTGATAATTTGTCGCTCTTGGCGGGGGTATATACCCGTCATGCTGCGATGCGCAAGTTTATGCTGCATCGCAACAATACGGTAGAAACGTCAGAAGTGACCCGCGTCCTCGTGAAGCCCGGCCCTCCATACCGGTCCGCGCCGCAGGATCGGCGACGATGATACCGGGAAAAGCAGAACCGGGCCATTGCAATCCGTCTTGTAAGCCGTGCGCGCTCAAACTAAAAAATATCAATGATTTATGATATATCGGACATCCAGATCGAAAAGCTTCTCATCGCCGCCGCCCGTGCAGGCGAAGCGCTGGCGCGGCTGGACGAGCGGATCAGCCGCTCGCCGATGAAACACGGCTTCATCGAAAGGCAGGATTTTACCGATGCGATTTCCTCCATGTGGGTCGATGGCGAACTTGTCCATATGGAAGATCTGGTCCTGCATGACGCCCATATGGACGTGCGCGCGCCTACCCACGAGATGACGGCGGCGCACCGGATATTGCGGTCGAGGCGGCTGATCTTTTCCAATGCCGCCGGCTGGGCCTTCACTGCGCCCGGCCTTTCCAGATTACGGGGCAGAGCCACACTTGCAGCCGACGAGGTGCCACGTCCCCAGGAAACCGGAGATCACACCCGCAGCGAAGAGAGCGGGACGGATGGGGAAGCGTTGCTGGACGGGGCTTTTTCCGAACTGGATGCGCTGCTGGCGCGAAGCTCCGCGACGCTTGAGGCGATTACCGCCGGTAACATGCCCGCGCCCGTGAATCAGCGGCAGGAAGGCCATCCGATCATCAACGAGCCTGACTGGGACGAGGATGAACGGCTGAAAGAATGGCTGGAACTGCATGCAAGGACGGCAGAACTGCCAACTATCCTTCGCACCGCCATTCTGCTCGACGCGTGGAACATGATCGAGGTGTTACAACGCAGCCCCTGGCTCGGCCGGCTTCTGGCCGCCGCCTTTCTGCGTGAGGGGGCCGTGACGCCCGATCACCTGCCGGCGCTCAGCGCCGGTCTCCGCGCCGTTCCGCGCGAGCGCCGACACGCCAGAAACCAGACACAGCGGCTGCTTGCCCTTCTGGACAGTTTTTACGAGGCGGCCCAGACCAGTCTGAAAGAACATGACCGGCTGACCCACGCGCGGGATCGCATGATGCGCAAGCTCACCGGCCGGCGCTCATCCTCACGTTTGCCGGAACTGGTGGAGCTGGTGGTTTCCCGGCCGGTGGTTTCAGCGGCAATGATCGTCAAGGAACTCGGCACCACACCGCAGGGCGCAATCGGGCTCGCCAATCAGCTGGAATTGCGGGAAGTTACGGGTCGCGGCCGTTTCCGCGCCTGGGGCATGCTTTAAGCCTGCATTTTGAAATACAGCCTGCCCGAAACTGGAAAATTGCCTGTCGTCCGGCCGTTTCCACCACGAAAAATGCCGCAGGAATGCGGCGATCACGAATCTTAACAAAATTTAACTATTGCGTAGGTGGGCGAAGCGTCTATGTTCCTCGCTGCGTTGCAGCACGATTTCTTCTCCGGCAACGCGGTCGCATTCGGCCCCCGGCAACTTTTCCTTGCCGCCCGCATTTAAGTGTCCATCATCAGGGAGATGCAATAATGACAATTTCAGTCTCAGAACTTAATTCCGATCACGAAACCGATGCTCCTTTTGCCAAAAAGGTCCTGACCGCGCGCACGCTCGCCGGCTATACGGTCGAACAGCTTGCTGTCACCTGCGGTCTCACCACCACCGAAATCCACGCACTGGAAGACGGCACCGACAGCGATCCATCGCGTATCAGACGCGTTGCCGCTGCCCTGCATATTCCTGTCGAAACCGTTATCTGATCGCCCTTAGCGATCACGAAAAATCTCAGCGCCGCCGGGGACGATGTTCAGGAGAACATCCGGGCGGCGCGCGTGGCCTGAGGCCGCAAATATCTTCCGGAAGATTTTCCGAAGTCCTCTCTTAACATTTTTGTTATCCGGCACCACATGGGGTTCACGAGCGACCATGTTCGATGAAGTTCGGCATGCGCCCTGCCCGTGCGATAACAGCAACAATCTCCGGAATCCTGCCATGACACTCAGTCTTAACACCGAAGAACGGGTTTCTTCAGCATTGGATGAATTGTGGCCGGCAGAGAAGACCGAAATTCTCGACTGGCTCGTGACCGGCACCAAGGACGAGCGTTTTATCGACGAGATATTCGTGGAGCTTTGCGACAGGCTGCGGGCAAGCGGAATCTCCATCGCAAGGGGCGTTCTTGCTTTCCGCATCCGCCACCCGCAATGGCTTGGCGCGCGGATATTGTGGAAAGCCGGCATGCCCACCGCCGAAATCGCCACCTATGGTTACGGCTCGGAAAGCACGCCCGAATATCTCAACAGCCCCATCAACGACATCCACCAGGGTGCGACGGAAGTCCGCCACCGGCTGAATGGCGATGACATCGATGAACCCGGTTATACGATCTATGACGAGCTGCGGGCCGAAGGGCTGACGGATTATTGCGCCTGGCCGATCGAGCACACTTTCGGAAAGCGCCACGTCGCGACATTCTCCAGTGACCAGCCGGGCGGTTTTTCCGACAGCGAAATCGCGGCCCTGAAAAACCTGCTGCCGGCTTTGGCGCTGGTCAGTGAAATACGCCTCAAAAACCGCATGACGCGCACGCTTTTGGAAACTTATGTGGGTCCGCATGCGGGCGAGAAAATTCTCAACGGCGCCACGACACGCGGTAGCGGCATAACGGTGGGAGCGGCGATCCTGATCTGCGACCTGCGCAATTTCACCCATATTTCCGACCTTTGGCCGCGCGATGACGTGATCGAGCTTCTGAACGGCTATTTCGACGCCATGTGCGACCCCATTGAAGAATTCGGCGGAGAAATCCTGAAATTCATGGGTGACGGGCTGCTGGCGATTTTTCCGCTCAGCGATCCGCAGGCCTGTGAAAACCTGCTGAAAGCCATCGCCAGCGCGCAAAAGGGTCTTGTTGCCCTCAATGAGATCAATTGCCAGAAGGGTCATGATCCCCTGGGTTACGGCATCGGCGTGCATGTCGGCGATGTCATGTATGGCAATATCGGCTCAAAAACCCGCCTCGATTTCACTGTCATCGGCCCCGCCGTCAACATCGCCTCGCGGCTGGAAACACTGACCAAGGAAACCGGCCGCAACGTGCTGTTTTCCGAGGAATTCGTTCGTATGGCCGGAAATGGGGACAGGTTGGAAAATCTGGGTCCATGGCTGCTGCGCGGCCTTGAAACGCCAGTCGAGGTCTATGCCCTTCCCCAGAATGCCGTGCAGATACCTTCCACCAATTGACGCCCGGCAGCGTTTGGGCTTCGGCTCAACCTGCCTTTCGGTATGATCAGCAGCCACATCGCGTGACCTCCAGGGGCGAATGATTTCGGCCTTGCCTGCCGCTGTCAAAACGCTTGACACGCTTCCGATGTCGATCTAGCAAAATGGAACATATATTCCATATCGAAACATTGTTTGCATTCATATTCTGTCTCTCCGGGAGTGAGGGCGGGTATGAGGAACCGGAGGAAAGATGGTTACGAAATTGGCACTGCTCGGCGCTGGACGGATCGGCAAGGTCCACGCCAAGGCGATCACCACCGACAGCCGTGCGCAGCTGGTGGCCGTTGTCGACGCCATGGCCGGTGCCGCGGAAGCAATTGCCCGCGAAGCGCAGTGCAAGGTCAGCACGATCGACGAGGTTCTGGCCGACAAAACGATCGACGCCGTCATCATCTGCACACCGACCAACACCCATGCCGACCTGATCGAGCGTTTCGCCCGCGCCGGCAAGGCCATCTTCTGCGAAAAGCCCGTTGATCTCGATGTTGCCCGCGCGGAAGCCTGCGCCAAGGTGGTTGAAGAAACCGGCGCGAAGGTGATGCTCGGTTTCAACCGCCGTTTTGACCCGCATTTTCAGGCCGTGCATAAGGCAATCGAAGATGGCCGCATTGGCAAGGTGGAAATGGTTACCATCACCAGCCGCGACCCTGGCCCGCCGCCGGCTGAATATATCAAGGTTTCCGGCGGCATCTTCCGCGACATGACCATTCATGATTTCGACATGGCCCGCTTCCTCCTGGGCGAAGAAGTGGACAGCGTGTTTGCCACCGGTTCGGTTCTCGTCAATCCGGAAATCGGCGCGCTTGGTGATTTCGACAGCGCCAGCATCATTCTGACAACGAAAAGCGGCAGGCAGGCGGTGATTTCGAATTCCCGCCGCGCGACCTATGGTTACGACCAGCGTATCGAAGTGCATGGTTCTCTCGGTTCGGCAGCGGCCGAAAACCAGCGTCCGGTCTCCATCGAGATCGCCAATGCCGACGGTTATACCCGCCCGCCGCTGCATGATTTCTTCATGACGCGTTACACGGCGGCCTATGCGGCGGAAATCACCGCTTTCATCGACAGCATCGAGAATAACGTCGCGCCGTCGCCCTCCATCAAGGACGGTCTGATCGCGCTGAAACTGGCCGACGCCGCGCTGAAATCCGCGACCTCCAAGACGGCCGTGACAATCGGCTGAAGCCGGTCTCATCGTCACCCTCGGGTTTGGCCCGAGGGTGAGTTTTCCGGTTTTTTTGAGAAAAGCCGATTATTCCCCGCGCCTCCGGAAACAGGCTGCCTGTCAAAAAGGCAGCCGCCGGACTTGCATGGCAGCTATTCGGAAAATAAGGTTGTCTGACAAGGTGCGGCCGTAACATATGGCTGTTACCCACCTCATTCACGCCGAATCCTCTTTTGCCGGCACGCAGCCGGACAGCGGTTTTTTCATGCCATCACCCAAGACCGGTTTTCTATATGCGCTTGTCGCCTTCACGATATTTGCGGCGCAGGATGGCATCTCGAAACATCTGGGCAGCGCCTATCCGCCCGTCTTCATCGCCATGCTGCGCTACTGGGCCTTTGCCGTCTTCGTTCTGTTGATGGCCGCAAGGTCGGCGGGCGGCATCCGGGGTGCCGTCATGGCCAACCGTCCGTGGCTGCAGATCGGCCGCGGCGTTCTGCTGGCGGTACAGATCGTTTTTTCGATCTTCTCTTTCGCCATTGTCGGGCTGGCGCACAGCCACTCGATCATCGCTTCCGCGCCGCTCATCGTCGCTGCACTTTCCGTGCCGCTGCTTGGCGAAAAGGTCGGCTGGCGACGCTGGTGCGCCATTTTTGTCGGCTTCATCGGGGTTCTCGTCATCCTGAAGCCGGATGGCGAAGGTTTCGACAACAGCCTGATCATAACCTTCATCGCCGCCTTCATGCTGGCACTTTACGGCGTGCTCACCCGCCTCGGCAGCCGGAGCGATACGGCAATGACGAGCTTTTTCTACACCGGTGTGGCCGGTGCAGTGGCCCTGACGCTGGTCGGGCCGTTTTATTGGGTCAGCCTCGCGCCCTATGACTGGGGATGGATGCTGGCGCTCTGCATTACCGGCATGAGCGGTCATTATTGCCTGATAAAAGCGTTCGAACTGGCGGATGCAGCTTCCGTGCAGCCGTTCTCCTATTATCAGCTCGTGCTCGTTTCCATCATCGGCGTCACCATCTATGGCGAGGTCGTGACGTCAAACATGGTTCTGGGCGCAGCAATCGTCATTGCCGCCGGCCTCTTCACCATCTGGCGGGAACATGTGGTCGGCCGGAAGAAAAGCGCGGGAGCCGGCTGAGCGCCAGCCCCACCTTGAATCTGTCCTCTCAGGCGAGAGCCGCCTCACAACGCAGCAACATGCCGAACAGATCGCGTGGCTCATCCGGATCAGCCAGGAGATCCAGCTCCGCATAAAGACCGGTGCCCGGCAGTTTCGAGCGCACATAGCGCAGCGCGGAGAAATCTTCCGTTGCAAAGCCGACGCTGTCGAACAGGGTGATCTGCCTCTCGCCGGTCCGGCCCTGTTTTTCGCCGGCAATGACCTGCCATAACTCGGTCACGGCATAATCCGCCGGCAATTGCTGGATTTCGCCTTCGATGCGCGTCTGCGGCGGATATTCGACGAAAATATCGGATCGCAGCAGGATATCCCGGTGCAGTTCCGTCTTGCCCGGACAATCACCGCCGACGGCGTTGATATGAATGCCGGGGCCAACCATGTTGTCGGTCAGGATCGTCGCATATTGCTTGTCAGCGGTGACTGTCGTGATGATATCCGCGCCTTCCACCGCCTCCTCAGCGCTATTGCAGATTTCGATGGCAAAACCCTGTCCGCCAAGATTGCGGGCGCATTTTTCGCTGGCCGACCGGTCGATATCAAAAAGCCGCAACGTGTCGATGCCAAGGATGGCCTTGAAAGCGCGCGCCTGGAACTCGCTCTGGGCGCCATTGCCGATGATGGCCATGGAGCGGGAATTGGGGCGGGCAAGATGCCTGGCGGCAACGGCCGAAGTAGCGGCAGTGCGCAGCGCCGTCAGGATCGTCATTTCAGTCAGAAGCAGCGGATAGCCGTTACCCACATCGGAAAGCACGCCGAAGGCCGTCACCGTCTGGCGGCCTTCCTTCATGTTCTTCGGATGGCCGTTGACATATTTGAAGCCGTATAGCGTGCCGTCGCTAGTCGGCATCAGCTCGATGACGCCCTCCTTCGAATGTGAAGCGATGCGTGGCGTCTTGTCGAAGCTCTCCCAGCGGCGGAAATCTTCCTCCACCACATCGGCAAGCTCGCGCAGGAAGGTGTCGATTCCCACCCGCAGAACGAGCTTCATCATATGGTCGACGCTGACGAAGGGAACGATATTGAGGTTCGGTATCACGGTCATCGCATCACCCCTTTCAGCCTGCCCGCGTCGGGCGGTCCATGACCCGCTTGCCCATCAGGCTGGCGGCGAGATCGACCATCAGCGTCGCCGTCCTGCCGCGCTCATCAAGGAACGGGTTGAGTTCCACAAGATCGAGACTGCAGACCAGCCCGCTATCATGCAGCATTTCCATCACCAGATGCGCTTCGCGGAACGTCGCGCCGCCGGGAACGGTGGTGCCGACCGCAGGCGCAATCGACGGCTCGAGAAAATCGACATCGAGGCTGACATGCAGCAAACCATTTGCCGCCTGAACGCGGGCGAGAAATTCGCGCAGCAGAACCGCAACGCCGTGCTCGTCTATGGAGCGCATGTCGTGCACGGTGATGCCGCTCTTTTCCAGCGCCGCCCTTTCGGCGGGATCGACGCTGCGGATACCGATCATGCCGATATTTTCTTCCGGCACGGCGTGGGAGAGCGGCGGGAAATAACCGGCAAACCCGTCACGGCCGCTGAAATAGGCAACGGGCGTGCCATGAAGATTGCCGCTGCGCGTCGTCTCCAGCGTGTGATAATCGGTATGGGCATCAAGCCACAGCACGAAAAACGGCCGGCCCGTCTCGGCAACCCGCCGCGCCATGCCAGCCACGGTTCCTGCCGAAATCGCATGGTCGCCGCCAAGAAAGATCGGCACGGCATCCGCACTCTCGCGATAGGCCGCCTCCGTCAGCGCCTCGGTCCAGGCCACGGTTTCTTCCAGATGATGCACGGCCGGGTTGGGGTGGTGAAATTCCTTCAGCGGCGCCGGCGTCACGTTGCCGGTATCGACCACCCGGTGCCCCAGATCCTCCAGCGCACGCATGAGGCCGGCGATGCGATAGGCGCTCGGTCCCATTTCGCATCCCAATTGCCCCGCTCCGATCTGCAGAGGTGCACCAATAAGCCTGATATCCATTCCCGTCCTCGCTTTCCCAACCAACACCATCACTAAACCATAGAGATATGGCGGATTGAACATCAAATATTGGCAAGATTATCGAAATGAACTATCAATCTGGCAAAATCACTTTATCAAACTGGTAATCATGGACAATCTCGACGAACGGCTCGTCACCCTTTTGCGGCACAACGGCAGGCGCAGCATTTCCGATCTTGCAGTGGAGACGGAAACCTCGCGCGCCACGGTTCGCTCCCGCATCGAAAGAATGGAAAACGACGGCACCATCATCGGCTACACCGTCATCCTGCGCGCCGATGCGGTGGAAGCGGCAATCCGCGGTATCATGATGATCGAGATTGAAGGCCATGTGACGGACCGCGTCATCCGCACCCTTGGCGGCTTCCCGGAAATATCCGAGATCCACACCACCAATGGCCGCTGGGACCTGATCGTGGAACTCAACGCCGCCACACTCAGCGATTTCGACGCCGTGCTGCGCCGCATCCGCCTGGTGCCCGGCATCACCGGCAGCGAGACCAGCCTGCTGCTTTCTACCCCGCGTTCCACCCGCGCAAGGCTCTGATCCGGGGATGAAACGCAAAAGAGGGGTGAAAACGCATTTTTCGATTTTTTCGACTTGCGCCCCGGCATAAATCATCTATATGACGACCCACCAAAGCAAACGCGCCACGCGCTTCACGCCTTTGGGGAATAGTTCAATGGTAGAACAGCGGACTCTGACTCCGTCGATCTTGGTTCGAATCCAGGTTCCCCAGCCAATTTCTTCAAATAAAATCAAACATCTACCCACCGACATATTTCGCGTTTCGTTCTGCGCAATGTTACCGCGCTAGTGCCGATAAACAATTGCCCCGCCGGTCAAACCGGCTCCTGCGGCGGTGAGCAATAACGTCTCGCCCTTTGCGATGCGCCTTTCAGCATTGGCCACGGAGAGCGACAGCGGAATGGTCGCGGCAGAGGAATTGCCGAAGCTCTCGACCGTGCGGACGGTTTTTTGCCGGTCGATGTCGAGATTGTCGCAAACGGCATCGAACATGCGGGCATTGGCCTGATGAGGCACGAAACGGTCGATATTCGTCGCCGATAGCTCCGCCTGTTGCAGCACACGCTGTGAGGTCCGGGTCATCAACGCCACGGCGCGGGAGAAGACCTCGCGGCCGTCGCGCATCGTCATCAGCGTTTCCCCGGTGGGCGTGTCAGCGGAGAACGGCTGGCTGCTGCCGCCTGCGGCTATCCGGATCAGATCGTAACCGCTGCCATCAGACCGCAGATCGGCCGAAAGCAGGCCACGCTGCGCTTCCCGGCACGGTTTAAGCACAATCGCCCCGGCAGCATCGGCAAAAAGGACAGCGCTCGCCCTTTCCTGAAGGTTGATGCGGCGGCTCAGAATATTGGCCGCCACGACAAGCACGGCGCGACCATGGGTGCGGACAAAACCATCGGCAAGGGTGAGCGCATAAAGAAAGCCGGAACAGGCGCCGGCGAGATCGATGCCGCCCGATTGCGCCAGGCTCAGCCGATGGGCAAGCAGCGGTGCGGAGGGTGGCAAGAGATGGTCCGGCGTGGAAGTTGCCAGCAATGTGAGCGCGATATCGTCACGGGCGATTTCCGCATCTTCCAGCGCCATGCGGCCGGCTTCGGCGGCAAGGCCGCTTAGCGTGTCGCCTTCCTGCGCCCAATAACGCCTGCGGATGCCGGTTCGCCGCTCGATCCAGCCGGTCTCCAGCCCAAGGCGCAGCTCTATCTCGTCATTGCCGACGCACCGCCCCGGAACGGCATGTCCAAAGCCGGCCATACGCGAAGAAAGTGTCTGCATTGTCTGGTCTTTCAAGAATCTTCAGGAGGATGCGGATGTCCGGTGTCACACGATTCCGGTCGCAGGTATGTCAATGGCTTCGGTGACGATCGAGGCCACCTCATCGATGGCGTCGAAGGCACGGGCCAGATCGTCTGATGTCGAACAATAGGGGGGCATAAGATAAACCGCGTTGCCGAGCGGGCGGATGACAAGCCCGCGCTCGCGGAACAGGCCCCGCATACGCGGTCCCGCTTCGGCGAGATAACCACCGGAAGGCGCCACGAGATCGAGTGCAGCTATGGTGCCCGCCTGCCGGATATTGGTGAAACGTCTGTCTTCGGCAAAGCGCCGCAGATGGTCGCCCAGCGTCTGTTCCAGTTGCCCGATACGCTGCGCCACCGGTTCATCCCGCCAGACCTGGAGATTGGCGACGGCAGCGGCGCAGGCAATCGGATTGGCGGTGTAGGAACTCGAATGGAAAAAGGTCTTGCGGCGGTCGGTCGAAAAATGCGCATCGAAGATATCGCCGCTGCACAGCGTGGCCGCCAGCGGCAGGGAACCGCCGGTCAGGCCCTTCGACGTGCACAGAATATCCGGAGAAATTCCGGCTTGCTCGCATGCGAAAAGACTTCCGGTCCGGCCCCAGCCGGTCATAACCTCATCGGCAATGAACAGGCAGCCATGGCGTTCGGCAATCTGTTTCAGCCCGACCAGAACATCAGCACCATACATCTTCATGCCGCCGGCGCCGAGCACCAGCGGCTCAATCAACAGGGCGGCGACACGGCCTGAACGGCAGAAATGTTCAAAAATATCGAGGGTGGCCTGCGCGCTGCCCTGTTCCGGAAAAGCCAGACGGTCGACACCGAAGAGCAGCGGCTCGTAAGCGGCATTGAACACACCACGTTCGCCGGTGGACATGGTGCCGATCGTATCGCCATGATAGCCATGTTCCATCACCACGATGCGATCGCGCTTTTCTCCGCGATTATGGAAATAACCGAGCGCCATTTTCAGTGCCACTTCCACTGCGGTCGAGCCGCTATCGGAATAAAACACGTGTTCCAGCCCGGCGGGGGCAATGTCGATCAGCCCTCTTGCCAGCGTCTCGGCAGGCTCGTGGGAAAACTCCGCAAAAATCACCTGATCGAAGGCCTCTGTCGCGGCACGGATGGCGGCCATGATCGCCGGGTGCCGGTGACCATGGGTGATGACCCACCAGGATGAAATCGCATCGAACAGCCGAGTGCCATCCTCATCGACGAGATAGGCACCCTGCGTCGACACGATGCGTTTCATCGGCGGCTCCAGCCCGTGCTGGGTGAAGGGATGCCAGATGGGCGAAGGGCTCATGCCGTCACCTCCAGAAAATCGGCAGGATTAAATTGCTGAGCGAAAGCCTGATGCAGCGCCCCGGCGGTCATCTGAGACAGATGCGGCAGACGGCCGAGTGCACGAACCCCGCCGATATCGGTGATGATGCGCTCATTTTCCGCGTGCTCATCGCCGATGAAAACCAGGCCATGCACCGGAATGGCCCGCAACCGCAGCGCCTCAAGCGACAGCAGCGTGTGGTTGATGGTGCCGAGCGCAGTTCTGGCGCAAAGGATCAGCGGGATTTGCCAGCCGGCGAAGATATCGGCAAACAGCAATCTGTCGGTCAACGGCACCAGAAGCCCGCCCGCCCCTTCAATTACCAGCGGCCCTCTTATTTCCGGCGGTTGCAGGAGTGCGGGATCGATCGTCACATTCTCGAGACGCGCCGAAAGATGCGGCGAGGCAGGCATTTTGAGGCAATACGCTTCCGGCAGGATGCGGGTGCGCGGCGCACCACCCAGCCGCTCCACGGTCTGGCTATCGGTCTCCTCTTCCAGCCCGGATTGGACCGGCTTCCAGTAGGAAGCCTGCAGGGCGTGGGTAAGCGCTGCGGCAAAAACCGTCTTGCCGATGCCCGTATCGGTGCCGGAAATAACGAAACGAAGGCTCATGCCCGTTTCTCCTTCAATGCGAAGGCAAGCTGCCCGACCATACCGGCAATCTGGCTCTCATCCACATTCAGCGTGATGGAAAGACGCAGGCGCGCCGTTCCCTCCGGCACCGTCGGCGGGCGGATCGCCCGTACGTCAAAACCGCTTTCACGCAGGTGCGCAGCTATGCCGAGCGAACGGGCGTTGTCGCCGATCATCACCGGCATGATCTGCGAACCGCTGGGTGTGACCCCGAGCCGGGAGTTTAGTTCTTCACCGGCAAAATTTATCAGTTCCGCCAGCCGCGACTGCCGCCAACCTTCCTCGGCGATGATCGACAAGGCTTCCCGCACCGCCGCTGCCATTAGCGGCGAAGGCGCGGTGGAATAGATGAAGCCCCGGGCGCGGTTGATGAGGTAGTCGGCAAGAACCGCAGGCAAGCTCAGAAGTGCGCCGGAAAGGCCAAGAGCCTTGCCGCAGGTGTGCAGCGCCACCACGTTGCCCCGCCCGTCCAGTTCTGCCGCAAGGCCACGACCACCGGGTCCGAAAACGCCGGTGGCATGCGCCTCATCGACCACAAGAAAACCGCCATGTCGTTCGGCAAGATCGGCAAGCGCCGCAAGCCGCGCCCGGTCGCCATCCATGGAATAAAGGCTTTCAACCGCGATCCACGGCCGTCCACGACCGCCAGCCTGACGCCAGCGGCTTATTTCCCGCTCGAATGCCTCGACCTCGTTATGCGGCACAGCGAGCGCCTGCGCCTTGCCGGCCGCTATACCATCATGCACGCTCGCATGGATCAGCGCATCGTAGAGCACAAGATCGTCCCGCAGCGGCAAGGTGGAAAAAAGTGCGACATTGGCGGCGAAACCGCTACCGAAATAGATCGTTTTTTCCGTGCCGAAAAATGCTGCTGCCTCCGCCTCCAACGCCTCATGTTCCGGGTGGTTGCCGCGAAGCAAGCGTGAGCCACCAGCGCCAACCGGCACGCCCCTTTCGATTGCTTCGGTAATCGCCGCCTTCAGCCGGGGTGCATCGGCAAGCGCGAGATAGTCGTTGGAGGTGAAATCGATCCCCTCATGGGGAGAGAGCGCCCGTAGACGCGATTTGCGGTGCAGGCCGGCAAGTTTCACCTCGTAAGCGGAGAGTGCCGATGCGTTCACCGGCCCTCTCCCGATTGTGCAGGCTGCAACTCCATCGGCTTAAGACCCAGACGCCGGAACAGTGCCGTATCGTGATCCTCACCCGGATTATCGGCCGTCAGCAGCGTTTCACCGACGAAAATGGAATTGGCCCCGGCCAGAAAACAGAGCGCCTGCGTCTCGTCGCTCATCTCGGTGCGCCCGGCGGAAAGCCGCACATGCGAACGCGGCATCAGGATTCGTGCCAGTGCGATGGTGCGGACAAAATCGATCGGGTCGACCGGATCGGCGTCAGCGAGCTTGGAACCGGGGATCGGGATCAGCATGTTGATCGGCACGCTTTCCGGTGGAACCGGCAGATTGGCAAGCGTCACCAGCATCGAAATGCGGTCCTCGACCGTTTCTCCCATGCCGAGAATGCCGCCGGCACAGACCTTGATACCCGCATCGCGGACATTGGCGAGCGTTTCCAGCCGATCCTCAAAAGTGCGGGTGGTGATGATCTGTGAATAAAAGCGCTCGGACGTATCGACATTATGATTGTAATAATCGAGCCCGGCATCGGCGAGCCGTTCGGATTGCTCCGGCGTCAGCATGCCGAGCGTCATGCAGGTCTCCATACCCATAGCCTTGACGCCCTCGACCATGGCCACCACCGCCTCCATGTCGCGTTCCTTCGGGTTGCGCCAGGCTGCACCCATGCAATAACGCGTCGCCCCACCTTCCTTCGCCTTGCGCGCCTCCGCCAGCACCCGCTCCACTTCCATGAGCTTGGAGGCCTTCAGACCCGTTGGGTTGCGGGCGGATTGGCTGCAGTAACTGCAATCTTCAGGGCATCCACCCGTTTTGATGGACAGGAGCCTGCTCATCTGGATGGCATTGGCATCGAAATGACGGCGATGCACCTGTTGGGCTTGGAAAAGCAGATCGTTAAACGGTAAATTATAGATAATTTTTGCTTCTTCGAGTGCCGAGCTTGCTTCAATTACGGGAACTTCAGCCCGATTTCGGGCGATTGGCACAATCATCTGATCCATTTGACAGCCTCTCTTTCAAAATAAATAGATAGAACTCCTTTTTATCTATTTTTTTTATCGCCGTTTTTGCAAGCGCTTTTTTCGCGAAAATTCTCTGCTCCGTTAATCCGGCTGGACAGCGGAGCTAAAAATCGACCGCTTCAGGCCCGGAAATTCATCGACCGCAAAGGTGCTCGCGAAAAAGATGAAGGCGGCCCCATGGCGTGAAAAGATCGCAATTGCTAAGGGTGGGACATGATCACACTTCGCCCCTCCACCACCCGCGACACAACCCGCATCCTCGACATATGGAGCCGGGCCGTCGATGCCACCCACGGCTTCCTTCTTCCGGCGGATCGCGCCGCGATCGGAGAGGAAGTCAAAGCCTTCCTCCCGCAAATGCCCCTGACGCTTGCGGTCGATGCTTCGGATGACCCGCTCGGCTTCATGTTTCTGCATGAAGGGCACATGGAGGCGCTTTTCATCGATCCGGATCATCACGGCAAAGGCATCGGCAAGGCGCTGGTGCAGGCGGCCATCGCCGCGCATCCCGAGCTGACCACCGATGTCAACGAACAGAACATCGAGGCCATGGGCTTTTACCGTAAGCTGGGTTTCGAGCCGACAGGCCGCTCCGATCTTGACGGACAGGGGCGACCCTATCCGCTCGTTCATCTTCGATTTCGCGCAACAGAAAAATAGGCCGCCGGGATCGTCGGGGAGGACCAGGCCACGAATACCATCATCCGCTTCGCAACCGACGATTTCCTGCCCGAGTACCGCTTTGATCAATGGCGCGAGGTGCGCGGCAAAAGCCTGTTTGGCGTAACGATCGAGCTTGCGCGGGATCGCCGCCACAGCTTTCAGGGATCATTTCAGGCGCGCGCCATCGCCAACGCCGTCGTGAGCGAGATGCGCGCCTCCTCCTACCGGGTTGATCGCACGGAAGCCGACATTGCCCGTATTGCCGGCGACAGCCTCTGCATCGGCCTGCAGATCAGGGGTTCCGGGCTGCTCTACACGGGCAGGGACCGGGTTCATGCCGTCGGCGGCGGCGATATCACCATCAACCATTCGGATCTGCCTTATGCCGGCATACCGGGCAGCGAAGACCATTTTCATTTCCGGATGCTCAAAATCCCCGTCGATTACGAGGTCATGCTCGGGCAGACGACCTATGACCTGTTTGCGGCCCGCTATGCAGACAATGCCGCCTTCTCCCGGCCGTTCCGGGCGCTCTTCAACGCGCTGAATACCGATCATGGCCGACTCATCGATCCCGCCCGCGATGTGACCCACATTACCCGGCTTGCGATGACGGCGCGCGGGCGGCTTTCTCCCGCCATGCCGGAGGTGCGCGCCGCCCTTCGAACCGGGCTTTGTTACGCGGCCCAGGACATCATGATGCGGAAAAAATCCCGCCAAAACCTCACGCCCGCCGCAGTGGCGAAAGAACTGGGAATTTCACTGCGGCAATTACACGTCGTGTTCGAAGGCGCGGAACTGTCATTTTCCCGCACCCTGTCCGCCATGCGGATCGAGGAGGCAAAACGGCTGCTGCTGGAATTTCCCGCCTTGCCGATCATACAGATTGCGCATGGCTGCGGTTTCGACAGCCTCGCCACCTTCTACCGGGTGTTTGCCGCCGCCTATGGCATGGCGCCGGGCGATGCCCGCCTCATGGGCCCACCCGCAGTTTAAAATTTCGCCTCTGCGCGCAATGAGAAGACGCCTCATCCCCGCCCCTGTAAGGCCCATGGATCGTTCAATCCATGCACCTCCATAGAGAGGTGATGCCGGCAATTCGAGGAGCGCGCGCCATGACCAATTTTTTCGATTTTGCGATTTCCCGGCTGCCGGATAATGCCACGAGGGGCAGCAGGCCACCCCTGAACGAAATCGACGCGCTGGTTCAAACCGCATCTTTCACGGCCGCGTTGCGCCTGTTGGCCGGGAGCTTCATAAGCCTTTATGAAGGTTCACCCGAGATGACTGCGCTTTTCGCCACACGTCAGAGCCGGCTTCTCTGCCACGCGCTGGTGGCGCTTTATTTCCATAAGCGCAGCATCTGCGAGACGGAAACGGGAGAACCCTTCCTGACCCGCGAGGATTTCGCACAGCTGGCGCTGAAGAACAGCCTCGCCAGCCACGAGGGTGCCTACACTTTCTTCAAGCAGGCGCTGAAACGCGGGCTGACGAGACCGGTGACCCAATCCGACAGCGACAGGGTCGATGGCGTAGCACCCTCACCATTGACGCTGGCGATGCTCGCCCATTGGTATGACGTCCGTTTTCAGGCACTGGACCTTATCGACGAGGGGCTGAGGGCCTCACGCTTCATCGAAGGGTCCCAAATCATGCTCGGACATATCCATCCTCGCGTGGCACAGGCGCTGTTATCCAATCCGGAGGTGCGCTGCCCCGGCCCGCTGTCCATCATCTTCAACTGGTTCGATGCGGGCGGCTTGCTGATGGACCGCCTGATTGCCGGTATCGACTGGGAAAGCCCTCTTGAACATGGCAGGCACCTGACGGATGTGAGGACGGCCTCACAACTGGCGCAATCGCTTTCACTGTCGCGGACCCATGTCAGCCGCAAACTTGCGGCGGCCGAAATGATCGGTGGCATCGGTTGGACCGGGCAGCGGGGCCGTTCCGCCCTCTGGATCTCACAGGGGTTTTACGAGGAATATGCCCGCACACAGGCGCGCAAGCTGCTTATTCTCGACGACGCATTCATGGAGATTTTCTAAGAACGGATAAGGTTACGGCCGTAATCGCGAACCGAATTCACCCTGCTCTGGACTATCATGACCTTCGTCTGGCGCGCGCACTGGAAGCGCACCGTCCTCTTCCAGATGCGCGTTGCCGCCAATCCTGTCATCACCTTTCGGTGGTGCGGGTTTCTGGCCGCTTTTCCGGCAAAGCGGAAATTGCCGCCGCCCCATGATGAATTGCCGCAGAAACCGCTGTCGAAGTTTCTTGTCGGCGAAATTTCCCAACAGAGGCGACCGCTTTTTCTCGGGGAGAACTTCACAGTTGCGGACCGTCGTTTTACGAAGACCGTCATGAGCGGGCTCTGGGCAGGAAAGACACTGGAGATGGGCATCGTTGCGCTGGATCGGTAGAGCCCAACCTATTTGTTGATGGTTATGGGCGATACCCATTGACAAATTTCAGGACTGCGGCTCTTCTACAGCGCATGAATGGGATGTTGCGAGCATCGAAATTGATGGCCCTGTTGTTCAGACTGGTGATGGTACTGTCACTGGCGGGCTACAGCGTTTCCACCGTCAATGCCGCAATGCATGCCGAAAACGACGTCCCGATCTCCCAGATCGAGAACGACCATTCGGCTGGACGGGGTCACCATGACGCCGCCGTTCAGGATCACGGCGACCACGCCGATCAACACGACCACGCCAGCAAGGAAAAATCGAAGAATTCCTGCTGCCAGGATTATTGTGGTGTCGCGGCCATTCCGTGCCCCTCTTCATCCCTGAGCCATCCGACCATCATTTCCCTGCGTGCGTTTATCGACGATACGCATGCCGCCGGTCTGGCACCGAAGCTTCAACGCCCCCCTAATATCTGAATATCCGGAACCGCTTAGCGGGCTTTCCTGCACCTGCATGCGTGAGCGTGCTGGAGCAATCATGATCTTATTCCCGGATTTTCACCATGAAACGTTTGTTCCTGGTGGTTGCCCTGCCGCTTTTTGCGGGCGGATGCGCAGCCACCTTACCTGAAGTCGTCGTATCGACCAACAGCCCCGACACTGTCTCCAGCGTCAGGCCCATACCCTATCAAAACCCGATCGGAGCTTACACGCACCGCGTTCCCGTCGATCCGAAACCCTGGCGTGGTCTGAACGATGCACAGGCGCCGGTAAAGGGAGGCGCGTGATGATCATGCGTCCTATCAGACTGGTATCCTCCCTTCTGTTTCCTCTCATCGCGGCAGGCTGTGTTACGACCGATTATGCCGCCAAGGATGCGGGCTTTGCCGATGCGACACTGAAAAGCGCCAAGGCAACCGGCAAGCAGACTGTCTGGGTGCAGAACCAGCAGCAGGCGCAGGTGGTGCGCGACCGCGTCAAGGCGCTGATGGCCAAAAAGACCATCGACGTCGAAACCGCCGTTCAGGTCGCACTGCTGAACAACAAGGGGCTGCAGGCATCCTATGCGGATCTTGGAGACAGCGCTGCCGACGCCTGGCAGACGCAACTCTCCGTCTTTCCGACTTTTTCCGTCAACCTGAACGGCATCGGAACGCCCGGGCTCGCCATGTATCGCGTGCTTGAAGGAGCCGTCACCGCCAATATTCTCGCTTTGGCGACCTACGACAAGAATATCAGGCTGGCGGATACACGCTTCCGTCAGGCTCAGGTCAATGCGGCGATCGCCACCGTATCGCTTGCTGCGGAAACCCGCCGGGCATGGATCAACGCCGTGGCCGCTTGGGAAAACGTCGCCTATCTCAACCAGGCGAAGGTCGCGGCCGACGCCTCTTCGGAACTTGCGAAAAAGATCGGCGAAGCGGGCTCGATGCCCAAGGCCAACCAGGCCCGCGAGCATGTATTCTATGCCGAACTGACGGGAGAAACGGCAAAGGCGCGACTGGCAGCAAAACTCGCCAAGGAAGAGCTGATCCGGCTGATGGGCCTTTCCGGCACGGACGCCGAGTTCCAGATACCCAACCGGCTTCCTTCCCTGCCCAAGACCCTGATAGCGCGCAACGATATCGAGGCGGAAGCAATTCACAAACGCATGGATTTGCAGGTGGCCCGCCTCGAATTGCAGGCAACCGCGCAATCCTATCGTCTGGAAGACGCCACCCGCATCGTCACCGATATCGAGCTCGCCGGAAACTGGGAGAAGGAACGCGAGCGCGAGGACGGGGCCACCCGTTCGGACATTGCAAGAACCGGCTCGCTGTCCTTCACGATCCCGATCTTCGATTCCGGGCAGGCGCGTCTGCGCAAGGGCGAGCTCGCCTATATGCGGGCGGCCAACCAGCTGGCCGGGTTGGCCGTCGACATCCGTTCGCAGGCCCGTTCCGCCCATCTGGCCTACAGGTCGAATTACGACATTGCGCGCCACTACCGCAACAATGTCCTGCCCCTGCGCAGCGCGATCGAGGAGCAGTCACTGCTGTCCTATAACGGCATGATTACCAGCACCTTCGAGCTGATCGCCGATACCCGCGAAAAAATCGAATCCACCATCCTCGCAGTCAACGCCAAGCGCGACTTCTGGTTGGCCGAAGCCAACCTTGCCCCCGTCATCTATGGCGGAAGCACGGGCAGTGCCGCGGCCGAAACCGAAGTCGCATCGGCGGAAGCGCCGGCAGGCGGCGGTCATTGAGAAAGGAAACGGGAATGTTCAGCAGAAGACAATTGCTTGGAGCAGGCGCCGCCGGCGCGGCGCTCGTCTCCTCCAAAACCTGGGCGCAGACTTCCAATATGGGCCTGCCGGAAGCAGCCAGCATGGAAGGCGCTGCGACCCAGGCACCCACCCGCCCCTCAACCGGCCCGGATTACAACCCGGTCGTCACCCTCAACGGATGGACACTGCCCTTCCGGATGAACAACGGCGTCAAGGAATTCCACCTCGTCGCCGAACCGGTGGAACGCGAGATGGCCGAAGGCATGACCGCCTATCTGTGGGGTTACAACGGCCAATCCCCCGGCCCGACCATCGAAGCTGTGGAGGGTGACCGGGTGCGTATATTCGTCACCAACAAATTGCCCGAACATACGACGGTTCACTGGCATGGCATGATCCTGCCTTCGGGCATGGACGGTGTCGGCGGCCTGTCGCAGCCGCATATTCCGGTTGGCAAAACCTTCGTTTACGAGTTCGATCTCGTGAAATCCGGCACCTTCATGTACCACCCGCATTCCGACGAGATGGTGCAGATGGCCATGGGGATGATGGGCTTTTTCGTCGTGCATCCCAAGGATCCGGCATTCATGCCGGTGGACCGGGACTTCGTGTTCCTGCTCAGCGCCTTCGACATCGACCCGGGAACTTACGTGCCCCGTGTCATGGAGATGACCGATTTTAATCTCTGGACCTGGAACAGCCGGGTCTTTCCCGGCATCGATCCGCTGGTCGTGTCGAAAAACGACAGGGTGCGGGTGCGGGTCGGCAACCTGACCATGACCAACCATCCGATCCACATGCATGGTTACGACTTCGAGGTCACCTGCACCGATGGCGGCTGGGTGCGACCCGAGGCGCGGTGGCCGGAAGTCAGCATCGACATTCCCGTCGGCGCGATGCGCGCTTACGAGTTCGACGCCAAATATGAGGGCGACTGGGCGATCCATTGCCACAAGTCGCACCACACCATGAACGCCATGGGTCACGAAATCCCGACATTCATCGGTGTCGACAAAAAGGAAGTCGCCAAGAAAATCCGGCAGATCCGCCCCGAATACATGCCGATGGGCACTGCCGGCATGGCTGACATGGCCGAAATGTCGATGGAGATACCCGAAAACACCGTGCCCATGATGACCGGTTGGGGTCCGCACGGCCCCATCGAAATGGGCGGCATGTTCTCGGTGGTGAAGGTCCGCGAAGGTATCTCCGCAGGCGATTACGCCGATCCGGGCTGGTATCAAAACCCGCCCGGCACACAGGCCTTTGAGTGGACGGGCAACCTGCCCGACGCACCCAAAGCCAAAGATGCAAGCACGCAGCCCCCATCGGCCCATTCGAACCATGGCTGATCATCAACATTCCCAAACGAAAAAGGAAAACGACATGAACACTGCAATTCTTGGCCTTGTGCTGGCAGCACTTGCGACCCCCGCTCTCGCGGCCGGCAGCCACGCCGGCGGACACAGCGAGGCGATGGCAGTGGGTGAGCCCGGCGACGCCACGAAAGTCACCCAGACCATCCGCGTCAGCATGAAGGAAACACCGGATGGCAAGATGATCTTCACGCCCAACAGCTTCAGGGTCCGCAAGGACCAGACCATCCGCTTCACCGTCAAGAACGAAGGCGAGCTCGATCATGAATTCGTTCTCGATGAAGAAGCGAAGGTCATGGAACACAAGGGGCTGATGGAGAAATTCCCCGAGATGGAACATGCCGATCCGAACGCCATCCGCCTGGCGCCTGGCAAGACGGGAGAAATCGTCTGGAGGTTCACCAATGACGGCGTCTTCAAGGTCGCCTGCCTTGTGCCCGGACATTACGACGCCGGCATGCACGGCGATGTCACCGTTGCCAAAAAGTAAGCAAACAAGGAAACCGATCCATGAAAACAGTCATCAACACCACCCTCGCCGCAGCCCTCTTTTTCGCCTCTGCCGCCGGCGCCTTCGCACAGGAATTCACCGCCGGCACGGTGAAGAAACTCGATACCAAGGCTAAAAAAGTCACGCTTATCCATGAGGAACTGAAAAATCTGGACATGCCGGCAATGACCATGGTCTTCGACGTCAAGGACGAAGCCATGCTGGCGAAATTGCAGGAAGGCGCGAAAGTGCAATTCGTGGCCGAGCGGGTGAACGGCAAGCTGACCGTGACGCAGCTGAAATAACAGCGGCGGAACCCGCAAGGACCAGCGCGCACCCCTATCGGCAAAACCGGTGGGGGTGCGCCTCATTCGCCTGCGGTACATTAATCGCAGGCGGGTTTTCGCACCGGGCCGAAGACCACGAAGCTGATGGCGGAAAGCAGCCAGACACTGATACCGGCATAAAGCATGACCAGGCCGAAGCCATCCGCCAGCGCCTGATGGACGAGCACCTCCGACAGGCCCTGCGCCGACGCTTCCGCGGTTCCCGCCGCAACCTTTTCAGCGAGCAACTGCAATGCGTTCATATCCGTGCCGGATGGTAGATTTGCCTGAAGCGAAGAGCGGACGCCCTCCACCAGAATGAAACCCATGACCGGAATATTGATGGCGAGCGAGATCATGCGCGCACTCATGTCGATGCCGGACGCCATGCCGGAACGCGCCGGCGGCACCGCACCCGTGGTCGTATTGGTGACCGGCGTATTGGTCAAACCGAGCCCGATGCCCGAGAGAATGCAGCCGGGCAGCATGGTGAGCCAGTTGGCATTTTCGATGCCGCTGCCCAATTTCATCAGCATGAAACCGAGACCGATGGTGAACAACCCGGCCGGAATGACAAGACGAGGCTGATAACGCAGGGACAGGCGCTCCGCCAGCGGCGGCATCACCAGCGCCGGCAGCGTGTAGGCAAGCAGGCCAAGTCCGGCGGCGACGCTGTCATAACCGAGACCCGCCTGAAACCAGATCGGCAGATAGATCATGAAGGGCCAGAAGCTGATGTTCATTGCCGCCGAGCCGATGATGGCCCCGGAAAACGGCCGGATGCGGAACACGGAAAAATCGAACATCGGCCTTGGCGTGAGCTTTTCCACGATGAGAAAGGCAATGAAGCTTGCGACGGACCCAGCGAGGATCAAAAGCGCGGCCTGACTGGCAAAGCCGAGTTCAGGGCCTTGCGTGATGAAAAAGGCAAGGAGAAACACGGCCAGCGACAGCGTGGCGATGCCGGCAAGATCAAGGCGGGTCGCTTCCGGATCAAACGATTCCCGCACGCCGCCCACTGCAAGCAGCAAAGTGCCGGCGCTGAGCGCCACGTGAACGAGGAACACCCATTCCCAGCTCCACAACGCGACGATGGCCCCGCCGATAATCGGGCCAAAGCCCAGCCCCACGCCGGAGACGATGCCCCACCAGCCGAATGCCATGCCACGTTCACCGGCCGTGCGGAACTGGTGCGACAGGATGGCGATCTGGCACACCAGCATCGCACCGCCGCTCAGCCCCTGGAGGAAACGTGCCGCAATCAGCACCACCACATTTTCCGTCATTCCGCAGGCAAGGGACGAAAGCGCAAAAGCGGCAATGCTGGCAATGAAGACACGCTTGCGGCCAAAGCGGTCGGCCAGCGCGCCTGTCGCCATCAACACTACCGTCACGCCGATCGTATAGGCATTCATGATCCACTGAAGCTGCCGGAAATCCGCATGCAGCACCTGTTCGAGTGTCGGCAGGATCGCCGGGACGCTGGAAATCTCCAGTCCGAACATCAGGGCGGAAAGACAAACGGCAGCGAGCGCCATCGCGCTTCTGCTGCCCGCGGGTGCGGTAACGGCAAGGGTCATTCTTCAGCCTTTCATGGGTCGGATCGCAAAAGCGAAATCCGGTCTGCGGAACCGGACGCAAACTAGCCAAAGCTTGACCATAACTGAATTGGATGATTGGCTATTTCAGAGACAACAAATTGGAATTACCGATATGCGCACGCTGGATGTGGATGCCGTCGAGGCTTTTGTCACCATTGCCGATATGCAGAGCTTCACCCGCGCTGCCGAAGCACTGGGAACCACGCAGGGCGCCATCAGCGTCAAGCTCAAGCGGCTGGAAGACCGGCTGGGCCAGCGGCTGCTTGAGCGCACGCCCCGGTCCGTGCGGCTTTCAGCGCAAGGTGCAGTGTTTCTGGCGCCCGCCCGCGAATTCCTCGCCGCGCATGATCGTGCCCTTGCCGGCCTTTCATCCCCGCGCCGCCGTTTCGGCCTTGGCATTGCCGCCCATGTTGCGGGGCCGGAGGTGCCAACCCTTCTGGCGCGGCTTAATGCTCATGATCCGGGGCTGACGATCGAAGTGCGCATGGACAATTCCCGCGTGCTGCTGGACGCATTCGACCGTGGAGAAATCGACGCCGCGATCATCCGGCGTGAAGACGACCGGCGCGACGGCGAGGTGCTGGGGGCGGAGCATTTCGGCTGGTACGCCGCTCCGCAGTTCGAACACCGGCAGGGCGAGCTCCTGCGGCTGGCAGCGCTTTCACCCGCCTGCGGCGTGCGCGACATTGCCGCCCGCGCGCTGGATTCGGCCGCCATTGCCTGGACGGAAGTGTTTCTTGGCGGCACCTCGTCGATGGTTACGGCCGCGGTCTCCGCCGGTCTTGCCATTTCCGCCTTTTCCTGCCGTCTTGCACCGCCCGGCACGGTCGAGGTCAGCCAGCGCTTCGGCCTGCCGTCGCTGCCCTCCACCGAGGTCGTGATGTTCTCCACCCTCACCGACAGCAGATCCCGCGAGGCGTTGCGCACGCTTGCCGCTGCATTCCGGGAACATCGGCCCTGATACGGCCTCAGGGTAGCAGCGGATAGCGCCGCCTATTTCAGCGGCTCGCGCGCCTCTTCCAATGTCTTGAGAATATCGATCAACCGTGGCGCCATCTCGCGGATTTCGGTAAGATGGATGGCGGTCAGCCGTTCCAGAACGGCCTGCGCCTTGTCCGTCAGCGCCAGCGTCTGGCGCCGCCGGTCGGCAGGGTCAGTGTGCCGGGTGACATAGTCGGCGGTGACCAGCCGGCCCACCAGTTCCGTTGCCGAATGGGGTGCGATCAGCAACCGCTCGGCAAGCCTGCCGACGGTCATCGCCTCTTCATCGCGATGCCCGCGGATGGCAAGCAACGCCTGATGTTGCTGGGCCGGAAGCCCCTCCTCTTGCGCTGCAGAGGTGCTGAAATCCATGAAGCGGCGCAGCGTGTAGCGCAGGTTGGAAAGGGCCTCGTAATCGGCATCGCTCAGCCTGTCCTTTGGCATTTTCCACACTCCCGATCTCTGCGATTCATCCTGCTCAAGGCGCTCAAGGCGGAAATATCTCCCCGGCGCCATTCGTCCGGCTTAGCGCAGGACGGCCTGCTCCGCCAGTGCGGAGCGGCTGATCGGCGCGCCACTTCCCCACACCCGTGTTGATTTATATCGTATTACGATGTATTGACGCCGCCATCAACATCACAGCAACGGAAAATGCCATGCCGAAAACCACGCCTCACCGCCGGCTACACGATTTCACGGGCGGCCTTGCCCGGCGTGAAGCGGGCGATTTTACGACCGACCGCCGCGTTCTAGCCCTTATCGGCATGGCGCTGATCGTCGGCACCGGCGGCGCTTTCGCCGCAAAGCTGCTGGTGAGCCTGATCGCGCTTGTCACCAATCTCGCCTGGTTCGGACAGCTGAGCATGGCAGCCAGCTCTCCCGCCGAAGCGCCACGTTCGTTGTGGATGGTGGCAATCCCCGTGCTTGGCGGCCTCGTCATCGGCCTGATGGCCCGGTACGGATCGGAGAAAATCCGCGGCCACGGCATTCCCGAAGCGATCGAAGCCATACTCATCGGCGGCAGTCGCATGTCGCCGAAGGTCGCCGTCCTGAAGCCGCTCTCCTCGGCAATCTCCATCGGCACCGGCGGGCCGTTCGGTGCGGAAGGGCCGATCATCATGACCGGCGGCGCGATCGGATCGTTATTTGCCCAGTGCTTCCATCTGAGCGCAGCCGAGCGCAAGACCCTTCTCGTCGCAGGTGCGGCAGCCGGCATGACCGCGATCTTCGGCTCGCCGATCGCCGCCCTGACACTCGCCGTTGAACTGCTGCTGTTCGAATGGAAACCGAGAAGCTTCATTCCCGTCGCCCTCGCCACCTGCATTTCGGCGTGCTGGCGTCCTTTCCTTTTCGAATCCGGCGCGCTCTTTCCCCGGCAATTCCACATGGACCTGCCATGGTGGGGCATCGGCCTGTGCGCCATGGTGGGTATCATCGCCGGCCTGCAATCGGGCCTTCTGACGACCCTGCTCTACCGGATCGAAGATGCCTTCGAGGCGCTGCCGATCCACTGGATGTGGTGCCCGGCAATCGGCGGCCTTGCCGTTGGTCTCGGTGGCCTCATCGAGCCCCGTGCGCTGGGGGTTGGTTACGACATTATCGACGGCCTTCTCAACGGCCGATTGCTGCCGCAGGCGGTGCTGACAATATTGCTGGTCAAGTCCGCCATCTGGCTCATATCGCTTTCGTCAGGTACATCGGGCGGCGTGCTCGCACCCCTCCTCATCCTCGGCGGCGCGCTTGGATGGCTGGTCGGTCTGGTGCTACCCGGCGATCCCGGTTTCTGGGCGCTTCTGGGCATGGCAGCGATGATGGGCGGGACGATGCGTGCGCCGCTGACCGGCACCTTCTTTGCAGTTGAACTGACCGGAGACGTCTCAACCCTGCTGCCACTGCTCGCCGCCACCATTTCCGCCTATGCGGTAACGGTGCTTCTGCTGCGCCGGTCGATCCTGACGGAAAAGATCGCGCGGCGTGGCCAGCATATTACCCGCGAATACGGCATCGACCCCTTCGAATATACCCGAGCACGCGACATCATGATCGATACGGTCGATACGTTGCCGGCGGATATGCGCGTCGGCGATGCCTCCGCGTTCTTCGCAACCACCGAAAACACGCATCGGATTTATCCTGTTGTCGATCAACAAGGCGTGCTGAAAGGCATCGTTTCACGCGGCGATGCGCTGCAATGGCAGCAGAACCCGGCGCTTGCCGATCAGAGCCTCGACGAGCGCGTTTCCGACACCTCGGCTCCCGTGGCGCATCCGGAGGATACCATCGGTTATGTCGCGGATTTGATGCTTGCGACCGACACGGGCCGCATCCCTGTCGTCGATGCGGAAACCGGTCGCCTTCTTGGTCTCGTCGCCCGCAAGGATCTGCTGCGGCTTCGCCATGCGGCCAATACGCTGGAGAACGAGCGCAAGCCCTATCTCGGACCACGCAAAGCCGATCCGGCAAAAGCAGGCTGAAATGGCCTGTCTGCGAAGCCACGGCCGGAAAGCAAGTATCCCGTCTTGCCGACCGGCCGGTTCGGCACTATAGAAGAAATGTCGAAAAAGGCACGACTTGGTGTGGTCTAGCCCAAGTCCTTTCGGAAACGAAAGCTCTGTCCATGACGCGTGCATGAGTCCCACGACGAACAACGACGCTGTCAGGGCGTCAAATTGTTCGTCCGTGTGGTTCTCAAAACGATGAGCTGCTCCGGTCGAACGACCAAAGGAGCATTTCATGTCAAATACCCCTCAGATTTACGATGTCGTGATTGCCGGCGCTGGTCCTGTCGGTCTGTTTCTCGCCTGCGAGCTACGCCTGGCCAGGGTTTCGGTTCTGGTGCTGGAACAGGCCCCCGACCCTTCCTCTCCGCTTAAGAAACTTCCCTTCGGCATGCGTGGTTTGTCTGTGCCCACCATCGAAAGTTTCCACCGCCGCGGCCTGCCGGAGGACATAACCGAAAAGCAGCCAGCGAAAGAACAGCCAAACGGCAGCCATGGCTTGACCGCGCATTGGATGCAGCAGCAACGCCGGCCGGGTGGCCACTTTGCCGGCATCCAGTTCTTCCACGATAATATCGACACGTCGAAATGGACCTATCGCTTGTCGGATTCGACGCCGGTTACCATCGCTTCCAGCATGGAAGAGATCGAAACCGTTCTGGAAAGACGTGCAACCGCAATGGGCGCCGAGATCAGACGCGGCCTTGGCGTCGAGGGCATCGAGCAGTCGGATGCGGGGGTGACCGTTTACGCCGGCGGCCAGACATTTCACGCACGGTGGCTTGTTGGCTGCGATGGCGGCCGCAGCACGGTGCGCAAGGCGGGCGGCTTCGATTTCGTCGGTACCGATCCCGAATTCACCGGCTATTCCGTTAAGGTCGAAATGGCTGACCCTGAAAAGCTCGCTCCGGGCCGTCACTACACGTCGACCGGCATGTACACCTATCAAAAGCCCGGAACCATCGCGATGGTCGATTTCGACAGCGGTCGTTTCCACCGAACCCAGCAGATAACGCCGGAGCATGTGCAGACAGTGCTGCGGCATGTTTCCGGCACCGACGTCAGGGTCACGGGCCTCAGCCTTGCAACGACATGGACGGATCGCGCCTATCAGGCCACGACTTACCGCAACGGCCGAATATTGCTTGCGGGCGATGCCGCGCACATACATTCCCCGCTTGGCGGACAGGGGCTTAATCTCGGGCTGGGCGATGCGTTCAATCTTGGCTGGAAACTTGCAGCGACAATCCGCGGCGATGCCCCGGACGGATTGCTGGACACCTATACCGGCGAGCGGCACCCGGTGGGAGCACAGGTCCTCGACTGGTCGCGCGCGCAGGTCGCTCTCATGCGCCCGAGCCGGAGCACAAGGGCGCTGGAAGCCATCATCCGCGATCTCATCGAGACCCGCGATGGCGCGACATATTTCGCCGAGCGTGTCTGGGGTGTTTCCCTGCACTATGAGCTTGGCGGCCAAAATCCGCTTGTCGGCCGCAGCGTTCCGGATTTCGTACTGACCGATGGAAGGAAGACCGGCGAACTTCTGAGAGAAGGCAAAGCTCTGCTTTTGGACTTTGGCGCGGATGCATCGCTTCAAGCGCTTGCAGGCCGTTGGAACGGGCGAATTGCTTATGTGGCGGGCAATGCCGTCAACCACCTCGACTTAAGCGCCGTGCTCGTGCGTCCCGATGGCATCGTCGCCTGGGCCACGGCGTCAACTCCTGACAAGGAGGAACTTACAGAAGCTGCTGGCCGGTGGTTCGGTACATTATAAATTACATCTGAAGCGGGAAATCAGCTTATGCAGAGTTGAAAAAACTGGCGCCGCCCCTTGAAAGCACCAATGGAGTGCTTTATGTATTTCACATGAGCACGAAACTTCTGTCCAACGTCGTTCTGGTACTCAATCTTTCAAGGGAAGATCGATCTTCCCTTGAAGAAACGCTGCTTGCCTATCGACGTGCGATGGCAATCCTCGATCAGACCGAAGGCGCCAACCTCGTGGCGCTGCATGCCGCAGCTTACGAGGAAATCAGGGTCAAGACAGGCCTCCCATCCCGCATGGTGACGCTGGCTTTGCGCGACCATAGCCAGCGTGATCCGCAGGAGCCGGTGCGCGACATCCCGCTCGACAGCAAGCTGTTTTCGGTAAAGGGTCCTGACAGCCTCAGCATCGCCACCCTCTCGGGCCGCGTCGTCGTGCCCTACACCGTGCGTGGTTATCACGACGGCTGGAATGACTTTTCAGAAGCGCGCCTCGTTTTCGAGGGCGAAACCATCAGCATCCATGCCGGCATAAAAACCGGCTTCCAACCGAACAGGGAGGCTTCGATGAACAATGAAGGTATTCTCGGGCGGCTCGGGCGTGTCATCGCCGGTGTCATGAACAATGCCGTCGACGCGGCCGAGGCGTCCAATCCGGTCGCCGTTGCACAACAGGCCGTGCGGGAAATTGCCAAGATCGCCGAGGAAGCGCGAACGGCCCTGGGCGTGGCGGTTGCCGCCGGCCATCGCCTCAAATCGAAGGCCGCCGATCTCGATGAAGAAATCAGCGACCTCGACGACAAGATCAGGATCGGGCTGGAAAACGGCCGTGAAGATCTGGCACGGGCCGCAACCGGGCTGCAGATCGATCTGGAGGCGCAGCGCGAAGCGCTGAACAAGGCGATCCTCGAGAATGCCGCCGAAATTGCCGAGGCGGAAACCACCTTGCGCAGCATCGCCTCTGCAAAGGCGGATGCGCAAAAGCGGCTCGAAGATGCCAAGCGTGCCGAACGCGCCGCACCTGCCAGCGTGGACGCCACCCCGTCCCAGCGCAATGACCGCCGTCTGGCCGAGGCGCTGGAAGCGATCGAAAGGGTGACCGGCACACCGGCCAAGCCCAATACCGGCGCAGCCGAGGTGGAGGAGCTGGGCCGCATGCAGCGACAGAGCGCCATCGAAGCGCGGCTCAAGGCTTTCCGGGAGGGCGAACGCTGATGGAAGGCATTGTCCAGCCAGGCACAGCCCCCTTCTGGATCGCCCTCTTGACGGTCGCCGGTCTCGGCATTGTCGAACTCGTCTCGGTCCTGGTAGGTGTATCGGCCTCCGGACTGCTGGACGACAGTTTCAGCTACCATGCGCCGGGCGATACCGAAGCGGGGCTGCTGGGAAGCTGGATGTCCTGGCTCAACGCCGGCGGCGTGCCGCTGCTTGTTCTCGCGGTCATTCTGCTTTCGGTTTTTGCCGTTACCGGTTTCTTCATTCAGGGGGTCGCTTCCACAGTGCTTCTCGGGCCCTTGCCACTCCCTCTGGCCATGACCGGCGCGGTTGCTGCGGCCATTCCGGCCACGCGGTCGCTCAGCCTTGCTGTTGCAAAGGTCATTCCACGCGATGAGACCAACGCGCTCGAGCAGGCCGACTTTCTGGGGCTCACAGGCGTCGTCACCATCGGGCCGCTTGATCAGGGCAAGCCCGGCACCGTGCGGGTCAAGGACCGGCATGACAATATTCACTTCCTGCGTGCGCAGGCCGCATCCGGTCACACGATCGATACGGGTGCGCAGGTATTGATCGTCGATGGGGCGGATGGGCTTTTCCAGGCCATCCCCGCACCGCCGGATCTGAAAAATTCATAATAGCGGGCACAACAGGGGTTAATTCACCATGGACTTCTTTTCTTTGAGCCTGATTGCCGGTGCCATCGTCACGGCGATCGTCGTCATCGGCATCATCATGACATCGCTTTATACGCGCTCGACGCGCGACAAGGCCTATGTCAGAACCGGCCTTGGCGGCAAAAAAGTCGTACTCGACGGCGGCGCAATCATTCTGCCGATCTTCCACTCCTATTCCTGGGTCTCGCTCAGCACGTTGCGGCTGGAAGTGAAGAGATCCGAACATGAATCGCTGATCACCAAGGATCGCATGCGCGCCGATATCACCGCCGAATTTTATGTGCGCGTAAAACCGGACGCCGAAAATATCGCGCTCGCTGCCCAGACGCTTGGCGACCGGACAAACGACGCCGATGCGCTGAAATCCCTGGTCGAGGCGAAGTTCGTCGACGGCCTGCGCTCGGTCGCCGCAACCATGTCGCTGCGCGACCTGCAGGAACAGCGCGCCGAATTCGTCAAATCCGTGCAGGCGGCCGTCGCCCATGACCTGCAGTCCAACGGTCTGGAGCTGGAATCGGTGTCGCTGACGCGGCTCGACCAGACCGACATCAAGCATTTCAACCCCAACAACACCTTCGATGCGGAAGGCCTGACGGCGCTGACGCGGATCACCGAGGAGCGCAAACGCGAGCGCAACCAGATCGTCCGCGACAACGAAGTCGAAATCGCCACCAAGGACCGCGAAGCCGTGCTGCGCCGCCTGACCATCGAGCGCGAACAGCGCGATGCGGAACTGACGCAGGAACGTGATATCGCCAACAAGACCGCGGAAACACGGGCAGAAGCCGCACGTGCCGAACAGGCCGCCCGCTTGAACGAGGAGACCGCAAAGCTCGATACCGAACGGGGCATTGCCGAGCGGGATGCGGAAGCCCGCCAGGCCCGCGAGACCGCCCGCATCGAGGCCGAGCGTGGCATCGCCGAGCGCGAGGCGGAAGCCCGCAAGATCACCGAAACCGCCCGGATCGAAGCCGCAATCGCCGTTGCCCAGAAGGTGGAGCAGGAACAGGCCGCACGTGCCAAGGCGGATGAAGCCAAGGCAGCCGCCATCACCGCCGAAGAACAGGTGGCAACCGCCCGCGAAGTGGAAATCGCCGAACGTGCCAAACGCATTGCCGTGATCGACGCTCGCAAGGCGGCCGAACAGGAAGCGACGGCGATCACCGTGAAGGCGGAAGCCGAACGTGAAGCTGCGGAAAACCTCGCCGCCGCCGCCAAGATCGGTGCCGAGGCCGAAGCACAGGCCGCCAAAATCCGCGCCGAAGGCGTCATCGCGCTCGGTGATGCCGAGGCGCAGGCGGAGCGTGCGAAAAACGATGCCCGCAATGCGCTTTCCGGCGACATCATCGAATTCGAACTTGCCCGCGCAAGGATCGCCATCATCCCCGAGGCGCTGGCCGAAGCGATGAAGCCGATCGAGAAGATTTCCGATATCCGCATCTTCAGCGCCGGAAATCTGGCCGGCGCACTCGGTGGCGGCAGCGACGGACAAGGTGGCAATGGCCTGGGCGATCTTTCAAGCCAGCTGCTGAGCTTCACCGCGCAGAAGCCGGTTCTCGATGAAATCCTCGCACAGGCCGGTTTCAAGGGAGCGGACCCGACACAGGCCCTCCTCGCAGCCTCGATCACGAATGGCACGGATCGGCCAACCTCGGAAAAACAGCCACGCAAGGAGACTTAACAGGGTCTCGGCAGTCCTTCCGTCCGGCACTCGTCTCGGCAAGAATATCAAGCGCGGCCAATCTAAGATGGCCGCGCTTTTCTGTTCTTTAGACACTCCACGAGACCCGTTATACGCCCCGGAAATGATGCCGCATCACTCGATCACCTCACCTCGCATCAGAAACTTCGCAAGTGCGACCGTCGAAACGAAGCCGAGAATTGCGAGTATCAGAATGAAGGGAAGGTACAGGGCGTTTCCGGTTTTGATCGCCAGCACCAGCGCCTGCAATATTCCAATATTGTAAATCGTATCAATTGCCATGACACGATCCTGGGCCCTTGGACCCTTGATCAGCCGATATGCGGCGAATACCATGGCAAGCAGAAGCATGCCCTGGGCAAGGGTGGCGGACCAGTAAATAATGTCGGCGCTCAACATCATCGGCACCGCTCAACAGGGTCGTGCTGAAGAAAAAATACCGGTCTGTTCGGGGCAGTTATGAGAGATCATGGCCTTGCTCCACGTGTTCTTTAGACACAGGGCCGTCCCCAATTGATCCGGATGGCGCAGGTCGTCCTGCACAACTGCGTGCTATCACCAATGGCGCCTGTCATCAAGGCGGTGGCCCGACTGCGCCATTGCTTTCAGGAACCCTGCCATGCTATCGCTGACATCAACAGCTTGACAGAGCTTCGTTCGGGACGACCCGAATGCGACAGATTGCCGGGGACGACCCCAGATAGAGGTCGCCTGCAATGTCTGACAAATCTCCATCCTTTCTCCGCACTCCCTGGCCGAAACTCGTCGTGGCCTGGCTGGTCGTCGCCGTTTTCCAGCTGTCCGGCCAGTCATGGCTCTCGCCTGATATGACGCCAACCATTGCCATCTCGTGCTTTCTCGTTCTCTTCGCCACGATCCTTATGGCGGCTTTCGGGGTAGTGAAAGAGGCCGATGAGCTGGCACATCAACTGGGTGAACCCTACGGAACACTCATTCTCACGCTGTCGATCGTTGCAATCGAAGTGATCCTGATTGCGGCGGTGATGCTGGGGCCGAATGAAGCGCCGACAATCGGAAGAGATTCCATATTCGCGGTGATGATGATCATCCTCAACCTCGTGACAGGTATCTGCCTTCTGGCGGGCGCGATGCGTTATGGCGAGCAGGAATATAATGCGCCCGGCGCCGTTTCCTTCATTGCGATGACGGTGGTTCTGGCCGGCGTCGCGCTTCTGGTGCCAAACACGCTCTCCGCAGGCAATGGCACGTTTACCGCTCTCCAGGCCATCGTCATCTCTCTCGTGACCGTGATTGTCTATGGCAGTTTCCTCGCCCTCCAGATGGGCCGCTACCGCAGCCACTTCATGCAACCGGCACCGGGCCGGATGTCGATCAGGCTGACAGAACCCGTCGAGCGTCAGGCTCCAGACCATCCGACGGACGGTCATGCCCGCAAAAAGAACATCGTTCATTCGATGTTTCTGATCGGATTGATGCTGCCGATCGTACTGCTCGCACATGACCTTGCCATCGTCATTGATTACGGCGTTGCGCAGGCTGGCGCCCCGGTGGCCGTTGGCGGCGTTCTTATTGCGATCATCGTCTTTACACCCGAATCAATCACGGCCGTAAAGGCCGCGTTGAACAACGAGACACAACGGGCAATCAATCTGTGCCTCGGCGCATTCGTTTCAACTGTCGGGCTCACGGTCCCGGCGGTCCTGACGGTTGGCCTGGTCACCGGCAAAACGGTGATCTTCGGAATTTCGCCCACCGAAACCATCCTGTTTGCCCTGACGGTTGCGCTGACAACCCTGACCTATCTGGGCAGGCGAACCTCGGCGGCGCAGGGACTGTTGCATCTGATGCTGTTCGTCATCTTTGGCCTCCTGTTGTTTACGGCCTGAGGCCACGGCATCGCGGGACGGCCCGCGCGCTTCAAACCGAACGGGGACGACCCCATGATCGCGAGATTCACGATGTGGAACGCTCCGCAAATGCTTTATCGGGACATTTCAGAAACGGTCACACAAAGTGCAAATCAACGCTCGCCAGGCTGGGTGACGCGGATTTCAGCGGCCTTGATATTCGTTCTCGTCGCCAACCATCTGGTCCGGTTTTCCCGCGCCGATGCGTTTGCCCGAAAACGATTGCCACCTGCCACCGATTTGGCTAGAAAGCCCTCGCGCGGGACGACCCGTGCCTTGAAACGTTCCGGGGACGGCCCTGACTCTCAATCTTGGGATCAGAATGGCCGATATACCGAACACCCTCCCTATTTCTGACTTTCCACCACACGCACGGTCTTCCTGCGTCCGGCACAGCCGCGACTTCGAACACCGGCGCATCCCCGTCATTGTCGCAATTTACTGAAGGACCTGTCATGGCCGGCCCCATCGACCAATTCGAAGTCAAACCTCTCGTTGAAATTACAGTCGGGGGTATCGACCTCAGCTTCACCAATGCTTCGGCATACATGTTTCTCACCGTCACACTGGCCAGTTCATTCCTGCTTCTGGCAACCGGCAAGGCCCGCCTCGTGCCCGGCCGCTGGCAATCGAGCGCGGAGATGCTTTACCTGTTCGTTGCCAAGACCCTGCGTGACAATGCCGGCGAACAGGGGATGCGGTTCTTCCCCTTCGTGTTCTCGCTTTTCATGTTCATCCTCTTCGCGAACATGATCGGCATGTTCCCTTATGCCTTTACCGTAACGAGCCAGATCATCGTCACCTTCGGCCTCGCCATGATGGTGTTCGGCACCGTCACGCTTTATGGCCTGTTCAAACACGGCATTGGTTTTTTCGGCCTATTCAAACCCGCTGGAATCCCGGCAATCCTGGCGCCGATCATCGTGCCGATCGAAATCATCTCCTATATTTCGCGCCCCGTCAGCCATTCCGTCCGCCTGTTTGCGGTCATGCTTGCGGGCCATATCACCCTGAAGGTCTTTGCGGGTTTTGTCGCCTCCCTCGCCAGCATCAATGCGCTGGGGGTAATCGGCGCCATCGCGCCACTCTTCATGACGGTCGCCATCACGGCTCTGGAATTCCTGATGGCCGGCATTCAGGCCTATGTCTTCACCATGCTCACCTGCATGTATCTCAACGATGCACTGCATCCGGGACACTAAAGCATTCACGGCGGCGCCGAGCGTCCATTGTCCGCGAAAGCCCACAAAAGGGGCGTCAGGCGCGCTGACGTTCCCCGGCAGGCCGGTGCAGGCGCTCAAGGATCAGGGGCAGGACCCCGCCAGCACGCAAAATGGCGATTTCCGCCCGGGTTTCGATCGCCGCAGATGCCTCGAAAGAGATCGAAACCCCGCTGGGCCGCGTGATCGTAACGGGTATCGCGCAACGGGGTGCGATCGACAGGACATCGGCGTTGACCATGATTGTGTCGCGGGCGGTCAATTCAAGCTGTTCGGGCTTCAGCCCTTGCGGAAGCCGCAGTGGCAGGACACCCATGCCGATCAGGTTCCAGCGGTGAATGCGCTCGAAACTTGCCGCCAGAACCGCCCGAACACCCAGGAGGGCGACACCCTTTGCGGCCCAGTCGCGGGAAGATCCCATTCCATAACGTTCACCCGCCACAACGACAACGGATTTGCCTTCGGCTTCGTATCGCTGGGCAGCATCCCAGAGCGGGAGAACTTCTCCCGTTCCCGCATGAATGGTAGAGCCCGCAGGAATATCCACCGCCAGAAGATTGCGCACGGTCCTGTTGGTAAAGAGGCCACGGATCATGACTTCCCAGTTGCCGCGCCGTGAAGAAAAGACATTGAGATCAAGCGGATTCTCGCCACGATCAATGAGATGCCGTCCGGCGTCGCCCGTCGCGGGAATGGCACCCGCGGGCGAGATATGATCGGTGGTGATGTCGTCGCCGAGCACGAGAATAGGATGGGCTTGATAGGCGCCAAGCCTCGTTCCCTTGCCGAAGCCGGAAAAAGGCGGCCGGCGGATATAGGTCGATTTTTCATCCCAGGGGAAAAGTGTCGTTGTGGGCGCGGGAAGCTCTTTCCACGCCTTGCTTGCCTCGGCCGCGTCATAGGCCGGCGCGAAATCCTCGACCCTTGACGCCATCTCCATGGCCGCATCGATCTCGGCAGCGGTCGGCCAGATCATCGGAAGCGTTACGGGAGTACCGTCTTCTGCGATACCGAGAGGATCATTCATGATATCGAGCTCGACCGTACCGGCCAGCGCGAAGGCCACGACCATGGGCGGCGAGGCCAGAAACCCGGCTTCCAGCTGCGGATGAACCCGGCCGGGAAAATTGCGGTTGCCGGAGAGAACCGCCACGGGAAGAATGTCCCGTTCCGCCATTGCCATTGCAACCGGACTGGTGAGTGAACCGGAATTACCGATGCAGGTGGTGCAGCCATAACCGACAATGCCAAAACCAACGGCCTCCAGATCGGTCATCAGCCCCGCACGCTGGAGATAACGCTCCGCCGTCGGTGAACCCGGAGCAGTCGAGGTTTTTACCCAATGCGGCGGGCGCAGACCGTAAACATTGGCTTTACGGGCCAGAAGCCCGGCGGCGATCACGAGCCGGGGATCGGACGTGTTGGTGCAGCTGGTAATCGCCGCGATTGCGACGGCGCCATCATTCGGCTCACCTTCCAGGGAAATCGTGCCGGCCTTCTTCATGGCGGAAATCGCATGGCGCGTCGCGCGGACCGAAATCCTGTCCTGAGGGCGGCATGGTCCGGCAAGGCTTGGTTCGACGCTTGAAAGGTCGAGATCAATGGTTGCGGTGTAGCGGGGATTGGCATCGGGGTCGAACCAGATTCCGACACGTCTAGCATAAGCCTCGACGAAGGCCGCGTGATCCGGTGTGCGCCCGGTCCTGAGCAGATAGTCAACGGACTGACGATCTATCGGGAAATAACCGCTATTCGCTCCGAATTCCGGCGTCATATTGGCGATGACCGCCCGGTCACCCGCCGTCAGGCCGGAAACACCCGGACCATAGAACTCGACATATTTATCCTGAAGGTCGATCTGACGCAGCAGATGCGTGATGACCAGCGCGAGATCGGTGGCAAGCACGCCCTCTTTCAACGCTCCTGTCAGCCGGACGCCAACGACGTCAGGTACGCGAAGGGCGACGGGCATGCCGAAAAATACGCTTTCTGCCTCAAGCCCGCCGACACCCCAGCCAAGCACTCCGATGCCATTGATCATCGGCGTATGGCTGTCCGTACCGATCAGCGTGTCCGGCATGGCCCATAATATCCCGTCGCGCCGCTGCGAGGTCACCACGGTTGCCAGGCGCTCGAGATTAAGCGTGTGCATGATGCCCGTGCCGGGGGGATGGGTCCGAAAATCGGCAAGCGTATTTGTCGCCCATTTCATGAAGCTGTATCGTTCCGAATTTCGCTCATATTCACGTTCCATATTGCGCGTGAGCGCCGATGAGGTCGCAAACACGTCCACGGCAACGGAATGGTCGGTCGAGACATCCACTGGAACAACTGGATTGAGCCGGGCGGGATCGCCCCCGGCTTCTGCAAGCGCAGAACGCATTCCGGCAATGTCGACCAAAGCCGGACCACAGGTCGTGTCGTGCATCAGGACCCGGTTCGGCAGGAACGGAATTTCGACTTCGCTAACACCGGTTTCAAGCCAGTCGATCATCGCCGCTTTCGCCCGTACAGCGTCGTCGTCTCCGGTGCGAAGCACATTCTCCAGCAATATGCGATGCACATAGGGCATGCGGGCCAGACAGTCCCCCGCCTCTGCGGGGAGATCGATGATGTCGTAGCTGACGCCGTTTATCTCGAATGTCGTTCGCATATTGTTTTGGTCGAGCGTCACGGCCATCCCCCCGCAGACGTTATCATTGCTTGCTTTGTAAGTGACAATTCACATACATAATGTAATCACAAAATGCAATTATCTCGACAATAAATTGATTGCCTTTTCACCCGGTGAAGGACACGAACCAGGCAAGCAATCCAACTCACAGTGAGGGAGGTTAGTGATCTAGACCTTGGGAGACTTGATGCGGCTGGCACCCATGATGTGGGTGTAGAGAAAAGCGGCGGCTTCGTTCCGGCGACCATGTTCGATCAGGTCGAGAATTTGCAGATGTTCCTCCGTCTGCCGGGGCAGGCGGCTGCGGTCGATGGTGATGTGGTATTCGATAAGCCGGCGCAGACGGTTGATGCGTCTGATCGCATCCAGGAAAAATTCATTCTGCGAGCAGGCGACGAGCATCTCGTGAAATTCGTTATTGGCCTTGAAGATTTCGGCGCGCGACCATGTTTCATATCCGCCGTCGCGCAACCGCATCTGAACCTCCCGCGCCCGCTTCAGACCCTCCGCGTTGGGCTCGAAACTCGGCAGCAGCATGGCTTGCTGCTCGATCACGGCGCGAAAGGCATAACCGTCCTCATAACTCTTCTTCGACGTCAGCGCCTGCGTGAACGCCCAGCCATTGCCGGGCAGACGCTCGATCCAGCCCTCTTCCGCAATACGCCGAAGGACCCTCAGAAGCTTGGTGCGCGGAAGATCGTAAAACCGCATGAGTTCATTTTCGCTCATGCGCTCGTCGAGCTTGCCGGCGAGGCGATCCTCGGCGATGCGGAAATAGATCGCCTCGTCACCCTCACCGTCTTCAACACCTGCGGATTTCATATCCTGAAGACTGCCGGGTTCGACCGCGAGAAAATAACCGCGATTGGGCTCCGCCCGCACGACGCCCTGGATCTCGAGTTGCTTGAGCGCGCTCATGATGGGAGCACGCGAGACACGGAAGGCGTCAGCCAGCATTTGAAGAGGAAGATGCTCACCCTTGCCGATGCCGTTCGTCTGGATGAATTCAATGACGTTTCCGACGATCTGCGGCGTAAGACTTTTCCGTACCATGGGGCTCGCTCTGTAGTTTTGCCCAGTTTTGTATGATCCTCCGCTTCAAAGCAACAGGCGGCAGTCCCCTCGGACTGCCCGCCTCACCGTTCAATCCTCGTCCTGCCGGAAGCGGGAAAGCCCTTTGAAAAGCAAGGGTGCAACAAGCGCTATCACCGCAAATGCGCGACGGGATAATCGAATTTCCGCATGAAAAAGCCGATAGCGCCATATCCGACAATTTCTTGCCTATGTTCCTCCAACAGATTTCGCGCTCCTTAATGCTGGCCCTTGCCGGATCGCAGCGAAAGCCCGAACGACACCATCGTGAAGCCTGCCACCAGGAGATCTGCCGCCAGAATGATGTCCGGGCCCCCTCCAAGTCCAAAGGAGCGATCCGCGACCAGCCATGCGACAAAGAAGAGGGTGGTCAAGCCGCCTGCGAGCAGGGATGGAGCACCCCGGTGGGGACGGATCGTTTCTCCAACCCAGAGCCGCAATAACGAAAGACCAAGAAACAGACAGCAGAAAAGCAGAAAGGCTGCAGACGACCGAAGGCTCTCATCAACACAGACGATACATCCCATCGCTGCCTGAAGGGCGCCGATGGCAATCCAGTCCGGATAAAATGCGGGGCGCGCAAGCCGCATGATGATGATTGCAAACAGCAATCCGCCCAGCATTGGCCCGAGGCCCGGCAGATAACCTTCAAAGTTCCGGTCGAGAAACCTGTTGGCGAGGGACAACACGGCAAAATCGACCAGAATGACGCCAAGCGCGACGACTCTCAGCCAGTCGGACGGTTTCCTGAAGCGGTTTTGGCCGACCTCCCGGCCACTGCGGATGAGGCGGCGAAGCCGCGGGAGAAACGACGGGGCACGCTGGTGGGGGAAAACGTGCCCCGTCCGATGTCCGGCAATGAGCGTTGCGGACATCATTGGCCCTGACGGCAGGGGACGATACGTCAGGGCCATGTTTGTCGAAGACGGAGCAGGCACGGAACCTCCGTAACCCGTGGAAACGGCCAGACTGCCGCGAAGGGCAAGAGACTGGCGCGAAATATTTTCCCGATCCTTCATCATTTTCGGAACCGCCTCCTCCATTGGACAACCGGTTCGCTTTCGGGATCACACCGGTCAACCAGCCCTGCTTGCCGGGGCAACAGTAGCCATGTCTTTATATATACATACAACACGTTTGTAAATTCGAACCTAGTCATCTTCCGTCACCAGCGCATGTCAGGCGTGGTTTGCCTGGGGTAATTTTGTCAGGATTGGTTCAGTTGAGGCCTTGGTGTTTTTGCTGAACTCCGGCGAGCAAAGTCGCGACCAGAAGGCTCCCGTCTTCGGAGAGCGTAAAGACGCTCTTGCTTAGCGCCCATTCCGTAATGAGACCGCCCATGGCCGCATAAAGCATGGAGGCAGCCTTTTCCGGCGTCCACGGTTTCACCATTCCGGGGTTTCGCTCGACTGCCCTGAATATGCGCACGAATAATTCATGCATTTCCTCGGGAAACGTGTTTTGTGCGGCCTCATCCTTTTCCGCCAGAACGATATCGAGCCGCATCATCACCCGCAGCAGGCCGCGTTGACGCGGATCCTGCTCCAGTAGCCTGAAGGTGTCGGCTATGATGTCACCGAGTTTTTCGATGGAAGCGGAGCTGCGGCCTTCGGAAAGTTCGTCGGCAAATCGCCGAAACGGTTCCTGCGCCTCGTTTCGGAGAGCGAGCAGAAGCCCGTGCTTGTTCTTGAAATGCCAATGGATTGCACCCCGGGTCACACCGGAAAGAGCAGCGATTTCTTCCAGGCTGACATTGTCGTAGCCCTTGTCCAGAAACAGGGTCTCTGCCGCCTGCAAGATCTGGCGACCGGTTTCCGCCGCCTGCTCCTTGGTTCTCCTCACGTCTCTAAACTCCCATGACTGAATTTCGCCGTTGCTTTCTACATGGACCAGCCCGGCAAAAGCAAACCGCCGTCCCGCCGCAACTCATCACGGCGAGACGGCAATGCATCGACCTCAGGCGGTTTTCGGCTCCGCCACCTTTACGCTTCTGCGGCTAAATATTCCCGATATCAGCACGAAGAAGACCGGCACGAAAACAATCGCCAGCAAAGTCCCCGTCACCGTTCCAAAGAAGGTGGCAAAGCCGATAGCCTGGCGCGCGCCGGCGCCGGCACCCGTCGATATGACCAGCGGAATGACACCGAGGCCAAAGGCAAGCGAGGTCATCAGGATCGGCCGGAAGCGAAGTTTCGCCGCCTCGCAAACCGCCTCGAATGCGCTTTCGCCCAGCTGCGCCATTCGCTCTCGCGCAAATTCGACGATCATGATGCCGTTCTTGCCCGTCAGGCCGACCACGGTCAGAAGACCCACCTGGAAATAGACGCCGTTCGACTGCCCACCGATCCATGCGCCCAGAAGCGCACCGAGAATACCGACCGGCATGGCGAGCAGAACCGCAACGGGAATGGTCCAGCTTTCATAAAGAGCCGCAAGGCAAAGGAACATGGTTGCCAATGCCAGCCCGTAGAGAGGTAAGGCGCCGGCACCGGCATCCTTTTCCTCGAGCGACATTCCCGTCCATTGCAGGCTGAAGCCCGGCGGCAGTTTCGCGGCAAGCGCCTCCATCTCCGCCAGCGCCTCACCGGAGGAGAAGCCCGGAGCCGCCGACCCTTCGATCGACATGGCGGGCAGGGCGTCATAACGGCTGACCTGCTGAGGCCCGAAGACCCAGTTCTGGCTGGCGATGGTCGAAAGATCGACGAAATCGCCATTTGCATTCGGCACCCGCCAGAGAGCAAGATCTTCCGGCCCGGTGCGTGCCAAGGGCTCGCCCTGCACGTAAACGCGCTTCATGCGTCCCTCGTAAAGGAAGTCGTTCACGTAGGAACTCGACCAGACGGTGGTCAGGAACGACCCGACATCCGCAGCGCTGAGGCCAACAGCGCCGGCCTTGCCCCAGTCGATGTTGAGTTCGAACTGAGAAGCATCCTCCACGCCGTTCGGCCGGACAGCCATGAGTTTCGGGCTTTGGGCCGCAAGACCCAGCAGCATGTTGCGCGCTTCCAGAAGCTGCTCATGGCTCTGGCCGGAACGCGCCTGAAGGAAGGCGGTAAAGCCGTTGGAATTGCCGAGTTCCGTGACCGCCGGCGGCACCAGCGGAACGACGATCGCTTCCTTGATGCCGCCCATCAAGGGCCCGAAAGCGCGCGCGGCGATGGCCTGGGCGGAGTTGTCCTTACCCTTGCGCTCTTCCCAGTCCTTCAGTTTGACGAACATCATGCCCATGTTCTGCCCCTGACCGGCGAAGGAAAAACCACGAACCGAGAAGACCGACTCGACGTTCTTGGCTTCGGCATTCATGTAGTATTTCTCCACCTTGCCCAGAACCTCCTCGGTATTTTGCGCGGTGGAACCGGGCGGTGTCTGGATGATGGTGAGCAGGGTTCCCTGATCTTCATCGGGAAGGAACGAGGTTGGCGTCTTCTGGTAAAGGAAGACCATGGCGCCCACCAGAAGCAGGTAGACAAGGAACATCCTGACCGGCCTTTTCGCCGAAGCCCTGACGATATTGCCGTATCGCGTCGTCAGCCATGAGAAATTGCGCTCGAACCAGTTGCTGAAACGGCTGGCAAGACCCGGCTTGGCATTGTGATCATGGGCCTTCAGCATCGTCGCGCAGAGCGCCGGTGTGAAGATGAGAGCAACCAGCACCGAGAGCGCCATGGCCGCAACGATGGTCACAGAGAACTGCTTGTACATTTCCCCCGTTGCGCCGCCAAAAAACGCCATGGGCACGAAGACGGCGGAAACCACCATGGCGATGCCCACGAGTGCCCCCTGGATTTCTCCCATCGACTTTTTTGTGGCCGCGACGGGATCGAGGTGCTCGTCACGCATGATGCGCTCGACGTTTTCCACCACCACGATCGCATCATCGACAAGCAGACCGATCGCCAGAACCATGGCCAGCATGGTGAGCGTGTTGATCGAGAATCCGAGCGCCGCCATGATGCCGAAGGTTCCAAGCAGAACCACCGGCACGGCCAGCGTCGGGATCAGCGTCGCGCGGAAATTATGCAGGAAGATCAGCATCACGAACACGACCAGCACGATCGCTTCGATGAGCGTGTGAATGACGGCCTCGATGGAAAGCGAGACAAACGGCGTCGTATCATAGGGAATGACATAGCTCACGCCGGCGGGAAGGAATGCGCCGAGATCGGCCATCTTGGCCTTCACCAGTTCCGCCGTTTCAAGCGCATTGGCGCCGGATGCCAACTGGATCGCCATGCCTGACGACGGCTTGCCGTTGTAGAAACTGGAAATCTCGTAGTTTTCCGTTCCGAGTTCCGCCCGCGCCACATCACGCAGCAACACCAGCCCGCCATCGGTATCGGCACGCAGCACGATGCGCTCGAAATCCTGCGGCGTCTTCAGGAGGGACTGGGCGGTGACGGTGGCATTGAGCTGCTGACCTTCCGGTGCCGGCATCGCGCCGAAGGAACCGGCCGATATCTGCGCATTCTGGGCGCTGATCGCATTAATGACGGTGGTGGGAGAGAGGCCGTAATATTTCAGCTTCTGCGGATCGAGCCAGATCCGCATCGCATATTCCGACCCGAACACTTCAACCTTGCCGACACCCTTCAGTCTCGACACCGGTTCGACCATGTAGGAGTTCAGATAATCGGCCAGATCGATGGCGCTTCGGGCTCCGTCATCAGAGATCAGCGCGATCACCATCAGGAAGCCGGTTGTCGATTTCTCAACCGTCACGCCCTGACGCGTCACTTCCGAAGGCAGGCTCGCTTCAGCCTGGCTCAGCTTGTTCTGGACCTGAACCTGGGCGATGTCGGGATCCGTGCCGAGATTGAATGTGAGTGTCACGGTGGCGCGACCGGTAGAGGTCGTCGACGAGTCGATGTAACGCAGCCCGTCAAGGCCCGTCATTTCCTTCTCGATGATCTGCACCACCGTATCCGCGACCGTTTCGGCGGATGCGCCGGGATAGGTCGCGCCGATGACCACGGATGGACCGGCGATCGAGGGATATTGCGAGATCGGCAGTCTCATGATCGACAGGACGCCGAGGCCCATGATTATGATCGCGATGACCCAGGCGAAAATGGGTCTGTCTATGAAAAACCGCGCCATGGATCAGTTACTCCCGACCCGGGCAGCCTGCTGGGCCGCTGGCTGTTGCTCTATTTCCACCGAAGCACCGGGTGCCACCTTCTGGAAACCGGACATGACGATCTGGTCCCCCGGTTTCAGGCCGCTGCTGGTGACCCAGCGATTGCCGGCACCAGTGACGATGGTTACCGGACGGGGAACAATCTTGCCGCCCTCCACGATCCAGACGGAGGCCTCGCCTTTGGCATTGCGCATCACGGCGCTTTGCGGAACGAGGATCGCGTCCTTGGTAACGGCCTGCGGCAGTTCAACCTCGACATAGAGGCCCGGCAAAAGCCTGTTATCCGGGTTGGAGAAAGAGATTCGAAGCGTGACCATGCCTGTCGTCGGTTCGACCCTGGGTTCGGCCGCCTTCAGATCACCCTTTACCGGATAAGTCTGGCCGTTCGGAAGGATCATCGTTGCAACGGACTGGGACTGGCTGCCCCCCACCCTTTTGTCGGCATTCCACCGCAACAGATCGTTTACCGACTGGGTTACGTCGACATAGATCGTGTCGAGCGCGCGGATCGTGGTCAAAGCCGTCGTCTGCTGCGCAGCCACAAGCGCACCGGCGGTCGTTTCCGAAAACCCGATGATGCCGGAGATTGGCGCGCGGATCGTTGTTCTCTCGAGGTCGATCTCCGCTGTCGTCAGCTGTGCCCGCGCCACCTGAAGTGCGGCCTGCGTCTTGTTTCTCTCCGCAATCTTGTTATCGCGGTTCGACGCCGAGCTTACATTATTGGCAAATGTCTCCTCAGCACGGCGCGCATCGACGAGGGCGAAATCGTAGCTGGCTTGCGCCTGGGCGACGTTGGCTTTGGCCGACTCCACCGCCGCAACATAGGTTTCATCCTCGATCTTGTAGAGAACCTGACCGGCCTCGACACGTGCGCCTTCCTCAAACAGTCGTTCCCGGATGATGCCGGAGACCTGCGGCCGTACCTCTGAAATCGTCGATGGTTTGATACGTCCGGGCAAACGCGCAGTCAGCGTGAAATCCGCCGCCTTGGCGGTTTCAACCGTGACCGACGGGGTGGGTTGTTGCTGCGAGAGCACTCTTCCGGGATAGAGGACACAGGATAGGATCAACGCAAGGGCCACCGTTTGCCCGCGCCGCCACTGACTTTTCTCGACCATTTTTCACCTTTTGATGCAAACGAGCTGCCGGACACATCACAAGCGTCCGATCTTTCGGTGCCATATACATACATTCCGAATGTAAATATCAAGTGAAATATTTTGGCCGACCGGCACCGGCTCTTCATGTCGGTCCTGCTTCAAAGTGCAAAATCGATCGCGATAAGTTGCTAAAATAAAAGGAAAATCAGATTGCTGACGAGATTCCCATGCGGAGCACATTTACTTCCGGCAGGCGGATCCGGAAGAAAAATTAACATTGCCGGCAGACCGGTTTTCTGGCCCAATGTCTCATCTTCAGTTCAGGACACGCGTTACCGTCCTGCGTAAAACACGGCCGATCCGGCCCCATTGCAGCCGCGGAGTCATCATGTCCCTTCCCCAGAAAATCGGTTTCATCGGAACCGGAGCGATCACCGACGCGATGGTGCGAGGCCTGCTTGGCAAGCCCGTCGCCGTGCCGCATGTCATGGTGTCGCAGCGCAGCGCGGATATTTCCGCAAAGCTCGCCGCCGATTTCCCGCAGGTGACTGTTGCCGACGATAATCAGGCAATCGTTGACGGCTGCGATACCGTCGTGCTGGCGATCCGCCCGCAGATCGCCGAAGAAGTCACCAGACCCCTGCAGTTCCGGGAGGGGCAGAAGGTCATCAGCGTGGTTGCCGCCACCAGCCGGCAAGCCCTTCTCGACTGGATCGGTGCGGATGTGCGGCTCACCCAGGCGATCCCCCTGCCCTTCGTGGCGCGGCGCAAGGGTGTCACCGCCGTTTATCCTGCCGATACGGATACGGCAGCGATTTTCAACGTGCTCGGCAATGCGGTTGAATGCGAGACCAAGGCGGAATACGACCTGCTGGCCGCCGCAAGCGCCCTGATGGCCACCTATTTCGGTATCCTTCAACATACGACGGAATGGCTGGCGGAAAACGGCCTGCCGGAAGAAAAGGGCCGCGCCTATCTTGCTCCCCTCTTCGCCGGCCTTTCCGAGGTGGCGGTGCTGGCCGGCAAGGATACTGATTTCACTGATATCAGCCGTGAATTCGCCACCAAGGGCGGCCTCAACGAACAGGTATTGCTGGATTTTGACGGCAATGGCGGTTCGCGCGCATTGAAAGAGGCATTGAGCCGTGTGCTGGAGCGGATCACCAAATAACCGGCCGGATTGTCTTTGCTCAGCAATAAAAAAGGGGCCAGTCGGCCCCTTTTCCTTGCTTCATGCTCTTCCCGGACGATTGATCGTCAGGAAGTGCCGCACGACTGGTCTTTCCAGCCCCGAGTGATAGGCAAGCACCTTGCCCTGTAGATCCGCGTCGGCGTTGGAGACCCGTTTGTGCTGGCGCAGATGTTCCGCCCAGGATTCCACCATGAACCATTCAACGATCTTCTGCGGATCGGCGGAGTCCTCGGTGACACCCCAGCCATAGGCACCATCACGCCGGCGTTCCTGGGAAAGCTCGTCAAGCGCATGCAGGAACGCGCTGCGATGATGCTTTTCGACGTTGTATTCGATCAGAATCAGCACCGGGCCGCGGTCATGGGCCACCGGCTCGGCAACCAGCGGTTCCGGCCAATGATTGGACGGTACCATATCGGCATCGCCAGCAGGCAATTTCAGGCGATGCATGACAAGACCGGCGATAAACAGACCGGCAGAGCCGATCAGCAACGTTCCGGGCACGCCTGCCGCTTCGCCAACAGCGCCCCAGCCGATGCTGCCTGCCGTCATCGCGCCGTTGAAGACGGTAAGATAGATCGCCAGCCCACGGCCACGCACCCAGTTCGGCAGAATGGCCTGGGCCGCGCCATTCAACGTCGTCAGTGCCGTGATCCAGGCACCACCGAGAAACAGCAGGATGACGATGGCCAGCCACTTGGGCGGAGCAAACGACAGACCGGCCATGACAAGCGCGGTAATGACAGCAGCCCCCAGAAGCAGGGCGTCGGCATCAAAACGGGCGCGCAGTTTCGGCATGATCAGGGCGCCGCCAATGGCGCCGGCACCGACCGCGCCGAGCAGAATGCCATAAAAGCTGGCATCTCCGCCGAGCAATTGCCGTGCGACCAGTGGCAGAAGCGCCCAGACGGCACTGGCGAATGCAAAGAAGATTGCAGCCCGCAGCAGGACGACATGCAGCGGCCGGCTGGCGCGCGTGTAACGAAGGCCGGCCCGGAATGCGCCGAAGAAACCTTCCGCCAGCACATCATTGGCGTTCTTCGCCCGCGGCCACCACAGGAGCGCCGCGATGACGATAAAGTAGCTGGCGACATCTGCACCGTAAGTAACGGCCGCACCGAAGGCAGCAAGCAATATGCCGCCGACCGCAGGACCGATGGAACGGGCAATATTGATGCCCAGCGAATTGAGCGCGACAGCGCTTTTGATATCCTCGCGTTTCACCAGTTCCGGCACGATGGCCTGCCAGGTCGGTCCCATCAGCGCCGCACCGATACCGCCAAGGAAGGTAAGGCCGATCAGGGCGCTGACGGACAACAATCCAGTATGGGCGAGAACCATGAGGGTGAGGCTGACAGAGGCCAGGAGCAGCTGGACCGCAATCAAAAATTTGCGACGGTCGAGAATATCCGTCAACACGCCGGCCGGGATCGCCAGCAGAAAGATCGGTAGGGTTCCCGCCGCCTGGACCATGGCGACTGCCGCCGGCGAGGCCGAAAGATCGGTCATAAGCCACGAACTGGCGACATCGCGCATGAAACTGCCGGTATTGCCGAGCACGGTTGCGGCCCAGAGGACGGCAAAAACCGGCTGCGCAAGCGGAGCAAAGCTGCTCGTTGAGGATTTTGCGGCATTCATTTGCCTGTTCCTTTCGTGAGATCGATTGCGGCGACGATAACAAAGGCGCCAGCCAGACCCAGATGTTCAAAGAAGGCGTTGGTTGCCATCATGCGGTCCATGCCGGGTGCCATTTCCCAGAACCGAAGAGCAATGAAGGTGGCCAGAAGCGTGAAGCCCGCAAGCGCCAGAGCGCCTGCCCAGCGCAGAAAGCCGGAAACCACCATGGCCGAGGCGGTAAGCTCGAACACAATGACGACAACGGCAAAGACCGCAGCGGGATGAAGCCCAAAATGGTTCATCTCGGCAATCGCACCGGGAAAGTCGAAAATCTTGGTCAGCGGCCCCTGAATATAGGCCGAGCAAAGCGCCAGAAGCGCAAGGATTCGTGTGACAGGCGAGGCAACAACGCCCGTAAGAAGCCCGTGAGGGCGAAGTGTTGAAGATGGTTCGGTCATTGTCTGCTCCTGCGATCTTGGCCGTTCGGTTCGACCGGCACTGCGTTCATCTGATGGAGCGATATTGGCTGAAACAATTATCGCCAACAATTGCATCAATAGTTTCGATATAATTGCATATTTCGCAACATTAGCCCGCCTGAGAGGGCTTCCTTCGCGTCGGATGCGGGCAGCGACAATCCGCTGCCCGCATGGTCGATCTGGCATTCAGCGGGTCGGGCTTAAACCGCCCAGCACGAGCAGCCAAGCGCTCCGAAAAAGCCCTTCAGATCGGCGATGGGCAGCTTCGATGTCCAGGCTCCGGCATGGTCGTGGCCATGCACACCGCAATCGCTGGCGCAGCCGCAGGACGTGATTGCCGCCCGTCGCAACGAGTTCTTTCCAGCCCCTTGCGGCTCACCCCAGGCGGCATAACCCCCGAAAGCACGAACCGGCGACCAGTCGGGCATGGCGGGAGGCACGTCGTTCTCATCGAGTGCCCTGAAATCACCGGCACCATAGACGATCTTGCCGCCAACCATGGTCAGCTCGGAGGTGAGGAAGGAAATTTCATCCTCGGCACAGGCGAAATAATCCTTGTCCGGCACCACCAGATCGGCGAACTGGCCTTTTTCGATGCGGCCCTTTTTGCCCTCCTCGTTCGAGAACCATGTGACTTTTTCGGTCCACATGCGCAGTGCCGTTTCGCGATCGAGGCAATTGGCGCGTGGATAGAGCTGCATGCCGCCGACGGTCTTGCCGGTTACCATCCACGAAAGGGAAACCCACGGATTGTACGAGGCGACGCGGGTGGCATCGGTACCGGCAGAGACATTGACGCCCTTGTCGAGTATTTTCCGGATCGGTGGCGTCGCCTCGGCAACTCCCTGTCCATACCGTTCGACGAAATATTCGCCCTGATAGGCCATGCGGTGCTGGGTGGCGATGCCACCACCAAGCGCTGCGATGCGGTCGATGGAGCGGTCCGAGATGGTTTCGGCATGGTCGAAGAACCAGTTCAGGCCCTCGAGCGGAATATCCCGGTTGACCTTTTCGAAGACATCCAGAGCCCGCGAGATCGTCTCGTCATAGGTGGCGTGCAGACGCCAGGGCCAGCGGTTCTCCGCAAGAATTCGGACGACGTCTTCCAGTTCGCCTTCCATTTCCGGCGGCATGTCCGGTCGTGGCTGGCGGAAATCCTCGAAATCGGCAGCGGAAAAGACCAGCATCTCACCTGCACCATTGTGCCGGAAATAGTCATTGCCCTGCTTGTATTTGACCGAAGAGGTCCAGTTGAGGAAATCCTCCTTTTCCTGCTTGGGTTTCTGCGTGAAGAGGTTGTAGGCAAGACGCACGGTCATCTGGCCTTCGTCGGAAAGCTTCTGGATGACCTCATAGTCATCGGGATAATTCTGGAAACCGCCACCCGCATCGATCACGCCGGTCACACCCAGCCGGTTCAGTTCACGCATGAAATGACGGGTGGAGTTGACCTGATAATCGAGCGGCAGCTTCGGTCCCTTGGCGAGTGTCGAATAGAGGATGCCGGCATTCGGCTTGGCGAGCAGCATGCCCGTGGGATTGCCGTTCGCATCGCGAGTGATCTCGCCGCCGGGCGGGTTCGGCGTATCCCGCGTATAACCAACCGCGCGCAACGCAGCACCATTCAGCAGCGCCCGATCATAGAGATGCAGCAGGAAGACCGGCGTATCTGGAGCCACCGCATTGATTTCCTCAATGGTCGGCAGGCGTTTTTCGACGAATTGATGCTCGGTGAAGCCGCCAACGACGCGCACCCATTGCGGGGCGGGCGTGATCGCCACCTGACGTTTCAGCATGTCCATGGCGTCCGCCAGCGAGCGCACACCATCCCAGCGCAGTTCCATGTTGAAGTTCAAGCCGCCGCGAACGACGTGAGTGTGATTGTCGATCAGGCCGGGCAGCACACGTTTACCCTTCAGATCGATGACTTTCGTCTCCGGCCCGGCGAGCGCCATGACATCGGCATCGGTTCCCACTTCAACAAACAGACCATCCCTGATGGCAACTGCCGTTGCATTCGGATTGCCGCGGTCAAGCGTCGTCAGGCGGCCATTGTGAAGAATGGTGTCGGGATACATGGAATAAGCTCCGGTCTGAATGGAATCAGCGGCCTTGGCCGGTGAAAAGAGATGCGGAAAGGCAAGGCTCGATGCCGCGCCGAGAAAGGTGCGTCGCGTCGGCATCAGCTTCTCTCCCCATCCACAGGCTGTTTCGCTCTGGCGAGATCCACGGTCTCTCCGCTGCCCTTCGGCATATGGCCGAACACATGCGGCTTGATCTGGTTGATCCACGAAACGGCGGCCGGTTCCTTGCCGATGATCGACCTTGCAAAAGGAATGACCTGTTCCCCAAGCAATATGCCAAGCAGGCCGACAAGAGCGATGATGGGCGGCGCAGGTGAACGCACATTGAGCAGGCTGTAAACAATGCCGACCAGCAGGCCGGCGCCAAGCGACAGAAGATAGACTTTCATGGGAACCTCCTAGATGGATGAAAGCCGCACCGGAGGGGACATCGATCCTTCCGGTGCGGCGCGGTTGAAAGCTTATTTTTGGGCTGGGTTGGGGCCGATGCGCTTGCCGTGTTTGACGCGTTCTTCACCGCCATGGACGTGGGTGACGGCATAGTCGATGCCCATGCCATAGGCGCCGGAATGTTCCTTCACCAGCGAGGTGACCGCGTCATAGGTTTCCTTGCGTGCCCAGTCGCGCTGCCACTCAAGCAGCACCTGCTGCCAGGTGACCGGGATGATACCGGCCTGCACCATGCGGTCCATCGCATATTTGTGTGCATCAACAGAGGTGCCACCGGAAGCATCCGCCACCATGTAGATCTCGTAATCCGCGACATCGTGGAGCGCCGAGAGCGCGAAGGTGGTGTTGCAGACTTCCGTCCAGAGGCCGGAAACGACGATCTTCCTGCGGCCACCGGCAGCGTTCTTCGCCAGGGCGTCGCGGACATTCTGGTCATCCCAGGAATTCATCGAGGTACGCTCGAGGATATCATTCTCCGGGAAAACCGCGAGCAATTCCGGGAAGGTGTTGCCGGAGAAGCTTTCCGTTTCGACCGTCGTGATGGTCGTCGGGATGTTGAATATCCGGGCAGCCTTGGCGAGGCCGACGACATTGTTCTTCAGGGTCTGACGATCGATCGATTGCACACCGAAAGCCATCTGCGGCTGCTGGTCGATGAAGATCAACTGGCTGTTGGCGGGGGTCAGGACTTCGAGCTTGGACATTTTCGTTCTCCGTTCAGGTGGTGATTGCCGATCTGCGGCGGTGGAAATTGACAAGGCTTCGCCAGTGGACTGCCCGGCGCGGGCAGCCATCTTTAAAAGGCGTGAATGTGTATCGGTCAGTCTTTTCGGATCAGCGATCCGTCTCAGGCGGCAAGCGGAACCAGGCTCGCCTCGATCTTGTTGCGGAACGGCTCATACCGGTTCGGCAGCTTGAGTGCTTCACCAAGATGCGCGGTATCCTCGTCCCGGTCGAAACCCGGTTCATTGGTGGCGATCTCGAACAGGATACCGCCCGGGGTGCGGAAATAGATCGCCCAGAAGTAATCGCGGTCGATGACCGGGGTTACCTGATAGCCGGTATCCATCAGCGCCTTACGCACTTCGAGCTGCTTTTCGCGGTTCTCGACCGCAAAAGCGATGTGGTGCACCGAACCGGCTCCGGGGCGGGCAAAGGGTGTCTTCGGCAGCGCCGCCAGATCGATCGTATCCGCGCCATTGCCACCAGGGATGGCGAAACGGGTGACGTTCCCTTCAACTTCGGCCCGCTCATAACCCATGAAACGCAGAAGCTCCTCGGTCGCAGCCGTGTCGTGAAGATTGAAGCGCGCGCCGGTGAAACCGCGTATGGCGTTTTCTTCTGATATGCCTTCGGCCAACCAGCCAGCACGTGCATCATTGCCGGTTTCGATCAGCGCGAGACCGTCGCCATCGCGACCGGTGAAGCGCAGGCGATTGTCGCCGAAAACCGTGTCGGCCTGAATGCCGGCGGCACCTTTGGCAATGAGACGATCTTTCCAGAAGCCGAGCGAACCCTTCGGAATGGAGAACTGGGTCTCGCCCACTTCACCGACACCGGGACGACCGGCCATCATCTGGGCGAAGGGAAAATAGGTCATGACCGTGCCGGGCGTTCCCGTTTCATCACCGTAATAAAGGTGATAGACGCTGGGCTCATCAAAGTTGACGGTCTTCTTCACCCGGCGCAGGCCGAGCGTTTCGGTGAAAAAACTGTTATTCTGCCGCGCATCCGACGCCATGGAGGTAACGTGGTGCAGGCCCTTGATATCCTTGATCATCGTCGGCGCTTTCTTCGTTGGTGTGTCCGTTTCGATGACAAAGATATACGCCGCTTGATTGCATCGAAGAATTGCAATATTTCTTGCGACTGAATTGCGGTTTTTGAAATAATAGAGATGAACGACCACAAAGCTCTCAAAACATTTCTGATGGCGGCCGAAAAGCGCAACTTCGCGCAGGTGGCCCGCGAACTGGGCATGACGGCAGCAGCCGTCACCCGCGCCATTGCCGCGCTTGAATGTGATCTCGGCGTGCAATTATTCGTCCGCACCACCCGCCAGGTGTCGCTGACGACCGACGGAGCCGTTTTCGCCGCGCAGATACAGCCGGCAATTGAAGCGCTCGAAAATGCCCGGCGCGACGTCAGGAATGCTCACAAGGCCGATCAGGGAAGACTGAGGATCAGCGCGCCGACATGGCTCGGGAAAACCGTTTTGCCACCGATACTCTCGGGTTTCCGGGAACTTTACCCGAAAATGTGCTTCGAGATTTCGCTGTCCGACGGCTTGGTCAACATCGTCGATGACGACTACGACCTCGCGATCCGCATTTCGTCTGCTCCATCAGACAAATTCACCATCTGGCGCAAGATCAGGGCCGTGCCGAGAATATTGGTGGCGGCGCCGGGCAGCCGGTTCACGCAGATGGAACATCCAGGCGAGCTGACGCCCGACGACTGCCTTGCCTATAGCGGTGAAAGCCGGCGGGAGAACTGGGTCCTTTCGGATGGCGGATCAAGCATCACGATTTCCGCCGGCCGCAGATTCAGCGCCAATAATGGCGAGGTTCTGGCAGATTTGGCGGCGGATGGTTCCGGGGTGGCCATGTTGCCGGGGTTTCATATCGCCGAACATATCCGCAGCGGCCGGCTGACACATGTTCTGCGCGGCTGGTCGCCGCCGGAACTCTGGCTGACGCTCTATTATCCGCCCTACCAGAAGCTGCCGCCCCGCATCGCGACCTTCTCGAGGTTTTTCGAGGAGCAACTGCCCGCGCATATGGTGATGCTGGATTGAAGACGACGCCGGTGGATAAAATTCGTCACCGGCGGCGCATCACCGACGCTTATGACAGATGCTCAATCCCGGCACTCGTGCCACGCAGCAGCTTTTCGACCATGGCAAGCACGGAATTGAGCGGCCGGTCATCGCGGTAAAAGGGAACGTCTGCGCGAACACGCTGGTAGAGGGCATTGGTGCCGGGCGCCATGCCGGCGTTTCCAGGTTGCATGTCATAAGCCTGCGCCGCACACATGATCTCGATTGAAAGAATCGTTTCCAGATTGGCGATGATGGAAAGCGCCTTGTCGGCCGCCGACGTGGCGTGAGTGAGAATATCCTCCTGCAAGGCAGAGGTAATGCCGCCATCCAGACTGGCGGGCGCAGCCAGCCGCCGGTTTTCCGCCACCAGCGCCGCTGCCGTATATTGAATGATCATGAAACCGGAGCAGACACCGCTGCCTTCCGCCAGAAAAGCCGGCAGGCCGCTGACCAGCGGATTGACGAGACGGTCGATCCGGCGCTCCGCAATGCTTGCCAGTTCTGCAGCGGCTATGGCCAGACCATCCATGGCAAGCCCCAATGCCGCGCCAACCGCATGGGCCTGCGAATGCACCTGCGGCATATCAGGCGAACCGGTAACGACGGGATTGTCCGTAACACTTGCCAGTTCGCGATTCACCACTTCGCCGATCTGAGCGACGCTGTCGCGAATGGCGCCATGGATTTGCGGCACGGCGCGAAGACTGAGCGGATCCTGCGTGCGCGACCCCGCCGAGCGCGCCAAGAGGGGACTATCCGCCAGCAGACGGCGGAGATTGTTCCCAACGGCCTGAAGCCCAGGAGATGTGCGCAGAGCGAGCGGCGCTGCCGAAAAAGGATCGGATTGCGCGCCCAGATTTTCATAGCTCATTGCCGCCGCCGCATCCGCCCAGTCCAGCAGATTTTCCATTTGCGACAGCGCCAGGCAGGCAAGTCCGGTGGCACAGGGCGTTCCGTTGACGAGGCTCAGCCCTTCCTTGGCCAGAGGCACAAGCGGAGAGAGACCGACAGCCCCCAGCGCCTGCCGGCCGGAAAGCCTTTCGCCATCACGCACCGCTTCGCCTTCGCCGATCAATACCAGCCCGATTGCCGCAGCATGGGTGAGATATCCGACCGAACCGCGTGAGGGAATGACGGGCAAAACATCCGCATTCAAAAGCGCCAGCAGCGCCTCGACGGTTTCCACGCGGACGCCGGAAAAACCATGGGCGAAATTGACGATCTGCGCGGCCATGATCGCACGTGTCTGCTCCCGCCCCAGCGGCTCTCCGACCCCGCAGGAATGGCTGAGCAGGATGTTTCGCGACAGAACCTGTTGCCGATCCCTGTCCACGATCACATCGCACAGGGCACCGACACCGGTATTGATGCCATAGCCGCGCACGCCTTTCGACACCAGCGCCTCGACAATGTCACGCGCGGCGGCGATACGCTTCCACGCGGCATCGGCAAGCTGCATTCGTGCACCTTTTGCCACCATGGCGACATCCCGCCACGAGATACCCTGATCGATGATAACGCTCTCAATCATGGTGGGCGACCGCCGCACCCGTGCGGCGCTGCACGAAGCGGGCGACATAATCATTGGCGGGACGATTGAGAATATCGTCCGGCGTCCCGACCTGCACCAGTTTCCCGTCCTTTAGAATCGCGATCTGCGCACCGATACGCAGCGCCTCATCAAGATCATGCGTGATGAAGACGATGGTTTTCGAGAGGTTCTTCTCCAGCTGCAGAAGCTGATCCTGCATATCGGCGCGGATCAGCGGATCGAGAGCGGAAAATGCCTCATCCATAAGAATAACGTCGGTATCGGCCGCGAGAGCCCGCGCAAGGCCGACACGCTGCTTCATGCCGCCGGAAAGCTGATGGGGCATCTTGTTTTCATAACCGGCAAGCCCGACGGTCTCGATCCATTGCATGCCGATCGGGTTTGCTTCCGCCTTCGAAAGCCCGCGTACACGCTGGCCATAAACGACATTCTGCATAACCGTGCGGTGTGGCATGAGGCCGAAATTCTGGAACACCATGCTGACACGGCGATTGCGGAAATCCCGCAGGTCCTTGGCGTTAAGATCAAGCACATTGCTGCCGCCAACCAGGATTTCACCGCTCGTCGGTTCGATCAGGCGGTTGATATGGCGCACAAGCGTCGATTTTCCGGAACCCGACAGCCCCATGATAACGAAGATGCGGCTGCCAGCAATATCGAGGCTGACATCATCGAGGCCGACGCTGCAACCGGTCTTGGCCAATATTTCAGCCTTGTCGGCGCCGTCCTTCGTCATGGCGAGCGCGGCTTTCCAGTTGCCGCCGAAAATCTTGGAAACGTTACGGATTGCGATATCAGTCATCGCCGCGCTCCTTCCGGCTGGATTGGCCGAAGCCCTGCGTAATACGGTCGAGGACGATGGCGAGAATGACGATGCCCAGACCTGCCTCGAGACCCTTTCCGACATCCAGTGTCTGAATCCCGTTCAGGACCTGTTCGCCCAGACCACGCGCGCCGATCATCGAAGCGACCACCACCATGGAAAGAGCCATCATGATCGTCTGGTTCAGGCCGGCCATGATCGTGGGTGTGGCCAGCGGTAGTTCGACGCCGAACAGGATCTGCGACGGGCTGCTGCCGAAAGCGGTTGCCGCCTCCACCACTTCGCGATCCACCTGGCGGATGCCGAGATCGGTCAGGCGGATCAGCGGTGGTACGGCGTAGATGATGGTCGCGAGCACCGCCGGCACCTTGCCGAGGCCGAAAAGCATAATTGCCGGGATCAGATAAACGAAACTCGGCATCGTCTGCATGACGTCGAGGACAGGCAGCGTGATACGCCGCATGATTTGGCTCTTGGCGAGCCAGATGCCGACCGGAACACCGATGATGATGGAAATCAGGCTGGCGATGAGCATCAGCGCCAGCGTCTGCATCGTCAGGTCCCAAAGCCCGAGGGCGCCGACGACGAGCAGCATGACCCCGACCATGACGACAAGCGAGATCTTGCGCGCGGCAAACCATGCGAGCACCAGGAAGGCAAGCAGGACCAGCCACCATGGCAGGCCGCGCAATATCCATTCCATGAACAGGATAACCTGCAGAATGGTCTGCGAAATAGCCTTGAAGACGAAGCCGTAATTGACCACCAGCGACTGGACGAAGTCGTTGATCGGGCCACGAATGGAAATATGAAGAGTTTCAGGAAACATCGGGTGGCGTCCTCGCACTTTGCCGTCTTCCGTCCCCGACGGTCACGGCTCTGACGGGAAAAGAGAAAAGCCGCATGCCAATCCGGCATGCGGCCCCGTGATTACTACTTGATCGCGGCTTCGATACGGGTCTTGGCCTCTGGCGACACCCATGCGCCCCAGATGTCGCCCTTGGTCTTCAGGAAGCGCGTCGCTGCGGCCACTGCATCGGCCTTTTCGTCAACCATATAAGCGAGGCTGGAATTGACCTCTTCGAGCGGGAAGGTCGCCTTGCCGAGGATTTCGATGATATCCGGCGCGGCCTTCGCGAAGTCGCTGTTGACGCCATAGGCGACCTCAACCGCCGGGAAAGCGCATCCGGCCTCCCGCTTGCCATCGGCGCTTGTCAGGTCCTTCCAGCAGGCTTCGGTGTAGGCCGGCTCGGAAAGCTGCACGAGCTTGTATTTGCCCATGATTGCGGTCGGGCTCCAGTAATAGAACAGCAGCGGCTCACCCTGAAGATAGGCGGCGCTGATCCCCGCATCCAGCGCTGTACCAGTGCCCGGGCGGAAGTTCACGTAGGTCGTGTCGAGCTTGTAGGCCTGAAGCTTGGCGGTATTGACACCCTCACAGGTCCAGCCCGAAGGGCAATTGAGAAAACGTCCCTTGGACGGCTCTTCAGGATCCTGAAAAAGGGCGGCGATCTTCGGATCGGAAAGCTGCTCGACACTTTTCAGGTCGGGGGCCTTTGCCTCTATGCCCTTTGTCGCGTCACCCTTGATCAGATATTCAGGAACGAACCAGCCTTCGGAAGCGCCGACGAAGGTCTTGCCGACCGAGGTAACCTGTCCTGCGGCAGCAGCCTTGTTCCAGACGTCAGACCGGCCGATCCATTCCTCGGCAAAAATCTGGACGTCGTTATTGGCCGTGGCCTGTTCCAGGGTCACCGAATTGCCGGGAATGGAATCGACCTTGCAATCATATCCCTTCGACAGGATGGCCTTCATGACTTCGGTGATGAAGGCGCCGCTTTCCCAGTCGATGCCAGCGAAAGTGACAGTCTTTCCCTCGCCGCAATAGCTGGCTGCATGGGCCGAGCCCAAGGGCAGCGCCGCAAACAGGGCCGTGGCGGCGAGCGCGAATTTAAATTTTACATTCAACATCTTATTCCCCTTTTTGATTGATGGTTGGCATGTTGTCGGCACAAATTCATGCGGTGCCGGCGCAGGATCTCCCTGAAAATATAATGAAGGAATGTCGACCTTTCGCCCGGTCAGCGAGACTGTTTGGCGCAGGTCCGATCAAGACACCTACCCCCTGCCGGCAACGAAAATAGCTCTCCTTAAGTTCACTATACAACTTTACGAAATCGGCTTTGATGGCGGAGAATGGCGGCAAGCAGGAAGGGCGATGAAAGAGCGCCTGGAGAACCGGCACCGCTCGAACCCTGAACGCGGCCAATCCAGCTGTCTCGCGCCGAAACATATGCGGCCGCCTGCAAACCAATAAAGCCGTAAACGGTTCATAACCACGCATTCACAGCCCTTTCTCCCGATATCGGCGAGCCAGACTGCATTCCCCTTTCGGAGCGGGTCGGCACGCAAACATCCTCACTTCAGCCACTTACGAGAAAAATGCGCCTGCAAAAGATCGACTTTTCAAGTCCCATCGATGTTTCACAAGTTGTATATGTAACTTTGCATGGTTTTAGGAGACAAGCAAGCGCAAAGATGATATTTTGCATGCGTCCGAAATGCTGGTTATATTTTAGGCAGCATGCCGATTTTCAGGGAGTTTAAATGCCGTCCGTGATCGAAAGCGACCTCGCAACATCCAGCGAGTATCCTTCTCTGCCGCTCTATGAGCGTGTGAAAACGCAAATCAAGGCAAAGATCGCAAGCGGCGAATGGCCCCTTCACCACCGGGTTCCTTCCGAGAACGAGATGGTGGAGATGCTGGGCGTCAGCCGGATGACGGCAAACCGTGCCCTGCGGGAGCTTGCGACCGAAGGTGTCATCGTGCGTGTTCAGGGACGCGGCTCATTCGTCGCATCAAAAAAGAGAAGCGCCGCGATGATGGGTGTGCGCAACATCGCCGACGAGATCAAGGAACGGGGCTCCTCCCACCAGGCCAGCCTGATCCTGGCGCAGACCGAAGTATGCGGTCCCGATCTTGCTTCCGCGCTGGAGATCGACGTTGGCGCTACGATTTTCCATTCGATCATCGTTCATCACGAAGACGACGTGCCGATCCAGCTGGAAGATCGTTTCGTGAATGCCGCGGTCGCCCCGGACTATCTGCGACAGGACTTCAGCTTGACGACGCCAAATGCCTATCTGACGGCATTGGCGCCAATTTCCCGGACCGAACAGTTCATCGAGGCAGCAGCGCCCCAGCCATGGGAATGCAAGTTGCTGGCGATCGGCCGTCACGAACCCTGCCTGCAGGTTCGGCGACGGACATGGTCTTCAAGCCGTGCGGTAACATCGGTACGGTTATTATATCCCGGAAGCCGTTATCGACTCGAAAGTCAGGAATAAGGGCTCCCTATATGGCCATCGGCCAAAGGTCACAATCTGGCGTCTTCATCCAAGTGTGCACCATCACATCCAACCTCACTGCGAGGAAATGGACAAGCCACTGATTATCTAAATTTTTTCGAGGATTTATCTACTCTCTCATCCGCGAATACCACAGAATTTACGGTTGTACTTTATGCTGTATTTCATCCTGTAGTTTTCTAGGCCCCGCCGTTAAGGATTTGTTAACCAAATCGAAGCGAGTATTAGATTATTCTAATTACCCGCTATTGGGGTGATCCTGCGTTGTGACCGAGGAAATCTGCAGCGCAGCCGCTTGGGGAGAGAGCATGAAGTTCGCAACATCAGGCTACCTATTATCACTTGCGGCGTTCGCCCTTGCGCCGTCATCAGGCATGGCGCAGGTCGCCACTTCAAACTTCACGGTACAGATCACCATTCAGGCGGCATGCCAGATCAACTCGGCCGGCAATCTGAATTTCGGCACCAATGGTGTCATCAGCAACAATATCGACGCGACCAGTCAGGTCGTCGTTCAATGCACCTCCAGCACACCCTTCAGCCTTGGCCTGAGCGCCGGCGCCGGTTCGGGCGCCACTGTCGCCAGCCGCCTGATGACGTCCCCGGCGGGTGCCACCATTGCATATTCACTCTATACGACTGCGGCACATACCACGGTGTGGGGCAACACCGTGGGGACGGATCGCCAGACAGGAACGGGAACCGGAGCGCCGCAAACATTCACGGTCTATGGGCGCGTACCTGCCCAGACGACACCTGCGGTCGGCGTCTATACCGATACGGTGACGGCCACGCTCAATTACTGATCGCCATAGGGAGGATCGCGCATGCGTCTTTTTACCTTAGCGGCTGCGTTTATTGCCGGTTTGAGTGTCTCACCTTCACACGCCGCATCTTTGCGGGTTTCACCAGTCATTCTGGATTTAAGGGCGCCGGCGGCGGCGTCCAGCCTGCGCATATGGAATGATGCGAAAACGCCGATCAACGTTCAGGTCAGGATATTCCGCTGGACCCAGCAAAACGGCTCGGACGTCTACACCGCGGCGGAGGACGTCGTCGCCAGCCCGCCGATGACGCAGCTGAAGCCGGGCGCCGAGAACCTTATCCGGATCGTCCGGCTTTCCAAAACACCCATCAGGGCGGAAGAGAGCTACCGCGTCATCGTGGATGAATTGCCCGCTGCGGGAAGACCCCAGTCCGGCACGGTCAGTCTGGTCGTTCGCCACTCCATCCCGGTTTTCTTTTCGCCCGCTTCCACAGGCGATGCCGAGCCGGTCTGGTCGATAACGCCACAGGGCAAAGGTTACAGGGTATCCGTTTCCAACAATGGTCAGAAACGGATACGGATCGCCAACCTGAAAGTTCTGGGTGGCAACGGGCAAGCAATTGCCCAGCAACAGGGCCTGGTGGGCTATGTGCTTGGCAAATCCGGCGCAAGCTTTCTTGTTCCGGCAACCGGCAGCAAAAAAGCTGGTGGCACACTGAAGATTTCGGCTGAGAGCGAAGGCGGCCCCGTCAATGCGACGGCGCGCGTCAACGGCGGCTGACCTTGCCGTTTTGACGATTGCAGGTTTGACGATCTTTTCATCGAGCAGTTTATCCGTGGCGCAGGATTTGCCCCCTGCGACGCCGCCCACTTCTTTTGCTGCAAAAGAAGCCGGGCAATTGCAGCTCGAAGTCTACATCAATGATGTTTCAACGGAACTGATCGCCACATTTCGTCAAAACGACGCCGGGTCGCTTCTTATCGAACCGGAACAGCTGAAAAACATCGGGATTTCTCCGGTTGAGAGCGCGGCAGGCGATGATGGCTGGATCGATGTCTCCAGGCTGCCGGATGTGGTGACCCGTTATGATGAAAGCACGCAGTCGGTCCATTTCACCCTGCCCACGGCGGCACGGGCGAGCAAGGTCATTGACGCATCCGGCAGGAGCGTCGAGGAGGAAAACGAGGATGTGCAGGACAAGGCCACTGGCGATTTTGGAGGTCTGGTGAACTACACGATCTACGGCTCGTCCGGCGGCAACAAATGGTCGGATCTGACCGACTTCAACGGTGTCTCCGCCCTTTTGGAAAGCCGGGTGTTTGGCCCGCTGGGCGTGCTGTCTTCGTCTCAGGTCCTGAGCACATCACGCCTGTCGCAATTCGACACTCAGCGCCTCGACACCACCTGGAGCTACTCCGATGAGGACAGCCTGACGACATACCGGGCCGGAGACCTGATTACCGGGGGGCTGAGCTGGACACGTCCAACGCGGTTGGGCGGCGTGCAGATCCGCCGAAACTTCGATCTGCGGCCGGATATCGTCACCATGCCGATGCCGGAATTCGCAGGCTCCGCTGCGGTGCCCTCCACCGTCGATGTCTATGTCAACAATATCCGCCGCCTGTCGCAGGATGTTCCCGAGGGACCATTCTCCATCACCAATCTTCCGGTCATCAGCGGCGCGGGCAATGCAAGACTGGTAGTGCGGGATGCGCTGGGGCGTGAAACCGTGTCCGAAACGCCTTTTTACACCTCGCCGGATCTGCTCGCGAAGGGTCTCATCGATTTTTCGGCCGAGCTTGGCTTTGCCCGGAGCAATTACGGCACCTCGTCTTTCGATTATGATGACAGGCCACTCGGCTCGGCGACGGTGCGCTATGGATTGTCGGACGGGTTGACGCTGGAGGGCCACGCCGAAGGCGGCGAGGATTTCTACAATATCGGCTTCGGCGGCGTCTTCACGCTTGGAGCCCATGGACTGGCGGCGATTTCGGGCGCATCGAGCCGGTTTGGCGCAGAAAGCGGTTATCAGCTTTCCGCAAATGTCGAAGCCGAATTGCTTGGAGTACGGTTAAACGCCCGCTCGCAACGGACATTCGGCGACTATAACGACATGGCATCCGTTTCCGCCGATACATCAAAAGTCCGCACGATAGCCGGCCTGCTCAGTGCGCGGCCACCGCGCGCGCTCGACCAGATTTCCGTGTCCACGCAACTCGGCTTCGATGAGACGAGCCTTAACTTCTCCTACACACAGCTGGAAACCTTCGATGAAAGAAAATCCCGGCTGCTTGGCCTTTCCGCCACGCGGCCCTTCGGCGAAAACGGCAATATCTTCATCACCGCTTATAAGGACCTCGAGGACAGCAATTCCTATGGCATCTATGCCGGCCTCTCCTGGTCGTTTGGCGGCGGCGTCTCCGGTTCAGCCGGCATGTCCTCCGATGCGGACGGATATTCCATGACGGCCGAAGTCGGAAAATCCGAGGAGCAGGCGGAAGGAAGTTATGGCTGGCGCCTGCGCGGTTCGATGGGCGGCAACGATATCGCCTCCGCCTCCGGCAGTTATCGCGGCAGCGTCGCGCGTGTGTCGGCCGGCGTCGATCAATTCAACCGCACGACACAGGCCTATGCCCAGATCGACGGATCAATAGCGCTGGCCGGTGGCGATGTCTTTATTGGAAACCGGATCGATGACGCCTTCGCCGTCGTGGATGCGGGCGCACCCGGTGTCGATATTCTGCTGGAAAACCGCCCGATCGGCCAGACGAACCGACGCGGAAAGATACTGCTTCCGAACCTGCGATCCTATGACGTCAACAACATCACGCTGGACCCCAGCAATCTTCCCGTCGATGCCCGCATCGACACGACAAAACAAACCGTCAAACCGACAGAACGCGCCGGAGCAGTCGTCAACTTCAAGGTGGAAACCGAGGGGCAGGTGGCGCTGGTGACGCTGAAGGATGAAAGCGGCCAGTTTATCGAAACCGGATCGACCGGCAAGATCGACGGTGAGCGTGACTTCATCGTTGGTTATGACGGACAGGCCTATCTCGATAATATCGGCGAAACACATCGGCTTTCCATCACGCAACCCACAAAGGGAGAGTGCGAAGCGCAGATTACCGTCTCCCCTGCCGCCAAGACACGCGCCACCCTTGAAGCCACATGCAGGAGCGTTCAATGAAGGATCTGACCCGCGCTGCCCTTGCCATCGCCGCTTTCCTGTCCGGGACACCGGTTCTGGCGCAAAGCTGTAGCTTCAGCATGTCGGACATGAGTTTCGGCTTCGTCAACCTTACAAGCGGCAGCGCCGTGGATACCACCGCCACATTGTCGGTGACCTGCTCCAACCCTTTGTCGCTGGCGCTTTCCATCCGCATTTGCCCCAACATCAATGCCGGTAGTGGCGGGCAATCGGGCGGCATCCGACGGATGCTGCAAGGTAGCAACGTCCTCAATTATCAGCTGTACCAGAACTCCGGGCGCACAACGCCATGGGGATCGGTCACCCAGCCCGCGCTTGGATCACCTCCGCCCATCGATATGGCGCTGCCCCTCCTTCTCAACAGCACAACCCGTACCGTTTACGGCAGGATTACCGCCGGTCAGGCCGCTGCCGCCCGTGGCCCTTATCTCTCCAGCTTTGCCGGTGCCGAGACCAGCTTCACCTATACGTCATTTCTTTTATTGGCACCGAACTGCTCCGACATAACCCAGAACCCGACACAGGTGCCCTTCAATGTTACAGCTGCGGTCTCGCCGACCTGCATTGTCTCGGCACAGAACATCAATTTCGGTAGTCATGGCGTTCTCAACACCGCAGTCGACGCAACGGGGGCCATCGGGCTAACCTGCACCAGCAACCTGAATTACAGCGTCGCGCTCAACGGCGGCCTGAGCAACAGCCCGCCGGCGTCGCGCCGGATGGTGCTGGCTGGCGGATCGATAACCTACGGGCTCTATCGCGACGTCAACCGCACGAATGTCTGGGGAAGTGCGGCCGGCCAAATCACCACGGGCACCGGAACCGGTACCCTGCAAACACTGACCGTCTATGGGCGCGTCCCGGCGCAGAATACACCGGCACCGGGAGTTTACAGCGATACTGTCGTTGTGACGGTCAGTTACTGAGCGATGTATCCCGCCGTTTACCCATGCAGCGCCGCAGTAAGCCAGGCCGCCGCGCGGTCGATCGCCATTGTCCTTCGCGATTTGATCGGCAGGACAATGTTGTAACGGGCGCCGGAAGGCATGCGGGTGTCATCAAAGGGCACCAGCGTCCCGTCGTCCAGGAAGGTCTTGACCAGAAGCCCCCAGCCAAGCGCCAGCCCCTGCCCTTCACGTGCGGCAAAGATGGTTTCGGTATAGTGATTGAAGCGCAGCGTCGGCTTTATTTCGAACCTGACATCGAGGTTGGAAAGCCATGACCTGTCCTCAACGTCCGTTTCTATAAGATCATCCGATGCGACCAAGGGTCCCATCCCGCGCTTGTCTTTGCAGCTGATTTTCTTCGGAACAATCTCTGGATGGTGAAGTTACCCTTCTTCAGGAGGAGGACCACCCATGAGCACCAAAGCCATTTTTGCGGGCGCATTCACCGCCCTGTCGATGTTTTTTTCCACTGCAGCACTGGCGCAGACCGACCTGACGATGTGGTATCACGGCGCGGGCAATGTTGAAGAACGCAAGATTTTGGCCGGCATCATCGAGGACTTCAATTCGTCCCAGTCAGACTGGCGAGTCTCGCTTCAGGAGTTTCCGCAGAGTGCCTATAACGAATCCGTCACCGCCGCCGCACTTTCCAACAAGCTGCCCGACATTCTGGATGTCGATGGGCCGAACATGCCGAACTGGGCGTGGTCGGGTTATTTGCAGCCACTGCGGATCGATGAGGCAAAGCTTGAAAATTTCCTGCCCGGCGCCGTGGGCAAGTGGGGAGACAAGCTCTATTCCGTCGGCCTGTGGGATGCGGCCGTTGCGGTCTTCGCCCGCAAATCGGTTCTCGATGAAAACGGCATTCGCATTCCCACACTGGAACAGCCGTGGACCGGCGAGGAGTTCAATGCGGCGCTCGAGAAAATCGCGGCCGGCGGCAAGTTCGAATATGCGATAGACCTTGGCATGGCCGATAAAACCGAATGGTACAGCTATGCCTTCAGCCCGTTTCTGGAGAGCTTCGGCGGCAGCCTGATTGACAAGAAAGATTATCAAACCGCCGAGAACTTCCTCAACGGCGACAGTGCCGTCAAGTTCGGAGAATGGTGGCAGTCTCTGTTTGAGAAGAAGCTGGCACCCGGAACGTCACAATCGCCTGCCGATCATGAAACCGGTTTTCTGGAAGGTCGCCACGCCTTGCAATGGATGGGCAACTGGGTTGCGGTGAAGGCGCTGGAGAAATATGGCGACGACCTGCTGTTCCTGCCAGCGCCTGATTTCGGGCAGGGACCGAAGATCGGTGCCGGATCCTGGCAGTTTGGTGTGTCGGCCACCAGCAAGCATCCGCAAGGCGCGTCCGCCTTCATCGAATTCGCCATCCAGGACAAATATCTCGCGCAGTTCTCCGATGCGGTCGGCCTCATCCCGGCCACCTCCTCGGCTGCCCAGATGACGAAGAATTACAAGCAGGGTGGCCCGCTCGAGGTTTTCTTCGAACTGTCCAAGCGCCAGGGAACGTTGCGTCCGGTCACTCCGGCTTACGCCTTCATCTCGCCGGTCTTTTCCAAGGCTCTTTCCGATATTGCCAACGGTGCGGATGTTGCCGATACGCTGGACAATGCAACGGATGAGATAAACAACAACATTGAGCGCAATTCCGGTTACCAACCCAAATAGGGGTCGTGATCGATGGCGTTCTTTTCTTCAAAGGGAAAACTCACCCGGGACGGCGTCACGGGCTGGCTCATGGCTGCACCGGCGATGGTGCTGATCGGGCTGTTCCTGATCACGCCCTTTCTGCTGGGGCTCGGTTTTTCCTTCACCAACCAGCGGCTGACGTCTCCCAATCCGACCGAGTTTGTCGGCCTTGAAAATTACACCCGGCTGCTGGGTATCGGCGTGCTAACGCTCGAACCGGAGAAAGAGGCGGACGGCAGCATCAGCCGGGATGCGGATGGTTCCGTCTCCTATCCGAGAATTCGCAGTTTCACCCGCAACAATCCCGACTATCCCCATCTGGAAGGGATGCGGGAATATAAGAGTTTCAGCTGGGGCGAGGACCAGATCGTCATTCTGGCCAGCGACGTCGTATTCCTGACAGCCCTTGTCAACACGCTTTCCTTCGTGGCCGTCGTCGCGCCGATTCAGGCTGCACTGGCGCTGTTTCTTGCCCTGTTGGTGAACCAGAAGATCCCCGGCATCACGATTTTCCGGGCGATCTACTTCATGCCTGTCGTGCTGTCGGTGGTGGTGGTGGCGCTGCTCTGGCGGTTTATCTATGCAGCCGATAACGGGCTCCTGAACAGCCTCCTGAGTTACATGAGCTTCGGGCTCTTCCAGCCCATCGACTGGCTGGGCAGAACTGATACCGCCTTATGGGCCATTCTGGTGATGTCGGTCTGGCAGGGCGTTGGGTTCCACATGGTCATATGGCTCTCCGGCCTGCAAACCATCTCTCCGGATCTTTACGAGGCAGCCGACATTGAAGGCGCGAGCCGCTGGCAGAGGTTCAGCATGATAACCTGGCCGCTGCTGCGCAACACAGCCGTGCTGATTGTCATCGTCATCACCATGCAGGCTTTTGCGCTTTTTGCGCAGATCGATGTGATGACCAAGGGCGGACCGCGCGATTCCACGCAGAGCATCGTCTACCAGGCCGTTGAGCGAGGATATCGACAGCAGGACATCGCAGCAGGCTCCGCAATCTCCGTCGTCCTGTTCCTGCTCGTTCTGTGCATTTCCTTGACCCAGCGATACCTGACAAGGGAGAAGCAATGATGCAGGCCGGACAACGTAAAAGCCTCGCTTTTCTCATCGGCAACTATGTGCTCATGCTCGCCTTCGCGGCGATCTTCATTTTGCCGCTGTTGTTCATGGGGTTCTCGTCGCTGAAACCAAATGACCAATTGCTGAGTGACGCGACGTCGATACGAGCCTTCCTGCCGGTGGGATATCTCTCGCTTGAAAACTACACGGCAGCTTTCGCCCGGGCGCCGATTGCGACCTTCATATTCAATTCGGTTCTGGTCACGGTCGTTACCGTGTTTCTCGCCCTGCTTTTTGGCTCGCTTGCCGCCTTCGCCTTCACCTTTTTGAACTGGCGCGGAAAGGATGTTTTATTCTCGATCATCCTCGCCACGCTCATCATTCCCTTTGAAACAATTGCCGTGCCACTCCTGCTGGAAGTCAACAATCTGCCATGGATAAGCAGCGGTGGATTTACCTGGGGCTGGCTCAACTCCTGGCATGTGCAGATCATTCCGTGGATCGCAGACGGGCTGACGATTTTCCTATTCGTGCAATATTTCAAGGATCTGCCGAAGGAATTGCTGGAGGCGGCGCGCATCGACGGCGCCAGCTGGCTGCGGATTTACGCGCAGGTAGTGATGCCGCTCAGCGGCCCGGTCATCGCGACGGCGGCAATCCTCAAGTTCCTCGTCATGTACAGCCAGCAATACCTATGGCCGCTTCTCGTTACCCAATCCGAGACATACAGACCCGTAATGGTGGGGCTACAATATTTCTTCCAGCTCAATACGCCCTGGGGTGAAGTCATGGCCTATCTCACTATCATCACCCTGCCGGTGCTGATCTTTTATCTCTGCCTGCAGAGGTTGTTCATCTCCAGTATCGCGGCAAGCGGGATAAAGGGATAGTGCGTCGACGAGGTTTCGGCATGAACCGCTCGGTCGTCGGAGGGCAGTTCCCTGCGGGACAACCTGGCGCAGGATGGCTTCAGCCAAAGTGTTTTATAAGAAACCACTGGGTCTACCGCGAAGATGTCAAGTTAAGTGAAACTTGTGGCTTTCGCATCAACTCACAATTTATTGTGGTTGCACTTCGGAGAAATTTGGCCTTGTTTGTGCACTCAAAATACTCACGGGGAAAGAAAACAATGTCGATAAAAACAACAGCTCTCACCACTCTGCTGGTAGGATCGCTTCTGATTGGCGCCAGTTCCGCGCTTGCGGAAACAGTTCTGCATCGCGGCAACTCCGGCGAACCGCAGACGCTCGATCAGGCACAGACCTCCATCAACATCGAAGCCTTTATCCTGAAAGACCTTTATGAAGGTCTCACCATTTACGATGCCGCCGGCAAGATCATTCCCGGTACGGCGGAAAGCTGGACACTGTCTGAGGATGGTACCGTCTACACCTTCAAACTGCGTGCGGATGCGAAGTGGTCGGATGGCACGCCGGTAACGGCCGGAGATTTTGTTTTCTCCTACCAGCGCGTCGAAGATCCGAAGACCGCCGCAAAATATGCAAATATTCTTTACCCGATCAAGAACGCCGAAAAGATCAACAAGGGCGATGTTCCGGTTGACCAGCTTGGCGTCAAGGCGGTGGACGACAAGACCCTTGAGATCACACTCGAGCGCTCAACACCTTTCTTCCTTGAGCTTCTTGCTCACCAGACGGCGCTGCCGATTTCCAAGGCGAGCTACGAAAAGAACGGCACGAACTTCGTAAAGCCGGGCGTCATGGTTTCGAACGGTGCTTACAAGCTCGAAGCGCATGTTCCCAATGACAGCCTGACGGTCGTCAAGAACACCAGTTTCTGGGATGCATCCAACACCAAGATCGACAAGGTCATCTTCTACCCGATCGATGACCAGGCCGCATCCGTTCGTCGTTTCGAAGCAAAGGAAATGGACCTCGCATACAACTTTTCCGCGGATCAGATCGACCGTCTGCGCAAGGCCTATGGCGAACAGGTTCACGTTTCGCCGACGCTTGCGACCTATTATTATACCTTCGATACCCGCGAAGCGCCGTATAATGACGTGCGTGTCCGCCAGGCGCTTTCCATGGCAGTGGACCGCGATTTCCTCGCCAAGGAGATCTACAGCGGCTCTCAGGTTCCGGCCTACTCCATGGTTCCGCCGGGCATGGATTCCTACGGCGAGCCGGCAAAGGCCGATTTTGCCACACTGTCGCAGCTCGACCGGGAAGACGAAGCCCTCAAGCTCATGAAGGAGGCTGGTTACGGTGAGGGCGGCAAGCCGCTTTCCATCGAAATCCGTTACAACACCAACCCGAACCATGAACGCGTCGCGACGGCTATCGCTGATATGTGGAAGAACACCTTCGGCGCGAAGGTGTCACTGGTGAACCTCGACGTCGCCTCGCACTATGGCTACCTTCAGGAAGGCGGCAAATTCAACGTGGCGCGCGCCGGTTGGGTTGCCGACTATGCCGATGCCGAAAACTTCCTGGCGCTTTCGGTATCTTCCAACAAGACCTTCAACTATTCCAAGTTCAACAACGCCGAATATGACGCGCTGATGCAGAAGTCCTACGACGAGAAGGATCCTGCTGCCCGTTCCAAGCTGCTGCATGAGGCAGAAACCATCCTCATGAAGGAGCAGCCGGTCGCTCCGCTGCTGACACAGGCCGATCTCTGGCTGGTTTCCAACCGTGTCAAGGGTTGGGCCGACAACGCTGCCAACGAACACCTCAGCCGCTTCCTGAGCGTTTCCGAATAAGCAGCGTCGGCACGGTGGCTCACACCACCGTGCCATGCCGGAGCCCGAAAAAGCATGATCTCGTTTATCCTGCGCCGTTTGGCGAGTGCGGTGCCGACGTTGTTTATCGTCGTCACGATTTCGTTTTTCCTGATGCGTTTCGCACCGGGTGGTCCGTTCAATCTTGAACGTCCCCTGCCGCCGCAGACGATGGAAAACCTGATGAGAACCTATCATCTGGATGAACCATTGTGGCGCCAGTATCTCATCTATCTCGGCAATGCCGTCACCGGCGATTTTGGCCCGAGCTACGTCTACAAGGACAATACCGTCGCTCAATTGATCGGCAAAGGTCTGCCTTATTCGCTGGAACTCGGCAGCTATGCTCTTTTGCTGGCGCTGGTAGGCGGCGTTCTTGCCGGCACTCTGGCCGCACTCAGACAGAATAGTGCCTTCGATTTTTCGATCATGTCGATTTCGACGGTTGGCGTTACCGTGCCGAACTTCGTCGTGGCGCCCGTTCTCACTCTTGTCTTTGCCGTCATACTCGGGCTTCTGCCCGCCGGCAGCTGGGGCGACGGATCGCTGCGATATCTCATCCTTCCGATGATCGCGCTTGCTTTGCCGCAGCTCGCGGTCATCGCGCGCCTGACACGCGGCGCAATGATCGAGGCTTTGCGGATGGACCACATTCGCACCGCCAAGGCTTATGGCCTTCCGGCGCGCAACGTGGTGGTATTCCACGCCATGCGTGCGGCGATGCTTCCGGTCGTTTCCTATCTGGCTCCGTGCGCCGCGGCGCTGTTGACGGGTTCGGCGGTCATCGAGACGATCTTCACTATTCCGGGTGTCGGCCGCTACTTCGTTCTCGGCGCGATCAATCGTGACTATACCTTGGTGATGGGAACCGTCGTTCTCGTCGCCATTTTTGTCATCCTGTTCAATCTCGTGGTCGATATTCTCTACGGCCTGCTCGATCCGAGGGTCAGACATGACTGATATCCCCGGCAATATTGCCCCTCAACCATTGGTAAAAAGCCGAAGCCTGTTCCAGCTGGCAGCCCTGCGTTTCAAACGAAACAAAGCCGCCATGGCAGGCTCCGTCATGCTGCTGCTGATCACGCTTTTCTCGTTCATCGGTCCGCATTTCCTCACGCACACCTATGATCAGGTGTTTTCGTCCTATGTCTCCGTCCCGCCGAGCCTTGAGCCACGCCCGGATGTGAACAACCTGCAGGACGTGATGGAGGGCGTTGCCAACCGGGCGCGCGTCGAGCTGAAGGAATTTTCAGTCGAAGGGCAGACCTTCACGGCAACCGTCACCTCCAGCAGCCCGATTGACCCGCGCACCACACGCTATTTCGACCGCGCCAACGAATTCGAAAACACAAAGGTCGTCGCCACCGAAGATGAGGGCCGAACGCTGAAGCTGGAAGGCGACGTCAACCGCGAGTACTTCTTCTTCGGCACCGATTCCAACGGTCGCGACATGCTGGCGCGCGTGATGCTGGGTGGGCAAATCTCGATCGCCGTCGGCGTTCTGGCCAGCCTCGTTTCACTCGGGATCGGCGTGCTTTACGGCGCAACCGCGGGGTATATCGGTGGGCGTGTCGACAATGTGATGATGCGTTTCGTCGAAATCCTCTATTCGCTGCCCTTCGTCTTTCTGGTGGTCGTCCTGGTGGTGTTTTTCGGCCGCAGCTTCATCCTGATCTTCCTGGTCATCGGTGCCGTGGAATGGCTGGATATGGCGCGTATCGTTCGTGGCCAGACGCTTGCCCTGAAGCGGCGGGAATTTGTGGGCGCCGCACAGGCCTTGGGTTTGAGCGACTGGCAGATCATCCGCCGCCATATCATTCCCAATACGATCGGGCCCGTCGTCGTGTTCGTAACGGTCGTCGTACCCAAGGTCATTCTTCTGGAAAGCTTCCTCTCTTTCCTCGGCCTTGGCGTGCAGGCGCCTCTTACGAGCTGGGGCGCGCTGATTTCCGAAGGCGCCAACAATATCCAATCAGCCCCGTGGCTCCTGATATTCCCGGCGATCTTCTTCGTGCTGACCCTGTTTTCGCTGAATTTCGTGGGTGACGGGTTGCGTGATGCACTCGATCCCAAGGATCGTTGACATGAATACGACATCTGAAACCATCCTCACCGTCCGCAATCTCAAAGTTGACTTCACGACGCCTGACGGCACGGTGAGTGCCGTCAAGGGCATCGATCTCGACGTCAAACAGGGGGAAACGCTTGCCGTCGTCGGAGAATCCGGTTCCGGCAAAAGCCAGACCATGATGGGCATCATGGGACTGCTTGCATCCAACGGCATTATCGAGGGTTCGGCAAAATATCGTGGACGCGAGTTGATCGGCCTGCCGGTCAACGAGCTCAACAATATCCGGGGTGCGAAAATCACCATGATTTTCCAGGAACCGATGACTTCGCTCGATCCTCTCTACAGGATCGGCGCGCAAATCGCCGAACCGATCATTCACCACAGGGGTGGCAGCAAAAAGGAGGCGCGTGCCCGCGTTCTCGAACTCCTGAAGCTCGTGGGAATTCCTGAGCCGGAGCGGCGCATAGACAGCTACCCGCATGAACTTTCCGGCGGTCAGCGCCAGCGCGCCATGATTGCCATGGCTCTCGCAAACGAGCCGGACATCTTGATTGCGGATGAACCGACCACGGCGCTCGACGTGACGATCCAGGCACAGATCCTCGACCTTCTGAAGTCATTGCAGAAACGCTTCGGCATGGCCGTCGTCCTGATCACGCATGATCTCGGCGTTGTCCGCCATTTTGCCGATCGCGTCGCGGTTATGCGCCGCGGGGAAATCGTCGAATCCGGCACGACGGAAGATATCTTCGATCGCCCGCAGGCTGACTACACCAGGATGCTTCTCGATGCAGAACCCAGCGGGCACAAGTCGCCAGTCGGCAAAGAGGCGCCTGTCGTTCTCTCCGGGCGGAACGTGACGGTCGATTATAAAATTCCGGGTGGTTTCCTGTCGAAGTCGAGCAAGTTTCGGGCTGTCGACGACGTCAATCTCAGCCTTCGCCAGGGACAAACCATCGGCATCGTCGGTGAGTCCGGATCAGGCAAATCCACCCTCGGTCGCGCGCTTCTACGCCTTGCCCATTCCAAGGGCCGCATTTTCTTTGGCGAGACGGAAATCAGTGACCTTGACCGAAAGGCCATGCGGCCATTGCGGCGGCATTTGCAGCTTGTGTTTCAGGATCCCTATGGTTCGCTTTCGCCAAGACAGACGGTCGGAGAGATAATCACTGAAGGTCTGTTCGTGCATGAGCAACGCTTGAGCCGTGCGGAGCGGGACAAAAGGGCTATCGAAGCACTGAAAGAAGTCGGTCTCGATCCAGCCACCCGCAACCGCTACCCGCACGAGTTTTCAGGCGGGCAACGCCAGCGTATCGCAATTGCCCGTGCGATCATCCTCAAGCCGGATGTCGTCATTCTCGATGAACCTACCTCTGCGCTGGACCGGTCCGTTCAAGGACAGGTTATCGACCTGCTACGTGATTTGCAGAAGACGCACAGCCTTTCCTACATCTTCATCAGCCACGATCTCTCTGTCATCAAGGCCATTTCGGACTACGTCATTGTCATGAAAAACGGGACGATCGTGGAAGAGGGAGAAACCGACGACATATTCAACAGGCCAGCCGCTGAATATACCGAAACACTCATCAAATCGGCGTTTTCGGCGGAACTGGCACCCTAGATTATCGCCCGGCCGGCCGAGCGATCTCTGGCTCTTTCAGGAAAAGCTGCCTGCCGTATATGTGACCGCTCATCAACGCGCTTGGTGATTGGTTCACTGAAAAAACGTGCCTGCTGTTTTGTGTCGAATGCGCATCCGATCACCTAGGACTGGATTGGAACAATGGCTCCCCCCCTTGGGGAAAGGGGTGGAGCCTTGCGGTGCAGAGGAGGATACATCTCGAACTGCGATTGAGGTTATGTGCGCGAACCATGCGTGCCTGGCATAATCTCGGAACTCGCGGCTGCATCGTCCGCCTCCGGCCGCTTCGTCCTGAACAGTTTCAGCACGAAGACGAAGAAGGCCGGGACGAAGAACACACCTAGGATTGTCGCCGAAATCATGCCACCAAGAACGGCGGTGCCGATGGCGTTCTGGCTGGCGGCACTGGCACCGGAGGCGATTGCCAATGGTACGACACCGAGCGTGAATGCAAGCGAGGTCATGATGATCGGGCGGAAGCGAAGTTTTGCGGCCTCGATCGCTGATTCCAGCAACGGCTTGCCCTCAGCGTAATTATCCTTGGCAAATTCGATGATCAGGATCGCGTTCTTTGCCGACAGGCCGATGATCGCGATCAGGCCCACCTTGAAATAGATATCATTCGGCATTCCGGCAAGCATGACCGCAAGTACACAACCGATGACACCGAGCGGCACCACGAGCATGACCGAGAACGGGATCGACCAGCTTTCGTAAAGACCTGCAAGAAGCAGGAACACGAAGAGAAGGCTGATGCCGAACAGGAAGGGCGCCTGCGAACCGGACTTGATTTCTTCCAACGACTGACCTGTCCACTCAAATCCGATGCCTTCAGGCATTTCGCCCGCCAGACGTTCCATCTCGGCGATGGCCGCGCCGGACGAGTTGCCGGGAGCAGGTTCACCCGAGATGCGTATCGTCGGATAGCCATTGTAACCAACGATCTGCGGTGAACCTTTCTGCCACTGTGCAATTGCAAAGGACGACAGCGGAACCATGCCGCCGCTGGCATTGCGGACGTTCAGCTTGAGTAAATCCTCGACCTGAAGACGGCTCTGGTCCTTGGCCTGCACGATGACGCGCTGCATGCGGCCGGCATTCGGAAAGTCGTTGATATAGGACGATCCGAGGTTAGCGGTGATCGTGTTGTTGATGTCGGAGAAGGTCACACCAAATGTGTTCGCTTTTTCGCGGTCGATCACCAGCAGAACCTGCGCCGCATCCGGAAGACCTTCCACACGCATGCCGGTCAGCACCGGACTTTGCCCGGCCTTTTGCATCAATTCGGCTCCCGCAGCAGACAGGGCGGCCTGGCCGACACCGTTGCGGTCCTGAAGGCGGAATGCGAAACCGCCCGTCGCACCGAAACCTTCGATAGCCGGAGGGGAAAGCGCAAAGCTGGTCGCATCCTTAAGGCCGAACAGCGACATGTTCACGCGGTCTGCAATGGCTTGCGCCGAGTTTTCCGCATCGCGTTCACTCCAGTCCTTGAGAGTGACGAACATCAGCGCGGCGTTGGCGCCGCTACCGGAAAAGCTAAAGCCCTGGATCGCAATGACATCCTTGACGCCGGACTCTGCTTTCAGGATTTCTTCGATCTGCCTGACCGACGCCTGCGTGCGATTGGCGCTGGCTTCCGGTGGTCCCTGAATGTCGACCAGCAATGTTCCCTGGTCTTCCGCGGGCACGAATGCCGAGGGGAGATTGATGAACAGGTAGCCAAGACCAACGACGAGGGCGAGGTAGATCACCATCATCCGGCCGGCGCGCTTTGCCATGCCGTTGGTCACCTTGACGTAGCGGTTTGTCAGCCCGTCGAAATTGCGGTTGAACCAGCCTGCCAACCCCTTTTTGTCGTGATGCCCCTTGGCAATTGGCTTGAGGAAAGTGGCGCAGAGCGCCGGGGTAAGCGACAGCGCCAGAAAAGCGGAGAAGCCGATCGACACGACCATCGTCAGCGAAAATTGCCGATAGATGATGCCGGTCGAACCCGGAAAGAAAGCCATCGGGATGAATACGCATGCGAGTACAAGGGTGATCCCGAGGATCGCGCCGGTAATCTGCCCCATCGCCTTGCGGGTTGCGGCCTTGGGTGAGAGGCCCTCCTCAGCCATGATGCGTTCGACGTTCTCCACTACGACGATAGCGTCGTCGACGAGAATGCCGATGGCGAGGACCATGGCGAACATGGTCAGCACGTTGATGGAGAACCCGGTCGCGAACATGATGGCGCATGTGCCCAACAGCGCAACGGGCACGACCAGGGTCGGGATGACGGTGTAACGGAAATTCTGCAGGAACACGAACATCACGACGAAGACGAGCACGACGGCTTCGATCAACGTGCTCAGCACCTTCTCGATGGAGGCCGACACGAATGGGCTGGTGTCGTATGGCGTGGCGTATTCAACCCCTTTGGGGAAGAATTGCGACAGCTCGTCCATCTTCGCCTTGACGGCGTTCGAAGTCGCCACCGCGTTGCCCGTCGAGGAAAGCTGAATACCGACCGCAGCACTCGGTTGCCCGTTCAGGCGGCTGGTAAAGTTGTAGTTCTCCGCGCCAAGTTCGATCCTGGCTACATCCTTCAGAAGCACCGCGCTACCATCGGGGTTTGCGCGGAGAATGATCTCGCCGAACGCCCTGGGATCAGACAACTGGCCCTGTACAAGAACCGTGGCGGTCAGATCCTGCGAGACAGGGTTTGGGGCAGCGCCGATCTGGCCGGCGGCCACCTGGGCGTTCTGGGCGGTGATGGCGGCATTGATGTCTGCCGCCGTCAGGTTCAGGCCGACCATCTTGTCCGGGTCGATCCAGACGCGCATGGCGCGCTGGGCCGCGAACATCTGGGCGCGACCGACGCCGTCAATACGGCGAATTTCACCAAGAACGTTTCGGTTTAGATAATCGCCAAGTGCGACTTCGTCCATGCGACCATCGGTGGAGGTCAGCGTGATCATCATCAGGAAGCCCGATGCGGCTTCTTCGACGTTTACACCCTGCGAAGTGACCGCAGACGGAAGACGGGACTCCACGCGCCGGATGGCGTTCTGTACGTTGACCGATGCCTGATCGATGTTGGTGCCAGCCTCGAAGGTGGCGTTGATGCTGACGGCGCCTGATGTGTCCGACGTCGATTCGAAATACATCATGTTGGCGACGCCGTTCAGCTCCTCCTCGATCAGGCGCGTCACACCCTGATAGATTTCCTGCGGGGAAGCGCCGGGATAGGAGGTGGAAATGGTGAGCTGCGGCGGCGCAACCTTGGGGTATTGCGCAATCGGCAGAAAGGGCAAGGCGATGATGCCCGCTATGGAAATGAACAGGGCGAAGACCCAGGCAAGGATCGGCCTGCTGATAAAGAACTGTGCCATTATATTACCTTGAATTTCCCGAGTTGGCGGGAATTACGCCGCCAGATTGCTTGTGTTCTTCCGCCGACCAGGATTCGGCGGCGACCCTGGTGTCCGGCTGAACCTTCTGCACACCGTCGACCACGACTTTCTCGCCCTCCTTTAGGCCGCTCTCGACCACCCATTCCTGGCCAAGCGCCTGTCCAAGCTGGACATCCCGCAGCGTTGCAATGTCGTCAGCCTCGACAACGTAGACCTGTGCCTTGCCGTCCTGGGTTCTCAGCACGGAACGCTGAGGAATGGTGATTGCGTCCTGACGGACGGCCTGCTCGATGCGCACGCGCACATACATGCCGGGCAAGAGATCGCCATTCGGGTTGGGAAACTCGGCGCGCAATGTCACCTGACCGGTCGTGGAATCCACGTTGGCGCTGGAAAACAGCAGCTTGCCTTTCCCGCCGTAGACATCACCGCCATCAAAAACCAGTTCTACGCTTGCCTGCCCGGGAGCGGGGCTTGCCAGCTTGCCGTCGGTAACGGCGCGGCGTAGCGCCAGAAGATCCTGCGCGGACTGGGTGAAGTCGGCATAGACAGGGTTGATCTGCTGAATGAGCGCAAGGCTCGATGTACCATCCGCGGTAACAAGCGCACCTTCGGTGACGAGCGCGCCGCCGATGATGCCGGTGATCGGAGCACGAACCTCGGTATATTCGAGATTGATCTTTGCTTCCTCGAGAGAAGCCTGCTGGAGCGCTACATCGGCCTCTGCCTGAGCAAGATTAACGGCCGCGGTGTCATAGTCGATGCCGCTCGCAACATTGCGTTCACGCAGCATCCTCTGCCGTTCCAGCTGAACCTTGGCATTGTCGCGCGTGGCTTCCGCCCGGCGAAGGGTTGCCTGTGCGCTGGCAACCCGGACTTTGAAGAGACGGGGATCGATCCGATAAAGGACGTCACCTTCCTTCACGAGCGCGCCCTGTTCGAAAACGCGCTCCTGCAAGATACCGGAAACGCGGGCACGCACTTCGGAGACCCGAGTGGCGGCCACGCGGCCCGGAAGCTCACTGATAACCGGGATCGCATGGGCCTTGAGATCGATGACACCGACGGCGGCGGGCGGCATCTCTCCGCCCTCCTGCGCAAGGGCAGTCGTCGCCGTCAGAGCGAGAATAGAGGTTGCAATAAGGCACGCCCTTAGGCGCGGCAGTTGGCTGCAGCGGTACATGTTTCTTCCTTGAATCGGCTGTTATTGGCCCCTACGGGCGATGATTACTTCTCGGGATAGGATGTGTAGATCGTTCGTACACCTTCGAGAATTCTGGCTTGATCATCCTCGCTCCACTGGTGGAAGCCGAAAAGTTCGGTAAAATAGAAGCCCGAAAGGGTAAGATAAGCCATCAGCGCCGCTTCGGGACGGGCACCCTCGCCCATGGCCTTGAGGTCTGCCAACGTCCAGTCACGCATCTGCTGCTGGAGCTTCTCCTCGGACGAAAGGGAGGCGCTGATCGCCATGGCAACCGCGCGTTCGGTATCATCCACGACACGTTCGGCAAGCTTGATCCGCCCGAAAAGCTCGGGATGAGGGGTATCGGCAGCATCTTCGACTGATTTTGCCTGCCGCTCCAGTTCCTGCGATATACGGCGGTCGATCAGAGCCTCAAGCAATGCGCTCTTCGACTTGTGATCGTAAACGACTGTCGACTTGCTGACACCCGCCTCCTGGGCGACGGCATCGATTGAAAGCCCGGCGGCGCCGAGCTTCAATACCACGCGCTCGGCGGCATCCAAGATGTCATCTTTCTGAATCCTGCGAATACGACCCACATCATTCTCCAATTTGTCACTTGATTGTTTTACGAACGATCGTGTATTAATGCAATAGTGAAACGATCGTTCTGATAAAAAATTCGCATTGCAGGTGTCTCGCATGTCCTCCGCCAATCGTTGGCTTATTCTCTCTGCCGTCATGATGGCCTTTCTGCCCGTCGTGCTCGACCTCACCATTCTCCATATTGCGGTGCCTTCACTGACAATCGCACTTGGTGCTTCCGGTACCGAGGTGCTCTGGATCATCGATATCTATGCGCTTGTCATGGCCGGCCTGCTGGTGCCGATGGGAACGCTTGCAGACCGCATGGGCTACCGGCGGATGCTTTTGACCGGACTTGTCGTGTTCGGCATAGCATCGGCTGCGGCCGCTTTCTCGACCTCGCCCGCGATGCTGATCGGTTCCCGTGCCATCCTTGGCGTTGGCGCTTCGATGATCATGCCCTGTGTCCTTGCCATCATTCGCACGACATTCGAGGATGATGGCGAGCGGGCACGGGCACTCGGTTTGTGGAGTGTGGTCGGCATGGCGGGCGCCGCCATCGGTCCGCTTGTCGGGGGCATCCTGCTCGAGCACTTCTGGTGGGGATCGGTCTTCCTCGTCAATCTTCCGGTGTTGGCTGTCGTCATCGCCCTTGTCTGGTTCCTTGTTCCGAAGAAGGTTGGTACCGGTCTCGGGGCCTGGAACATCGGGCAGGCGGCATTGCTGGTCGCGGGTCTGGTTCTGACCGTTTACGGCATCAAGACCGGGATGAAAGGCGGCATCAACGGTACGGTCGCGGCATCACTGTCTTCGGGTATAATTCTGCTCGGCTGGTTTGGCAGGCTGCAGGTCTCGTCGCGCAATCCGATGCTCGACCTGTCGCTCTTCCTCAAACCAGCGATTGCTGCCGGCATGCTGATGGCGTTCGTCGCCTCCGGCGCATTGGCAGGATTTGAGCTGGTGCTTGCGCAGGAACTCCAGTACGTGCTCGGCATGTCCCCGCTCGATGCCGGCCTGTTCATGCTGCCACTGGTCATCGCGGCCGCCGTGGGTGGCCCACTCGGTGGCAATCTGGCGAACCGCTTCGGCCTTCGGCCGATCGCAACGCTGTCGATGACGGGAGCCGCCGCGGCGCTGTTCGGTCTTGCATCCATCGATCTGATCGCTTCGCAGCCGATAACCGCAGCGCTTCTGGCGATGCTTGGTATTTGCCTCGGCATCGGTCTTTTGGCATCGTCCATCGCCATCATGGGAAGCGCGCCAGCCGATAAGGCAGGTGCTGCAGGTGCATTGGAAGGTACTGGCTACGAACTCGGCGGCGGCATCGGGATCACCTTCTTCGGAGTACTTGTGAACTCAATCTATTTCTCCGCAGTTTCACGCTCGTTTTCCCCAGCAGCCGACGCAGGCGGATCCATCGGTGAAGCGATGACGGCGGCGGCGCGGTTGGGTGGAGATGAAGCTGAGGCAATACGGACAGCGGCGCGCAGCGCCTTCACTCAGGCGCATGGATCGGTTCTGATTATTACGGGCACGATGATTGCCGTGCTGGCAGCGGCCGTATTCGTCGCGCTTCGCGACGTGAAGCGCGGAGGCTATGTCTCTCATTGAAGCTGTGGAGTGAAGGTTACCGCGCTGGAGACCTCTCTATCTGGTGCAATCTACTCTGTGAAAGCGAGACGTTTTCTGCCCCGATACAAAGAACAGCAGGTTCTGATTCGAAGAGGACATGGTAAACGCCATCTGGAGAAGTGACTCAAAGGCATTGCCATTTTTTCAGGCGGTTTTGACACGGGAAAACGAGTTCGATGACTGCGCCACTCACAATCTACACGGACGGCTCGTACGACCCCGTTGAAGTGTCGGGAAGCTGGGCATTCGTCGTGCTGGAGACGGGGCAGCAGCTCCATGCTGCGCGTGGGACGGAAATCGGACTTACAAATAATTCTTTTGAAATAATGGCAGTCATGAACGCACTTTTATGGCTGGATGCTCACGCTCCAGGCCGGACAACCGTCCTTTGGACCGACTCCGCTCATGTCGTCGAGGGTTGCCATCGCCATCGCAAAATCTGGCGGACCAACGGTTGGAAACGCATCAACCCCAATTCGCGAGCTCGGAAACGACAAATACCGGATGAAGCTCTTTGGCGGAGTGTGGATAGCTTGCTCCTTCGCAATCCGAACGTGGACATAGAGTGGTGCAAGGGACATTCCGGTATAGCGGGAAATGATTTCGCGGATGCTTTGGCTCGTAACCTCATAGCTTAAGCCAGCGCGATCAGTGGTGGATGTCGAGCCATTCGATCCTGATCTGTCCGATACGGGAAAATGAAAAAGCCGCTCGCCAGGTGACAGAGGCCACATCCAGGCTGATCTAAAAAATGGCGACGCCCCATCCTATCCAAGGCTCCTCATGGATCGAATGGCCGAGGTCTTCGAGTCGTGCCGCGCGTCGCGTATTTGCTTTGCGAAACGGCCCAAAGACGTCGGTCCTCTCATTTGGTTCAACGCCAACACAACAACCGCTCAACGGGCCTTCAGAAAACGATAACCCGTATTGAAATCATTGCTGTATATTCGGTCCGTCGCCACAAAGGGCACATCCCGGCGATAGTCTTCAAACAGTGCTTTTGTTTCCGCTCCCAATTGCCCGGGCTTGCGCAGATCAACAGCTTGCGCCGCATGTAGCAGCTGGATTGACGACATCCAGTAAAGGTTATCCAGAATCCGGCCGAGATTGGCGACCGAAAGCGGGGCGTGGCTGTCCAGATCCTCGATATTTCCTGCCATTGCGATCGAACCGACGGGGGCTTGCGCGCCGATCTGCTGATTTTCGGCCAGAAGCGCAACAAGTGGCTTCTGGATCGCACCAAACGCGTGTCCTTGATTGGTTTCAGCAGCGAGGAACCGCGAAAGATGCGTCAAATCCGGGTTCTCGAAGCGGATCGTCTGCATCGTAATGGCCTGTGACAGGCGCACCAGTGCCGTGTTCAGTGCTTCAACCCTTGAAGCCACCGGCAGCATCTCAAAACCTGCACTCGGATAGATCGCTCCAGATACCTCTCCTTCGATAAAATACTGGGAGACCTGCATGGAAGCCTTGTCGTCCGAGGCACCCGCAACCACGACAGGATTATCATCACTGTGATTGATCTGGATTTCCAACGCCTTGGTCAGATCCCGCATCGCAGTTTCGGCTCCGCCAAGCACATAGGCCATGGTGCGATAAGACAGAGGGTCCTGCAGCGCCCGATCTTTCGAGGGTGACCAGAGATAGCTGCCGCCAAGGGCAGAGCGAACCATCTGTGCCCCGGATGTATTTTCAGCGAAGGGGCGCAGATCGTTCGTCGCTTCGAGGAAAGGGGCGACATTGCCGTTAAAGCCTTCCAGTGCCAAACCGAAGACGACAGCTTCCTTTTCGAGATATCCCGCCGTATCACGCGCAAGCAGCGCAGCTTGCCCGGCGGTCAGTGCATTCGTGCTGAGGATCGAAAGAAAATCCTTGCCGACCGGCTCAAGCGGAGTGATGCCGGCGTCAGTCAGCGCGCGCGCTGCGGGAATGCGGTTGCCGTTCATGAAGACCTCACCCTCACCAACCATCGCCAGACCGATATGGGAGGCAAGGGTGATGTCCGCCTCTCCAACAGAACCACGCGAAGGAACCACCGGGGTGATCCCCTGCTCCAGGAACTGTCGATACATTTCCGCGACGGCGCTCTGAACGCCGGTTCGACCGGTGGCAATCTGATTTAGACGGATCGCCATGCCCGCCCTCACCGTTTCGATCGCCATCGGTTCACCCACGCCTGCGCCATGAGCGCGAAGAGACGTCGAATTGAAAGCGCGTGACAGTTTCAGCAGATCGTCGTCCAGAACGCGCTTGCCGTCCTTCATCGCAAAAACAGGGCGATCCTTGTTCCAGCCAACGCCGACCGTGAGACCGTAGACCGCCTTGCCTTGCAGGGCAGCCTCCATCACCAGATCAAAGCCTTCGGCGATCCGTTTGTCCGCACTCTCGGTGAGAGTGATTTTGGCGTTATTGTCCCGCGCCAGGCCGACAACCTGTTCCACGGTCAGGTTTTGACCGTCGATGGACCAGTGTTCCGCCCGCGCATTTGAAGCAGTAAGCCCGACAATCGCCAAAGCTGCGGCAATGGAGAGGCAAGATATAGTCCCGGTTTGAGCAGACATGATGTTCCCTTGAGTTGGTTGTTATTATGCAGTTGTCTTTGCAGCAGTGTCCGGCCATCGAAGCGGCTTCGCTTCGACTGTAATTTTCCAGACATGGTGGGTTGAGCTATGTGGGAGCTGGGCCTTTGGCGGCCCATCTCTTAGTTCGTGGAATATGGTTTTGGCAGGATCAGAACCGCTATCAGCGATATGAATGCGGCGGCCATGACGTAAAATCCCGGTGCGTGATAACCGATTTCCGTGCTGCCGAGCCAGGTCAGCGTCGCCGGGGCAAATCCTCCGAAGATCGTGACAGCGGCGTTATAGGCCAATGACATGCCGGTGGTGCGGATATTCGTCGGGAAAAGCTCGGACAGGGTAGCGGGCGCAACCCCGACATATCCCGAGACCATGATGCAGAACAGGCTTTGCACGATGATGAGCGTCGTCAGCGTCGGCGAAGATTGCAGCCACCAGATCAGGGGGTAGACGGCAACCAGCATTGCGCCGGCCGCAATAGCAAGCATCAAGCGCCGACCGATCCTGTCCGAAATACTTCCAGCGCTGACGCAACCCACCGCAAGGAAGACGTTTCCAATCAGCGATGCCGTAAACGCCTCCGAAGCACTGAAACCGAAAGCCCGCTGAACGAAGATCGGCATGTAGATGATCAGCACGTAAACGCAAACGGCCCACAGGATCGAGAAAGCAAAACCTTTGATCAGATGGCCGAAATAGTCAGAGAAGACGAGCTTCAGGGGTGTTTTGGCGGACTGGTTCTCGAGACTTGCCTGTTCCGCCTGAAAAGCCGGTGTTTCGTCCAGCGTCTTGCGCAGCCAAAGGCCCACCGGCGCGATCAAGACCCCGATGAAGAACGGAATCCGCCAGCCCCAGTCTCCAATCTCCTGCTCCGTCAGGAGCGAGGTAACAGCAAAGGCGACGAGTGCACCCATGATATTGGAAATCGCCATGCTTGCCTGGAGCCAGGAAGCATATTTGCCTTTTTTGTCGGCTGGCGCATGTTCAACAAGAAAGGCGGCTGCTCCGCCGATTTCTCCGCCCGCGGAGAAGCCCTGAAGGACTCGTCCGGCAAGGATCATGAGTGGCGCTCCCACACCAATCGCGGCATAGGTCGGGGCCACCGCAATCAGCAGGGTGCCCACCGCCATGATCATGATGGTCAGGAACAGTGCGGCCTTTCGACCGGCCTTGTCGCCATAGACCCCGATCACGATGGCTCCCAGGGGGCGGATGACAAAGCCCAGCCCGAAGGCAAGAAAGGCTTTCACGAGTTCGACCGTGTGATCGCCGCCGGGAAAGAAATTATGGGCGATATAGATGGCAAACAGCGCATAGACGGTGAAGTCATACCATTCGAGGGCGTTGCCTATCGATGCTGCAGCAACGGCGCGCTCCGGTGATGACCGTCTGGCCGGTGTCACTGACAAATTTTGATATGTTTTTTCCATTATTGTCCCCTCTTGGCCTGCCGACAACGGCAGGCAGTGTTGATTGGTGATCGTAATTTTCCGCCGCTCGTGGCGATTGATGGCCTCTCCTCGCTGCTTTGATCTCGTCAGATCTTCACGTGATGTATGCCCTTGCTGGCAATTTCATCCTGTGCTTCGGCATAGCCCGCATCCGCGTAACGGATGACGCCAAGCCCGGTATCATTGTCGAGCGATTGCGAAAGCCGGTCGTCGGCCGCGTTGGTTCCATCAGCGACGATCGTGACCCCTGCCGAGGTCATGAAGCCCGCATAACCCCCGCCGCCGGAATGAAGTGCGACAAGGTCGGCGCGCGAAGCGCAGAGCAACATCGCGTCGAGAAGCGGCCAGTCGGCGATGGCGTCCGAACCGTCGAGCATGTTCTCCGTCATGATGTTTGGATGCGCCATGCCCGCTGAATCGAGGTGATCGCGAGAGAAGGCAACCGGCCCCTTCAATTCGCCCGAAGCGACCAGACCGTTGACCCGCCGTGCGAGCGCGCTTCTTTCGCCATGGCCAAGCCATGCGATACGTGCCGGCAGCCCCTCGAACGGAACATGCTTGCGCGCCAGCGAAATCCAGTTGGTGACGATCTTGTTGTCCGGAAACATCTCCAGCACCAGCTCGTCTATCCGCGCAATATCAGAGGCGTCGCCGGAGAGGGCCATCCAGCGGAAGGGACCAATCGCCCGGCAGAACAGCGGGCGCAGATAGGCTTCGGTGAAGACCGGAATATCGAAGGCGTCGGCAACCCCACCGGCCTGCGCCTGCGTTCGGATCAAATTGCCATTGTCGAAAACCTCCGAGCCGGCCCGCTGGAATTCCAGCATGGCTGTTACCTGTTTGGCAATCGACGCCCTGCCGGCCTCGATTAGCTCATCCGGGTTCTGGCTGCGCAGGCGGCGTACCCGTTCCAGATCGTAACCGATTGGAATATAGCCATAAACAAGATCATGGGCGGAGGTCTGATCGGTCACGATATCCGGGATGATCCCGCGCGCGGCTATTTCGGGATAGATTTCCGCTGCATTGCCGACAAGCCCGACGGACAGCGCCTCACCCTTGGCGCGGGCCTCTTCAATTCGCGCCAGTGCGCTATCGAGGTCATCGGCAATCTCGTCGAGATAGCCGATATCCTTGCGAGTGCGGGCCCGTTCCGGATTGATCTCTATGCACAGGATGGCCGCGCCTGCCATGCGACCGGCAAGCGGCTGCGCTCCTCCCATACCACCAAGGCCCGCGGTCAGTACGAAACGCCCATTGAGCGTGCCACCGAAGCGGCGTTCGGCAATGCGCATGAAGATTTCGTAGGTACCCTGAATGACGCCCTGCGAGCCGATATATTGCCATGCCCCCGCAGTCAGGCCGCCCCAGCATATGAGGCCCTTGCGTTCGAGAGCATAAAAATTCTCGGCCTTGGCCCATTGGCCGACCATGTTGCAATTGGCCATGATGACCATCGGGGCCTCGGTCGAAGTCTTCATCAAGCCGACCGGCTTTCCCGACTGGATGACGAGTGTCTGATCCTCATCCATGGTGGTCAATGCACGCACGATGGCATCATATGCGGCCTTGCTGCGCGCCGCCTTCCCGAGTGCTGCGTAGACGACGAGGTTCTCGGGGTCTTCACCAACAGCCAGCACGTTTTCCATGAGGCGCAGCAGGGCTTCCTGCCGCCAGCCCTTGGCTCGAAGGTCCGGGCCTGAAGGGATCGGGAAGCCCGGATTACGGGGATTTTCTCTCGGCATCTTCAGGCCTCCAATGCGTAGTCGGTCAGGTTGATGCCCATGACCTTTTCGGGGTGGACATAAATCGCCGGGTCCATCAGGCCCGCGCCGATCGGAATGAGGGTCTTTGGGACATGTAGCAGATGGATCTTCATGCCGACCTTCAGCTCGCCGACCGACAGTGGCTCGATCTCCTGCGACAATGTGGTGATGACATCCGGAAAGGTCGCAAGGCGACGACCATCGACCGCATCAACAGCCATGTATTCGTTCATCACATGCAGGGTCAGCGCCCTCTCGCCCCTGCCGATGGTGACGGTACCGACGTCGAAAGCCTCATTCGTATAATGGACATCCTTAGCGGTGATCTCTCCCTCGATCATGATCCTGCCGCCCGTGGTCGCAAGGATCGCATCGAGGACTGCCGCATGCCCTCGAGGCTCGGCAGCGAGGATTGCATGGCCAAGTTCCAGCGCCTTGGAAATTCCGCCGAGTGCCGCATTCTTCGCGACGTAACCGGCACGAACCGGGTTGCGAGCCGAGGCAATGAAACCGCCCGACATGTCGGAGGCGGTGCGCAGGATAGGAGAGATCCGGCCGGTTGCGCCGCGCGTTACAAGCTCGATATAGCGGTTCTGATCGCGATTTCCGCCAACGGCCGTCTGGATCGACTGGTCCGGTTTTCCAGCCATACCGATCGCGCCCATATCGCCGGTCGGATGGGCGCGCATGTCACCCACCGCGTCCAGTACCTTGCAGCCGAGGATAGCGGAAGGCAGCCATGCATTGAGGGTCGAGGACTTGCCGTTCTGCCCGATCATCAGGGCCGCGACCTTCGCACCAAGCTCATCCTGCAAAAGCTGCACGGCCTTGACATAATCAACGCCCCGCATTTCCCAGGGCGTGGTGGAGGCAGGCGCGCCGATGGCGGCAGCCGTCGCCACCCATTCGTCTTCGTTCAATTCGTTAATCGAGACGAGTTCCGGCGCACCGGCGTTCACCGCGGCGTAGCCCAGCATCCGTCCATGGTGGACCCAGCCGCCGCCGCCGGCCGCATAGACCGCGCCTCCCCGCACTGCGGGTTCCACATCTTTTTCCGTCAGAATTCTGGCCACCTTCAGCCCTCCCTTTTTCTGTCCAATTCCATAATCGTGTTTGCCAGAACTTCAGCCGCCAGAGCGAGGTCGGCCGCATCGGCCCACTCTTCCGGGCAATGGGAACGGCCGTCGCGGCATGGAACGAAGAGCATCGCCGAAGGGCACAGCCGTGCCATGAACGCCGCATCATGGCCCGCACCCGACACCATCTTGCGATAGGGCGTGTCCAGCCGGTCTGCGGCCTTTGCCAGCATCTCCTGCAATCCATCATCCATCTGCACGCCGGGATTGCCGGAAATCAGCCGCGCTTCGATCGTATTTTCACCGTCCGCGTCAAGTCCGGTCAGCCAGGACACGAACGCCTCCTTGTCCTCGGCCCGTTCGGCGCGGATATCGACCAGCATGCGGACCCGCCCCGGCACCACATTGGCGGCGTTGGGGGAGATTTCGAACTCACCCACGGTTGCGGTAAAATGCCCGGGACCACCGGAAAGCTCCGTCGCGTACCGCTCGATCTCACTTACGATCCGCGCCGCAGCGACGAGGGCATCGGCGCGCAACCCCATCGGAGTCGTACCGGCATGATCGGGACGACCCTTAACCTCGATCTCGACGCGATTGATGCCGACAATGGTTGTCACCACCCCAAGCGCAATTTTTTCCCGTTCGAGAACCGGCCCCTGCTCGATGTGCAGTTCCAGAAAGGCCTTCAGGTCATCAGCCAAGGGAGCTCCAAGACTTTCCGGCTTGCCGCCCACATCACGCATGGCCGTCGCCAGATCGCGCCCGTCGCTGATGCGCCTCAGCCAGTCCTGCGGCAGAACACCCGCCATCGCCCGCGAACCGATGCAGGAAACGCCGAAAATGGAGACTTCTTCAGCAAGAAAATCGACGACGGCCAGGTTGTGCCGCAAGGCAACTCCGCGCCGTGAAAGAATGCGTGCGACCTCCAATGCAACGACAACACCGGCAACACCATCAAAACGGCCGCCATCCGGCACGGTGTCGGAATGTGAACCCAGCATGATCGTTCCGGCCTGCGGCTCGGTGCCTTCGCGTCGACCAATCAGGTTCCCGCCCGTATCGATCGAGACGTTTAATCCTTCACTCAGGAAACGTCGCCGAAGATAGTCGCGCCCTTCATCAAAACGGGGTGAGAAGGCGCGGCGGGTCCAGGGGCGTTCCGGATCGGTAATCTGCGCCAGTGCGTCGAGATCCGCTTCTATGTCCTTTATTGACGCGTCGAGATTGCGGCGCATCACAACAGCACCTCGCGCAGACCAAGTGTTTCGGGCGGCCGCACAAAAATACCTGTTCCCGGCGCAGCAAGCACGTTTTCCCCGTCGAAGACCATCTCGCCTCGCCGCCAGGTGGCTGCAACCGTCCAGGGCAGCTCCATGCCGTGATAAGGTGACCACCCCGCAATCGAGTGAGGGCTGGTGGCTGCGTCATACACCACGGGCCGATCGACAAGCACCATGACGTCGGCATCACGCCCAACCTGCAACCCGCCTTTCTGGTGGTCCAGACGAAAATGCCGGGCCGGATTTTCGGCCATCAGCCGGGCCGCCCACACCAGCGGCACGCCGCGCGCGATCGCGCCCTTGACGAAAAGCGGCACCATCACCTCCAGCCCGGGCACGCCAGAGGCATTTTTCAGCATATCGGGGTTGGTCTTGCGATCTTCGCTCCAGCTCACATGATCGGTAGACACCATCGACACCCGCCCTTCGGCCAGATGTCGCCAGATCGCCTCCACTTCTCGTCGGGCGCGTATCGGCGGGTTGATCTTGGCCTTGCCGCCAAGCCGTGCAACATCATTCTCCTCATCCAGAACAAGGTAGTGAATGCAGCATTCGATGGAAGAATACCGGCCATTCCTGCGATACATCTCGGCGATCTCGTAGCCGCGGCTGACGGAGCAATGGACGACATGCGCCGGGCAATCTGTCTCGGCGCCGGTTTCATAAATCTGCAGCGTCGCCAGCGTCTCGGCCAGTTCAGGACGTGACAGGCCGTGCGCTCGCCAGTCGGTGATGCCGGATGCCTCCACCTCGGCAATCGCGGCGCGGACATAGGCATCGTCCTCATTGTGCACGCCTGCCGCAAGCCCGGTCTTTGCAACCTCGGCGAAGCAGGCCCGCAGCAGCGCTGGCGGGATGCGCGGAAAGCGGTGGGGATCCGTGCCGAAGGTCGAGAATTTATAGGCGCAAACTCCCGCCGCCGCCTGTTCAGCAATGCGGGCAGGACCCTCTTGCGGATCGACGGTACCGTAAAGTGCCACGTCGATGCGCGCCTCATCGTCGATCATCGCGACCTTACGCGCCACGGCCTCGGCGGAACATACAAGATTGCCCTCGTCGTAGGGCATGTCCACGATTGTCGTAACGCCGCCTGCCGCCGCCGCACGGGTCGAGGCGGCAAATCCTTCAGCCCCCTTTTGCGACAGCGAATGTACCTGAGCGTCGATGGCACCAGGCAATAAAAGGCCGGTGCCAAAATCATGATTTTCTCTTCCAGCCGGTGCCGGGCCTTCTCCGATGAGTGCCGTTTTCCCATCGCGAATGGCCACGAAACCTCGCGAAATCTCGCGGTCCGTCAGAATGACACGCCCCGCCAAAACCGTATCGAAATCCGCCATATCGTCCTCCTGTCATATTTCGACTATGAGGCACAATGGAATTAGTGGTATATCCCAAAATCCGGACGGCTGATGCCGGAATGGGAAGGTCAAAACGAGACGCGGTAAGTGAAGGTTTCGACAATTCTTTTATGTGATCAGGTGGTTCGCCTCGGCGGCATCCATCTTGCGTCCAGCGCGACGGGCATTCCAGTTTCGACCGTATCGGATGCCGTCAGTCGTCTGGAGAACGCCCTCTCGGTCAAGTTTTTCGTTCACGGCGCAAAAGGTCTGATACTGACGGCGGAAGGGGGCAGGCTCAGCCCATATCTCGCGCGGGCCGCCGATGAAATCTTCGCGATCCACGGCAAGTGCGGTGATGACCATGCGAAGGGTATTTATCAGAAAAGCGTATCGCTAATTGCGCTTTTCCGCTTCGTGGACATTCTCGAATCGGGCTCGATCCGCAAATCCGCGTTGAGACTGCAAATCGGACAACCACAGCTTACACGGATGATCGCCATGCTGGAGGAAAATCTCGGCGTCCGACTTTTTGAACGGACCCGCGACGGTTCGCGCGCATCGCCCGAGGGGCTTCGCATATCACCTCACGTCAGCAAATTACGCGATATCTGGGCTACGCTGGATTCCACATCGGCGCTGCGTTTCAAGCGGCATCTACGGCATTGGTCATTCGGCGGCATTCCTCCAGCAACAACGGACAGCCCGTCGGCAATCATTCTTGCGCGAATTGCCGCCAACTGGGCACGCCGTTTCGACACACCGCTGCTGATGCAGCCGGGGCTTGCAGACAGCCTGCTGGAAGGGCTTGAACAGCAGCGGTACGATGCAGTGCTTGTCGACATGCCGCTAAACAATTCCAGGCTCCGCAGCCGCGAGGTTCTGCGCAGCCACCTTTCCTGTTTCCTGCAGCATGACGCGGCTGATCCGGCGGACCAGGATTCGCCGGCACAGATGCGCGAGGCGATCCTCAAGCACCGCCTGGTACTGCCTTCCCGCGCCTCCGGACTGCGCCAGACCGCCGAAAGCTTCCTCGAGCATCTGCTTGGACCAACCTGGCTGTCAAAGGTGCAGTTAATCGAGATCGACAGCATACCGGTGGCAGTGCAGCTGATTGTCGGCCACGGCTACTGTTCGATATTACCTTCAGCCGTGGGGATAACCTCTCCCAAGGTGACAAAAATTCCATTGCCGCTGACATTTTCGGTTCCATTGCTGTTGGCATGGCGCAACGACGACAGAGGCACAGATATGGCTCGGCGCGTTCTTCAGCTGCTTGATATGACGAACTAATGGCGGCGGGACGAGTTTCGCTTCTGCGACTCGGGTTCAAGTATATCTATCGCCAGACAAGAGGGTGGTCGTCTATACGAGCGATGCACAACCGGAATGTTTCGGGGGCGATCTTCTTGAAATCTCGCTCATCTATGTGAACACCTGCATGCTGCAAACGTTGCTCTCTAAACCAGCCTGACACGGCCGTATTTCACCGGAAGATTATCGCGGCCTCACATCACGAAAATCACTACGGCCGGTTCGACCTCGATCTGGACAGCCATATAGATTTCGGCAAAATCGCCGCATGAACAGCGCTGCCAAAATGCGCCTTGCAAAACTTAGGCGCAAAATTCTAACCTTTGTCGGGATTAAAGCGACATTGCAGAAACTGGCAGCATTTCCTGAATGCCGTAAAAATATGCGCTGATCTTACTGTTAAAAACAACGTGCCGGTGAAAAGGGCCTTCATTTCCATGAATTTTCGGCAGCAGATCATCGCCCTTTCCATCTTACCGCTGGTCTTGGCGGTGCTCGCCATCTCGGCCTTCATCACATGGCAGTCCAGGACGTTGGCCGAGAGCAGCATATCCACGTTCGAGCGGAATATGCTGAAAGCCAAAGAGAGCGAAATCGTTCATCTCACCTATGTGGCCATGTCAGCCGTCCGCGGGATCATGGCGCAGAGCGGCCTCTCGGACGATGAGAAGCAGAAAAGGGCGATCGAACTTATCAAGAGCCTGGACTATGGAGAGGACGGATATTTCTTCGTTTACGATTATGCCGGCAACAGCATCGTCCATCCCCGACAAAACGAGTTCCCCGGCCGTAACTGGCTGGATCTCATCGACGCAGATGGCAAGAAGGTCATCGCAAGCCTAATCGACACCGCGAAGGCGGGCGGCGGTTTCGTCCAATACAAATGGGAGCGGCCGGCGACGGACCAGGTCGGCGACAAACTTTCCTACGTGGCCAAACTTGACGACTGGCGCTGGATTCTGGGAACGGGCATCTACCTTGATGAAATCCATGTACAGACCAAGACAGCACAATTGGACTTTCGCAACACCATCGGCTGGACATTCAAAGTCGTCGCATTGGTGACAGTACCGGCGGTCCTGCTGGTATTTGCGACGGGCATGGTCCTCACGGTCAGCGAGCGACGACTTGCCGATCGCAAGCTGCGACAGTTGACGCAGCGAGTAATCGATACACAGGAGCAGGAACGTACAAGGCTTGCCCGCGACCTACACGACGGTATCTCGCAAAGTCTGGTCGGTGTTCGTTATGCGATGAATTTGGCCGAACGCATGGTCAAGGCAGGCGACAATGACGTCTTGGGAGCGATCGAAGGTGGCATCAAGACACTCAACGATGCGATCCGTGACGTACGCCAACTGTCACATGCACTGAGGCCGCCTCTGCTCGATGATCTTGGGCTTATCGCGGCGCTGCGGGCCTTGTGTGAGGGTTTTCGCGTCAGGACAGGCCTGCAGGCAACGCTGGACGCCAGCTTTTTTGCGGACGGCCTGAAAGCGGAGGCCAGTACGGCCCTCTACCGCATCGCGCAGGAAGCACTCACCAATGTCGAGCGGCATGCCGGTGCGACCACGGTTTTCATCCGCCTGCGCAGCGAGCGTGGCCGCAGCCGAATGACGATCGGCGACAATGGCACGGGATTTAATAGCGAGAGCAACACGTCGCCGGGCCTCGGTTTGCGCAACATGCAGGAACGGGTGGCACATTTCCACGGTATTCTGCTGATCAAAAGCGACGATAAGGGAACCGTACTGACCATCTTGATGCCGCGCTCGGCGCATCGTGTTCTGACGGAGTCAGTGGCATGAATAAACCCCATACCATCCGGGTCTTGCTTGTCGATAATCATCCAGTGGTTCTGGATGGGCTCCGGGCCATCCTTCAGACCTATGCGCATTTGAACGTCGTGGGGATCGCCGCCGATGCGCAGGCGGGGTTGGACCTGGCAGCCGGGCTTCATCCGGACGTCATCCTGCTGGATATCAACATGCCAAGGATCAGCGGCATAGACGCGATAGGCCTGTTCAAGAACGCTCTGCCCGCATGCGGCATCATCATGCTCTCGATGCACCATGACAAAGAATACATCTCGTCGTCCGTGCTGCGTGGCGCTTCCGGCTACATCCTTAAGGATGTCTCGACCGACGAGATCGCAGCCGCCATCGAAGCGGTCGCGAAAGGCGGCACCTATTTCTCGTCCGGTGTAGCAGACGCCATATTGGAGGCGGCACGTATAGATGAATCCGAGCTTTTGACCACCCGGGAGCGTGACGTGCTGCGCGAGCTGGTTGCGGGGAAGAATAATCGCGAAATTGCCGATGCTCTCGGAATCACCATCGCGACAGCCGAAACCCATCGAAAGCACCTGAAAAAGAAGCTGGCGCTGAAATCAACAGCGGAATTGGTACGCTACGCACTCGATCGGGGCATTGGCGTTTTGGCTCCGTGACCCATACCCACTTCTGGGTATTCGCGTCCAAGTTTGCCGGCGGCGCGATTGTAACCATAAATCAATGACCCTACGACCTTCAGGCGTACACGCCAAGTTGGGAGGAAATACCATGGCGCAAAAGTCTCTGCGCAAGAAGGCGGCTTTGTCGCTTCTTGCTCTTCCGTATATCGGTCTTCTCTGGGTTCCCTTCTACAATATCGAGGAGCCGGCCCTTTTCGGTTTCCCGTTCTTTTATTGGTATCAGCTGGCCTGGGTACCGTTGACGGCCTTCCTCACCTATGTCGCCTATCGGAGTGTGCGCAATGACGACTGAGATCGACGTCACGGCACTGTCCGTTTTCACCTTCTTCTTCGTTCTGGTCACCGTGCTCGGCTTTGTCGCCTCCCGCTGGCGCAAGCCCAAAGACCTCGACAATATCGACGAATGGGGCCTGGGAGGGCGCTCTTTCGGCACCTGGATCACCTGGTTCCTGGTTGGCGGCGACTTCTACACCGCCTATACGATCATCGCAGTACCGGCGCTTGTCTATGTCGTCGGCGCATACGGTTTTTTCGCCCTGCCTTACACGATTATCGTCTACCCCTTTGTTTTCGCGGTCATGCCATTGCTCTGGAAGCGCGCCCGTGATGCAGGTTACGTGACCGCTGGCGACATCGTCCACGGCCAGTTCGGCTCACGGGCCCTCGAATTGGCCGTCGCGGCAACCGGCGTTATTGCCACCATGCCCTACATCGCCCTGCAGCTGATCGGCATGACGGCCGCGCTCAAGGCGCTCGGACTTCACGGCGAAATCCCGCTGTCGATCGCCTTCATCATCCTGGCGCTTTACACCTATTCGGCAGGGCTGCGCGCACCGGCTCTGATCGCCTTCGTCAAGGACATCATGATCTATATCGTGGTGATCGTCGCCGTCCTGCTTATTCCTTCAAAGCTTGGTGGATATGACAACGTCTTCGCATCCGCCAAGGCTGCATTCGATGCCAAGGGCACCGGGAGTTTGTTGCTCGGCGGAAACCAGTATGTCGCCTATGCTACCCTTGCCTTGGGTTCGGCTCTGGCGGCCTTCATGTATCCCCACACCCTAACAGGGATATTCGCGTCCAACAGCGCCAACACGATCCGCAAAAACGCTGTGCTTCTACCTGCATATACGTTGCTGCTCGGCCTCCTGGCACTGCTCGGCTATATGGGGCACGTTGCCGGCCTGAAGCTGGATAGCCCGAACGACGTCGTGCCAGCCCTATTCCAGATGCTGTTTCCGAGCTGGTTCGCCGGCTTCGCTTTCGCTGCCATCGCGATCGGCGCACTGGTCCCGGCAGCCGTCATGAGCATTGGTGCCGCCAATCTGTTTACCCGGAACTTCTGGAAGGCTTATGTCAATCCGAACGTGACCACGGAAGGAGAAGCCAAGGTGGCCAAGCTATCGTCGCTCGTCGTCAAGGTCGGCGCGCTGCTGGTCATCCTTCTCCTGCCCACGCAGTTTGCCCTTGATCTGCAATTGCTGGGTGGCATCTGGATCTTGCAGACTCTACCGGCGCTGATCTTTGGTCTTTATTCCAACTGGTTTCGCGCGCCGGCACTGCTGGCCGGATGGGTCGTTGGCTTTGTCGGCGGAACATACCTTGTCTGGGATGCCGGCTGGAAACCCCTGCACGCGGTCAGCCTGGGCGGCGAACCCTTCACCGTCTATACGGGACTGTTGGCCTTGGCGGCGAACATCGCGATCACCTGCCTGATCAACCTGGCCCTTCGCGCTTCCAAGCCCCTGGCCGCTTGAGGGTCACCGACTAACGCAAGCCGCCTCATCGGGGCGGCTTGCAATCGCGAAAATTCTGACTTTTCACCGGAAATGCCGTGAGTCTTGGCCGCTCTACCCGCGACGGGCTCAACCTCGTTGATGAGCGTGACGAAAAGGACGCATCGTTCCGCGTCCTCGAACCGGAGGTAACGACACGGCGAAAGCTGAGGGCGTCTGTGACGCGAGAACTCGATATCGCCAGGTCCAACGCGGGCGACCTCGAACAATTATCTCGGATAACGGAACCGAACCGACTTCGATGGCAATTCTCAGATGGTGCCAGCAGACATGTGCGTCCTCTCATAAGACAACTCCGACTGCAATAATTGTCGTTCAGAGACAGTTCACGAACCTGCGGTCCGAATTGGCACGCTGATAAATCAAATATTTATCTCGTATTCCCTGCCGGAACTGGCACGGCGAGGCCAGCTTCGCGTAGCCCCTCGGCGAGCTGCTCGATCCTTGAATCGGCAACATTGTTGTGTCGGAAATCTGCGTATAGGTTATTTTCGTAGCCGGGGCGTTTCTCATGGAGTTTATCGATAGCCGCTCGAGCGGCTTCGGTTCGCCCTAATTTTGCAAGTGTCGCGGCTCGAAGAAGATAGAAGCGGTAAAACTCCGGATTGATGATCCCGTCAAGTATGTTCAAAGCCTCACCGAAATCCTCGTTCTCGTAGCGGTCAAATGCCAATATCAGGTCTGCTAGAGTTCCCCGGCGATCCATCTCCTCCCTTCCTTCCTTGACGAGCGTCGTACCCTCGGCGGTACGACCGATATTCCAAAAAGCGTTGCCAATGATTATTTTAAAATGGGGATCTCTAAATTTCTTGAGCATGTCCCGCGCTATTTCCTGAAATAATTCCACCTTTCCGTGATTATATACGTCAAAGGCGACAGCCAATTGAGCACCAAAGGATTGAGGGAGCAGCTCGTACGTTTTCTCCGCCGCAACGTGCAAAAGCTCGCCGTAGTCGCTAGGGTCCTCGCCAACGGAAGCAGCATGTCTCGCTAATCTGAAATATACACGAGCCAAGCTTGCCCAGGCTTCCGCATGACGCGGGTGGCTCGCAACCAGATTTTCAAGACATTCGCGAGCATTTGGAATCAATCCGGCATCATAGATAATCGCGACGCGTTGCTGTGGACTTAGGCAGCTAAGTTCTCCCTGATACATCGACTCAAGGCTGGGGATAGCGCCGTCCAATCCGAATACGCCACTTACCAATGCATCTGCTGCCGAGTCTGCAGTACTCCCATTCAGATTCACGCTCCCCAGCGATACCTGGTCGGCCCATGACACCTCCCGCGTATGTGCATCGTTGAGTTTCCAGACTAACGCAAACTCCTCGCCATGTCCGACGATAGCCGTGTCGAGCGTATAGATGACACGCGAGGGATTTCTCTCGGCGAGGTCCCGCGCGAGACTTTGGGCGTCATTCGCCACGTCAACGACCCGGGCCATGCCATGAGCGGCAAGTTTGTTCGCCGCTAGCGCCGAAAGATCATGTGCCAACTTCTTTGCAACAGCACTACCAGGTGAGAACCGGGTATCCTGTACCAATAACATCGGGGCACCGGTCGCCTCTGTCACCGTTGATCGCCCAACCTGCGGAAACCACTCGCGAAGTCCCACAAGCGCCGCAAATAAGCAGATCAGTAAAAGGCCTGAGAGAATAAGTGACAATCGATATTTTTGGCGGAAGTTGACAAACCCTTCAGACAGCTGCTTCCGCTCGTTGTTAGTTCCTACTGGAACGCAGGCGGGATTGTTCTCAAAGACCGGGACATACCTCCCACGTGGCAGGCTAATTAGAAGAGGTGACCTTCTGCTGTCGGGTGAAGCGTTGTAACGTTCAAGGGAATTGCGGAGACGGTTCGCAGTTGTGCGCACGATTGAGTCGTCCGATATGGCGAAGTCATCTTTACGGCCGAAGACTTCGAGAGCGATGCTGTAAGCCTTTATACGATCGCCACGTCCCTCCATTGTTTCGGTAACGATGTACTCGAGAAAGGTGCGCATTCTTCCAGAATTAATAAAAACCTCCGAAGCGAACACATGCTCGAGCGCTTCTCTCACCATGTCAGGATCGGGATGATGTTGCTCAATCTTCGGACTTAAAACCACGGTCAACTCCTTCTTCATGCGTTTGATCCAATAGCTTTCGTCTGAGGTTGCCGGCACTGACGGGTCATAGGCGCCGTTGCGCGACCTATGACGGCAAAGCGCTAAAGGGATGGAAGTGTGGGGAAAGGAAAAATCTTTCCGCCAGATACAAGGCCCGGCGATCGATAAGCCGCCGGGCTGCGATACTCTTGGTTAAACCGGATCCATCTCAATCACGATACGAAGCGCGATCAGCTTGAGGCTTTGGCAATACGCGAATTTTGTAACTGAGCGCGTCAGCCACTTTTGCAATCGTCACGAGTTCGGGGTTGGCTTTGGCGCCCGCGCCGGCAACCTTCGTATCTGCAAAGGGATCTGCAAACCGCATGAGATTGTCGCGCGTCCTAAACTCCCGATGGCCTGTCCATGTCCCATCATCGAGCACGTCGACTTTGACATTTTGGCCAAACGCACCGAAATCGGCTGGACCGCGCTCTTGGGCAAAAGCCGACTGCGTGGACAGAAAAGCTGAAAGCAAGGCCTTCATGCATACGCCTGATTTCACCAGCGACAGGCGCTTCTGCAATACTTTTCCGCGTTCGTTCATCCCGTACTCTCACCGACATTTTTTGTTGGTTCGAGGCTTATGACAAAACTTGCATCGACGTGGAGTGACGTGACCGTATCAAACGGTATGCAACGTTCTCGTTGAAATGGCGTCCTGCATTATTCGAAACGCTGGCTAGTCTTAATAGGCTGGTAGCAGCTGTTAACCAGCCAGTACCGAGCCCGCAGCCCGCCAGCTGCGGGCTCTTTCGTGATCAACAACGAGCCTATCCGTTGATAAGGGGACTGGGGATCAAGCCTTTAGGGTCCGCCATTTTGTTGCGATCACAAAGTAGAAGTAATTATAGACGGTAAGACGGCGCGACATCGGTAAGTGGTTGTAGGTCTTGCATGAACCCAACGGCCTTTTCGGCGGCACTTGCGGCCTGAAAGATGGCCCGTTTGTCACCCTTTAAGATTTTCATCCACAGGCCGATATGGGAGGCATGATCCTCGCGGGGCCTGGCCTTGATGCCCAGATCGCAGCACAGAAAACACGCTCCAAGCTCGGCAATCAATGCCTCGCGCGCGTAAGCGTCTTTATCCTGACCGCAGCGTAACAAATCGCGGTTAAGGCGGCCTCGGCTTGATGTCCAACGGATGAGCTCGTGCGCAAGTGTCCCTGCATATGCCTCTGCTGAAGAAAAAGCATCAAACCGCGGCATTTGAACATGATCAGTTTCCAGGCTGTAATAGGCTGAGTTTCCGCCGTTGCGGATGTCCGCTCCCAAGTTCGCGAAAAAGATGTCCGCGTTCTTGATCGCCTGTTTTGGCTCGTCCGTCGGCGCAGGCTTATAATAGTAATATACGGGCAATCCATCGATCTGTTGGGCGTTGAAAACAGCGTAGCCTCTCGAGAAGGAAATTTTTCGGTCGACTGTCGTGCCCTTCTCGATTGCGCGTGAATAGACGACTAGCGTTGATTTTTCACCTTTTCTGACCGATGCTCCAAGTCCCAGCGCTTGCTTGAATGTCAGCCAGTAGGCCGAATTGTAGCCCTGTTCCGCCGCGGCTAACCAAAGCACGATGGTGTTGACCCCATGATAGGGGATGCCGTTGTGACGTAACGGCCGGTGTGGCCTAATACCTTTGCCCCACGGCTGCAACCAAGGGCATACACCAGTTTCGAGCACAGCCACGATCTTGTCGGTAATGAACTGATAGGTATCGCGCTTCATGTTTTATCCTTTCACGATTCCCGCATCGGCAGTGCACCGCCTCGTGTCTTCCTTGGGTCAGCGCGTAGCAGAACAGAGGCGCCATGAATCTGCCCATAATGCATTGTGTCACGCCACGGCTGACACCTACCTACGGTTAACTGAACGATCGGAAAGTTAGGATTTGACGACCTAGTGCCGTTCTCCCCGTTTCGCGTACCCTCGAAACAATGCGTCTGCTGCCTGCAGGCCCTTGAGCTTGGCGAAATGCCAAAAAAAGGCGAAACAGAAAGCCTTTACTTCCTAGTCTCGCCTTTGAAGGTCGGTGATTTTCACTGGTACATCCCAGCAATAACAAATTTGCTGTCGATGGCTAGGCGATAGGCAGTATCAAACGGTTACATCAACTGCGTTGCACCCATTAACGAATCCAGACTTTCGTTAGAGCCGCACAAACTCGGAATAAAGCACTCCGCTGTAATCTTTGAATCGAATAACCACTGTTCGTATGCCAGCGCCCATGGACACGGAGTTGCGATATCTGATCTCCGATGGCTGCCGGGAGCGAAATGAGCGGCCGAAATCCCGTCTGGGCATAATTGACTCACCTGTTGCACCGGAGGTTTGGGACATACAACGACCCGGTCGCCAGACGTTGGCGCTGTACAACATCATACAGTTCATTCCGCGATACGAATGCATCATCACGATAGAGGATGCGGCGGAATTGCTGTCGACACAGCCAAACTCTGCATGCCTGATCGCGGACCGCAATAGCAAGTACCAATCGCCTGACGAGTTGTTTGTTTCGACGGCCACGGCCGCTTTATAAAAGACGCTAGATCCAGTCTGTTGATTGTGGCCGGCATGCCTGTGCGCGATGATGCGCAACTGCGGCAGTGTTCATGGGGCGGAACTATGGTCGACGACCAGAAACCGTTTCGTTGCAAAATGTAACGGTATGGTTCTTAATTTGCAATTTGGGATCTCATTGAGTGATCGCGTTGATTATTCCATGAGGCGTTTATGTTTTTCAGGGCATATGGTGCTGCGTTTTGGCTTCTAGCTCTTCTCTCGTCAGCGCAGGCGAATGCTGCCGAAGGCGTCAAGCTGCTTGATGGTGGCGACATTCCAGGTTCTGTGAAGCAGTTTGAGGCAGGCTTTGAAGCCGGAGAGGCAAATGGTGCCTTTTATCGAGGACGCCTGTTCGAGATTGGCATTGGCACCAATCAGGACATGGGGCGCGCTGGGGGAACGGCTCAGGATTTGGTCCGATAACCGCGAAGCCCTCGATTTTCGGGTCTCGCTGATCGGATTCTCGGGCGCACTTACAAACCTCAACAAGGAGCACGCCCGATGAATGTGATGCGGCTTGCACCCCTTGCCTTTCCGTGGGCCAGCCTGTCTTGGGCAGCCCTGTCGTCCGCTTCAGCCCAGGATCTTGATCGTGCAACCCGTGCCCTTCAGGACACGCTTCACAATCAAAGTTCCAGTCAGGCTGAAGCTGAGCGGTCAAGACGCGAGCGCGCCCGCCAGCGCGCCAACGCACCCTTGACCCTCCCCCCGGAGCCGAGCATCGTCCCGCCGGCCCCGGGGGGCCCTGTTTTGACATCAAGATGATCAAAATCACAGGCTACGAGCCGTTCGGCAAAAAACTCTACGGCTTTGAAACACTACGGGGCGCCAGTGTGGCTGCCACCGACATCGCGGTCGCACTCAACCGTATCAATGCATTTTATCGGGCGGCCGGTTTCATCACGACCGATGCCGATCTACCGTAGCAGGATATCTCAGGCGGGACGCTGGAGATCGCAGTCACACCGGGCCGCATCGAGACCTTCGTATATACCGATGACCCGCCAGTGTACCCGGGCAGGCCCCCGACGAATTTCCTCCGATGGACATCGCTATTCAAGGGTGGGAATCATAGTGAATGAGAAGGTGCCCACCCAACCGAGACCAGTCGGACCGGCTGGTGAGCGCGTACAATATCGTGAAACCGAAGCTCAACGCCGTTCGCCTCGCTACACGACCAATATCAAGGAACTGCCATTGCGGGCCCCGGCTCGCCTTTAGGCCCGGCAGGCCCGACAGGCCCAATCGGACCCTGCGCACCAACTGCACCTGCGGTTCCGGCAGGGCCAGCTGGACCATTTGGCCCGGCAGGACCCGCAGGTCCTGCGTTACCACTCTTGCCACCATCGCCGGTACGTTTGATGCGCTGGTTATGAAGTCCGATGGCAATCGGAACGCTGGAAGCAAGCCCGCCCGCCACAGCCGCACCAACGGTGCTGACCGCACTCGGGTCATACCCGGCCGCATCCGTCACCAGCACGCTACGACCGGATTTCTCCAGCGCAAAAGTCTTCACTTGCGTAACCGTCGGCGCCGTCCCCTTGCCGTTGGCCGCAATCGTGACGACATCCTGGTATTGCGCACCATTTGCCAGCTTGTAGGGTTCCAGCACCTTCGTTTCGGAAGTCGCGCACGATGAGAGGCTTGCGGCGACCGCAAGGGTAGCCGCCAGTCGAATGGAAAGGTTTCTCAAGGGGAGGTCCTTTTTGAATTGCGTACAAACTTGAGTGGTGAGCCCCGCACGCAAAACTAAAGCCAAGGCGGCTACGACGGAATTTCGGAACAGCTAGCTTGAAACCCCGAACGCAGCTGCGAGCTCTATAAATAGGATACAATGGCTCTAAAGCTGCCATTTGGCAGGACCATCGGCTCTTTGGCGTCTTATTTTGCGAACAGCAAAGACGTTGGGATACTAGGCCGCAGCGGTGCCTAGCCTGTTGATCATAAATGAGGACAGCTGCGAGCGCTGCGACTAAAAAAGGTTCACGTTCGGCGGCAAGGACATGTGCTTCGATCAGATTATCAAGTGACCTCAATGCTGCGGCACATGTTTCAATCTGGTCGCACAGCGTCTGTCAGCTGAGGCCGACGCCTTTACCGACATAGCGTTCGCTTTGGCGGTTGAGGGCTGGTGCCAGCCGAACTTCTTGGACAGGATCATCGCCAGCAGGCTGTGCTCTACGAAACCGAGGTTGAGAAAGCCGTTTGTGACGATCTCTGCCGGAACCGCCCCACCTTCGATAAATTCAACCCCACACCGACGGTGAATACGCGCACCTTGGTGCATTATGGGCTTGGTCCTTGCGTTACAATCGTACTGTTACAGCCGTTATTGTATCCGGATCAAACCGTTCGCAACCTACCGCGGCGAGCCCTTATGTTCGATGCTCCAATCGAACAATATGAAGCGTCATATGAACTCATTTTCCGGGGATGCAGTCCGCATAATGACATTACACCACATATCTCGCTGACCATCTAACCCACTGTGTCCGGTATGCGAAATGAGCCATTTAGACCCTGCACTGCGGACACAGCTATACGAAGCAGCGTTCATACCTGAGCGCTGGGTAGAAGTCCTTAACGAGTTGCGCGTCGCTATCAATGCTGATGCCGGATATCTCTATTCGGTGGGACAGAAATGTGGCGTTCACACGGAACAGCGTCTGTTGCCGGTGAACCAGGACCGCATTCATTGGGGCAATGATTTTCACAGCTGGGTCAAAAAAAGCGCACCTGAAGCAGTCTTCGGACGCTTCGCGTCTGGTGCGAGCTATGAGGACGCCATTCCCCCCTATCTCAAGGGATATGTGGATTTGTGTAGAGAGCATTCCATCGGTGATGATATCGCAACCATCGTCGCTCCCCCCAGCGGCAATATGATTGTCTGCGGTTTTGACCGCCATGTCCGCAATGGTGCTTTTGCTCAACAACAGGCTGAGCTGCTTAATACCATTTACCCCGATCTTGTGCAGTCAGCATTCATTGCCGCGCGCTCGCATTTGCAGCAGCAAAACAGCGTCGTGCAAGTCATGGAGGGGCTCGGGACGCCTTGCATAAGCATCCGCGCCGGCCGGCACATACATGCAATGAACAAGCAGTTCGAGACCAGATTTGCTAAAATGTGCGGCGCCTGGAACCGCCTCGATCTGAGTGCCTATAATGAACATCTGGATGCATTGCTACGCAATGTTGAAACGGATCAGGACTACGCGCCCCGCTCCATGGGGATCCGGAACCAAGCCGGTGATCTCATGGTCCTGCATCTTGTTCCGATCCGCAGGGCAGCCCACGATATTTTTGCAACCGCATCCTGCTTTGTATTCGTTACCTCGGTGAATGGCAACGGTATCGGCCCCGACCCCGAACTTCTTAAAAGCCTGTTCGGTCTGACAAACAAGGAGGCGCAATTATCCAGTGAATTGACCGCAGGGTACCCGCTCAGGCAGACAGCGGAAAAGCTCAATATCAGCTTTGGTACCGCGCGCTCTTATTTGTTGCGCGTCTTCCAAAAAACAGGCACCACACAGCAGTCCCAACTTGTCGGCCTGCTCAGTAAGGTATCGCCAATCTTCATTACCTCGGTTGAACCGGACGCTAGCAAACCACCACCTGGTTTGACAATTTAACGTGCTTTGTCTTTACAGCATTCCGCGATCCGACAGGTCCAATTTGGGCGGGAACACGACCGCAAATCAGCGCCCGGCTCGACGGCCTCGCGATGGTGCTCCTTCCACCGCTAGCGGCGTCACCTGACAGGTTCGAGCGACGGTGGTTATTTCGGATTTTCCACCGGAATCGGCACGATCAGGCCCGCCTCACGAAGCCCCTCAGCAAGGTGCTCGATCATTGGTTCGGGAAAATTGTTGTGACGGAAATCGAAGTAGAGGTGGTTTTCGTAGCCGGGACGTTTATCATGAAGGCGTTGGATCGCGGCACGGGCATCGTCTTTCCGCCCCAGTTTCGCCAGCGCCGCCGCCTGAAGAAGATCAATTCGATAAAATTCTCGTCTATAAATCCGCTCAAGCATCTCCAGGGCCCCAGTAAAATCCTGACGCTCATAGCGGTCTGATGCCAGTACAAGGTAGCCTAGGCTCCCCACATCACCAGTCTCCTCAATGCCTTTCGCAACCAGTTCGACGCCTTCGCCTCTTTGTCCGATACTCCAAAGCGCGTTTCCAACAATTAACTTGAGATGAGGGTCCTGAAACACTGTGAGCATCTTTCGACTCAGGCGCTCATATGTATCCAAATCACCGGCACTGTAAGCGACATAAAGGGCAGCTAGTTGAGGAGCGAACGAACGAGGTGACAGGTCCATTGCTTTTTGCGCTGCAGTGCGCAAAAGCCCTCCATATTCGCTGGGATCTTCGCCGCGGGATGCGGCGTCTCTGCCGAGACGGAAGTAGACACGAGCCAATATTGCCCAAGCCTGGGAATTCAATGGATACTTTGATACTACACTTTCGAGGCAGGCGCGTATATCAGGAAGGGACTGATCCACATATACCAGCGCGACACGTTCCATTGGTGTAAGACAACTGATCTCGCCTTGATGCGTCGATTCAAGGCTCGCTATCGCACCCTCCATGCCAACTACTCCGCGAACTAAAGCATCCACTGCGTTGTTCACAGTATCTTCATTCGGGGTTCCCAGCGAAACATGGTCAGTCCACGACACCTCTCGCGTATGAGCATCGTTGAGTTTCCAGACTAAAGCTAGCTCCCCGCCTTGATCGACAATGGCCGAATCCAGCGTGTAGACGACCCGCGTCAGATTTCGTCCTGCAGTCTCGTAGGCAACATTGCCTGGCTCCCTCGCCAAGTCCACAACCCCAGCGCTGCCATGGGCAGCGAGCTTGATTGCGATTAGCTCCGAGAGGTCATGCGCCAACCGCTTGGCAGGGTCGCTGCCCGGTGTGAATTGAGTATTCTGAACAAGAAGCAGCGGAACGGTAGCCCCTCGCGATGCGGTCGCCTTGTTAAACAGGTTAGGTAGCAACTGAATTGAGCCGAGTATCGTTACGGCGATGAAGCTCAAGACTATGACAATAACGCGCCAGGAGAGGTATCGGCGCGGGAGCGCAAGAGTACTGACCTCGTTTTTCTCTTGTGTGTCAGCATTAGGCTCCTCATCGGAGTTGGACTCGAAAACGGGCACATATCTGCCGCGTGGCAAGCTGATGAGAAGAGGAGACAACTTGCTCTGAGGCGAAGCGTTATAGCGCTCGAGAGCATTGCGAAGGCGGTTTGCAGCTGTGCGTACTATTGGGTCTTCCGTCCCATCAAAGTCCGCCTGACGACCAAAGACTTCCAGAGCGATACTGTAGGCCTTTATGCGATCACCGCGCCCCTCTATCGTCTCGGTAACGATATATTCAAGAAAGCTCCGCATCCTTTCGGATTTGCTAAAAACATCTGAGGCAAACAACTGATCAAGTGCTCGTCTCACCGTGTCCGGGCCAGGAAGTTGTTGCTCGATCTTAGGCCCTAAAATCACTACCCACCCCTTTGCGGTCGTAGTTTACTCCAGAGATATCGCCGTAACTGCTAACGCTGCTATGGTCATTTGGGCGAGACAATGGGGAAAGATTGGACACCCGGCGAATTCAGTTACACAGGCTGCTTGCCCAAAAACCTGAGAAAAGCGACGTCAGCGTTGAATGCCATTACCGGCCAGGAATTGCATGACACTTGCAGATTTCGTCGGTCAAACGCACTGTGGTTCCTGTTCTCACTCGGCAACCCGATCATAGAAATGTCGCGAACTCTATCATGTTCGTCAGAAATCGTTAAAATCTGGTTGCCGTTGGCGGCTTGTCTGGGGCGTCAATACTTCCGATGGCGCGTGCTTGCATATATGCTTCGAGTTTGGCAAAGACCGCTTCAATTGCGCCTGGGTCGCGCGTCACCTTGACGGTTTGTCGCCAACGAGTTCGCATAATACTGCGCTTCGGTAAGCAGCCCCCAGCCTCGAGCTTGCGCGGTCACCAAAGCAAACGTGTCGGGTGCAGAAAGACAACTGCGAGCCTATTTACCTCAGTTGCCCTGCTGACATCCACAGAAGTCAGCGCTTCCACTCCTAGCTCCAGCCTCAAAAGCCTTTCGCCCATTTCCCAGCCAGTTCCTGCTCATAGAGGCGACGGAGGCAGTGCTGATCACTGGCGAGATCGCCGAAGCTGCTGCCCGGGCGACATTGGTAATGCCAGCTGCTGCAACGCGTTCAAAACAATTGACGTGACGGCCATATACGATTGGCCCGCCCTGCGCGTGGATCTGCGAAACCAGCATGCACCCGACAAGCAGGGCAACGGCCATTTCAACATTGGGCACCAGAGGCACCATCATCAGCATGATACTGGATGGAGCATGGGTCTATATATCCTTGTGTTGAGCAGTCCGATCCTTTCCGCCATGCCGGAGCGCGCAGCACGAAGAGACCCGTCACCGATTTTCACAGTGAAGAACACAGCCCCGATGAGAACAGATTGAGGTTCCAGCTCAGGTGGAACCGGTAGGCCACCACCAATACACGCCCCGTTCGAACTTATCGCAGCATTTTGCGCTGCTCTTGTGCCCGCGCTCCGGGGACGAGCCAGCTACCTTCACCTCACGAAGCAACCTATTCTTCAAGGTAAACCGGATTACTAATTGCCCGGCAGACCTGTTGATCCTGTATGTGGGCGCCCTGAAGCTGCCAAGGAAGTGAGTGTCCTACTTGAGCTGCGATGAAATCGGTAATCAGTCTTTCGCGGCTACGCACAGCGACGATTTCGGTACGAAGGAAGGTCTTTGCTTCGCCGGAGAAAGTGCCTTTCCACATATCTGTTTCAATGGTCTGGGTGGTGAGAATGCCGCTTGCGTCAATCCAGACGAGCAGATCGCCAGCGGCCTCCCTCACATCGGCTTCTGCAATGACCGGCCCTGAAACCGTCGAGCCCATCGGCTGGCCGTTCACCGTCAGCGCAAGATGCGGCCCCGTCGGGCTTTCCGTCACATAACCGCGACCCGCCTTCATCGCAGCGAGGATAGCATCTTCCGACAGTTCCTCCAGCCAGAACACCGTCGTCGGGCGGGCAAGCACGAGCGGGCCCTCGGGCATGAGTTGCGCAGGCTGGTGAAAATCGCTGCCTCCGATCGCGGAGATCTTCAGACCCGAAGCCAGTCGCTGCTGATAGCGGCCGAGCGACACCCAGTTCCATGCCATCCAGTGTGACTGCCAGACCTCCATGCAGTCGATCTCGGGCAGGTCGTAATCCCATTGAATGGTGGGTTTGTCGTGATTGATGGACAAAAGCCCACCGCGCTCATGCACCAGCCGGGTGAGCGTATGGGCATGTTCCGGCTTGGTCATGCGGAAATCGATCCATTCATCGACACCATAGACATTGGCGTGGCCGTTTGCGGCCGTTATCTCCATCGCCCGGATGAAGACAAGGTCCGCCGAGGATTGCGGATGGAAGTAGCGACGCTGCGTGATGGTGTTGTGGTCGGCAATAGCGAGAAAATCGAGACCGGCCTGCAATGCAGCCTGATGCAGCAACTCCGGCGAGCCCAGCGCATCGGAATGGAAGGTGTGGCAATGCAGGTCGCCCCGATACCACCCCGCCCCTTCCCGCCGCGGAAAGCGGCGCTCCGGCTGCGGCTCCAGTCTGCGCGGCGCGCTGTCGCAATGGATAGTTACGACGACATCGGCGCCGTTTTCCGGCAATTTATGCAGGCCGAGCATGATTTTCCATGTGCCGGCCGGCATCTCGCCGTGGATATAGCCGGGCGTTGCATCATCGGTCGCAACAAAGAAGCAATCGCGTGCACCACCGCTCCAGCCACGGAAACCGGCAACTGACGGGTAGTCCGTCGCCGTGGCATCGAGCACGCCGAGATCGATGACGCAATCCTCGGCCTTAGGATAGGCCATCGTCACATCGATACGTGTTACACCCTGCAAGACATCGAAGGGAACATAGAAGTAGGGATCGGCCGACTGGTCGGCGCGACTGACGTGAACCCTGATTTTGGTCATCACACTTCCCGTCTTACTCACCGACGTCCGGAATGCGTATGCCGGCGCCATCGAACAATGTGACGTGGCGGATATCGAAGGCGAGCGTCACGACGTCGTTCACCCGAATCTCATCGTCCGTGAAAATGCGGGCGGTCACCCGGCCGGCATCCTCACGTTCCATCGTGACAAGGCTTTCCGGGCCCATGTTCTCATTGGCGAAAAGCTTGCCCGTGATGGTGTTTTCATCACCGGCCTGGGCGATCCGCAAATGCTCGGGCCGGACGCCAAGCGTCATCCGGCCGCTGCCTGCGGCCGCCGCAATGGCGTCGGAGACAGGCAGGCCCGACAGTGCCAGGCCATCGGCGCGCAATTGCAGTTTGCCATCGGCAACCATGGCGTCCGCCGACACGAGGTTCATCGGCGGGTTGCCCACGAAGTTGGCAACGAAGGTCGTGGCCGGACGCCGGTAGATCTCGATGGGCGGTGCGAACTGAACGATGCGGCCCTTGTCCATGACTGCGATGCGGGTCGCAAGCGCCATGGCCTCGGCCTGGTCGTGGGTGACATAGACCGCCGTCATGCCCATGTCGCGCTGCAGGTGGTTGAGGAAGCCGCGCGCTTCAAGACGAAGCTTGGCATCGAGGTTGGAAAGCGGCTCGTCGAACAGATAGACTTGGCTGGGATAAACAAGCGCACGTGCCAGCGATGTACGCTGCTGCTGTCCGCCGGAAATCTGGCTCGGCAGGCGCTTCATCAGATCACCGATCTTGAGCACGTCGGCCACCTGCTTGGCGCGGGCATGGCGCTTTTCCTCGCTCTCACCGCGCACTTTGAGCGGATAGGCGATGTTGTCGGCAAGGTTCATGTGCGGATAAAGCGCATAGTCCTGAAAGACCATCGATATCTGGCGGTCCTTGGGGTGCAGATAGGTGACGTCCTTGCCGCCGATCAGCACCTTGCCCGAGGTCGGCGTTTCGAGGCCGGCGATCATGCGCAGGCTCGTCGTCTTGCCGCAGCCGGACGGGCCGAGCAGGCAGACGAACTCGCCGTCCGATATTTGAAAGCTGATGTCGGGCACCGCATGAAAGTGACCGAAGCTCTTGGAGACATTCTGGAATTCGACAGAGGCCATGAAACTGATTTCCGATTACGACTTGATGCCACCAAAGAACCGGAAACCAAACTTCCAGTTCACGAAGAGGTAAAGCACGATGACGGGGAGCGAATAGATGAGCGAATAGGCAGCAAGCAGCGTGACGATCGGTGTGCCCGCCTCCGAATAGAAGGAATAGATCGCGACCGAGGCCGGCATCAGGCTATCGCTGCGCAGCAGGATGAAGGGGATGAGGAATGAACCCCAGATATTGACGAATGCCCAGACCACGACGACCACGATGCCCGGCCGGATGACCGGCAATGCCACGTCGAAGAAAGCCTGCAACGGTGAGGCACCGGCCACCATGGCGCTTTCCTCGTAGGAACGCGGGATGGCATCGATGAAATCGCGGAGAATGAACATTGCCGTCGGCAGCAGCCCGCCCGCAAAAACGAGAATGACGGCGATATGGGTATTGATGAGACCGGCCGCAGAAATGATCAGGAAGATCGGCACCATCGCCGCCGAACCCGACACAACGGAAGAAAACAGCAGAAGCGTGTAGGTGACCGCCCCTTTACCGGGAATTGACGAGCGAGAAAGGGCATAAGCAGCAAGCGTCGCTGCCGCGCCGATCAGAATGACCCCGCCGAAAGACTGGATCAGGCTGTTCAAAAGGGCCCGCATTGCAAAGGTGTTCTCGAATACCGTCATGAAGTTCGAGAGCGTGAACGGTTCGGGAATTGCAAGTCCGAGTTCGGCGCGGGCGTTGAACGGTGCGAAGATGAACCAGACGAGCGGCAGGGCGAAGGCCACTCCGAGCAGGGATGCTGCCACGGAAAAGAGAATACGGCGTTTAAAGGCGCTTCCGGAGATCTGCATCACTCAGCCTCCGCCGTTTTCTTGCGCGCGATACGGAGATAGACAAGTGCAAAGGCGAGGTTGACGAGCATGATGATGACGCCGACCGCAGCACCCTTGCCGAACTCGAAATCCTTGAATGCGATACGATAGGTGTAGATTGACAGCAGTTCCGTTCGGTAGGACGGCCCGCCATTGGTGAGCAGGAATGGCGTAAACACGTTGAAAGTCCACATGGTGATGAGGATGAGGTCGGTGACGACATGGCCGCGGATGAGCGGCAGCGCGATGTCGCGAAGTTTCTGCCAGGAGGTTGCACCCGCCACGTCCGCTGCCTGGAAATAGCTCGGCGGGATGGACTGAAAGGCGGAATTGAACAGCATCATTGAGAAGGCTGCGCCGCGCCAGGTGTTGAAGAACACGATCACCCAGAAAGGCTGCTGCAGAAGCCAGTCGCCGGGTGGCAGGCCAAGGCCGCGCATGATCATGTTCAGCGTGCCGTTATCATAATCGAGAAAGGCGAACCACGCGAAGCCGATGACCACTTCCGGCAATATCCATGCGGCAATGACCGCCGTCTGCAGGAAGGACTTCAATGCCGGCGATACGGCCTGGCTGAGCCAGGCGAGCACCAGGCCAATCAGCGCCTGGCCGGCAAGCGCAGAAAGCAGCACGAATTGCAGCGTAAGGAGGAAGGAAAAGCCGAACTGACCGCGTGTGAAGAACGTATCCGGATTAAACAACGTGAAATAATTTTGCAGGCCGACGAAATCCGGATCGACTGCCGTGCGCCCAATGAGCGTTCGGTTCGTGAAGGAAACGAAGATCACCCAGAAAAACGGGACCATAACAAAAATGCCGACCAGCGCGGCGGCAGGAGCCAAAAAGACAGCGCCTGCCCGCGTGGAAAGCAGCGAGAAGTTTTTCATGCTTTTTTACCTCATGGCGGATCACATCGATCCGTCGCAAATTGCGTCTGACCGGCAGTCGGTCAGACGCAGTCCGTTATGCCTCAGAGGCGGCTAACCGTATTTTCTGCACCGACGATACCGATCACGGCGGTCTTGAACTGAGCCATTGCATCCTCCGGCGAGAGCTCGCCGGAAACCACGCGTTCGGTCATGCGCTGAATTTCAGCGGAAACCTTGTTGTAGTTCGCGTCATTCGGGCGCGCGGTGGTGATCGGCAGCAACGTCTTGGCGGTTTCCGTCAGGAAGGGTGAATTCGGGATCGGTACGTCATTTCGGATGCGGATCGCAGGCTGGATCGCCTGAAAGGCATCAAGCTGTTCCTTGCTGTTCATGAAAGAAAGCAGTTCCCAGGCTTCCTGCGGCGTATCCGTATTGGGATTGATGACAAAACCGGTGCCGCCAGACATGGTGACAAAATCCTGACCACGCAGGCCACGGCCGGGCTTTTCGGAAGGCATCTTCTTCCAGGTCATGACATTGTCGCGGTCAGCGACTTCGAATTCGGCGCCCGGCTTGGTGACGGAGCGATAGAACCAGTCGCCTTCGACCAGCATGGCGGTTTTTCCATTGCGGAAATTGGCAAAGCTGCGGTTACGGCCATCGGCCAGAAGCTGAGCCCGCTGGTCTCCGAGCTTCTCGTCCAGATAGATTGTCTTGTAGAGTTTCAGCGTATCGAGGATACCCTGGCTGGAAACGATGTATTTGCCGTTTTCATCGGTGACTTGCTCCCCCGTGCCAAGCAGCGCCATCCAGTAGCCCTGCATCGTTGTGGCTTCGCCCATGGAAACACCGGCATTCAGCTGCAGCGGGAAGCTTTCAGGATCGGCAGCCTTGATCTTGCGGGCGGCTTCGAGGAGTTCGTCCCAAGACTTCGGTTGCCAGCCGTCGGCGTCTATGCCAGCCGTCTTGAACACGTCCTTGCGCACGAAAATCATGCGTGCGTCGGTACCAAGCGCAATGCCATAGGGTTTGCCCTGATAGCTCATCAGGGCCTGAGAACCTTCCGAGATGTGATTCCAGCCCTCCCAGGAGGCCGCCGCGGGGCCGGCAATCTCCTCGAGCGACTTCAAAAGACCGCCCTGCACGAAGCTCGGGATCATAAAACCGTCGAAATTGGAAATATCCGGGCCTGCACCAGTGGAGAAATCAAGCGCGAGCTGCTGCGTCAGCTGCTCGTCCTCGCCACCAAACTGGGTCAGCTTGACCGTGACGTCCTTACCATCGGCCTTCATTTTTTCCGCGAAGGCGGGAATAACGGCCTTCTGGATCCATTCCGCCATGCCGGAATTAACACCGCCGATCACGCAGCGGCAGGTAATGTTGAGCTCCGTCGCGGCCAAGACCGGGCCCGACAGTGCGATTGCTGCTGTGGCACCCAACAACAGAGTTTTGATGCTCCTGCGCATTGAAAGTCCTCCCAAAAAATAGTTCGGCGCGACGGCGCGCGCTTTTTGAGGATCCGGCAAGCTAGAACTCCTCCGGTCCCCGCCTCATCCCATCATCAAGAATGAACACGCTTTCATTTTTGTCAACAGGGCGTCCGTCAGAAAAAATTACAAACCTGAATACGAACCATAAAAATGAAGAATTTGACCAGATTTATCGTAATTTCACCACATCAAGCTTGACGGACATCGCCAAAAGGGCAATTCATAAATGAACACGTTTTCATTTTGGCGCCGAGTGCGATCTATGGATGAACTGAACAGCAAAAAAGCAGCCCGCGCGACCGCCGACCTCGTGGCGCGCGAAGCCAATGTTTCCCGGGTCGCTGTATCGCGTGCATTCAACCCGAATGCCTCGCTGAAGCCGGAAAAGCGCGACCGCATCTTGCAGGTGGCGCGCGAATTGAATTACACGCCCGACATGGCCGCGCGGTCGCTGGTCACGCGCCGCTCGCACCTTGTCGGCATGATCGTGCCTGATGTGTGCAGCCCATGGGAAAGCCAGGAAATTGACGCGCTGACGACGGCATTGCAGGCAGAGGGCTTTGCCACATTGCTTTTCAAGGCCAAGGCCGATTTCAGCATGGACCAGACCCTCTTGACCTACATGCGCGGCTTCAACCCGGATTCGGTAATCGCGTTCACGGAAAATATCGCACCTGACGTACTGACCGGCTTTCTCGACCGCGCGGTGCCGATCTACGTTATCTATGACGACGCTACGGAGTTTTCCGGAAAACCTGCCTCCAGCATCTATGACCGTCTTCTGGTGCGCCAGAGAGAAGGTATCGAGCAGGCGGTTGCATTGTTGCAGGGTTATGGCGCGCGCCGTGTTGCCTATCTGGGTGGCAAGCAACAATCGCTCGCAAACAACGAGCGTGAGCGCATGATTACCGAAATTCTCGCCGAACGGGGCATGGAGCCACCGATCGTCGTCGCTGGTGACTATACCTATGATACCGCCTACCGCGCGACACTCGACCTCTTCCGTGTCGGTGATGGCGCGGATGCCATCTTTGCCGCCAATGACGTCGGCGCCTTCGGCGCGATCGACGCACTGCGCCATGATCTCGGCCTTTCTGTTCCAGGCGACGTGAAGGTCGTCGGCTTCGACGACATCCCGCAGGCCCACTGGAAGAGCTACAACCTCACCACAGTCCGGATCGATCTCGAAGATCGCGTCCGGGCCCTCGTCCGCCTCATCCTGAGGCGGCTCAAAACTCCCGACGCAGACCCCATGGTCGAAACGCTCGGCACGCGTCTCGTCGTGCGCGGCACCGTGGGCTAAACGGAAAAGATATGACAAAAAAGCGCGTGCACCTGGTCTTCAAGACCCATCTCGACATTGGCTTCACCGACCACGCGGAAAAGGTCCGCAGGCAATATCATGAACGTTTCATCCCGCAAGCCATCGAGACCGGGGCGCATTTTTATGCAGAAAATCCCGAGGAGCCAAAGTTCATCTGGACGACGGGCGCGTGGCTGATCTGGGATTATCTCAATACCCGCCCCGCCTCGGATGTCGCAAAGCTTGAAGAAGCGATCGAGCGCGGCCTGATCCGCTGGCACGGCGTGCCCTTCACCACCCATACGGAACTGATGTCGCCCCATCTCTTCCGCGCCGGGCTTTCCTATTCGCAGGAACTGGATCGCCGCTTCGCAACCAAAACAATCGCAGCGAAGATGACCGACGTTCCCGGCCACACGCTCGGCATGGTGCCGCTGCTTGCCGAAGCCGGCATTCGTTTCCTGCATCTTGGCGTCAACACAGCCTCACCCCCGCCGGAAGTTCCCGATATCTTCCGCTGGCGCGCACCGGGCGGCGAGGAAATCGTCGTCATGTATCAGCGCTCCTATGGCGAAACCTGTTTCCCCGAGGGTATGGCGGATGGTCTCGGCTTTGCCCATACCAGCGACAATATCGGCCCGCAGAGCGTGCCGCAGACGGCTGAAACTTATCGTGAAATGCGCCATCGCGAACCCGAGGCGGTTGTCCAGGCAGCCACCCTTGAGGATTACGGCACGCTGATGTGGCAAGAGCGCGAACGCTTCCCTGTTATCGATCTCGAACTGGCGGACAGCTGGCTTCATGGCAGCGCCACCGATCCGCAGAAGATATCCCGCTTCCTCGCCCTGCAAGGCGTCTATGATCGTTTCGCAGCCGATGGCCTCACCACTTCGCGCCTCGCCTTCGGCCGCGGTCTTGCCATGGTGGCTGAGCATACCTGCGGCGTCGACATCAAATCCTATCTGCGTGACGACAAGGCCTGGTCACGCAAGGATTTCGATGCTGCGCGTCTCAGCGACCACCGCTTTACCTATTCCGAAGCCTCATGGCAGGAGCAGCGAAACTATCTCGATCAGGCAATGTCGGCGCTGGATGAGAAAGACCATGCCGAGGCGGAGGCAGCCATTGCTGCCGTGACACCGCCTGCAGCGCCCTCGCCACACGCCGTCGAAGGCAATCTGAAGGCCGGCGCATGGTCGGCCGAGATCAATCCTGCGACCGGGGATATCGTCACCATAATTGCACCATCAGGCCATCGCATCGAAGGCGGCGACGGGTCGCTTATCAGCTATCGATATGAAAGCTACGACGCCAACGACGTGGCCCGTCATATGGATACCTATCTTACGCACCGGCAGGAATGGGCGGTTCTCGACCATGACAAGCCCGGCCTTGCCGCCTCCGGCGCCGGTCTGTCAAAGACCTTCCTGCCAAAGCTGTTGGCCGCAGAAGGCGATAGCCTGCTCCTCTCCCTGCCGACGCTCGCTACGGCCGAATATGGCGCGCCGCCGACCGTCTCAATGCGGCTGGCACAGGATCAGGATGCATTGCTGCTGACATTCGTCCTGCATGAAAAACCTGCCAACCGCATGCCCGAGGCAAGTTTCCTGTCGTTTACTCCGAAGGGTGATATCGCCTGGAACCTCAAGAAGATGGGCCTTTGGCACAAGGCGGAGAACACCGCCGAGAGCGGCGGCGCTCAGCTCCAGGCGGTCACCGCTGCTCGCGCAATATTGCCGGACGGGCCGCAATATACCATGGAGCCCCTGGATACGCCACTCGTTGCACCCGCAAGCTGGGATTTCATGACGTTCTGCCGGGAACGCCCGAGCTTCGCCGACGGCATCCGCTTCAATTTGCACAATAATAAGTGGGGCACCAATTTTCCGATGTGGTGTGAAGGCAATATCCTCGCCCGGTTCAGACTGCGCGTTTCCGCCTGAACTTCGCCTCGGATTACTGATATGAAAATCGCCGGGTGCCGCGATCCAAGCTGGCGCCCGCTCATCCCTTCGCCGCTCATTCTCATCGGTGAACGGATTTCCTGTTTCGATGGAAAGGCTTGTCAGCTATCTAGTTTGTCGTGAGTACTTCATTTTCAAAACGGGAATGGCATGAGCGACGACAATCATATGGTGTTGCGGAACCGCTTTCAGCAGCACAAATCGAAACTCAGCCGTTCGGAACTGGCTGTTGCCGAATATTTACTGGCAACGCCGATCGATGTCCTGATCTTCGAAAGCGCAGAAGATATAGCCGCCAAGAGCGGTACGAGCGACGCAACGGTCATTCGTGCGGCGCGACGGCTAGGCTTCACCGGCCTGCCGGAACTCAAGCGGCTCTCCAGCCGCAACATGGCGAAAAGCGTTCCAACCACGGAACGGCTGTCGCAGCGGTTCCGCGCCACCGGTGACGATCTGGGCAGGATCAAAAAACGTATCTTCTCCACAGCCCATGAGATCATGACCTCATGTGAAGAAAAACTGGAGATCGATTCGCTTGCGAATGCGATCCAGTTGCTCGATGCCGCCGATACCGTGTGGTGCCTGGGCATGGGACGATCCGAGGTGGAAGCAAGGCATTGCGCGACAGCACTCAGCCGCGTCGGACTGAGAACCCGTCATTCCGGATCGTCCGGCTTTTCGCTCGCCAACGAGTTGGTTGATCTGCGGCAGGAGGACGTCGTCATTCTGTTCCACGTCGCCCGCGACACGGCCGAATTGCGGCTCATCGTCAATCAGGTCAGCGACATCGGCTGTCGTGTCATCCTGGTATGCGGCGTCCAGCTGACGGAGCTTTATCGCGACAGGGTTTCCGCAGTATTGACTTGCGTCGGATCCGCGGCGGGACTTGCAAGCTGGACGCTCGGCGCCGTCGTTACCTCCGATATTCTTGCCTATGGCATTGCTACGCGTAATCAGGACCGAGCGCTCAAGAGCCGAAAGCGCCTCGCGCGGCTGCGCGAACAGATACCGCAATAGCGGATCTCGAAAGCGCCATTCAAAAAGATGAGAATATCAGTAATGTTTTATTGATATCCACACTTCAATAATGTAGTGGTGACGACATAACCGCGGGCGACAGCGGCCGATCCCGTATTTTCCGTCGAGGGGCACTCATGAAATATAGTCGAAAAATCATTTTCTAGCGGAAGCACTCAAGCAACCGCTCCCACACACCATTTCAAACCGATGATCCCTTTACCGCGCCGTACCGGCACGGAAGGAATTTTGTTGTCCTGCTTTCAGTCTGGGGCCCTGATGATTTCCTACCGTAGATTAGCAAATTCCGTTCTCCTCGCTTCGGTCGCCTTCGCACCCGCCAGCGTTTTCGCGCAGGATAGCGCCAAAGGCGGCGAAACCGTCCTAGAAGCCATCACCATTACCGGCAACTGGCTGGAGCAGCCCAACAAGGAAAAGGTGCTGAAGCACCCCGGCGCTCGCACCATCATGGACAAAACGGAGCTGGAAGAGCGCGGCGCCGTCGACATTCGTGACGCCCTCAACCAGATACCCGGCGTCCAGGTGCAGGAAAGTGCCGGCACCGGCGGCAGTGATGTCTCTCTCAACCTCGGTGTTCGAGGCCTCACCTCGCGCCTTTCACCACGCTCCACCGTGTTGATGGACGGCATACCGCTGTCCTACGCTCCCTATGGCCAGCCGCAATTGTCGCTATTCCCTCTCGTGCTGGGCAATGTCGATACCGTGGATGTGGTGCGCGGGGCAGGCTCCGTACGCTATGGACCGCAGAATGTCGGTGGAATCATAAATTTCGTGACACACCCGATCCCGGATGACGTCACCGTTCGCATGTCTTCCTCCGCTGAATTCGGCGGAGGTACCAAGGCAACACCGAGTTTCCTGATCGGCGGGACCAATGATGACGGGCTTGGGGCCGCACTTCTCTATTCGGGCATTCATGGCACCGGCTATCGTGACAGCAACGACCGCACGGATATCGATGACCTGATCTTCAAGAGCAAATATGAATTTTCGGATACGGACACGCTGAGCCTGCAATATCACCACTACAGCGGCGAAGGGCAAATGCCAGGGGGCCTGACAACGGGTGAATATGCGGCAGACCCATTCCAGTCGACACGGCAATACGACGAGTTCAATGGACGCCGTAATGATATCTCGCTGCGCTATCAGCACAATGATGGCGAAAACAACTTCGAGATCCTCGGCTATTATGTAAATTCGTTCCGCGGCAGCTTCGTCGAACAGCAGGGAACAGGGGCAAGCGCAAACCGCTACCGTCTGACTTCGGCACCGCGCGACTATGAATATTTCGGCATCGAACCACGCTACTCGCGCCTGTTCGACATCGGCGACACCACGCATGAGGTGACTGTCGGCTATCGTTATCTATGGGAGGAAAGCTCCGAGGTGGCAGCGCGCACCGCATATTACGACCGCCTTCCCGGCTACAATCCCCATACGCGTCCGATGGTCACCTACCAGACCAGCGAGGGCGGCACCAAGGCACACGCCATCTATATCGACGACAAGATCCAGTTCGGCAACTGGACCGTCACGCCCGGCGTCCGCTACGAGATGATCAGCACCAATAACACCGTAAATGACCTCGCCGGTGGTGTCGTCACCGCATCGCGCTCGCCGCAATTCGACGCGAACGAACTGCTGCCCACGCTCTCCGTCGCCTACCAGATCAATGATGCCTGGAGCGTCTTTGGAAATGCCGGTGTTTCCTTCGGGCCTCAGCAATATAGCCATCTTGCCTCGACCACGGATGGCCTTAATCCTGAAAAGGCCAAGACATATGAAATCGGCACGCATTATCAGGGCGATGCCTTGAGCGCGGAATTGACGACCTTCTACATCGATTTCGACAAGGAACTGCTGCTCAGCCGCAACATCGTCGGTGAAGGCGTGTGGACAAATCTCGGCGCAACCACCCACCAGGGCATAGAAGCGGCGGGGCGTTACGATCTCGGCAGCCTCACCCCGTCGCTGGACGGGCTCTCTGTCTATGCGAACTACACCTATACGGAAGCCGTTTACGAAGCAGGAGATTTCAAGGGGAAAGATCTTCCCTTTTATTCTCGCCACTTCGGCACCGTCGGCGCAAGCTACCGATATGAAGACTGGGTCATCAATGCGGATGTCACGGCGCAGTCGAAGCAGCGCTCCCCCGGAAGCGGCACAACCTATGTCACGGAAGAAGACTCTACCGGACGCCTTGGCGACATACCGGGCTATGGCACCGTCAACCTGCGCTTGGCGTACCAGCCGGAAAACAACAAGAACGCCCCCAAATTCGCACTCGGCGTGAAAAACCTCTTCGACAACGAGTATTTCACACGCTCAACTGACAACAATGGCGGCAAGTTCGTCGGCCAGCCACGCACTTTCTTTGTCAGTGCCTCGGTTGCTTTCTGATCGCGTAAAATTTGCGGGCCGGTATAGTACCGGCCTGCCGCACTCTCCGGAACCATCGATGATTACCTTTACTCGCAGAACAACAGGCATCCTGCTTCTTTCGACGATCGCGTCGGCCATGTTTTCACGAACCGGCATAGCCGAAGAGGCACCAAGAAGCATCGCCCATCAGCTTGGCTCGACGGAAATCGTCGGCAGACCACGCCGCGTCGTGGCACTGGAATTCTCCTTCGTGCAGGCTCTCGATGCACTTGGCGTCGTTCCCGCAGGCATAGCTGACGACAACCAGCGCCAGCGCATCGAGCTGCTGCTGGGCAAGAGCATCGATTACGCCTCGGTCGGCACTCGGCTTGAACCCAATCTCGAACTCGTCAGCACCCTTGCACCGGACCTGATCATCGCGGATGAGGTACGGCACGCCGCCATATATGGCCAGCTGAGTGCCATTGCGCCAACCATCGTTCTGAATAGCTGGGAAGGTGACTACAGGACCATCAAGGAGAGCGTGGCCACCATTGCCGACGCCCTCGGCGAACACGACAGGGGCCAGCAGGTGCTTGCAGCGCACGATGAGACCATCGCCGCACTGGTCGCGCGCATCCCGCCCGGTGAACAGCGACGCATTCTGCTTGCGGTGGCGACGCCGGATTCGATGAGCCTTCATACCTCGTCATCCTTCACCGGCTCGGTTTTTGAGGCTCTCGGCCTCGTGCCCGCCCTCCGGTCCTCCGATCCGGTGGAGAGCGGGGCCAGCCTTGAGCGGCTGATCGCGGTCAATCCCGACATCCTGCTTGTCGCTACCGACCCGGGCGGCACCGCGCTTGACCAATGGAAGGGCAATGCCGCCTGGGCCAACATCGCGGCAATCCGAAGCAACATGGTCTTCGAGGTCGATCGCAACCAGTTCGCCCGGTTCCGCGGATTGCGAACTGCCGAAATGATCGCCCGGGAGCTGCTGGCCAAGGTCTACAGGGCGGGATAGGGATCGTGACGGCGATGGCCTCCAAAGGCCCGGACAACAAAACACGGCGGCCACTTCTCGTCGCAGCCTTTCTCATCGTGCTTCTGGCCGCAAGCGTGATCGCCGGGATTGCCTTCGGCGTATCGCAATTGTCGCCAATGACGGCTCTGCGACTTCTGGTGGCTCCCGACGGGTCGCCAGAAAACGCACTTGTCTGGGACATCCGCCTGCCGCGCGTCCTTCTTGCCGTTCTGGTCGGCGCCAATCTGGCAGTAGCCGGTGTCCTGATCCAGACCCTGACACGCAACCCGCTGGCATCGCCGCAGACCTTCGGCATCAATGCCGGCGCGTCGCTTGCCATCGTCGTCTGCCTGATCGCCTTTCCGGCGCTTCGGGGAGCAGGCACAGTCTGGCCGGCCTTCGTGGGCGCTGCCATCGTGGGCTTTGCGATGTGGGCGCTCTCGGTATCCGGGGCGATGAACGATATAAAACTCGCCCTTGCCGGCATCTCGATCCAGCTCGTGCTGTCCGCCCTCGTCCAGGCGATCCTGATCGCCAACAATGCGGCGCAGGACATCGTCTACTGGCTCGCCGGCTCGGTCAACGGCGCGCAGTGGTCCAAGGTCTGGACGATCCTCCCGTTCTCGCTGGTGGGTGGCGGATTGGCGCTTGTTGCCGGGCGGCATTTCGGCGTTCTGTCGCTCGATGAAAGCACCGGCGTGTCACTCGGGCAGAATGCGCGGCGCGTCGGCGGACTGGCTGCGGTTCTCATCGTCGTCCTGGCTGGCTCGGCCGTCGCCGTCAGCGGCCCCATAGGTTTCATCGGCCTTCTGGTGCCGCATATCGTCCGGCGTCTCGTCGGCAGCGACCAGGCAACCGTCCTTGCCCTCTCCCTGCTCTGTGGCCCGCTCCTGCTCAACACCGCCGATCTTCTCGGCCGTATCGCCACCTTTCCGTCTGAACTACCCGTTGGCATCGTGACAGCCCTGATCGGCGCTCCCGCCTTTCTTCTGCTGCTTAACCGCCGGAGGAGTGTATGAGCCGCGCGCTGGAGCGACAGGCAGACGCGCGTGCCATCGGCGTCTGCGGCATCCTTTTTCTGCTGCTTGCGGCCATCGCTCTTCTGGGCATTATGGCTGGCGCCGTCACGCTCGGTTTTCGCGAGGTTCTCGATGCGCTCGGCGGCGGTAAAAACACCTTCATCGTGATGCAATACCGTCTGCCGCGGATCGCCGTCTCCCTTCTGGCAGGTCTCTCCTTCGGCCTTGCCGGCGTTTTCCTGCAGGGTGCGCTGCGCAATCCACTCGCCTCCCCGGATGTCGTCGGCATCACCAAATGGGCGGGGCTAGGGGCTTTTCTCGCCGGGCTCGCTACACCACCGGCCTGGGTGAGCTGGTCGGTACCGCTCGGCGTGATCGCCGGCGCCCTGTTCGGCGCGGCCGCGCTCCTTTTCATCGGTCGGCGCTTTGGTGGCGTTGCCTCGCTCGCGCTGACGGGCGTCGCTCTCGGAATGCTTGCCCAGGCGCTGATGCAATACATCATGGTGCTCCACCCTTCCCGCGCCGACCAGTCCATGGTCTGGCTTGCTGGGAGCGTCTATGGCAGCACGGCACGCGATGGGCTCTTCCTTTCGCTCTGGCTCCTCGCCTGTCTGCCGGCCGTTATCTATTCTGCGCTGCGGCTGGATGCCGGCGGCTTCGGTGACGATACGCTGATCAGCATCGGAATTTCACCACCTGCCCTGCGTGGCGGCCTGATCCTCATATCCGTTCTCCTCTGCGCCGGTGGCGTCGCAGCTGTGGGAAGCATGGGGTTTCTGGGGCTCATCGCACCGCATGCCGCACGTATTCTCGTCGGCAGCCGCGCACGCCATCTTGTGCCGGCAAGCGCCCTTGTCGGCGCCCTTGCCCTTTCTTCGGCAGATCTGATCGGCCGGGTGATCGCCCTGCCGAATGAAATTCCCGCCGGCATCGTCGCCGCTGTGATCGGCGGTCCCTATCTTGTCTTTCTATTGATCAAGGAGACAGGTCGCCATGGCTGATGCCCACCCGACACGCCTTCACTGCGAAAAAATCACCGTCGGCTATGCCGCCGCCCCTGTATTGAACGATGTCGATCTCGCCATACCGGACGGGAAAATCACAGCCCTGATCGGCGCAAACGGCAGCGGCAAGTCGACACTGCTGCGCACGCTGGCGCGTGTCATTCACCCCTCCTCCGGCACGGTCTATCTTGATGGCAAACCAATCAGAACGATGGCCGCAAGAACGGTTGCACAATCGCTTGCCCTGTTGCCGCAGAGCCCGGTATCTCCGGATGGGCTGACCGTCAGACAACTCTGCCGTTTCGGTCGCCATCCGCATAAAGGCATCCTGTCGCGCCCAAGCCGGCACGACGAAGAGATTGTCGAACAGGCACTGGCCTCCACCGGCCTTCTTGAGCTTGCCGAGCGCGAGCTCGATCGGCTGTCGGGTGGTCAAAGGCAGCGCGCCTGGATTGCCATGGCGCTGGCGCAGGAGACTCCGCTCCTCCTGCTCGATGAGCCGACGACCTATCTCGACATCGCCCATCAGCTGGAAATTCTCGACCTCCTGAGAAAGCTGAACACAGACGAAGGCCGAACGATCGTCATGGTTGTGCATGACCTCAACCACGCTGCGCAATATGCCGACCACCTGGTTGCCCTTGCAGATGGCGGCATACTCGCCACAGGCAGCCCTTCCGCCCTGCTGACCCCACACCTCATCAACGCCATTTTCGGCGTCGAGGCGATGGTCATTCCGCATCCCGCCGATGGCACGCCACTGTGTCTGCCTCTCGGCAGTAAATCGAATAGCTAACCGGGAATGGGCATCGTAAACTCAAAGGCAAATAGGGCAATTCATGGCGCCGGTGGAGTTCGTCGGTCATGCTCTTGCAATTTTCGCCCACAGGTTCCACGCCTCCAAACGCAGTTCGCGATGATGGCTGGAGGGGATGTCGTGTTGTGGGATGTGGAACAGGTTGGCAATCGGGTCGTGGATCGATACGAAACGTTGTAGATGTCGCTGTGACTTGAAGCGTTTCATGATCCGCTCACGCCGTCGGATCGGCTGATGAGAGTTCTCCGCCCGATTGTTCAGGCCCTTATGCGAGCGGTGCTCGACAGCCGGCATGATGTCACGCTTTGCTGCGTCGTAAGAGCGAAGCTTGTCGGTGATCATCACTCTCGGTGCTCGGCCCTGGCTCTTCAACAGCTTACGCATCAGGCGCTTGGCCGCCTTGGCGTTGCGGCGATTTTGCACGAGCACCTCCAGGACAAAACCGTCCTGATCAACGGCGCGCCACAGCCAGTGCTTCTTGCCCCGGATCGAAACGACGGCCTCATCGAGATGCCATTTGTCACCAAGCCGACCGGACGAGCCTCGACGGATCTCGTTGGCGAAGGTTCGCCCGAATTTCTCCGCCCAAAGCCGGATCGTTTGATGTGAGACGATGATCCCACGCGCTGCCAGCAGGTCCTCCACCATTCGCAGACTGAGAGGGAAACGGAAATACAGCCACACAGCGTGAGCAATGACCTCAGCGGGATAGCGATACCGACGGTAGAGAGGATCTCGATCTGTCATGCCCCCTCATCGCACAGCGGATTCCACATCCCGTTAAGTTTACGTTGCCATTCAGTGACCCTCTATTTCCGCTTGCGCCAGATCGAAGCGCATTGCCGCAAGTGCATCCTTCTTAATTGAGAATCTCAGAACGCCGAGGTCCCACCATTTCCAGCGCGGTCCATCGCAGTCGCTTGCCAGCTGAAGGAGCAAGACCTCATCAGGGTCCAAATCGGACTGGATGCCGCCGACTTTGCTTAGCATCAGATGAGCGGCCGGGCCATTCAGGAGCGGATCGCGCGCGGGATCGTAGCTCGCAAGGAGCTCCGTTTCCTCATTGGCGATATCAGGGAAGGCGGTCATCAGCGGCTGAAGAGATGCTCGCAGAGCCAAATGGTTATATGGGATGAGACCGCAAGAGGTCGCCTCCTTCCGGAGTTGCCCATGTTGCTTCAGCATATCGTTGACCCTCTCGCGTTGCTCGTCGGACAATTTCGTTTGCCTGCCGATTGCGACAAGTGTCTGCGTGAGATCAACTGCTTGAGCTCTCCAGGCCTCCTAGCGCAGCAACAGATCGTCAGAATATTTACCTTCGCTATTCAACACGGTCTTGATGGGCATGACGTTCTCGAGCCAATCGTTGCGGACCGCATTCAAAAGCAGGATGGCGTCATCGGCACGATAAGGGAGGCTGATGTCCTCCAAGACTTTATCCTGATCGTAACCTCCACGATCCTCATCACGCATGACCAGCGTTAGACAGTCCCGAACGAGCATTTTCATTTTCATCTCACGCAAATCGACGCTATTCCTGCGCGTAGAAGCGGCAGGCACCTTTAAATTCCCCGGCCTCCCAAACCGCCTGGCGAGATTCATAAGTCGATCAGTAAGTCCGAGAGGTTCAGGTTCCCAGACCATCTGTTGGCTGAGCAAAGTCGCGGCGAACGGCCCCAACGCTGGATCGTCAGGACCTGTAAATTCCGGTTCTGCCCAGAGCTCAGCGATCGCAAAACGGATCGGGCATTTCGGGAAGAGCGATGCCGGGCTTGCTCCAGGCTCACGATATTCCCAACCGGGCATGCGGCTATAATACATGTAATCCTTTGCCCATCCGGCATCATCAGGCGCATCCCTGACCGGAAGACCATCGGGAGCGTGAGGATAGTAGAGAACGCGCCACGCATCGCTGCCAAATGTCTGCAGAGGCTCGTGCGATAGGGACAGCGCAAAGAAGTAAAGCATGCCTTCCCTGGGTAAGAGGTCCCGGTCTTCCATGTCTGGAAGTTCTTCGAGGTTTATCTGAGCCAAGAAGTCGAGCGAGGCTGACGTCGAGTCTGGAAAGTCGATCTTCGGCCAGCTCCAGTCCGGTGGGAAATTGGGGCTTCCCCCAATCTGCGACAGGAGACTTGTCTTTTGATGCGGGGGCCAGACGCGCTCAAGTCGGATAGCTTTCGTGCGGTGAGGGCGCAGCAGATCTGCCGCTTGTTCGACGGTAACGATTGAGTTGAACATCTAGATCTGCCTTGAATTGGGTGGGTAGGATAACCTGGCATTCCCAACGGCACGCGGTTGAGAAATCTGAATACCTCTTTTGGCAACATCCCCGCCGGGCTTCACGTGGATACCCATACAATCGGATTTGTGAAAACAGAGTTATTTATTCCCAATGCCCTCAATATAATCATGTCACGTTCGATAAGAGGTACTTATCAATGGTAGAGGCAATCTATTCAGATTTATAGACAATCCATAATTACACAAATTAAATTACTTTATATCGCCGTATTAGTCGTGACGAGTTTTTATTGGATATAATTATTCACTATCCCTAAGCTTCCACTGAGCAATACTCTATCCTAGCTATTTCCTCTCGTAAGGGCATCTACGGTGGCACGCGACCAATTGCGCATATATAGGGCAGCATTTGGCCTTGACGCTTCCGGCCTATCGAGAAGCGGCGTTGGCATACTGCCACGTTGTATATGCCTCGACCACATGTCATGGCGGCGCCTTTCAGAAGATGCATAGGTTTGAGTGCTTGGAACGCAAAAGCCCTCCGCGGCGGGAGGGCATTTTATTGTATGATAGTCTTTGTAGGGGATTTGGTTGCGGGGGCAGGATTTGAACCTGCGGCCTTCAGG
>NZ_JALPZP010000005.1:0-294284 GCF_041414895.1 Agrobacterium sp. O3.4
CAACATAAAACTCATATATTTACACGTAGTCGGCCCGCAATTCACAAATTGCAGGTCCGCAAAAGCCATTCTCCTACCGGATTCTCGTCCGTTTTTAGTCGTCCATATATAATTCATCGCAACATATGTTCTATATATTTTTGCGCTAGTTATTATATAAATATATGTTTACGGAAGGCGACTGCTTCTTGTATGGCCTGCCCTCTTCATATCCGCCAACAAAGCCGAATTCTCCTTCTGGTTGCGTAAATATTGCTTCTTGAGTTGCCTGTTTCGACGCTTTGTCCTGGCATAAAGAGACCGTGCCAGCTTCCTCCTCAGCAGGGCAGTATCTGCACGAGCAGCAAGAACGTACATCTCATAGAGACCCATTGAACACACCTTTCCTATCACGCGACGCAGTTGCGACCGTGTTCTGAGCTTCATCTCTTTTCCCATCAGCCTTTCAGCTCGATGGCATTACAACAGGGCACTGAAAATTGCCGCCTGTGGAAAATAAAGACACTTATCAGTGCCCCGCATCAGCGATTCATTCTTTAGCAAGGCCAGACCATCAGCCAACGACATTCGGAGAAATAGAAAGGGCCACCACAATCCCAATCCATTTCACCTCCGTTCATTGGCGGTGCGCTGTGCCTGTCAGAGACCGGAAACATGAGAGTGACGTCCTCTCTCAAAACCGGCACTGGCCCAGCGCAAACCTGAGTTTTCAGGTTCAGCGCGGAACAGCCACAGTATAGGTCAGGCGAGAAGGCCGGGGATGAACGGGGAAAAAATAAGGCGATTGAAGAAAGAAAGTCAGAGTACTCATAAAGAATGAGTGATCGACCGCAGACAATCAGCCAATCAAAAAATGAGCTGTCCCTTGCTGAGCACTATTAATGAATGCTCTCTCCTAAGTCATTAAGCAAAGGCTCCATCTCTGCAGGAGTCAAAGGCCACTGAGACTTAGCCCTGTTAGGGGATCTAGCAACTGACAAATAGACTAAAAGTACAGATGGTTGGCTAAACAAAGGGTTTCTCTGCCCAATGTGGGTCTTAATGCATTCAGCAATGAAAGGCTGCTCTGCGAGCATTTCTTCGATTTGCGCAACGTAGCCATCGCCGGCAGTATCTTCATATGCAGACAACAAGAGACCTTCAAGAACTGTCGGCTTAGGATCAATACCAACCGCAGTTCGGTATAGGGAAGAAAGATCGGCCGTCATGTGACGGACGCTTGTGAGCACATTATTTACGTCCTCCGCGACTTTCTCAAAGTAATCGTTCGTTGCCTCCAGTAACGCCATAGCTTTAGCAGCGTTACGTTGCATCATTGGTGTCGCCTCGATTTGAGGCTTGTAGATCGTATCGTGGGTTAGTTCGCTGTACGCATGCTGAAGAATTGTTTTAATTTGTACCTCGCAGGGGGTATCTGCTGGTATCTGCACGCCCTCAAACTCAACATTGGCTTCAGGGCGCACCACGTAGTGTACTGCCGCGTAGTCAAACTGCAAAGGGTTCTTCTTTTGTTCCTCTTCGTAATCACGATCCTTAGAGAAATACCAACCTTTGATCGATGTCAGAGCCTTTTCAACGATCGGGATTTCACTACCTAACAGAACTACGAACCGCGTTCCGACCTTATCAGTGATATCTTTATAAGGATTCGCATAGTTTTTGTTTCGATAGAAAGCTTTCTCGACTAGCTTCTGGCCATCTTTTGTTCTCGGCACGACAGGTGTTCTTAGAAAGTAATCGGGACGAATCGGAGCGATAATGGGACCTAAAGCAGTGGAGACTTGATTAGAGATCATCCTCCCCCAAGCAGCATAGACTACCTGCTCCGCGTCCCAGCGCTCAAGAAGCTCTTCCTCCTTTGTCATTACTCTTGGGCCTCGATCTGCCCTCGTATAGTTATTTGGGTCCACAACGTCCCAGAGTCGCCATCCACAGTCGCGACGGTAACCAATTCGCGAACCGCGTCCGACGGACCGCTGAGTGTTATTGATCCGGGAAACTTAAATTTGCGGAGCCTTAAATTTCCGCTGACTTCGGAAAGATCTTTCGCGAGAGCAGTCGTCGGAAACCGCTCGCGTCGCATGTGTTGAAGGTATTTCTCGGAGAGATCTTCATTCATAAAGGCTTCGGCAAACCTCGAAGTCTGTATTGTATTACCTCTGTCTAGTTTCAGATAAGTATAGAGCCCGTTGTAGAGATCAACCTTTTCCTCGTCTGTTAAATCGCTGTTCCGAATAAATGCCCTTGTATGTTCAAAAAATTTCCGAACCTGCTGCGCCGCATTATCAGGAATGTCGAGACCTAGAAATGAGCTATAAAAATAAGTTGCCGCGTTATCCCGTTGCGCGGCACTCATGGCGCTGTCATAAACAATCGCACTCCAACCATCGGGCAGTTCCGGACGCGGGCGGAGGCCATCGCTGACAAACAAGCCAATCTTGTAGAGTTTTGTCTTGGGACTTAGAAACAGATCTGAAACAAATCGGGCCTGTAAGTCGTCTGTTTTAATAAAGCCCTCATGCAGTTCAGCCTTCATAACGCCGAAAAAAGACGTTGCAGGATTGCCAATAGTTCCATCAAAGATAACAACCAAGCCACCTGGCATCTGACGTGAAGTTTGGGCACCAGCTAGCGCATCAGCAAACAAGCCCGATATCGTGATGTAGTCTTGGTCCGCCGCCTCGATTAACCGCAATCCATTCGAGATTACGCTGCCATCGCCATAAGCCCGAATCATCATTTCCATACACTGAGAGTTGCTTTTGAAGGCCGCAATCACCCGGCTCCGAAAGGCATCCATTGCGGGTCCTCTCAAATCGAGGAGTTCTGTACCCAATGTAGGTTCAACAACTGTCCCTGCATCAGATCTTCTATGAACCTCGTGCAAACAAATCCTGTTTACTGTCAAATTCTGCAATGGCATCTACGCGCTCCCGATACAACTTTAAGTAATTGAGGGAAACACAGGTGATTCTGCAAGCCGATCACGCAATAAATTGAGCAAGACTGTGCCTTTTCAAAAATGGTAGAAAGTCATTCTTCCTAAAAATATGACTGCTTGAAGCCGAGACTTCGCAAGCAGCAGCACTGTATACGCCAGAACTCACCATTCTATAGTTGAGCCATCATAGGCGAAAAATTGCCCCGTCTGGCTCTGCTCGATACCGTTGATCGTTTCCAAAAGGCGCACAGCCGATTGATCCGGGGTGAACAGGTCTCTGCCCTTCGAAAACGGCTGGGACAGGTTCGTATCGACTGTTCCGGGATGCAGCGCGACGATGATGGCTTGGGGGTTGGCGCGGGCAATTTCTATCGCCGCGGTTCGAATGATCTGATTTTGAGCGGCCTTCGCGGCGCGATAGGAAATCCACCCGCCCAGCCGGTTATCGCCAATCGAGCCAACACGCGCCGACAGGGAGGCAAAGACGCTTCGCCTGTCCCGTTGCAAAAGCGGCGTGAAATATTTCAGGAGCAGTGCAGGCCCTACGGCATTGACCGCAAATTGTTTCGCCATGTGGCCGGCGTCGATCGCCCGTATCGACTTTTCCGGACCGGCACCATCGACTACCAAAGCACCCGTTGCGTTGAAGATCAGATCGAATGAACCGCGCTGGTCCTCCAGACGGGCAGCGGCTTCTCGAACCGTCGTCTTGTCGGTGACATCGAGACCGTCGCGGCTGCGAGACAGAGGCAGGGCGAGCGCGCACCGGGGATCGGCCTTGAGGCGCGCGAGCAGTGCTGCGCCAATACCGCCGGACGCACCGATGACAATGGCTCGATAGCCGCCTTCAAGGGACTTCATCATCCGCGCGCTCCGTCAGCGGTTATCTCTGGGCAGGAAATTCGAGCTTTTTGACGTCATAACCCAGCTCACGGACTTTCATCATCATCCTGTTGAGCTTCGTTTTGGACGGAACGTTGCGGGCGTAAACCCAGACATCGTCGGTGGATGGATTGGCACTGATGAACCAGGACTTGTCAGGCGATTTATAAAGCACCCAATAATTGAACGTGATCAGAAGCGGGTAACGGACCCTCATCTTAGCCTTGGTAGACGCGAAGTCCTCGATCTTTCCAACACCGTAGATGGTCTTCAATTTGCCCCGCGGCGTGCCTTCGCGGCAGCCATCTTCGACCAGCACTTCATCGGCCGACTTACCTTGCCGGTAGGTGGAATAGCCGGCAACGCATCCGTCCGTCAGAAGCATCGGCATGCGACCGATTTCCAGCCATGTGCCACGATAGTGACCGGCGTCAACGGCAACGGGCTTGGGGGCAGCCGCGGCGAGCGAGCCTGCGAATAGAAAAAGCGAGAATGTCAGCGCACCCATGATGCGCTTGCGATTTTTCTGCATAGACTCCTCCTGTCGATCGAATGGGTTCAGGTGTCAGTTCGCCGTGACATGCCGGCATATCGAAGCGCGATAAAGGCCATGAGGCCGGCAGCGGAGAACGCATTCAGATTGAGAAGCGTTGCAAGATCATCTGCCGACCAAGATTGCAGCGCCGCACCCAGAAATGTGCGCGAGCAGAAGAAGGCGATAAAGACAAGAATTGCCGTCGCATATTGCCAGAGTTTCTCGTCCGCACGGAACGAGATGGTCGCCAGCATGATGCAGGCCGCAAAGAAAAATTCGGTGCCGGATGCGTGGCCGAATATCGCTGTTTCAAACAGGGTATCGAGCGTTCCTACAAGAGGAAGCGCCAGGCGCGCGGCCAGATGGGATTTCTTTGCCAGAAACGGGATAGCAAGGAAAAACGGCACCGATAGCAGGGTAACGAGCGATGCCACAGCAGCACCGGCATCGACCAGATACCAGACATAAAGCGGATAAAACGGCTTGTTGAGGATGATGACCCAAGCAACGGTCAGTGTCGCCTTAGTCAGGTCATCGGTTACGGCCAAGCCCGTCCGCTTATCGTCCCTTCCAAGCTCCATCAGACCGTTTTCTCCGTTAGCGCCAAGCAGGCCGCTGGCCTAGATACGAAGCAGAGATTGGTTTGGTTTCACTCGCGAGGTGAAAGTGCCATGACGATTCCGTAAATTGACGCGCAAACCGGATGTAGCACTCGTCCATCCCTCATTCTCGTTTTCTGGCCAAGTGACGGGCGACGGATACGGTCGTGGTCTGCACCGATCCTCCAACCCTCTCCGCCGTGGATCAGATTGACCTCCTTCAGCAAGCAGGCCGATTACCATTCAGGAATTCGTCGAGCTCGGCGGTGCGGGATCTGGAAAGCCGAGCTTCTTCAGCAAACTGCGGCCAGCGGTCTACGGCCGCTCGAACCTGTTCGATGACTTCCCGGGCATCCTGATCTGAAATCGAGGACCCTTTAGAGACTGCCAGAAGGTGAGACATGCCGGGGTTTCTGCCTTCCCCGGCTATAGCCGTGCTGTGCTCTCCGCCTGGTCCAGACGAAAAAGTAAGATCGTATGCGGGTGCCAGAGACCAACGACCATTCCCGTCCATAAGGAATGCGTGGTTCTTCGCATGGTCGTCGCGGTTTCTGGCATAGACATTGAACACCATGTTTCGGAACATCTTGAGGACTTCCGCAGCGTCGCGGGTCATCATATGCGTAAGCTTGTGTAGTTGCTCATAATTAGGGTGGCCTCCCGATGACTGGCGTTCAGCAGGCCGCTCGCCGTGTGCATGTGGAGCCTGCCGGCGGGTGTCCTGTCAAAACGTTTCGTCGCAAAAAGTCGTTCATCGCTGCATGGCTAAAACACCGAGTTTCCAAGCGATGCCTGGAAGCCTTCACATCACCTCAAGGTGTGAGGTTTCCATTCCCTACGCGACAAGCGGCGCGGCAGACCTCGAATGCGCGTGGGAAGCGTTCAGTCGGCGAGCCACGATATCGTGATTGAGCCACAGGACAGGACCGGAGGGTTTGGACGCTTCGCCGAAAATCAGCTGTCCGGTTGCCTTCACAACGAGGCCGCTCAGGAGGTCGCTGATCATCACCTTTCTGTCGCGATGCATCTGGGTGATCTCATTGGAGGTACCGATGGTCAAATCAGCCTGTGCCTGGCTGTTTGCCATGGGCCAGGCCGAAAAATCATAGAACGGACGCATGACCTCGCTGGCCTGCATGGCGGCGATCTTGCCGAAGACGTCTTCCATGGTTAAGCCATCGGCCAGCAACTGCTCGCAGGCCTGCCACTGTTCGTCTGCCCATTGGCCGCCGTTTTCTTTCTTCAATGCAAGCAGCAGCGGAATAAGGGGCAGCTCGATACCCGTGAACACATCGGACGAATTGGTGCGGATTTCGGGGCAGTTATAGACAGTTGCCTTGATGCCTGTCGCCCAGGCCTCCTCTGCAATGCCTTCGAGCCGCATCTTGGCATAACCCTGCGTGTAGTTGGTGTAGGTCTGCCAACGATAGCTTCCATCAATGAGGACGGCTGATCCGTGGTAACCATAGGCCGTGTATCGCACCTGTCCGCCCGAAGCTTCGACGCGCTCGCGGATCGCCGCGCTGAAATCAATGAGATGGCGGAAGGTGTTTGCGGAGACCTCGTCAAAATTCTGCAGGATGAGTTTTCCCAGATCACTGTCGAGCAGGGTCTGCGACGACATGTGACGGGTTCCGGTTCCCTTGTAGATTCGATTGGCGACGACCAGGAATACCTTCGCCTTCGGGATGCCTCCGGCCATTGTGTGGGCGAAGAAAACATTGCGGCCGGCGGGGATCATGCCATCGAGAACGGCCATGACCTTTGAAAGCGATTCCTTAAAACGCGCAGTGGCGATATCGCGGCATTGTCCGAGATAATCCCAGTCGAGCTTGTCGTGTTCCCAGCTCTCAAGCGTCATATTTGCCAGGAGATCGGTGGGCGTTGGGCCGCCTTCGGGCGCATCCAGATCGAAACCCGCCATGAGAGGGATGTTGATGATCCTGCCGCCCAGCTGGGCCTCCGCCGAAGACAGTTCCTCGGCGTTGAGCGGCCGCAGCACGTTGTTCTCATCGCGCCGCCCGACCGTGATCCCGACAATCTCCATTCCAGCCCGTCTGGCTTCATCGAGCAGGCCGGTTGCGTATCCGCGGCCGAACAGTTCGCCGAAAAGGACGAAAACATCGCCCTTACGGAAGACCGTGTTCTCGGAAAGATGGTTCAGTGCAAACGGGTTTTCCATGCTGTCAGCTCTTTGATTCGTGTGTCGTAGAACAATGGCTCATACGAACTTCACAAACACATGACCGCACACGCACGGAATGGAAACTCATTTTCGGTGACCGATTATTTCAAAACGTGAAGTTAGCCGCTGTTGTGCCTGCAATTCAGGGGAATGCAGGGGTGGCGGGCGATCGACGCGCCGACAGCGAAGCGGGCTCGCTTCGCAAGCGGCGACACGGGGAATAAACGCTTCGCGGGGAAAACTGATCTCGCCACGGATGGAATGGCACATGCCCTGCTACGATCTGATACATAAAGGCAGGTTTCTGGAAACATGCCGGATACCTGCGGCGCAGATCATTGCCTGATCTTTTTCGGATCAGGCAGGATTTTCATGGAAAAGCAGGTTTTCTTCGCCGTTGCCCTTTCGGTTGCGGCAGCAGGCTTTGGCAGCATTTATTCAAGCCGGGCGGAAACGCCGCCGGAAAACGCTTCCCCCATCTACGGCGTTACACTCCCCGAAGGATACCGTGACTGGACGTTCATCGCACCCGCACAGGAAGCGCCGCCGCTGGACGAGCTTCGCGTTGTTCTGGCAAACGATATCGCCGTCAACGCCTACAGGACCAAGACCCTGCCCTTTCCCGACGGCTCGATACTGGTGAAGCTTGCCTATAAGCGGCGGCAGTCAACGGAGTTTCCGCCGGCCACTGTGCCGGGAGCCGCAACCACCGTGCAGGTGATGGTGAAGGACTCCAAAAAATATACCGGCAGCCACGGCTGGGGCTTCGGGCGGTTTGTTGACGGCAAGCCGGTGGATGCCGCGCAGCATGAGACCTGCCTCTCCTGCCACGAGGGCAACGTCAAGGACCACGATTTCGTCTTCACGCGATATGCGCCGTAACCCGTGACGGGGCTGTTTGCGTTCGCTTTCGCAGCCGCGCGCCGGAGGCGGCTTTTACACTCGATTACAAATTCACCGAGGCGCCGACACATCAGGGATACGTGAGGCCCGGAAATTGACGCCATCGCCGGGTGGCCTTCGCCGCCCGAAGCCGGAACTCCTGCCTGAAAGGAAAAGATGATGACGTTTCTGGTCATTGCCTATCTCGGAGGGGCGCTGACAATTCTCAGCCCCTGTATCCTGCCCATCCTCCCCTTCGTTTTTGCGCGGGCGGGGCAACCGTTCCTGCGCAGCACGCTGCCCCTGCTTGCGGGAATGGCGGCAACCTTCTGCGCCGTTGCGACACTGGCCGCCGTGGGCGGCAGCTGGGCAATCAGCGCCAATGAATATGGCCGGTTCGGGGCGCTTGCGCTGCTTGCGGTCTTCGGTGTCGCGCTCGTCTCGCCCCATGTTGCCAGCATCATCACCCGCCCGGTCGTCGACCTGGGCAACCGGCTCGCCAATGCTGCGGGCAAGCCCGGGTCAATGCCGGCGGTCGCGGGCTCCCTGACGCTCGGCATCGCCACCGGCCTGTTATGGGCACCCTGCGCCGGACCGATCCTCGGGCTCGTGCTGACAGGCGCGGCCCTGAAGGGAGCCAATCTGGAAACCAGCCTGCTGCTTGCCGCCTATGCCGCCGGCGCAGTCACCTCGCTTGCCGTCGCCATACTGGTCGGAGGCAGGGTATTTACGGCCATGAAACGCTCACTGGGTTTCAGCGAGCGGATCCGGCAGGCGCTCGGCGCGGCGGTGCTTGCCGGCGTCGCAGTCATCGCACTCGGTCTGGATACGGGTTTCCTGGCGCAGATTTCCTATGCGAACACGGCATCCTTCGAACAGCAGGTGCTCGATCGGCTCCACACCACCAAAGCGCCTGAGGTGGAGACGGCGGCGGCCGATGGCGCTGCCACGGCCCGGTCGAGTTTGCCGATTGAGGGCAAGGCGCCATCGCTTGATGGTGCCGTCGAGTGGCTCAACTCCCAGCCGCTCACACGCGAACAGTTGCATGGCAAGGTCGTCCTCGTCGACTTCTGGACCTATTCATGCATCAACTGCATCCGCACTATTCCCTATGTGCGTGCCTGGGCGGAGAAATATCGGGATCAGGGCCTCGTCGTCATCGGCGTTCACGCCCCCGAATTCGCCTTCGAAAAGAAGATCGACAATGTCAGGCAGGCCGTCGCCGGCTTCAAGATCGACTACCCGGTGGCAATTGACAATGATTACAGGATCTGGCGCGCCTTCGATAACAGCTATTGGCCGGCGCATTACCTTATCGATGCCAAGGGCCAGATCCGCTACCACCATTTCGGCGAGGGCGATTACCGGCAGACCGAAGAGGCGATCCAGGACCTGCTGCGCGAGGCCGGCAGCAGCGCCTCTGCCACCGAACCGGTGAACCCGCAGGCGACAGGGGCCGAAGCCGGTGCGGATATCGGGCACATACGCTCGGGCGAAACCTATATAGGCTACCGGCAGGCTCGAAACTTCGCTTCGAACGAGGCGATACGTACAGACATGCCGCGCGACTATTCCGTCGCCACGCCGGCCCTCAACGAATGGGGGCTCTCCGGCAGTTGGACCGTTGGCGCGGAGGCGGCGGCACTGGATGCGGCTGATGGCGGCATTACCTATCGATTCAACGCCCGTGACCTGCATCTGGTCCTTGGGCCGGACGCCGCCGGAAAACCGGTTCGTTTCCAGGTCACCATCGACGGGCATCCGCCGGGTGAGGACCATGGCGCCGACACGGATGCCGAGGGCAATGGCGCTATCACCTCAACCCGCCTTTACCAGCTCGTCCGCCAGTCCGGCACCGTCGAAGCGCGAACCTTCGCCATCCGTTTCCTCGACCCCGGCGTACAGGCCTACGCCTTCACGTTCGGCTGACCCGGATTTTCCTTCCCTTTCCATCAAAACCAAAGGAGAAACATGATGCCCCATCGTCTAGCGCCAAAATTCGCGCTTGCCGTCGCAACCGCACTGATCGCTTTTGCCGCGCAGGCGGCAGAGGTGAAGAATATCGTCATAGTCCATGGCGCGCTGGCCGATGGTTCGGCCTGGCGCAGGGCGACAGACATCCTTCAAAGTCGCGGTTTCAACGTCACGATCGTGCAGGAGCCCATCACCGCTCTCGCCGATGACGTGGCGGCCACCAACCGGGTCCTCGATCTCCAACAGGGCCCCAGTTTGCTGGTTGGGCACAGCTACAGCGGGATGGTGATCTCCGAAGCGGGGAACCGGCCGGATGTTGCAGGGCTCGTCTATGTCGCCGCCTTCCAGCCCGAAAAAGGAGAGAGCCTTCTCGATCTCGCCGGCTCGAAACCGCCCGCCGGCACAGGCATCAAGCCGACGAAGGATGGCGCGTTCCTCTATCTCGATCCGGCCGTCTTTGCACAAGATTTCGCCGGCGACCTGCCGCATGAGGACGCCGCCTTCATGGCAAGAAGTCAAGTCTTCGCCGCCAAGGCCGCCTTTGCCGCCAAGGCCGGCGAACCGGCCTGGAAAACCAAGAAAAGCTGGTCGATTGTCGCAACGCAGGACCGGTCGATCAACCCCGATCTGGAGCGTGACATGGCCAAGCGCGCCGGCAGTGTGGTGACCGAGATTGCGGCAAGCCACGCGGTCTTCGCCTCCCAGCCCGAAAAAGTCGCTGACGTCATCGAACAGGCCGCCCGCCAATCCGCGAAATAATCGGCGCCTACATCGAACTTCAGCACAGCCGCTCCGGACACCGGGGCGGCTGATTGCTTCCGGAGGGCGAACCGAATGTATCAGTCTGTATCCGGAATGCGCCCTGCTACAAAACCATTCACATTCGTCCGCCTTGGGACACATCGAGGATACACGCACGGCGTTACCTGCCCACATCCAACATGGACAGGAGAGACAGCAATGAATTCCGAGATCAATTTCCAGCGTCGGCGCTTCTTCGGCATTGCCGCAATGACGGTTGCCGCCGTCGAATTCGGGGCAGCAGGCCTTGCTCATGCCAAGGGCGAAGCGCTTTCGCCTCAGCCATCAACCGGTCGCGACGGAGCTACCTCCTTTGGTGCCCTGAAGCAGGTTGAAGCAGGTGTACTCAGTGTCAGTTATGCAGAAGCCGGCCCTGCAGACGGCCCGGTCGTGCTGCTGCTGCATGGATGGCCCTACGATATCTACAGCTATGTCGATGTCGCACCCGTTCTTGCATCGGCAGGATATCGGGTACTCATCCCCTATCTGCGCGGTTATGGCACGACCCGTTTTCTCTCGAACGACACGGCACGCAACGGACAGCAGGCGGCGCTTGCGGTCGACATGATCGCTTTCCTCGACGCACTCGGCGTCAAACAGGCGGTCGTTGCCGGTTATGACTGGGGCGCTCGCACCGCCGACATCATGGCGGCGCTCTGGCCCGAGCGTTGCACCGGGCTGGTATCGGTCAGCGGCTATCTTATCGGCAGCCAGGAGATCAACAGGAAGCCGCTTCCGCCCAAGGCGGAACTCTCCTGGTGGTACCAGTTCTATTTCGCGACGGAACGCGGTCGTGCAGGCTATGCCGCCAACACCCGCGACTTCGTGCGCCTGATCTGGCAGACGGCATCTCCGACCTGGAAATTCAGCGACGAGACCTTTAATCGTTCTGCACCCGCATTCGACAATCCCGACCATGTGGCCATCACCATCCATAACTACCGCTGGCGGCTTGCCCTGGCAGACGGGGAAGCCAAGTACGATGACTACGAGCACCAGCTTGCGAAACTGCCCGTCATCACCGTGCCGACAATAACGCTGGAAGGCGATGCCAACGGCGCGCCGCATCCGGACCCTTCCGCCTACGCATCGAAGTTTTCCGGCAAATATCAGCATCGCAATATCAGCGGCGGCATCGGCCACAACCTGCCGCAGGAAGCCCCCGAGGCTTTTGCCAGGGCTGTTCTGGACGTCGCAAAGCTTTAAACTTGCCGACGCCCGCGAACCGTTGTCTTACTGCACATGACAACAGGGGACGCGGTAGCGGGCCACTCGAACCGTCCGGACGACGAAGGCATCCAATGGAACATATCGACCATATCCTCGTCGTGGATGACGACAGGGAAATCAGGGAACTGGTCTCCAGCTACCTGAAGAAGAACGGCCTGCGTACCAGCGTGGCAGCCGATGGACGGCAGATGAGAAGTTTTCTTGACTGTAATACCGTCGATCTCATCGTGCTCGACGTGATGATGCCGGGCGATGACGGGCTGGTTCTATGCCGGGAGTTGCGGGCGGGGAAACATAAAGCCACGCCGGTGCTGATGCTGACCGCCCGCGATGACGAGATGGATCGCATTATCGGGCTCGAAATGGGCGCCGACGACTATCTCTCGAAGCCTTTCGCTGCCCGCGAGCTTCTTGCCCGGATCAAGGCCATCCTGCGCCGCACGCGGATGCTGCCTCCCAATCTGCAGATCAGCGAGGCCGGGCAGCTCCTGACCTTCGGTGACTGGCGCCTCGACACCGTGGGCCGCCACCTGCTCGACAGGGAGGGCACGACCGTTGCCTTGAGCGGGGCTGAGTATCGGCTTCTCAGGGTTTTCATCGATCATCCCCAGCGCGTCCTCAACCGCGACCAGCTGTTAAATCTGACCCAGGGACGCGATGCCGAGCTTTTCGACCGGTCGATCGACCTTCTCGTGAGCCGCGTGCGCCAGCGGCTGGGGGATGACGCGCGCGAACCCGTCTACATCAAGACGGTGCGGGCGGAAGGATATGTCTTTGCGGTGCCCGTGGAAATTTCGGAGCCGAGGGTATGAACGGCCCGCGCCTGTTCACCGCCTGGTGGCCGCGTTCATTGCGCTCCAGACTTTTCATCATCCTTTTTACCGGCCTTGCCATCGCCTACGGCCTGTCGTTCAGCATCCTCTTTGCCGAGCGATACATGTCGGCAAAGGCGGTCATGCTCGGCACTCTCGAGCAGGATCTGGCGGTATCGATCGCCATCATCGACCGCCTGCCTGCGAATGAGCGGGTGCAGTGGGTGCATCGCCTGAGCAGCAGCAGTTATCAACTCGTCCTCGGCCCCGGGCTTCCCGGTGTCTCGGACATGTCCGGCCACGGTGCCGAAATTGCGCAGAGGATCGAGGAGGCGGCGGGACACCGTTTTCCCGTGAGGGTCGAGTCCATTCCCGGTGACGGCAAGCGGCTTCAGGCGCATTTGACGCTATCGGACGGGGCGCCGTTGACAATCGACGTGACACCGCGCGGCGTGATGCCCCTGGCGAACTGGCTGCCTTATGTCTTCGCCGCCCAGATGGCGCTTCTGTTGCTTTGCACCTGGTTTGCAGTGCGACAGACGACCAGACCGCTCAGCACGCTTGCCGCGGCAGCGGAAGCGTTGGAACCGGGGGAAAAGGGGTTGCCGATGAGTGAGAGCGGACCAAGTGAAGTTGCCCACGCCGCCCGCGCGTTCAACGCCATGCGTGATCGCGTCGCGCAATATCTCGAGGAGCGCGTCCAAATTCTCGCGGCGATCTCGCACGACCTGCAGACGCCCATCACCCGGATGCGGTTGCGCGCCGATATGGCTGACGATACGCCGGAAAAGGAAAAACTGGTCAGTGACCTGCGTGAAATCGAACGTCTGGTGCAGGATGGCATCGCTTACGCACGCAGCGCTCACGGCAACGGCGAAAAATCATCCCGTATCGATCTGGCCTCTTTTATCGACAGCATCGCCTACGACTACCAGGATACTGGAAAAGCCGTTTCGGTTGTCGGCATGGTGCGCGGCACAGCGTCGACAAAGCCACATGCGTTGCGAAGAATCCTGACGAACTTCATAGATAACGCCCTCAAATTCGGCGGCAGTGCCGAAATTAAAGTGGACAGGCGTGACGAAGGTACGGTGGTTATCACAGTGCTCGATCGTGGGCCCGGCATCCCCGACGAGATGCTGCAAAATGCCATGCAGCCCTTCTTCCGGATTGAAACATCGCGAAACCGCGACACGGGCGGAACGGGTCTCGGACTGGCGATCGCGCAGCAGCTCGCCGGAACGATCGGCGGCTCGGTTCGCCTCTATAACAGGCAGGGCGGCGGGCTTGCGGCCGAAGTGGCTTTTCCCTGACGGGAATGCGGGCCGACGATCACCCGCGACGAAACGCCGATACGTTTCGATACAGTTTCGCAGTTTCCGGAAACATGCCGGATACGCTGATCCATCAAAAAGCTCCTATCACGAAACGCCACAGCAGCGGCAAATGAAAGGAGCCTCCCATGACCAGAATCGAGACTGTTCTTTATACCGGCAAGACCCGTACGACCGGCGGACGTGACGGATCGGCACAAAGCGATGATGGCGCGCTCGGCATCAAGCTCTCGCCTCCGGGCAGCGGAAAGCCGGGTACAAATCCCGAACAGCTTTTTGCGGCCGGCTGGTCGGCATGTTTCATCGGCGCCATGACAAAGGCAGCGGCGAAACACCAGCTCCGGCTCCCAGCCGACACCACCGTCGATGCGGAAGTTGACCTCGGCACGACGGGCGGCGAGTTCTTTCTGCAGGCGCGCCTGTCGATCAGCCTGCCCGGCATTGATCGCCCCGTCGCGCAGGCGATCATCGAGGACGCCCATCAGATCTGCCCTTATTCGAAGGCAACGAGGGGGAACATCGATGTTACGCTCAAGCTCGCTTAAGCCTGTTGTTTCCGCCCGTGCGTTTGTCATAGCCATCGTGTTTGCGGCGATATTCGCAGCACCGTGCATCTATGATGCAACATCTGACGAGCCCTCGCCGCTTTCGGGACTTCTGGGCGCGGTTTCAACGATGTGACCACAAGAAAACGGCTCGGCGGCCACCGCAGCCGTTTTCGCATTTCCACTTCTTCCTGCCATCCCCCCGATCAATTCAGGCAAGCCTCGCACGAGACATTGGCCGCCATCAACCTTGGCCGACGGCGACCTTTTGCGGTGATCAGCTTTTCACAAAGGCGAGCAAATCCGGATTGATGACATCAGCATGGGTCGTCAGCATGCCGTGCGGATACCCCTTATATACCTTCAGCGTGCCATTCTTCAGAAGTTTGACAGACAATTCAGCGGAATCTGCGATCGGCACGACCTGGTCGTCATCGCCGTGGAGAACGAGCGTCGGCACTGTGATCGCTTTCAGGTCTTCCGTCTGATCGGTTCCCGAAAAGGCCTTGACGCCGTCATAATGGGCCTTGGCGCTACCCATCATGCCCTGACGCCACCAGTTCTGGATGACACCGGGATAGACTTTGGCACCGGACCGATTGAAACCATAGAAGGGACCGGTCGGGACGTCGAGGAAGAACTCGGCGCGGTTTTCGGCAACGCCCCTGCGGAAGCTGTCGAAGACTTCGATCGGCAGGCCGCCGGGATTGGAAGGCGTCTTCAACATCAGCGGGGGAACTGCGGAGACAAGAACAGCCTTGGCAACGCGGCCCTGCGGCTCACCGAATTTGGCGACGTAACGGGCAACCTCACCGCCACCGGTCGAGTGGCCGATGTGAACCGCATTCCTGAGATCGAGATGTTCGGCGACGGCGGATGCATCGGCGGCATAGTGATCCATATCGTGGCCGTCGCTCACCTGCTGGGAACGGCCGTGGCCACGACGGTCGTGGGCCACAACGCGGTAACCGTTCTGGGCAAAGAACAGCATCTGCGCATCCCAGTCGTCGGAGGACAAGGGCCAGCCGTGATGGAAGACGATTGGCTGGGCATCCTTCGGACCCCAGTCCTTGAAATAGATATCGACGCCGTCCTTGGTCTTTACGAATGATTCGGTCATTGGAAATGCTCCTTCGTTGCGGGATGGGATGGATTTTGAAAATGCGATCGACGGCATGGCCATCGCGGTGGAAAGCGCGGCACCGGCCAGCAGAACCTGCCGTCTGGAAATTGCCAGCTCGATAGGATTGTCGGTCATTTGGGTTTCCTGCCTGGTTTCACCGCGCGCGGCGGGTGGTTTCGAACAGGAACCAGGTGCGGCGCTCGGTCTCGTCGATCCAGTTTTCGATCAGGCTGGTAGTCGCGTGGTCGTTGAGGTCGGAGGTGAGGTTGTGCGTTTGCCGCAGGATGGCGGTAAGCTGCTTGTTGTCCTCGAGCAGCTCGGCGAGCATATCTTCGGGCGTGACGAAGTCTGCGTCATTATCAAGGAGGCGCTGAAGCCGGCCAATTTGGCCGATGGAGCGAATGGTCGTGCCGCCGATCTTGCGCGCCCTTTCGGCAATGTCGTCGGTCATCGCAAATATCTGGGCGCCCTGTTCGTCCAGCAGGGTGTGATAATCACGGAAATGCGGACCGGAAACATGCCAGTGGAAATTCTTGGTCTTGATGTAGAGCGTGAAGACATCCGCCAGAAGCGCGGCGAGAGCAGCGGCGATGTCGCGGGTCGCTTCAGCGCCGAGGTCGGTCGGCGTTGCGAGTGGAAGCTTGCGGTTTCTGGCAGTTGTGGTCGTGTCCATGATCGTTCTCCTTCTGCAATCGATCGCCCGTTGTTGAGCGGTCCTGTTGCGGCTGTCTGATCGGCACCGAAGATAGAAAGAAGGATGGCTCTGGAGAAATCGGCTGCTGGTACAGTCCACCCGATACCTAAGTGTAGTTTCGGCAGGTTCGGACCCGGGATAGTTTCGGCCTGTCGCCCCGCCCCAGGGCGATTGGCTCGCAGAAGCCATGAACTCCGGTGTCCCCTCCCCGGAGCCGCGGATCTCCCCTCCCGATCCGCCAAGGCCGCCCCCGCCGCAGGAGGCGGCCTTTTCGTTCCGACCTCGAACGAGCAGGCAACCTATGCCTGAGTATGATGTTTACTCTTCCGCAGTTGCGTTAGCGTCAGCGGGCACGACAATCGTCAATCTGCAAATCGAAGGAATTCCGACATGGCAGAAGAACGGCCGGAAGGTATTGAAAAATACGATCATCCAGCTGGCGGCTGGGACGCGTTGAAAGCTGTTGCGAAAACGCTCGCGCATCAGCAGATCGTCGGACAGGGCACCATGACGCTGCTCAAGGCAAATCAGCCCGAGGGTTTCGACTGTCCCGGCTGCGCCTGGCCCGACCCCAAACACACCTCGTCCTTCGAGTTCTGCGAAAACGGCGCGAAGGCCATCACCTGGGAATCGACGGCGAAACGATCCGGACCCGAGTTTTTCGCACAACATACGGTTTCCGAATTGTGGCAATGGACGGATCACAAGCTCGAGGATGCCGGCCGGCTGACCCTTCCCCTGCGTTACAATACCGAGAGTGATCACTACGAGCCGATAGCCTGGGACGAGGCATTCACCCTGATCGCGCAGGAACTCAACAAGCTCGATGATCCCGACAAGGCGGAATTCTATACCTCCGGCCGGGCGTCCAACGAGGCCGCGTTTCTCTACCAGCTTTTCGTGCGCGCCTACGGGACGAACAATTTTCCTGACTGTTCCAACATGTGCCATGAGGCCACCAGCGTCGGCCTTCCGAAATCCATCGGCGTTGGCAAAGGCACGGTGACGCTGGAGGATTTCGATCATGCCGATGCGATCTTCAGCTTCGGCCACAATCCCGGCACTAACCATCCCCGCATGATGACGACGCTGCATAATGCCGCAAAACGCGGCGTACCGATCGTCGTGTTCAATCCGCTGAAGGAACGGGCGCTGGAACGCTTCGCCGCCCCACAGGACCCGATCGAAATGGCGACGCTCTCCTCGACGCCGATCGCCTCCGCCTACCATCAGCTGCGCACCGGCGGCGATCTCGCAGCCCTCAAGGGCATCATGAAGGCGGTGTTCGAACTGGATGCGGAGAGCCTGAGGAACGGCGGCGACGGGGTGCTTGACCGGGCCTTCATCGAGGAACATACCGCCGGCCTCGACACGCTGCGCGCCGATATCGACGCCACCTCCTGGGATACGATCTGCTCCGTCAGCGGGCTGACGAAAGAGGCGATTGACAGTGTCGCCCGGGTTTATGTGAAAGCCTCGAACGTTATCATCTGTTACGGCATGGGCATTACACAGCACGCCAAAGGCACCGGCAACGTGCAGCAGATCGCAAACCTGTTGCTGCTGCGCGGCAATATGGGCCGTCCGGGCGCCGGGATCGCGCCCATTCGCGGCCACTCCAATGTTCAGGGGGATCGCACCGTCGGCATCACCGAGATCCCGAACAAGGCGCTGCTTGACGGCATGGAGCGTGCTTTCGGCTTTCGCCCCCCTGCGGAGAAGGGTCACAATGCCATAGAGGCCGTGGAGGCAATCATCGCCGGAAAATCCCGGGCGCTCATCTGTCTTGGCGGAAACCTCGCTGTCGCCATGTCGGACACCGGCGCGACCTTCAAGGGCATGCGCAAGCTCGATCTCGCCGTCCACATCGCGACTAAGCTCAACCGCTCCCACCTTCTGACCGCCAGAACATCGCTGATCCTGCCCTGTCTCGGCCGAACCGATCTGGATAGCCAGGCGTCTGGTCCGCAGGCGGTCACAGTCGAGGATTCCATGTCGATGGTGCATGCGTCCCGCGGTTTCCTCAAACCGCCGGGTGAACTGGTGAGGTCAGAGCCCGCCATCATCGCCGGCATCGCCAGGGCGACGATCGGAAATCGTCACGGAATTGACTGGGACTGGCTGATTGCCGATTACGACCGCATTCGCGACAAGATCGAGAAGGTCTTCCCCGACTTTACGGATTTCAACAGCCGGGTCCGGGTGAAAGGCGGTTTCCGCCTTGATGTCGCGGCCTCATTCCGTCGCTGGAATACGGAAAGCGGCAAGGCCAACTTCCTCCTCGCCACCGGGCTTGAGGAAGATCCGCGCATCTCCAATCCCGACGCCCTTGTGCTGACCACCATCCGCAGCCACGATCAGTACAATACGACGATCTATGGCATGGATGACCGGTATCGCGGCGTCTTTGGCAGAAGGGACGTTATTTTCATGAACCAGCACGACCTTGCCGAACGTGGCCTGAAGGATGGCGACAGCATCGACATTCACGGCATCGGCAAAGACAGCGAGGGACGCCACCTCGTGCATGGTTTCACCGCCGTCGAATATAATATCCCGAAGGGTTCGGCCGCGGGTTATTATCCCGAGATGAATGCGGTGGTGGCGCTCGGCCATTACGACCGTCTTTCTGGAACACCCTCCTACAAGGGCGTACCAATCACCGTAAGCGCTGCAACGGTCTGACCAGCGAAGCGCACGCGCGCACCGCAGACATCGGTGCGCGCCTGTGGACGAAAGGTATTACATGCAGATTTTTGCATATAACACCGCACCCATTTCCCGCTATCCTGATGCTTGGACGACGGTGGCAACCAAGACCTATGTATAGGTCAGGTTGTGCTGAAAAAACCGTATTGTCGGCAAAAATCGCATCGGGGGAACAATGTCGATTGCGTCAAGGATGTTTCGCGCGCGTGATCCGGAAGGCGGAACGCACCACCTGGCCTTTGGCCTTGGGGCGCTGGCGCTGGCGGCGGCGGTATTTTACGTCGATACCTATACCGACATAGAAGGGGCGATTGCCGTCCTTTATGTCATCACGATGCTTTTGGCCGCGCAGGCTGTAAGCTGGTCGGGACTGATCGCGATCTCCTGCGCCTGCGCCATTCTCTCCCTCCTGTCCTATGCAGCGACCCATGCGCAGGACGCGGATTTCCAGTCGGCCCTTCGGTTGGTCGTCGCCCTCGCAGCGCTTGCCGTCACGACCGTGCTGCTTCTGAAAACGGAGACCGCCCGGCTGGCGATGGTGTCGGTCAATACGGCACTGAAGGAGAGCGAAGAGCGTTATCGCTCTATCTTCGACCGTACGCGCGTCGCACTCTGGGAACGCGACTATTCGAAACTTCACGCCCTGCTGATGGGCCTCAAGCAACAGGGCATCACCGACATGCGCGCCCATGCCCGCGCCAATCCGGACTTTACGCAGCAATGCATCGATCTCATAACCGTCGTTGCGTCGAATGAGGCCGGAAAGGAAATGCTGGGTTACGACCCCTCAATCCGCGGCACTCTCCAGCAATCGGTCGTTTCTTCTTCCGGCAAATTCGTCGATGTCCTGCAGGCGATCATCGACAACCGGCCTGTCTTCGAAGACAAGGTGGTGGTGCGCACAAACACCGGCGAAGACAAGCTGGTGCTTCTTTCCATCAGTTTCCCTGCGGAAGCGGCCTCCTTCAACCGTGTGGTGGTCAGCATGGTGGATATCACCCAGCGCGAAATGGCGCTGAAGGCACTGGCGGAGGCGCAGGCGGAGCTGACAAAGGCATCGAAGGCGGCGGCCGTCGGCGCCATGTCCGCATCACTCTCCCACGAGCTGAACCAGCCGCTTGGCGCCATCATCGTCAACGCGCAGACATTGCTGCGGTGGCTCGATCGCGATCCGCCGGATATTGCCGCCGCCCGCCGGTCGGCCGAACGCATGATCCGCGATGGGCAGCGCGCCAGTGAAATCATCCAGAACACACGCAGCCTGCTCGCCCATACGAGCGGCAAGATGGAAACCTTCGACCTGGATGAATTCATCGATGAAACGCTCAGTCTTCTGGAACATGAGCTGGAACGCAGCGGAACCACGGTATATGTGGAAAAAACCGCCACGCCGCCGATAATGGCTGTCAGGATCGAGTTGCAGCAGGTTCTCATCAACCTTCTCACCAATGCCATTCAGGCCATGGACGAGGCGGGTACCGGCAATCGCACCATCACGGTGCGAAAGGAGCGCGAAGACAGCGACAATATCCATATTGCCGTTCACGACAATGGACCGGGTTTCCCGGTGCAGATGAAGGAAAAGCTGTTCTCTCCGTTTTTCACGACCAAGGAGACGGGAATGGGCATGGGGCTTTCCATCTGCCGCACGACACTGGAAGCACGGGGCGGCAGGCTTACCGGTGACAATCATCCTCTCGGCGGGGCGGTCTTTACCATTTCCATGCCGGTTAGCCAGGAGATGGAACATGCCTGAATTGCGCAAGTCGGCAAAGGAGCCACCATCACCCATCGTGTTCATCGTCGACGACGATTTGTCGATGCGCGAAGCACTCACCGATCTTTTCCGCTCCATGAAATTCGATGCCGAAGCTTTCGACAGCGCCGCCGCCTTTCTCGAAAAAGCCAATCTGAACCGGCCCGGCTGCCTGCTGCTTGATGTGCGGCTTCCGGGCATAAGCGGCCTTGATTTCCAGATGCAGCTGGAACGCGTCGGAAACAGGATGCCGATCATTTTCATGACCGGCTTCGGCGATATCCCCATGAGCGTACGGGCGATGAAGGCCGGCGCCGTCGATTTTTTGACCAAGCCCTTCAAGGAACAGGACATTCTTGACGCCGTTGCGGCAGCGATGGAAAGGGATGCGTCGCAACGCCGCGAAAGCGCCCAGAATGAGGCCGTCACCTCCCTTGCCGAACAGCTGACACCAAGGGAACGCGAGGTCATGGGTGCTGTTGTCCGCGGCCTGATGAACAAGCAGATCGCCTATGAACTCGGCATCAGCGAAGTTACCGTGAAACTGCACCGTGGCAATGTCATGCGAAAAATGGAGGCCAGATCGGTCGCCGACCTCGTGCGGAAAGCAGAGCTGATCGGCGAGAAGCCCAGGCCACCTGTATCTTAGTATGGTATCTTTCGCAGGGGCACGCGCGCATAGAAGATGAAAGAAAAACAGAAAAGGTCGCGTTCATTGCCCCCCGTTCCCGTCATTGCCGTCGTCGACGACGATCCCGCCATTCGCGAAGCCATGGATGATCTCATCATGTCCTTCGGTTACGAATGCCGCCTGTATGCTTCTGCCGAACACTTTCTGGAAGCGCAGCAGCAGACGGACATCGACTGCATCATCGTGGATGTGAAGATGCCCGGACTCTCCGGCATCGAATTGCAGAGTGAGTTGAACCGGCGCGGCGAGCATGCGCCGATGATCTTCGTCACCTCCTATCAGGATGAGCGCACCCGGAATGCGGCCTTGAACGGCGGCGCTTTGGCCTTTCTCGGCAAGCCGGTGAATATCGTCAGTCTGATCGGATGCCTGGAATCCGTTCTCGCCCGGCCGTCCTGATGGCTGACGCTTCGCCACCGGGCAAGTGAGCCAGCCCATATCCGCTCACAGACAAGCCTTCCATCGCTTTAACTGCATCCTCCCAGGTAAAATCCGTCGCCACTTCATGCTCCGACGCCTGGCGTCCGGGCAGGCATTGCCGTTGAGCGGATACCTCACGGCGCTTACCCCGCCGCCAACACCTTCCGCTATACGAACTAGACCTCTGTATAGATGCCGGCTCCGCTTCTCCGCCGTAGCCTTTGCTCCAGTCAAGCGCTTCCCCACCGAACGTTCCTGACGACACCATCACCCCTTTTTAGGAGCAGGGTATGACCTCCATCAGCAAGAATGCCGACCAGCAGAGACCCCGTCGTCTCAAAGTCGCAGCGGTGTTGGCACTGGGTACGGTTGCCGTGCTCGGTGGCAATGCTTTTCTGATAAGGAATAGTGAACCGGCGCTTGCGGCCTCCGAAGACGTCGCATCAGCCAGCGCCTTCCGCATCCTCACACCGCAGACGATTGACAGGCTGGGCGGACTTTTCGCTCCCGTGCCGGCGCTCAGTGAAACGTCCGAAGGCACACAGGCTGTTCCGGCACTGGACAAGACATCCTGCATCGCCACCCGCACCACCCAGAAAACCGACCGGCGCGACGCGCTCGATCCAAAAGCCTTCTGCCAGCTGCAACACCGCCTCTTTAATGCCGAGCTGATCGACCGCATCGCCGTGCTCCAGCTCGCATCGCAGACCCGCTCTATCGACACCTCGGCCGACACCTCGGCCCAATTCGCCATGAACAAGGAGTTCTGAAATGGAAACATTGACCAGACGCGCAGTCCTCGCAATCGGCGCCGTCGGCGGCACTGCTCTTGCCGCCAGCACGGCCGGAGCAGCATCTTTCGGCAATCCTGATCAGCCCGCCGAAGGAGCAATCAATGCCAATGCCGCGGGCCTCAGCGATCCCGGCCCGAAGAACCCCGCGATCAACGACCAGTTCCCATCCTTCCAGAGCCCGCCGGCGACCGATGTGGGCGACATGCAGCTCTTCTGGGGCTCGTTCAACAACGCCGCCAAACGTATCCAGAACGGCGGATGGGCACGCCAGGTCACCAAGTCGGACTTCGCGATTTCGGATGCCGTGTCCGGCGTCAACATGCGGCTGGGACCGGGCGGCATTCGCGAGATGCACTGGCACCGCGCCGCAGAATGGGCGATCATGACCAATGGGCGTTGCCGCATCACGTTGCTCGATACGCAGGGCCGCGCCTATGTACAGGATGTCGAGGCCGGTGATCTCTGGTATTTTCCGGCTGGCTATCCGCATTCGCTGCAGGGGCTTGGCCCTGAAGGATGCGAATTCGTCATCGTATTCGATGAAGGCGATCAGTCCGAATATGGCACCCTGCTTCTCACTGACTGGCTGGCGCATACCTCACCGGAACTGCTGGCCAAGAATTTCGGCGTCGCGCAGGACGTGTTCCGGAACATTCCGCTGCAGAACCTCTGGATTTTCCAGGGCAAGGAGCCGGGACCGCTCTCCGGGGATCAGGAGGCCGTTGCCGGTGCCGGTCTTCCCCCGTTCCCGTTCACCTATAAACTCGCTGCATCAAAACCGCTGAAGGAAAATGCCGCGGGCATTATTCGCCTTGCGGACAGCAGCGCCTTCACCGTGTCCAAAACCATCGCCGCCGCCATTGAAACGATCAAGCCCGGCGGTGTGCGCGAAATGCACTGGCACCCCAATGCGGATGAATGGCAATACTGGATCAAGGGCGAAGGCCGGATGACCGTGTTCGACGCGGGCCCGCGCAGCCAGACGGCCGACTTCCGCGCCGGCGATATTGGTTACGTGAAAAGAAGCCAGGGCCACATCATCGAAAATACTGGGACGACCGACCTGCAATTCGTCGCGGTCTTCAAGACTGCCGAATATCAGGAGGTCAGCCTGTCCTCATGGCTCACGCACACCCCGCCGGCGCTGGTGGCCCAGCATCTCAACGTCAGCATTGAGGACGTGGCGAAATTTCCCGCAAACCAGCCGGCGATGATGCCGGGCTGAACATCCATGAGCCCAAAGACCGGCGTTTCGGCATGTCCGATCCGCCGGTCCTTGCCTACCGAGACAAGGCGACATCTGAGCCGAATGACCATTCAACTTGACGCAGCGTCCCGCGCCTTCAGCCACAGGCCGAATTCCTGAACAACGGCCACCACCTTCTCCAGCCGCCGGCCTTCCGCCGTCAGAGCATATTCCACCTTGATTGGCGTGGTCGGATAGACCGTGCGCGCCACGAGTTCTGCTTCTTCAAGCGCGCGGAGATCAAGGGTGAGCATTCTCTGGGAAATGCCCGGCACCAGCCTCCTGAGTTCGTTGAACCGCTTCGGCCCATCCACGAGATAAGACACGATGAGCAGACGCCAGCGTCCGCCGAGCAGATGCATGGCTTGTTCAACGGAGCAGCCTGATACGGTGTCCTTCATCGGTTAGCCTCTCAGCTTTACCAGGTATAATTTATGTACCTAGATGACAAGTTTTTGCGTTCTTACGTTTTTATACCGCCTGACCTACATGGAAGTCACGCCTTTCCTGCAACGGAAGAATGGTGCCGAAATCCATGGAGACCAATCCGAATGAAGTTGTATTTCATGCCCGCCGCCTGCTCGCTTTCTCCCCATATCGTCGCAAACGAGCTGGGTCTCGACGTCGAATTCATCAAGGTCGATCAGAATGATCGCACAACGGATCAGGGGAAGAACTTCTACAACATCAACCCGCATGGCTATATTCCGGCGCTGGAGCTTGAAGACGGCAACGTGCTGCGGGAAGGTCCCGTCATCGTTCAATATCTTGCAGACCAGAAGCCCGAGGCGGGCCTTGCGCCGGCCAATGGAACCTTTGCGCGATACAGGCTGCAGGAGATGCTGAGCTTTCTTTCGACCGAAATCCACAAGGGCTTCATCCCGCTCCTTTATGCGCGTCAGGCTGGTGATTATATCGAGACGGCAAGGCCGAAGCTGGAGAAACGCTTCGCGTGGATCAACGAGCATCTTGCCGACAAGGATTTTCTGATGGGGGACAGGTTCACGGTCGCTGATGCTTATCTGTTTGCCCTGGCGGGTTGGGGGCAGGCCCCATGGCTGAAATCCTATTACAATGCGCCAATCCACTTCGATCACCTGCAGAACCTGCAAGCCTGGTACAGCCGCGTGAAAGGGCGCGAGGCGGTTCAAAAATCCATTCTTCAGGAGGGCCTGGAATTGCACTGACAGGGTGGGTGTCTGGCCTTCACATATCCGGAAACAGCTCCCGGATCAGGCGCGATCGCCGGCCCGCCTCAAGGAGACGAGCCGGCAGCTTCAAACCTACAGAATGTCAGATTGCCAGAACCGATACAGCTCCGCGACATTGCTGCTGGTCATGAGCGGCATTGCGGTCTTGAGCCTTTCTGCCGGCCACTCCCACCATTTCATCTCCAGCAGGCGGGCAATGTCATCGTCATCAAACCGCTTGCGGATGGTTCTGGCGGGGTTGCCGCCGACGATGGCGTAAGGTTCGACGTTCTTCGTCACCAGCGCCCGGGTTCCGATGACGGCGCCATCGCCGATCTTGATGCCGGGCATGATGATCGCTTCCGAACCTATCCAGACATCATTGCCGATGACGGTGTCGCCCGCCGGCAGATAGCCATTCTCGGCTTTCTCGAATTCCGGCACCTCCGGCATGAAAAAGAACGGGAAGGTGCTGATCCACTCATTCCGATGGCCCTGATTGCCCGCCATGATGAAGGCAGCGCCTGAGCCGATTGAGCAGAAGCTTCCGATCACCAGCCTGTCCGCACCCTCATCCGGCAGCAGATAACGGGCGCAATCTTCAAAGCTGTGGCCGTGATAATAGCCGGAATAATAGCTGTATTTACCGACGACGAGGTTCGGGCTCTTTACCTGCCTGTCGAGCGTGATGCCCCGGAAGGGGCTTTCGAAATAATTTTCCATCGAGTTAGTCTCACTGCATGTGTTCGCATTCGCCTGCCTTCAGGCAAGCCGACGCCAAGCGTGAAGCCGGCCAGCTTCTCGCTCGATGCTCCTCGCGCTGCGGCGGGAGCTAGATGCAGGTGATACTCGAGGTTTTTATCATCCGGTCTGATTAGCGCAAAAAGCCTCGAAGGCCAAGCCATGCTGACCGGCAGTGTGCGGGAAATCGCTTGGGGCACATCACCAAACTCGGAGCTGTTTGACCTATCGCACAGACGAAGCACACGCGATGCCACAGAGTACCTCCGTAACGTCATGTCATCCCCGCCGTGGCAATTGTCCGTCTCGGGTGAATCGACAGGATGCAAATATAAAGCGAATTTCAGAGAGTGTTCGGGCGGGAATTCCGGCAATGATCACAAAGGCGACGACATGGCAGAAGGGGATGCGCATTCTGTGCGCGCTTGCCCTGTTCGCCATCGGTTTCGCCCATCGCGTGCCGGTGGCAGAAGCCGGTTTTGCCGCAACTGAAATCTCCGCTTATATGCTGCCGGATGGCAGCCTGCCGGATCTTTGCCACACTTTCGATCATGACGATGGTCAGTCCCACCCCGACCGGCACGCCGTTGTTCGCCTCTGCGAGGTTTGCCGGATCGTGGCCGGCATCCTGCTGCCGCAACCGGCCGATATGACCGGCATGCCGCTCCTCATCGAGACCGGTGAAGGTTTCGTGGCGGATACGGCCGCATTCAGGCCAACAGTTCTTCTGATGAGCGCCGCACCGCGCGCGCCACCTCTTTCCGCCTGACCGCATGAAAGGCGTGTCCCTGCGACAGCCCTGAGGTCCTGCGGGCCGGCAGACGGGTTTCTCTCCTTCCCTCCCCGATGCCGCCCCAAAGGCCGGCCATGGCAGCCGTTTTTCCGGAACGGTGCCGGATTTCCGGCTCTTCCGCCACGTTGATCGGCGAGGCGCCGGGATCGGACGGGCTGGCAGGCGACACGCACTTTCCGGCTGGCACTTGCTGGCGTGCTCCTTGCATCTCCGGCATAGGCCAATATTACCGCAAAAGACCTGCGGGACCGGGAAGTGACGATCCCCGGCACTGGTTCTAGTGGCGATGCGCGCCCTCAATCTCGCGGCGCGACACGCGCGACATACGCAAAACCGCTTCTGAAACCTGCGGGTTCAGGCGCGCAAATACACCTCGACATTACGAAGCGATGCGCGCAGCGTTTCCACCTCCCGCTCGTCCATCAGGCTGAAGGCGGTCGATAGCGCATCGGCCGTGGCCGCATCATCCGCAACCACCGAGACCCGCGCATAACGGCGCGCGCCGAGGCCGGTTCGCGGATCGAGGATATGACTGAATTTACCGGCGCGGTCGAACTGGAACCCGGCGCCCGCCGAGGTCGCCACGGCACGGTCGGTGATATCGAGAACCATGTCAGGAAGGGTGGCATCTTCCGATTGCGCAAGACCGATGCGCCACGGCGCGCCTTGCGCATTATTGCCGATGGCGCGATTTTCGCCCATATCCACCAGGCTGCTGGTCACGCCCGCATCCCGAAGCAGGGCAACGATGCGGTCGGTAATATAACCCTGGGCAATACCGTTCAGCGTCAACGCCATGCCGCGCTGCCCCAGTGCAATACGGTTCGCGTCGAAACTTACCTTGTCGAAGCCCACCAGCGCCAATGCCTTTCTCATATCCCGTGCGGATGGGCCGGCGGGATCGGCACCGTCGCGCGAAAAATGCCGGGCATGCAGCAGCCAGAGCGGCTGTATCGTCGGATCGAAACGTCCGTCCCCAAGCCCATGGAAGCTGCGGCACAATTCCAGCAGCTCCACCATTTCGGAGGGCGGCGCGGCAAGGGCGCCGGTGCGATTAAGCTCGCTCAGTGCCGATTCCGGTCGAAACAGGCTGAAGATACTTTCGAGGCGCGCCACCTCGACCACCACCCTGCGCAGGAGGCGCTCCGCCTCTGCAGGGTTTTGATGATTGAGCACAAGCGTTGCCGGCGCGCCGAGTGCCTGTCCCCGCCAGACAACGGGGGAGACTGAGGCAAAACCCCTGTCAGGTAAAAGCGGCAGGCCCGCAAAGGCAGCCATGAGCGTGATGAAGCGGCGACGGCCTGGTTTGTTATCCATGATCATGCGCCCCTTCCGCGGCCGGATCGTCCGCCGCCTCGCCACCGGCGCCAAGAATGTAATTCTCGGGCAGATCGTTGAATTTAACGACTTCGCCGCCGTTCTTGCCGACGAATTGCCTTGCTGCCGCCTCTTCGGAAAAGGGCACGGCTTCCTCCGCGCCCATGCCGCCGCGCAGGGAACTGCCGATCACGAAGAAGGCCTTGCGCGCGTCGATCCAGTTTTCCGCGCCGGGCTTCTCCCAGCTTGCTGCCTTGCCCATGTCGGACACGTAAATCGCCGCGATCTCCTTCGGTTCGTCCGGCAGCATGGTGAAGGCCACCGTGTCCCGTGCTGAGGAGAACCATATGGCTTCCGGTATCTGGCGCAGGATGATCTGCCCCTTCGGCCCGGCATGTTCCAGCACGTTCATGCCGCAATATCGCCCCATGGCCTCGGCGGTGAGCGAAAAGGGCGGCGGCGTTTCCGCCTGCTGCTCATTTTCGCAGGCGGCAAGCAGCAGCGAAGCCACAAGAACAAGGGCAAAACGGACCGTTTTCATACGTCCCTCCTTGAGAAAAACAGCGAAGCGAGGCCGAGCGGAACAACCGTCCAGGCGCAAAGGGCGGCAAGCAGCACGCCACCGGTGAGAATGGAGTTTTTGGCAAGCCCGCCCATGCCGGAAAGGGCCGCCGCCCCGCCGCTGCCGAGATTGAGGAGCCGATAGGCATCCGTCGGATTGGCGAGCAGCAGGAAATCCAGCAATCCGCCGGGCAGCGAACGGCCCTGCGCCGCCACCAGCCCGCCAAGCAGGGCCATGTCGTAGATCAGCACGAAGAACAGCCAGATGCCGATCGTCACGCCGCCGGCCGTGCTGCGCTCCGAAGATAGCGCACTGACGAGATAACCGATGGCGACGAAGACCGCGCCGAGCAGCACGGACGATGCCGTCATGGAAATAAACGACAGCCAGCCCTCAAGGCCGGTCGCGCCGCCCATCAGCGCCAGCGCAAGCGCCGCCGTGCCATATCCGCAGGTGGTGGCGAAGCAGAGGATGGCGATGTGGCCGAGAAATTTGCCCAGAACGATCTGGCTGCGCCCCACCGGATAGGCGAGCAGCAGCAGCATGGTGCCACGCTCCACCTCACCCACGATGGCATCGTGGGAAATCAGCAGCGCGATCAGCGGCACAAGGAAGATCGTCAGGCTGGAGAGGCTGACGATGACCACATCCATGCGGCTGGCGCCGACATTGCCGGTCGGCGCGCTGCCGAGAAACGTCAGCGTCAGGGCGAGCATTGCCAGCAGCAATGTCGTGGCCAGCACCCAGCGATTGCGCATGCCTTCGCGAATTTCCTTTCCCGCAATGATCAGGATATTGCTCACGACGCGGCCTCCTGGCTGTTCAGGAAATGGGCATAGAGATCATCGAGCGTCGGCTCGATGAGGCTCAGGGCTTCGATACCGGCGGCAGCAGCCGTGAGGCGGTGCAGCAGCGGCAGCCTTGCGGCATGCGCCACCTCCGTCTCGTAAGCGCCGTCTCCGGTCGGGGTCCATTGCGCCGCGGGATCGGCAGGTGCTGCGGCTCCGCCCCCGCCAGTCGGGCGGATACGGATACGCGACGGCAGGCTGGCGATCCGTCTCAGATCATCCAGCGTGCCATCGGCAATGCGCACGCCACGATTGACGATGATGACGCGTCCGGCCCGATCCTCCAGTTCCCCCAGCGCATGCGACGACAGGAGGATCGTCGCGCCGCCTGCCCGCAATTCATCGACGAGGTTGTAGAAATTGCGCCGCAGGGCCGGGTCGAGGCCGCTGGTCGGTTCATCGAGCAGCAGAACCCTTGGTGCGCCGAGCAATGCCTGGGCAAGGCCAAGCCTCTGCCGCATGCCCTTGGAATAGGTACGAATGGGCCGGTCGGCGGCCACGGCGGCAAGGCCGACACGCTCGAACAGGCTGTCGGCGGATTGCATGGGCACCCGCTTGAGACGGGCGTAGAAGGCAAGCGTTTCCCGCCCCGTCAGCGCCAGGTGGAAAGACACGCTTTCCGGCAGGTAACCAAGCGCCTGACGCACGGCGAAATCGCCATTCGCCGGGTTCTCGCCCAGCACCTCCACATGCCCCGACGTCGGGCGAATAAGCCCGAGCAGCAATTTGATCAGCGTGGTTTTTCCGGCGCCATTGTGGCCGACCAGAGCTACGGTCTCCCCTTCATGAAGGTTAAAGCTCAGTTCGCGCAGGGCATTGACCTTGCCGCCATAGGTCTTGGTCACATCGTGAACGCTTACGGTCGGGCTCATGAGCGTGGCTCCCTGGGAGGCTGCGGCGGCGACATCAAGGGATGACTGTCGGTGACCCCGCCCGGCAAAAGGGCTGGAAACCGCGCCTGCGCCCAGCGCACCACCTGCACGGCGGGGCTGCTGGTCAGCACCCGCGCCTGCGGCGCGGTCCACAGCACGCGGTCAATCAGATCATTCGGGCGATAGGGATTGTCGGCTATGCCGTCACCATCCAGATCGAAAGCGGGGTTGTCGCTCCAGTAATTGCCGCGCCCCTTTTCCGACCAGTCGACATAACGCGTGCCGACATATTTGACCTGGTTGCGATTGGCGATGAAGGCATTGCCGCTCATCATGTTGCCTTCCGAACCGGCGGTGAAATGAATGCCGATATCGCAACCTTCGAAACGGTTGTCGCGCAGGCGGTTGCGGTTGGCATTGTAGATGAAGACGCATTTTTCCGGGCCGGGTCGCATTCCCGAGGTATCCGCGGCAGTCTCGTCATCGGCGGCCGGCACACCATGTTCCTGCGAGCGGATGCCGCGTTCGCTCCAGCGCGATGCGGGCTGCATATGGCCGCGCACCGTATTGCCGGTGACGGTGGAACTGTTGGCGTAATTCAAAAGCAGGCCGTGGTCCCGGTCGCCATCGGAGACGTTTCCAGTGATCTTCAGGCGGCTGGAAAACATGATGGCGTATCCCACCGAATTGCCGCTGGAGACGTTATCGCTGATCTCGCTGTCGTTGGTGTACATGTAGTGGATGGCAAATCGCAGATTGCTGAACCGGTTACCGCTGAACACGTTGCGTTTGCTGGCATTGGTGGCGATGCCGTCGCGCCCGAAGCTGATGTCGTTGCCGGTGACGCGTGCGCCGGGCGCGTTCCACAGGGTCACGCCGTTGCCGGTTTCGCTTAAACGACCTTCGCCCGTACCGATAATGACATTGTTGCGCGCGATGGAATCGTCGGCGCCATGCAGATAGACGCCATACAGATTTTCTTCGAAGCGGCTGTTTTCGACAATCGCCCGTTTGGCGGTGCGGGCGACGAAGACGCCCGAATTCATGTCTTCCAGCGAACCGCCGGAGCCGGATACGATAATGCCGCTGAAGATCACGTCTTCGGCGGTGATGGTGACGACACTTCCCTGACCGGTGCCGCGAATGGCCGCACCCGGCTCGCCGCGCAGCTTAATGGACGTGCCAATGGTCACCGGCCCGGAAAAATCGCCGCTTTCCAGCACCAGTTCGTCGCCCGTCTGTGCACGGTCGATGGCCTGTTGAAGTATTGGGGTCGCGGCAGCGGAAAGGCGGATGGTTTCAGCATCCGCCAGGCCGGGAATGACGGCGACAATCGCCACCATCCCCCATCTCGCCGCATCTTTTGGATGCCTCATGCCTTTTTCGGCTCCACCAGCATGCGGCCCTTCATTTCCATGTGCATGGCATGGCAGAACCACGAGCAATAATACCACCACACACCGGGCTTATCGGCCTTGAAGGTGACGGATGCCGTGGCCTGCGGCGCCACTTCCATGTTGATGCCGTAATTGATGATCGAGAAGCCATGGGTCAGGTCTTCCACCTCATCGATATTGGTGACGTAGACGGTCACCTCATCACCCTGCTTGACGGTGAAGCTTTCCAGACCGAAAGCGGGCGCCGCCGATGTCATGTAGACGCGAACCTTGTCGCCGTCACGAATGACTTCGGAATCGATCAGCAGATCGATGTTGTCAGCCTTCGCCTGGGCCACCGCATCGGCAAAGAAGCTGTCGTCGCGGCTCCAGATGCTGACCGGGTTGATCTTGGAATTATGGACGATGGTGGCGTCATGCGGCTCGGCAAAGGTGGGATTGTCGTGAACCAGCACCATCTCGTCGCCGGAAATATCGATCAGCTGATCGTTTTCCGGTTTCAGCGGGCCGACGTTCAAATACCGGTCCTTCGAGAACTTGTTGAGCGAGATCAGCCATTTGCCGTCCGCATCCTTGGTCTGGCCCATGGATGTGTGGTTGTGGCCTGGCTGATACTGCACATCAAGCTTCTGGCGGACCGGATTGACCTTCTCGCCCTTGTAGGCGCGTTTGGCATCCTCAAGGTTCCACTTGCAGATCTGGCTGTCGATGAACAGCGTCGTGTAGCAATTGCCGCGACCGTCATAGGCCGTGTGAAGCGGCCCAAGGCCGAGTTCGGGTTCGGCAACCACGGTATCACGCGGCTTGATCTTGTCGGCGAAAAGATCGTCGAACAGGCGGACGTCGAAGACGGTGACCGTCGGGGACAGCTTGCCATTGGCAACGACGTGGATACCATCCGGCGCGGTGTTCATGCCGTGCGGGCCGTTGGACACCGGGATGTAGCGGGTGAATGGCGAGCCATGGCGACCATCCACAACCGGCACGCCGCCCATTTCCTTGAATTCGCCCTTGGCGACAGCTTCCTCGATGCGCTTCAGGTTGAAGACGACGATCCAGTCCTGATCCTTCGCCATCATTTCCTCGAGGTTCACGCCCTCTTCGGAATTGTAGCAGGTGGCGAAGGCATATTTGCCCTGATAGTCGGCATCGACATTGTCGAGATTGCCGTCGACCATGACCTGCCAGGCAACCTTCATCGTGTCGCCATCAATGGCCGAGAAAATCGCGTGATACTGCTTGTGATCATCGAGAACCGAACCGTCATTGGGGATCGGCACGCGGTCTTCACCATTGGCGAAGACATAACCGGTGCGCGGATATTTCTGCACACGCAGGCCATGAACCGTGTGCTGGTTGGGCAGCTGGATGATCTTGTCGCATTTCATCACGTCAAGGCGAATGCGGCAGACGCGGGTATTGGCCTTGTCATTGGCGAAGAGATAACGGCCGTCATAGGTGCCTTCCGTAAAGGACGGATGCGGGTGGTGCAGGTCACCGTTGAGATAGATGTTACCCTTGTCCTTCAGATATTCCTTCGTTTCAGGCAGCAGTCCTTCCGTCAGGATCTTGCGGCTTTCATTCGTCTGACCCCAGCCGGTGGCGCTATCGCGGTTAAAGACCGGAATGCGCATCAGTTCACGCATCGACGGCAGGCCGAGAATGCGCAGTTCACCGCTATGGCCGCCTGAGAAAAAGACGTAATATTCGTCCAGTTCACCGGGCTTGACCTCGAAGGCCTGTCCGCCTGCGGCGAGCGCCGGTGCCGCCGTGATGCTGGAAACCGCTAGCGCGCCGCCGACCGTCGCCGCGCCCGCCACCGCGGCAACCGCCGTGGAGCCGAGAAGCTGGCGCCTGCTGAGGCCAGTTTCGATATTTCGATCCGACATGTCTTCTCTCCTTTGATGGTGGCTCAGGCCTGTTCGCCAGCCACTCCTTCATCTGTGCCGATCGGTTTGCCCTTGTGGGTAACCACGGTTTTCGGACGCTCTTTTCCCTTTTCCGGAGGGGTGGAGAGCGCCACGAATTTTTCCCGCTTCAACCGCACCTGAATCATGTGCGGACAGCGGTGGTCGTCCTGGTAAAGTTCCTGGCAATGCATGCAGTAGATGCACTCGTTGACGTTGATCTGCCCTTCGGGATGGATCGACTGCACGGGACATTCCTTGGCGCAGCGCTGGCAGGGCGAGCCGCATTCCGGCCAGCGTTTCAGCCATTCGAACATGCGCAGGCGACCGGGAATGGCGAGCGCGGCACCCAGCGGGCAGAGATACCGGCAGTAGAAACGTTCGATGAAAAGACCGGCGGCGAGCAGCGTCAGCGCAAAGATCACGAAGGGCCATTCGCGGGCGAATTTCAGGATGATCGCCGTCTTGAACGGTTCGATCTCGGCAAAGGTCTCCGCCAGCGCCAGCGAATAAAGCGACAGGCCGAAGAGGCCGAGGAAGATGATGTATTTGACCGGCCAGAGGCGCTCATGCAGGCCCCATGGCAGCTTGACCTGCGGCACCTTCAGCCATTTCGCGACGCCGTTGGTCAGTTCCTGAAGTGCACCAAAGGGGCAGAGCCAGCCGCAAAAAGGCCCACGCCCCCAGAACAGCAGACCCGCAGCAACCGCTGCCCAGAGAATGAAGATCAACGGCGCGGACAGGAAGAAATCCCAGTGGAAACCGGAGATCAGCGCGTTGATGAATGTGAGGACATTGACCACCGAAAGCTGCGCATTGGCATACCAGCCGAGCCAGACCAGCGCGAAAAGCAGATAGCCGCGCCTGATCCAGCCGAACAGCTTGGGACGTTTGACCAGCCAGTCCTGAAAAAAGAAGATGGCGGTGAGAACCAGCAGCCCGGCAAAGGTTACGGCGACCGAGACGCGGTTCATTTCCCAGATGCTGACCCAGAGCGGCGCGTTTTCCAGATCGAACGGCACATCTGCCGGCGTCGTTGCTGCGGTTGCCGGTGGGGCCACGGGTGGGGCTGCCGGCGTCTCGATGCTGACGTAGCCGGCGGGCAGCGTGTAGCCGAGATCGTATGGCATCGTCGCCTTGTCGCGCACACCCGTGGTGCGCTGCACCAGCAACTGTAACTCCCAAGGTTCCGTCACGTCGAAAGCGAAGCTGTCAGGGATCACGTAAAGGGCGATTTCACGCAGATGCGGCGCGCCCTCGGCGGCGATCTGCGTCAGCCGCGTGTGATCCCGATCGCGGAAGCGAATGCCCTGCCCGTCCTGAAGCAGCTCGATACGGTCGAAAATGCCGCCTCGTACATAACCCGACCCCTTGAACGAATAGGCGCCGTCGCCCGCCACGAGAATGGCGGACTGACCCGGCTTCAGGCGTTTTGTCAGCCGTCCGTAACTTTCTTCACCCAGCAGGCTGCGGCCGATGGCGGGAACGCTGACCGGAGCGACGTAGAGATCGATAAACGGGTCCTGCGGATTGGGCGCTTCGGGTGTCCGGGCCGCATCCGGCTGGCCGGCCTTTGCAAAGGCATCCGAGACTTCACCGACACTGAGGCGCAGGGCGCGGATGGAACCATCGCCGAGCAGCGTCTGCCAGTCGGAAACCTCCTGTTTCGAAACATCGAGTTTTTTGACCGGCTGCGGCACTGCAGCTGCGATCGCGGCATTTGTGCCATCTCCCAGCCTGCCGCTGCGAATGAGTTTGACCGCCGAGCGGACGACGCTGTCGCCCATTACAAGAACGGTCACCGTTGCGCCGCTGACGATATCGACCTGCGGCGGGCGTTCCGCACCGGTAGCAACCTTGGCCAGATCGCGGCCGATCACCGAACTCAGCGCAGCCACGACCCGGGTTTCCGGTATGCCGATCAGCACGATCGGCTCCTTGTGATCGACAAGCTTCAGACCACGCACGACGCCGGCCCTGTCAATGCCGACAACGATGTGAATCGGTTTTCCTGAATAGCCTGTCGAATTGGTGAAATCCGAGTTGAGGTAAGCGTAACCGGCGATTTCGCTGCCCTTATAGACGGGCACGATGGCAGGCTCCCCCACCGGCTCGCCAAAGCGGTCGGCTGCGGCAAACAGCTCCGCCGGCTGAACCTTGGTGAGATAATCGACAAGACTGCCGGCAGCGAAGGCGTGGCCTGCGAGGGTGAAAAGCGCGATCAGAAAAGAAAGAAAAACAGCCAGACCTTGTTTCCCGATATGAGTATTTTTCGGCATTGGGCATTCCATCGGGGTGCGACACGACGTTCACTCCCACGCTCGGCCATGTCGCATCGGTCGGGCCTCGGTGGGTTGAATGCAAAATAGTCGCGCTGCCGGATGCCTCATTGATCCAGAACAAATACCGCGTTGTTTGATGTGGCAGTGTGGGACAAGGATTTTGAAGAGAAACCCATGTCTAGACTGAATGCCGAACCGCCCGTTCTGACGACGATGCACGCCGTGCTGGAAACCGCAGCCCGCATGGAACAGGAAGCAATCGATGGCTATGTCGCCCTCAGACAACGAATGCTGGATGAAAACCAGCCGGCGCTTGCCGCCGTTTTCGAACGGCTGATTGCCGAGGAGGAAACGCATCTGCGTCAGGTCGGCGTATGGGCTGCCGAGACGGTGCCGACCGACACTGCCGGCACCCTCGCCGCCCCGGACCTTTCACCCATGTTCGATGCCGAAGGCGCCGATATGGTGCCGCCAGAAACGCTCGACGCCTACCGCGCTTTTTCGGCCGCCGTCAGGAACGAGGAACGGGCATTTATGTTCTGGAGCTACGTTGCCGCCCAGGCGCCCAGCGCCGACGTTCGGCAGGCGGCGGAAAAAATGGCGCGCGAGGAACTCGGCCATGTCGCGACGATGCGCCGGGAAAGGCGGCAGGCGTTTCATGCCGCAAGGGTCGCCGCACCACCGGGAGACACGCCGGATATTCTCGGGCTGGAGGAGCATTTTTTAAAACTCCTCACCGCTGTGGCAGAATGGCAGGACGATCAGACCTCAAGGGCATTTATCGAGGAAACGCAGGCGCGTATCAGGTCCATCCCCGGTCTGGCATTCCGTCGCAAGCCACGATTGTCCGGGCAACTGGATCTGGTGCTTGGTCAGCCGGTTACGCTTTGCGGCATCCTGCTCGACTATTATCTCGACGGGATGAACTGCGAAAAATCCGAACCGGCTCTGGATTTCTGCGCTACCGCCGCGTCCCAGCTCGTCCGTTGCCTCACCTTCCTGCGCAGCCTCGCTTCCGCGGCTTGATGACGTTCAGCGCCCGTCGCGAACAGGCGGCAGAAGCACTCGAAACTCCACCTGCACCCTGCACGGATGTCATTGACTGCGACAATCTGCTGGGCAAGATAGTCCTGCCGAAACCGCCATATGAAAGTGAACTCCCTGGCGGATTTTCAGGCGATCGGTGCTCACGCGATAATCGCCAGCAGGTTAACTTCCCGTTTTTACGAGATGCACTAAAATAAGCGGATTCTGATATTGGATTCGCCGCACCAGGTTGTCATGGCTTGCGGCAAGCAGACGGCGCCATCATGCGACTTAGCACCATCACGAACCTGGCCTATGCCGTGACCCTCGTGCTCACGACGGTATCGGCGACAACATTCATTCTGTCAGCCAGAAGCGCTTCTCAAGAACGGGTGGCCATCCAGGATCACCTCCAGTTGAATGATCTTGCCGAGGAACTGGCGCTCATTGCGGACGAGCGTACCGAGGAGGCTCGTCTTTACGTCATGCGCGGCGACGAGCAGCACCTGGCGAAATTCTACGTCGACGAAGATCAGGAAAAGCACCTCGAAAACGCCGTGGATAAGCTCTCCGCGCTCGGTGTTTCGCCGGAAGAGGCAGGCTCATTTCAGGAGATCCGCAAGAGCGCTGACGCGCTGGACAGGATGGAGCGAGAGGCCATCAGCCTCTATCGATCCGGCCGCCAGAACGATGCACAGCAGATCCTGTTCGGCGATGAGCATTATCGGCTGCATACGGGGCTGATAAACACCGTCGCTGGTTTGAGAGAGGGTATCGCGGCCCGCTCGCAGGCAACGGTTGACCAGGCAAAAAGCCGGAGCGATTTCTATGGGTCGATCGCCAAGGCGATGCTTGCACTCACCGCCCTGATGTTTGTGGCCGTACTTTATTTCGTCCTGACCAGACGTGTTGCCGCGCCGCTTATCCGGATGAGCAATATCGTTACGCGCCTTGCCAGGCAGGACTACAGTATCGATGTGCCCGACGAGGGACGTCGTGATGAAATCGGCGACATGAACCAGGCCATCCGCATCTTCCGCAGCAACGGGCTTGAGCGGGACCGGCTTGACGCGGAGCACCGCAAGAACCAGCGCATAAAGGACCTGATCCTGCAAATGATGCATCGGATTCAGGCATGTCAAAATCAGGATGAATTGTCCGACGTCGTTTCGAAATTCATGCCGCAGATTTTCCCCGCCATCGCCGGCCGCCTGCTTGTCATCAAAGAACACAGCTCGGTTCTCCAATCGACGGGGCAATGGTCCAACCCGTCGTTTTCCGCTCCGGAGTTTTCGATCGACGATTGCTGGGCGCTCCGGCGCGGGCGTCCCCATGCCAGTAACCCTGATGGAGACGACGTCGCCTGCCATCATATCAAGGGCAGTGTCGGAACCGGCCTGTGTATACCGCTCACGGCACTGGGTGACACCGTTGGCCTGTTATATCTTGAAATTCCGCAGGGTAACGAGACACTGGAGACCGAGAGACTATATCTGGAACTCCTCGCCGAGAATGTCGGCCTTGCCGTCGCAAATCTCCAGCTTCGGCAGCGACTGGTCGGCATGGCGAGACAGGACGCCCTGACGGGTCTCCTGAACCGCCGGTCTCTTGATGAGGAACTGAACAGGCATATTGGGAAGCCGAACCAAAATCTCGCCTGCCTGATGCTCGACATAGACCATTTCAAGCGCTTCAATGACCGCTTTGGCCATGACGCCGGAGATGCGGTGATGCAATATGTCGCCCAGGTCCTGTCAGAAGCGATCGGTGGTCTGGGTGAATTATTCCGTTTTGGCGGCGAGGAGTTCACCGTGCTCATGCCGGCTGCCGGTGTTGAAGATGCCATCAAGGTGGCGGAGAAACTGCGGCACGCCGTCGAGCGCGCGCCTTTCACCTACCGAGGTCGCCTGCTTGACCCAATCACCATATCGATCGGTATCGCGACATCACCGGATGCGGGGACCGTCAGCAGCGTGTTGGAACGCGCGGACGCCGCGCTTCTGAACGCCAAGCAGACAGGCCGGAACCGGTGGGTTTCATCGGACGAACTATAAACTAAAGAGCCTCCAACCCGTTAGGCTGGAGGCTCCTGTCTGCTATTCAAAGCCGGTCATTTCCGATAGGCGAGACCGCCCCAAATCCGCCCTTCATCCCGATGTCGACCGCCATGAACGGCACCGATATAGGCCGCGGCAGATGCCACAATGGCTGAAGCCGCCAGCAGGAATGCCGTGAGGATGCCTGCAACGCGTGCCTTCTCAGCCGCATCAGCTGCCTTTGTCTTGGCGTCGTCCAGTGCCTTCTGCGCCTGGGCCTTCATGTCATCGATCTGCTTTTGAGCTTCATCGACCTTTTTCTGCGCTTCGGTTCGCACGGCCTGAACACGTTCAACCGTCTCGTTTACCCTTGCCTGCGCATCGGTCTGGCTGATGCCGGTGCGAGCCGCGATCTGATTTGTGAGCCAGGTTCTGTCTGCATCGGAAATCTCACCGGTCGTGAGCAGATTGCCGAGAATGCCGCTGATCTGCCGCTGATAATCGCCAGCGGCTTGATCACCCTGCGGCTGGGTGGCCTGCGCATCCGTTCGCAACAATGTGTCGGTGAAGTAGTCGATGGGATTTGCCCTCATGCCCTGCGGAAGCATCTGCTCGATGCTGGGCGCTGCAGCCTGACCGGCACCTTGCGCGATACCGCCCGCGGCACTGCCGGCTCCCGAAATCAAGCCGCCCGCAACCTGACCGGCGCCTTGCACCACTCCGCCAACTGCCGATCCGGTGGCTTCAACTGCGGTTTGCGCCACACTTCCCACGGCTTTCGCTCCGCCGGACAACACGCCGAGAGCAAGGAAAGCGGAGACGACCGTGCCGATCCCCCACACCACCAGGCCATTGAGACCGTCTCGAACAGTCTGTTCGTTTCGATCAGCCTGCCCGGCTGGACGACGCATCCGGCCGGTGATGTAGCCGCCCAGCATGTAAGAACCGACCATGGAAATAATAACGAACAGGCCGGTTATGATCAGCCAGATCGAGCTGACCTCGCCGCCATCATCCACCGAGATTGAACTCAGGCCCAATCCGCCGGCAAAGGTGGTGAGTACCGCCATGGCCCCCGATGCAATGACCGCGCCGGCGAAAATGGCAGGCCAGTCGACATAGCTGCGATTGGTTTCAGTACCGATTGAATCGACCATTAGCGTAACCCCAGCAGTGAAAGAATGAACAAGACGATTACGACGAGCCCGACGAGATAGATGATAGAGTTCATAGGGTATCCCCTCCGAAAGGACGATAAATCCTCCGCGTAGCGGTTGATTATGTGCTGGTGACAGGTGCGAGCTGATTGCTCTACAGACCAAACTCGTAGCGCCTGAAAAAGTTTCACGACGGCAGGTTCGGATAAAGAAAACCCCGCCGAAGCGGGGTCTGTCGGTTACCAGCTCTGACGACCATACCAGTCGTCAACGTCCTTCTTTGTACGATCCTTCTCGTAACCGTAACGCTCCTGGAGCTTGCCCTCGAGCTGCTCGCGCTTGCCGTTGATGACGTCAAGGTCGTCGTCGGTGAGTTTGCCCCACTGCTCCTTGACCTTGCCCTTCATCTGCTTCCAGTTACCTTCGACACGATTCCAATCCATTTGGGCCTCCCTTTGCTTTGTGGTTACACCGTGTAAATGACCGCACATCGCAGAGGTTCCGAAATGGATCACCGGCGAGACAGTTCAATCGTGGAATATGTGGGCAGGCATTCTGGGCAGATGCGTGAATAGCGGGACGACGCACCAGAGATTGACCACAGCCGAACAGGGAAGAGATCCCGGCCGCCGCGCCTAGTCGCCGGTGCCCGATACGGCAGCGGCCAGCGCCCGGATTGCCGACGCGTGGGCTGGTGTTCGCGCTCGCGACAGCAGGACGATGTCGGAGGGTGGGAGTGTTGGTAACCCCAGCTCGGCACCCCTGTCGGGCAGCCCACGGGCGCTGATGTCGCCAAGCGGCGCGACGCCCGCCCCTGCAAGAAGTGCTTCATGCAGCACCGAACAGCTTCCGGCCGTGAAGGCGTCACGCCATTCAACGCCTGCCCTTCCAAGCTCCGATACCGCGATTTCCCGGACTGCGCATTCAGACCCCAGTGAGACCAGCGGGACGGCACTGTTTGCGCGCCGCCGCCAGTCCGGCGCGGCCCGCCATCCCATCCTGTCGGTGCGAAGGATTTCTCCCTCGGGGCCACCGCCATTGCGCCGGATGATGGCGGCGTCGGCCTGCCCGGACGCAAAACGATCCTTCGCGCGCCGCGAAAAGCCGATTTCCACCTCAATCACCGCATTGGCGGGCAGCGCCGCGCGCATCGCCCGTATGGCTGTCGAAAGACGGCTGCCAATCGCGTGGTCACTGGCGGCAAGGCTGAAATGCAGCGGGGTTTCATCGCTGAAAACAAGCGCTTCCTCGTGTTTGGCAAGTAGCTCGCGCGCCTTCGGCAGGAAGACCTGACCGTCCTCCGTGAGCCGCAGGTGGCGGGGCGAGCGGTCGATGAGCCTTCTGCCGATGCGCTGTTCCAGCAACTTCAGTTTCTGGCTGACGACAGGTTGCACGGTTCCCGCCGCCTCGGCCGCCTTCGTCAGGCTGCCGAGTTCGACGCAAAGAATGAACAGGCGAACGCTTTCGAGATCAATCATATGAAATCACTATGTATGGAATATTTATCATCATCTTCTCATTATGATGAAATTTGCGCAAGGTCATCCCGCAACAAGGAGATAGACCGATGCCCATGATCAAAGCCCGATACACCAGACCGCAGAACGGAAACGACCCAAAACAGGAGGTGGCGGCCTTGCTGTCCCGCCTCACGGCGGAAATCCTGCACAAGGATCCGGGCGTCACCGCAGTCCTCGTCGAAAGTGCTGATCCCGCTGACTGGATCATTGCCGGATCGAGTGTCGCAGACCAGAAGATCGGTACCTTTTATGTCGAGGTTTCGATTACCGACCACACCAATATCAAGGATGAAACGACCGAATGGGTCCGGCGCGTCTATGACGAAATGAATGCGCTGGTTGGCCCGGTGCATGAGGCCAGCTATGTTCTGGTTCACGCCGTTGATGGCGACGCCTATGGTTATGGCGGGCAAACCCAGAATCAGCGATGGGCGCGCAGCCGCACGAATGTGAGAGAGTGAAAGGATCACTTTGGATCGACGTGCCGAATGTTGTGCAACGCACAAATTTCGGAGGAATAGGCATGAAATTCGGATTTTTAGATACATATCATCCGGAAAAATTCGTCTAAAACTCTCCCAACTCAAGGAGAGACACCATGACGGACACGACATCAGAATTTGATGGGGCAACAATTGGCCTGGAGGCCGCCGAGGAACCCGCATGGACGGCTGCGACCTGGCTTGCGGTTCTTTCGATGGCGGCCACCAGCTTTGCGCTGGTATCGGCCGAGTTCCTGCCAGCGGGATTGTTGACGCCCATGGCGCGCGATCTCGGCATCACCGAGGGAACCGCCGGGCAGGTCGTCACGGCGACAGCTTCCGTGGGCGCCGTGACGGCTTTGCTGAGCAATGTTCTCATCGGCAAACTGAACCGCAAGACCGTGCTTGTCGGTCTTAGCGCGCTGGCGATAGGCTCCAACATTCTCGCATCAGTTGCTGCCGATTTCTGGCTATTGCTGGTGGGCCGGGCCGGGCTGGGTATCGCACTCAGCGGCTTCTGGGCTCTTTCCGTTGCCGTCGTGGCGCGGCTCGTCGGCGCAAATTCCACCGGGCGCGGCATGGCCATCGTCACCCTCGGCGTTTCGCTTGCCACCATCGCAGCACCCTCCATGGGCGCCTTGATCAGCGACTGGCTGGGATGGCGCATCGCCATGTCGATGACGGCGGGACTTGCCATCATTGCCATGCTGCTGCAGATCCTCAGCCTGCCGTCGCTGCCGGCAAGTACGAGTAACAGTCTTTCCGATGTTCTGCGGCTGACGCGGCGGCGCAGCGTTCAGCTGGGGATGCTTGCGATCCTACTGCTGATGACGGGGCATTTTGCCGGCTCGGTCTATGTGCGTCCGTTCCTCGAACAGGTGACGCTGCTTGAAACCACGCCGATTGCTCTTGCCCTGCTCGGCTTTGGCGTCGCTTCGGTGATCGGCAATGTGCTGGGCGGCCGAATGGCTGACACCAGTATCCGCCTCGCGCTCATTGTCACCGCCGCCCTGATGGCATTTGCGACGATCGCCCTCGTTGTCTGGGGTACTCATACCAGTGCCGCATTTGCACTCGTCGCCCTTTGGGGCCTTGCCTTCGGCATGGCGCCCGTGGTGCTGCCGACCAACCTTTCCCGTGGCGCACCCGACGCCCTGGAGGCAGCCGGCAGCCTGATGGTCGTTTCTTTTCAGGTGGCCATCAGTATCGGTGCGGTTTTCGGCGGTTACATCGTTGATTCCTATGGGGCTACTGCGCCATTGGCTCTCACCGCCATCCTCGCCGCATCCACGGTCGGTCTCGCTCTGCTGCAGCGTCCCGACTGATCATTCGGAGCCCGGAGCTGCTCCGGAAATTGTGCTGGCGTTACATACGCCAGCACGCGCGTTTTTAACGCTTTCCTTCAAAAGAGTTTAAGACCGCGGGTGCGGGTTCATTCAAACGGCACCCGAAACGCTCAGCGGAAAACCAGAGGGCTCCAATCACGCTTCGATTGGAAAGGCAAAACCGGCTTTAACCCGATCCATCACAACCATGGTCTTGAAGCCTTTAATGTCGTGATTTTCATAAAAGAACCGGCGGGTGAAGGCCTCGTAATCCTCCATGTCCTTTGCCGTGATGACCAGGATGAAGTCGGCGTCGCCGGTGACATAATAGCCGATCATGACTTCCCGCGTGGCGCGAATGGCGGCCTTGAAGCGATCGACGATGTCCGCCCGCTCGCGCTCCAGCGATACCAGAACGATCATGGTGATGCCGCGCCCGACGGCTTTGGGTGAGATGATTGCCACATCCGCTTCAATCACCCCCTCCTCGCGCAGGCGCTTCAGCCGCCTCTGACATGCCGTGGGCGACAGGTTGACGATCTGCGCCAGTTCCTCCGACGTCAGGCGGTTGTTCTTCTGCACGGCGTCAAGCAGCGCCCTGTCGGCTCGATCTATGGTGGTCATGCAGAATTCCTGCGTCAATATGAGAAACTAAGCATTATTCCTGCGCATCGACAGGAACAAACGCCGCCGATCGATGATGCCGCGCCGCTAAGCTCCTTGCAAATAAAAAGGGAGCCTCCTCATGAAAGATATCGCCAGCGCGGCGCTGAAAAGTCTGCATCGGACCGATCTGGTCGAGCATCGTGCCTATCTTGATGGGGCATGGGTGGCGCGTGACGAGAAACTGAGCGTTATCGATCCGGCCACCGGCGACCACTTCGCCAGCGTGACATCCTGCTCGCTCGACGATGTCGATGTCGCAATCGATGCCGCTGGCAAAGCCTTTCTCGACTGGCGCGAACGGCTGCCCGTCGAACGTGGCGACATCCTGCGCGCCTGGAGCAGGTTGATGCGTGAAAACGCGGATGATCTCGCCACCATCATAACCGCCGAACAGGGCAAACCGCTTTCTGAATCCCTTGGCGAGATTTCCTATGCCGCCAATTTTCTCGACTGGTTCGCGAGCGAAGGCGAACGATCCTATGGTGAAACCATCCCGAGCCATTTGAAGGGCGGCAGCCTGTCCGTGCAGATGCAGCCAATCGGCGTTACCGTGGCAATCACCCCATGGAACTTCCCTTCCGCCATGATAACCCGCAAGGCCGGTGCCGCCCTTGCCGCCGGTTGCACCATGATCGTCAAACCGGCACCGGAAACGCCGCTCTCGGCTCTGGCCTTGGCAAAGCTTGCAGAAGAGGCGGGAATGCCATCAGGCGTTTTACAGGTGCTGCCCGGCGAAGCCGCCCCGCTGGCGCGCCGCCTTCTTGACCACACCGATGTTCGCGCATTTTCCTTCACCGGTTCGACGCAGGTCGGACGGATCCTCCTCGAACAATCGGCGGCAACCGTCAAAAAAGCATCGCTTGAGCTTGGTGGCCATGCGCCTTTCATCGTGTTCGAGGATACCAACCTGTCCCAGGCGGTCAAAGGCTGCCTCGGCGCCAAATTCGCCACATCAGGACAGGACTGCCTTGCGGCAAACCGCATCTACGTTCAACGCGCAGTTTACGAACGGTTCATCGACCAGTTTGCCAAAGCGACGTCCGAACTTGTGGTCGGCCACGGTCTTGAACCCGATGTCGATATCGGCCCGATGACACGCGCTTCTGTCGCCGAGAAATGCCGTCAGCAGACCGCCCAGGCTCTGTCAGCCGGCGCACGTCTGGTCTGCGGCGGGCAGGATAGTCCTCTGGGCGGCAATTTTGTTACGCCAACGGTTCTTGCCGACGTTACCGACGACATGCTGATCGCCCGCGAGGAAACCTTCGGGCCGGTCGCCGCCATATTGCCGTTCGACGATGAGCAGGAGGTGATCCGCCGCGCCAACGCGACGGAAATGGGGCTCGCAGCCTATCTCTACACCAACGACCTCGGCCGCGCGATGCGTCTCACCAACCAGCTGGAATACGGCATGGTGGCCGTCAACACGCCGAAATTCACCGGCGCGCCCATTCCATTCGGCGGCTGGAAACAATCCGGGCTTGGCCGCGAGGGGTCGCGCCATGGTCTCCTGGAATATCTCGAACCCAAATATGTCTGCTTCGGCAATCTTGCTGCCTGAAAGGAATTTCTGTCATGACCATCGATATCAAACGTATCGCCGAAATGGATCGCAACGCGGTTCTGCACCCCTTTACGCAGCTGAAGGATTTCGCCAGCGGCAAGCTCGGCGAACCGACGATCGTTGAAACCGGCAAGGGCATTCGCATTCAGGACGCGCATGGCAAACAATTGATCGATGGTTTCGCCGGGCTTTATTGCGTCAATGTCGGATATGGCCGCACCGAGGTGGCCGAGGCTATTTCCCGTCAGGCCTATCGCCTTGCCTATTACCATTCCTACGCCGCCCACACGACCGACGAACTGGCAATCCTTTCTGACCGGCTGGTGAAAATGGCGCCAGGCAGGATGAGCAAGGTCTTTTATGGCATGTCCGGTTCGGATGCCAACGAAACCCAGGCAAAGCTTGTCTGGTATTACAGCAACCTGCGCGGCAAGCCGGAAAAAAAGAAGATCATCTCGCGCGAGCGGGGATATCACGGCTGCAGCGTCGTCTCCGGCTCCATGACCGGCATGAGCTTCTATCATGACCATATGGACCTGCCGCGTGCGGGCATCCTGCACACTGGCGCTCCCCATCATTATTGGGGCGCGGAAGCAGGTGAAACCGAACTCGAATTTTCAAAACGGCGTGCCGACGAGCTCGAGGCCCTTATCCTTCGGGAAAATCCCGATACGATTGGCGCCTTCATTGCCGAACCGGTGCTCGGTACCGGCGGCATCACACCGCCGCCGGAGGGTTACTGGGCGGCGATACAGACTGTCCTCAGGAAATACGACATCCTGCTGATCGCCGATGAAGTGATCACCGGTTTCGGGCGTACCGGCTCCATGTTCGGCTCGCAGCATTATGGCATCGAACCGGATCTGATTACCGTCGCCAAGGGGCTGACCTCCGCCTATTTCCCGCTCTCCGGCGCAATCGTCGGCGAGAAGGTTTACAAGGTGATGGAGGAAGGCGCTGATCGCGTCGGTGCCTTCTCGCACGGCTATACCTATTCGGGCCATCCAATTGGTGCGGCGGCGGCAAATGCCGTGCTCGACATCGTGGAAAAGGAAGACCTGCCGGGCAATGCACGGGCCGTCGGCAGCTACTTCCAGGAACAGCTCAAGGCGAAGTTTGCCCAGCTGCCAATCGTCGGTGAAGTGCGCGGTGTAGGCCTGATGGGCGCAATCGAATTTGTCGCCGATCGTGACAGGAAAACCCGCTTTGCCCCCGGTCTTGCGGTCGGCGCGCGCGTTTCCAAGGCGGCGCGCAACGGCGGTCTCATCGCCCGTGCCATGCCGCATGGCGATATTCTGGGTTTTGCGCCGCCACTCGTCACGACAAAGGCAGAGGTGGACGAGATCATCGCCATCGCCGAAGCTGCTGTTCGCAGCGTCATGGATGAACTGGTACAGGCGGGCGAAAAAATCTGAGGATCCGCGCCATCCCGCTTCCACCATCAATGCCTGTTTGAGCGGCAACAGCGTGACGATTGCGCATATTCGCCGTGCAATCGTCACCGGCAATTCATAAGGCTTCATCTTTTTGAAGAACCGTGCATAATGTCATGAAATTACCTTCGCTAAAAACGAGACAATTTCATGCGTCGTCAAGCCAATCCGCTCAGTCCCGATCCGGTTCCCGCAACAAAACCGGTGGCATGGCGACCAAGCCTGACCAAGCAGAAGGGCGAGACCAAACATTCGGCACTGACGGAACGGATCATCGCCGATATCGATGCCGGCGTCTTGAAGCCGATGGACCGCATGCCGACCCATCGCGATCTGGCCCGTGATCTTGGCCTTTCCGTCCAGACCGTCAGCCTCTCCTACAAGGAGGCTGAACGGCTGGGTTATCTGAGCGGCGAAATCGGCCGCGGTACCTTCGTCAAGGCGCGGGTAACGGACCGGGCGGGCCGCATGATGCTGGATCACAGCCCGACCGAGGTGCTTGATCTTTCCATTATCCGCGGCGTTTATCTCGAGGAGCACGAAACTGCCTCGCGCGCGATCCTGCGCGAACTGGCGGATAGTGACAATTCAGGTTTCATGCGCCCCTGCCGTCCGGTCGCGGGACTGGACAGTCATCGCGAGACGGCACGCAGCTGGCTCGGCATGATGGGCGTCACGGCCGGTGCGGAGCGTATCCTTGTCACCAACGGCGCCGCACACGGCATTTTCCTCGCACTCAGCTGCATCGTCCGTTCGAGCGACGTCGTGCTGTGCGAAAATCTTACCGACCACGGCATTATCGGCCTTTCGAACATTCTGGGGTTCAGTCTCAAGGGACTGCCCACCGATGGCGAGGGCATTCTGCCCGATGCGCTGGAGGCCGCCTGCGCGGCGGGCGGGGTGCGGGCGCTCGTTCTCATCCCCACCCTCAACAATCCCACCGGCCACGTCGCGGGCGCGGAACGCCGGCGCGACATCGCCGCGATTGCGCAACGACACGGCGTCTTCGTCATTGAGGATGAAGTGTATCGCCCGATGATCGAAGACGGGTTGCCGTCCATCACCGAGATGCTGCCGGATCTGGGCTTCTTCGTTACCAGCTTTACCAAGACGGTCCTGACAGGGCTGCGCGTCGGTTACCTCGTCGTACCACCGGCCTATTCCATCCGCGCCGCCTCCATCCTGCGGGTTTCGAGCTGGAGCGGTACATATCTGACCGCCGAAATCGCCACACGCTGGGTTGAAAACGGCACTGCGCGCCGGCTGCTGGACATCCAGCGCGCCGAAGCCCGCGCACGCCAGACCATTGCAATGGAAATCCTCGGCGACCATATCGCCTCGAGCCATCCCCTCTCCTTCTGCGCCTGGCTCAGGGTTCCGCCGCACTGGACGGAAGACGGCCTGGTCCGCTCCCTGACCAACCAGAACGTTGCGGTCACGCCATCGGAGCCCTTTGTTGCCGGGCCAGGCCACGGCGGCGGCATCCGCATATGTCTCGGCGGACGCCTCAACCATCAAAGCCTCGCCAAGGCACTGACGACGGTGCGCCAGGCCTTCGAGCAATTGCCGCCGGTTTATGACATCGGTTCCATCGGCTGAAACGCCCTTGCCCGAAAATCATTGAATCATTACAATATAATAATTGACATGATTTTACTTCGCTCTCAACATGACAATCATGAAGAGCGAAAACCTTTCCATATCCGCTGACACATTCCTGCTGCCGGTCTCGCTGACAGATATCGAGCAGGCTGCCACGCGTATCCTCGGCCACGTGGAGCGGACGCCGCTGGTTCGCTCCGGTGCCCTGTCGCAAGGTCACGGCGCGCCGGTCCATCTCAAACTGGAAACCCTTCAGCCCGTCGGCGCCTTCAAGCTGCGCGGCGCGATGAATGCGATCCTGTCGCTTGACGACGAGGCACGCAGGCGGGGCCTTGTCACCGCCTCGACGGGCAATCATGGCCGCGCTGTCGCCTATGCCGCGCGCAAACTCGGCATTCCCACCACGGTCTGCATGTCGTCGCTCGTGCCGGCAAACAAGGTCGAAGCCATCCGTGCCCTCGGTGCCGATATTCGCATCGTCGGCACATCGCAGGACGACGCGCAGGAGGAAGTTGAACGCCTGACAGGCAGCCACGGCCTGACGTCGATCCCGCCCTTTGATGATGTGAATGTCGTGGCCGGTCAGGGCACGATCGGCATCGAAATTGTCGAGGACATGCCTGATCTGGAAACCATCCTCATTCCCCTCTCCGGCGGCGGCCTGGCGGGCGGCATTGCCGTGGCCATCAAGGCTTTGCGGCCGCAGGCCCGTATCATCGGCATCTCCATGGAGCGCGGCGCGGCCATGCATGCATCGGTCTCGGCAGGCAGGCCTGTCTCCGTGCGGGAGCAGGAAACACTGGCGGATTCGCTGGGTGGTGGCATCGGGCTGGAAAACCGCGTGACTTTTGCACTCTGCCGCGCGCTGCTTGACGAGATCGTGCTGGTTTCCGAGGCCGAGATAGCTGCCGGGATCTGCCATGCGGCACGCGAAGAAGGTTTGATCGTGGAAGGAGCCGGCGCCGTTGGTTTTGCTGCGATCCTGTCAGGCAAGATCAAAATCAGCGGCCCCACCGCCCTTATCGTATCCGGCGGCAATATCGACCCGGCCATTCACAAGACGATCGTCGAGGGAGCTGTCGCATGAGCCGCATCGCCATCCTGACCGAAAACGACCTTCGCGCCATCATCAAGCTCGACCTGTCTTCCATCGACTGCGTCGAACGGGCCTTTGCGGCACTGGCCACCGAAGCCGTCGCCATGCCGCCGATCCTGCGTCTCGATATTCCAGAGTTCCGCGGCGAAGTGGATGTAAAGACGGCTTACGTGCCCGGCTTTGAAGGTTTCGCCATCAAGGTCAGCCCCGGCTTTTTCGATAATCCGAAGCTTGGCCTGCCGAGCCTCAACGGCCTGATGATCCTCTTCAGTGCGAAAACGGGACTGGTGGAGGCGCTGCTTCTCGACAATGGTTATCTCACCGATGTTCGCACCGCCGCAGCCGGCGCTGTCACTGCGCGCCACCTGTCACGCGAGGATGCCTCCACCGCCACGATTTTCGGCGCAGGCATGCAGGCACGGTTGCAGCTGGAAGCCCTGATGCTGGTGCGCCCGATAAGATCGGCCCGGATATGGGCCCGAAACCATGACAGGGCGCAGGAACTCGCCGGCGATTTCCCCCGCGAACACGGTATCGAGATCACCGCCTTGCCCGACCCGCGTGCCGCAATACGAGGCGCGGACATCATCATCACCACAACGCCATCCGAAAAGCCGATCCTGTTTGCCGACTGGCTGGAACCGGGCCAGCATCTGACCGCGATGGGATCGGACGCCGAACACAAGAATGAAATTGATCCCGGCGTCTTTGCCCGGGCGACCTATGTCGCGGACCGTCTGACCCAGACCCGCATTCTCGGCGAGCTGCACCATGCCATCGCCGCAGGGCGTGTCATGCCGGATCAGCAATTTCCCGAGCTTGGGGCGATCATCGCCGGCAAGGCGCAGGGAAGAGTGGGCCGTGACCAGATAACCTTTGCCGACCTGACCGGCACCGGCGTGCAGGATACCGCCATCGCCAATCTCGCCTTCATCCGCGCACGGGAAGCCAATAGCGGCCAGATCATCGAAAACAGCATAAAAATGGGAGACGCAGCGTGAGCATAACGCTGAACTTTACGCGCGAGGAATATGCCGCGCGCCTGTCCAAAACCCGCAAAGCCATGGAAAAGGCCGGCATCGACCTTCTTGTGGTCACCGATCCCTCCAACATGCACTGGCTGACCGGTTATGACGGCTGGTCCTTTTATGTGCATCAATGCGTTCTGGTGCCACCGGATGGCGAGCCGATCTGGTATGGCCGAAAACAGGACGCCAATGGCGCAAAGCGCACGGCCTACCTCGCCCATGACAATATTATCGGCTATCCCGATCATTACGTTCAATCGACCGAACGCCACCCGATGGATCTGCTGTCGCAGATCATCGAAGACCGGGGCTGGTCCGGCCTCACCGTCGGCGTCGAGATGGATAACTACTATTTTTCCGCCGCCGCCTTTGCGTCGCTGCAGAAACATCTGCCTAACGCCCGCTTCAATGATGCGGCGGGTCTCGTGAACTGGCAGCGCGCAGTCAAGAGCCCGACCGAACTCGATTATATGCGCAAAGCCGGCAAGATCGTCGAGTTGATGCACAAGCGCATCGTCGACGTGGTGGAGCCCGGCATGCGCAAATGTGATCTCGTCGCCGAGATTTACGATGCCGGCATTCGCGGCACCGCCGAATTCGGCGGTGACTATCCCGCCATTGTTCCACTTTTGCCGTCCGGAGCCGACGCATCGGCGCCGCATCTGACATGGGACGACAAACCCATGCGCCTTGGAGAAGGGACATTCTTTGAGATCGCCGGCGCCTACAGGCGTTATCATTGCCCGCTATCGCGCACCGTTTTTCTCGGCAAGCCGACACAGGCGTTTCTCGATGCGGAAAAAGCAACGCTCGAAGGCATGGAAGCCGGACTTTCGGCAGCGAAGCCGGGCAACACCTGCGAAGACATCGCCAATGCCTTTTTTGCCGTGCTGAAAAAATACGGGATCATCAAGGACAACCGCACCGGTTATCCGATCGGCCTGTCCTATCCGCCTGACTGGGGCGAGCGCACCATGAGCCTGCGGCCCGGTGATCGCACCGAGCTGAAACCCGGCATGACGTTCCACTTCATGACGGGTCTGTGGCTTGAGGACATGGGGCTCGAAATCACCGAAAGCATCGCGATCACCGAAACGGGCGTCGAGTGCCTGTCGAATGTGCCGCGGCAACTCTTCGTGAAGGGCTGAGATGATGTTGAGCACCGCTCCTCGCCCCTCGCCGATCACGCCCTCCGTCGATTTCGACGCGAAAGGCGTACAGCACGGTCATTTGCGGCTCCCCTATAGCCGCGATGACAGCGCCTGGGGTTCGGTGATGATACCGATCTGCATCATCGCCAATGGCGAAGGGCCGACAGCACTTCTGACCGGCGCCAATCACGGCGACGAATATGAGGGTCCGGCGGCACTTTTCGAGCTTGCCCATACGCTTGATCCAGGTGAGGTGAGCGGGCGCATCATCATCGTGCCGGCGCTCAACTATCCGGCCTTTCGCGCCGGCACACGGACGTCGCCCATCGACCGGGGAAACCTGAACCGCAGCTTTCCCGGCCGGCCTGATGGAACGGTGACGGAGAAGATCGCCGATTACGTGACCCGACATCTGATACCGCTTGCGGATATCGTTCTCGATTTCCATTCCGGCGGCAGGACACTTGACTTCCTGCCCTATGCCGCCGCTCACGAACTGTCCGACAAGACGCAGGAGACCCGTTGTTTTGAGGCGGTGGCTGCCTTTGCAGCGCCCTATTCGATGAAGATGCTGGAAATCGACGCCGTCGGCATGCTCGATACGACGGTCGAGGAACTCGGCAAGGTTTTCGTCACGACCGAACTTGGCGGGGCCGGCACGGCGAGCGCGAGATCGATCGACATCGCCCGAAAAGGCAGCCTCAACCTGCTGCGCCACGCCGGCATACTGGCTGGTTCGCTGGATGTTCAACCAAGCCGCTGGCTGGACATGCCCTCCAGCGATTGCTTCACCTTTGCCGAAGATGACGGGCTCGTCGCCTTTGTCCGCGATCTGGGAGACGCGGTCACGGCAGGTGAAATCATCGCCCGGGTCTATCCGGTTGGAAAAACCGGCCTCGCGCCAGTCGATTATCGCGCATCCATGCATGGCGTGCTTGCGGCACGCCACGTTCCCGGCCTGATCAAGGCCGGCGACTGCCTTTCCGTCATCGCCACGGTAACGGAGAACACATAGTCAAACGAACCCCCGTGAGATCCGAAAACGGACCACGCAACCCAACCAGAGGAGTAATACCATGCACATCACCAAAATCGCCGGACTTTCCGCCCTTGCCCTTGCCATCGGCATGACGTCGGCCAGCGCCTTGACCCTCGAGGAGGTCAAAAGCCAAGGATATATTCGTGCCGCCACGGCAAACGAAGTGCCCTATTCCTACATGCAGCCCGACGGCACATCTGCCGGGATCGGCCCTGATGTGGCAAATGCGGTGCTGAAATCGATGGGTATCGTAGAGGTCAACTGGACGGTGACGCCATTCGGCACACTGATCCCCGGCCTCAAGGCCCGCCGTTTCGATTTCGCCGCGGCAGAACAGAACATCTCGCCCGAGCGCTGCAAGCAGGTCTCCTTCACCGAGCCGAACTCTTCCTACGGCGAAGGCCTGCTGGTGAAGAAGGGCAATCCGAAGAAGCTGACGACCTATGCCGATATCGCCAAGGATCCGTCCTTGAAGGTGGCCGTCGTCTCAGGCGCCAACAATGTCGACTTCCTGCGGGCAGTCGGCGTCAAGGAGGAGCAGATCGTCTTCATTCCGGCCAATGCCGACGCGATCCCCACCGTGCAGAGCCGCGCGGACGCCTATGCGGCCACGGAGCTCACCGTCTCCGAACTGGCCAAGAACCAGGCCAATGTCGAGCAGGTCACGCCATTTGAGGATCCGGTGGTAAAGGGTAACCCAGTCCGCAACTATGGCGGCTTCGCCTTCCGCCCAGAAGACAAGGAGTTGCGCGACGCATTTGACGCCGCTCTGGTCGAGTTTCGCAAGACGGATGACTACAAGAAAATCCTGTCCAAATACGGTCTGTCCGAACAGAGTATCGCGGCAGCGGCCGAAAAGAAGGTCGCCGATCTCTGCGCCGGAAAATAAAGCTCATCGGCGCCCGGTCTTCGCCGGGCGCCGCTCGTCAGGAACTTGGGAAAACGCCAGATGGACATGACCGCCTACCTGCCGATGATGTGGCAAGGTGCCGTCGTCACCATGACGATCACGCTCGCAGCGCTTGTGGTCGGCACGCTGCTTGCCTTCTTTTTCGGGATTCTGCGTGTCGAGGGCGGACCGATCCTGTCCAGGGTCGCGCTTTGTTATACGGAGGTGTTTCGCGGCACCTCGTTGCTGGTTCAGCTCTTCTGGTTCTATTACGCGCTGCCGCTGGTCGGGCTGAGCTTTGATCCGATCACCACGGGTATTCTGGTGCTTGCCGCCCATGCCGGCGGTTATGGCGCGGAGATCGTGCGCGGTGCGTTGTCCTCCGTTTCCGTGCAGCAGCTGGAAGCAGCCCGCGCGCTGAATTTTACGCGGATGCAGACGCTGTTTCGCATCTCGCTGCCGCAGGCAATCGTCGAGATGATGCCGGCATTCGGCAATCTGGCGATAGAGACGCTGAAGCTTTCTTCACTCGTGTCGCTGATCTCGATTGCCGACCTGACATTCGCGGCGCAGTCGATCCGCAACCTGACGCTGGATAGCACCAGCATCTATTCGATCACGCTGCTCTGCTATTTCGCGATGTCCCTCGTCCTGATGGTCATCATCCGGGTGATCGAACACTTCGTCAGGCGCGGCAACGTCTTTCCGCGCACCCGCCATTCGTAAGGATATCTTCTCATGATGTATGGCTACGAATGGGACACCACCACCTGGCTCACCTACACAACCTCGATCCTGCCGATCATCCTGATCGGCCTGACGGTAACGTTGAAGGCGGCAGCCGCCGGCTTCGCCATCGCGCTGGTTCTGGGGCTCGTTTTTGCGCTGCTGCGCCGCAGCCGGGTCAAGCTGATCTCCTGGCCGACTGCCGTGGTTGTCGAGTTCCTTCGCGATACGCCGCTTCTGGTGCAGCTGTTCTTCCTTTATTACGTGCTTCCGGATTTCGGCATCGTGCTGCCCGCCTTCCTGACCGGCGCGCTGGCGCTCGGCCTGCAATATGCGGCCTACACGTCCGAGGTCTATCGCGGCGGCATCGAGGCCGTGCATCACGGCCAGTGGGAAGCGGCGACTGCACTTAATCTCACACGCATGCAGACCTATCGGGATATCATCATTCCTCAGGCCATTCCGCGCATCGTTCCGGCCATGGGCAACTACCTCGTCGCCATGATCAAGGAAACGCCGGTGCTTTCCGTCGTCACGGTTCTGGAGATGATGGGGCTTGCCAACATGATCGGCGAGCGCACCTTCGAATATCTGGTCCCGCTGACGCTTGTCGGCCTGATCTTCCTCCTTCTGACAATAATCTGCTCGGCAGGCCTCAGCCGCCTGCAAAGGGCGCTTCCAAAAGCAGGAATACCCTTGCGATGACCAACACCACCAATCAGCCGCTGATCGAATTTTCCGACGTCACGAAGCGTTTCGGCATTCTGACGGTTCTCGACCAGTTCAATTTCAGTGTGACAAAGGGCGAGAAAGTAACGCTTATCGGCCCCTCCGGCTCCGGAAAATCAACGGTTCTGCGCATTCTCATGACGCTGGAACCGTTCCAGGAGGGCAAGCTTACCCTTGCCGACATCTCCTATCATGAACAGGGCGGCAAAGGCCCCTTTCAGGCCTCGGAGAAGCACCTTCGCCAGATCCGCAATCACGTCGGCATGGTCTTCCAGAGCTTCAACCTCTTTCCGCATATGACGGTGCTTCGCAACATCGTGGAAGCGCCGGTGCGGGTGCTGGGCATCGCCCGCGCAGAAGCGGAAGCGCGGGCAATCGAATTGCTGAAGATGGTCGGGCTGGCCGACAAGAAGGATCATTATCCGGTGCAGCTTTCCGGCGGTCAGCAGCAGCGCGTCGCCATTGCCCGCTCGCTTGCCATGCGTCCGCGTGTTCTGCTTTTTGATGAGCCGACCTCGGCGCTTGACCCGCAGCTGGTCGGCGAAGTGCTTTCCGTCATTCGTGATCTGGCCCATGAGCACGATCTGACGATGCTGCTTGTTACCCATGAGATGCGCTTTGCCCGCGAAGTGTCAGACCGGGTCTGCTTTTTCGACAAGGGCCGCATCTGCGAACAGGGGGCACCGGAGGAAATTTTCGGCGGGCCGAAAGAAGAGCGGACCCGCGAATTTTTGTCATCGGTTTTGCGATAAGTCACATCGAAGCCAAGGCAGGCCATCACCGTTTAAAGCGACCGCGTGCGTTGCCTCGATATCTTGACGTGATCGATCAGGGCCCGGAGTTTGGGCGCCAGATTACGCCTGTTCGGATAATAGAGGTAGAAACCGGGAAAATAAGGCGAGTAATCTTCAAGCAGCGGCACCAGCTCGCCGCGATCGATCCAGCTGCGGAATGTATCTTCGATGCCGAAGGTGATCCCCGCTCCCGCCACCGCCATCCGAATCATCAGTGCCATGTCGTTGGTGGTGATCTCCGGCGCGACCGCGACGCTGAATTCCCGCCCGGCCTCCGCAAACTCCCAGCGATAGGGTGCGCTGCGCGGAGCCGGCCGCCAGCCAATGCACCGGTGATGCGCCAGTTCCTTCGGGTGAGCGGGCTTGCTGCTGCCTTTGAGATAATCAGGCGAACAGACTGCCAGCTGCCGCACATCCCCGGATATCGGCACGATGATCATGTCCTCATCGATCACTTCGCCCAACCGCACGGCGGCGTCATAGCCTTCGGCAACAATATCGAACTCCTCATCGGTCACCACGACATCGAGGTGAACGTCGGGATAGGCGGCGGTGAAGCCAGCAAGAAGCGGGCCGGACAGGAAGTTTTCGGCAATGGAAGAAACGGTAAGCCGCAACAGCCCGTTCGGACTTTCGCGCAATTCGCCCGCCTGTTCCACCGCCGCCGACATTTCGGCTATGGCCGGCGCGATATTGGCATAAAGCCCCTCACCCGCCTCGGTGAGACTGACGCTGCGGGTGGTGCGCAGCACCAGCGCCAGGCCGAGCATTTCCTCCAGCCGCCGAATTGTCTGGCTGACGGCGGAACGTGACACACCCATACGGTCGGCCGCAGCGCTAAAACTCTTCAGTTCCGCCACCAGCGCAAAGACCGATAGAGTGTTCAGATCGGGCGTCACTGTTTAGTTCCTCTTACCACTATGGAAATTAATAGGCATCTTATCTCAACAATGCTGCCTGTCTATCTTTCATGCAACCGCAATCGAGCGGTGGTTTCAAAAAGGAAGGACAGAATGATGGACAAGGTTGTTCTCATCACGGGAGCCTCCAGCGGCATTGGCGCGGGTATCGCGCGTGAACTCGGCAAAGCTGGTGCAAAACTAGTGCTCGGCGCCCGCCGCACGGAGCGGCTGGAGGAACTCGCAAAGGAGATCCGGGAAGCGGGCAACGTCCAGGTGGCGGTCAGCCGACTGGATGTCACCAACCGTGCCGACGTGGCCGACTTCGCGGAGAAGGCCCGCGAAACCTTCGGCCGGGTCGATGTCATGATCAACAATGCCGGCGTCATGCCGCTTTCCCTGATGGCCTCGATGAAGGTCGACGAATGGGACCGCATGGTGGACGTCAACATCAAGGGCGTATTGCACGGCATCGCGGCCGTGCTGCCGGAAATGACGTCGCGCGGTTCCGGCCACATCATCAATATCGCTTCCATCGGGGCGCTGTCGGTGGTGCCAACCGCGGCCGTCTACTGCGCCACGAAATTTGCCGTCCGGGCGATTTCGGACGGGTTGCGGCAGGAACGGCCGGATCTGCGCGTCACCTGCATTCATCCCGGTGTGGTGGAAAGCGAACTGGCGGAAACGATCACCGATCCGGCAGCAGCCGAGGCCATGAAAACCTACCGCGCCATTGCGCTGAAGCCCGATGCCATCGGCCGCGCGGTGCGTTTCGCCATCGAACAGCCTGATGACGTCGATCTGAACGAGATCGTTGTTCGCCCAACGGCTGCCGCCTGAGGAGGAAAACAGATGAAAAACATGACAATACCCGTTGCCGCTGCCATCGCCATGCTGACGGGGAGCGAAACCAGCGCCGGCTCCACGCCCCCGCAAGCTCACCCCTATATCGGCATGTGGGTGACAGGTGACGGCCATATCCGTCAGGAGCTTTTGGCCAATGGGCGTTATGATGAAGCCCGCGGCAACCGCAAAAGCGCCTATCAGGGCCGTTACGTCGTGACCGGCAATCACATCGATTACCGGGACGATACCGGCTTTACAGCAGATGGAACGTTCATTGATGATGTCCTCCACCATGGCGGCATGATCTTTTACCGGGAGCGGTGAAACAGGATTGCAATGATGGATCGCGCCCGCCCGCGATCCATCACCGGCAGAGACCTGCGACATCACAGTATCTTTTGACAGCTGTTCGCGGTGTTTGAGATCGTTCTCGATACACATGGGAAAAACGATTTCGCTGGCCACTTTCCGTAGACATTGCATGCGACGGAGCATCGACATACCGTCGGCCGGCCTGCGCAGTCGGTAAGGAGGATGCGGTGAAAACAGATTGGAACGTGGTCAGGGACCTGATGAATGCCGCAATCAATGCCTGCGAGCGCATAGAGGCGTCAGGATATGGTGAGGCCGACCGCGATGCGGTGATCGATATCGCAGGCCAAGAGGTCAGCGTCCAGGATTTGCTTGTGAGTGCATGGACTTACCCTGAGAAGCTACGTTATCAGATTATACGCGAACGCCACGATGCGGGTGACGATCTGCCCTATGTGCCAGAAACCGCGCGCATTCTGCTGGCCATGTCTCAAGCTGCGGCTGAACTCGTGAACGCAGGTGACGTCACGCCCGCCGAAGAAAATATTCGCAAAATGATCGCCTGGTTCGATAGACATTTGGCGTCGGGTATCGAAGCGGCAACGGCCAATCGCAAAAAGGCATGACCACGGCCTTTTAACAGGACTGGATTTTCCTTCATCCCAGCGTTCAGCGCGTGCTCGCGGGCGGGCCATTTCGCCGCATCCCTGCCCGGTCCTGTTCAATCCGCCGGGGTGGCCAGAACCTCTCCTTGCCTGTTCTGCACGAGGCTTGCGGGCGGTGCCGGCTGAGGATCAGCATCGGGCAGAGGTGGGGTGAGCAGCCATGCGGCTGGGTAATCTTTCCGAAGGTGCCGGGAATTATAGCGAACATGGGTTCCGGCCGCATGGCGGCGCGTGCCGAGCATCGCCTCCTTTGACAGGACCGCGCTTTTGATTTCGTAGAGTTTTCGTTCGTCATCAAGGGCAATCGTCGCATCGGAGAGATCGAAATTATCGACGTGAATGGCCTGACCCTGCGGCGTGCCGAGAACCCATCTGTCGGAATCGACGAAGCCGTCGATATAGACATTGCCGGTAGAGGCGTACAGGGAGGTGCCCATCGGCAGCGTGATGCCATCAACGACATTGCCATCGGCAAGAATGCATCTGCTGAAGGCGGATATGCCGCCATCGGGCCGCAGATCAAACTCCACCGGCCGGGTCGCGTCGCAACGCCAGCCGCTCTGGGTGGTTACGCCATTGCCGGTTATCCGCATGTTGTCGGGGGTGAAGCCAATGGTTTCGTAGTTGTCGTTGGTTTTTATCGCGATATAGCGGGCGATTTCGACGGCATCGATATCTGCAACGCGCACGGGATGCGGAAACACCGCGCGGCTGAAGGCATCCCTGTTATTGGCAATGGCCAGTTCGAGTTTCGTGCCTTCGGGCATATCGATCTGGCCAAGCCGGGTTGGTTCAAGCAGTTGCGGCCGGTAGTTTGCCGTCCTATCCCGGTCATAGGCCCGCATCTCGAGACAAAAACCAGCGATCTGCAACAGGGTGAAAACCGCGATGGCGGTCACCAGCCCGTAGGGCAAGATCACCGGGCGCTTCCGCCGGCCGCTCGCATATCGAATGAGCAGCCCCAGCGTCCAGACGGCCCAGACAAAGGTCGTGGCAAGAAGGAAGGCGACAAGAAGCACCGCTTCGACGGACGGGAGTGCGACAGGGATCATGCGAATAATGGCCTTGGGCGGATCGTTTCCGATCCCGGGATATCCCGGAGCTTTAGCGCATAAGAGGTGTTTTCTTCAACTCGCAGATTGCGATCTCTGCCAGCCGCCGGCGCTCATGCGTTATCCCTGCGAGACCAGGCCGCGCCATATGACGGCCGCATGGTCAGCGCCACGTACCGGACATCAGCCGCCGAGGACGAAACGGGAAAATGCCAGGGAGTTGCGGGCGTCCTCGTCCATTCTGGCGACATCAGCGCCGTTGCTCAGATCACGCCACACCTTGATATCAGAACCGATGGTGCCACCGGTCTTGACGAAGGGCTCCATGACGACGGCACCGGTGTAATTGATATCGCGAAGAGCGAGACCGATTTCCTGCCAGGGCATCCTGCCTTTGCCTGGAACACGGCGATTGCTCTCGCCGGTGTGGAAGTGACCCAGCAGCGGGCCGGCCGTGCGGATGGCTTCGCCGAAACTGTCTTCCTCGATGTTCATGTGGAAGGTATCCAGCATGACCTTCACATTGTTCTTCCCGACATCCTTGACGAAGGCGACGCCTTCGGCCGCCGTGTTGAGCACGTGGTTTTCAAAGCGGTTGAGGACTTCGATACACAGGTTGATGCCGAGATCATTGGCGAAATCGGCAATGCCGTGAATACCCTCGACTCCACGCGCGTAATCACCCGGCTTGTCGACCGGCTGCGAATAATCGATCGGCCAGTAGGAATGCAATGCGCCGCCGATGGTGCGGATGTCGAGCTTGGCGACATTGGTGAGCGTCCTCTCAAAAAAAGCCTTGCCCGCTGCGCGCACGGCCGCATTTTCCGACGACAGGTTCTTTGATTTCGACGGGCCGATGCCGGCAGTGAGGATGATGCCGTTATCCTTCGCGCTCTGCTTGATCGCGGCGAGTTCGGCGTCGCTGTATTCGTTGATATGGTGGGCGGCGACTTCGATGATATCGAAACCGAGTTTGGCGACCTTTTCGATATAGGGGCCGAACTTGGCGCTCCACTCATGTTCCCAGTAAGAATAATAGATGCCGTGTTTCATGGGGATTTCTTTCGCTTCTGTTTCACTTGGTTGGGATGTGGCGCACGCGGTCGTTCAGGGCGTCTCAGGAGGCGGCCCCGCTTCCCGGATTGCCGATGCGAAGATCGGGTTCGGTGCTCGTCGAGATGATGAAACGGCCGTTCGGAAGATCGTTCTCCTCGACCTTCCGGTTGATCTCGTCCTCGGCAAGGCCGAAGCCCAGCCAGCGGTTTCTCAGCCGCGCGCGCAGATCGTCCTCGCCGACATCGACGAAAACCGTCAGATCGAAGATCGGCTTGAGGCGGTTCCACGGCGACTGGCCGGCGAGGAGATAATTGCCTTCACAGACGATGATATCGACGGATTGCGGGATCAGCCGGCCGCCGGCGCGGGCAATTTCAATTGACCGGTCAAAGACTGGAACGGCGATGACATCATCCTCATTGGCCTTGAGGCGCTCGAGCATGTGCCGCAACCCGTGGGCATCGAACGTATCGATGGCGCCCTTGAACGGTCGCCGGTTCATCTCTTCGAGCACGGCATCGTCATAGTGATAACCATCCATCGGGAAAAGCGCGGCGGGCTCGCCTCCGCCGGCGTTCAACACATCCACCACACCTTCGGCAATGGTCGATTTTCCCGATCCCGGGGCACCGGCAATCGCGATCATCACACGCCGGCCTTTTGCCCTTTCCAGACGCTGGAGGGCCAAGCCCGCAATCTCACGGGCATTATCGTCAATTGTGCTCAAGGTGTTCCTCGCCCCGATAATGATTGCGGTCAGAAAATCCGGTACTGGCTTGCCTTGTCGCGCAGGAAGGCCAGCCCCTTGTCGAGGACCTCGTCTGCGCCTGACGCGACCGGCCGCCAGGTGGAAATCGCACCCGCCATCTCCTGCGGCATCGCGGCGAAACTCTCGAGCGTCAGCACGCCCTTGAAGCCAATGGCCGCGAGTGCGGCGTACACCGCGTCCCAGGCAACGTTGCCGAAGCCCGGAGTGCCGCGGTCGCTTTCCGACATATGCATGTATTTCAGATGGTTACGGGCAGCGATGATGCCACTGGCGATGCCCTTCTCTTCCATGTTCATGTGGAAGGTATCGAGATGGACAAAGATATTGTCGGCACCGATACGCTCAACCAGCGCCACGGCCTGCTCGGCTGAGTTGACCAGATGGTTTTCGTAGCGGTTGACAGCCTCGATACCGAATTGCAGGCCAAGCGTCTTCGCGTGGCCGGCAGCCTGAGATAGTGCGCGTGTCAGATTGTCGTATTCAGCCTGTGTCGGCGGGAAACCCGTACGCTCGCTGGTGCCGCCATAGGTGACGCCCGTCAGCGCTTCCGCGCCCATTTCGGATGCCTTGTCCAGCGCGGCCTTCAGATACGCGATGGCTGCGTCCGGGCGGACGGACGCCCAGGCAGGTTCCGGCAGAACCAGCGAGCAGACAGCCCGCAGACCGTATTTCTCCAGCAGGGCGCGGGTATGCGCCGTATCGACGGATGGGAGATCGACAAGCGGAATCTCGATGAAATCCTGCCCATAATCCGCAGCACCGGCAATGGCCCGCCTGGCGCTTTCATGATCCCAGTTGAGGGACCACATCATTGCGTGAACACCAAAGCCTTGCACGTCATACCTTCTTTCTGAGAGATGCGAAGTAACCTGAAAACAGGCCGCGCGCCGCCATGACGACAATCATCAGCACACCCCACAGCGCCGTTGCCAGATGCTGGTTGGCGCCGAGAAGGTTGAGCCCGGATGAAAGGAGCTGCAGCACGATCAGCGCGACGAAGACGGGCAGCACACGGCCGAAGCCGCCGAATGGATTGATGCCGCCGAGAAACGCCGCCAGTACCGTGATCAGCAGGTAGGATTCACCGTGTCCCACACGCACCGAGTTGAAGCGGGCAAGCATGATGATGCCGGCGACGGCACACATGAGACCCGAGAGCGTGTAGACGAGTACCTGGATCTTGCGGGTGTTGAGACCGGAATAACGCGCCGCCTCGATATTGGAGCCGATCATCAGCAGACCGAAACCGAGCTTCGTGCGGGTGAGGAGCACGTGCCACAGCCCGACGCAGGCGATAAAGATCAGCAGCGGGATGGGCAGCCCGAAAAGCGTGCCGTGACCAAGCGGCGCCATATAGGCCGGAAAACCGGAAACATCGCCGCCACGCGTCAGGAACTCCCCGAGCCCGCGCAGGAAAATCATCATCGACAGGGTGACGAGGATCGGGTGCGCGCGGGTATAGGCAATCGCCGCGCCGGTCATGGCGCCGGCAGCACCACCGGTGGCGAGGGCGGCAAGGCAGGCGAGCAGGAAGGCGCTCGGCGGTGCGTCCACGCCGCCATGGGCCTGCAGCACCCAGGCTGCCGCCAGCCCCGACAGATTGGCGGCGAAGGTGACGGAAAGATTGATCCCGCCGGTCAGCAGCGGCAGCAGCATCGCCAGTGTCAAAAGACCGAGTTCGGGCAGCTGGAAGGCGACCGAACCGAATGTGGCGAGCGACAGGAAATTATCCGCCAGCGTCCCGAAGATGAGCATGACCGCGACAAAGGCAATCACCGGTCCGGCCATGTCGGCACCGAAAATCGCGTTGAATTTCCGAACGAAGCTGCTCATCGCTGCGCACTCCCCTTTTTAGCGGAGGTCCGCAAGGCTGCCGGCAGCAGCTTGTCGAACCGGGTGGAGGACAGCGTGATTGCAATGAGAATGATGGCGCCGACGATCATCTTGAATGCAAAGGGAGAGACGCCCATCAGGTTGAGGCCGTTCTGGGTGATGGACACCATCAACACACCAAGCACGCAGCCGATGACCGAACCCTTGCCGCCGCCAAGCCGCGCGCCGCCAAGCACGGTGGCAGCAAGAACATCCAGCTCGCGGCCATAAAGCGCGTTGGGCACGACCTCCTGCGCGTAATGCGCCTGCATGAGCCCGGCAATGCCCGCCATCAGGCCGAGCCAGCCGAAGGAAATATAATGCATGGCGCCGATATTGATGCCGAAGCGGCGTGCGCCTTCCGGATTGTCACCGAAAGCATAAAGTTTGCGGCCGACCGTGGTGCGGGAAATCATGAACCAGGTGGCGAAGCAGCAGAGGATCATGACCACGACCGGCAATGTCAGCTCGACCCAGGAACCATCCGGCATCTCGCGCTCATAAAACACCACGCGGGTCGAAAGCCATTCCGGCAGATCGTAGATCGACACGCCCTTGGTGAAGAACATCAACAGCCCGAAGAAGATGTTGAAAGTGGAAATGGTCGCGACGATGGAAATGATGTTGAGCCGCCAGACGAGGAAGGCGTTGACGAAACCGAGACCAAGGCCGACGGCGCCGGCAATGATGAAACCCTCCGCCCAGTTGCCGCCGCCGAGCGCATTGAGCGCCAGCACCGTGACATATTGCACGACGGAAGCGGCAACCGCGAAGGAGATGTCGATACCGCCCGAAATCAGCACGACAAGCAGGCCGACCGCAAAGATGATGTTGACCGCCGAGACATTCAGCACATCGAAGGCATTGGAGATGGTGAGGAAACGGTCGGTTGCAAAGGACAGGCCCGTGCAGAGCAGCACCATGACCACAAGCAGCGTGAATTCGGTCGTATGTCCGAGGATGAGCCTACGCATAGATGGCGGACTCCAGTTCGGTAAGCGACACATGTCGCGGATCATGGGTGGCGTGGAACCGGCCTTCGACCATGTGAATGACCCTGTCGGTGTTGAAATAGACTTCTGGGGCTTCGTCGGAGATCACGATGATCGAGAGACCCTCTGCGGCGAGCTTGCGGACAATTTCGAAGATGCCGGCGCGGGCGCCGACATCGACCCCCACGGTCGGCGCGTCGAGGATGAGGATTTTCGGGCCGATGGCCAGCCACTTGGCAATCGCCACGCGCTGCTGGTTGCCGCCCGAAAGCGTACGGATCGGGTCTTCCGGCAGGCCGATCTTGACGCCGAGCGCTGAAATCCAGCGGGAAACCACATCCGCCTTTTTCGATGGCGAGATAAGGCCGCCCGTCAGCAACCGGTCAAGCGAGGCCATGACGAGATTGTCGGCAATCGACTGGGGCTGATTGAGACCAAGCGCCAGCCGGTCTTCGGAAAGATAGGCAACGCCGGCCCGGATCGCATCCCGGTTGGAATGGAAATTCACCTTCTTCCCGTCGATCAGGATTTCACCCGATTGCGGCCGATGCATGCCGAAAAGGGTCAAGGCCAGTTCGGTGCGTCCGGCTCCCAGCAGGCCAGTAATCCCCAGCGTTTCGCCCTGCCGCAGATCGAAAGACACATCTTCAAACTCACCGGCGCGCGTCAGCCCGCGCACGGAGAGAACAACGGGCTTGTCATTGTGATCAGCGGCAATGACGGCGCTGTCGAAGTTGCGGCCGGTCATCAGTTCGGTCACGCGTGACTGGGTCATGCCTTCAACCGGGAAGACCCCGACAAGCGACCCATCGCGCAAAACGGTTATGCGATCTGAAATCTCAAGCACTTCCGCAAGGCGGTGCGAGACGAACACAACCGCAACGCCGGAGGCTGAGAGGTTGCGGACGATGTCGATCAGGTAGTCCGTTTCCGATTGCGTCAGCGACGCGGTGGGCTCGTCCATGAAAACGAGGCGGGCTTCCCCGACCAGTGCACGGGCAATCGCCACGATCTGGCGCTGGGCAATGGGCAGTTCCTTGAGCGGCTTGTCGAGATCGATCTCGACACCGAGCCGGGCCAAAGCCTTCTCGGCCGCTTTTGCGATCGCGCCTTTGTCGACCAGCCCGTATCTGCCGTTCACCGCGTACTGAAAGCCGATATTTTCCGCCACCGACATTTCATCAAACAGCGCCAGATCCTGCCAGATCACCTGAATGCCAAGCGCTTGCGCAAGCGTCGGGGTCATCGCGGCTATCGGCTTGCCGTCGAAATACAGTTCAGCATCATTTTCGGGCGTATAAACGCCTGTTATGACCTTGATCAGCGTGCTTTTGCCACAGCCGTTTTCGCCGGCCAGGCAATGCACTTCACCGGGATTGACCTCGAAAGAAACGCCTTTCAGGGCGCGCACGCCGCCAAAGGTGACTTTGACATTCTTGAGGGACAGGAGCGGTTCTGCGCTCATGATAGCGTATCTCTCCTTTCGCCGCGAAAGCATCGCAGACGTGGCGCTCGGCATGTTTCTTGGGATGGGCGTCGCGCGAGCATTCCATCTCGCGCGACGCCTGCGGCTCCGGGGAGGATCAGAGGCCCATGGAAACGAGCTTGTCGATGCTTTCCTTGTCGATCTTCAAAAGCTGATCGACGACGATGGTGTTACCCTCGGGATTGATGGTGCCGAGACCTTCGATATTGTCGCCGGCCTTGGGCGTTTCGCCCTTGGCGATACGGTCGGCGAGCGTGATGAAGACCTCACCGGCCTGTTTCGGGTTCCACATGAAGCCGCCTGTCAGCGCGCCCGATTTGATCAGCTTGGCGCCCTGCCCCGGCGAAAACGGGCCGATGACGAAGACCTTGCCATCCTTGCGCCGCTCTTCGACGGCACGCCCGGCACCGATCGGTCCCTGCGAACCGAAGGCAAGGAAACCGCTCAGATCGGCATTGGCGGACATCAGATCGAGCGCCGTCGACCGGCTCTTGTCGAGATCTTCGGCGACGCCGTAGCGATCGCCGACGAGCTTCATGTCCGGATAATTGGCCTTGATATAGGCGATGGCGGCATCGGCCCAGGCATTGTGAAGCGGCACGGTGAGCGAACCGACGAAGACGGCATAAGAACCCTTGCCGCCCATCTTTTCCGCCAGAAGCTTGCCATGCGCTTCACCAAAACCCTTGGCGGAAGCCAGTTCAAAATCCCAGTCGGCGCCGAGCTGCTTGGGCGATTCATGGGTGATGACCTTGATGCCGGCGGCCTGGGCCTTCTTCAGCACCGGCTCAAGCACCTTCGCATCATTCGGCACGACCCCGATAAAATCGACCTTCTGGGCGATCAGGTCTTCGATGGCACGAACCTGCAGCGCCGGGTCGGCGCTGGTCGGGCCAACCATGAAACCATCAACGCCGAGCTTCTTGCTCTGTTCCTTGATGCCGGCCTCCATGGCGTTGAACCACGGAATACCGCCGATCTTGACGACGACGCCAACCTTCGGCCCTTCGGCGAAGGCCGCGGATGAGAGCAGCGCAAGCGACAGGCCGAGCGCCGCAGCAATAATTTTCTTCATGATGTTCCTCCTCAAAAAATCGGCAAACGAAATCCGCCGCAGCCAGTTTTTCCCTGCCGCGCTTCAAATCTCTCATCTCGCTTATTCGAGACTCTCCCTTGCCACTCCCATAGCAACCATACTGCACAATCGATATTGCTAAACTGCACAATCGATGGTGCAATAACCATATCATGAAGCTCCCTTCCGTCAAGGGGATGCGTGCTCTAATAATCGGAATCAGCTGGGGAGATCGAAGTGACAGGCATAAGTTCCAAGAAAGCCACCATTTATGACTTGTCGCTCTTGTCTGGCGCGTCAGCCTCGACAGTGAGCGCAGTGTTGAATGGATCGTGGCGCAAACGGCGGATTTCGGAGGAAACCGCAGACAAGATTCTCTCGCTCGCCAAGGCACAGCGCTACACCACCAATCTGCAGGCCCGTGGCCTCAGGAGCTCAAAATCCGGTCTCGTCGGGCTCCTGGTGCCGGTTTATGACAACCGGTTCTTTTCATCGATGGCGCAGACCTTCGAGGGGCAGGCACGCAAACGCGGCCTGTCGCCGATGGTGGTCTCCGGGCGGCGCGACCCCGAGGAGGAACGTCGCACCGTCGAGACGCTGATCGCCTATTCGATTGATGCCCTGTTCATCGCCGGCGTCACCGATCCTGATGGCGTACACCAGGTCTGCGCCCGCGCAGCCCTTCCGCACGTCAATATCGACCTGCCCGGCAAATTTGCGTCGTCCGTCATTTCCAACAACCGGCACGGCGCGGAAATCCTGACATCGGCAATCCTTGCCCATGCGGCAAAGGGTGGGTCGCTCGGCCCTGACGACGTCATCCTGTTCGGTGGTCATGACGACCACGCCAGCCGCGAGCGAATTGACGGCTTTCATGCCGCTAAAGCCGATTATTTCGGCGTGCAGAGTGGTGACGATATCGAGATCACCGGCTATTCGCCGCGTATGACGGAACTGGCATTCGAACGCTTCTTCGAGCGCAGAGGCCGTCTTCCCCGCTGTTTCTTCGTCAATTCATCGATCAACTTCGAAGGGTTGCTTCGTTTCATGGGGCGTCATGACGGGGAAGCATTCGGCGACATCGTCGTCGGCTGTTTTGACTACGACCCCTTCGCGTCATTTCTTCCCTTTCCCGTTTACATGATCAAACCCGATATTGCGCAAATGCTCGAAAAAGGGTTCGAACTGCTGGAAGAGAACCGCGCAGAGCCCGAAGTCACCATTATCGAACCGCAGCTCATTCCCCCGCGCACCGCCCTTGAAGGGCCGCTTGATGATATCTGGGATCCGGTCGCGGTACGCCGCATAGCAAGGTGAAACACTCCGCTCCATCGGCGGAGGTTTACTCCGGGGAAGCGCCAATCTTCGCTTGACCTCAACCGCGCTTGACATCGTATCGATTTGCATGAGGCCCACCATTGCAATGGAATGACAATGATCGAGAAACTCCTGAAGATGCTGGAAGACGGTAAAGATGCTCCTCTCCTGCGCTTTTCACTGGCGAAGGCCCAGATGGCCGCGCGGCAATTCGACGATGCGGCGCAACATCTGCGCGAGGCGGTTCACCAGGACCCCGATTACTCGGCCGCCTGGGCTGCACTTGGCGAATGCCTTATGCATCTCGCAGACGACGACGGTGCCGTTGCCGTGTGGACTGAAGGCAGCGCGGTCGCCATGAAAAAAGGAGACATCCAGGCGAAACGGCAGATGGATGTCCGGCTTCGGCGTGCGCAATCACGGCGCCTCACGGCCGCCCAAGGGTAAGCCGCCGGTCGATGCCAATCTCGCCGAGAAACGCTTCATCATGGCTGACAACCAGGAGCGCGCCGTCATAGGCCCGCAGGCCGGCCTCCACGGCCGCGATGGAATCGATATCCAGATGGTTTGTCGGTTCATCGAGGATCAGCAGTTGCGGCGGCTGCGGGCCACAAAGAACGCAGGCGAGACCCGCGCGCAGCATCTGGCCACCCGAAAGCGTCCCTACGATCTGCAAGGCGGCATCGGCACGAAACATGAAGCGGGCAAGCGCTGCCCTGCAGGCGTTCTCCCCGGCCTGCGGGTTGAGGTGAAGGAAATTGTCGCGGATCGACAGCTTCGGATCCAGCAGGCTGACCTGCTGGTCCAGAAAGACGGACGTCACACCGAGGTGGACCGTTCCTGACAATGGCTGCAGTTCCTTCCTGATCACGGAAAGCAGCGTCGTTTTTCCCGATCCGTTCGGGCCTGTCACGGCCACGCGCTGCGGGCCGGTGATTTCGAAGGACAGATCGGCAAATACGGGCTGTTTTCCCGAATAGCCCGCGGTCAGGTTTTGCAGGCTCAGCACGGTCCTGGTCTTGTGTAACCCACTGGGTGGCAGGGTGACAGTAAGGTCCTGAAGGACTTCGATCCGCTGGCGCGCCGTCTGCAAATCCTCGGTCGCTTCGGCTTTCAGGCGACTGGCGAGATTGGCATTGTCGCCGCTGGTCTTTTCGGCTCGTCTTTTCATGCCGCCGGCGGCAATGCGGGGCATATCCCCCTTTGCCGCTTTGGCGGCGCCCTTTGCGTCACGCCTTGCCTTGCGTTCCAGTGCTTCCTGCGACCGACGTTTTACCTCGGCAAGGCGCTTCCCGGCGCTGGCGAGATCCTGTTCGGCGGCGGCCAGTTCCAGTGCCTTTTGCGCGCGGTAATGGCTCCAGTTGCCGCCATAACGGGTTGCGCCCAACGTCGTCATTTCGACGATCGCATCAAATGTATCGAGAAGTTCCCGATCATGGCTGACGACAATCGCTCCGCCACGCCAACCCGCCAGAAAATCGGCGACGAACAGACGACCGTCACGGTCGAGATTGTTGGTCGGTTCGTCGAGGATCAGGAAGTCCGGGGCGGCATGGATTTGGGCTGCAAGTGCCGCCCGTGTGCGCTGCCCGCCGGACAGTGCCGAAAGCAGCGTTGAAGGCGAAGCGTCCAACCCGACCGCAGCCAGCGCATCGGCAATTTTTTCCTCCAGCATCCAGTCAACGTCGCCAAGCTCTTCGAGTGTGGCCAGCCCCGCCTGGGCGCTGGAAAGAACCTTGAGCGCCTCACGCGCATTGAAGAGATCCGCGACGGTCTCCCCGGGCATGACCTGCACGATTTGCCTGAGAACGCCGATCCTGCCGGAGACGGAGACCGTGCCGGCGGACGGCGACAATTCACCGGCAATCAGCTTCAGAAGCGTGGTCTTGCCGACGCCGTTGCGCCCGACCAGCCCGGCCCGTTCGGGACCGAAGCGAAGATTGATGTTGGAAAAGAGCGGATGACCGTCAGGCGTGGACCATGAGAGGTCTGAAAGGGTGATGGAACAAGGCATGGATATGGTTTCCCCTGATGACAAGGCGTTGCGGCTTTGTGATCGGGTTGAAATCCATGGTTCACCATCCTGTTGGTATTGCGGAGAGAACGCCATTAATGGAAAAAAGCGGCGCGTTCGTGGCACTGGTTAGAAGTTGCGGATGAAACGCCGGAGGATGAACTCCGGCGTCTCGTTGTTTCAGGCTACCAGGCCCTTGGTCAGTTCCAGCGCCTGCCGCTCGAACAGCCGGCGGTAGATGCCGTCATTGAGGCGGATAAGCGCCTGATGGTCGCCTTCTTCGACAATCTTGCCCCTGTCGAACACCAGCAGCCGGTCCAGCGCCCTGACGGTGGAGAGCCGGTGCGCGATGACCAGCGTCGTGCGGCCAACCATCAGCCGTTCCATGGCCTGCTGGATCTGCACTTCGCTTTCGCTGTCGAGGCTCGAGGTCGCCTCGTCAAGGATCAGCACTGGCGCATCAGCAAGGAATGCACGGGCAATGGCGACGCGCTGGCGTTCCCCACCCGAGAGCTTGACGCCACGTTCGCCGACCATGGTTTCATATCCTTTTGGAAGGGACATGATGAACTCATGGGCACTGGCCTGTTTTGCCGCCTGCTCGATTTCACGCCGCGAGGCACCCGGACGGCCATAGGCGATGTTTTCCGCCAGCGTGCGGTGGAACAGGATGGGTTCCTGCTGCACGATGGCGATCTGGCCGCGCAGGCTCGATTGCGTCACACCGGCGATATTCTGCCCGTCGATACGAATTGCACCCGACCTGATGTCGTAAAGGCGCTGGATGAGCTTGACGAAGGTTGTCTTGCCCGAACCGGAATGGCCGACCAGCCCCACACGTTCGCCCGGCTTGATGGTGACCGAGAAGTCATCATAAAGCGGGGTGGGATGCGCGCCATATTGGAACGTGACGTGATCGAAGACGATCTCGCCCTTGCCGATATCAAGCCGCGCGGCATCCGGCCTGTCTTCGACGCCAAGCGGCATCTTGTCCAGCAGCACCAACTCTTCCATGTCGTTGACGGCGCGTTGCAGGTTGCGGATATCCTGCCCCACATCACGCAGGTAACCCTGCAGCACGAAGAACATGGCGAGCACGAAGGTTATATCACCAGGCGTCGCCAGCCCCTGTCGCCACATGATGAGGCCGGTGCCGAGAATGCCGGCCTGCATGGACACCATCATGAAGCTCTGAATGGTACCATTCAGCGTGCCGCGCCGCCATGTTCTGCGCGTGCGGTTATCCCATTTCACCAGCACTTGACCCAGCCGCGTTTCCTCACGCGTCTCGGCACCAAAGGCCTTGACGACCGAGTTGCAGCTGATGGCATCCGCCAGCGCGCCGCCAAGCCTTGTATCCCAGGCATTGGCAAGCCGCGCCGCAGGCGACACATAACCCATGGAAAGAGCCACGGTGACACCGACATAGATCAGTGAGCCGAGGCCGACGATGAGGCCCATGACCGGCCAGTAGCTGCCGAGCACGATGGTGGCGCCGACCAGCATCACCAGCGACGGCAGAAGGGCTATGAGCAGCAGGTCGTTCAGCGAATCCAGCGCCCACATGCCGCGCGTGATCTTGCGCACCGTAGAGCCGGCAAAGCTGTTGGCATGCCAGTCCGTGGAGAAACGCTGCACCTTGTGGAAGCCGTTATTGGTGACGTCAGCCATGGTTTTCAGCGTGAGCCTGATGATGCCGTTAAAGATGAACCAGCGCAGGACCACGCTGGTGAGACCAAGCGACACCACGACGACGAAGGCGTGCAGCGCCTTGTCCGCCCCGTTGCCGCCGGCAATGGCATCAACGATCTGACCGGAAAAAACCGGCACCATGACTTCAGCCAGCGTGCTGGCAATGACCAGCACGATGATGAAACCCACCAGTGCCGGCCGGTGGCTCCAGTGGTGAAAAACAAAGCCGAGCACATGACGATAGGCATCGGCGCGGAAATCGAGCTTCTTGCGAGACATTTTAACCAGCACGGCGCCAGAAAATCGGCAACCGGTCCTCAAAACGGAAGTTGGATGGCACAGCCCGGACGGGAGACGAAATGATCCCGTCAGATCAATCGGGCCATGAAGGAAAATAAACCGCATGTCGGGCGCGCGCAGGGCGGGCCGCGAATGGATATGACCTAGTGTCGGGTCATTCCCTGCGGGAGGATTTCGGTGAATGCTGGTGTCATGCAACGCCTCCCTTTGTTTGATCTGACGCGGTGATACGTTTTGTAGCTGAGTGATTTGAGCTTGCCAAGCCGATTTTTGCAACCTTGTGGCAAGTGATGCGGAAACGACACATTGGCCAATGCGACAGGCTCGTCTCAGGCCGAGCCATGATGGCAGCCTCGGCTATGGGTATTCAGCAGCAGGTGATACTGCGCGCCCCAGAACGGCGCGCGCAGCACGGTATCAACGGACCGGGGTTATCGTTCCCGATCAGTCCATCTGGACATTTGCATCCTTGACCACCGGTTCCCACTTGGCGATTTCGGCGGCAACGTGGCTTTTCAGCTCATCGGGTGACGACGCGACGATCTTGGCGCTGAACTCCGCCATGCGCGCGGCCACGTTCGGATCGGCAAGCGCTTTCTTGGCGGCGGCATTCAGCTTGTCGATCGCTTCGGCCGGCGTGCCTGCCGGCGCAAAGAGCGCATTCCAGGTATAGGTTTCATAACCCGGCACGGTCTCGGCAATGGTCGGCAGGTCCGGGAAGGATGAGGCGCGCTCGGCCGTGGTTACGCCAAGTGCCCGCAACGTGCCGGACTTGATGTGGCCTGATGACGACGGCAGATTGTCGAACATGATCGAAATCTGGTTGCCAAGCAGATCGTTGAGCGCAGGACCAGCCCCCTTATAGGGAACATGCTGCATGCTGACACCAGCCATGCTCTTGAACAACTCGCCCGAGAGATGCAGCGGCGTGCCATTGCCGGAAGAGGCATAGGCATATTTGTCCGGCTCTGCCTTGAGAAGCGCAATCAGTTCCGCAACGCTGTTGACGTTGAGCTTCGGATTGACGACCAGCACATTCGGCACCACCACCAGCAAGGACACCGGGGCGAAATCCTTTTCCGGATCGTAAGGCTTTGTTTTGAGGATAAGCGGGTTGAGCGCATGGGTCGCAACCGTGCCCATCAGGATCGTATAGCCGTCTGGCTCGGCCCGCGCGACACGGTCGGCACCGAGATTGCCACCGGCACCGGCAACATTTTCAACGACGATCTGATGGCCAAGCTCATCGCCCATCTTCTGCGCGATGACGCGCGCCACCACATCGGTGGAGCCCCCCGCCGCGAAAGGCACGACCAGCGTAATGGTCCGATCGGGAAAACCCTCGGCACTCGCCGTCATTCCCAGCATGCAAAAAGAAGCTGCCGTAGCGGCAAGCTTCAACACCATACGCCGTTTCGAAAACCCGTAATTCATGAACCCTCCTTTAACATGGCCTCCCCGCCATGTCGGCATAGTAGCTCAAAAGCCCTCGAGAGCAAGCCATGGCCGCTGCTGCAGCAAAAGTGGTTCGGGGGGGATCGCCGTGCACCGTTTTTGCGGGCGGATCACAACTAAAAAGGCCCTCCCGGTTAAGGAAGGGCCTTATCTTGTTACCAGCGATAATAATCGCGACGGTCACGCCATTCACGGTGTTCCCGCCAGTCGCGACGGTCGCGCCGTTCCCGCCATTCTCTGCGGGCCTGACGTTCGCGCCATTCGCGGCGACCTTCCCAGCGGTCGCGCCTGTCCCAGCCACGCTCGTAACGCGGTGGACCATTCGGACGGCAATATCCGCGCGGCGACAGATGAAAGCCGCGTCCGCAGGCATAGTCGACGGTCTGAACATTGGATGTCGCGGGTACCGATGGCTGACCCACGGGCATGGCGTTCGCGCCGGTGCCGAACAGGGCGCTGAGAATCATTCCTGCGCCAAAAATCATCTTACGCATGTCATCTCCCTCCTTATGGGATGGAGGGATTTAGCGCTCCGGCGGGTGAACTGCGGCTGAATGAATCTGGGTGTTTTCGTGGCAGGAAATCGCACTTCATGGCGAGGATGAGGCCACGCAGCCTGATGCATGGTTGCAGCCGCGTGGTTTTGGCCCTAGGTCTCAAGGCGACGGGGAGACAGCGATTGGACATCGATCAGGACGAAAAGCACGATCCGAAGCCAGCGGGCAGACGCCCGATCTGGCCATGGCTGCTGCTGGGGCTTTTCACGCTGCTCGGCATTCACCTCTATATGGAGGTGAATGCCGCGATCGACGATCTCGCCCGCACCTGGAGCGACCTCGTGCAGCTATTCTGGTGGATCGTGCCCGATCCGCAGGACTGACGCCCGTCAGGACTGGATCAGCGCAATGCCGCGGTTCTTAAATCCGAGGGTGACATCGCTTTGCGGCGGCAGGCTGGTCTCGACCGCATGGTCGACGATGAAGAGCGTGCCGATATCGGTCTCGACTTCATATTCGACATGACCACCGAGATAGGCGCTGTGCAGCACCCGGCCGGCAACCCCTTGCCCGCCCGGCTGGCCGATGGCAATCGAACCCGGACGCACGGCAAGCTTGGCCGGACCGGGCCGGGCATTGCGCGCCGAAACGCGATGATCGATACCGCCGACGCGAATCAGTGCATCTGGCCCCTCAATGCTGATCACCTCGCAGCCGACGACATTCGCCTCGCCCATGAAATCGGCGATGAAGGCGGAGGCCGGGGCCTCGTAAAGATCGCGCGGTGCACCCGACTGGGCGATCTCGCCATCCTTCATCACGATGATCCGGTCGGAAACCGCCAGCGCCTCATCCTGATCATGCGTCACATAAACGGCGGTAAAACCGAGCCGCTGCTGCAATTCGCGAATTTCGGTACGCACCCGGCGGCGAAGGCGAGCATCGAGATTGGAGAGCGGCTCGTCCAGCAGCAGCACCTGCGGTTCCAGCACCAAAGCGCGGGCGACCGCCACGCGCTGCTGCTGGCCGCCGGAAAGTTCGGCGGGCAGGCGGTGGCCCATGCCGGCGAGGCCCACGAGCTTCAGCCCCTCTTCCGCCTTTTCCCGTGCTTCCGCCTTGCGCAATCCCGAGGATTGCAGGCCGTAGGCGACATTATCGAGCGCCGTCATGTGGGGGAAAAGCGCATAGGACTGGAAGACCATCGAGACATCGCGCTCATTGGCAGGCAGCATGGTCACATCCTTGTCACCGATGAGGATGCGGCCGGAGGTCGGATGTTCGAGACCCGCCAGCATGCGCAGCGTCGTCGTCTTGCCGCAACCGGAGGGGCCAAGCAGGGTTACCAGCGTACCGGGCTCGATGGTGAGCGACAGGTCGGGAATGGCGGTGAAGGCGCCGAAGGTCTTGCGGACATTCTGAAAGGTGACGGAGCCGGGTTTTACGGAAATCATGCGGTTTTCTCCTGGGCAAGAGGAACGGAGGAAGCGGATGGCAGGCCGGCGACGCGGTTTTCGCGCCGCAAGCGTCGCTCACCAACGATGAGCTGGAAGCCGGTAATGACGGTGATCATCACCACGATCAGCATCGAGGAATAGGCGATCGCCACACCATATTCGCCGTTTTCGACAAGGCCGACGATATAGGACGTCGCCATGTTGTACTGGGCGCTGACAAGGAAGATGACGGCGCTGATGGAGGTGATGGCGCGCACGAAGGAATAGACCAGTGCGGCCGTGATCGCGGGTCTCAAGAGCGGCAGGATGACCTTGCGGATGGTGCGGAAACTATTGGCCCGCAGCGTCAGCGAGGCCTCGTCAAGGCTCTTGTCGAGCTGGCTCATCGCCGCGATGCCGCCGCGCACGCCGACCGGCATGTTGCGGAAGACGAAGCAGGCGATGAGGATGAGTGCCGAACCGGTCATTTCCACCGGCGGCAGGTTGAAGGCCATGATGTAGCTGACGCCAATAACCGTGCCGGGAATGGCAAAGCTCATCATCAGCGCAAATTCGAAGAGGTTCCGCCCGGCAAATTTCTGCCGCACGATGATGTAGGCGGTCAGCAGGCCAACGGCAGCGGTGAGCGGCGCCGAAACCAGCGCGATCTCCATCGTCGTCCAGAACGAATTCCAGGCAACGCCCGTCCAGGCAATCGAGCCGTTCGAGAAGCTGACGGAAAAGGCGCGGATGTAGTGATCGAAGGTCAGGGAATTATCGAGACCCCAGGTCTTCACGAAACCGCCTACAAGGATCATGCCATAAACGACGATGGTGAAGACCATCCACGGCACGACAATGGCGTGAACACCGATGGACAGGCCGCGCGGCAGGGCAATATGCGCGCCGCTGTCGCCCTTGCCGGTCACCGTGGCGAAATTCTTGCCTGCCAGCCAGAAGCGCTGGGCAAGGAAGGCCGAAAGCGTGAAGCACAGGAGGATGATCGCCAGAACCGCGGCGCGGGAGGGATCATTTTGGGAGCCGACGACGGCAAAGAAGATTTCCGTCGACAGCACGCCATGGGTGCCGCCAAGCACCAGCGGATTGCCGAAATCCGCCATGCTTTCAATGAAGCCGATCAGGAAGGCATTGGCGAGACCGGGCTTCATCAGCGGCAACGACACTCGCCAGAAGGTGCGCCAGCGGTCGGCACGCAAAGTCTGCGAGGCTTCTTCCATCGACGGGCTGACACCTTCAACCACGCCGATCAGCACCAGAAACGAGATGGGCGTGAAGGAAAGAACCTGCGCGATCCAGATACCGGTCATGCCATAAAGCCAGCGACCCGGCTCGATGCCGAAGAGATAGGAAAGCCATTCGGTAACGACACCGGCGCGGCCGAACAGCAGCGTCAGCGCAAGGCCGATGACAAAAGGCGGCGTGATGATCGGCAGAACGGTGAGAAGCCGCAGGCCTTTCTTGAAAGGAAAGCGGGTGCGGGTGGCGATCAGCGCGAAGCCAAGACCGAGCACGGTGGAGCCGAAGGCGGTCATCAGGGCGAGAAACAATGTGCGCCAGGCAACGCCGCAACGCTCTTCACCCGTGACGCAGCCAAGGCTCCAGATACCGGGATCCTTGATATTGCGGATAAAGCCATCGGCATTGAAGGAGCCGTCGAAATCCTGAACGGAGGCGATCAACATGCTGCCGATCGGATAAAAGACAAAAACCGCAACGAGGAAGACCAGAACGGAAATGGCGCCGACGACAAAGGCGTCGCCTTTCATAACGCCACGTTCGGCAAGTCCGAAGGCAAAAAGAAGCACGAAGACGAACGACATGACGACGGCACCCGCCCCCATCGACGCCTGACCATCAGCAAGCATGCCGAAGAGGTTTTCACTCACCGTCCAGGTCCAGCCGGTAAAGCCGATCGCCAGCCCCTGCAAGGCAAGGAAAACCAGACCGGCAGCACCGATAAAGGCAAGCAACCCGCCCCGGCGCATCGGATCGCGCATCGGCCGGACAAGGCATGCGGCGAGGAAGAAAAGAACGATGCCGACAAGCCATGGTTTTCCATAGGACAGTATCTGCAGCACGCCTGGCGCATTGCTGGCGGTGGAGAAAAATCCGGACAGCCAGCGGAAGCTGAAAAAGCCGCCTTCGATGCGATACCAGGGGAGAAGAATGAGGGCAAAAGCCCCGAGCGCCAGGACGATGTCCAGCCTGCGATTGCCACGTGTCATGGCCGACCTCGCTTATTTCATGCCGATGAAAGAGTGGCGGACATCCCGGCTTTAAAAGCCGGGATGCCTGTCGCCGGAGTTAAGATCAGTTGGCGACCGCACCAACCTCACGGTCCCAGCGCTCCAGAAGCGCCTTGCGCTTGGCCGGGTCGCCATAGGTCTTGAAGTCGTAGTCGATGAGCTTGATGTCCTCGAACTTCGGTGCTTCCTTCGGCACTTCCGCCGTCTTGTTGGAGGGAAGCTGGAAGGACTTGGCGTCCTTCATGCGCGACTGCACTTCCGGCTTCAGCGCCCAGTCGTACCAGGTCTTGGCATTGTCGAGGTTGCGTGCGCCCTTGATGATCGACATGGAGCCGATCTCGTAACCCGTGCCTTCGCAGGGCGCGATCGACTTGACGGGGAAGCCTTCCGCCGTCTGAGCCACCGCATCATGCATGAAGACGATGCCGAGCGCCGTCTCGCCACGCGCCGCCGCCTTGACCGGTGCGGAACCCGACTTGGTATATTGCGAGATGTTGACGTTGAGCTTCTTCAGATAGTCGATCGCCTGATCTTCGCCCATGATCTGTGCGAGCGAGGCAAGCGCGGTATAGGCGGTGCCGGAAGAGTTCGGATTGGCGATCTGGATTTCGCCCTTCAGTTCCGGCGCCAGCAGGTCGGCCCAGCACTTCGGCTCCTTGTAACCCTTCGACTTGAAGATTTCCGTATTGTAGCCCCAGCCCAGCGCACCGGCATAAACGCCGACAGTCCTGTAACCGGTGCTTTCAGCCTGTTTCACGGCCCAGTCCTGCAACTGGTCGAGCATCGGCGACTTGTATTCCAGCGTCAGGTTTTCCGAGGCCGCCTGCATATGCGGATCGCCGGTGCCGGCCCACCAGATATCGGTCTTCGGATTACGGGCTTCCGCGCGCACCTTGGCATAGGTTTCGCCAGAAGACAGGCGCACCATATTGACCTTGATGTCGTGCGACTTTTCAAAATCGCCCTTCATCTGTTCGCAGATCACGACATCGGCCGAGCAGATGAGGTTCAGTTCGCCCGCCGCCTGCGCGGAAACGGCGCTCAGTGCCGTGCCGGCAAAAAGCAGGGTGGAAAGTATCGTCAGTCGCATGGTTATCCTCCTGTAGCTTGCGTCTGAATTCCTGGGCACGCGCGGACATGGCGCTGCCGGTCGCGGCGCCCTGCGGCGCGCACGCTGTCTTTTGGGATGTCGGTTTTCTGGCCCTTACTGGGTCTGGCTCGGGTGGATTTCACTGTCGAAGCGGCTCAATAACCGACTTCGCTCTTCAGGTTGGCCAAAAGTGGCAAAATCGTAATCCACCATCTTGATCATCGATATATCGGGTGCGGTCAGCGGCAATGTCGCCCGGGCATTGGAAGGCACCTGGTTCTGGCCGGCTGCGGCCCCGGTCGCCTGCCCTTCCGGGCTCAACGCAAATTCAACGAAATCCTGCGCAAGGGCCGTATTGCGGTTGCCCTTGACGATGCTGACCGCGCCGATCTCGTAACCGGTGCCTTCACAGGGGGCGACGATAACAAGCGGAAATCCTTCGATCTTCTGGGTCACCGCGTCATGCATGAAGGAAATCCCGATCAGCACCTCGCCCCGCGCCGCCGCCTTGACGGGCGCTGCACCCACCTTGGTATAACCCACGACATTCTGGTTCAGTTTCGTCATGAAACCGAAGGCCTCCTCCTCGCCAAACAGCTGGACCAGCGTGGCGAGCATGGTGAAGGCGGTGCCGGAATAGTTCGGATTGCCGGTCAGGATATGGCCGCGATAAATATCCTTGGCCAGATCCTTCCAGCAGGTGGGAGCCGGCAGATTGTTTCTGGCGAGCAGTTCAGAATTATAGGCAAAGCCCAGCGCCCCGGCATAAATGCCGGCGGACCTTGATCCAGACATCGCATAAAAATTCTGCGCCCAGGGCAAGAGATCCTGCGGATGCAGCGGCTGATATTCGTCCAGCAGCCCTTCCGAGCCGGCCTGCAGATGGGTATCACCGGTGCCGCCCCACCAGACGTCGACTGTCGGGTGGGAGCGTTCGGCACGAATCTGGTCGAGAATTTCGCCTGTGCTCCTGCGAACCATCGAAATCTCAAGGCCGCTTTTTGCCTCGAAAGCCCGCTGCATGGCCACGCACCAGGCCTCGTCGACGCCGCACAGGACGTTCAACTTCGGCTCGGCCATGCCATGCCCTGCGCCGCACAGCCATAAAGCCATGCTCGCCGCAAGTGCGGTCAATCGTTTCACTTAAAGCCTCCCTGCCTGGAACCTCCCCGTTCCAGTCTCCACCAACAGCATGTCACATTCGGCCCGTACCGCAATCGAAGAATGGTTACCAATCTTTCACCGCACCGCCGAACAAGATTACAGATATTACAATTATGACAGGCGAGATAACCAGCGAGCCTTTGAAGATCGCCGCAGCCGCGCCTATGATGACGGCGGGAGGAAGATGCAGTGCTTAATCAGAAGGTTCGCATTCTGATCGTCGAGGACGATCCTGATATGGCCGAGCTTATCTCGGACCTCGTCGAGGCCGAGGGCTGGCTGCCCACCTGCGCCCGCTCCGCCGAGGAAGCGGACGAGATACTGGCGCGGGACCGGATGCAGCTGGTGCTCGTTGACCATAACCTGCCCGGCACATCCGGCCGCACCTTCGCCCAGCGGCTGCGCGGCAAGGTCGATAGTGATATCGGCATCGTCATGGTCACGGCCGCCGGCAGCGCCGCCGACCGGGTTCTCGGTCTGGAAACCGCCGCCGACGATTATGTCGTCAAACCCTTCGAACCCATCGAACTGACGGCGCGGATCAAGGCCGTGTTGCGCCGGACGATCCCCTCGCTGAAACAGGAGAAGGACAGCGAGCGTGATCATGGCCGCACGGCGCTTCGCCTCGGTGACTGGGCGATCGATCTCGATGCCCGCCGGGCCGTCTGCCTCGCGGATCGCAGCCGCACGCTGACCAGCGCCGAATTCGCGCTGCTGGAAATTCTCGCCGAAACGCCCAACCAGCCCGTCAGCCGCTCGCAGATCCTCGACCGGCTGGGTTCGGAAAGCGACCGCTATATCGACCGCAATGTCGATGTGCTGGTGCTGCGGCTCAGGCGCAAGATCGAGATAAACCCCGATCTGCCGCGCCATATCAAGACCCGGCGCGGCAAGGGATATGTGCTCCACACCGATGAGGGCGAGCTTTCCCCGTGATCAGCCGTTCCTTCCTTTCCTCGATTGCCTTTCGGCTACCCTTTGCGATCGTCTTTACCTGCGTCCTCGTCTTCAGCCTGTCGGCCATCGCCATCTATGGCCTGCAGCGCGCCCGCGATGAGATGGCGGCCTATGGCTTGCAGGCCTTTTCCAGTCTCGCCAAGGCATCGCTGGTCTCGCGGCAGGTCTCCGATCTCGTCTCCAGTGCACCTTTCCTGATGAATGCCGCCTCGCCCTATCGCGTTTCCAGCGAAAGCCGCTCCGTCGTCCAGCAGGTCGACATGCTGCTGGAAATGACCGGGCCGGACAGCGGTGAGCGGATCACCCGCGGCTTTGCCAGCGAACGCATCGTCGAACTGCTCCAGATCATCCGGGAACAGACGCTCGATCTTGCGAAGGATGCCGATGCCGCGCAGGCGCACAAGGCGGAAGCGGCGGCGGCACTGGGCGAAATCGCCACCGGTCAGGGCATCCTCGACCCGGAGCTGCGCCGGCGCATGAACGGCATCGTGCAGGCCGCATCCGCATCCGACAGTCTTTTCCAGCTGGGCGAACTGCGCCGCCGTTATGTCGCAGAAACCACGGCCCGCCAGCAGGGTTACCCCGGCGAGCGGCTGCCTTTGGCCGAAATGCAGCCCTATGAACGGGTCTTTGCAGCCCAGAGCCGTTATCTCCTCGAAATGTTCGCCATCCGCGCCTCGGTATCGCGGCTTCACACCGTGTCGCGCGATCTTTCCCATGTCACGGAAACCCAGGGCGATGCGGTTGCCCGCAGCCTGAACGAAGACCTGATCTCCACCTCCGATGCGCTCAGTCGCCTGCTGGTCATCGTGGCCGTCGCCTCCCTTCTGGTTCTGGTGGTGGCGATCCTCTCCATCCGCTCGGTGATGCGGGTGTCACGCGGGATCGCGGCGCTCTCCAACGGCATGAATGCGCTTGCCAAAGGCGAAAAGGATGTCGGCCCGCCCTCCTATAGCGGCTCGGAAACGGAGCTGATCCGCCTGCTCGATGCATTCCGCGCCTTTCATGACAGCGTCGACCGCGTCTCGCGCCTCAGGCGCACGGCGGAAGCGGCGGCCCGCACAATCCGCTCCACCTTCCGCAACATGAATGAGGGCATAGCGCTGTTTGATGCAACCGGCCGGCCGATCACCATGAACCGCCGCATCATCGAACTGGTTGGGCGCTCCGGCTCGTCGCGAAAACTGCCGATCCGTCGGTTTGTCGAGCCGGTCCCGGAAATCGATCCCATGCTGCTGCCCTTCGAGAGCGAAAAGGGCGAATTGATGGAGCGCGCCGTCGTGCGCCACCGCACCACGGATGAGCGGGTGATCGAAGTATCGATGTCGCGCCAGCCGGATGGCGGCATCGTGTTGCTTGCCCGCGATGTCACAGCACTCGACCGGCAGGAGGCGGAAGCCGTAAAGGCCCAGCGTCTGGACGGCATCATGCGCATGACCCATCAGTTGAGCCATGAGGTGGGCAACATGATCGGCATCATCACCGGCAGCCTTGGCCTGCTGGAGCGCGAGGCGGGTTTCAACGACCGCCAGAACCGCCACATCGCCCGCATCCGCAAGGCAGCGGATCGCGGCCGGTCTCTCGCCAGCAGCATGTTGACCATCGGCAGCCAGCAGCCGATCCATCCAAGCTCAATCAATGTCGCCAACCTGCTGCGCGGCATGGCCGATATTCTCGAGATCGCGGTCGGCCCCAAATGCCGGATCGCGCTTGATCTCGATGACGGTCTTCCCACAATCCCGCTCGACCCGGCACTCTTCGAGCAATCCATCCTCAATCTCTGCCTCAATGCGGCGGCTGCCATGCCTGATGGCGGTCTGATCTCGATCGAGGCGGCCTGCGAAAAGGATGCACTGGTGATATCAGTCACCGACGAAGGCATCGGCATGACGCCAGAGGCGGTGGACAAGGCGTTCGAGCCCTATTTCACCACCCGCGGGGACCATGGCGGCGCGGGCCTTGGCCTTGCCATGGTCTATGGCTTCGTGCGCCAGAGCGGCGGCGAGGCTCATATCAGTTCCAAGCCGGGTGAAGGGGCGAAGGTGCAGCTGACATTTCCGGCAGGCACCGGGCTGGCGCAAAGGTCGGCCTGAAGCGGCTTCCGCGCCCGGCCAGGCGGCCGGTCAATCCTTCGCGCCGGCGGCCTCCAGCAGTGCAACGATTTCCGTCAGCCCTCTTTCGCGGGCATGGGCAAGCGCCGTCCTTCCATCAAAATCCTTCACCGCAACGTCAGCGCCACCGGCAAGAAGCGACCGGACGATCCGCTGCGATACCGCGCCGCCATCTCTCAGGATTGTGACTTCAAGCAGGGCCGTCCAGCCGAGCCGGTTGACGTGATCGACATCCACACCCGCTGCCAGCAGCATATCTACGGCTTCCGGATGTCCCTTTTCGGCAGCCGGGATGAGCGCCGTACCGCCAAAGCGGTTGGTACTTTTAAGATCAGCACCGTTTTTGAGGATCATTTGCAGGATTTCTATCCTGCCCTGCGCCCCCGCCACCAGAAACGGGCTGTCCTCGATATTGTCGCGGGCATCGACATCGGCACCGGCCTCGAGAAGCAGGCGTGCCGCCGGCACGTCGTTCTGCCAAACCGCCACCAGCAGCGGCGTCTGGCCCTGCGCGTTCCGCTCTTCGGTGGCGCCACTGTTTTTCAGCAGTTGTTCAAGCCGCGCGTGATCCTTCGCCGTTACCGCTTCCAGAACGGCAGCCTGAGCATTTGCGCCAAGGGTCATCATCAGCACTCCACATAAAACCAGTCGTCGCATCACCACCTCGAAAGAATGCCGGCACCGGTAGTGCGGGCAGCACCATTATTCCAGACGACCCGCATTCGCTTCAAGACCCGCTTTTTGCCGCCTCAGGCCACCTGCACGAAATGGCCGGGTGAAACGGTCCTGTAAGTCCGCTCCGGCGTTTCATAACCCATTGCCCGTATCGGGCTTTTCAACTCGTCATTGGAAACGCTGCGTCTTATACCGCGCCGCGCCGGATCGGGCACCGGCACCGCCGCCATCAGCTTTTTCGTATAGGCATGTTGCGGATTGTCGAAAACGGCGGCACGCGGACCGATTTCGACGATCTCGCCGAGATACATCACCGCCACGCGGTGACTGACGCGTTCCACCACCGCCATGTCATGGCTGATGAACAGGAAGGCGAGGTTGAGGCTCTGCTGCAGGTCGAGCAACAGGTTGCAGACCTGCGCCTTGATCGAGACATCGAGCGCCGAGACGCTTTCATCCGCAACAATGACCTTGGGATCAAGCGCAAGCGCCCGGGCAATGGCGATGCGCTGGCGCTGGCCGCCGGAAAATTCATGCGGGTAGCGGCCGGCCATATCGGCCGACAGGCCAACCTTTTCCAGGAGATCGGCGGTTTTTTCCTTCGCCTGTTTCGTGGTTCCTAGCCTGTGCTTGATGAACGGTTCGGAAATCGCCGTGCCCACCGTCATGCGCGGGTTGAGCGAGGAAAATGGATCCTGAAAGATCATCTGGACGGATTTGCGCATGTTGCGCAGGCCGGTGGTATCAAGCCGCATCACATCGTAGCCATCGAGCGATACATCGCCGGACGACGGCTCCACGAGGCGCATGATCGAGCGGCCGGTGGTGGACTTTCCGCAGCCGGATTCACCGACCAGCGCCAGCGTCTCGCCTTGGAACAGATCGAAGGAGACGTTTTCGACGGCATGAACCGCACCCGTCTGCCGCGCCAGCAGGCCGGAGCGGATGGGGAAACGCGTTACAAGGTTCTTGACCGACAGGACCGGCGTCTGCCCACTCGCCACGGTCTCGGCCACCTCCTGAGGCTCGGTTGAAAGACCGGTTTTCATGTCGAGCACCGGAAAACGCGTCGGCCATTGCCGGTCGCGCATCGAGCCGAGCTTCGGCACCGCCGAAAGCAGCGCCCGCGTATAGGGGTGCTTGCCGCGTTTGAATATCTCCTCGGTCGGGCCGGTCTCGACCTCGTCGCCACGATACATGACGATCGTCCGGTCGGCGATTTCGGCCACCACACCCATGTCGTGGGTAATGAAGAGAACCGACATGCCCTCCTCTTCCTGCAGCAGCTTGATGAGATCGAGGATCTGGCCCTGAATGGTGACGTCGAGCGCCGTCGTCGGCTCATCGGCGATCAGCAGCTTCGGCCGCGAGGCGAGCGCCATGGCAATCATCACCCGCTGGCGCATGCCACCGGAAAACTGGTGCGGATATTCGTCAAAACGGCTGGCCGCATTGGGAATACGCACCTTTTCCAGAAGCCGCACCGTCTCCGCCCGCGCCTCCTGTTTCGAAAGCCCCTTGTGCCTGATGAGGACTTCGGAAATCTGGCGGCCGATGGTGAAGATCGGATTAAGCGAGGTCATCGGCTCCTGAAAGATCATCGAAATATCGTTGCCGCGCACGCCGCGCATCTCCTTTTCGGAAAGCGCCAGCAGATTGCGCCCATTGAGCAGCACTTCGCCTTCGATCCGGCTGGAGGAAGTCGCAAGCAGACGCATGAGCGACAGGGAAGTGACGGACTTGCCGGAACCGGATTCGCCGACAATCGCAACGGTTTCACCGGGCGCAACATCGAAGGAGACGTTGCGCACGACGCTTTTCCATTCGTCATCAACGAGAAAGGACGTGGTCAGGTTACGGACGGAGAGGACGGGTTTTGTTTCCATGGTCTCACCGCCCCACCGCATAGGCCTGCATCAGCCGCGGTGTCGCGGCGGCGCGCAGCAGGCCGTCCACATCCCGCCTTGCTGCTGTCAATCGCCCGACCGACCAGGCATCGGCAACCGTGACCCGGTGGCCGCGACGGCGAAGCTCATCGAGCGTCGCCTCACCCGCTGTGCTTTCCACCATGATTTCACCCGGCGAGCTGGTACGCGGATAAAACGAGCCCGGAAAATGCGAGGTGTGGAACAAAGGCATGTCGATGGCCGCCTGCAGGTTCTTGCCGTGATGCGCGTAACGCAGGAAGAAAGGCAACTGCCACTGGTCCTGCTGATCGCCCCCCGGTGTGCCGAAGACCATCGAGGGCCGCCCCTGATGCAACGCAAGCGACGGCGTCAGCGTGGTGCGCGGGCGTTTGCCCGGCGCAAGCGAGGTCGGCAGGCCTTCCTTCAGCCAGAACATCTGGGCGCGGGAATTGAGTGCGAAACCGAGGCCCGGCACGACCGGCGACGATTGCAGCCAGCCGCCCGATGGCGTGGTGGACACCATGTTGCCCCAGCGGTCGATGACGTCGATATGCACAGTGTCACCGCGCTTCTCCGTCAAATGCGACATGGTCGGCTCGTAGACGGTGCCCTTGCCGCTCATCTCGGCCAGCATGGCCATGGTGGCGTCCACCTGATTTTCGTATCCGGGCACGATGCCGGGGCGCAGCGCCAGCGAGGCCTCGCGGCCGATCAGCGCCCGGCGTCCGGCATTATACCCGTCAGAGAGAAGATATTCCGTTGGTATCTGACCGAATTCCGGGTCGCCGTAATAGACCTCACGGTCGGCAAAGGCGAGCTTCATGGCCTCAACGATGGTGTGGATGAAATCAGGCCCGGACGGGTCCATGGCCGCAATGTCAAAGCCCTTCAGAAGCGCAAGTGATTGCAGCAGAACCGGACCCTGTCCCCAGGCGGGCGTCTTGGCAATCGTCCAGTCGTGATAATCAAGCGTCTGCGGCGCTTCGACGGTCGCGCTCCACCCGGCCATATCCTGCGCCGTCAGCACACCCTTGTGCCGTGCGCCGCTGGCATCCATGACTTCCGCCGTCTTTACGTAACTGTTGATAGCTTCCGCAACGAAACCCCGGTAGAAGGCATCGCGCGCCGCCTCGATCTGGTTTTCGCGGCCGGTACGCGCTTCGGCTTCGGTGATAATCCGCTGATAGGTCGCAGCCAGAACCGGATTACGGAAATTGGCGTGAGGCTCGGGTGCGGCACCACCCGGCAGCCATGTCTCATGGGATGTCGGCCATTCCTTCTCGAAGAAATCGGCCAGCCCCTTGATGGTGGCGGAGACACGCGGCAGCGTTGGATGCCCCTGCTCGGCATAATAGATGGCGGGTTCCAGCACGTCGCGCACGCTCATCGTGCCATAATCGCGCAGCATCAGCATCCAGCCGTCGAAGGCACCGGGGATGACGGTGGCCAGCAGCCCGTCGCCGGGGATCAGTTTCAGCCCTTCCGAAGTGTAATGTTCGATCGTCGCACCGCTCGGGGCCGGACCCTGTGCGCAGATGACTTCAACCTTGTCCTTCTGCTTTGAATAAAACACGGCCGGCATATCCCCGCCCGGACCGCAGAGATGCGGCTCGACGATCTGCAGCACAAAGCCGGTGGCGACGGCGGCGTCGAAAGCATTGCCGCCCTTTTCGAGAATGGCCATGCCAACGGCCGAGGCGATCCAGTGCGTTGAGGTGACGACGCCGAAGGTGCCAAGGATTTCAGGGCGTGTTGTGAATTCAGTCATTCCGATATTCCTTGTAAAAATCATGCTTCGCGCGGATCGAGCGCATCACGCAGGCCATCACCCAGAAGATTGAAACCGATAACGACGAGGAAGATGGCGATGCCGGGCCACATCGTCATCCACGGCGCCTGGCTGAGGAAATTCTTCGCGGTGTTCAGCATCGAACCCCAGGACGGCGCCGGCGCCTGCTGGCCGAGACCGAGGAAGGAAAGGCTCGCCTCCGCGATGATGGCGGTCGCCACCGTCAGTGTCGCCTGCACGATGATGGGGGCAAAGACATTCGGCAGGATGTAGCGGGTCATGATGTCGATGTGGTTGAGGCCGATGGACCTCGCGCCTTCGACATAATCCTCCATCTTGACCGCCAACACCTGCCCGCGCGTCAGCCGCACGAAAATCGGCATGGCGGAAAGGCCGATGGCGATCATCGCATTGGTGAGGCTCGGGCCGAGGAAGGCGGCAAGCGCGATTGCCATGATCAGGAACGGCATGGCGAGCAGCGCTTCGGTGATGCGCGAGATGACCATATCCACCCAGCCGCCGAAATAGCCCGAAATCAGGCCGAAGGGCACGCCGATGACCACTGCGATCATCACCGAGACGACACCTGCCATCAGCGAGGCGCGGGCGCCATAGATCATGCGCGAGAGAATGTCGCGGCCGAGATCGTCGGTGCCGAGCCAGTGGGCTGCCGATGGCGCCTTTCGAATGGCCGACCAGCTCGTCGCAACCGGGTCGGCAATCGGCAGGATCGGCGCGGCAATGGCAAGCACGGCGAAGAACAGCACAATGATCATGCCAACAAGCGCTGACTTGTTGCGCTTCATTTTTTTCCAGGCGCGGCTTTCCTGCCGTGTCGCCGGTACGGATAGGTTTTGATCGAGAACGGTCATGATATCAGCCTCAGATGGTCGCCCTGAGGCGGGGGTTGAGCAGGACATAGGCAATGTCGGCCAGAAGGTTCATGAGAATGAAGCCGACGGCGGTGCAGAGCACGATGCCCTGTACGACGGCATAATCGCGGGTGAACACCGCATCGACCGTCATCTTGCCGAAGCCGGGAATGGTGAAAATCTGCTCCGTCAGGACCGCGCCGGCCAGCAACTCGCCGAAGAGCAGCGCCAGCAGCGTGATGACCGGCAGCAGCGCGTTGCGGAAACTGTGCGACAGGATGATCTCGCGCGGCGAAAGCCCCTTGGCCCGGGCGGTGCGGATATAATCGGAACTCAAGACCGCCACCATCGCCGAACGGGTATGACGCATCAGCGTTGCCGCAAGCGCGTTGCCCAGCACGAAGGCCGGCATGATCATGGTTTCGATGGAACGAACAGGGTCGACGAAGATCGATTCATAACCGGATGCCGGCAGCCAGCCGAGCTTCACCGACACCAGCAGGATCAGCATGATGCCGAGCCAGAAATTCGGGATGGACAGGCCGGAAAGCGCCACGATATTGGCCGTGTAGTCGATCCACGTATTCTTCTTGACGGCAGCGAGAATGCCGATGGGAATGCCGATGACCATGGCAAAGAACATCGCCATGACAGCCAGCTGAATGGTGACCGGCAGCTTCTGGCCGATCAGTTCCAGCACCGGCTGGTTGGTGCGTAGCGAAATGCCGAAATCACCCGTCACCACGCCGCCCAGCCAGTTGAGATATTGCAGTGGAACGGGGTCATTGAGGCGATATTTTTCCCGCAGGAATTCAATCGTCGCGGGATCGCGTTCCTCACCCGCCATGGCAAGAACCGGATCGCCCGGCAGGAGTTTCTGCAGCGAGAAAACGAAGATGGAAATGATCAGAAGCGTCGGGATCGCGACCAGCAGTCGCTTGCCGATGTAAACAGGCATGGCATTGCCCCCGTTTGAGTCCGGTGCTGGGGGCCGCACGGCAAGCCGTGCGACCTGTTCAAAGCTGTCAGTCCTTGGAAACGCCGAGAAGGCGGATCATGCCATCGGGCGACGGCGCCCAGCCCTTGACCTTGTTGGAAATGGCATAGGCATAGGGCTGGTGGCCGAGATAGATGATCGGCATGTCATCGTTGAGGATGACGCTTGCGGCATCGTATTTTTCCTTGCGCACCGCATCTTCGGTCGAGGCGCGGGCCTCGTTCAGCAGCTTGTCGACTTCAGGATTGCAGTATTTCACATCGTTGATGCCGCCCTTGCAGGTGACGAACTGGTGCAGGTTGCCATCCGGATCGATACGCCCCGACCAGTCGGAACGGCTGAGCTGGTAATTGCCGGCGGTCTGTTCGGACAGCAGCGTCGCAAATTCCGTCGCCTTCAGAGTGACGTTGAAACCGGCCTCGGCCACCATGGACTGGATGACCTGCATCATCTGTGTCTGCGTGGTGTTGTTGGCGTGCTGCAGCTCGACGTCGAGCTTCTCGTAACCCGCCTCCTTCATCAGCTGCTTGGCCTTGTCGATATCGCGCGGCGGCACTGGCAGGCTCTGGTTAAACCAGGGGCTTGTGGGCGGGAAGGCCTGATTGCCACCCTTGGAGGTGCCTTCAAAGACGATCTGGCCGATCGCCTCGCGGTCGATGGCATAGGAGAACGCCTGCCGCAGTCGCTTGTCCTTGCCGAGTGGATTATCCGCACGCGCGCCATTGTTCATGTTGACATACATGGCCATGTAACCCGGCCCGATTATATCGGCATAGGTCAGCTTGGAATCGTTCCTGACGGATTCCGCATCGGATGCCGAAATACGTTCGGCAATATCGAGGTCGCCGGCGCGAAGGTTTGCAAGCTTCACGGTTGTATCGGGGATCGGCAGATAGACGACCTTGTCGACGAGGACCTTGTCCTTGTCCCAATAGTCAGCGAATTTCTCGAGCACGATACGGTCCTGCTGGATACGCTCGACAAATTTGAACGGCCCGGCACAAACCGGTTTCGAACCAAAATTCGCGCCCAGTTCCTTGGCCGCCTTGGGTTCAACGATCATGCCGGCGCGGTCGGAAAGCTGTGCCAGCAGGGTAACGTCGGGCGTCTTCAGCGTGAATTTCACCTCCAGCGGTCCCGTCGCCTCAACCTTTTCGACCGAGGAGAGCTCGCTTTTGCGGCGCGATTCCGGCAGCGTCATATTGCGCTCGATGGTCGCGACCACGGCAGCCGCATCAAGCGTCTCGCCATTGTGGAACTTGACGCCATCGCGGATTTTCATGGTCAGCACCTTGCCGCCTTCGGACCAGGCCCATTCGGTGGCAAGCTGGGGCACGATCTTCATGTCCTGCGAGATATCCACCAGCTTGTCGCACATGGCGGTGTAGACGATGCGGCCAACGAAGGTGCGCGATTGCGCAGGGTCGAGCACATCGGCATCGTCATTGAGGCCGATGCGCAATTCGGACGATAGCGCCGGTGCGGCGAGCAATGCGCTGGCGAGCAGCGCCGCAGTCAAAGTCTGGGTCTTTTTCATGTTCGTTCCTCTGGTCTGGTTATTTTGACTTTTTGTCATTGGCCGCCCTTGCGGGACGACAGTTTTCATCCGTGGCCTCAGGAGGCCTCGGTCAGCGAATTATCGGCCTCGGCCGCATTGCCCTCCCCGGTGTTTTCCTCCAGAAAGCCGAGCGAGGTGGCGCGGATCAGCCTTTCCTGATGCATGAGAAGATGCTGGCGCATGGCTTCACCGGCGCGCGCTGGATCACGGTCGGCAATGGCTTCGACAATGGCCATATGCTGTTCGAAAGACGCCCTGCCATTAGTGCCGCTGCGCCGGGCAAGCTCGCGGATCGACTGCCATGCATCGTCCTGGCGAATGCGGTTGACGACATCGAAGATCGACAGGAAAAGCTTGTTGCCGGCGCTCTGGGCGATCTGGCGATGGAGCGAGCCATCCCATAATTCCTTGGCGTCGGCATCCGTGCTCTGGCCGGTCTTTTGAACAAGCGCGCGCATGCGCTCCACCTCGGCCGGTTTGGCGCGCATGGCCGCAAGCTGCGCCAGCTGTGGTTCTATGCGCAGGCGCACTTCCATGATTTCCATGAAATCCGTTCCGGCGACCAGTTCCGTGACCTGGGCGGACCAATCATCCGGTTTTTCACCCACAAAGGTTCCGGCCCCCTGCCGCCGCCAGATCAGGCCCTCGGCTTCCAGAACCTCCAGCGCCCGGCGGATCGAACGGCGGCCGACGTTAAAAGTCTCCGCAAAGGCCCGTTCCGTCGGCAGACGCCCATCCCTCGCGAGATGATTCGCCTGAATATAGTCACGCAACCGCGCCAAGGCGTAGTTGGAATTGTCGTTAGGGCCTGCTGCCACGCCGCACCATTTGTCTGAACCAATCCGATATTGGTTCATTTGGTGAGAAATTTTTGCCGACGTCAAGCGCATTTTTGAGCGACGATTTTTCACGCTCAAAATATGGGCATGTGGCGTTTTTTTGAGAGTGAAGTGCGACGCAGGCGCATGACGTTCTCACCTGCCCTGTGTTCCTTAAGGCCCGATGGAAAGCCGGATGCGTCCCGACAGGCGCTCTCCGGGCGGGATGATCCTGACACCAAACACTTCCCGCTGCGTCTCCGGCACGCCAAGCGCTCCGGCGGCCATGGAAACGGGCTCGAGGCAAAGATAGCGGTCCATGCGGTGAACGGCGAGATGGCCAAAAACCGGATCGGCCTCGATCCGCAGCGAAAACCTGTCAAATTGCACATGTGCATTTGACCAGTCGGTATAATGCAACGTGTATCCCGTTGCGGCGGGAATGGCGGTGTTGTGGCGAGGGACTGCCGGCTGGCCGGTCGGCACGTTCTGCGGGTCCAGCGGATATTGCAGTCTGGCATCCGTGCGCGCGTCGCAACCAAGTCCGGCGGCCAGATAGGGATGCCATCCGAGCGCCATCGGCGCGGGCACGTCCGCGAGATTGGTGATCGACAGATCCACGGTGAGGCCGGTGTTTTCAAGCAGAAAGGACTGTTCGGCGCGGAAAGAAAAGGGCCATTCCCCGTCAGCCTCATAGTCGAGTACCAGCCCGGCCCGATCGAAATCCAGATCGGAAATCTCCCATGCGCGCCGGTGCGCAGGCCCATGCATGGCATCCGGCGCGAGCGCAGGATGTGGCAGGAGGTTATGGCGGATGCCGGCATGAACGAATGAGCCGCCATAAAGCCGGTTGTGATAAGGGAACAGCGGGTATGCGCCGGCGCGCGGCCAGTTGAGCGGCTCGAAACCGTCCTCGCCCGTAGGCACCAGAATATCGCCGTGGTCGGCATGGTGCAGATGGGTAATCCTGCCGCCCCATGCGGGGCGCAGGCGGGCCGAAAACGGCCCGCAGCTTATCGCAACCGTTTCAGGCGAAGGCATAGGATCCGTCAGGACGTTTTGGTACCCGCCTCTGCCAGTGAACATAACCATCTTCCTGCATGGCTTTTTCATCCATCTCGACACCCCAGCCGGGGCGATCCGGCCTCAGTTCCAGATATCCGTCCTTCGGCAGATAGGGGTCGACGACATAACGGGTTTCATCCTCGCGTTTTTCCAGATCGGTGCCGCCATAGACGTAGCATTGCCCTTTCGGCAGTCGGTATTCGAGAATACGGAAATTCTGCTGGGCCGCGGAAAAATGCACATTGACGGCAGTGGCGAGCGGCCCCATCGGGTTATGCGGCGCGATGCTGACAAAATGGGCTTCCGCAAGCGTAGCGATGCGGCGCATCTCAGAAATGCCGCCGACGACGCAGATATCGGGCTGGATGATATCCGCACCCTTTACCTGAAGAAGACGCAGGAACTCATTGCGATGATACAGACTTTCCCCTGTTGCCAGCGTGCAGTTCAGCCCCTGCTTCAGGTCTCCCCACATCTCGATGTTTTCCGGACGCAAAGGCTCCTCGAAGAACAGCGGATCGTAAGGGGCAAGCGCGTTGCCGAGCTGGCGGGCGGCCGCAGGTTCGAAAATCTTGGCATGGGCATCAAAGGCGATATCGTAATCGGGCCGTACGGTCTCGCGAAGCGAGCGGAAATATTCGGCAGAACTGCGCACCACCTCACCCCAGCGATGCGCGTGGATATCGAGGCGCCACGGGCTGAGCTTGAAGGCCGTGAAGCCCCAGTCCTCATTCAGACGATCGAACTCTTCCTTTGCAGCCGGCGCGTCCGGAGCCGTGTAGACCCCGGCATAGACCTTGATACGGTCGCGCACTTCGCCGCCCAGCAGTTTGTAGACCGGCACCCCCGCCGCCTTGGCGGCAAGGTCCCAGAGGCAATGGTCCAGCGCCGAGATGGCCGAAAGGCCGAGTGCGCCGGGCGGAAAACGGTTTTGCTGCAGAAGGAGATTGTAGAGATATTCAACCCGCGTCGGGTCCTGCCCGGCAAGGAAGCCGTAGAGGTAATCCAGCAACGGCGGCAGGGCGAGATCGGGGCCGTGATTGTAACACTCACCCCAGCCGGTCAGACCGTCATCGGCATCGAGAGCGACGACAACGCGGGGACGGTCCTTGTCGCGGGTGACGAATACCCGCATGCGATCGATTTTCATGCTTTAGTCTTCCTCGTGAATTGCAGGATGCAACGGCCGCGACGTTATCGGGCCGCAACCCCGTTCTTGATCTCGGATGGCTCGACATAGCGGAACCTCCGGGTGCGATCCCGGTCGCGCGGGTCGGGGCGCGGAATGGCGGAAAGAAGCGCCTGCGTATAAGGGTGATCCGGCGCGTTGCAGACCTTTTCCGCCTCTCCCACTTCCACCAGCTTGCCGCGATACATCACCCCGACGCGGTCGCACATGTATCTGATGACGCCGATATCGTGGCTGATGAAGATGTAAGCGAGCCCCAGCTCGTCCTGCAGCCGCATGAGCAGATCCAGCACCTGGAACCGCACCGAAACATCCAGCGCCGAGGTCGCTTCGTCCGCCACGATGATGCGCGGCTTCAGCGTGATGGCGCGGGCGATGCCGATGCGCTGGCGCTGGCCGCCCGAAAAGGCGTGCGGGTAACGCTCACGCCCGGTAGGATCCAGCCCCACCTGCTCCATCAGGGCGCAGACGCGTTCATCCAGTTCCCTGCCCCTGGCAATGCCGTTGACCAGCAACGGCTCGCCGATCACCTGCGCCACCGTCATGCGCGGATTGAGTGAGCCGAACGGGTCCTGGAAGACCATGCGCAATTCGCGCCGTGCAGCTTTCAGCTCGGCACCTTCGATTTTGGCCAAATCGACCACCGTGCCATCCGCCCGGCGATAGCGCATTTCGCCGCCGGTCGGATCGTAAAGGCGCATGATGGAGCGGCCCATCGTGGTCTTGCCGGAACCGCTTTCGCCGACGATGCCGAGCGTCTCGCCGGGCAACAGCTTGATCGAGACGCCATCCAGCGCCTTCATCTCGCCGAAATGCATGGAGAGGTCGTTGACCTCCAGGATGGGCGCTGCGGCAAGATCGAGCGGCGGGCGGGCAAGCCGGATTTCCGCTTTCTGCTCCAGTTTCAGCACCGAGCCGATCAACATGCGGGTATAGGGATCCTGCGGGCTGTGGAATATCTGCTCGACAGTGCCATATTCCTTGGCGACACCGTGATGCATGACCAGCACGTCATCGGCAATCTGCGCCACCACACCCATGTCATGGGTGATGAACAGCACCGCCATGCCATGCGCCTTTTGCAGCCGCGATATCAGGTCGAGGATTTCGGCCTGTGTCGTCACATCAAGTGCCGTTGTCGGTTCGTCGGCGATCAGCAATTGCGGTTTGCAGGCCAGCGCCATGGCGATCATGGCGCGCTGGCGCATGCCGCCGGAATACTGGAAGGCATAACGATCCAGCGCCTTTTCAGGATTGGGGATTTCCACCTGCCGCAGCAGCTCGATAGCCTCGGCCCGCGCCTGCGCCTTGCTCATCTTCAGATGCAGCCGCAGCACCTCGGTGATCTGGTCACCCACGGTGTGCACGGGTGAAAGCGACGACATCGGCTCCTGAAAGATCATCGCGATGTCTGCGCCGCGTACCGAGCGGATCGCCCGGCTGCGCGGATCGAGCTTTGCGAGATCGAGAGACGTGCCATCGGCGCGGTTGAGGATGATCGACCCGGATGCGATGGAGCCGGGGCTGTCGATGATCTGCAGGATCGAGCGGGCGGTGACGGACTTGCCCGAACCGCTTTCGCCGACGACACACAGCGTCTTGCCGCGGTCGATGGAAAAAGACAGATCGTTGACCGCCCGGAATACCCCGTTTCTGACCGGAAACTCGGTGACCAGATTACGGACTTCAAGCAGCGGCTTTGCTGGCTTCATGGAGAGAATATCGCTCATCCGGGGCCTCACTTGTTATAGGGGTCGGCTGCGTCGCGCAGACCGTCACCGAGCAGATTGAGCGCCATGACGGCAACGACAACAGCGACGCCGGGCAGGAACAGCCAGGGTGCGGTTGCGATCGAGCGGATATTCTGCGCCTCGCGAAGCAAAACGCCCCAGGAAATCGTCGGCGGCTGAAGGCCGAGGCCAAGGAAGGACAGCGAGGTTTCCGCAAGGATCATCGCCGGAACCGCAAGCGTGACCGAGGCGATGATATGGCTCGAAAAACTCGGCAGCATGTGGCGGAAGATGATGCGCCCTTCCGGCACGCCATCCAGCCGGGCCGCAGCCACGAACTCTTCGGTTCTGAGTGACAGGAACCGGCCGCGCACGACGCGAGCGAGCTGCGCCCAACCGGTCAAGGACAGGATGATGGTGATCATCATGTATTGCAGCGTCGCCGGCCAGCCCTGCGGCAGCGCGGCGGCCATTGCCAGCCAGATGGGAATGGTGGGCAGCGAGAGCACGAAGTCGATCACGCGCTGCATGACGAAATCGATGCGTCCGCCATAATAACCGGAGATGCCGCCGAGAACGACACCAAGCAATAGCGAGAAGAACACACCGACAAGACCGATCGACAGCGAAATCTGCGACCCCTGCACGACGCGGCTGAAGACATCACGGCCGAGACGATCCGCACCGAAAAGAAACAGCGGCCGCGTCTTGTCGGTGGAAGCAAACAGATGGATATCCGTGGTGAACAGGCCGAACACGGAATATTCGTAACCACGACCGAAAAGCTGGACCGGGATTTTCGTCGCCGTATCTTCGACGAACACCGCCGCCAGTGTCTCGGGATTGCGGGTCAGCTTCAGCGGATAATAATGCAGCCCGAGCGAGAAACCGTCGGTCGTATCGATGAAGTGGACGCGCTGCGGCGGATGGAAGGTGGCGCGGGCATTCTGCAGCACCGGATCGTTGATGGCGAAGAAGCCCGGCACCAGCGCGACGATATACATGGCGATGGTGATGAACAGGGCGGCCATGGCCAGCTTGTGGCGTTTGAAGGCCCACCAGATGAGCTGCCACTGCGAAGCGACGGCGGCGCGGTCCTGCCGGGCATTGGTGGTCATGGTGATATCGCTCATGGCGCCCTCCTATTCGAGACGGATGCGCGGATCGACCAGCGCAAGCAGGATGTCGCTGATAAGCGAACCGATCAGCGTCAGCGCGCAGATCAACAGCACGAAAGCGCCGGCGAGATACATGTCCTGCGCCATCAACGACTGCAGAAGCAGCGGTGCGGCCGTCGGCAGATTGAGCACGATGGCGACCACCACGGAGCCCGAAATGAGATTGGGCAGCAGCCATGCGATGGTGGAAATGAACGGGTTGAGCGCAATTCTGAGCGGATATTTCGTCAGCAGCTTGAACTCGGACAACCCCTTCGCACGCGCCGTGGTCACATAGGGCTTGGGCAATTCGTCCAGCATGTTGGCGCGCATGACGCGGATGAGGCTTGCGGTGGATGACACGGCAAGGATGGCGACCGGCAGCCAGATATGGGCCATCAGGTCGATCATCTTGGCGATGCTCCAGGACGCCGTTTCATATTCTGCCGAAAACAGCCCGCCGACATCGGCCCCGAACTCCACCGCCGCCACATACATCAGCACCAGCGCCAGCAGGAACGACGGTATGGACAGGCCGAAAAAGGAAAAGGCGGTGAAGAGATAATCGCCGATCGAATATTTGCGCACGGCGGAGAAGACGCCGATCGGAAGGGCGATGGCCCAGGTGGCGAGAAGGCTGGCGACGGCCAGAACCAGCGTCAGCGCCATGCGTTCCCAGATGAGGCCGGAAACCGGCTGCTGCCATTCGAACGAAATGCCGAAATCACCGCGGCTGATGATGCCCCATATCCATTTCAGATATTGCACGATCATCGGGTCATCGAGACCGAAGCGTTCACGCAGCTGCGCCGCCGTATTGTGGTCGATGACCTCGTTGGAGGCGGCCAGGGTGGCGATATAGGTCGTCACATAATCGCCGGGTGGCAGCTGGATCAGGACAAAGGCAAGGAAACTGACGGCAAACAGGGACGGTATCATCCACAGCAGGCGTTTTACGATAAAAAGCAGCATGTCGTTCTCGCAATCACATTGGACCGCACCCGCCGCCTTCCAACCAGGGAGACGGATTGTGGGCGGTGGAAACAACCTGAGAGGCGTCGCCGCGTTGAGGCAGCGACGCCCATATGGTGGTGTCAGCTTGTGAAGGTGAACTGTTGCGGCAGCGCCGGGCCGGGATTGGGCCACGACCAGCTGTCGGGTTCGGTCTCGGGCACGTTGCGCAGATTGTTGCGAATGATGCCGAAACCACCGACAGCAAGGCAGAGGCCGATCGTCTCGAACTCTTCCGCCGCGATGTCGAAGATTTCCTTCATCTTCTCACCGCGCTTGGCAAGGTCGGCCGTGGAGCGCGCCTCATCGAACAGTTTGAAGCGTTTTTTCTGGCTTTCCGGCGGCTCCTCGCCCTTCTGGCCGTTGGACGTATACCAGAGCGCCCACGGAATGGCGTAACGCGATCCCTGCGGATGGAAGGCGAAGAAATCGCGCGGGTCGAGCATCGGATCGAGGCCACCGGGGCCAGGCCAGACCGCCGCATCATGGGCGTTATCATCGCCGCGCGTGTAATAGAGCGCGCGTTCGATGGTATTGACCTTGATATCGACGCCGATCTGCGCCCACTGCGCCTTCACCAGTTCGAGCGCATCGACCAGATCGGGATAAAGCGTCGGGATGACATCGATGGAGAAGAAGATCGGCTGGCCGTCGGGACGAAGCCGCATGCCATTGCCGTTCTTCTTGTCGTAACCGGCCTTGTCGAGAAGTTCATTCGCCTTGGCAGCATCATATTCGGTGTACTGGCGCCCCAGCTTTTCATTATACCAGGGGTGCGTCGGGCGTGGCCCGGCCTGATATCCCTCGCTCTGGCCGAAATAGACGATGTCGATGATTTCCTGCCGGTTGAGCGCAATGGACAGCGCCTGGCGGAAGGACTTGTCGGCAAACATCTTGCGCATTGCCGGGTCTTTATGGGTGATGTTCAGGTAGATCTGGCACTGCTGTGAAGCAGACGGCACCAGCGTCAACAGGCGATAATCGCCTTTTTTCATGTTCTGCGACAGCGTCGGCTTGTTGGCGAGAACGCTGATATGGCGTTCCTGAATGTCGATCTTGCCGGAAATGACGTTCAGCATCAGCGATTCGACATCCTGCGAGATGCCGAAATTGACTTCGTCGATGTAAGGAAGCTGGTTGCCTTCGGTATCGACCTGCCAGAAGTAAGGGTTACGGGTCATGACCACGCGGGTCGCGCCGCCGGAATAGGGTTCCTTCACCACCCATGGATCAAGTGTCGGCTTGTCGACATTCGACCAGCGCGACGGGATTTCGATATCGCCGCACTTGGCGCGGAACAGTTCCGTCCAGCTGGATACGCCGGCTGCCTTCACATCGGCATCGAGCGAGGTGTTGTATTTCGGCAGGAACTTGCTGCAATAGTGCTTGGCAAACAGCGTCGGATGCTGACCGAGCGGTGTGGCAAGGTTCTCGAGATAGAGCGCATTCGGCGCCGCGAACTTGAACCTTACCGTGAAATCATCGACCTTTTCGACGTCGACGGCCTCACCCGCAACGGAAAGCTGGGCCGGGGTGGCGCTGTAAAGCTCCTTGTTCTTGATGCAGTCCTCGATGGCGAACACCACGTCATCTGCGGTAAAAGGGTGGCCGTCCGACCATTTCGCGCCCTGCAACAGATGGAAGGTGAACTGCGAGGCGTCGTCATTGACCTCCCATTTCTCGGCAAGGTTCGGCAGAACTTCGGTGAAGTCCATGTTCCAGCGCACCAGCCCCTGGTTGCCGACCATGCGCAGAATGCCGTTATGGTCCGACGAACCGCGCAGGCCGCGGCGCAATGTGCCGCCATAGGTGCCGATCTTTTCATGCGGCGTCACCACCATCGGATTTTTCGGCAGGCGCTCGGCCAAGGGCGGCAGTTTGCCGTCTTTTACCAAGGCAGCCAGTTCCGGCGCTTCCTTGCCGGTGGCGGCCCGCGCCGAAGTCCCGATGACGGAAAGGGCGGCGACGCCGCCAAGCCCCGCCATAAAGGTCCGGCGCGTCACGCCAAGCGAAAATTTATCCCCATCGCGCATCGATTATCCTCCCAAAAAATCACCGGCAGCAAAACAGCCTTCACTGTGTCGCAGCGGCCCTCCCGGCCAGCCAGCACGCCGATCCTCCACCGGCAGGGGCAGACCATATGGGCGTTTTCAGATGATTACAAGTATTGACAGCTTTTTACATATTTTTTATTCGTAGAGCGATTTTCGAAGACAGGTTTGACGATAAAGATCGGAACGGCAGCGCTCCACGCTGATAAAACCCCGGTATTTCTGTTGCGGATGACATACAGGAAACCGTTCAACTTCAGCGATTTGCAACGAAAGGTGTGCTGATGGACAATACGACCACATCGTCGGCCGCACGCGGCGAGACCCGGCTCAGCGACATCGTCTACGAAAAGATCGTCGGCATGATTTCGGACGGGCGATTTCCCATAAACGAGCGTCTACCGTCCGAACAAAGCCTGGCGTCGCTGTTCGGGGCTTCCCGGCCGGTGGTGCGCGCAGCGCTGGAGCGGCTGCGCAATGACGAGCTTATCGTTTCGCAGAAAGGCTCCGGCTCCTATGTGCGCCAGCAACCCGACTCTTCGGTGTTGCAGCAGGTGCCGGTCGGTTCGCTTGCCGACGTGCAGCGCTTCTTCGAGTTCCGGGCCGGCCTTGAGTCCTCGGGGGCCGAACTCGCGGCGCGCAACTGGCAGGCGGCCGACAAGACGCGGATCGAGCAGGCCATCGCAGCGCTGGAACAATGTCTCGAGCGCAACGATCTTGGCGCAGAGGAAGATTTCGCCCTGCACGAAGCCATTGCCAGGGCAAGCCATAACCAGTTCCACATCACCGTACGCATCTGGTTCAAACCGCATTTCGCCATCGGCCAGTCGGTGACACGCAGTCTCAGCCTCAAACGTACACCGCAGCATGTGCGTGAAGTGCAGAACGAGCACACCGCCATCGTCGAAGCAATTTTTGCGCGCCACGAGCAGGCGGCCCATGACGCTATGAAAGACCACATCCTCAAAGCCCGCGCCCGCATGTTTCAGGGCGTCGGCGGCTAGAACCAATCCCGCAATCCTAAGAAAACGAGGCCTGAAGGGGCGATGGAGAATAATCAGTGAGCCAGCCGCGCATCATAGAACCAAAACTCCGTCCCCTCGTCGATACGCCTTTGAAAGTTGGCGAATCGCCCGCATGGGACGAGCGGACGGGCAATCTGTGGTTCGTCGATATTCTTGCCCCGGCGATTTTCCGCCTGCATCCGGACGGAAAGCTGGACAGGTTCGACATGCCCGCCCAGGTGGGCTGTCTTGGTCTGTGTGACAATGGCCTTGTTGTGGCGGGCCTCAAGACGGGCGTGCATCTGCTCGACCCCGCAAGCGGCAGGCTCGACTTTCTATGCGACCCCGACGAAGGACGACCCGACAGCCGCCTCAATGACGGCAAGGTTGGCCCGGACGGGCATTTCTGGGTGGGAACCCGCGACGAGGCCGCCGTGCCCACAGGCAATGCGCGCCTCTATCGGGTGGCACCTGACGGTGGCATCGAGCGTATCATCGACGGCAATATGTTCACATCAAACGGCCTTGCCTGGAGCCCGGATGGAAAGCGGATGTATCATTCCGACAGCAGCGGGCTCATGTATCAGGCATTCGATTTCGATGTCGCAACCGGCAGGCTCGGCCCGGCCGAACGCCTTCACGATTTTGCGCCCGAGGAAGGCAGGCCGGATGGCGCGGCGACCGATAGCGACGGCTGCTACTGGAGCGCCGGCGTTCAGGGCGGACGGCTCAACCGCTTTACGCCTGAAGGCGAATTGTTCGAGATATACAAGCTGCCCTTCAAGGGGCCGACCATGCCGTGTTTCGGCGGTCCGGGCCTTAAGACGATCTATCTCACCAGTCTGGTGACCGAAACCGACGGTGTCTCCACGGCCGGCACCGTCGTTGCGTTCGATGCGCCTGTCGCCGGCACGCCCGTTCACACATTCTCCATCTGAGACGCCCTTTTACCTTGAGGAACAAATTGATGACGACATTCGATTTTCGCCAGGCCCTGCAGGGTATCTCCGGCGTTCCCGTGACGGCTTATGATGCAGGCGGCGAAGTGGACGCCGGTGTCACCGCCGAGGTTTACGCCCGCGTGGCAAAGGCAGGCATCCACAACATCGTCGCGGCGGGCAATACCGGCGAGTTCTACGCCCTGACGCCGGCTGAAATTCTACGGGTTTTTGAGGCCGCGATAAAAGGCGTAAACGGGAAGGCCCCGGTGACGGCGGCGATCGGACGCTCGCAGCGCGAAGCGCTGTCCATGGCGCGGCAGGCAAAGGACATGGGGGCTTCCGCCGTCATGTCGCATCAGCCGGTCGACCCGTTTGCAGCCCCGCAATCGCAGATCGACTACTTTCTCGGCCTCGCAGAGGGCAGCGAATTGCCGCTGGTGGCCTATGTCAGGGCCGACGGTTTTTCGGTCGATGACATGGTAAGGCTTTCCAGCCACCAGAATGTCGCCGGCATCAAATTCGCAACGACGGATATCATGCTTCTGTCGCGCGCGATCGCCGCCTCCGATCCGAACGGCGCACTATATGTCTGCGGATTGGCTGAAAGCTGGGCACCCGCCTTTTGCGCCGCCGGTGCACGCGGCTTCACATCCGGTCTGGTGAACGTTGCGCCGCAATTCTCACTGCAGGTCCTCGACGCACTGACATCAGGGGATTTTGACGCGGCGCGCAAGATCGTCGAAAAGATCGAGTTGTTCGAACGGTTGCGGACACGTTATCGCAATGGCGCAAATGTGACGGTGGTGAAAGAGGCGATGGAAATCCTCGGCCTCGCTGTCGGTCCCGTTCGCGCACCCGGACTTGCGCGCCTCGATAAGGAGGATCGCGCAACGCTGGAAGGATTGCTTGCCAGCTGGCGCTGACGGACGGACTGCCGGCGGGCCGCATTTTTCCGGGTTCGAATCTGACCTGATAGGCAAGCTTGTGACCGGCAACTCGCCGGTTGCCGGTTACGTTTCCATCAAACGAGTGGCAGTCGGATCTCACCCCTCGACTGTCGCCAGCGATGGCAATTGAAGGAGCGCGGCCAAAAGCATGTTGCAGCCGGCAATACTATGCTCGGGTTCAACATGTTCCGCCTCGTTGTGACTGAGACCATCGCGGCACGGAACGAAAATCATCGCCGATGGCGCGACCTGGTTCATGAACAGCGCATCGTGAAAAGCACCCGACAACATCCGTCGCGTCGCAAAACCGCGCTCGAGCGCAGCACGGTCGAGGGCCGATAGAATGCCCTCCTCAAAATTTGCGGGCGGCATGTCGAATATCTGACGGATTGTCGCTTCACAGCCCTGCGCCAATGCAGCATCCCCCACAACCGCACGGATTTTCTCCTCCATGTCGTCAAGCCTTTCGGAAGACGGGTGTCGGAGATCCACGGTGAAGGTGGCGGTTTGCGGAATGGCGTTGACGGCGCCGGGCTGCAACGCAATTCGACCGACCGTGAAGCGGGCGTCAGGGTCTGACGGCATGATAGCGGGAAAAAGGGATCCAAGCGCATTCACCGCGGCATGAAACGGATCGCGTCGGTACATGAGTGCCGTCGTCCCGGCGTGAGCGGTCTGTCCGGTCAACGTCACTTCCAGCCAGCGCGTACCCTGTATCCCCGTGACGATGCCGATTGGCAGCCCCTCTTTTTCGAGAGACGGTCCCTGCTCGATATGGACTTCAAGAAAAGCAAAGACCGGAAACCCGAGGCCACGCATGGTTGCTTCGGGCAGGCTTTGCAGGGTTGCGGCAAGCTCACCTGCAAATTCGGCGCCATCATCCGTTGCCGGCAGGCTTGACCAGTTCGTTGGTATTGTCCCGCTCGCAAAGGCCGTCGACCCCATGCAGCCGGGCGCAAAGCGGCAGCCTTCTTCATTGGTAAAAGCTACGACCTCAACGGGACGCTCCGTCTCAACGCCGAAATCTTCAAGGGTCTCAAGAACCTCAAAAGCTGAAAGCGTTCCAAGCGCGCCATCAAATCGGCCACCCGACGGTTGACTGTCGAGATGGCTGCCGATCAAGAGCGGTGAAAGATTGTTATCCCGCCCATTTCTGCGAATGAAGAGATTGGCGATGGGATCCTGAAACACGGAAAATCCGCGCTCCAGGGCAAGTTGCGTCAACAGCCGTCGTGCCTCGCGATCAAGCCGTGTAAGGGCCTGCCGATTCACGCCTCCCCTGTCGGTGGCACCGATTGCTGCGAAACGATCCAGGTTTACCAGAAGTCTTTCACCGTTGATCGCAAACTGTCCCATCTTCATCTCCTCATCGGGCATCAAGGGCGGGCCGCGCAGCCGCCACGAAAGAACGCACGCGCGACAGCTCCACGGGGTTCCACCACACCCCGCCTTCCTTGAGCGATGAGGCGACAATCACGCCATTGGTACGTTTGAGGATTTCGACGATATTGCCCTCATTGACACCCGATCCGACCAGCAGCGGCAGATGCGTCGCCGCACCGATTTCCTCTATTTCCTCAAGGGAGGCGCTGTTGCCGGTGCGCTGGCCCGTCGCAATGACCCCATCGGCGTCGAAGAAGGCGAGATCGCGCGTCAACTCATCAATGCTGCGATCCGCCGTGATGGCATGGGCGCCGTGCTTGACATGGCTGTCTGCAAAAACCTTGATATGCTCCGCCCGCAGCAGCGAACGGTAGCGCATCGCCTCGGCTGCTCGCCCCTCCATGAAACCTTCATTGGCCACATAGGCATTTGCCCATTGGTTGACGCGGATGAACTTTGCCCCGCCCGCCATCGCGATCGCGAAGGCCGGGATGGGAGCATTGGCCAGCACGTTGATGCCAACCGGCACGCCGGCGGCGCGAACGATGCGGTCCGTCACCACGCTCATGAAGGCTGACGTTTCCGGTCCGATATCGTCCGGCTTGGAAAATGGCACGTCTCCGTGGTTTTCGATGACCAGACCATGCATGCCGCCCTCGACAAGGCGTTCCGCATCGCGCATGCACGTATCGTAGATGGCATCCATGCTCGCGTTCCGATAACGCGGCGCTCCCGGAAAGGCCGGGCAGTGGACCATGCCGATCAATGCCTTGCTTCGGCCGAAAATTTCTTGAATGGCATTGGCTGTGTTGTCGGATATGGTCTGCATTTAAATCCCTTTCGAAAGTTCTTCATGCGCGCCTTTGTTATCGGCAATATCGCACTCGATGAAACCTATTCCATTTCAGCGCTGCCCGAGGCAGGCGCTTCGATATTTGGCGAGCAGGCCTCGCGCAGTCTCGGTGGAAAAGGCTGCAATCAGGCCATTGTTCTTTCACGATGCGGCGTCGAAACCACGCTGGTTGCTGCCGTCGGCATGGACGATCGCGCCATTGCGATCGGAAGAGCGCTCACCCGCGAGCGCCTGACACCGAATCTCATTCCCGTCGACAGCCCCACCAGCGATATTTCCATCATTCTGACAACTCCGGACGGCGAAAACTCGATCATCACCACCCGTGCAGCAGCAGCAGCGCTTGATGAAAACGCAGCCTTGGACGCGCTTGGCGACGCCGCATCCGGCGACCTCCTCGTCCTGCAGGGCAATCTCTCGGAAGAAACAACCCTCGCCATTCTCAATGCGGCAAGATCGAAGGGGTTAAATACGGCCTTCAATCCTTCACCCCTGCAACCCTGGTTCGCAAGCGTCCTGCCGCTTATCGATATCGCCGTTCTCAATCGTATCGAGGCTGAGGCGCTGACCGGCGAGAACGGTGCCGAGGCTGGCGCTTTTCTGCTGCGTGCCGGTGTCGGCCTCGTCATCGTCACGCTTGGTGGACAGGGCTGCGTGCTCGTGTCCAACGATGGTGCTACCGAAGTGCCGGCCGCACCCGCCGCAATCGTCGACACAACGGGTGCCGGCGATTGCTTCACGGGCGTGGCGCTTGCTTCCGCCATGCTTCGCGGTGTCGCCGTGGATGTGCGCGCCCTTGAAGATGCCTCAAGGGCCGCCGCCATCACGGTCGGTCGCCGCGGTACGCAGGATGCCTTTCCCAGCCATGAAGAGCTGATGGCCATTCTGCGGACTTAGCCCCTCCGATCACGGCTTTTCCGTCAGCCAGCCGAGAATGTTCTTCCATAGGCGACCATATCCGTCCCATTCGCAGAAGGCAGGAGAGAGCCAGTGCGGACCAATGTCGGAGGTCCATGCCGCCGTGCGGCCCTTGCCGAAACGTCCGGTCACGAGCAGGGGATGGGAACCCTGATCCTTTGGCAGCCGGGCAACCACCTCGACATCGGCGCGATCGCGAACCTCGACCTCGTTCACCCCGAGCAGAAGCGGCCACTCGCCAGAAAGGCCGGCGACCGTCGGATGGTCGGGTTTCAGAATATCTGCGGTCGAGCCTTCCGGAATTTCCACCCGGTCATCCCAGGGAAGGCAGGTCACGGGCAAAGTATCTTCGACCGGCGTACGACGCCAGCGGGCCTTGCCGTCGATCCCCTGGAACGAAAAATAACCGCCGACCATCAGCAGGCCGCCGCCCTTTTCGACCCAGGCCTTCAGCAGTTTCAAACGGTTCGGCACTGTTTTGGAGTGCAGCCAGACGGCTGGCGGCAATAGAAGCGAATTTGCGCCGATGTCTGAAAGAATGATCGCGTCATAGACGTCCAGTCCGGCCATCTCGAACGGGAATTTCTCCACCGCATCATGGGCTGTCATATAGGTCAGCTCATAGTCGCTGCCCTCCAGCGCCTTGACCAGAGGCTCGGCTCCGAGGTGGAAGGTGACGCTGCCGAACTGATCGAAACCTTTGTAGTGAGTAGCCGAGCTGACCCAGCTTTCACCGACGAGAAGCACTTTTTTTGTCATGATCTTTCCATTTCCATAAGTTCATCAGGCCTTTGCCTGAAAGACCGAGAGCGGATTATCCCGCATAAGGGTTTGAAGAGCGGTGTCGCCAAGACCGTGCCGTTTCAGGCGCGGCAGGAAATGCTTGAGAATATAGGCGTAGCCATTGCCGCCATATCGCGTCAGCATCATTTTCAGGAAGACGTCATGGGAGAGGAGAATACGATCCAGGTAACCGCGTTCCGCCAGCGCGACGATGGAGCGGGCTGCATCCTCGTCGCTCGGGCATTGCACCTGCTGGTCGGCATAGAAAAAATCCATGCCGATCATGTCGTATTCGATGAAGGCGCCGCGCGCGGCAAGCTCCCCCTGATAGGCAAGATCGTCATGCGAAGGGTTCATGTGGCAAAGAACGGTATGCCTTAAATCCGCCCCCTCCCCGGCGACGATATCGAGAACCCTGTGCCCCAGCCGCAGCCATCCCGGCAGATGTACCATTAGCGGCAGGCCGATACGGACCTGTGCCTGTGCCGCACCGCGCAGGGATTTCTCCTCTTCCGGTGTGAAATCGGCGGAGACGCCGATTTCACCGATCAGGCCAATCTTGATGCCTGTGCCATCCACACCATGAAGCGCCTCGCCGACGATTTCGTCCGCAATCGCCTCGACACTGAGGTTCGCCACCTTGCCGGGATGGGATGAGGCGAGGTAATAGCCCGCCCCCATGACGATGTTGAGCCCCGTGGCCTCGGATATCCTTTTCAGCGCCGCCGGGTTTCGGCCGATCCCCTGGCAGGTGGGCTCGACGACCGTTTGACCGCCGGCACTGACAAAATCCATCAATTCCGCAATCGCCAGCGGCTCGTCATCCAGCGTAATATTATGCCTGTTGACGAAAGGGTCCTGGCGTAACTCGCCGAGGATTTCCATACAGACGAAACCATCGGCCAGATATTGCCGCTCCGGCGTCTTCGGCGCATGCCACCAGCACCGGCAATCATTGAGAATATGCTCGTGCATCAACGTCACACCGAGCTGTTCTGCCGGAACGGGCCCGCGCACGGTCATGACCTTGCCGGAACGGACATGTCCTTCGGACAATTCTGAGGTCATGGCATCAACCCTTTCTTTTCACGCCGAAACGGAAATTGGTGGTGAAGATGCGCGTGTTGAGCCAGATAGCGGCAAGGATGATCGCACCAGTGACGATCTGGGTGAAAAACGGCGAGATATGCATGAGGATGAGGCCATTACCGATCACCGCGATCGTCATGGTACCGAGCACGGTGCCAAGAATGGTACCGCGGCCGCCCATCAGTGATGTGCCGCCGAGAACCACCGCCGCCACGACCTGCAATTCAAAGCCGACCGCCGCATTGGAGGAACCCGAACCCAGCCGGGCCGCAATCAGGAGACCGGCAATGGCGGACGCCACCCCGGCGCCGAGATAGACGGAAGCGAGAATCCACTTCGCCGGCATGCCGACGCGCCGCGCCGCCTCAAGGTTGGAGCCGACGGCCACGACGCGGCGTCCATATCGTGTGCTCGAGAGAATGACATAGGCGATCGCCGTCATGAATATTCCGATCAATGCCGGAACGGGCATACCCAGCAGATCGCCGCGACCGAGATAGAAAAAGCCCGGCGCGTCAGGTATCGGTATGGAATAACCCTGGGTAATGTACAATGCCACACCACGCAGGATGGACAGGCCGGCCAGTGTGACGATGAATGCCGGAATGCCCTGATAGGCGATGAACCAGCCCTGCAGCAGGCCAAGCACCCCACCCAGCATCAGCATGGCCACCAGAACCAGCGGCCAGGCGTAACCCGCCGCCAGCAGAATGGCGCCAACGGCATTGATAAGCGCCACCATGGAACCGACCGACAGGTCGATACCGCCGGTTATGATAACCAGTGTCATGGCAATCGAGACGATCAGGATCGGCGCGGCCTGACGAATGACATTCAACAGATTGCCGGCCGTCAGAAACGTGTCCGTCGTGGCGGAGAAAAACACCAGGCAAAGGGCGAAAAATACCGCGATCGACAGGACTTGCGCATTTTCCGCGATGAAATCCGACAGCGGTGAGCCCTTGGCGCGTTCAGTATAGACGTTCAATGGCGTTGTCCTCCCACGATCAGCCGGACGAGGTCTTCAAGGCCGGTTTCATTGATCTGGCGCTCCGCCACCTTGGTGCCCTCATACATGACAGCAATGCGGTCGCAGACGCGGAAGAGATCCTGAAGGCGATGGGTGATGAGAATGACCGATACGCCCTTCGCCTTGACGCGATTGATGAGCGAAAGCACGGCTTCCACCTCCGCAACGGCAAGCGCCGAGGTGGGCTCATCCATGATCAGGACCTTTGGATTGAAAGAGGCCGCCCGGGCAATGGCAATCGCCTGGCGCTGGCCGCCGGAGAGCTTTTCCACCTTGGCGGTGAGACGCGGTATGCGGATTTCCAGCGCATCCAGCATCTTGCGGGCTTCCGTAAGCATGGTTTGCCGGTCGAGGAAAGGTCCCTTGGTGATTTCACGTCCAAGGAAGAGGTTCCCCACCACATCGATATGGTCGCAGAGGCTCAGGTCCTGAAAGACCATTTCAATGTTGCGGTTGCGGGCGTCGGCCGGGCCCGAAAGGCGAATGGTCTCGCCTTCCATTGTGATCGTGCCCTCGTCCGGAATGTAAGTTCCCGAGATCACCTTGGTCAGGGTCGATTTGCCCGCGGCATTGTCGCCGACGAGGCCGAGGCATTCACCGGGAAAAATGTCGAGATCGACACCCCGAAGTGCTTGATGCGACCCGAATGTCTTGCGGATGTTACGCAACGAGATACGCGCTTCACGATCGGTTTGCCGGGAGAGAATATCTCCCCCGGCGCCGTCGACAGCGCCTGTGTGCTGTCCGGCGGCAATCATTTGAAAACCGCGCGGTAGGGTTCGACATTGGCCTTGGTGACGATGGTTATCGGCACGGCGATGGTCTTTTCGACGGTGCCGCCATCGGCAACCGTCTTGAGCGCCTTGACAGCGGCCGCACCCATTGCGGCAGGATCCTGCTGGATGACACCTGCGACATAACCCGCATCGATACCGGCGATCGCCTGCTTGGTCAGGTCCCAACCGAAGACCTTGATGTCCTTCTGCTTGCTCTGGCTTTCAACGGCAGCGACCGCGCCCAGAAGGGCCGGCTCACCCGTGGCATAAATTGCGGTCATGTCCGGATTGCCGGTGATCAGGTTTTCCGCTGCGGAAAGTGCGGTGTCCTGAACATTCTGGCCATCGACGACGCCGGCGGCCGTAATGCCGGACTTGTCCTTGATGGTTTCTTCAAAGCCCTTCTGGCGAATGTTCTGAATAAAGGAATTCAGAGCGCCGACGACGCCGATCTTGGCCTTGCCGCCCATGTCTGATTTCACGTAGTCGAGGAAGAATGTCCCCATGTCGGCACCGGCTTTGCCGTTATCCACGCCGATCTGCGCCTTCTGCGGGCCTTCCGGCAGAATGGCGTCAATCGCAACGACGGGAATATTGGCGGCAGCCGCCTGCTTTACAGCCGGCATGATGCCGTTGACGTCAATGGCGACGACGGCGATGCCGTCCACTTTCTGCTGGATGTAGGTTTCGATCGCGCTGTTCTGGGCCGCGGGATCGTTATTGGCATTAAAGATTACCAGCTTGACGCCGGCTTCTTTCGCCGCTTTTTCCGCACCTTCGTTCATCTGGTTAAAAAACAGCGCCTGCTGATTGATCTGCACCAGGGCAATGGTCTTTTCAGCGGCATGGACCAGACCAGCAGACAAGGTCGCGCCGGAAAGGACGGTCGCAGCGAGAGCCGCAGAAAAATATCGACGTTTCAAATTTGGCATTATCGTTCTTCCTCTGTTGGTTCGTTGCTTTTTATTAGATCGCGGGCGGCGCAACGGATTCACGCACGACGATTTCGACGGGCAGCAACTCCTCCGATGGAAACGGAGGGTCCTGATCCCAATTGGTTTCAAGCAGGAGCGACAGGGCGCGCTGGCCAATGGCGCTGACAGGCTGGCGAATGGCGGTGAGCGGCGGTGCAAAAAGATGCAGTGGCCCGACATCATCGAAGCCGATCATCGAGACATCCTGCGGAATGCGCACGCCTTCAGCACGCAGGACCTCGATAAACCCGATGGCGATTTCGTCCGAACTTGCGAATATCGCCGTCGCCGGACGCCCCTCCTCCAGAAAGCGTCGGGCAGCCGCCCGGCCGAATTCGACTGTATATGCGCCGCAATATCTGGAAATCGAAAGCTCCGCCTGCGCCACCCTTTCGGAGAGTGCGGATTTGAAGCCGCTGAAACGACGTTCTGTACTGATCATGTCCTCGGGACCGCCGACGTAAAGCACCCGGCGATGTCCGTGCTCCGCCAGATGCGCTCCCGCGAGGCGCCCCCCTTGCTCGTTATCGCAAAAGAGCTTGGGAACGATTGCGCCCGGCACATCTTCATCCACCACCACGACCTTGCCGGTTGTGTTGATCAGTTCTGCCAGTTCATCGGTATTGGGATGGTTGGTGATGAAGACGAGCCCATCGACATGGTTACGGGCAAGCAGTCGCAGATATGACAATTCGCGACCCGTGCGGTTCAGCGTGGCAAACAGCGATACGGCAAGACCGCGTCGATCTGCCTCTTCTTCCACGGCCGCGACGAGCATGCCGAAAAACGGATTGCCGATATCTGGAACCACAAGGCCGATCGTGTCCGAGCGTCCGCGGCTCAAACGCCGGGCATGGGGATTAGGGACATAATTGAGCTCGCGAATAGCGCTCTCGATGCGCGTTTTCGTCTCTGCCGGCAGCTCCAGCGTACCGTTCAGCAATCGCGATATCGTCGCAACGGAAACACCCGCGGCCCGGGCAACGTCCTTCAGACTGGTCGCATGATTTCGCGCCATCATATTCCCATTTCCTGTTCCACTCATCGGGTCTTTTTCGACCTCTCTTCGGTTTGTAAATCGCTTTACTAAACCGGTTTACAAAAAAATCCAAAATTCGAACGGAGTCAATATGATTTCGTCGCCGCCACGAAAATTGCTGCCGGGCAAGGGTGTCGCCCGCGTTTCGATCTCCCGATCGGATCGACAGGCATGACAAGGCTAGATTTTAGATGACCGATCAAAGGTTAAGTCGAAAACCCGCAATCGCCGGGAGAGCCGGCCTGCTGCCGACCGTGAGATAACTTGGGAAGAACAAGGTCTCCCGCACGCCTGACGGCGGGAAATTTCTAAAGGACGTCCAATCCAAACGGGTTTGTTGGAGGTGCTCTATCCTTTTGTTTTTCCAAATTTTCCGGACGTAAAACAGCTAAGCACTTTTACTGAAAAATGCTCCAAGACGTGGCTTGGCTGACAAATTCTCCAGGTTCAGATGATTGCGGAGCGGGATTTGAACCCGCCGTGAACCGGAGTTTTTCGCAAACGGGGGGAGGCTCATCGGACATGGGTCCGAGCCGCCCCCTGATATGGCCTGATCAAATGATATGCCGACCGTGGGCTGGCACGCACTTCTCCGGGTGGCACGTTGATTAGCGCCACCCGAATGTGATGAACGCTCAGCCGAACAGCGCCAGACTGCTCTTTACCGTGACCCACACGCCCCAGAGGAGCGGTATGCCGACAGCGAGCCAGGCGAAGACAGCCTTGGTGTCGAGACCGCCCCTGCCGATACCGAAGGAACCGGTCGGGCCGGCGCTGGCGGCAGCGGTTTTTGCCTGAAGTGCGGCAACCTCCGCATCCGACATGAACCATTTCTCCGGCAACGGCCTCACCAGCGCATTGGCGACAAGGCCAATCGCCAGCATGCCCGCCAGAATATACATGGTGCTGGTGTAAAGCGCCGGACCCGGCGCAACACCGGCGGCTATCTGCGCTTCACGGATGTAATTGACCACCACCGGTCCGGCAATACCGGCCGTTGCCCATGCCGTCAGCAGCCGGCCGTGGATGGCGCCGACGAACTGCGTGCCGAAGATATCGGCGAGATAGGCTGGAATGGTCGCAAAACCACCGCCATACATCGACAGGATGATGCCCAGAGCCAGAACGAAGAATGCCTTGGAACCCATCGTCGCCAGTGTCGGGGCCAGCGCATAAAGAATGATGCCGAGGATGAAGAAGCAGAAGTAGGTGTTCTTGCGGCCCAACTTGTCGGACATGGAGGCCCAGAAGAACCGCCCGCCGATGTTGAACAACGACAGCAGGCCGGTGAAACCTGCCGCGATGGCGGCAATCTGCGCCTTCTGCCCCGCATCCAGCTCGGCGAAGCCGACACCCGGCAGGCCGATCAGCGAGCCGGCGAAAATTTCCTGCAGCATCGGCGAGGCCATGCCGATAACACCGATGCCGGCCGAGACGTTCAGGCACAGAACCGCCCAGATCAGCCAGAACTGCGGTGTCTTGTGCGCGTCGCGCAGATGCACGTGACGATGGGTTATCATCGCGCTCTTGGCCGCGGGCGCCGTCCAGCCTTCCGGACGCCAGCCGGCCGGCGGAATGCGGTAACCGAAGGCGCCGGCCATCATGAAGGCGAAATAGATCAACGCCATGACGACGAAAGTCTGCCAGACGCCGACGGAAACATCCGTCTTGAAGGTGTTCATCAGGATATTGGCAAGCGGTGCGCCGATCATCGCCCCACCACCGAAGCCCATGATAGCCATGCCGGTCGCCATGCCGCGACGATCGGGGAACCATTTGATCAGGGTCGAGACCGGCGAGATATAACCAAGGCCAAGCCCGATACCGCCGATGACACCCGCGCCCACCCACATGAGCCATAATTGATGCGTCATGACGCCGAGTGCTGCGACCAGAATGCCGCCGCACCAGCAGCAGGCGGAAACGAATCCGGCCTTGCGTGGTCCCACCCGTTCCAGCCAGCCGCCCCAGATTGCCGCCGAGCAACCCAGGAGGACGAAAAACAGCGTGTAAATCCAGCCAAGATCGGCCACGCGCCAGTTGCACTGCGTGGTAAACAAAGCGCCGACAAGGGTAAGACTGGAGCAGCTGGGGTCCGTCGCCGGCAGGGCCTTCGACAATGGCAGCCAGAAAACACTGAAGCCATAGGCCATGCCGATGCACAGATGAATGGCCAATGCTGCCGGCGGCACCAGCCAGCGGTTAAATCCGGGTTTTGCTATGATCCGTTCGCGGTCCAGAATTCCGGCCTGCACCGGTTCTCCCGCAGATACGCCTGCTACTGCCATCGACATTACCTCCCTCGTGGATGTCTGGACAAATTTCATACGCCCCATATGGCAGGGCGAAACCGCCGAATGCTCTCCCATGCGGCAATAGGTAAAGGCGGCCCTCGCCGCGTTCAGTGTCTGGTTTCGGGAATACTCGGCTCGGACAGGGACTCACCCGCAGCCGGCCCTTTGCCTCCCGGCGCACCCTTTGCATCCTCCCCAAGCCCCACTGCATCGGCGGTGGGCGTTCCGGGTCTCTTGATCTCCGCTGAGGCTGCGATCACCAGCGGCAGAAAATCGCCGGCACCGGCATCCACGATCTCGAAAAACCGGCGGCGCATGCGCGGCTCCCAGAATTTGTTGATGTGGGTGGCGACACCGTCAATGCGGACATCCTCCGGCTGAGACAGGAAAAAAATCGCGATCTGGTTCGCCATTCTCACCAGTTTTTCGTCGGTGTGATTAAGCAACATACTGTTCCCCGCGCCGCCTGCCGGTCGGCGTCCATGTTTCAAGTGGCCGGGGCACCCCCCGGCCCCGATTATTCGGCTGCCTCCAGCTTGCCGGTGATCCGCCGCGACCGGCGGCCGAGCGCATCATACTCCTCCTGCCATTCCGTCGGCCCGTTGGAAGGTGATATCTGCACGGCGGTCACCTTGTATTCGGGACAGTTCGTTGCCCAGTCGGAGAAGTCGGTGGTGATGACATTCGCCTGCGTGCCGGGATGGTGGAAGGTCGTATAGACCACGCCCGGCGCCACGCGGTCGGTGATCAGCGCCCTCAGCGTCGTATCTCCGGAGCGGCTGGCAAGCTTCACCCAGTCGCCATCCTTGACGCCGCGCTGTTCGGCATCATGCGGGTGGATTTCCAGCCGATCCTCCTCATGCCACACGACGTTTTCCGTGCGCCGTGTCTGCGCGCCGACATTGTATTGCGACAGGATGCGGCCGGTGGTGAGCAGCAGCGGGAAGCGCGGGCCGGTGCGTTCATCCGTCGCCACATATTCGGTGCGGATGAACTTGCCCTTGCCACGTACGAAACCGTCGACATGCATGATTGGCGACCCCTGCGGGAACTTCTCGTTGCAGGGCCACTGCACCGAACCGTTCCGCTCGAGATAATCATAGGAAACGCTGGCGAAACTCGGTGTCGTCGCCGCAATTTCATCCATGATTTCCGACGGATGTTCATAGTTCCATGAAAGCCCCATGGCCTGCGCCAGCTTCTGTGTCACCTCCCAGTCGGCAAAACCGTTCTTCGGCGACATGACCCGGCGCACGCGGTTGATACGGCGCTCGGCATTGGTGAAGGTGCCGTCCTTTTCGAGGAAGGTGGAACCGGGCAAAAAGACGTGCGCATAATTCGCCGTCTCGTTCAGGAAGAGATCATGCACCACGACACATTCCATGGCGGCAAGACCGGCGGACACGTGCTTCGTGTCCGGATCGGACTGGAGAATATCCTCGCCCTGAATGTAGATGCCCTTGAAGCTGCCATCCACGGCAGCGTCGAGCATGTTGGGGATACGCAGTCCCGGCTCGTTGTTGAGCTTTACGCCCCAGAGTTTCTCGAAGATGTCGCGCGTGGCGTCATCGGAAATATGCCGGTAACCCGGAAGCTCATGCGGGAACGAGCCCATGTCGCAGGAGCCCTGAACGTTGTTCTGCCCGCGCAGCGGATTGACGCCCACGCCGGGGCGGCCAATATTGCCGGTGGCCATGGCCAGATTGGCAATCGCCATGACCGTGGTCGACCCCTGGCTGTGTTCGGTCACGCCAAGGCCGTAATAGATCGCACCATTGCCGCCCCGGGCATAAAGGCGGGCGGCCCCGCGCAGTTCTTCCGCCGGAACACCGGTGAAACTTTCGGTTTCTTCCGGGCTGTGCTGAGGCTCGGCAACGAAAGCAGCCCAATCCTCGAATTCAGACCAGTCGCAACGCTCGCGGATGAAGGCCTCGTTGAACAGGCCTTCGGTGACGATCACATGTGCAAGCGCCGTCAGCACGGCGACGTTGGTGCCGGGCTTCAGCGGCAGGTGGAAGGATGCCTCCACGTGCGGGCCGCGCACGAGATCGATACGGCGGGGATCGATGACGATCAGTTTTGCGCCCTGCCGCAGCCGCTTTTTCAGCCGGGAACCGAAGACCGGGTGCCCGTCCGTCGGATTGGCACCGATAACCACGACGACGTCGGAATGCTCCACGCTGTCGAAATTCTGAGTTCCCGCCGAGGTGCCGAAAGCCTGACCGAGACCATAGCCCGTGGGTGAGTGGCAGACGCGGGCACAGGTATCGACATTGTTGTTGCCGAAACCGGCACGGATGAGTTTCTGAACGAGGAAGGTTTCTTCATTCGTGCAGCGGGACGAGGTGATGCCGCCGATGGCTTCCCGGCCATATTGGCCCTGGATGCGCTGAAACTCCGACGCGACATGGGAGAAAGCCTCTTCCCACGTGACTTCCCGCCAGGGATCGCTGATCTTTTCGCGGATCATCGGGTTGAGGATACGGTCTCTGTGGGTTGCATAACCATAGGCGAAACGGCCCTTGACGCAGGAATGGCCGCGATTGGCCTGCCCGTCCTTCCACGGCACCATGCGCACCAGCTCTTCGCCGCGCATTTCCGCCTTGAAGGAACAGCCGACACCACAATAGGCGCAGGTCGTGACCAGCGAATGCTCCGGCTGGCCGATCTCGATCACCGATTTTTCCGTCAGTGTCGCGGTGGGACAGGCCTGCACGCAGGCGCCGCAGGAAACGCAGTCGGAATCAAGGAAGGCCTCATGCGCGCCGGGTGACACGCGGCTTTCAAAGCCACGCCCTTCGATCGTCAGTGCAAACGTGCCCTGCACTTCCTCGCAGGCGCGCACGCAACGCGAGCAGACAATACATTTGGAAGGATCATAGGTGAAATAGGGATTGCTTTCGTCCTTCGGCATCCAGCGGGCATTGAGATCGCCATCACCGGTGCGTGCCTTGACGTGGTTGTCACCTTCATAACCGTAGCGCACATCGCGCAGGCCCACGGCACCCGCCATGTCCTGCAGCTCGCAATCGCCATTGGCCGCGCAGGTCAGACAGTCGAGCGGGTGATCGGAAATATAAAGCTCCATCACACCCTTGCGGATCTGCTTCAGCCGCTCCGTCTGCGTATGCACGACAAGACCGGCGGCGACGGGCGTGGTGCAGGAGGCGGGAGTGCCGTTGCGGCCTTCCACCTCGATAAGACAGAGCCGACAGGAACCGAAAGCATCCACCATATCGGTGGCGCAGAGTTTCGGCACATCGATACCCGCTTCGCGTGAGGCCCGCATGATCGACGTTCCCGCCGGTACGGTGATCTGCCGGCCGTCGATGGTGAGCGTCACCATGTCCGTTGCGCGGGATTTCGGGGTTCCGTAGTCGAATTCAGAAACAAGGGCCATGGTCTTACTCCGCCGCTTCAACACGTGGGATGGGGACAAAATCATCAGGGAAATGCCGGAGCGCGCTCATGACGGGATAGGGCGTGAAGCCGCCAAGCGCACAAAGCGAACCGAATTTCATGGTCTCGCAGAGGTCAGCGAGGAGCGCGGTGTTCTTCTCCCGCTCGATGCCGAGCGCGATGCTGTCAACCGTCTCGACGCCGCGCGTCGAGCCGATGCGACAGGGCGTGCACTTGCCGCAGCTTTCGACGGCGCAGAATTCCAGCGCGAACCGGGCCTGATGCAGCATGTCGGCGCTGTCGTCAAACACCACGATGCCGGCATGTCCGATAAGGCCGCCAGCCGCCGTAAAGGCCTCATAGTCGAAGAGCGTGTCGAACAGCGAAACCGGGAAATAGGCGCCGAGCGGACCGCCCACCTGCACCGCCTTGACGGGACGTCCGGTGATCGTGCCGCCACCGATATCGTTGACCAGCTGGCCGAGCGGCAGGCCGAAGGCGGTCTCGTAAAGCCCGCCATGTCGTATGTTTCCGGCAAGCTGGATGGGGATCGTGCCGTGCGAACGGCCGACGCCGAAATCGCGATAGAAGGCGGCACCCAGATCCATGATGACCGGAATGGATGCCAGCGAAATCACATTGTTGACGACGGTGGGTTTTCCGAACAGGCCCTGCAGGGCGGGTAGCGGCGGCTTGGCGCGCACGGTGCCGCGCTTGCCTTCCAGACTGTTGAGAAGTGATGTTTCCTCGCCGCAGACATAGGCGCCGGCACCCATGCGCACTTCGAGATCAAAGGCCCGCCCGGAACCGAGGACAGATGCGCCGATGATGCCTTCACGCCGGGCGATCTCGATTGCCTGCTCCATGACCTTGATCGCGTGCGGATATTCCGAGCGCGTATAGATGAAACCCTTAGTCGCACCAACGGCAAGGCCGGCAATCACCATGCCTTCGATCAGCACGAAGGGATCGCCTTCCATGATCATGCGGTCGGCAAAGGTGCCGCTATCGCCCTCGTCCGCATTGCAGACGATATATTTCTGGTCGGCCACCGCATCGGCAACGGTCTTCCATTTGATGCCCGTGGGGAAACCCGCGCCGCCGCGTCCGCGCAGGCCGCTTTCGGTCACCTGGGCGACGATGTCGAGCGGCGCCATGGCGACGGCTTTTTCGAGGCCTTTCATGCCCTGATAGGCGCGATAATCCTCAAGCGACAATGGATCAGTGACGCCGCAGCGCGCAAATGTCAGACGCGTCTGGCTTTTCAGGAACGGGATGTCCTTTGTTGGCCCGAGACAGAGACGATGCTCGCCGCCGGTCAGAAAATCCGCATCGAACAGCGAGGCGACGTCGCCGGCGTTCACCGGCCCGTAGGCGATGCGGCCATGGTCGGTGCGCACTTCGACCAGCACTTCGAGCCAGAGCATGCCGCGCGAACCGTTGCGGACAACATGCACATCAAGATTGCGGCTGGCCGCCTCCCGGGCAATGGCGTCGGCAACACGGTTTGCACCAACGGCAAGCGCGGCGGAATCGCCGGGAACAAAAACGGTGACACTCATCGGCGCGCCTCCGTCAGAATGTCGCCAAGACAGTCCTCGTCAAGGCGGGCATGGACTTCGCCGTCCAGCATCAGGGCCGGCGCCTGCGCACAAAGCCCGAGACAGAAAACCGGTTCCAGCGTGACGGAGCCGTCAGCGGCGGTTTCGTGCCAGTCAAGGCCGAGCCGGGACTTGATGGTATCCGCCAGAGGCTCGCCACCCATCGACTGACAAGCCTCGGCGCGACAGAGCTTCAAGACATGTCGGCCGGAAGGATGATCACGAAAATCCGGATAGAAGGTTACGACCCCATGCACCTCCGCCCGCGACACATTCAGTGCAGAGGCGATGATCTGCTTGGCGCTTTCGGGAATGTAGCCGAATTCTTCCTGAACCGCGTGCAGGATGGGCAGCATCGGCCCTTCGAGGTGAATAAAGTCGTCAATAACCGCGGAAACACGGGCCGCCTCATCTGCGGCAACCGCCTGGATATTCATAAGCCAGTCCTCCCAAACCGACAGGGGCAAGGATGGCGAGAAGGACATTTTCAGCCCTTTCGCAGCCCCTGCATTGACAGCGAGAATGGCGAGAGCGGCAGGATCAGGTCAATACGGTGTTTCCGTCGCTCGATAGGGATTTCCTATCAAAAACCAGCTCCGAAGCGCGCTGCCGCGCCTCATGAAGAAGCGCCGAAACCAGCGGCGTATGCGGTTCGCGGTAAGTCGCAATCAACCCCACGAGATGCTCGGCATCGGGCTCGATGATTGGGATCATTTTTATCTGCTTTGGAAAACCAAATGATTCCGCTATGTTACGCGGCATTATTGAAGCCCATTGTCCGGTCCGAATATGGGAAAAAAGCACGATCATCGAATTGGATTCGAGCGTAGGTTTCACCTCCACACCCGCTTCCGCCATGTGCTTGTTGATGATACGGCGGTTCTGCATGTCCGAAGTCAATAGGCATAGCCTAAGACCGGCAACCTGCCTCCAGGTAACGCTTTCCTGATCGGCCAAAGGCGTTCCGGCCGCTGCGATCAGGTGATATCGCTCCGAATAAAGCGGCACCGTCGTCACCCGCCCCAGCGGCTCATTGTCGAGATAGCTGATTCCCGCATCGATCTCGAGATTCTCGATCTGGCTCAAGACCTGAAGCGAGGTACGTGACGTCACGGAAAAGGTAACATCCGGATGGCGCGCCTGAAACGGTTCCGTCAATCGCGGCACCATCGCAAGCGCGGTGGGAATGACCGCAAGGCGGATATGGCCGGCCAGGCCCTTGCGGGCGGCGCGCATTTCCTCGCGCATGGTGCGCGTATCGGCAACGATGCGGCGCGCCCATTCCAGCACACGCTGGCCCTCCGGCGTCAGCCCCTGATAACGGGCGGCGCGCACCACCAGAACGACACCCAGTTGATCCTCCAGTTGCCGGATCGCCGCCGAGAGGCTGGGCTGCGAAATACCGCATTCCTCCGCGGCCCGCCCGAAATGCTCCGCGCGCGCCAATGCGATGAAAAACTCCAGCTTGTCGATCATGCGTCCTCCCATGACAAGTGTCGCTGCGCGCGACAGCACGCAACCGGACACTAGTGCCTGACGCGCCTCGTCGCAAATCCGACAACAACAGGAGACTGCCGGATCGCGGAAACACAGGCAGGACCTCATTGCAACACTTGCCGCAACCATGCGTTATAATCGGGTCAAGGATCAGGATATCGGGGGAAGCATGGACGCGATCGCAGAGGTTCCAAAGATCAACCGGCTGGTATTGCAGAATCTGATCGCCGGGCTGAGCGACGGCTTGATCCTGCTCGAGAACGACGGAACGATTGCCTGGGCAAACAGGGCGGCACTTCGTATGCACCGGATCGAGGCACTTGCGGATCTGGGAGAGGATGCCGCGGCCTACAGGCGCAATTTCACGCTTCGTTATCGCAACAACCATCTGCTCGAAGAGGGACAATATCCGCTTGAGCGTCTTCTGGCCGGCGATGATTTTGACGACGTGACGGTTGAAGTGTCGCCGAGCGGCAATGAGGAGGAGTGCTGGGTCCATACGATACGTGGCCTCGTTCTTGAGGATGCGGGTGCCAGGCCCGATGTTCTCGTCGTCATCATCCGGGATGAGACACCCCGTTTCGAGGCCGAAGCCCGCTTTGAAAGCGCCTTTAATGCCAACCCTGCCCCGGGCTTGATCTGCCGGCTGGAAGACGAGCGTTTCATCCGCGTCAATCAGGGCTTTCTTGAAATGACCGGCTTCACGCGTGAGGAGATTATCGGCGTGAGCGTCGAGGAGCTTGGACTGTTTTCCGAATGCGACACCGGCGAGGACGCGCTGAAGCGGCTGCATGAGGGCAGGATCATCCGTCAGCGGGAGGCGCTCATCCCCATACCGGGAGGCGACAGGCTGGTGATCGTCGCCGGCGAAACCATCGCGGTTGCCGAAGAGCCCTGCATGCTCTTCACCTTCGCCGATCTTGACGGGCGTCGCAGGGCACAGAACGCGCTGCGCCAGAGCGAGGAACGGTTCTTCAAGTCTTTCCGCCTTTCGCCCGCACCCGCTGCCGTTTCGCGGCTGGAGGATTTCGTGCTGACTGAAGTCAACGACGCCTTCCTGCAGCTATGCGGCCGCAAGGAGCCGGAAGTGGTGGGAAAAACCGCCGGCGAATTGCGACTTTGGGAAGATGTGGCGGCGCGCCGGGATATTGAGAAGCGGCTGAAGGACAACATCCCCATCCGCAACGAAAATATGCGCATGAAGCTGCGCGATGGCGGCACGGCCGAATGCATCGTTTCTGCCGAACGCGCCGAGATCAACGACCAGCAATGTGTCATCTGGGCGATACAGGACGTGACCGAGCGCAGACGCTCGGAGAATGAACTGATCGAAGCGATCGAAAGCGTGATGACCGATACCTCATGGTTCAGCAGAACCGTCGTCGAAAGACTGGCGGGACTGCGGCAGAACGCGCGCAGCGCGACGCCGTCGGCATCGCTGAAGGACCTGACGGATCGCGAGGAGGAAATCCTGTCGCTGATCTGTGACGGGTGCAGCGACAGGGAAATGAGCGACAGACTTCATCTTTCCAAGCACACCATCCGCAATCACATCGCGTCGCTTTATGGCAAGATCGGCGTGAACCGCCGGACCGCCGCGGTTATCTGGGCACGCGAACGGGGCTTTTCCGGCCGCAGGGAAAAATAGCGGCCCGCTTTTGCGAAAATAGGTCACTTTATACCAGTTCAACTAGTAGAAAATGCTCTGCTTCACGCCATTGCGCCGCACTACCTTCCCATCATGCCGTTGTCAGCAGCGGCACGATCCAACGATGGAAGGAGTGCATCATGGACAAAAGCCGTATCGAAGGCATTGCCCGCCAGGCTAAGGGCACCATCAAGGAAGCGACCGGAAAAATCACCGGCAATGGGCGACTTGAGGCGGAAGGCAGGGCCGAAAAAGTGGCCGGCCACGCACAGGAGAAACTTGGCCGGGCGAAGGACGCCATCGCCAAAGCTCTGAAGTGATCCGTCAATGTTCAAGGCGGGAGGTTTCACGATGATGCTTTCATGGAACGCAGACACGGCACCGGGATGCAATCCCCAGGAGATCAGCCTGTGCGCTGCCTTGCAGGCACTGATCGCCTATGCGGACGGGCAGGAAAACAGCTGCATCTCCGTCAGTTCTTCTGATGGGTGCATCGTCCTTACAGGCGAAGTTGAAACACTCTCTGCCTTCGAACGGGCGGTTATCATAGCCGAATGTTTCGCATCGCGACCCATCATCGCCGATCTGGCGATCCGCCAGCGGCCGTCGATCAGGCTGGACGCGGCCTCCCCGCGCCTCCACCTCGTCAACAATAACAGGAGTGATAAACAATGAAGAAGTTCGTTCTCGCAACCGCCATCGCAACCCTGGCACTTGCCCCGCTCGCTTCAGCCGAAACCAAGCATAACTCGAAGCGCGCGACTGAAACCGTCCAGAAGGAACGTGTCGGTACCCTGTCCTGCGAAATCGCCGGCGGAGTCGGACTTGTGATCGGCTCCAGCAAAAATGTCGATTGCCAGTTTCGCCAGCGTTCCGGCAAGACCGAGCGCTACACCGGCACCATCGGCAAGCTCGGCCTCGATATCGGCGTGACGGGCAAGACCTATATGAGCTGGATCGTGTTCAACACGGCGGCAAGCCGCATCGGCGACGGTGCGCTTGGCGGCGAATATGTCGGCGCCTCCGCCGCAGCCTCTGTCGGCATCGGTATTGGCGCAAACGCCCTGATCGGCGGCAATGCCAAGAATTTCGCGCTTCAGCCGATCAGCGCGGAGGTTGGCACGGGTGTAAACATCGCAGCCGGCGTATCACGCTTGCAATTGAAGCACGCCCGCTAATTCAGGTCGAAAATGGCGCGGTTTCGGGCATCCACATTGCCCGAAACCGTATGCCGTCCTCCGGCTCAGGCAACCAGCATGGCTTCCTTGATGCGCGGATAATCATAGGCATTGACCTTCGAAGTGCTGTAACCTGCCCCCACCAGCGCCTCGGCCAGTTTCACCGCCGCCGTAACCCCATCGATAACAGGCACGCCGGTTGCCTCGCGCAGCCTGTCGCACAGAGCCGACATGCCGGCGCATCCAAGGATGATCGCTTCCGCCGTGTCCTCCTTCTTGGCCGCTTCGATCTCGCGGATCAGCATCATTTCAGCGGCGAGAGGGTCTTCTTCGAGACCAAGCACCGGCAGATTAATGGCACGAACCCTGCGGCAATGCCGCTCCGCCCCATAGTTGCCGACAAGGTCCTCGATGATGGGGATCGAACGCGGCAGGGTGGTGATGATGGAAAATCGGCGGCTGATCGTCATGGCCACCTGCACGGCGGCCTGGCAGATGCCGATGACCGGCCCGCGCGCCACTTCGCGGGCAGCATGCAGTCCCGGATCGTCAAAGCAGGCGATGACATAAGCGTTAACGCCCAGCTGTTCACCCTTGCGGATTTCCTGCAGCAGGCCCGGAACGGCCAGCGCCTCATCCGCTCCACCTTCGATACTGACGGGCGTATCGACAGGATTTGCAGCGGAAATTTTCGTATCCATGTGTTTGACGCGCAAGGCACTGTCGAGCGCCTGCGCCGTCATAGAGGCCGTAGAGTTCGGGTTGATCAGGCGAATATGCATCGGGGTAAGCCTTTCAGGACCTTCACGCGCCATCTGGCTTGATGAAGTCGGTAATCGCTGGCGCCTTGAGGACGAACTGGCGGTCCGAAGTAATGTAATTGTCGGCGTGAAGACGTGCGATCGGCTGGTAGCGGTCCGGATCGACATAACGCCCCTCTTGATCGAGGCAATCCTTGTGCACATGCATATGCACGACCTCACCCAGCACCAGCGTGCGGCGCGGATAATCGATCAGGCGCTCCACCCGGCACTCGAAGGCGCAGGGTGATTCCGCCGCAAAGCTTGCATCGATCTTGTTACAGGGGGTCGCGGTCAGCCGCGCCATGGAAAGTTCGTCCACCTCGCTGTCGAAGCCGAGGCCGCAGACGAGCATCTGTTCCGACAGGGCCATGTCCACCATGTTGATGACGAATTCGCCGGTGCGGCGAATATTGACCATCGTGTCCTTCTCCTCGCCCGTCACCCGCGGCTGGATACCGAGGACGACGATCGGCGGATCATGGGAGAAAACGTTGAAAAAGCTCATCGGCGCCGCATTGTTGTGGCCGGCAGCAGAACGCGTCGTGACGAGCGCAATCGGCCGGGGACCGATAAAATTCGTCAGCAGACGGTAACGGCTCTGCGGCTCGAGCGTGGTGAAGTCGAATTCCATGACAACTGCCCTGTTTATAGTACACAATATTATTTCAGATTGTTGACAATCTTGCAACCAAAACTGTGTTGAAACGGTTGACTTTTTCCACCGCATCACGCTTCTCTACCCACAATGGAGAGCGAAACCGATGACCGAACAGAACGGCCAGTCCACGCAGCAAATTGTCGAGAAAGTCTGGCTGTCGATCGCTGAACGACGGCTTCGCCCGGGCGTGCAGCTGAAGGAAGAACAGCTCGCCACGATTTTTGGCGTCAGCCGCGCGCGCATCCGCCAGGCGCTTTCCGTGCTGGAGCGAGACGGTCTCGTCACCATCGTTCCCAATCGCGGCGCCTTCGTTTCCAAACCCTCGGTCGAAGAGGCGAGAGACGTGTTCTTCGTTCGCCGCACCGTGGAACAATGTGTTGTTGAGCGGCTGTGCAAATCCACCACCAAGGCCGCTCTGAAGCGGCTTCGCGACCATGTCGAAAAGGAGCGCGTGGCCAACGCTCACAACATCACCACCGACATCATCAAGCTTTCCGGCGGCTTCCACCTGCTGCTTGCGGAAACGGTCGGTTCCGATTTCCTGTTCACCACCATGCGCGACCTCATTTCGCGTTCCTCCCTCATCACTGCCGTTTACCGCAACACGGACCGCTTTAACTGCGGGCCCGACGAACATGCGGAAATTGTCGACGCGATCGCCAATAACGACCCGGCGAGGGCCACGCATCTGATGACCCATCACCTCGAACATGTGGAAGCGGAACTCGACCTCAGCGAAATCCGCGACCTTTCCCATGATCTGCGGGCGGCACTCGCCTGACCTTGCGGCTCAGGCGCGCTCCCGTTCCTGCGTCAACACCTCTTCATCCTCCACCAGATGACATGCAACGCGTGTGCCGCCGGCAAGCGTGCGCACCTGCGGCACTTCCGCCGAACAGCGCGCCGTTGCAAGCGGGCAGCGCGGATGGAAGGTGCAGCCCGAGGGCGGCCTGAGCGGGCTTGGGACTTCGCCTGCCACCAGTTCCCGGTCGCGGCGCGGGGCCTCGATATTCGGAATGGTCTGCAGCAGAAGCTGCGTATAGGGGTGACGCGGGCGGGCGAACAGCTCCTCCGTATCGCCCTCCTCCACGATGCGGCCGAGATACATCACAGCGATACGGTCCGACATGTGGCGAACCACGCTCATATCGTGGCTGATGAACAGATAAGTCAGCCCCAACTCGTCCTGCAGCCGCCGCATCAGGTTCAGCACCTGCGCCTGCACCGATACATCAAGCGCGGATGTCGGTTCGTCACAGACCAGAAACTCCGGCTCGCTTGCCAGGGCACGGGCAATTGAAATGCGCTGGCGCTGGCCGCCGGAAAATTCATGCGGGAATTTCTCGCCGTCGGAGGCAGAGAGGCCGACCGTTCGCAGCAGTTCCTCCACCCGCTCCATTGTCTCTGCACGGGTGGCGCGCAGTTTCAGCTCGCGGATCGGCTCTGCGATGATGTTCTTCACCCGCCAGCGCGGATTGAGCGAGGCATAGGGATCCTGAAAGATCATCTGCGCCGAAAGCGGTGCATCCGTCCGCCCTTTGGCAAAACGAAAGTCACCGGCGCTTGGGCGGAACAGCCCTGTCACCAGCCGCGCGACGGTGGACTTGCCGCAGCCGCTTTCGCCGACAATGCTGAGACAGCCACCGGCTGGCACCGTAAAATCGATGTCGTTGACGGCCTGCACGAACTGACGGGGCTTGCGCTCGATGACGCGGTTGAGCCACGGGGCGGAAACATCGAAGGTCTTGGTCAGACCCTTCACCGTCAGTGCGGGTGTTTTTGTCACCGAGGTTTTCATGCTGTTCCTCCTGCATTCATCCAGCAGGCACTTGCGCTGTTGCCCTGCGTTTCCAGTTCCGGGCGCTCGCGAAGACAGCGGGGGCCGGCAAAGCCACAGCGCGGATTGAAGGCGCAGCCCGGCGGGATAGCATCAAGACGCGGCATCGCCCCGTCGATCTGGTTGAGCCTCTCCACCCGCGCGCCGAGCGATGGGATGGAGGCCATCAGGCCCTGCGTATAGGGATGTTTCGGCGCATGCAGAACCTGCTCGACCGGCCCGACCTCGATCAACCTGCCGGCATAAAGCACGGCAACGCGATCGGCGGCTTCGGCGATGACGCCCATATCATGCGTGACCAGCATGACGGCCGTCTGCTTCTCCTTGCACAGCCTGCGCAGCAGCGAGATGATCTGCGCCTGAATGGATACGTCAAGCGCCGTGGTCGGCTCGTCGGCAATGATGAGCTTTGGCGAGGCCGCCAGCGCCAGTGCGATGACGACACGCTGGCGCATGCCGCCGGAGAACTGATGCGGATAATGATCGACGCGATCTTCCGGAGACGGAATGCCGACATCTTTCAGGAGTTGAACCGCCCGCCCCCGCGCTTCTTTCCTGGAGAGCGGCAGATGCTGGCGGATCGTTTCGACCAGCTGCGCGCCAACCGTAAAGAGCGGGTTGAGCGAAGTGAGCGGATCCTGAAAGATCGCACCGATCTCGCGGCCGCGAATGCCCTCCATCGCCCTGTCGTCCAACTTGTCGATACGCCGCGATCCAAGCCAGATCTCACCCTCGGCGATGCGGCCGGGCTTTTCCAGCAAGCCCTGTATCGCAAGTCCGGTCATGGATTTTCCGGCACCGGATTCGCCGACAACACCGAGGATTTCGCCGGGGCGGATCGACAGGCTGACATCCGAAAGGGCGGTCACCGTGCCTCTGCGGCCCGGAAACTCGACTTTCAGATTGCGAACGTCGATAACCGACTGGTTCATGTTATCCATTGGCGTCAACCTCCACCGGGTAGCTCGGGGGGAAAATTTCCGAAACGGGCGGGTTGGCCCAGCTTCGTTCGGGATATTTCGCGATCAGCCCATCGAACTGCGCCTGCGCCTGAACGCGGGCTTGCTCCATGTCGATATTCGCGACCTGCCTTGAGCGCATCGACAGGCGGCCATCAACGAAGACCGCACGCGTGATCTTGCCCGAACCGCCGGTAACGATGGTCGTAATCGGATCGACGCTCGGCGCCATGACGGTATCATCGAGATCGAAGACCGCGATATCGGCGCGGGCACCCTTTGAGAGATGTCCGAGATCGGCACGGCCCAGTGCCCTTGCGCCACCGATCGTGGCGGCGTCGAACAGATCGGCCGAACGGACCCTGTCGGGCACGCCGTCGCTGATGCGGCAGGTGATAAGCCCGACCAGAAGGTTCATCAGCATGTCGGCCGGTGCCGTGTCCGTGCCCATCGCGATGTTGATGCCACGCTGCCGGCACGACGAAAACGACGACAGCTTGCTGCCGCCTCTGGCAGACACCAGCGGACAGTGGACGATGGAAACGCCATTCTCAGCGTAGAGCGCCAGATCTTCGTCCGTCGCATTGGTGGCGTGCGGCGCGACAAGGCGGTCGCTGAGGAGGCCGGCCTTGGCCAGCCACACGGGCGCAGTGGAGCCATGAAGGCTGCGGACGGTATCGACCTCCATCGTGCCCTGCGCCATGTGCAGACGGAACTTGCATCCAAGATCACGAGCGGCCGCATCTGTTCTTTGCAACAGGGCGAGCGTCGATGTCTCGACCCGATCCGGCGCGAGCATGCCGCGCACGAGATCACCATGCCGTCCGCTCTGTCTTTCGATGAACGACACCGCATCCTTTAGCCCCTGAAAGCCGCGCTCTTCGTCAAAGACAGGCACCATGCGCCCCGGCTCTTCCAGCACCATGCCACCGGAGCGGTATGCGGGGCTGAGATAGACGCGCAGACCGAGTTCGCCGGCAGCATCGGCCGCAGCCTCGAATTCGGCGACGGTTTCGCCCCATTGCCGGTAAAACAGGGAAGCGATGGGTGCTGCCGTGGTGATGCCGTTGAGAAGCAGCTGGCCGAAAGCGAAACGCTTCTGGAAAGCCAGTTCCTCCTCGGAATACATCTCGTAAGGACCGGCCTCGACATAAGATCGTGGCCAGACCCGGCCCTTGGCCCAGCCGGGATAGTGATCGATCCCCAGGATCGTCGTATCGAGATCGGAAAGCGCGTCGAGATCGATCAGGCCGGGGCTGATGAGGGCGTTGCCGAAATCGACGCGACGGGCGACCTCGCCTGGAAAACCGTGCCCGACGAAAAGAATCTCACCATTCTCAAAGACCACCTCGCCGTTTTTCAAGAGCCGGTGTGATCCGTCCTTGTGTCCGACAACCCAGCTTGCGGTAAGCAGCGTGCGACCCGACGGACGTTCGCCAAGCGCGAGAGATTGCAAAGCGGCGCTCATCACGGCGCCTCCACGATGGCTTTGCCGTTTCTGGCGGTGACGCGGCCGCCTTTGACGACGAGCGGCCGGGGCGCGATATCGACAACGGCATGGGCGAACGTTTCGCCCGTAAGCAGCGTGAAATCCGCGGCGCGGCCTTCCTTCAGGCCATAATCACCAAGCCCCATGACATCGGCTCCGCCCTGCGATACCACATGCAGCACATGGGCAAGCTCGATATCCGAGCGCAGGCCGTTCTTCATGCCGATGATCTTTGCCCGGTCGAGCATGTCCGGCTGACCCCATGGACCCCAGGTATCGCGAATGCCGTCGCAACCACCGCCGACACGCACACCCGCTTCCTTCAACCGCATGATCGACGGCACGTTTGCCGAAGGCGCACCGGTCGTCAGGATCGCCACGTCGAGCCTTGCAATCTCTTCGATCAGCTTGCCGACCCGCAGGTAATCATTCATTCCCAGTGCAAAGGCGTGGCTGATCGCAACCTTGCCTTCCATGCCATTGGCCCGGATACGCTCGAAGATCAGCTCCATGGTGAAGGCGCCGAGATCGGCAGCCTCATGCAGATGGATGTCGATCGGCACGCCGTGCTTGACCGCAAGCGCAAAGAGAATATCCAGCTGGCCTTTCGGATCGCGGTCGATGCCGCAGGGATCGATGCCGCCAAGCACTTCGCAGCCCTGTTTCAAGGCCTCGTCCAGAAGCTCCACGGTGCCGGGCATGACCATGACGCCGGATTGCGGGAAGGCAACGACTTCGATGTCGATGATGCCCTTCAGCTTCTCGCGGGTTTCCCAGATGCCCTCCACAAGCGCCAGGCCATGGGTCGGGTCAATATCCACGTGGCTGCGAATATGGGTGCCGCCGTTGGCCGCAAGGCCGATGGCGTGGCGCATGGACTGGCGGTGCGGATCGATGCCGATCTGTGTCCGGTTTTCGCGTTCAAAGTCGATCCGCTGGCGCAGGATCGCGGCGCGATTATTGACGTGCCAGGGCATGCCCCATGTCGTCTTGTCGAGATGGGTATGGGCATCGATAAGGCCGGGAACGGCAATCGCGCCATTCCCCTCCTCGACCGGCATGCCCGGCTCGGCCTCGAACTTTCCGAAACCGGCTATCTTTCCCTGCCTGATCAGAATGTCGCAGGTATCGCCCGCCATGGGCCTGATGTTGCGGAGCAGAAGATCGTGCATGGAACTCACCTCAGTTTCGGATTGAGCGCATCGCGCAGCCAGTCACCAAGAAGGTTGACGGTGACGACGAGCAGACAGAGCTGGAAAACGGGAAACAAGACGATCCACCACGAACCCGAGAACAGGAACTGGTTGCCGATACGGATCAGCGTTCCGAGCGAAGGCTGGCTGGGCGGCATGCCGATGCCGAGGAAGGACAGCGTCGCTTCGGTGAGGATCGCCATGCCGAAATTGAGCGTGGCGGCAACCATGATCGGTGTGAGCGTATTGGGCAGGATATGGTTGGCCATGATGCGACGGGCGGGAACGCCGATGAGTTTGGCCGCCTGCACATAATCCTTGCCGGTTTCGACGATGGCCTGGGCACGCACGGTGCGCGCATATTGCACCCAGGCGGAAAGGGCGATGGCGAAAATGAGCACGGCGGATGCCCCCACCTCGCGCAGACTGTCCGGCAACATCTGCCGCACCACCGTCGAGACGAGGATGGCCACCAGAATTGTCGGGATGGAGAGCGTGATATCGCCGATCCGCATCAGGAGATTATCGGCAAAGCCGCCGAAATAACCGGCGACCAGTCCGGCCGTCATGCCGATGACCAGCGACAGCGCCACGGAGGCGACACCTATGACGATCGATATGCGTGTGCCGTAAAGAATGGCGGAGAGCATGTCCCGCCCCTGCGTATCGGTGCCGAGCAGATAGGGCCATTCGCCGCCCTCCTGCCACACCGGCGGCAACTCGGCCTTCCACATGTCCAGCGAAGCGCCGTCATAGGGGTTTTGCGGCGCGATCAGCGGCGCGAATATGGCAGCGAGGATCAGGATCGAGAGGACCAGCGCACTGATCTTCGCCGATTTGCTGCGGCTGAAGGACCAGTAGAGATCGCTGTCGCGCATGCGGCTGAAAAGCGACCGGCGGGCGGGTTTTGCCATTTGTGGAAGGTCTGTCATGAAACCGGCTCCCTTCGGTTAACGCGCGGTGCGCAGACGCGGATCGATCACCGCATAGGCAATGTCGACGAACGTGTTGAGAACAACGAAGATGAAGGAAATGATGCAGAGATAGGCCGCCATGACGGGGATATCGAGAAACGTCACCGCCTGTATGAACAGCATGCCCATGCCCGGCCACTGGAACACCGTTTCCGTGATCAGCGCGAAGGCGATGAGCGAGCCGACATTCATCGTCGTCAGCGTCACGACAGGCATGAGACAGTTGCGAAGCGCATGGCGGAAGTAGATACGCCAGCGGGGAATGCCACGGGCCCGCGCAAACTTCACGAAATCGGAGCGCAACACTTCCAGCATCTCGGCGCGAACCAGACGCATGACAAGCGTGATCTGATAAAGCGAAAGCGCAATGGCCGGCAAAATGATGGCCGCACGCCCTGAGGAGGTCAGCAACCCGGTGGACCACCAGCCGATCTGCACCACATCTCCCCGACCGAAGGCCGGCGCCCAGCCGAGAGACACCGAAAAGACGAGAATGAGCAGAATGCCGACAACGAAACTCGGCAGGGAGACGCCGACGATCGACAGGAACTGCAGGCCCTCCGTATACCACTTGCCACGCCTGATTGCCGTCAGCACCCCAAGCGGCAGACCGACGACCAGCGAAAGGACGGTAGCGACAAGAACAAGCTCCAGCGTTGCCGGAAACCTCTCCGCTATCAGCGGCAACACCTGCTGGCCGTTGCGATAGGAAACGCCGAAATTGCCCTCTGCCGCATCTTTCACAAACCGAAAATATTGCGTCGGCAGGCTGTCATTGAGGCCGAGGCGCTCACGCAGGGCGGCCCGATCCTCCTGCGAGGTCTGTTCGCCGACCATCAGCTCAACGGGATCACCCGCGAGCCGGAAAATCAGAAATGCGATAAGCGCGACGGAAAGCATGACGAGCACGGCATTTCCCAAACGCTTGATGATGAAAACCAGCATGGTTACCTCTCGGATGCGAACCTGCGCCACAAGGCGTGCCAGGTTCGACCATTCTCTTCCAGAGACAGGGTAGAGCTTTCGCAACGATGCGACGATGCCTCGCGCCTGAGCCCGTCACATTGTCGACAATTGCACCGGCGAAGGATCGCGTTTCGGCCGTCCCTTCCGTGAGCATCAGGGTTTCAACGGCTGAGGCGAACTGCGCCGGAAAGGCTGGAAAGGCGTTCGGCGACAGGCCGACGCCCTTCCAGCGTCCTGCATTATTTGTCGAGCTGTGTCAGCCAGTGACGCGGCTTGTTATCGGCACGGAAATCGACGCTCTTGACCTTTCCGAGCATGGCCCATGCAATGGGCTGCTGATGCAGCGGAACAAGCATGGTTTCATCCTTGGCGATTTTCAACGCGGCTTCTTCAAGCGCCAGACGTTTGGTGTTGTCCTGTTCCTGCGCTGCCTGATCGACCAGCTTGTCGATCTCGGGGTTCGACCAGCCGCCATAATTGGAGACGCCCATCGCACCCTTGCGGGTCGACAGGATCTGCGACAGGAACGAGAAGGCATCGAGCGTCGGCTCGTTCGCCCAGCTGAGGTTGAAGACATCGGCCTTGCCGCCATTGCGCTTGGGCGACTGTACGGAGCGCGGTGCAATGTCGATCGTCGGCTGGAAACCGCCGCGCTTCAGCATGTTGGCAACGCCGGAGCAGATATCTTCCTCGTTGATGCTTTCATCATTCATGCAGGTATAGGTGAAAGCGAGGTTCTTCATGCCCGCATCGGCAAGCAGCTTCTGCGCTTTTGCCGGATCGGCGGGCTCATAGGTATCGAGCGACTTGGCATAACCGGCAATTTCAGGCGCGATGAGCGAGCCTGAAGGTCTTGCAAGGCCGCGCATGACCTTCTTGTTGATGAGATCGCGATCAAGCGACGCCTCGAATGCCTGACGCACACGCAGATCATTAAACGGGTTGGGCTTGCCGTCTTCCAGCTTTTCACGACGGTTGAAACCGATGAACAGCGTGCGCAGTTCGGTGCGCTTCTTCACCGTGATATTGGCTGAGGATTCAAGCCGCGGCAGATCCTGGATCGGCGCGGAATCGATCAGGTCGATTTCGCCAGAGAGCAGCGCTGCAACACGTGTCGCGGCAGAGGCGATCGGCACGAATTCGATGCGGTCGAGATTGTGCTTTTTCTGATCCCACCAGCCGTCATTGGCAACGAGAACAGTCTTGCTATCAGGCACGCGGCTTTCGAGCTTGAACGGCCCGGTGCCATTGGTGTGCATCGTCGTATAACCGTCGACCTTGGAGGCGAAGTCGGTCGGCTTCTCGCTATTGTTATCTTTCAACCACTTGGCGTTGAAAATGAAGATATTGGTGATGTCGTTCAGGAAAAGCGAGGTCGGTGCGGTGACGTCGAGATCAACAGTGTAATCATCGACCTTCTTCACGCCGGCAAAGACCGGAATATTGCCGCGCAATGGCGAGGTGGCATCTGAAGCGCGCGTGAAGGAAGCGACCACATCATCAGCGGTGAAATCCGAGCCGTCATGGAACTTCACACCCTTGCGCAAGGTGAAGCGCCAGGTCTTTCCATCAACGAGTTTCCACTCCGTCGCCAGCGCTGGCTCGATCTTGAAGTCCGGCCCGTAACGGACAAGCCCTTCATAGATGTGATTGAGGAAAGCAAGGTTGGAGGTGGAAGGCACCGAATATGGATCGAGCGAATAAAGATCGGCGCGGCTACCCCAACGCAGGGTCTCGGCACTTGCGGGAGCGGCAATGGCGGCGGCGGCCATGGCGGCCAGAACAAAACTTCTAATTCGGGACATTTGATCCCCCCTTTTTATAGGTCGTTGGAAAGCCGGCTGGCGGCTGAGCAAGCGGAGTATTGTTTTGCTGCGGCTTATTGTCAATAATATTGTTGACAATTATCGTATTCAAAATTGCGAAATTCTGGATACCGACTGTAAACATATGGGAGAAGGCGAATGGGAAATTATCTGCTGCTGCATGGTACGATCGTCACCGTGGATCGGGAAAGACGGATTATCGAGGATGGCGGCCTTGCCATTCAGGATGATCGTATCGTTGACATCGGCACGGCCGGGGAACTCGCCGCACGTCACCCCGACAAGCAGATCATCGAGTGCCGGGGCAAACTCATCATTCCCGGCCTGATCGATGCGCATGGCCATGCCGGGCATGCGCTTATCCGCAGCATTGCCGCCGATACCAATGCCATGTGGATGAAGGTGGTGACGCCGACCTATTATCATTATGTCACCCGCGATTACTGGTACGCCGACGGCCTGGTCTCCGGCATCGAGCGGTTGCGCGCCGGCGTGACGACCGGCGCCAGCATCATCACCTCGATGCCGCGCGCCGACGATCCCGTCTTCGCCATCAACCATGCACGCGCCTATGAGGAGATCGGCCTTCGCGAAATCATCTGTGTCGGCCCATCCGGCCTGCCATGGCCGCATCCGGTCACCCGTTGGGAGAGCGGTTCGCCGGAGCGCCGCCATATCAGCTTCGAAGAGATGATCGAAGGCAGCGAGGCAACCATCGATGCCCTGCACGGCACGGCGGATGGCCGCATCAGCGTCTTCCTCACACCTTTCACCATCGTTCCGTCAGTGGAGCCCTCCAATGCCTCAACACCCGATCAGGCGGTGAAACTGACGGAAAATGACCGGATGCAGGCGCGCCGGATCCGCGAAACGGCACGAAAAACCGGCGTCAGGCTGCATTCGGACGCCTTTGCCGGACAGATCCGCATGGCGTATCAGGACAAGGAAAATGCGCTGCTTGGCCCTGATATCCATCTCCAGCATTGCTGGGGCATCTCGCATGACGAGATCGACATTCTGGCCGAAACAAGAACTCGGGTTACCCACGCCCCGCCCGGCCGGGCGACGCCGATCATGGAAATGATGTCGAAAGGCATTCGTGTTGCCATCACCACCGACGGCGCGGCCCCCAGCCGGCATTTCGACATGTTGCAGACGGCGCGTCTGGCGCAATTCACTCAACATCTGCTGCACAACCATGATCGTTACCTGCTGCCGCCCGGCAAGATATTCGAAATGATCACCATCGACGCCGCCCATGCCATCGGTATGGAGGACGAGATCGGCTCGCTGGAAATCGGCAAAAAGGCCGACGTCGTCATCATCGACATGCGCAAACCGCATCTGATGCCGACGTGGATGCCGGTGCACCGGCTGGTGCATCAGGTGTTGGGCAGCGATGTCGATACCGTCTTCGTGGATGGCAGGATGTTGATGGAAAACGGCCGGGTTCTGACAACCGACGTTGATGCAGCGATTAACTTCGGCCAGGAAGAAGCACTGGCCCTCGCCGCCCGCGCCGGTCTTGAAGCGCATATGCACGATCCGGGTTGGGGCCGCCTGCTGCGGACCTTTGAAGAACCGGTCCACCCTCCCCGGCCACCGGAGCCGGCTGCCCACGGGCAACAGGGCGTTACTGACCAAGAAGAGGGTATTGGGCCGGAATTCTTGCGATAGCGGAAGTGAATTGCCGGAGACCTCGTACAGAAACAAAAACTCCCCGGCCTGGAGGGGTCCGGGGAGCAAACCTGACATCATGTCAGGAACTTTGACTGGAGCTAGTGACTCACCCGTTCGGAAACGGGGTGGATCTGAGTTGTCTAACCCGGTTTAGGCTTTTTGGTTATGCGAGTTATTAGAACGAACGCTGCAGACGAAGGAAGCCGGTCCAAGCCTCAGGCTGGTTGTCGACGTCGAGGTAGTTTGCAGTGAGCTTTGCGTTGAAACCATCGGTGATCTTGTAATCAACCGTCACACCGGCCTTCCAAGCATCGACGTCCTTGAATTCGTCCCAGGAAGCGAGGCCGTAACCACCGAAGAACTGGGCGCCGGGGGTGATCTTCAGCTTGTCGGTTGCCTTGATGGCGTATTCTGCGGCAACTGCCCATTCGGAGACATTGTAATAAGCATTTGCGCCGGATGCCCAAACACCGGCCAGACCAAGCGTGCCCGGGCCAACGTCGGCAGTCGCCATCAAGCGTACCGCACCGTTTTCACGATCGGTGTCATAGCTGCCGATGAGCTGCAGAGTTACGCTGTCGAGCTTTGCGCCTGCGCCGAGAGCAACACCAATATTGTTGTCACGCTCATTGAAGCTCGAAACAGTGATGCCTTCGAGTTCATCGACCGAAACGCCTGCCCAGAAGGAACCGGCATCGTAGACATAGCGGAGAGAGTTGAACAGGGCATTGGAAGACAATACGTCGGTTTCGCCGGAAAGGTCTTCGTCCCACCAGCTGTAAACCTTACCAACCGTCAAGCCGCCAAGCTGAATGAAGGCCTGGTCAACGAAAACGCCAGAACCCAGGTTACCGCTCGTACCGGCAGTCGCGCCGCCAACGCCGGAGTCAGCATTTCCACGAAGGCCGATGTAGCCACGCAGAGCGCCGAGATCAGTGTCAGTGCGGGTGTCGATGTTGAACTGGGCACGTGTTGTCGAATCCCAGTCAGACGGGCTGGCTGCATCGCGACCCACGTTGGTCTGGAAACGGATGTAACCCGAGAACTTCAGGCAGGTTTCGGTGCCGGGGATGTAGAAGAAGCCGGTGCCGAAAGCGTCGCAGACGCGAACATATTCCATGGGCTCGGGCTCGGCAGCGACGATAGCGTCAGCGGCCTGTGCGCCGGATACTGCTGCGAGAGCTGCAGCGGAGCCGATAAGAAGGCTCTTGATGTTCATTTGTAATCTCCAGTCAAAAATTTTTCAACAAATGCGCAAAACTGAGGGCTGGTCTTTCCCTGCCGCCCGCTTCCCTGCGCTGATTCAGCAAATGACAGAAATAGCAGGAGACTCGCAATTCAAATCGGCAGATTACAAATACAATAAAAGTACAGAACAATATTAAGTAGCAAAATTACAACAAATAAATACTTCAGAATATAATAATATCTTTTTATATTTTCAAATAACGGCATTCATTACTTAATAAAAATAATCGATTATAATAATTTCATTGATCATAAAATATAAATACACCGCGCCGCAAAGGACGGATGTACGTCATCTTGACCCGGTACGATCACAAGGAGGTTGGGGGTTATAGAAATAAAAGGCGCGGGAATACTGTCGGAGCCCTTCCGGCCTCGCCCACATCAGGCCCGTCAAAACAGGGCCTTCATAACCGGTTTATTGCAGATCGCCGGCAGGGCCTGTCGGGAATGTCGTCATCTTCGCCAGCATGTCCTCAATCACGTCCGCCTGAACCGGGCGGCTGAAATAATAACCCTGCCCGTAGGGACAGCCGGCCGCGCGCAGAAACGCCGCCTGCTCGCCGGTCTCCACACCCTCGGCAATGACGTCGATATCCAGAGACCCAGCAAGCTGGATCATGATCGAAACGATGGCGCTGTCCTTGGTTTTTTCCGGCAGGTGGGTAAGAAACGAGCGGTCTATCTTCATGCAGGACAGTGGAAAGGTCTTGAGCATGCCGAGACAGGAATAACCGATGCCGAAATCGTCCAATGCGAGACTGACGCCCATCTGCTTGATAGCGCGCATGATCCGCACCGATGTTTCGACGTCCTGGATGATAAGCGTCTCAGTGATTTCGATTTCGAGCAGCGAAGGCGAAAGACCGCTTTCCTTCAGCGCCGACTGGATCTGCTCCACAAGCCCGCCCTGAAACTGCCGGGGCGAAATATTGACCGCCATTTTAATGGGCGACAGGCCGGCCGCGATCCAAGCCTGCGCCTGCTGGCAGGCTTTTTTCAGAATGCTTTCCCCAAGCTCCACGATGAGGCCGGTTTCTTCAGCAAGACCGATGAATTCCAATGGCGCCAGCAGACCCTCCACCGGGTGCTGCCAGCGCACCAGCGCCTCCACCCCACTGATACGGCCGGTGAGAAGGTCAACCTGCGGCTGGAAATGCAGAACAAACTCATCCCGCTCCACCGCCTTGCGCAGCTCCTCGATGCGGGTGAACTTCTTTCTCAGATCGTCCGCCATGCGCGGCGTGAAGGTGGCAATGCCATCCCGGCCGTTATGTTTGGCCTCATACATGGCAAGATCGGCGGCTGCGACGATTTCCGCCGTGGTTTCCCCGTGTTCTGGAAAAAACGCCATACCGATGCTGCAGGTGACCTTGATATCGTAATTGCCGATGCGCAGCGGCTGCGAAACCGCCGCCTGAATGCGCTGCAGACGGTCTTCGAAACCGAGTTTCTGCTTTTCCAGAATGACGACGAATTCGTCGCCGCCCACCCGCAGCACGAGATCGTTTCGGCCAAGGCTGTGCGCGATACGCTCCGCCGTTCTCGAAAGCAGCGCGTCGCCAACGCTGTGACCAAGCGTATCATTGATCTGCTTGAAATTATCGAGATCAAGAAAACCGATGCCGACCTGCCGTTTCGCCTTTGCCGCCACCGCCAATATTTCCGGTAGCCGCGTATCGAGAAAACGGCGATTGGGTAGCCGGGTCAGCATGTCGTGGTCGGCGAGAAAAGCGATATGCGCGGCGGCACGTTTCCGGTCGATCGCCAGTCCCGCCATGCGGGCGGCAGCCCCGATAAATTCGACCAGCGCCGCATCCGCCTGGCGGCCCGCCAGCACGCACCAGACAAAGCCATGCGCCTTGCCCTCACTGGCGGGAATATCGAAACTGAAAGCAGTGCTGTCGGCCGGATGGGTAAGCTTGCCGGCATCGCTGACGGTGGAAATGAGCGCCGTCAGGCCCGTATGCGACACCAGCGCCGGAGAGACATAAACGGACGGTTCTCCCGCCGCCGCCTCGAACACCCTGACAGCACAGGCAAGCCCGGTGGCAAGGTTTTCAATGGCCTTGACGAATTCCTCGAGAAAATCTTCGATCCGCGCCGCCGCGAGGATCATTTCCAGGATACGCGCCTGCGCCTGAAGCAGTCTTTCCGAGGCCTTTTTCTGGGTGATATCCCTGGAAGCGCCAACCACACCGATGATCTTGCCGCTCTCATCCTTCAGCGGCACACGCGACATCATCAACCAACGGTCGATATCGCCGCGCATGGCAGGTTCCTCGTAGCCAAGATCAGGCTCTCCGGTGCGCATCACCCGCGCTTCGGTATCGGGAATACCGGCGCGCCGCGCCGCGTCACCGTGAATATCGTAATCGGTAAGGCCGATCAGTTCCTCGACGCTCTTAAAGCCGTTTTCCGTAACGATGGCGCGATTGGCGAAAAGAAAACGACCCTCCAGATCCTTGGCATAGATGAAATCCGGCACATGATTGATCATTGCTTCCAGAAGCACGTGCCGGTCGGAGGGATTGGCGTTTTCAGTCGTTGCAGGAGGGGCAGATGGCGTAGCGTCGCGCTTTTCTCGCGACATCCGGTTCTGCTCGGGTGTCTTCGGGCCTTTGGAACGCACCTCTCCGCCTCATCGCTTTATAAGGAAGCAGAATAGTAGGATTATACATATTATATAAATATGAACGACAGGCCGGGATTACGGGCAAATGGCTGCCTTTTGCAGGCTAAATGAGGAACAGCCAACAGCACGAATCGAAACGGCGCGGATAAAAGCCGCGCCGTCAGATTAAAGGCTTCGATAGAGGTATGTCAGACCACTGGAGTCGGCAGTTCCTTGCCAGCAAAATGTGCGTCGAGATTGGCAAGAACGAGGTCGGCCATGGCGCGTCGCGTCTGGTGCGTGCCGCTGCCGACATGCGGGGCAAGCGTGACATTGTCGAAAGCGAAAAGCGCTTCCGGCACACGCGGTTCATCCTCGAAGACATCAAGCGCCGCGCCGCCGATCGTGCCGTTTGAAAGCGCCTCGACCAGCGCCTTCTCATCCACCAGCGAACCGCGTGCCACGTTGACAAGCACACCCTGTGGCCCAAGCGCCTGCAACACACCGGCATTGACGATGTGGCGCGTTTCAGCGGTGGCAGCGGCGGCGATGATCAGCACGTCGCAATTGGCAGCTAGCGCCTCGATGCTGTCGTGATAATCATAAGCGACGTCGCGGCGGTTTCTGGCGGTATAGGAAATCCGCGCGTCAAAACCTTCGAGCCGCTTTGCGATTGCCTGACCGATGCGGCCAAGGCCGAAAATGCCGTAACGGCGGCCGGCAACCCGGGTGGAAAGCCCCATATCGCCCTTCAGCCACTGCCCGGTGCGCACATGCTGATCTGCCTGCGGCAGCTTGCGTGCCTGCGCCAGAACGAGACCGAGCGCGAGGTCAGCGACATCCGCCGTCAATACGTCAGGCGTGTTGGAAACGCGGAAACCGCGCCGTTTGGCATCAGTGAGATCGACCTTGTCGAAACCGACGCCGTTAATGGCGACGATTTCGAGGTTGGGGAGTGCAGCACCAATATCTGCCGGCAGGCCGATATGGCCGCCGGTGACGACGCCGCGGACTGCAGCGCCCTTTTCAGCAAGGAACGCCGCCTTGTCTGCCGCTTCGAACAGGCGGTGCACGGTGAAGCGCTGCGCGAGTTCCTGTTCCAGTGCCGGGATGAGCGGGCACAGTTGCACGATTTCAGTGGTCATGGACTTTCCTTTGTGCCGGTGAACTACTTCACATCGGCCTTGACGAATTGCCGGAGTTCCGGCGTTTGCGGATTGGCGAAGAGTTCGGACGAGCGGCCCTGCTCCCAGATCTTGCCCTTGTGCATGAAGATGGTTTCGGTCGCCACGCGGCGTGCAAAAGCCATTTCGTGGGTCACGAGGATCATGGTCATGCCGCCCTTGGCGAGGTTTTCCATGACGGTCAGCACTTCCTCGGTCAATTCAGGATCGAGCGCCGAGGTCACCTCGTCGAACAGCATCACCTTCGGCCGCATGGCAAGCGAGCGGGCAATCGCCACACGCTGCTGCTGGCCGCCGGACAGCTGGTCGGGATAGGAATCGAATTTCTCGGAAAGGCCGACGAGTTGCAGAACCTCGCGGGCGATATCCCTGGTTTCCGATTTCGCCACGTCCTTGACGATGCGCGGCGCAAGCATGATGTTTTCGCCGACCGTCAGATGCGGGAAAAGATTGTAGCTCTGGAACACGATGCCGACGTCGGTGCGCAGCTTGCGCAGCGCCTTGGCATCTTCGCCGATCGCATGGCCGGCGATTTCGATGCGGCCCGAATTGATCTTCTCCAACCCGTTCATGCAGCGCAGCAGGGTGCTCTTGCCCGAGCCCGAGCGGCCGATGAGGGCAAAGACTTCACCGCGACCAACCGTCAGCGACACGCCTTTGAGGACTTCCAGAGCGCCAAAGCTCTTGTGAACGTTTTCAACGATTACTTCCGGCATGAAGCCTCCTTTCCAGCCAACGCGACAGCTGGGACAACGGGTAGCAGACGATGAAATAAAGCACGGCCACCGCGACGAAGACGCGGAACGGCTGGAACGTGGCATTGTTGATGAGCTGCCCCGCTCTCGCCAGTTCGACGAAACCGATGATCGATGCGATGGACGTATTCTTGACGACCTGAACGGCAAAACCGACGGTCGGCGGCAGGGAAATGCGGATCGCCTGCGGCAGGATGACGTAACGATATTGCTGGGCGCGGGTGAGCGCCAGCGATTCCGATGCTTCCCATTGCTGCTTCGGCACCGCCTGGATGCAGCCGCGCCAGATTTCAGCGAGATAACCTGACGTATAGATGGTCATCGACGCGCCGGCGGCAATCAAAGGCGGTAGTTCCAGTCCGGCAAGGCTGAGGCCATAATAGGACAGGAACAGGATCATCAGCACCGGAATGCCCTGAATGACCTGGATATAGGTGCCGGCGGCAATGCGCAGCAGCTTGTTATCCGAGGTGCGGGCAAGAGCGATGAAAAAGCCGACGATACCACCGCCGATAAGCGCAATGATCGTCAGAAGCACGGTCCATTGCAGGGCGGTCAGCAGGAAGCCGAATTCGTTCCAGCCGAAAGTTCGAAGAGTCATGACTGCACCTCCGGCAAAGCGGTCATCGTCTTGCGGGCGACACGGCGGCCAAACAGCCACATGCCGATAAGGGCAAGGATAAGCCGCAGGCTGAGCGCCAGCGCCAGATAGATGAGCGTGACGACGATATAGACCTCGAAGGAGCGATAGGTCTGCGATTCCACGAAGGCTGCGGCAGCCGCAAGCTCATGGGTGGAAATAGCCGAACATATGCTCGATGCCAGCATCATCAGCACGAACTGGCTGCAGAGCGATGGATAGACCTTGGCGATGGCAGGCACGATGATGACGTGGCGATAGATCTGGTATCTGGTGAAACCAAGCGCTTCGCCCGCCTCGATCTGCGACTTGTGCACCGCCTCGATGCCGGCGCGGATGATTTCCGTTGAATAGGCCGCGAGATTGATCGTCATGCCGATCAGCGCCGCGGTATCCGCCCCGACGCGAAAGCCGAGACCCGGAAGGCCGAAATAGACGATGAAAAGCTGCACCAGGAACGGCGTGTTACGGATCACCTCCACATAGCCGTCCACGATGATGCGGACGATGCCGCCCTTGATGGAGCGCAGCGAGGCCAAAAGAATGCCGAAAGCGCAGCCGAGCACGATGGAGAGGACCGACAGCTTGATCGTCAGCCATATGCCGTTCAGAATTTCATTCTGATACTGGGCGAGCGCGCCGAATTGAAAAGTATAGGACATGCGTCACTCCGTTGACATTTCCCGGTCCGCCGGAAATTTTTCTCCGGCGGACGCGTTGAAAGGCTCAATCAGAAGCTTGGCAATTGCGGCAGCGGACGACCGGTCCACTTCACCGAGATACGGTCGAGATCGCCCGACATCTTCATGAGGTAGATGGACGTGTTCAGCCACTGGCGCAGCTCGAAATCCTCAAGCTTCGTCGCCATGGAATTGCCCTGCTGGAAGAAGGTGAAACCAACCTGCAGACCGGCTTCCGGGCGCTGTTTGATGATCGCTTCGCCAACCGTGGACGGCAGGGCGACAGCATCGACCTGGCCGGCAAGCAGTGCCTGGGCGCTGGTGGAATCGTCTTCGTAAACGACGATTTCGAGGCCTTCGACATTGGCCTTGCGCAGCGCGGTTTCCTGCGAGGAGCCGCGATTGACCGAAACGCGCTTGCCCTTGAGGCTGTCGAGATTTTCGAACTTCTGGTCCTTGCCCGAGATGATGTCCATGTTGAAGGCGCTGTAAGGCTGCGTGAACATCACGGTCTTGGCGCGCTCGCCGGTCGGTGCAAGCGTTGCGACAAGGAAGTCGACCTTGCCGGTCTGAAGGGCCGGAATGCGCGCAGGCGGCGTCAGCGGCACAAGCTCAACCGGCAGCGACAGATAGGTGCCGATGAGGTTGGCGACATCCACGTCATAACCGGAAGGATTGCCCTTCTCATCCACCATGCCCATCGGCGGAGCGCCGGTCAGAACACCGATCTTGACCTTGCCGCGCGCCGTGATCTCGCTGAGCGAGACAGCATGGGCGGATGTGCTGGCGGCGAGCGTTGCTGCGGCAACACCGACGGCAACGGTCACGTTCTTCAGAAATCTTGAAATGCTCATGGTTTCTCCTCCAACCTTTTAAGTGGCTGCCCAAAGCGGAACAGCTATCTTGCACAAAGCGAAAAATGTTCTCGATAACATTTCACCGCGATTGACAAAAAACTCCTCCCAAGAAACCCCGAAAGCTCAAAACCATGTGAATTCTCCTTAAAATTCAACAATTTCGACTGGTTATCGATTTTCCTCTTGTCGACACCGTTTCACGTTCTTGGCAGGATCAATAATGCATGTTATCGGTATCATTGCAAGTCCGATCTACAGAACTGTTGCATCGGACATTCATTCGGGAGGAAACCATGTATACACGCTCGGCAATTTTCGAAGGCAGGATCCACCCCGGCCGGGAGGAGGAGTTTTTCCGCATCGTCGAGGAAAAACTCCTGCCGGTCTGGAAACGCATGCCGAATGCGCAGGCCGTGCGGGTGATGCGCACCGAGCGCACCGACCCGGACGCAGCCTCAATCATCATGGTACAGGAAATCGACTATCCTTCGATGGAAGCCGTGGAGGAAGCGCTGGTCTCGCCGGTCCGGCTGGAAGGCCGGGTACTGACGGATGAGATGATGAGCATGTGCGACGGACGTTTTTACCATCTGGTCTATAGCCGCGTCGCATAAATCCGGTGCACGCCGTATTGATCCACAATCATACGGCGTGCTTTCCCTTGATATCTTCGTGTATGTCTTGTCCTGAAACGGTTCGAATTTAGGGAGACATGCTTTGGTGGAGCGCACGCCCTTGGCCGCAGCGTTAGTCACGTCAAAAAAAGCAACCATGAGCGACGTCTCGAAACTCGCGGGCGTCTCCAAGATGACCGTTTCGCGGGTGCTGGCCGATCCTGCCCTGGTGTCGGAAGAGACACGCCAGAAGGTAATGAAGGCCATCGAGAAGCTTGGCTATGTGCCGGATCGAATCGCCGGTTCGCTTTCTTCCCGGCGCACCAATTTCATCACCGCCATCCTGCCGACGCTCACCAACTCCAACTTCGCCGACAGCGCGCAGGGGCTGGCCAAGGCGCTGCGCGCGGCCGATTACCAGTTGCTGATCGGTTATACGATGTATGACTTGCAGGAAGAGGAGCGCGTCATCCGCACCATGATGGAGCGCCGCCCCGATGCCATCGTCGTCGCCGGCACGGTGCATACCAAGATGGCGAGCGAAGTTCTGATGCGCGCCGGCATTCCGATCGTGGAAATCTGGGACGTTCCGGATCACCCGATCGACCATGCGGTTGGCTTTTCCAACTACGAGGTGGGAAGAAACGCCGCCAAATATCTGATATCGCTTGGTTTAAAGCGTATTGGCGCACTCGGCTCCCGGGCTGACGGCGCCGTGAACGACTGGCGCGGCGAAAGCCGCCTTGTCGGGTTTGCGGCAGCGTTGCGCGAAGCCGGCATTTCCGACGATCTCATCATCCGCGAAGGCAGCGCGCCGGTCTCCTACGATCACGGGGCAAAGACGCTCAGCTCCCTGCTCGCGAAGGCGCCCGATGTCGAAGGCATTTTCGCCGTCTCCGATATTTCCGCCGTCGGCGCGCTGATGGAATGTCACCGCCGCGGCATTGCCGTGCCCGATCAGGTGTCCATCCTCGGTTTCGGCGATTTCGATATCAGCCGCCAATGTTACCCGGCGATTTCAACGATCCGGGTCGACGCCCAGATGATCGGCCGCAGGGCCGGCGAATTGCTGCTTTCGATATTGGAGCCGGAAAAGGATGCCGCTGTTCCCGAAGGCGCGCGGGTGGATGTCGGGTTCGAGCTGATCGTGCGGGAGACGACAAGGCGGTTGAGCGTCTAGCCCTATTGGGACGAGCGGATGCCGCTTGTTTCTTCTCCCCGAGGGGGAGAAGTCCGCGGCAGCGGGATGAGGGGGCAAGCTCCACGAAATCCGGCAAGGTAGCCCCCTCATCCGACCCTTCGGGCCACCTTCTCCCCGGCGGGGAGAAGAAAAATGCCGCACCGCCGCGGCATATCTCAAAATGCCACCTGAGTGACCTTTGACGCCCTTACTGAGCACCCCAGGTATCCGTCAGCCGATACCCTTCCGGCCATGGATCGGACGGATCAAGCATATGCTGGTGGATACCGGTAACCCAGCCGCGACCGGAGATTTCCGGCAGGATGGCCGGGCGGTCGCCAACCGTTGTCGTTCCGAGAATGCGGCCGGTGAAGGTCGAGCCGATCAGCGACACCGCCGTCAGCGTTTCGCCTTCCCTCATTTCGCCGCGTGCATGCAGCACGGCCATACGGGCTGAAAGCGCCGTGCCGGTGGGGGAGCGATCCACCTTGCCCGGCTGGATGGCGACGGCGGCCCCTGCCCGCAGGCCTTCGGCCGTGCGGTCCACCTTGCCGGCGAAGAGGCAGAAGGAAAAATGCCGCCAATCCGGGTTTTCGGGATGATCGAAGCCTAAAGCCTTGTTGGCGGCATTGGTGATGCGCACGCCAAGGCGGGCGATTTCATGCGCCTCTTCCGGCTTCAGGCTGAAACCCATCGCTTCGGCATCCACGATGACGAAGCTGTCGCCGCCATAGGCGGTGTCCACCTTCAGCGTGCCGAGACCTTCAACCTCAAGCTCGACATCGAGCTTTGCAGCAAAGCTCGGCAGGTTCTGCACGAAAATGCGCTCGGCCTTGCCGTTACGGCATTCGGCGCGCACCTTCACCAGTCCGCCGGGCGCTTCCAGCAGCATATGGGTTTCCGGCTCCTGCATCGGTACGATGCCGCCATCCAGAAGTACTGTGGAAACGCAGATGGAATTGGAGCCGGACATGGGCGGCGTATCTTCCGGCTCCATGATGATGAAGGCGGCATCCGCGTCAGGATGTTTCGGCGGCACCAGCAGATTGACGTGGCGGAACACGCCGCCGCGCGGCTCGTTGAGCACGAAGTTGCGAAGCGTCTCATCACGGGCGATGAAGCGGCTCTGTTCCCAGATCGTTTCGCCCGGCGGCGGCTTTACTCCGCCGACGATCACATCCCCCACTTCACCTTCCGCATGGGCGGAAATCACATGAACTGTCTTGATACTGCGCATTCAGTTCTCCTCACGAAAGCCAGACAGGAAGGCGGGATACGGCACGGCCGGTCAGCGCACTGTCAACGCAATCGGCAAGGCTGCCGAAGCGCACCGCGCGGCCGCTGAGACCGGGGCCGTAGTGGGCGTATTTGCCGGAATTGGTCATCAGTGCGCGGGTCTTCGTCGGAAAAACCGGCTCGGAAATCGAACACCAGCAGAGATCCGGCAGCACCTGCACGCCGCTGTCCTTCAGGCTCTGCAGCGTGCCGTCCTGCACGGCCGCATCGATGACCTGCTGACCGGCGGTGACGATGACGGCGACATCCGCATGGCGTTTGCGGCCATTAAACACGGCTGCCAGCGCCCGACATTCCTCCAGTGAGGCATGCGGACTGCCGATGGCGACAAGCTGCACCTCTTCCGGTCCCTCGTTCAGAAGCGACCAGCCGGCGGCCATATCGGCGAGCGAAATGGTCACTGTCCCGGCGGTTTCGAGCGGCGCAAGCCCCGCTTCCGGCGTCACGCCCTCGATATGCAGCATGGGCGAGGCGGAGGTGGTGCCGAAGGCGGCGCAAAGCGCTTTCAGATCATCCCGCGACGGTTTTGCAGCTCCAAGACCACGCAGCAGCGGAATGCAATCCGGCGCGGCCTTGCCGGCGAGATAACCGACGAGCGGCCAGAAGGCGTCATCGATGCCAGCTGGCAGGGCCACATCGACGATGCGCTGCGGCCGGCGGTTTTCTTCGAGATACACCCCCGAAAGCGGCGCCCTGCCCGTCATCGCAATGCAGAGATCGAGAAAATCCGGGTGCTTTGCGGTGCGGGCACCGAGCACCGTATTGGCGAAGATCACCGCATTCGACTCGGCCCAGCCGATCGATTCGCCGGCACTTGGCGCACTGTCCAGCAGGTAAGGCGAACAGGTGAAGGTGGGGCGACACCCCATGCGAACATAGGCATCCGCCAGCCTTGCGGCCGGATCGCCGAAATCCTCCGGCACGCCCTGCGCCCGCCAGTGCGCCTTGTCCACCGAAATGGCGTTCATGGTGGTTGGCACCCGCACCCTGCCGCCCATGTCAGCCATTTTTTCGGCAAAGGTGAGGTTGGCGGGGCTGGCATAGATACAGCCATCGATATGGCCCTGCGTCACATCGACAAGCGTCGACGCGCCCTGCTGGGCGGCCATGGCGACGATGATGCGCATGGCCTGCCGCGCGGCAATGCCGTCGCGCCCTTCCAGCATTGCGCCATCCTCGTCCTTCAGGTCGAGATGGGCCGTCGCCGGCGGTGCGATGGCAAGAGAGATACCGTCGGCCTCAATGGCGTTCTCGTTGATGCTGACATGCGCAGCATGCGAGAAGCGGGCAAAATTATCCGCATCGAGACGGACGACCGGCAGAGCCCTGTCGAACATTTCCGCCGTAACGAGGGCACCAAGCGTCAGAACGTCTTCAGCTTCGCAGAAAACCAGCGCCGAGGGCGCACGGCCGGTGAGGATGAGATCGAGCAGCACGCCGGAACCGGTGCAGGAGCCTCGACTGGTCGGCATGAACAGCACGCCGCCGGTGAGACAGATGCCATGCAGCGGGTGATGCACATCGATCACCTTGCCGGTGGCGGGATCGACCCCGCCCCAGAAGCTCAGCGCCTCGGTGGTGGCGATGACCTTGCCTTCGGCGGCGCCGGTCAGGATGCTGCGCGCCTGAGGAGCAGCTGTTGTCGAAACGGAAGAAGACATTGAAAAATCCCCGTCAGAAACGTTGCGGCGAAAATGCCCTTGTATCGATGGCGGGCTTTTGCCCCGTCAGAAGATCGGCGACGATGCGGGCCGTGCCCGCCGATTGCGTCAGCCCCAGATGCCCGTGGCCGAAAGCATAAACCACCCGCGCCGTGTGCTGCGCTTGCCCAATGGCCGGCAGGCTGTCCGGCAGCGAGGGGCGAAAGCCCATCCACTGCTTGCCGCCTTCAGTTTTCAGGCCCGGCAGAAAAGCCTTTGCCTTGGTCAAAAGCGCCTCAGAACGGGCGAAATTGGCCGGAAGCTCCAGCCCGCCCAGCTCCACGGCACCGCCAACGCGGATACCGGAGGAAAGGCGGGTAACGACGAAACCATGGCCGCCGAAGGTGACCTGCGTGCGCAGATCGAAAGCACCTGGAGGCAGGGTGGTATTATAACCCCGTTCCGTTTCCAGCGGAATTTTTTCACCAAGCGAGCGGGCGATACGGTGCGAGAAAGCCCCCGCCGCCAGCACCACCTTGCCGGCCTTGCGGGTGCGGCCATCATGGCTCACCACCTCGACGCCATCGTCCAGCGGTCGGAGCGAGGCGACATCGAGGCATTCGATGCGGCCGCCAATGCTGCGGAAATGCTCGGCCAGTGTCAGGGTGTAAAGCTTGGGATCGGCAATGGAAAACCACCCGGGCGTAAAGGTGCCGCAGGTAAAACGCGGTGCGATGCCGGGCTGTATCTCGGCCATCTGTTCGGCGTTCAGATGCCGGAACTCGATGCCGTGACGTTCGCGTGCCTTCCAGCCGGAAAGCGAGCCTTCGAACTCCGCCTCGCTTTCATAGACCTGAAGGTTGCCCTCCTTGCGCAGCATCGCAATCGTGTCCGTCTTTTTGAGAAACGGCTCCAGCTCTGCTTTGGAAAGGTCCATCAGCGCCGTCTGCGCGGCGGTGGAATGCTCGACTTTCGATGCCGCGCAGGCCCGCCAGAAACGGAACATCCATGGTGCGATCTTCAGCGCATAGGCCGGCGGCACGCTGAGCGGCCCCAGCGGATCGATGAGCCATTTCGGCGCTTTCCAGAGAATGCCCGGCGATGCGAGCGGCAGGATATCGGTGAAGGCGAAGGCGCCGGCATTGCCGGCCGAAGCGCCCGCCGCCGGTCCCTCGCGATCGATGACCGTGACCGAAAGACCGCGGCCCTGCGCGGCGATTGCCGCCGAGAGGCCGACAACGCCGGCCCCTATGACGATGACATCATTTGCAGGCATTACCGCACGCTCGCCAGGAACTTTTGCGTTTCGGCATGCTGCGGCGCGCCGAACAGCTGGTCCGGCGTGCCGATTTCCGCCATCACGCCTTGATGAAAGAAGGCGACGCGGTTGGAGACATCACGAGCAAACGCCATTTCATGGGTGACGCAGATCATCGTCATGCCTTCATCCGCCAGCATCTTCAGCGTATCGAGCACTTCGCCCACCAGCATCGGGTCCAGCGCCGAGGTGACTTCGTCGAACAGCATATATTCCGGCGACATGGCAAGCGCGCGGGCAATCGCCATACGCTGCTGCTGGCCGCCCGACATGCGGTTCGGATAGACCTTCAGCTTTTCGGCAAGGCCCACATGGGTCAATTGCTTGACCGCGATCTCCTCCGCCTGCTCCTTCGAGATGCCAAGAACCTTGCGCGGCGCCAGCATGACGTTTTCAAGCACCGTCAGATGCGGAAAGGCGTTCCATTGCTGGAAAACGATGCCGACCTTGCGGCGCAGCTTGTTGAGGTCGGTCGATTTGGCATGCACTTCCGTGCCGTCGATGACGATCTTGCCGCTGTCGATCGGCTCGAGGCCGTTGATGCAGGTGAGCAGCGTCGATTTGCCGGAACCGGAACCGCCGATGATGGTGACGACCTCGCCCTTGTTGACGGTGAGGTTGATCCCTTTCAGAACCTCCAGCGGGCCGAAGGATTTGCGGACGTTTTCGATCTCAATCATTGGGGGACCACCGTCTTTCGAGATACCCGCCGAAACGGGCGATGGGGAAGCTGATAAGGAAGTAGATGGCGCCGCAGATCATCAGGATGGTCAGCGGTTCCTGCAGGCGGGTAACGAGGATTTGCGAGGCGCGCAAAAGCTCGATGAGGCCAAGCCAAAGCACCAGGGCCGAATCCTTCATGACACCGAGCGTCAGTCCGATCCAGGACGGCAACGAGACGCGGGTGGCGAGCGGCAGGACGATGTAGCGCATGTCCTGCGACCATGTCATGCCGAGTGAGCGGCAGGCACGGCGCGTATTGGACGGCACGGCGTCGATACCGCCGCGCACGATCTCGGTGCAATAGGCTGCCGTATAAAGCGACAGCACCACGCAGGAGGTGGTGAATGGCGGCCAGCCGAGCTTGGCGATCGACTGGAAGGCATTGCCGAGAACCAGCTGGATGAGCAGCGGTACGGAGCGGAAAATATCCAGCACGAAGGTCAGCGGCAGCGACCAATAGGGACCGAACTGGAAACGAATGATACCGAAGATGATCCCCATCAGGGTGCCTGCCGTGACGGCGACGGCGGTGACGGCAAGCGTCATGCCGGCACCCTTGGCCAGGAAGGCGAGATCACTCCAGGTGAGAGCGGTTTCAAACATGGCGCACCTCTCTCAGTAACGGAACAGACGCCAGGCCAGCAATCTGGCGGCGAGCGTGACGATCTTGGCGATCACGTAATAGATGACCGCGGCGAGCGCGAAGAATTCAAAGGTGCGGAACGAGCGCGCATTGAGCGCCTGTGTGACGCCGGCGAGATCCGTGTTCATGCCGACCGTGACACCGAGCGAGGTCATGAGGATCGCCCAGACCATCTGGTTGGTTGCGGGCAGGAAAGCCACGCGCAGCATCTGCGGCAGGATGATCAGCCGGAAAGTCTGCATCGAGGTCATGCCAAGCGAACGGCCCGACCGTGTCTGCGTATCCGGTATGGCTTTCAGCGCACCGCGGAAATTCTCTGCCAGATAACCGGCATTGTTAAACGCGATACCGACCAGAAGCGCGGTATAGGGGCTGAGGTGGATGCCGAAATTGCCAAGCCCGAAATGGGCCATGTAAATCTGGAACAGTGCCGGCGTGTTGCGGGCAACCTCCACCCAGACGGAGGCCAAAGCGCCGAGAACGCGGTTGCCGGACAGCCGGAACAGCGTCAGCAGGATGGCGAAGGTAAGACCGATCACCATCGACAGAAGGGCGATCTGCAGCGTTACCACCGCACCGTCCAGAAGCTGCGGCAAAGCCTTCAGCGCCTGATTCCAGTGGAATGTATAGTTGAACATTAAGCGTCCCGCCTTTTCAGAAACGTTCAACGGCGCGATCATTTTGACCGCGCCGTTTACGAAAAGTCCTGATTAGCGATAAACGCCGTTGACGGTGAGCGAGGGAACTTCGCCGCCAACCCATTTTTCATAGAGTTCGGCGTAACGGCCGGTGCGAACCTGCTGGTTGATGAAGAGGTTCAGGTAGTTGATGAGCCCATATTCATCACGGTTGGTGAAGAGCGCGACGTAATCGATATCATAGGGCGCCTTGCCGACAACCGAGATACCGGCGAACTTGCCGCCCTTGACGTTGGACTGCGCGACCGTGGAGGTGGAAACGGTGGCGTCGATCTGGCCCTGACTCAGCGCGAGGAAAACGTCGGCCTGCGTCTGGTAAGGACGGAACTCGCCGGTTCCCCACTCCTTGACCGACTTTTCAAGCGCGATGGCTTCGAACGTGCCGGCGGTTGCGCCGACCGTCTTGCCCTTCATGTCCTCGAAGGACTTGATGCCCGACTTGTCGTTGGCGGTGACAGCCATTTCGAAAGCGAAATAAGGCACGGTCATGCCGACCGTCTTGGCGCGCTCCAGCGTATCGGAGGTCGAGGCAACACCGACATCGACGCGGCCCGACATTAGTGCCGGAATACGTTCGGGAAACGGCGTTTCGACGATTTCAGCCGTGACGCCGAGCGCCTTGGCGAGATCGTTGCAATAATCGACGTCGAAGCCAACAGGGTTGTTTGCGTCGTCACGCGAACCCATGGGCGGGAAATCGAGCACGACGGCGCAACGCAGCGTACCGGCGGAAATGATGTCGTCAAGCTTGTCGGCCTTGGCCGGCGTGATAACGGAAGTAGCGGCCAGAAGGCTGGCGATGATGACCGATTTTTTCATTCTTGATTGCTCCCACAATTGGTCTGCCGTTGAAGGCGCGGTCACTATTTCCCTATGGGGCCGATAAATCAACATAAAAATACAACTAGTATACAAAAAGAATTTTGCAGCTGCGAACAATCGGGATTTGCCGCATGGGTGGCTGCGCGGGATCCTGAAGAAAAGTCTCTTTTCAGCCCAAGGACTTGCGCCAAAGCGAGTGCTGCGGCCCGCCCGCGAATGAGAGGGAAGAGGAAACCGTCACAAAAACTGAAAACTCTGTATCTTCGGTACCGATTTACGCTTTCGCGGCACTTCACCGAAAAGACGAGTTGCAATAGACATGCCTTTGTATACTTTATGTATTCAAGATGTGCGAGCCGATATCGGAGGATCATGATGAGCGACGCCACCACCCTGACCATTGATGCGCTTTCAAAGCGGATTGAAGAAATTTTCCGCAAGGCGGGGCTGAATGAGGTGCAGTCGGGGGCGCTTGCCCGCGTCATCACCGCCGGTGAACGCGACGCCTGCAAATCGCACGGCATCTACCGCATCGAAGGCGCGTTGCGCACCGTCAAGGCCGGCAAGGTGAAGCCCGACGCGATCCCTGATGTGGCTGAGGACGACGGCACGGCGATTGTCAAAGTCAACGCCAATGGCGGCTTTGCCAATCCCGCCTTCGAACTGGGCCTGCCGGTTCTTGTAGAGCGGGCGAAACGTTCGGGCATTGCCGCACTCGTCATCAATGACTGCACGCATTTCTCGGCGCTCTGGCCGGAGGTTGAGGGGCTGACATCGAATGGCCTCGCTGGACTGGTGATGTGCCCCAGCTACTCCACCGTTGCCCCCACCGGCGGCAGCAAACCACTGCTTGGCACCAACCCCTTCGCTTTCGGCTGGCCGCGCAAGGACACCTCACCTTATGTCTTCGATTTTGCCACGTCGGTTGCGGCGCGCGGCGAAATCGAACTGCACCGGCGCGCCGGCAAATCCCTGCCGGAAGGATGGGCGCTGGACGCCGAAGGTAAGCCGACGACCGACCCGGAAGCCGCGCTTGCCGGCTCCATGCTGCCTTTTGGTGGTCACAAGGGATCGGCGATCGGCACCATGATCGAACTTCTTGCCGGCATCATGATCGGTGACCTGACCAGCCCCGAAGCCCTCGATTTCCTCGGCACGACAACACTTGCGCCGACCCATGGCGAATTGATCGTCGCATTTTCTCCGGAAGCCTTCGCCAAGGGCCGCCCGGGCGACCCCTTCCAGCGCGCGGAAGTGCTGTTTGACGCCATCATCGGCCAGGGCGCCCGCCTGCCCTCCGGCCGCCGCTTTGCGGCGCGCGCCAAATCCGAGAGCGAAGGCATTACGCTCACCGCCGCTGAAATGGCCGGGCTCGACCGTTTGCTGGAGAAGGGTCTGGACGCAGTCTCCTGACCATTTGGATGTGGAAATGAAAAAAGGCCCGCAATTGCGGGCCTCATGGCAACAACGTCACTCAGCGTTTTTTGCGACTGCATAGCATACCCGCTCCGTCACCCCGGACTTGATCCGGGGTCCAGCGCGCGATCAAGTCCTTGATCGCGGAAGACTCTTTCACGGCGCAGACGCGCCGTGGCTGGATGCCGGATCTAGTCCGGCATGACGGAGGAAAGGCATCAAACCTCATCACATGCAAAAAAGGCCCGCAGTTGCGGGCCTTTTTTTCGCAGCAGCAATATCTCAGGCAGCCTTGCAGGTCTGAACGGCACCCGGAAGCTTGCTCCAGTCGGCATACCAGCTGTTGAACAGCTTGAACTGCGCCTCGACATAACCGCGCTGGCTGTCCGTCAGGGCATCGGTTTCGTTGAAATGCAGCGTGTATTCCCTGTCGCCCTTCAGCACCATCATGTGCTTGAAATAAAGAACCAGATCCGGACCTTCATCAAAGGAGGAGAGTATGGCCAGCGCCTGCTCCAGTTCCAGCGCGCGGCTGCGGGCATCCGCATCACCCTTGGCAGCGGCCTGCGACAGCTTGCAGAGATGAATGACTTCCTTCGGCAGCACGTTGCCGATGCCGGTGATGGCGCCGGTTGCACCGCAGTTGACGAAACCGTGGAAAACGGCGGTATCGACACCGATCATCAGGGTCACTTCATCATCGCGGCTGGTGATGTTTTCAGCTGCATAACGCATATCAGCCGGGCCGCCGAATTCCTTGAAACCAATCAGGTTCTTGTGTTCGGCGCGTAACGCGAAGAAGAGATCGGCGCGGGTGGCGAAACCGTAATAGGGGCTGTTGTAGATAACGGCCGGAATTTCAGGAGCGGCCGAGAGAATGGCCTTGAAGTGCGCCTTCTGCGCCGCGATGACCGAACCGCGAGACAGGACGCGGGGGATAACCATCAGGCCCTTGGCGCCAACCTTCTGGGCATGCGCGGCATGCGCCACGGCAGACGCCGTGTTCACCGCGCCGGTGCCGACGATAACAGGGATGCCAGCCTTGACCAGACGCTCCACGCCTTCCATGCGCTGCTCATCGGTGAGAAGCGGCCAGTCGCCCATGGAACCGCAATAAACGACGGCCGACATGCCATCGGCGATCAGTTCCTTGCCCTTGCGCACAAGCGCATCAAAATCAGGAGTGCGATCATCCTTGCAGGGGGTCATCAAGGCGGGAATCACGCCGGAAAAAATGCTGGCCGTCATTATTAGCTCCTAAGGCACATGGTTCTCAGGAATGGACGCAGCTATGCGCCACCCTTTCAACAAGGACATTACTATCTTGTATTTTATTTGTCGACAAGAAATCGACAAGCTACAGATTTATTTCCAGCCGCTCATTCCGCACCAGCAATTTCTGCACCTGCTGCACGATCTGTTCGGCATGTTCACGCGCCAGTTTTTCGGAAAGGGCGATATCGCGGGCGGCGATGGCGGCGATCATTGCATCGTGATCATGGACGAAACGCTTCGGCAGACGATCCTCATAAGACTGATAATAAAGCCTCAGAATGCGCCGTCCCTCATCCAGCAGGCGCTTGAACAGGCTGGTGAAATAGGGGTTTCGGCCTGCCTCGGCGATGGAAAGGTGAAGGGCTGCATTGGTGGAAATCATCGCCAGCGCATTCTGCTCTTCCACCGCAATGGCGAATTCCGCATTGTGGGCGCGGATTCCGGCCAGATCCTCGGGGCGATGATATTGTGCCGCAAGCTGGGTGGTGACCCGGTACATCAGCACCAGCGCATCGAAATAGGTGTGCATGTTGAGGAAGTCGATATTCGACACCATGGTCGACCGGTTCGGCAGCGTATCGATCAGCCCCTCGCCCGAAAGCCGCACCAGCGCCTCACGGATCGGCGTGCGCGACATCTTGAATCGTTCGGCAAGCTGCACCTCGTCAATGGGGCTTCCCGGCGGCAGGACCAGATCGAGAATCTCGTCGCGCAGCAGATCATAGACCATCTTTACGCCGGAGCCGCGCTTGCGCTCGGCAGAAGCAATTATATCCGTCATAACCAAATCCTTCTTGTCGACATAAAGAGTACTATTATCTTTTTTCGTTATCAACGACGCGTTGCAACCCCGCCTCCCCGAATGGCGGAATAATTGTTCAAAAACAACAAAAAGCCGTCACGAAAATTACCCGCGACGGCTTTTAATTGTTCGGTTTGTGGCGTGTACGCTGTTTATAAAATGTCGCCGCTTAGTTTATCGTGGAACGGGGAGCGCGCCGCCTGTTTCTTCTCCCCGTCCGGGGAGAAGGTCGCGGCAGCGGGATGAGGGGGCAAGGGTAGAGATATTCGGCAACGCTGCCCCCTCATCCGACCCTTCGGGCCACCTTCTCCCCGGCGGGGAGAAGAAACGAGCCGCACCGTCGTACTCCCCCATAACTCCCTGTCGCTGTAGCTGCGCCTCAGTTGCGCAGACCGGTGGCCACGACGGAGATCTTGAAAGCACCGTCCAGCGTCGGGTCGAAGGAAGCGCCCATCACCACATCCGTCTCTTCGCTCACCGCCTCGCGCACCAGCGTCATCGCCTCGTCGATCTCATAGAGTGTCAGATCGTTGCCGCCGGAGATGGCCACCAGCGCACCGCGCGCTTCTTTCAGCGACGGTTCGCCGAGCAGCGGGTTGGCGATGGCGGCTGCCGCCGCTTCCGAGGCGCGCTTTTCGCCCTTGGCCTGCGCCGTGCCCATCAGCGCCCGGCCGCCATTTTTCATGACGTAACGCACATCGGCGAAATCGAGATTGACGAGACCCTCGCGCAGGATGAGATCGGTGACGCAACGCACGCCGAGCGACAGGACCTTATCGGCCGTCTTCAGTGCATTCTCGAAGGTGGTACCGGCGTCAGCGATGCGCAGCAGATTCTGGTTGGGAATGACGATAACGGTATCGGCGGTATTCAGCAGGTTGGCAAAGCCGTATTCGGCAGCCCGCATGCGGCGCGCACCTTCAAAGCTGAAAGGAAGCGTAACGACGCCAACAGTCAGGATGTTCTTTGCCCGGCAGGCTTCCGCAATCACCGGGGCAGCACCCGTGCCGGTGCCACCGCCCATGCCGGCGGTGATGAAACACATATCGTAACCGCTCAAGTGATCCATGATCTCATCGAGTGAATCGATCGCCGCCTGCCGGCCGACCTCAGGATCGGCCCCTGCACCAAGTCCGCCGGTCAGCTCGGAACTGAGCTGGACCATCCGCGGCGCGTTGGTTTTCTTCAGCGCCTGCGCATCCGTATTGGCGGCGATGAAATCGACCCCGCTAATGCCTTCGGAGATCATGTTGTTGATCGCATTTCCGCCACCGCCACCAACGCCAACGACAGCGATATTGGGAGTGTTGCGGGCAATCGAAGCGCGCGGAGACTGGGTCATCGTGTTATTCTCTTTCTAAACTCATAGGGTCCCGCGCCGTTTTGGCCGCGGCACGCGAATGATCGGCGGCGTTCCCGCACTTCCTTCCTGGCGCACGAAGGAGGCTTTAACGCGTTGAATTGCATATAAGCTATCGGCCGATTGCGGCCAAAAGACTTGTGCTCCAGCGGCGAAAGATGCGCTACGGCAACGTTCTCCCACCCTTCCCCGGGATGAAAACCAAACCGAATCAACTGCTTCGCTATTGAATGGTGATAGCCGAAAAGGCACGCCGTTTACACTCCATTCACTATGTTTATCTCAGTTTGGAACGAGTTGTGCCGACAGGTGTTTGCTTGCCGACAGCGCTTGGGCGCACAGAATGGAGGCAGGCATATGTTGGCAGACGTCTTGCAAAGCGAACCGGGTTTCCGCTTGGAACAACCGCGGGTGCTGATCGTCGAAGATGAGTTCCTCATCGCCATGGATATAGAGGATTCCATTCTCCAGGCGGATGAAGAGGCAGATGTGATCGGCATCGCCAACCGGCTAGATGAGGCTGTTGCACTCGGCAGCCGCGCCGACATCGCCTTTGTCGACGTCAACCTTGCCGACGGCCAGACCGGCCCCGAGATCGGCAGACGTCTTTCGCAGGATCATGGCGTCGTGGTGATTTTCATGACCGCAAACCCGGAAGTGGTCGTCAATCTCGGCATCGGTGCCGGAGTGATTGCCAAGCCCGTGCCACAGGACGCGGTGGAACAATGCCTGTCCTACGCGCTTGCCAAACGCGCCGGTACACATGCGGTGACCCCGATCGGCATGATGCCGTTCGACTGAGGCAATTCCTGAAAATAAGGCTGACCGGAAGATGGGGCTGAAAACAGAAAAGCCTGCCGCGGGAGGAGGTGCGGCAGGCTTCTGAAAAGATGAACAGCGATATGGGAGGAGGAAAACCGCTGTCCCCGGGGCAATCCTTGGGAGGAGGAGTAGGATCGCCCGCATTATCAAAAGGATGTGGGAGGAGGTACATCCGTTTCGATGATTGGAAGATAGCATTTTCCTGCGCATTTCACAGGCATAAGCTTGCAGTACAGATATGCATTTTGCGCATGGCGAATTTTACGCTGCGGGATATCGATGCAACAGCTTCCCGTCCTTACCACATCGTCTGCGAAAAACGCGGCATCCGTATTTCACGCAATCGGGCAAAACCTCGTTACAGGCGCCCCAAGGCGACGACGAGATTAAATGAGCCCAAAAAACAAAAACGCCCGCGAAGCGGGCGTTTGGGCATTAAGACACGGCAATATCGTCTTGATTATTTGCCGATTGCGGCGCGGGCAACGCTGGTGATCTGGCTGCGGTCGAGACCGAGATCGTGCAGTTCACGGGTGCTCATGCGGCCCAGTTCGTTGATGGTCTGACGATATTTGCGCCAATTGTTAAAGCTGCGTGCTACGTTCATGACATGACCCTTTCTTGAGGTTTAGGTGACGTCAGCAACGTTTTCGTTCCGGCGTCCTTTGATGCCCTCTATATGCGCTTTCCCATGCCCAATGAACAGGCAGAATAAGGCAATCCACCCATGCACCAGACGCAAGGGTTCGTCATGACGATTTGCAGCAAAAAAGGAACGTGACTGAAATTCAGCCGGTTCGCGAGGCTTTGCCCGGCGCTTCCGTCTCAAAACTTGTAGCGGACACCGAATACATTGGCGTTTGTGGCGCCCTTCATATTGCCCAAAGTTTTGCCACCGCCGGAACGGTGGTGAAGACGCCAGAAGAATTCCGTCGAGGAATCCTCGCTGAAGGAGACGTTGATTTCCGGCCCGAGATAAAACAGGACATTGGCATTGCCGTCGTCCTTGATTTCCTGCTCACGCTCGCGGCCCGGCTGCGCATCCGTGACAAGGCTGAGACCGGCAGTAAAGCTTGGCGTGATGAACAGCCGCTCCCCAAGCCTGATCTGCTCATACCGGGCGACCGGGCCCGCCCAGACTTCGCCGGTGAAGCCTTTGCCAAATCTGGCGGCAATACCGATCTCGCCGCCCAGTTTTACATTGCCGATGCGGTAGGGATAAAACTGGTAGCCGCCGCCGATAGTGGCGTTTCTTTCATATTCCACGGGAATGAGCGCCGCACTTTTCAGCATGTCTTCTTTCGTCATGGCGCCAGCGAAACCAAATATCGCCTCGCTCGTCTCCGAAGTCATATCTTCAGACGCGAAAGATGATGTCGCGGCCAGTGCGATCATGGCCGTCAAAGACAGACGTGCTGCAATATTCATTATGCTACTCCTGAACAAAGCCCGCTTTTACCCAGCCGTCCTCATAGGCATATTCCCGGAAGGCGAACATACCGTTACCGAACACAATTAATTCAACTTGTCCGGAAATGGCGTAAAAATGGCGGGTTCCCCTCACTTTAGCGCAGAAAACGTCGGAAGCGGCGAAGCGCAAAGATAAAGAGCGCCGAACCGATGGCGAGCAGCGCCAGCAGTTGCGGCCACACCACATCCAGCCCCGCGCCCCTGAAAAGCACCGATTGCGCCAGGATGACGAAATGGGTGTTGGGAGCGAGAAGCATGAGATACTGGATGATATCAGGCATGCTCTCCCGCGGCGTCATGGCGCCCGAAAGCACCTGCAGCGGCAAAAGGAACAGGATCAGCAACATGCCGAATTGCGGCATGGACCCGGCAACCGTCGCAAGGAATATGCCCATCGACGTCATGGCGAAGAGCTGCAGGGCAGTTCCAAGCAGAAAGAGCAAGAGCGAGCCTTCGATGGGAATGGCAAGCAGACCCCTGACAACAACAAACAGCGAAAATGCCGAGGCGACCAGCACAACAAGGCCCATGGACCAGACCTTGCTGAGCATGATTTCCAGCGGCGTGACCGGCATGACCAGCAGATGCTCGACCGTGCCATGCTCACGCTCGCGAATGAGCGCCGCTCCCGTCAGTACGATCGACAGCATGGTGATGGCGGTGATGATGTTGTTGATCGAGCCGAACCACGACTTGTCCAGTTCCGGGTTGAAGCGGGAGCGCAGCGTCAGATCCACCGGCACCGAAGTCACACCGCGATATCGGTTCATATATTCCTGAACTTCGCTCGTCACGATGGTCTGAACATAACCGCCGCCACTGAAAGCCTGGCTCATGCGGGTGGCGTCGATATTGAGCTGGATCGCGGGTTGCTGCCCGGCCATCAGCCGGCGCTGGAAATCCGGTGGGATGTTGAGCGCGAAGGTATCGAGCCCGGCATCCATGCGCTTGTCCATTTCCGCAATCGAAATCTGCTTCGGCGGCGCGAAATAGGGCGGATAAAACGCCGTGCTGATGCGGCCGGAAAGCGGCGACTGATCCTCGTCGACAATGGCGATGGCGGCATTGTTCAGCGTTTCCGGCAGCGCGCTGGAGCCGGTGTAGATTTGCAGTGTGAAAGCGTAGACGATGAGGAGCAGCAACATGCCGTCACGCGCCAGACCGCGCAGTTCCTTGATACCGAGCTGGAAGATGTTGGACGAAAACAACCTCATGACGCCTGTTTCCTCAAGAGGGCGGCGCCGGCGATGAGCAGCAGCGGAATGGCGATGATGAGCGGCAGGAACGAGCCGGAAAGGCCGGCGAAATCCAGCCCCTTTGAGAAGGTGCCACGCGAAATGGTCATGAAATAGGTGGCGGGATAGATGTTGCCGATAAAGGCCCCCGCCCCCTGCAGCGACGAAACCGGATCGATCATGCCCGAATATTGCGTCGCCGGAATAAGCGTCAGCAAGGCGGTGCCGAAGATCGCCGCGATCTGGCTTTTCATGAAGGACGACATGACGAGACCGATGGATGTGGCGATGATGACAAAAAGCAAGGCGCCCGTCGCGTAAGCAAGATAACTGCCGGTAAACGGCACCCGGAAGATGAAGATCGCAAATGCCGTCAAAAGCAGGAAGTTGAGCATGCCAAGCGCAACGTAGGGAAGCTGCTTGCCGATCAGGAATTCCAGCCGCGTCGTCGGCGTCACGTAAAGATTGACGATGGAGCCGAGCTCCTTTTCCCGGACGACGCTGAGTGCCGAAAGCATGGCCGGTATGAGCATCAGCAGCAGCGGAATGACCGCCGGCACCATGGCGACAAGGCTTTTGACATCGGGATTGTAACGATAGCGCGTCTCGATGCTGAATGTGCTTTGCGTCGCCGCGCTGCCGTAGATTTCACTCGCCTTGCGCGCCAGCCATGTCTGATGCATGCCCTGCACGTAACCGCGCACGGTCTCCGCCCGCTGCGGCATGGCGCCATCGATCCACGCACCAACCTCCACCGTCTTGCCGCGCAGGACATCACGGCCGAAACCGGGCGGGATTTCGATGGCAAGGCTGAGTTCCCCGTCGCGCATGCGCCTGTCCATATCGGCATAGTCGCGGATCGGCTCTTTCTCGATGAAGTAACGCGAGCCGGCTATGTCGAGCACGTAATCACGGCTGATAGTGGAATCGCCACGGTCCAGCACCGCGAAGGTCAGATCCTCGACATCGAGATTGATGCCGTAGCCGATCACGAACATCAGGATGACACTGCCGAGCACCGCCAGCGTGCCGCGAATGGGGTCGCGCTGCAGTTCCAGCGCCTCACGGCGCGTATAGCTGAACATGCGTCTGACATCGAAGAAACGTTTGCGAGCAGGTGTTGCATGTTGCGTCACGGGTACGTCTGTTACCGCGGCAGGCGCTGTCGCGGGCTCCGCCTTTTTGACACCGGAGGCATCCTCGAGATAGGCGACAAAAGCCTCTTCCAGCGTCGCGGCATCGCGGCTTTTGGTAATCGCGTCAGGCGTATCGCTGATCAGCACCTTGCCGGCATGCATCAGCGAAATCCGGTCGCAGCGCTCCGCCTCATTCATGAAATGGGTGGAGATGAAGATGGTGACATTGTCGTTACGCGACAGATCCGCGAGGATTTGCCAGAAGCCGTCCCGCGCCACCGGGTCAACACCCGAGGTCGGCTCATCGAGGATGAGAATGTCAGGTGAATGGATCATCGCCACGGCCAGCGACAGCCTTTGGCGGATGCCAAGCGGCAGGTCGTCAGGCATGGTTTCCATGACCGCACCCAGATCGAAACGCTCCGCCATCTCGGCGATACGCGGCTGAATGGTTTCTTCCGGTAGCTTGAACAGCCGCGCGTGCAGATCGAGGTTCTGGCGCACGGTCAGTTCGGAATAGAGCGAGAACGCCTGGCTCATGTAACCGACGCGGTGGCGGATCGCCATGTCGCTGGCATCCACCTTATGCCCGAACAGCTTCGCTTCGCCTTCGCTGGCGGCCAGAAGCCCGGTCAGCATTTTCATGGTGGTGGATTTTCCGCAACCATTCGAGCCGAGAAAGCCGAAAATCTCGCCGCGCGGAATTTTGAAGCTGACATTGTCGACGGCGGTGAAATCACCGAAGCGCATGCTGAGATGCGACGCCTCGATGGCATAGTCGCCATCATCCGTCACCTTGCGTGGCGCGATATGCACCTCGTGATAATCCTTGCGCTTTTCTTCCGGCAGGAGAGCGATGAAGGCGGTATCGAGATTGGCGGTCGAGGTGCGTTCGAGAAGTTCGTCGGGGGAGCCGGTGGCGAGGATTTTGCCGCCATCCATGGCGACCAGCCAGTCGAAGCCGGCTGCCTCTTCCATATAGGCCGTCGCGACGATCACACTCATGCCCGGACGTCCGGCACGGATCGTATCGATCAGCTCCCAGAACTGCCGGCGCGACAGCGGGTCGACACCGGTGGTCGGCTCATCGAGAATGAGCAGGTCAGGATCGTGGATCAGCGCGCAGCAGAGCCCGAGCTTCTGCTTCATGCCGCCGGAAAGCTTCATGGCCGGGCGGTCCGTAAAAGGCTCCAGACCGGTACTCTTGAGCAATTCGGCAATACGCGCCTGTCGCTCCCTGCTGCCCTGCCCGAACAGCCTGCCGAAGAAATCGATATTCTCGAAGACGGAAAGGGTCGGGTAAAGGTTCTTGCCGAGGCCCTGCGGCATATAGGCAATGCGCGGGCAGGTGTCCTCACGGTGGCGCGGATCGGACATATCGCCGCCCAGAACCTCCACTTTTCCCTTTTGTATGGCGCGTGCGCCGGAGACAAGCGACAGCAGACTGGATTTGCCGACACCATCCGGCCCGATCAGCCCGATCATCCGGCCAGCGGGAATCTCGACCGATATGTCGGCCAGCGCTACCGTGCTGCCAAAGGTCAGCCGCACATCCGCCAGTCGCGCGACGGGCGCATTCGGATCGTTTTTCGTGCTCGTGGAGGGTGCGACCATGGCGGCCACCATCACTTGACGAGATTGCGTTCGAGGTTTTCCGGCCAGGCGGCCTGCGGATCAAGCCGGACATAGGCCATGCCGGGCAGACCGGTTTTGACATATTGAATATATTTCTGCAGCAGCTCCTGCGGAATTTGCGCCCGCACCCGGAACGTCAGCTTCTGGCGCTCCTCTTCTGTCTCCACCGTTTTGGGTGTGAATTGCGCGACATCGGCGACGAAGGAAACCTTGGCCGGAATGGTATATTGCGGTGCGGCGTCGAGGATCAGGCGAACATCGGAGCCCATGGACGTGCGGCCGGCCTCGGCCGTCGGCAGGAAAAACGTCATATAGACATCGCCGAGATCGACGAGGTTGAGAACCCGCCCACCGGCGGAGAGCACTTCTCCCGGCTGGGCGATACGATATTGCACACGACCGTCGCGGGGCGATTTCAGCGTCGCATCGTCTATATCCGTCTCAATGCTTTCGATATCGGCCTGCGCCGCATCCACAGCCGCTTCGGCATCAACGATCTGCGCCTTGGCGGCATTGATTGCCGCATCGGATGCGGCAAGCGAAGCCTGCGCCGAAGCAAGCGTGGCACGGGCGGATTGCTCGGCCGCCTCGCTGTCGTCAACGATCTGCTGCGACACGGCGTTGCCCGTCAGCAGCTGTTTGGAGCGTGTATTGGTCTTCGACGCGGAATCGAGTTGCGCCTTGCGCTGTTCGACCACCGCCTGAGCGGAGGTTTTTTCCGCTTCCCGCTGGGCAACGAGGCTGTTGGCGGTATCGATGGCAATTTTCGCGCGGCGAAGCTGCGCTTCCGCCTGACGTTTCCTGGCCTCCAGCTGGGCGGTGTCCATCTGCGCAAGCACTTGCCCGGCTTTCACGAAATCGCCTTCGCGCACCATGATATCCTGAAGGCGGCCGGCGGTTTTTGTGGAAATGTCGATCTCGACTGCCTCGATCCGGCCGTTACTGGCCACAAAGCCGGCGGGAAGTCCCTCTCCCTTCAGCTTTGACCAGGAGAAATAGGCGACACCGGCAACAACCAGAACCACCAGACCAATGAGCAAGCCTTTTTTAGACATCCGTCTTCCCCATGAACCCTTCGGTTTTCAACCGTAATACGATGAAACCGAAGAAGCCAGCCACCTTTGCGTTTAGAATTTGTATCCGACATTTCTCCTGTTTGGGGAGTAGGCCGGGTCACGGGGTGTTTAGGTATCGTGGAGCTTAGCGGCCTTGATACAAGTCAAGTCCCCCCCAGGGATGTTATGGAAAGGTAGCCGGAACAGGGCAAGTTCCGCACGCCGATTGTTTTGTGGCTTGTCATAACGACCGCCAAAGGCTGCCGCCAAGTCTTTCACAACACTCGGCGTCATCCTCGGGCTTGACCCGAGGATCCATCGTCGTGCCGGGTTGTGAATCCTCGGGACAAGCCCGAGGATGACGGAAGAGAGGTTACAAAACCTTTGCCAGAGGTCCGAAGGCCACGCGCTTCCACAGCAGCCTCCGGTCCGCCGTTGACGGTGGGCAGTTTACACCGCCCGCGCCCGCTTCACCTCCACCTGCGTCCACTCCGGCAGCCAGTCGCGATGGGCGACAAGAAGATCGTCCACCAGCGACCATATCTGGTCGAGATCCAGTTCCGCCGCCGTATGCGGGTCCATCATCGCCGCATGGAAGATGTGCTCGCGGTTTTCGCTCATCAGCGCCCGCACCGTCAGCTCCTGCACGTTGATGTTGGTGCGCATCAACGCGGTGAGCTGCGGCGGCAATTCGCCGATGAACGTCGGCTGCACGCCGTTATGGTCGACGAGGCAAGGCACTTCCGCCGCGCAATTGGCCGGCAGCGAGGTGATGCAGCCATTGTTGCGCTGGTTGCCGTAGATGACGGAGGGTTCGCCGGTCCAGACGGAATTGATGATGGAAGAGGCATATTCCTTTGATGGCTTCACCTCGATCTTGTCGGCAGAACGATAAGCGGCCGCCTGGCCCTTCCAGCGCTCGATCTGCTCGATGCAGCGCTTCGGATATTCATCAAGCGGGATGCCAAATTTCTCGATCAGGTCTTCGCGGCCTTCCTTGATGAAATAGGGCGTATATTCGGCGAAATGCTCGGAGCTTTCCGTGACGAAATAACCGAGCCTTGTCAGCATCTCGTAACGCACCTTGTTGGGGCAGCGCGGGTTCCAGCCGGGTTTTGGTGCACGGCCTTCGCGGTAGCCGCGCACGAGATCGGGATAAAGGTTTCTGTAGCTGCCATCGGGCTGGCGGTGCTCGAATTCCAGGAAAAACGCCATGTGGTTGATGCCGGCAGAACGGTAGCGGATTTCCTCATAGGGAATGTCGAGATCATGGGCGAGTTCCATGGCGGTGCCCTGCACGGAATGGCAAAGACCCACCTGCCGGATCGTCGGGTATTTCTCGGCAATCGCCCAGGTGTTGATCGCCATCGGGTTCACATATTGCAGCATGATGGCGTTGGGGCAGACGGCCAGCATGTCCTCGCAGATCTTCCACAGATGCGGTACGGTGCGAAGGCCGCGCATGATGCCGCCGACACCCAGCGTATCGGCAATGGTCTGGCGCAGGCCATATTTGCGCGGCACCTCGAAGTCGGTAACCGTGCAGGGCTCATAACCGCCGATCTGGAAAGCGACGACGACGAAATCAGCGCCGGCAAGCGCCTTTTTCTGGTCGGTATGGGTCTCGGCCTTCGCCTTTGCCCCGAGCGTCGAAATCAGCTTGTTGACGACGATGGCGCTTTCTTCCAGCCTTTCACGATTGATATCCATCAGCGCAATGGTGGCGCCGGAAAGCGCCGGACGCTGCAGCACATCACCGATGATGTTCTTCATGAAAACAGTGGAACCTGCGCCGATAAATGTGATCTTGGGATCTCTTGCCATTTCTACCTCCGGCATTTGGCATTCAAGCGATTTCGAAGGCGGCTCGTACAAGCCGCTGAGTATATTCGGTTTTTGGGTGAGTAAGAACGTCCTCGACAGGGCCTTCCTCGACGATGCGCCCGCTTTGCATGACGATGACGCGGTGACAGAGTGCGCGCACCACCTTCAGGTCATGCGAGATGAACAGGTAGCTCAGGCCTCGCTCATCCTGCAGCTTGCGCAGCAGATCGATGATCTGCGCCTGCACGGAAAGATCGAGCGCCGAGGTTGGCTCGTCGAGCAAGATGAATTCCGGCTCCAGCGCCACCGCACGGGCAATGGCGATGCGCTGGCGTTGGCCGCCGGAGAATTCGTGCGGGAAACGTGAGAGGATGTTGCCGGGCATGCCCGCCGCCTCCAGCGCATCGCGCACCCGCTCCAGTCTTTCGGCCTTGGTTTTGCCAAGACCGTTGATGATGAGGCCTTCCTCGATGATCTGGCCAATGGTCATGCGCGGATTGAGCGAGGCGAAAGGGTCCTGAAAGACGATCTGCATACGCGAACGCAGGGGCCGCATTTGAGCGCGGGAGCGGCCATCGACCCTCTCGCCATCGAAGACCACCTCGCCGCCCACCGGCTCGTTCAGCCGCAGCAGCGATTGTCCGAAAGTGGTCTTGCCGGAACCGGATTCACCAACGAGCCCCAGCGTCTCGTGCCGCCTGAGGGTCAGGCCGAGACTGTCGACGGCGATCAGTTCTTTCAGTTCCGGTTTGAACAACCCGCCGTAACGCATCATGAAGGAAACGCGTACACCGCTTGCCGTCAGCAGCACGCCGGAATTTTCCGGCAGCGGTTTCGCCGTGCCATGCGGTTCGGAGCCGAGCAGCTTCTTTGTGTAGGGGTGCTGCGGCGCTTCAAAGAGCTTTTCCGTGGTGTTGTGCTCACGCATCTCGCCGTGCTGCATGACGTAGACGTAATCGGAGAACTGCTTCACGATGGTCAGGTCATGGGTGATGAGGACCACGGCCATGCCGCGCTGTTTCTGCAGGTCGCGGATGAGGTTGAGGATCTGCGCCTGCACCGTCACATCGAGCGCAGTGGTCGGCTCATCGGCAATCAGCACGTCCGGATCGTTGGAGAGCGCCATGGCGATCATCACACGCTGCCGCTGGCCGCCGGAAAGCTGGTGCGGATATTGCTTAAGCCGCGCTTCAGGCTCCGGTATCTGCACCTGCCGCAGAAGATCGAGCGCCCTCGCCTCGGCCTGCTTCTTGCTCAGTTTCGAGTGGACGCGGATCGCCTCGACGATCTGGCTACCGATCGTATAGATCGGGTTCAGCGAACTCATCGGCTCCTGAAAGATCATCGAGATGCGGTTGCCACGCAGTGCCCGGCGCTGGCGGCTCGAAAACTTCAATATGTCGTCGCCGTTGAACCGCACGGTGGCGGATTTCGAAACGGAAGCCCGCTTTGTCAGAAGGCCCATGACAGTGCGCGCCGTTACCGATTTCCCCGAACCGGATTCGCCGACGATGGCGATCGTCTCGCCGCGATAGAGCTGGAAGGAGATGTCCTTCACCGCTTCGACCGTGCCGTGCTCCACCTTGAAGCTCACGGCGATATTGCGGGCGTCGATGATGGCGTCGTCGTTGCGATTATCAGCATCGAAGCGGATCGCGGGGGCGTATGTGTTGTTCTGGCTAGCTACCATTTTACGCTCCTCTCAATAGGGATCGACGGCATCGCGCAGGCCATCGCCGAGCGCGTTGAAGGCAAAGACTGTGACCAGTACAAAACCGACCGGTGCGAGAATCCAGGGATAGGAACCGATGACGGAATAGGTCGCGGTATCCTGCAGCATCAGCCCCCAGGAGATGAGTGGCGGCTTCACCGCAAAGCCGAGGAAACCGAGGAAGGATTCGAGCAGCACGACGCTCGGAATATGCAGCGTCACGGCGACGATCACATGGCTCATCACATTCGGCAGGATATGCTGGAAAATGATGCGCCGGTCGGTGGCACCGACGGCAATGGCCGCCCGCACATAATCGATACGCGCCAGCGCCAGCGTTTTGCCACGCACCTCCCGCGACATCTGCGCCCAACCGAGCGCGGACATGACACCGACCACGAAGACGAGGAACACGGTGGTTGGCGCGGTGACCGGGATGAGAGACGTCAGCGCGAGATAAAGCGGCAATTGCGGGAAAGCGAGAACCACTTCCACGAAACGCTGCACCCAGGCATCCAGCGGGCCGCCGAAATAGCCTGATATCAGCCCGACACTGGTGCCGATGACGGTGACGATGGCCACAACGCTGAGCGCGATGGCAAGCGAGATACGCGAACCGTAGATGGCGCGCGACAGCACGTCGCGTCCGAATTTATCGGTTCCGAGAAAATGCACCGGCTTGCCGTCCGTCGAGCCGAAGAAATGCCGGCTCATCGGAATGAGACCCAAAAGCCTGTATTCCGCACCTTTGACGAAGAAACCGAGATAAACGGGATTGTCGTAATCCGGCCCGACGATGGGCTGGAAGGTGACTGGATCGAGCTCTTCCGTTTCGGCAGTCGCGTAAACGCGGGGGAACGGACTGAAATTGCCGTCCTTGTCAGAAAATCGCACCACCTGCGGCGGCGAGAAGCTGGCATTGGTTTCAAGCGGGTTCATCGGCGCGAAGAAATCCGCAAAGACGGCAATCAGGATCAGCAGCACCACCAGCACCAGCCCGACCATGCCCGTGAATGAGCGCCTGAGACGCCGCCATACCAGCGCGAGATAGGACTCATTACCCTGCGTGCCGCGTTCAGGCTTGGGGGTGATGGCGGTTTCGTTTTTCACTTCGTCAAACGCCATCATCTCAGGCCCTCCCGAATTCGCGAACGCGTGGGTCAAGCATGGCAAGCAGCATGTCGGCGATGATGTTGCCGACGATCAGCGTCGCGGCCAGCACCATCATGAAGGTCGCGGTGACATAGACATCGCCCACCGCCATGGAGCCGACGATGGCCGGACCGACTGTCGGCAGCGCGAAGATGATGGCGGTCTCGATTTCGCCGCTCAGCATATAGGGCAGCACGACGCCCTGATACATGACCAGCGGGTGCACGGCATTCGGCACGGCATGGCGCATGATGACCGCACCTTCCGAAAGCCCCTTGGCGCGGGCCGTCTCGACATATTGCGCATTCAGCGTATCCAGCAGATTGCCGCGCATCACCCGCATATTATAGGCGAGCCCACCGAAGACGGCGATGGCGACCACCGGCCAGACATGGCTGACGAGATCGACGAATTTGCCCCATGACCACGGCGCACCGCCATATTGCGGCGAGAAGAAGCTGCCGATCTCCGACACGTCGAAATGAAACACCATGAGATAGACGAGGATCAGCGCCATCAGGAAGCGCGGGATCGTCATGCCGAGGAAGGCGACGGTGGAGAGCAGGTTGTCGACCCAGGAATATTGCCGTGTGGCCGCCCAGATGCCGAAAGCGATGCCGAGAATGGATGCGAAGATGTGGCAGACCAGCGCCAGCGCAATTGTGCGCGGCAGGCGTTCGCCAACCACATCGGCAACCGGCTTGTTGTAATAGAAGCTGTAACCGAAATCGCCGCGGGTGACGATGCCGCCGATCCAGTTGAAATATTGCACGGCAAGCGGCTGATCGAGGCCGTGTTCGACACGATAGGCCTGCGCCTGCGCTTCCGCCTGTTCGAAGGACGCGCCGCCCTGGTTCATCAGCTGCGAGCGGATATAGTCGGCATAATCGCCGGGCGGCGCCTGAATGATGGCGAAGGTCACCACGCTCAGGATCAACAGCACCGGAATGGCGGATGCTACGCGTATCGTCAGAAATCTCAGCATCGAACGGTCTTCCTCGGTTTGGATGGGCCGTGTGTCTCCGGCCGCGCTTCACGCGCGACCGGTACCGGGTGTTCTCCGGGAGGAGTTCTTCAAGTTTCGCATTTTCCGGACGTAAAACCGCTACGCACTTTTACTGGAAATGCTTTAGTTGATCGGGCCGCCCTCACCCGGCTTGCCGGGAAGCTGTTCAGGGAAAAGTTCGTATTTGCCCTGCTTGTCGGCCGCGACCCACAGGCGTTCGCGGATGATGGCGTCTTCAGCCCAGTTGAACATGAAGATCGGCGTGCCCTGCGGCACATTCGAGAAGCGCTTGTTGACGATCAGCGCGCCGGGATATTCGGTGAGACCAATCGTATAGAGGTTCTGCGTGTAGACCTTCTGATATTGCTTCATCAGCTCGGCCCGTTCGGCATTGTCCTGCGAGGAGATGAATTTCCGCACCAGATCGGCCATCTCCTTCTCGAACGGCATCAGATCCAGCTCCTTGCCTTCGGGCGAGCGGTGGTTCCAGCTGGTGCGCGGGCCGACAGGGGCAAGCTGCTCGGTATTCTGCACCACGGATGAAAGCTCGGTGGAGTTGCGCCGCACCAGCCAGTCGAACTGTCCGCCATAATGGGCGGCATCGCGCTGGTTGGAATCGAGGCTGTTGATGACAACGCGCAGGCCGAGTTTCGCCATCTGGCCGACGAGACCTTCCGCGAGGCTCTTGTCCGTCGCATAGCCGTTATTAACGAGAAGGGTAATTTCGACGTTGCGGCCCCCAAGCGTTTCCTTGGGGAAATTCAGGAAGCCATCGCCATCGGTGTCCTTCAGGCCGATCGAGGCAAGTGCTGCCTTGGCGGCCTCGAGGTTGAAGGGATAATAGACCGTGGAGGCGCGATCATAAAAGCTGGTGCCCGACGAAATGCCGCCCGGATAGATCGCCGTGAACGGCCCCTTCACCAGCGAGTCGCCGATCGCCTTGCGGTCGAGGGCCGATGTCACGGCCTGACGGAATACCTCGTTGCGGTTCAGCTCGCGGATCGCCTGTCCGCGCTCATCCGGATTGCCCCAGCCATTGGCGGAGAAATTCATCTGCAGATTATAGCCGATAAGCCTCGGCCCGAAGGCAAGGCGGGCCGGCGCATTGGGGTCTGCGGCGCGTTTCAGCGAGGCGACGAAGTTTTCCGGCTGTTCGAGATTGGAGAAATCGCCCGATCCGGCGACTGCCTGCACATCGCGGTCTGCCCAGGTGGAAAGCTTGTAATGGACCTCGTTGAGGTAGGGCAGCTGCTGGCCCTTTTCATCGACCTTCCAGTAATAGGGATTGCGCCTGAGCACGATGATATCATCGGGCCGATAGGCGACCGGCACCCATGCGCCCATCACCGGCATGTTCATATATTCCGGCGGGAAAGCGTTCTTGAACTGGTTATAGGTGTTCTTGGAATATTTCGGATGCTGGGGTTTGAGAATATGCGACGGTCCGGGGCAGAAGCTCGGATAGGCCATGGTATAGAGATACTGCTTGGGGAAGGCCGCCTTGAAGGTCCATTCGACGGTGTAGTCATCGATCTTTTTGAGCGTCGTTCCCTCACCGAAAGCCTCGGGCGACGCACCGCCGCCGAGCGGGGAGACATTGGGATCGACGACGGCATCTTCCCAATAGAACATCACGTCATCGGCGTTGAAGGCTTCGCCATCCGACCACTTGGCGCCTTTAACCAGATGCATCGTCAGCTTGTGGCCGTCCTCGGACCATTCCCAGCTTTTGGCCAGATTGGGCAGCGGTTCGGTGTCCTTGGCATCCACCTGGAAAAGCGGCGCGGTGCGCGTCAGGCATTCGGAAAGGGCGATATCGATGCCGCCCCAACCCTGGCTCTGGCCGGCAATGTAATTCCAGCCCTCCGGCCGGCCACCAACCACATGGCGCATCGTGTCACCATAAACGCCGGCGCCATCAGGCATGTTGGCCGCCTTGTAGACCAGCGGCTCTTCCGGCAGGCGCTCCTTCAGCGGCGGCAGCTTGCCGGTCTTTTCGAATTTCTCGCTGACCCAGTCGGGTTCGCTATAGCTCGGCAGCGCCTTGAATTCGAGGATCGAGTCGCGCGCGACATAATTGATCTTGCCTTCGGCCGGAAATTGCGGCGGCTCGGGCGGCGTGGTGGTTTCGAAGGCATTCGCATTGAGTGCGATCATCGAAACACCAAGTCCCAGTGCCGAGATGATACCGATCCTGCGTTGAAGTAACATCGTCATTCCTCCCAAATGGCAGCTCTTCGAGCGCCCACCCTCTGTGATCGTTACGACCGGACGGCGAACTCCCTTTCGCCGCCGGCCTGTTCCCATGCTTTTCCTCAAACAGCCTTTTTCAGCGCCGATTTTTCGGCCCGCAATTCCTCGATGGAACGCACGTTGCGGCGCGCAGCCCCCGCCCAGTCGCGGGTCTTGACGCTGGATTTGGCAAGCCGCTCCTTCGCCGCCGGCACGGCATCGGCATATTGCGGCAGCCAGCGCGCCTGCGCGACGACCATCTCGTCCACCATCTGCCAGACCTCTTCCGGCGTGGCGACGGCACCGACCAGTGGGTCATGCAGCACGGCAAGCTTCAGCAGATCGATATCGCCGCTCACCGCCGCATGCACAGACATGCGCTGGACATTTATGGAGGCCATGCAGGTGGCAGCGCAGGCTTCCGGCAGCGTGATGCCGGACACCATGTTGATGCCGAAACGGTCGACGAAGCCGGGCGACTCTATAATGGCATCGGCGGGCAGATTGCTGATGACGCCGTTATTCTTGACGTTGAAATGGCCGCGATAGACACGTCCCGTCTCCAGCGCCTCGAGAATATGGCTCGCATGTTCGTTGGAGCGCTTTGCCGGATCGATCGGCTTGGCGGCCGAGGCGAGAAACTGCGGGAATTCGGTTTCGAACCAGTTGCGCGTTTCGGTGGAGTGGCGGAGATAGCCGCCGGTTTCACCGTGGATCCAGTCGGACATGTCGATCCAGCGGGCGATTTCCTCCGGCCGCTTGCGATACCACGGCAGATATTCCGAGAGATGACCGTTGCTTTCGGTCGAATAAACACCGAAGCGCTTCAGCACGTCGATGCGCAGCTTCTCCTGCTGTGAGAAGACCGGATGCCCCTCGAAGGCGGCGACCAGCTCGTCCTTGCCGATCTTGCGGCCGTTGAGCCGCAGATCGATGAACCATGTCTGGTGGTTGATGCCGGAGCAGATGTAATCCAGCTCGGACACGCTTTTGGCACCAAGAATTTCGGCGATCTGCTCCGCACCGTGCTGCACGCCGTGGCAGAGACCGACCGTATCCACCTTGCCATATTCAATGGCCGCCCAGGTGTTCATGGCCATCGGGTTGGCATAGTTCAGGAATTTTGCACCCGGTGCCGCGACTTCGCGAATATCCTTGCAGAAATCCAGAATGACGGGAATGTTGCGCTGGCCATAGAGGATGCCGCCGGCGCAGATCGTATCGCCCACGCATTGGTCGATGCCGTATTTCAGCGGAATACGGATATCATCGGCATAGGCCTCAAGACCGCCGACCCGCACGCAGCTGATGATGTATTTCGCACCCTCGAGCGCACGGCGGCGATTGGTATCAGCTGTCACCTTCACCGGGAAACCATTGGCCTCGACGATCTTTTCAAGGATCGCCTTGATCATATCGAGATTGTGCTGGCTGATATCCGTCAGCGCGACCTCGATGTCGCGAAACTCCGGCACACACAGAAGATCGGTGAACAGTTTTTTCGTGAAACCGACGCTGCCTGCGCCAATAATAGCGATTTTGAAACTCATAACGCCACCTCTGTTGCAAATCGAACGGGTGAAACGGGCCGAAGGATCATGAAATGGCGCTGCAGAAAAATACCCTTGAGAATCCCGGAAATCCGGCCTTCCTCCCAATTTTTCAGCAGCAATATCCCGCTGGCTGTCTCCTCGGATCGGGATTATGCGTATAAAGACGGATAGGACCAGAGAAGGATTATGCTTTCATGGGTAATTTTGTGCTGCGCGATCTGATCGATCAGGGACCCGGCATGCGCACCGTCTCGCTGCCGCGCGGCCGCCAGACGCTGCACACCATGCCAACCAGCAGCGGTTATGAAATCCGCCGCGGCGGCAATTATGACTGGGACGGACGCAAGCGCGGCCAGACGCCCTTCACGGTGCTGCAATATTGCATAGGCGGACAGGGCAACCTGCGTTACGAGAACCGCCATTATGTGGTGAAACCGGGTGAAACCCTGCTGCTGCTGATCCCGCATAATCACCGCTACTGGCTGGAAGACGGCAAGGAATGGGAGTTCTTCTGGATTTCCATGAATGGCGAGGAGGCCTTGCGCATTCACCGGAATATCCTCGCCGTCACCGGCCCGATCCTCAAGCTCCAGCCCGAAACCGTCGATCACCTTGCCGAATGCTGCTCGCGCCTGGTCAATGGCGCGGAAACACCGGGCGCCGCCTCCGCTGTTGCCTATGAGGCGGCGATGACGCTTTATGACGATGTCTTCGGTTCGCACCCGTCTTTCGGCGGTGAATATCGCACCCTGCAGCAGGTGCTGAGCTATATAGACAGCCATCTCGGTGAGCGGCTTTCAGTCAGCGACCTTGCGGCGGTGGCCGGCCTCAGCCGCGCGCATTTTTCCCGCATCTTCACGGCGAGCGAAGGCCTGCCGCCGGCTGAATTCGTGCTGCAGCGGCGATTGCGACGGGCGGCAAAACTGCTGACCACGGCCGGGAATATTCCCGTCAAGGAAGTGTCCGTACTGTGCGGTTTCGAGGACCCGAACTATTTTTCCAAGGTCTTTCGCAGGCTCTATGGCACCAACCCCAGCGAATTTCGCACCACCGGCATGTATGCGAGTGTTCGGCAGGACGGAAGCTGAAAAACCAACTTCCTTTTGCCACGTTTCAGGCGATTAAGAATGAGGGGAACAACCTCTTTGGAGATACGGCTGAGGTGAACAGCAAAATCCGCACGATCCTCGTCTTTCCAATCAGGGCAATCATCGTATTTGCCCTGATCCTCGACGGCATTTTCCGGCCGCTTTACCGGCCCATTATCAGGACCATATCCGGCCTGACATTCATCAGGCGACTGGAAAACCGGATTGCCGGATTGCCGCGTCTCGCCATCCTGCTCTGTCTCGCCGTGCCCTTCGCCATTGCCGAACCCATGAAGATCGTCGGCCTTCTCCTGATTGCCCACGGCGCAATCAAGACCGGGATCGGTCTGACGATCCTTGCCCATCTGGCAACCTTCCTGATCGTCGAACGCATCTATCACGCGGGCAGGGAAAAGCTTCTCACCTATTCCTGGCTCGCCTGGATCATGCGTTATGTGCGCTTCGCCCGTTCCTTTTACGATCGCGCCAAACTCGCGACCTTGAACTGGATCCGGCTGAGGGTCATGGAGTTCCAGAGGTAGGGGCGTTTCCGTTATTTCCGGCGGCGTAGCGTCTTCAGGGCATATTCCACAAGTGCGGTGGACTGCAACGAAACGAGGATGATGGCAATGCCGAGCACGACGCGGGTTTCCGGCACTTCATCAAACAGGAAATATCCAACAGCCGTGACGAACAGGATCGAGAGATAGCTGACGGGTGCGAGAACGCTGGCATCGGCGATACGGTAGGCCCGCAGGAAGCAATATTGCCCCATCTGCGCCAGAAGCCCGATGGCCAGCAGCGGACCCCAGTCGAGCGGCGCAACCGGCTTCCACGTCCAGATCGCCGGAACGGCAGTGATGACGGCAAGGCCGACGGTATAAAACACCATCATGACCGTGGTGTTTTCCTGCCGCAGCGCCCGGGTCTGGATCACCGCGAGTGCGCCGAACACCACCGACACAAGGACCACGAGCACGCCTGCGTTAAACTCCGCCCCACCCGGCCCGATGACGACGAGCACGCCGGCAAAGGCAAGACAGGCTCCGGCCCAGCGATATCGGCTCACCCTTTCACCGAGAAAGGCAACGGCCATCGCCATCGTCACCAGCGGTCGGGAGAAGCCGATGGCGTTAACGGTGGCAAGCGGCAGTAGGGTGATGGCGATGAAATTGCTGGTGAGAGCGATGGCGTTGCAGCAGATGCGGAAGAGGTTGCGCCAGGGATATTTGACACGCAGCATCTCCATCCTGTGCCGCCAGATCAAAGGCAGGATGAAGATGAGGCCGATCATGGCCCTGATGAAGACAAGCTGGAAAGCGGGATAGGTAACGCCCTGCGCCTTGACGAGCGCCGTCATTCCTCCCGCAACAAGCGTCATGTCCAGCAACAGCCAGCCGATACCCGCGCGCGTATCGGTTTCGCGCGGGTTTTCGTGTTTCTCACTTTGTCCGTCGCCATTCACGCCGGTTGCACAAGGTTTGCCATGAGGCGGAACGCCCCCGGTACAAGCTTGTCCATCTGGTGATGCAGCACGAGGCTGGTATGGGTATGACGACCCTTGCCAATGATGCCCGAGACCAGCGCCCCCTTCAGCGGCTGCTCGTCAACATCATGCATGGCGAGCAATGGCTCATAGACATCATCCCAGCGCGAGGCGAAATAAAGCCCGCGCTCCTTGTCCCAGCCCGCCCAATCGGCGGCATCGATGACATTGGGCCCGGCAAGCAACGGATGGTCGGGCAACAGCACCGTCACCTCCGCCTTCGGGTCCGTTACCCGCCAGCGCAGCGACGGTTTGCCGATTTCAAGACGCCGGACCGGCGTTGTCTCCGGGTTCCATCCGTCGGTCGGCCGGTGATAGAGCGTGACGAGATGGCCGCCGTTTTCGACAAAGCGATGGAGCTTCTCCGTCGCAGCAGTGAGATCCCTGCGGATGCCGAAGGCGAATATGCCGACGACAATTGTCGTGAAAGACGAGAGATCGCCGCCGAGCGCCTGCGCGTCGAGTTCGGTGACATCGAGCCCCATGCGCGACAGCCATGAACCGACCCGATCCGCACCGCCGCCGAGATAACCGATCCGCGCGCCCCTGGGCAGCTTGAGGTCCAGCGACAGGATTTTCATGACGGAGGGCGCAAGAAACCGCGCCCGGCCAATATGCGGATAGGCGATGGGGGTGATCTGAAAGGCCGGCTGCGAACCGGAAATCGCCTCAAGCTGTGCAAGCCCCGCCGCGCCCTCGCCCGTGCGTTCGGCAATCCAGTCATCTCCCGATTTTTGCACATTCCAGCCGCCGGCGCTCCTGAATGACAGCGGTGTATCCGCGCCTTTCACGAGGGCCTGAAACACATGTGTGTCCCGGCCTTGTCCCAGCGGAACGAGAAAAGCATCCGGCGAAAGCGTGAGCGACTGCGCCGGCGTAACGAAAAACGGTTCTTCGAGATCGAAGAGGGCGGAAACCTCCCGCCCTTCGAGCTTTGCAGCCACACGTACGAAACCATGGCCGTTGCCGCCTGCCGCTTTCCAGTCCGGCTGATAGAGACCTGAAACAGCCGCGCTTTGATCGGCCGTGAGAGAAAAGACAACCGTCTGTCCCAGCGAGCTGATGGACGACGACACTCCGTTCGGAAGGACCGGTGTGACCTTGACATCGAATTCGGCTGCCCGGTCGGAAAGCTCCACATAAAGCGACGTTTCCCCACCCGGAACGATCTCCGCCGGTTCGGCATAGGCCCGTTCGAAAAGATCAAGCGCCGTCAGAATGGCAGTATCGACCTCGGCCCGCTTGCGCGTGATCCTGTGGCCGTGCAAGTCCGCGAATTCGCTTGCCGCGGCTTCATCCACCTTTTGCAGAAGGGCTGCGGCATCCAGCAGCGATCTGGTGATTTCCCGCGTGTCGGGAAAGGCCGCAATCGCCCTGATGATGGCCTGTTCGGCCTCGACCAGCGCTTTCTGGGATTCGGCATCCAGCCCCGCAACGCCGGCAAGGGCGGCAAGCGTCGATGGCAGGTTGTCGAGGATCGACCCTTCTTCTCGATTGGCTGTGGCAGAGAGTTCGAGATGAAGCGGCCAGAGTTCCTGCGCCCGCTTCGGCCAGTTCCCCATTCCCTGCGAGGCATGGTAATAACGTGACCATTCGCCGATACGGTCATATTCGGCACCGGTCGCCTGCTCCCTGCCAGCCGCATTGATCGTCAGCGTCGTTTCCGGCGGCGGCACTTCGTCATCATAGGTATCGCCACCGCCCGACCATGCCGGGAGGTAGAACTTCGCCACCTTCCAGGGCTTCAGCCCCTCGGAGAAATGCTCAGGGTAAGCGGAAGGATCGGCCGCCAGCGCAATCGCGCTTCTTGCAGCCCGCGTCATGGCGCGGTGATGCCCGTGCTGCCCCGGCACATCGAGAAATGTCGGGATGACGATATCGGGCCGTTCCTTGCGATAGGCCCGCACCAGCCGTTCGACGATGCGCTCGTGCCCCCAGCGGCCGAAGGTCTGGTCGCCATCCTTGGAGAAGCCGAAATCGTGGATCATATCCGCCGGTCCGTGGCCGAGCCAGCTTATGTCGGCATCAATGACACGGGCGGCCTCTTCGAGTTCCCGCGAGCGAATGACGCCGAGCGCCCCCAGCCTTTCCGGCCCCAGCGCATTCTGCCCGCCCTCGCCGCGTGTCGAACAGGCGATGATGATCCGCATGCCCAGTTCCATGCGGAAATAGGCAAGGAGGCCGTTCTGCTCATCATCCGGATGCGCGCCGGTATGCATGACGGTTGCGGTGGATTTCAGCGCGCTCAGCTTGCGGTGCAGGCGAACGAGCCATGGATCGGCCATCTGCCGTTCGATGCGTTCGCGGGGGGTAAGCATGGGCGGTCTCCTCCAATATTCAGCCCGGCGCCTGTGTTGCGGCTCCCGGGGATGTCTCCAGTTTTGGTGTGACGATATCGAACAGCGGCAGTGCCGCGGCGCCAAGGGCGGCGGTCAACTGCCCGGATTTGCCATGCATGACGCGCGGCAGTTCCCGCTGCCGCCGGCTTGCGACCGAAGTCGGCAAATCCCCCATGCGCTGAATGATGTCGCTGATGATGACCTCCGGCAGCGCGCCGCCGAGGATGACAGTCTGCGGATCGAGAATGTTCTCCAGCATGGCGATCATCGGCGCGAGATGGGCCGCAGCATCGTCGATCCACTCTGTCACGACCGGATCGCCGGCTTTGAACAGGGCTTCAAGATCGCCAAGTTCCGTATCGGCGATACCGGCATGGCCAAGCTTTTCCTTCAGCACGTAAACGGAAGCATAGGCTTCCAGGCAGCCTTTCTGCCCGCAGGAAGGGCAGGCCCTGCCCCGCGGCGATACGGTGACGTGACCGATTTCGCCGGCGTTTCCGAAAGCGCCGCGATAGGGCGAGCCATCCTGAATGATGCCAAGACCGATACCGACGCCGAAATAGATCATGCAGAAATTGGGGATCGCCAGCCCCGCACCGAACAGGCGTTCCCCGACGGCCGCGGCCGTCGCGTCATTTTCCACCACCACCGGCTGGCCGCAGGCATCGCTCAGCATCTGGCGGGCATCGATGCCGCCCCAGCCGGAAAGGGTCGTTGGCCCTACCGAGGTCATGCCATCAATCTCGAAGGGACCTGGCATGACGACACCGGTGCCAAGCAGTCTGCAACCAAGATTTTTCGCAACAGCCGCATGCTCGGCGGCGAAGGTCTTGAATATGGCCTCCGGCGTGGTGTCCGTGAGCGGCGTGACGCGATGGGTGCGCAGCATGCCGGCCAGATCAAGACCAACGGTGACCATATGGTCGGCGGCGATTTCCACGCCGATCGTCGCGCCGCCATCCGGATTGACGGCGAACTGGATCGGCGGCTGGCCCCTGCCGGTGCGGCGGCGGCCGAGTTCCTTCAGCAACTCCTCGCCCACCAGCTCATCGACGATATTGGCGACTGCCTGGGCTGTCAGGTGGGTGATCTTGGCGATCTGGGCGCGGCCGAGCGAGCCGTGTCGCCGGACGAGGTCGAGGACGACTCGCCTGTTATGCTCGCGGCTCCGCTCAGGATTTTTTCCGATTGCTACGGGATAGGCATCCACCGTGTGCACCGTCATCTCTTCAATTTCCCCGTCCCTTAGAAAATTCATAACGTCCAAATGACGATAAGCGCAATATAATAATTCAAGTAAATTATCTTATTGACAAATGCCCGTGTTCGGAGAACCGTAGAGAACGACCGGGGGTCAGGCTCGCATGGGGGATGGGACACGAAAAATCCCGTTGCCGGCCGAGTCGATGAGCACGCGCGAAAGCGCGGATAAAGGGAACGATCACTCCGCATCCGGAAGACCGGACGGAGGAAATGGAGGGTTACATGCGCAGGGCAACTCTGTTCGCCGGCTTGGTCGCCGGTTTCAGCACATTTGCATTCAACGCCGCCCAGGCGGTTGAAATCGAATATTGGCAATATGTCTTCGACACACGCGTAAAAGCCATGGACGAGCTGATCGCGGAATTCCAGAAGGCCAATCCTGACATCACCGTCAAGCAGGTGACCTTCCCTTACGCCGATTACCAGACGCGCGTCATCGCCGCCAATCTTTCCGGCAAGGGCCCTGATGTGATGCAGCTGTTCTATGGCTGGCTGGACAAGTTCGCGGCCGGCGGCATCCTGCAGCCACTGCCGACTGACGCCTTCCCGCATGACAAGATCGAAAGCGAATTCTTCCCGATCGTCAGCGCCATGAAGCGCGGCGACGACTATTACGGCCTGCCGACGGCGGTTCGTTCGCTGGCGCTCTTCTACAACAAGAAGCTCTTCACCGAAGCAGGCCTCGACGCCGCCAACCCGCCGAAGACACTCGACGAATTCGTGGCAGCCGCGGAAAAGATCGCCAAGCACGACGCCGCCGGAAACCTGACGGTCGCCGGCTCCACGCTCGACATGGGCGGCCAGGATCACCAGTGGTGGCGTGAGATTCTCATTCGCCAATATGGTGGCGAACCCTATACCGACAACGACCAGAAGGTCGCTTATAACAGCGAGGCGGGCGTTCAGGCGCTGAAATTCTACACCAGCCTGCAGCTTGAAAAGAAGATCGGTCAGGCTGGCTTCATGGATGAAGGCCAGGCTGCCTTCCGCGCTGGCAAGGCCGGCATGACCATCGACGGCACCTTCCGGCTGGGCTCGTTCCGCACCATCAAGGATTTCGAGTGGGGTGTGACCGAACTTCCCACCAATGACAAGAACATCCGCTCCAACTATGCGAGCTATTTCGCCAACGGCATCAGCGCCAAGACGACGGGTGAAGAGCTTGAGGCGTCGAAGAAGTTCCTCGCCTATATCTCTTCCCCGGAAGCCATGGCGATCTGGCTGAAGACGGTGGGTGAACTGCCGGCACGCCGCTCTGCGGCCCTGACCGAAGAAAACCTTAAGGACCCGGTCTACGCACCGTTCCTGAAGGGTCTGGAATATGCCCATACGACGCTGTTCATGGATGAAGCCGCCCAGCGGCAAAACGCCATCGACATGACCAACCGGGTGCTTCTCGAAGGTCAGTCGGTCGAAGATTCCATCAAGCAGGCCGCCGAGGCCGAGCAGGAAATCATCAACGCGGCGAAACCCTGAAAACCGCAGGTCCAACAATGACAGCGATAGATCAACAGGGGGCGGCATCCGGCCGCCCCGGCGGCTCCTTCGGAGATCGCCTTTCCATGCGCACCAAACGGCTTTTGTGGATCTGGAGCTTTCTGGCGATCCCAATCCTGTTTTACAGCGTCATCCGCTTTTACCCAACGCTGCAGGCCTTCTACCTGTCCTTCACCAACTGGGACCTGCTCAGGCCGGCAAAGTTCATCGGCATCGCCAATTACGTCAAGCTGTTCAAGGACCCGCAATTCTGGAAGGTGTTCAAGAACACCTTTGCCTATCTTATCGTCGGTACGCCGATCAGCCTCGTTCTGGCTTTCGTCATCGCGTTTTATCTGGACCGGGTGCGCATTCTGCACGGTTTCATCCGCGCGCTTTATTTCCTGCCCTACCTGACCACGGCTGCCGCCATGGCCTGGGTGTGGCGCTGGTTCTATCAGCCGCCGCCCATCGGCATCATCAACGACGTGCTCGGCATGATCGGCATTCCCCAGCAGCCCTTTATCCGCTCCACGGATCAGGCGCTTTATTCGGTCATGGTAACGGCCATCTGGGCTGGCCTCGGTTTCCAGATCATCATCTTCATGGCCGGCCTGCGCGCCATTCCAACGACATTTTACGAAGCCGCCCGCATCGACGGGTTGGGTGAATGGGCGATCCTGCGCAAGATAACCTTGCCGCTTCTGAAACCCACTACCGTTTTCCTCGTGGTGTTTTCCTCGATCGGCTTCCTGCGCATTTTCGACCAGGTCTATAACATGACCACCAATGATCCGGGCGGCCCGCTCGGTTCCACCAAACCGCTGGTGCTGATGATCTACCAGACCGCGTTCAACTCCTATGCGATGGGCTATGCCGCCGCGCAGACGGTTGTCCTGTTCACCATTCTTCTCGTCGTATCGCTGATCCAGCTCTGGGTCCTGAGGGAAAAGAAATGAGCGAAGCGTCGCCACTCTCCCACGCCCGTATCCGCCCCGGCCGCATTCTCGCCTGGACGCTGCTGTTCATCGGCGGCCTGATCATGGTTTCGCCGCTGCTCTTCATGTTCGCGACCTCGTTCAAGACGGCGGATCAGGTTTACGATCTACGTCTCATTCCGGCTGCGCCGACGCTTGCGAACTACATCACCGTCATGGCCGATGGCCGTTTCCTGCGCTGGTTCTTCAACTCGATGCTGGTTGCGGTCATCGTCACCGTGTCCAACTGCTTCTTCGACAGCCTCGTCGGGTACACGCTGGCGAAATTCGAGTTCCGCGGCCGTTACTTCATCTTCCTCGCCATCCTCTCGACGCTGATGATACCGACCGAAATGCTCGTCATTCCCTGGTATCTGATGTCCAGTCAGTTGGGCTGGCTCGACAGCTACTGGGGCATCATGTTCCCAGGCATGATGACGGCCTTCGGCACCTTCCTGATGAAGCAGTTCTTCGAGACGGTTCCCAACGACTTCATCGAGGCTGCGCGCGTTGACGGGCTCAACGAATTCCAGATCTGGTGGAAGGTCGCCCTGCCACTGGTGACGCCGGCGCTCTCCGCGCTCGCGATCTTCACCTTCCTCGGCAACTGGACAGCCTTTTTCTGGCCGCTGATCGTCACGACAAGCAAGGAACTCTACACCCTGCCCGTCGGTCTTTCGAGCTTTGCCGTGGAACAGCAGATCCAGTGGGAAATGATCATGACGGGCGCAGCCATTGCGACCATCCCTACCCTCATCGTCTTCATCGTCCTGCAACGCTACATCGTGCGCGGTGTGATGCTGGCGGGCCTGAAAGGATAATATCATGGCCGATATCAACCCGCGCCAGTCGGATACCAGCAAGTTTCCCGACCCTGTCTATAAGGAAACCGTGCTGCGCCCGCTTTTCGACGGCGCCAAGAACCACCATGTCGACGGCTTCCGCCGCATAGACCGTGCTCATCTGGTCATGTTGCGCGAAACCGGCATTCTCGATGCCGAAACAGCGACCAAGATCGCCGGCGCGCTTGCGGATATCGACAGGACCATCGAGCCCTCCGAGCTTGTCTATACCGGCGAAGTCGAGGATTTCTTCTTCCTGATCGAGAAGGAGCTGAAAGCCCGCATCGGCGTCGATGTGGCAGGTCGCCTGCACACGGCCCGTTCGCGCAACGATATCGATCACACGCTGTTCAAGATCGGCCTGAAGGACAAGATCGACACGCTCACCGCCAAGGCGCGTGTTCTGCTGAAAGCGCTGATCGATGCCGCCGAGCGTAATCAATCAAGGCTCATCGTGGCCTATACGCATGGGCAGCCGGCCCAGCCCACCACCTTCGGCCATTACCTCTCTGCCGCCATCGAAGTGTTGATCCGGGATATTGACCGTTTCGCGGAGGCACGCCGCATCGTTGATCTTTCACCGATGGGCGCTGCCGCCATCACCACCTCGGGCTTTCCCATCGACCGGGCGCGGGTTGCCGAATTGCTGGGCTTTGCCGCACCCTTACGCAATTCCTATTCCTGCATCGCCGCCGTGGATTATACGACGGCAACCTATGGCGCGATCGAACTGATGTTCCTGCATCTCGGCCGGCTCATTCAGGATTTCCAGTTCTGGACGAGTTTTGAGGTCGGCCAGATCTACGTGCCGAATTCGCTGGTGCAGATTTCCTCGATCATGCCGCAGAAACGCAACCCGGTGCCGATCGAGCATCTGCGCCACCTCGCCAGCCAGACATTCGGCCGGGCGCGGACCGTGCTGGATGTGATGCACAACACCCCCTTCACCGACATGAATGACAGTGAGGGCGAGACGCAGGGCATGGGTTACGAGGCCTTCACTTCTGCCGGGCGGGTTCTCGATCTGCTCGCCAGCCTCGTTGGCCAGATCAGCATCGATCCTGAAAGGGTCGACCAGAATATCCGTCGATCCTGCATCACCATCACGGAACTGGCGGATTCGCTTGTCCGCATCGAAGACCTGTCGTTCCGCCAGGCGCATGAGATTGCCGCGACCGTCGCCAAAAGCGTCGTCGCCTTGAAGGGGGATCTGCCGAATGACGGATACCAGCCGTTCCTCACGGCATTCAGTGAACTGACGGGACGCGAAACCGGCATCAACGAGGACAAATTCAGGCAGATCGTCTCGCCGGAACACTTTGTCGCCGTGCGCGCCCGTTTTGGCGGCCCGGCGCCTGAACCCATGCGGGAAGCGATTGCGGCATACCGCGACAGGCTCGGCGCTTTTGATGCGGAAGCACAGCGATTCGCCGATCACGAAGCAGCAAAAGCCGCCGAACTGGCAGAGAAATTCACCGCCCTGACGGGAGCGCGATAATGGCGACAATCGAACTCAATAAACTCGTGAAGCGCTACGGCAAGGTCGAAGCGGTCAAAGGCATAGACCTGGCCATCGAAGACGGCGAGTTCGTCGTTTTTGTCGGCCCTTCCGGCTGCGGCAAATCCACCACGCTGCGCATGATCGCCGGGCTGGAGGAGATTTCCGATGGTACGCTGAAGATCGCCGGTAACGTCGTCAACGAGAAAGAACCGAAACAGCGCAACATCGCCATGGTCTTCCAGAACTATGCGATCTATCCGCATATGACGGTTCGCCAGAACATCGGTTTCGGACTTTACACATCGAAGCTCGACAAGACGGAAAAGAACCGGCGCATCGAAGAGGCCGGCCGGGTGCTGGGGCTTGAAGCCCTGCTCGACCGCCGTCCCGCGGCCCTGTCGGGCGGCCAGCGGCAGCGCGTCGCCATTGGCCGCGCCATGGTGCGCGATCCCGCAGCCTTCCTGTTCGATGAGCCTCTATCCAATCTCGATGCGCAGTTGAGATCGCAGATGCGCATTGAAATCAAGCGTTTGCACCAACGTCTTAAGACGACCACCGTCTACGTCACCCATGATCAGGTAGAAGCCATGACCATGGCGGACCGTATCGTGGTGATGAAGGACGGCCATATCCTGCAGGTCGGCACGCCGACGGAACTTTACGAAACACCCGTCGATATCTTCACCGCCCGCTTCATCGGCAGCCCCTCGATGAACCTGCTGCGAGGAACCAAAACAACCAGCAGCGTTGCGCCCTCCGCCACGGGTGAGCTTCTGATCGGCGTCCGGCCACATGATCTGCTGGTCGGCGAGAACGGTGCCGCACAGGGAACGTTTACGCTTGAGGGAACGGTAACGGCGGTCGAGCCGCTGGGGCCAGAGACGCTCGTTCATCTGGATACCGACACCACCTCGGTGATCGCCACGGCCCGGGGCAAATCCATTCCCGTTGTCGGTAGCCGGTTGCAATGCCGGGCGGAAGCAGGTTCGCTTTATCTTTTCGATGCGAAAACGGAAAAGCTTCTGGGCCGCGCATGATGACAACAGAAAAAACAGCCGTCATCAGCATCGGCCGGATCTATTGCGACCTCATTTTCACCGGGCTCGATGAATTGCCTGTGCTCGGCCGGGAACTGTTTGCCCGCGATATGGAAATTGCTGCCGGCGGCGGCGCCTTCATTGCCGCCGCACATTTTGCCCATATAGGCCGCCCGGTTGCGCTGCTGGCAAGGCTCGGCACCGATACGTTTTCGCGCGATATCGGTGAGAAAATGGCGCAGAGCGGCATCGACCTGCAGTTTCTGGAACATGCGGCAGATGCCGGACCGCAAGTCACGGTCGCGACAGTGGTTGGTCAGGACCGGGCATTTTTGACGCGCCGCGCCGGTGCCGCCCGGCCGTCAACGCTGGATGCTGCCTTTGCATGGGACAGGGCGCAGCATCTGCACATCGCCGAATTTGCTACTCTGCACGAGATTCCCGATCTGGTCTCACGCGCCAAGGCGAGCGGATTGTCAGTATCGCTCGATCCAAGCTGGGATGCTTCGCTGATCTACGACAAAGGCTTGCTCAGGGCCTGCGCCGGCATCGACGTGTTTTTGCCCAATCTCGAAGAGGCCGAAGCAATTACTGGTCATTCTGACCCGGAAACCGCGATCCGCGCTCTGGCAGAGACGTTTCCCGTCGTGGCCTTGAAAGGCGGCGCGCAGGGCGCGTGGGTTTCCTCTCAGATGGGGCTGCAGCATTTGGCGGCCCAGAAAGTCCCGGTTATCGATACGACCGGCGCCGGCGATGCCTTTAATGCCGGTTTTCTTGATGCGTGGCTTCAGGAGCAGGACGAACAGCGCTGCCTCAAAGCCGGGGTCGCGGCGGGCAGCCTTGCCGTGCAGGCGGCAGGCGGTGCACCAAGGGTGACCGCCGCCGCTTGAGGCATCCAGCCTGTTTCACTCTCCGCGCGGAAAACGCTGATTTTCCTCCAGCACGTTGAGGTCCATGTGGTTGCGCATGTAGCGCTCCGAGGCTTTCTGCAGGGGCTGGTAATCCCACGGATAATAGGCGCCGTTGCGCAGCGCCTTGTAGACCACCCAGCGCCGTGCCTGGCTTTCGCGAACGGCGGCGTCGAACACCGGCAATTGCCAACGCCGGCCAATCTCGGCGGAAAGCAATGAGAGTACATCGCTGAAAGCGGGATCGCCGGCAAGGTTGGTGCGCTCTTCCGGATCAGCCTCGAGATCATAGAGCAACGGCGGATCAGCCTCGCAGACCGACAGCTTGTAGCGGCCGTCCCTGATGGCGACGAGCGGTGCGATGGAGCCTTCTGCGGCATATTCCATCGGCACCGGGCCACGCCCGCCGGTTCCCTTGGCCAACGCCGCCAGATCCTCGCCATCCGTCCAGCGTTTGAGTGACGTAATATCAAGCCCGGCAAGTCCACACAGCGTCGGCGTGACATCGAGTGTCGAGACAGGGGCATCGATCAAAGCCGGCTGCCAGCCGGGTGCGGCCACCATCAGCGGCACACGGGCGGACCCCTCGAAAAAACACATCTTGAACCACAGGCCACGCTCACCCAGCATATCGCCATGATCTGACAGGAAGAGGATGATCGTGTCCTCCTCCATCCGCGTCGCCTTCAGAACCTCGAGGATTTCGCCGACCTTTTCGTCGATATAGGAGATATTGGCGAAATAACCGCGCCGTGCCCGGCGTATCTGCTCACCTGTGATCTCGAACGCCCCGTGATCGCAGGCTTCCAGCAACCGCTTCGAATGCGGGTCGTGTTCATCGAAGGAAAGCGCTTCCGTCTCTGGGTCGAGCGCCGGGCAGTCTTCATAGAGGTCCCAGAATTTGCGCCGCGCCACATAGGGGTCGTGCGGGTGGGTGAAGCTGACTGTCAGGCACCACGGCCGGTCGTCAAGGCGGCGCGACAGGTCGTAAAGCTTGCGGGTGGCGTTATAGGCCACCTCGTCGTCATACTCCATCTGGTTGGTGATTTCGGCGACACCTGCGCCAGTCACCGAGCCGAGATTGTGATACCACCAGTCGATCCGCTCACCCGGCTTGGTATAATCGGGTGTCCAGCCGAAATCGGCGGGATAGATATCCGTCGTCAGGCGCTCCTCGAAGCCATGCAACTGGTCCGGGCCGACGAAATGCATCTTTCCCGAGAGGCCGGTGTAGTAACCCGCAGCCCGAAGGTGGTGCGCATAGGTCGGGATATCCGAAGCAAATTCGGCGGCATTGTCGTAAACCCGCGTGCGGCTCGGCAATTGCCCGGACATGAAGGAGGCGCGGGCCGGCGCGCAGAGCGGGCTTGCCGTATAGGTGTTGGCGAAGCGGACGGACCGCTTCGCCAGTGTTTTGAGATGGGGTGCGTGGAGGAAATCGGCCGGGCCGTCGGGAAAAAACGTCCCGTTGAACTGGTCGGCCATCAGGATCAGGATATTGGGACGCGGCATTTCCACTTTCCGGCTTAGAGACCAAGCTTGCCTTTGACGGCGTCCACACCCGGCTTGCCATCCAGCGTGGTAACGCCCTGCAGCCAGCCATCCAGCGCCTGCGGATTGGCCTTCAGCCAGGCCGCTGCCGCCGCCTTCGAATCCTCGCCACCGAGAATTGAGCCCATCAGGGTATTTTCCATGCCGATATCGAATTTCAGGTTCTTGAACAGCGTCGCCGCATTCGGGCATTGCTGCGGCCAGCCGGTGCGGGCGAGCGTATAAACTTCCGCGCCGCCGAAATTCGGACCGAAATAGGCGTCGCCGCCGGAGAGATAGGCGATATCGATCTTCTCATTCATCGGATGCGGCGCCCAGGCGAGGAAGACCACCGCCTTCTTGTCCCTGCCCGCCCGTTCCACCTGCGCCAGCATGGCCTGTTCGCCGGATTCGACGAGCTGCCAGCCCTTCAGGCCGAAATCATCGGCGTCTATGATCTTCTGAATATTCTGGTTGGCCGGTGCGCCCGGCTCGATGCCGTAAATCTTGCTTTCGAATTCGTCAGCATGTTTGGCGAGATCGGCAAAATCCTTGACGCCCTTTTCCGCCATATAGGCCGGTACTGCCAACGTGAACTTTGCACCCTCGAGGTTCTTCATCATCACCTCGGCCGCCTTGGCGGCATTCAGATCGTCCACGAAGGATTTCTGCGCCGGCATCCAGTTGCCAAGGAAAACGTCGATTTCGCCGTTCTTCATCGCCTGATAACCGATCGGCACCGACAACGTCTTGACGTCAGCCTCATAACCCAAGGCATCCAGCAGCACGGAGGCGACGCCATTGGTGGCGGTGATGTCGGTCCAGCCTGGATCGCTGAGGCGGATCGTCTTGCAGGCCGCATCATCGGCTGCCTGAAGCGGGGTGGAGAAGGCCGCCACGGACAGAAAAAGACCGGCGGCGATGCGATGCAGATGAGAAATGGTTTTCATTGCGGCTCCCCTTTTATCAATCCAGTTTATTGAACACCACGTTGCTTTTGCCTGTGAAGCGGGTATTTTTCGATAGTTGATATAAGGAATTTTAATGTCAGACCGGCCGCTTGATCTGGGATGGATGCGCATTTTCACCGAGGTTGCCCGCCGCGGCAGCCTGACGGCGGCGGCTGCATCCCTGCGGCTGACGCAGCCGGCCGTAAGCTATCAAATACGCCGGCTGGAGGAGGAACTGGGTGTAGCGCTCGTGCAGCGCAGACATCGCGGCATAGAACTGACGACGGAGGGCCAGAGGCTGTTCGAGATCGTCTCGCGCAATGTCGACGCCATCGATCTTCTGGCGCAGCAGCTTCGCCGGACCGAGGAACGCCAGACCATCCGCCTGCACACGGATTATGCCTTCTCGTCCCTGTGGCTCATCCCGCGCATGCATGGTTTTCGCGCGCTCAACCCGGACATCAACATCCAGATCGTCGCCACGCAGGATCCGCTCGGCCAGGGCAAACACGACAGTGATGTGATGGTGATTTTCGGCACGCAGCAGGAGGCGGGCGAAGGAGCGGTATTGCTGCTTTCGGAAAAGGTCACACCGGTCTGCTCGCCGGCGCTCCTGGCGGAAACGCCGGCACCGGCAGGTGTCGCTGATTTTTCACGCCATAAACTCATCCACCTCGAAAACACCTCGCAAGCGCACTGGTTCGACTGGGCTGCCTATTTCAAGCATTTCGGCGTGCATCGCGGTGCCGAGCATGATGGCGGCGATATCAGCTTCAACAATTACACCATGGTGGTGCAGGCAACCATTGGCGAACAGGGTTTCGCGCTCGGCTGGGCCGGACTGGTCGATCCGTTGCTGGAGGCCGGCGTGCTGGTGACGGCAGGCCCGAGCCTCGATGCGCCGGGACGCGGCTACTGGCTGATGCGGCCGAAAAGCAGCGACAGTGCGGTAAGAAAACTCACCGGCTGGCTGATCGACGAGCGACGATGATGCCGCCCGCCAGCCCATACTGTTTGCGGTTCAGATGGGATAATGCAGCGGCCCATCCTGCAACGTGACCCAGCGTAGCTCGGTGAATTCCGCAATGCCCGCCGTACCGCCGAAGCGGCCGTATCCGGAGGCCTTGACGCCGCCGAAAGGCATCTGCGCCTCATCGTGAACAGTCGGGCCGTTGATGTGGCAAATGCCGCTTTCGATGCGGGCGGCAATGGAAAGCGCCCGTGCCTGATCCCTGCCGAAAATCGCCGCGGAAAGACCGAACTCGGTTTCGTTGGCGATGCTCACCGCCTCGTCAATGCTGCCGGCCCGGATGATGGAGACGACGGGACCGAAGCTTTCCTCGGCATAAAGCCGCATGGCGGGCGTGACGCCATCGACGGCGATCGCATCCACCATCGTGCCATTGCCGCCGCCGCCCGCGACCAGCCGCGCCCCCTTGGAAACGGCATCATCCACCAGCGCCCGGATGCGCGATGTCGCTTCGGCGCTGACCAGCGAGCCGAGCGGGGTTTTGCCCTCACGCGGATCGCCGGCCGTGAGGCTCGAAGCTTTTTTGGCAAAGGCCTCGACAAATGTATCGGCAACGCTGTCGAGCACGATGATGCGCTCCGTCGACATGCAGATCTGCCCCTGGTTCATATAAGCGCCGAAGGCAGCAGCCGCGACAGCCGCATCGATATCGGCGTCATCAAGCACGATGAACGGCGCCTTGCCGCCAAGCTCCAGCAAAGCGGGTTTCAGATAACGGCCGGCGGTTTCGGCGATCACCCGGCCGACGCGGGTCGAGCCGGTGAAATTCACGCGTCTAACGGCGGGGTGCGCGATCAGCGTATCGACGATCTTCGCCGCATCTTCCGGCGCATTGGAGACGGCGTTGAGCACGCCCTTGGGCAGACCGGCCGAAGCGACGGCTTCGATGATCAGCGCATGGGTGCGCGGGCACAGTTCCGAAGTCTTCATGACAACCGTATTGCCGCAGGCAAGCGGCGTGGCGATGGAGCGCACACCGAGAATAACCGGCGCATTCCACGGCGCCATGGACAGGACAACACCTGCCGGCTGGCGCAATGCCATCGCCATGGTTCCCGGACGGTTGGAGGGAATGATCTCGCCCTTGATCTGGGTGGTCAGGCTTGCCGCCTCCACCAGCATATCGCTCGCCAGTTTGACGTTGAACCCGGCCCAGGCATCGGTTGCGCCAATTTCGTCCTTCATCGCCTGGGTAATGTCAGGCCCGGCGGCGAGAAGCGCCTGCGCGGCGGCCAGAAGCAGGCGGCGGCGTTCACCGGGCGGCGTTGCCGACCAGACGGGAAAGGCAGCGGCCGCGGCATCGGCCGCACTGGTGGCGTCCTCCACCGTTGCCGCCGCCGCACTGGTCGCCACATCGCCGGTAATGGGGTTGCTGCGTTCGAAACGCTTGCCGCTCGCGGCCGGGCAATGATCGCCGCCGATGAAAAGATTGACAGTCTGCATGGTCTTTCTCCTGAGTTCAGACAATGGCGGCGGTGGTGCCGCCGAGAAACGCCCGTTGCACGGCTGGATCGGCGGACAGGGCTTGCGCCGTGCCTGCCCCGACGATCCGTCCTGCTTCCAGCAAATAACCGCGATCGGCAAGCGCAAGGCTTTCGCGCACATTCTGCTCCACAAGCAGAATGGAAAGGCCGCTCTTTTTGATCTCCGCCAGGGCGGCAAAAAGTTCCTGCGTAACGATGGGCGCAAGGCCAAGGCTCGGCTCATCCAGCAGCAGATAATCCGGCGCCGACATCAAAGCCCGCCCGATGGCGACCATCTGCTGTTCGCCGCCGGACATGGTGCCGGCAAGCTGCTGCCGCCGCTCCGCAAGACGCGGAAACAGTGCGAAAATATGCTCTCGTGTCGCCTTTTCCGCTGAACGGGCATGGCGAGGATTGGCCCCGAGACGGAGATTGTCCTCCACCGTCAGCGCCGCGAAAATTCCGCGCCCCTCCGGCACCAGCGCCACGCCCCGCTCCACGATCTGATGGGCGGGAACAGCGGCAAGCGACGAACCGTTGACGCGCACTTCGCCGGAGGCCGGAGCCACCAGGCCGCCGACCGCTTTCAGCAGTGATGACTTGCCAGCGCCATTGGCACCGAGCAGCACCACCGTTTCGCCCTTGGCGACATTGAGCGATATGCCGTCAACCGCGAGATGTTTGCCGTAACGGATTGTCAGTGCGTCTATTTCAAGCATGTGCCGCTCCCAGATAGGCGGAAATGACCTGCGGATCATCAAGCACCAAGGCCGTCGGCCCATCGGCGATCTTGCGACCGGCCGCCATGACCACGGATCGCGGGCAGAGTGCGCGCACGGCGGCCATGATATGTTCCACCAGCAGGATCGTCGTACCCTGCGATGCCAGCCGCCGGATCAGCGCTATTCCTTCCTGCAGCTCCGTGGGGTTGAGGCCCGCAAGCCATTCGTCGAGAAGCAGAAGCTTCGGTTCACCCGCCAGCGCACGCGCCAGTTCCAGCCGTTTCTGGTCGATATAGGTGAGATCGCCGGCCGGCATGGTTTCCCGCCCGGTAAGACCTATTCTTTCGAGGCAGGCGCGCGCGACCGTCTCCGCCTCGGGACGCGAAAGCCGCTTCGGCCCGAACATGGCCGATACGGCAACGTTTTCAAGCAGGGAAAGCGACGGCAAAAGCCGCACCAGCTGGAAGGTGCGCGCCACGCCGGCGCGCGCAATCACATCCGGCCGCTTGCCGGCAATCTCCTGCCCTTTGAGCCGGATCGACCCTTCGGTGGGCTTCAGCGCCCCGGAGATCAGGTTCATCAGCGTCGTCTTGCCGGAGCCGTTCGGCCCGAGCAGCCCGACGACCTCGCCGGCCTCGATTGTGAGGCCAAGGCCATCCACTGCCTTCAGCCCGCCGAAGGTCTTGCGGATATCGGTGATTTCGAGAACGGCGCTCATGCGGCTTTCTCCTTTTTGCGCAGCTTCTCCAGCGCCGCCAGCACGCCATCCGGCAGAACAAAGACGATGAGGATGAAGAGAGCGCCGAGAATGATGGAAAAATGATTGGGGAAGTTGGCGCCCAGCCACTCGAACAGCAGGAACAGCGGCACCGCACCGAGAATGGGTCCCCAGCGGCGCGTGGCTCCGCCAAGCAGTGCCATGATAACGGTGAGGAACGATACCTGCGGATTAAAGACGATGGCCGGCTCGATATAGACCCAGCGCGGGGCTTGAATGGCGCCGACAAGCGTGATGATCGTGGCAGACAGCACGAAGAGCGTCAGCTTGGTGCGGGCGAGATTGATGCCCGCATGGGCGGCCACGACCTCGTCGTCACCGATTGCCTTCAATGCCAGTCCGAGCTTGCTGCGGTCAACCAGGATCACCAGCAGAAGGGTGATGACAGCCAGCGCCAGCAATTGCCAGAGCACATGCTGCGGCTCCAGCGGCAGGAAGATGTAACGCCCGAGCGTGCCGGTGACAGTCACCTCGTACCAGGTGATGAGCTGGCGGATGAGTTCGGCAAGACCGAAGGAAAAGATCACGAAATAAATGCCGGCGACGCGCAGTGTGGAAAGCCCGACGACAAGCGCCAGCGCCGCGCCGACAAGGGCCGCGCACAGGAGCACCAGCGGCCATGGCAAAACCTCGCTCAGCACCGCCACCGTATAGGCCCCGACACCGAAGAAGGCGACGGTGGCGAGCGAAATATAACGGGTCGGACCGGAAAACATCGCCCAGGCGGAGGCGAGCGTCGCATAGCCCAGCAGGCCGATGATGACGCCGACGCCATAGGCATCGAAAAAGAAGGGCGAAAGCGCCAGCAGTGCAGCTGCGGCAAGGCTGATGAGAAGCGGGATCATTTGCCCCTCCTTGCGAAAATGCCTTCCGGACGCCAGAGCAGCACCACGAGGAAAAGCAGATAGGTGGCGGCAAGCGTGAGGCCGGGATCGACATAAACGAGCACGAAAGTTTCCACGAGGCCGAGCAGCAGACCGGCCACCAGCGCGCCAAGCAGATTGCCGACACCGCCCATGATGACGACGACAAGCGCCTTCATGGTGAAGACCACGCCATAGGAGGCGGAAAAGGTCTGGTACATCGAAATCATCACGCCACCCGCCACGGCGAGGGCTCCGCCAAGGGCAAAGCCGATCGAGGCCACACGGTTCACATCAATGCCGACCAGCGGCGCTGATTTGGGCGCCAGCGCCACCGCCCGCAGGTTGAGACCCCAGCGGCTGTGGGTGAGCGCCAGATAAAGCCCGCCGCCGATCACAACCGACAGGCCGAAGGATAGGAGCCGGTTCAGCGCCACCGTCGTGCCGAAGATGTCGACGCCATTGGCAAGATAGGAATAGGAATGGTAGTTGCCGCCGAACACCACGAGCATGATGCCCTGGATAACGAAGAGCAGCCCGAAGGTCGCCAGAATGGAATCGACTTCCAGACGGCCGGAGCCGCCCGAACGGCGCACGAGCGGCCGCATCATGACCCGGTAGATCGCGAAAGACAGGGCGTAACCGAGCGGCACGATGATGAACAGCGACCAGAGCGGCGACAGGCCATAGCTGGAAAACAGCACGAAGGCGATGAAGGCAGCCGCAATCAGCACTTCGCCATAAGCAAGGTTCATGATGCGGGCAATGCCATATTGCAGCGAAAGTCCAAGCGCGATCAGCGCATAGGTCCCTCCCAGCATCAAGCCGAAGATGAGGGTGGATAAAAACAAGGGAATGTCTCCAGTCTGGAACATGGCCGAAGCCTGCCGGCCGGGGTTCACGGCCCCGGCCGGCAAAGGCTCACCATTGCGGCTTCGGAATGATCGGCTTTGCCGCGCCTGAACGGTCTGCCGGTGCAATCGCCACAAAGCGGTCACCTTGCCATTGCCCCGCCCACCAAAGCTGCCGAAGCTGGTTGTCCTCAAGCTTGACCGGGCCGATGACGGTGTCGAAGCTTCCCGTCGAAAGTTCATTTGCCACCGCCGCCTTGTCGAGGCCGACGCGTTGAACGGACTGGGCCAGCATTTCGAGGCTCGCATAGGTGATGGCGCTTGCCCAACTGTCCGGCTTGGCGCCGATGAAGGCCTCGTGGCGCTTGAAATAATCCTCGATCCTGTCGCTGCTGCCATCAACGCCGCCGATGCTGATCACGCCTTCCTGCTTGCCATCGGAGACCTTCGGGAAGATCGGGAAAGCACCGCCGACGCCGACATAAAGAACCTTCGGGTTAAACCGGGCCGTCTGCGCCTGTTTCGTCACCGCAAAACTGTCGGGCGGATAGGAAAAGGCGATGAAGCTGTCGGCACCGCTCGCCGCCGCCTCGTTCACAAGTGCTGCGAAATCCGAGGTGCCAACCGGATAAGTCTTGTCATAGGCGAGTGTGAAACCCGCTTCCTTCAGCGCCGGTCGCGCAGCCTTGATGAGATCGATGCCGAAACCGTCAGCCACGGAAATCACCGCGACCTTGTCGTTGATCTGGCCGGCCTCGCGTGCGGCTTTCAAAACGTCGGCCAGCGCATTGGCATAATCATGGCCGCCGCCCAGCATCCAGAAGCTCTTCTTCCAGCGCGCGGCAAATTCGGGCGCCTTGTCGGTCACACCGGTAACCGCAAGCTGCGGATAACCGAAGCGCTCATAAAGCGGTGCGACGGCCAGATTGAAGCCCGTGCCCCATGGCGGCAGAATGAAATCGACCTTGTCCTGGCTGGCCAGACGCTCGGTGAACCGCACCGCATCCTCGGCCGAGGAACGGTCGTCATATTCGACCACTTCCACCGGCAGGCGCTTGCCATCCGGCAAAGTGAGGCCGCCGGCATCGTTGACCTCCTTCACCCATAATTTGTAGTTTGGAATGGTGGTGATGCCAGCACCCGTGGCATTGGCGCCGCTTTTTGAAACGGCATAACCGATCTTCACCGATGTGCGGTCCTGCGCATTGGCAGCACCGAAAGATACCGCCGACAGGGCAGCACCGGAGAGCAGGCAGAACAGCGTTCTGCGCTTCAGATTATTCATGATGTTCCTCCCAAAGCGCCTTATCGGGGTTGCCGTTCTCCTCAAGGTTTTCCCCTGCGCTGAGCAAAGTTTAGCAATGACAGCCGCATATAAAATGCACTAGTGTAGCGCATTATTGTACTTTTGGAGGTTGAATGCCGCTGCAAAGCCAGATTGCCGGCAATCGCGTGGAGATTACGGCGCGCCCCCTCGCCTCGACGCTGCGCATATCCGAATTCCGATTGGAATCGGATAGCGCCCATCTGCTTCTCCTTTCCGCCGGTGAAGCGGAAATTCTCCAAGGTGAAAAAACGCTGCCGGTCGTAGCACCGGGGCTCGTCTGGCTGCCCATCGGCCCCGCCGGCCGCCTGCGCCTGAATGCCGGAAGCCGTGGATCGCTGCTGAGGACGAGCGAAATCGGGCTTGCCCATGCGATGCCCACCGGCACGAGCGCCAGCGCCGTGCGCACCATATTGCAGCGTGTTCTGACACAGGTGTCAGCGGAAAAGGACCGGCAGGAGCTGGCGGGTTATCTCGAGACCATCGCCAGCGAAAATGTCCGCGCAACAACCGGTTCCGACACGATCATCGCCAGCCTGCTTTCTGTCACCCTCATCCGCATCTGCCAGCACGCCATCGCCGATATTGCCGCCGCCATCTCCACCCCCGGCAGCCTTACCGAACGGTTCGTCCTGCTGGTGAGCCAGCACAAACGCGACCAATGGGGCGTGGACGATTATGCCAGATATCTGAGCGTGAACCGTGAACGCCTGGGATTTGCGGTGCGCAAGGCCACAGGGCTTTCGCCGCAGGCCTATATTCACCGGGAGTTGCTGTCCGAAGCACGCGACCTTCTTCTTAACTCATCGCTGCAAGTTGCTGAAATCGCGTTTCGATTGGGCTTTCAGGACCCCGGCTATTTCAATCGCTTCTTCACCCGCAACGAGGGCACGTCTCCCGGACGTTTCCGCCGGGCCGCGATGCGAGTGCAGAACGTGCCACCGCCATCCTATGCGGCCTGGCCTTGATCTAGCAATCGCTGATGCTATTTCACGCCGCCACCACCCGGTGCCGCCCGATCGGCAACATCATCGGCTTGCCGGAGGTCGGATCTTCGATGACCCGGCTTTCGATGCCGAAGACGTGGCGCACATTCTCTTCCGTCAGCACCTCTTCCGGCGTGCCGCAGACATGCAGCTTTCCGTCCCTCATGGCCACGAGATGATCGGCATAACGGGCTGCGAGATTAAGATCGTGCAGCACCATGACGATGGTGGTCTCCCGGGCGTGGTTGAGGTCAGTCAGAAGATCCAGCACTTCGACCTGGTGGCTGATATCGAGGAAGGTGGTCGGCTCATCCAGCAGCAATATGTCGGTCTGCTGGGCAAGCGCCATGGCGATCCAGACGCGTTGCCGCTGGCCGCCAGAAAGCTCGTCCACCGGCCGCTCGGCAAGGTCCACCGTATCAGTGGCGACGAGGGCTGCGGCGACCGCCTCGTCATCCTGCCGCGACCAGCGGGCGAAAAGGCCGTGATGCGGATGTCGGCCACGGCTGACCAGATCAGCAACAACAATGCCCTCCGGCGCGATCGGCGACTGCGGCAAAAGGCCCATGCGCTGCGCCAGGTCCTTCGAAGGAAGCCGGTGGATCGACTTGCCATCGAGCAGGACTTGCCCGGCGCGCGGCGTGATCAGCCGCGACATGCTGCGGAGAAGTGTGGACTTGCCGCAGGCATTGGCGCCGACGATGACCGTGATCCTGCCGCGCGGAACAACGAGATCGAGCCCTTCGATGATAAGGGTTTCGCCGTAGCCAGCCGATAGGCCGTTCACGGAAAGGGAGTGGCCGGTCATAACGAGCCTCCGCTGCGGTTGACCCGCACGATAAGGTAAATCAGATAGGGCGCGCCCAGCGCGCCGGTAACGACGCCGACCGGGTATCGACCCGGCAGCAGGAACTGGCCGCAATAATCTCCCACCAGCACCAGCACCGCGCCTACAAGTGCGGCGGGAACGAGCAGTGAGCCGTTGCTGCCGACGATACGCGCGGCAATCGGCCCCGACAGGAAAGCGACAAAGGCGATAGGTCCCGAGACAGCCGTTGCAAAAGCGATCATGCCCACGGCGGCGATGATGACGATGATGCGCGTTTTCCCAACTCGCACGCCGAGTGCGGCCGCGGCATCATCGCCGAGCCGCAACGCCTCGAGATCACGCGCACGACTGATAAGCAGCCCGCCGAACAGGATGAGCGCGATGAGGAGCGGCGACGTCTGGGCAAGTTTGGCGCCGTTGACACTGCCCGTCAGCCAGCGCATCGCCTCCTGCAGCGTCCAGGCGGGCGCGACGGAGAGAATATAGGCGATGAAACTTTCGAGCATGGCAGAAACGCCGATGCCGACAAGGATAAGCCGTGTTCCCGCCACGCCGTTGCGGAAGGACAGGAGATAGACCAGCAGCGCGATACCAAGGCCAGCGATGACTGCGAAGACCGAGACGAGCGGCCCGTTCAGCTGCAGAACGACGATGGCGAAGACGGCGGCAGCGCTCGCGCCGGAACTGATGCCGATAATGTCGGGACTGGCAAGCGGGTTGCGCAGCATGATCTGAAAGGCAACACCGCCCAGCCCGAAGCTCAGCCCGGCCAGCACCGAAAGCAGCGCACGCGGCAGGCGCAATTGCCCGACAGTGAAGCTGACACCGGCAATATCCTCGCCAGCCAAGACGCGGATCACCTCACCCGGCGGCGTAAAGGATTGCCCCAGCATCAGCGTCAGTGCGAATGCGGCAATCAGCAGGAGCGACAGGACGGCAATGACAAGGCGACGCCGGCGCTGTCGGGCGTGGCGGTTGAAAACCAGTGCGTCGATGACGGCAGCGTGCATGGTCATAGTTCGCGCACCCGCTGGCGTCTGACGATCCAGATGAAGAACGGCGCGCCGACCAGCGCGGTAACGATGCCGACATCAAGTTCCGAAGGTCGTGCGACGATGCGGCCGACAATATCGGCGGCAAGCAGCAGGCAGGCGCCGCCGAGCGCTGAAAACGGCAGCAGCCAGCGATTGTCGACACCGACAAGCAGGCGGCACAGATGCGGCACCACCAGCCCGACAAAGCCGATTGGCCCGCAGATGGCTGTGGCCGCACCGCAGAGCAGAATGGCGCCGAAAGAGGCCACGGCCCTGGCGACAGCGACATTTTCACCAAGGCCGGCGGCGAGCTCGTCACCCAGCGCCAGCGAATTCAGCCTGCGCGCCGAAAGCAGACTGATGGCGAAACCCGCGGCCAGAAACGGCAGAACGGTCTCGATGCGCTCGAAGGTCGCGCCGCCGACACCGCCGATCTGCCAGGCGCGAATGCCACCGGCAATATCGCTGCGCGGCAGCACCACGGCGATGACCAGTGAGGAGAAGGCGACGGATGTGGCGGCACCGGCAAGCGCCAGTTTCAGTGGCGTGGCCCCGCCCCGCCCCAGCGAACCGACGACATAAACAAAGACGGCCGAGAGACCAGCACCGATGATGGCGGCAATGATGAAGGCCTGCGAAGACGCAATGCCGAACCAGACGATGGCAATGACGACGGCGAGCGACGCACCCATATTAACGCCGAGAATGCCGGGATCGGCCAGCGGATTACGGGTAACGCCCTGCATGATGGCTCCCGCCAGACCGAGTGCAGCACCGGCCAGAAGCGCAAGCACCGTGCGCGGCAGGCGGACCGATACCGCCGCTTCCGCAACGGTCTCAACGCGGCCAGCAAGCGCTGCGGTAATATCCGCCAGCGATACATCACGCGTGCCGATGGCGACCGAAAGCGCGCAAAGCGCGGCCAGAAGCGCCAGCGCGGCGCTGAGCCACACCGTTCGTTTGCAGTTGGAGCGGCCGGCAAGCAGCACGACCGGACCTTTACCGGATCCCGGCATTGTCATTGGGACTTCCCGGAGGCTTTGTCCGCCGCTTTCGCCAGAAGATCGGCATAGTCCTTCAGCACCCAGGAAATCGACAGCGGCGTGGGATTGGACGCTGTTCCGAGCGGATCGCGCCCCAGCATGACGATGGCATCATGGGAAACGGCCGGCATGCGGGCCAAAAGCGGATCGGCACGCATGGCATCGAACAGCGGCTTGCTGCCATAGGTCACGACAATATCGACATCATCGAAGGCATCGACACGCTCGGCGCTGACGCCCGCGGCGAATTGTCCCGGCTTCGTTGCTTCCACGACGCTTTTCGGCGAGGCAAGCCCGAGATCGGCGAAGAACTTCACCCGGCTGTCATTGGCGGTGTAAAAATTGACGACGCTGAGATTGGTAGCGTCGAGATGGGTAACGAACATCGCCGACTTGCCCTTCAGCTGCGGATGGCCGGCGACCACCTCGGCAATCTCCGTCTCGATGCGTTTGATCAGCGCTTCACCTTCCGCAGCCATGCCAAGGCCCGCGCTATTCAGCCGGATCATCTCGCGCCAGTCCGTCGCCCACGGGGAAACGGGATAGGCGACCACAGGCGCGATCTGGCTCAGCGTATCATAGTCAGACTGGCTGAGACCGGAATAGGCCGCGAGAATGACATCCGGCTGCGTTGCCGCCACGGCCTCGAAATCGATGCCATCACCCTCGTCAAACAGAACCGGTTTGTCCGCCTTGAGTTCCGCGAGCCGCTTTGCCACCCAGGGCAGCAGGCCATCGCCGTCATCATCACCGAAATTGGCGGCGGCGAAACCGACAGGCACGACGCCGAGCGCCAGCGGCACCTCATGGTTTGCCCAGGCGACAGTGGCGACGCGCTGCGGCTTCTTTGCAATCGTCGTCGTACCGAAGGCGTGCTTGATGACGATGGGATAGGTCGTCGCATCATCCGCCAAGGCCATATTTGGCGCGATTATCGACAGAAACAGCACAAAGGCCGGCACGAGGCAGCGGAACGGACGAAGCATGACGAAGCTCTCAAAGGTTCAAAAGTGGACTTGAACTCTCAGCTTCACATGCCCCCGTCAAGCCTAAGGAAGAGATGCCGCCCGAACAGCGGTGAAATTTCCGGGGTTTTGTACAAAACCGCAAAAAGTTACAATACCGGACTAACTTTCTCAAGTTATTGGGCGCTTCGAGAGTGGGCCGTGCAAGCGGCGATCGGGGCATCAACTTCTGGAATATGGCAATGAAAATCGAAATCGACGGCAAAAACCGTAAAACCGCGCCACATTTGCATGGGAGAGCGGCCCTGCTTGCCTGCACGGCGCTTGTCGCCACCCTGCCCGGCCCCTTGCTGGCGCAGGAGGCTGCCAATACAAGCGGCAGCACGGTTCTGGAACGGATCACCATCGACAGCGGCGACAATGACCAGAAGTCCATCGTCGCCACCCGCACCACGAGCGGTAGCAAGATGGCGACCGATATTCTCGATACGCCCGCCTCGGTTTCCGTCATCACCGCCAAGGAAATGCAGCAGCGCGGCGTGCAGACCGTGGAAGAGGCGCTGCAATATACCGCCGGCGTGACAACGGATTTCTACGGCTCCGACGATCGTTTCGACTATTTCAAGATTCGCGGTTTCGACGCCTATACCTATCGCGACGGCCTGACGCTCGGCCGGCCCTTCGGTGCGCTGCGCGAAGAAACCTATGCCTATGAGCGCGTGGAAGTGCTGAAGGGCGGCAACTCCACCACCTTTGGCGTCTCGGATCCCGGCGGCTCGGTGAACTATTCCACCAAGGTGCCGAAACGCGCCCGTTTCGGCGAAGCCTATGTCACCGGCGGCTCCTACAGCCGCGCCGAGACCGGTTTTGATTTCGGCGACAACATCACCAGCGACGATACGCTGTCCTATCGCCTGACCGGCAAGCTCAGAAATGCCGACGCGGAATATGACTATTCCCGCGATGACGAGAAATTCTTCATGGGCGGCCTGACCTGGCGTCCGACCGATGTCACCAGCCTGACCGTGGTTTACGACCACCTCAACAAGGATGGCGTTCCCGGCGGCGGCGGCCATCCGGTCGGTTCGCATTTCGACAGGAGCCGTTTCTTCGGCGAACCGGACTACAATTATCGCGGCACCAACCGCAATTCGGTCAGCGTGATGTTTGACCACGATTTCGGCTCGGGCCTCACGCTGAGTTCCAATGCGCGCTACAGCAAGACCAATACCGATTTCGGTTACGCCTATATCGCATCCACGCCGACCAACGGTTCGACCATCGCCAACCGCGCCTTTTTCGGCAACGACACCGAAACCGAAAACTTCCTGATCGACACACGGCTGCAATATGACACGACCTTCGAAAATGTCGAAAGCCGCAGCCTCGTTGGCGTCTTCTATAATGACTACACATCCGGCAGCAAAAACTACTTCGGATCGGCCCCAAGCATCAACTGGATGAACCCGGTCTATACCGGCGCACCCGCCTCGGTGCCGCTCTATGCCAGCTCGCTGACGGACCAGAAAACCAAGGCGATCTACCTGCAGCAGGACCTGACCTTCTTCGACAGGCTGATCGTCAGCGCCGGCCTGCGCAACGACTGGATCGACACCGACCAGACCAACCGCCTGAACGGCACGACGGCGAGCGGCGACATCAGCGAACTGACCAAGCGCATCGGCGTGTCCTACAAGGTCACCAACGAGATCGCGCCCTATATCAGCTATGCCGAATCGGTGGTGCCAGCATCGGGCCTTACCGTTGAACCGGAGCGTGGCGAGCAGATCGAGCTTGGCATCAAATACCGGCCGGAGGCTTTCCCCGCCCTGTTCACCGCCTCGATTTACGACCTGAAGAAAAACAACATCACCGTCACCAGCCCGATCACCAGCCTGCCGACCACGATCGGCGAAGTGCGCGTGCGCGGTCTCGATCTGGAAGCCAAGGCGGAAGTCACCGACAATCTCAGCCTCACGGCGGCCTATTCCTATCTCAATGCGGAAATTACCGAAAATGGCACGGCTGGCAATGTCGGCAACCGGCCGCAATTCGTGCCGGAACATCAGGCCTCGCTGTGGGTCAACTACACGCTCGCCGGCAACGACCATTTCGGCGATATGACCTTTGGTCTGGGCGGTCGCTACACAGGCGCTTATTATTTCGACAATGCCAACAAGGTCTCGACCGGCAGCAGTGTCACCGTGGATGCGGCATTCAGCTACAAGATCCAGGAGACCGCATCAATGGATGTCAACGTTTCCAACCTCTTCAACGAAAAACACGTTGCTTATGGTGGTTTCGGCGCTGACTTCTACAATCCCGGCCGGGCGTTTTCCGTCACCCTGCGCAAGACGTGGTGAACAGCAGGATTCGCAATATGTTTCAGAGTATTATGGATATTTTCTAACTCTAAACGTCATCCTCGGGCTTGTCCCGAGGATCTAACCACATCGCATCAAGTCAGAAGGCAGCAGATCCTCGGGACAGGCCCGAGGATGACGTAGAGCAACGTTTGTGGAATTGCGCCACCGGTGAACGTGGACGGGACCAGACCGACCCGTTATCAAAGCAGCCTGTGCATGCGCCGCCAGGCGGCCGGCGTGTCACCCACCGAGTGACGGAAGGCCTTGGTCAGATGGGCCTGATCGGAGAAACCGAGCTGCGCGGCGATATCGGCGACGGTCAGATCACCTTCCAGCAGAAGTTTCTGGGCGGCATTGATACGCCGCTCCAGCTGCCATTGCAGCGGTGTCTTGCCCGTGGTCTGGCGAAACACGGTGGCGAACCAGCTTTCGGAAAGCCCGACAATATCGGCCATTTCGGCAACCGTCATGCGGTCGTCCCCGCGTTTTTCGACGCGGGCGAGCAACCTGTTCATCTGTGCCTGCGTCAGCCTGCCATTGACCTGCTCGGGCGTCGCTCCGGGAATATCCAGCAAGCCCGCAACAATGCTGCCGACAAGGCTTTCGGCATAAAGCGGATGTTTCGAAGGTTCCGCTAGTTCATCGACGAGCAGACCTGCCAGCGTTTCGACCGCGCCGATATCCTGTATCTCGACTGGACGGCGTAGCGCCGTCATGGCTGCCGACCCGCCGACCGATGGCGACAGGAAGCGCAAAAGCCGGTCTTTGTGGATATGCAGGTTGAGATGGGAAAAACGATGTGTGGCATTGCTGCTCGTCCACATCGGCACGCCGGCCGGCACATAGACCGCCCGGGTCATTGGCCGCGAATGCTGCGAAAGCTCGCCATCGCGGTTGGAAATCCGGATCCGTGACGAGACATCGTTGAAGAAAATCATGATGCGGGGATCGGCGGCCAGATAATAACCCTTCGCCCCCATCTGGCTTTCGGCCTCCCAGAACGCGCTGACCAGCCCGTCAAACTGGCGCCATTTGACCGGTGCAGTGACGCTGATCCCTTCCGTGTGCCAGGTCATGGAATGCCAGAAACTCAATGCGGTTACCGTCCGGTTGTCGAGCCGAGGTTGGGAACGCGGGAAGCGGCAAACGCCGCAACAGACATCGCGCCCCTACGCCAATAACATGACTTATCAATTCATGTTAATAGCAAAGATCGTTATAAAATGAAACATTCGCTCACGCGGAACCTTCGACCCGGGGGACCCGTTAAGTCCATGAGATGAATTTAACACGGGAGACTGTCATGGATAGCAAGAAGGAACCGGGCGACTTCGCAGACAAGAAGCGCGAGGAACAGGGCCGTGGCGTCATTGTCGCCGGGCCTGATGCGCATGAAAATGAAAAGAGTGGCAAGACGCCTGCGGACAGAAGCGAAAAATCCTCCCCTGACCGGCAGGTTCCATCTTCCGACCGCCGCTGACGTGATTTTTGGATGCTTTGACAAGGTCAAAAAAAACCTCCCCGATCGCTCGGGGAAGCGTTCATTTATTGGGTGGTCGCGTTTCGGTTCAGACGAGGTCGAAACGGTCGGCGTTCATCACCTTCGTCCAGGCGGCAATGAAGTCGCGGACGAATTTTTCCCTGTTATCGTCCTGCGCATAAACTTCAGCATAAGCGCGCAGTATGGAGTTCGAGCCGATTACGAGGTCGACACGGGTCGCCGTATATCTGGCCGCCCCGGTCCTGCGGTCACGAATCTCGTAGAGATTGTTGCCGGTCGGAACCCAGGAATAGGCCATATCCGTCAGCGTCGCGAAGAAGTCCGTCGTCAGCGCACCGGGCTTGTCCGTGAAAACGCCATGTGCCGCGCCGCCATAATTGGCGCCGATGACGCGCAGGCCACCGATGAGGACGGTCAGTTCCGGCGCTGTGAGACCGAGAAGCTGCGCCCGGTCGAGCAGCAGTTCTTCGGGGCTGACAACATAGTCCTTCTTGATCCAGTTGCGGAAACCATCCGCCAGCGGCTCAAGCGGTGCAAAGCTGTCGGCATCCGTCTGCTCGGCGGAAGCGTCACCCCGGCCGGCCGCGAAAGGCACGGCGATGTCGAAGCCGGCCGCTTTCGCCGCCTGTTCCACACCGTAATTGCCGGCCAGAACGATCACATCGGCGATGCTCGCGCCGGTCTCACGGGCGATCGGCTCGAGAACCGAAAGCACACGGGAAAGACGGGCGGGCTCGTTGCCTTCCCAGTCCTTCTGTGGTGCGAGGCGGATGCGGGCGCCATTGGCGCCGCCGCGCTTGTCCGAACCGCGGAAGGTGCGGGCGCTGTCCCATGCGGTCGCAACCAGATCGGCGACCGGCAGGCCGGAAGCGGCGATCTTCGCCTTGACGGCAGCGACATCGTAGCCCGTGGAACCGGCAGGGATCGGATCCTGCCAGATCAGGTCTTCCGCCGGAACGTCCGGGCCGATGTAACGGGACTTCGGCCCCATGTCGCGATGCGTCAGCTTGAACCAGGCGCGGGCGAAGACGTCAGAGAAATGGTCCTGATCGTCCTTGAACCGCAGCGAAATCTCGCGATAGATCGGATCGACCTTGAGGGCCATATCGGCATCGGTCATCATCGGGATGGTGCGGATCGAAGCATCCTCGACGTCGACAGGCTTGTCTTCCTCGGCGATGGTGATCGGCGCCCATTGGGAAGCACCGGCGGGGCTGTGCGTCAAAGTCCATTCATGCTTGAACAGCATGTCGAAGAAGCCGTTGTCCCACTTGGTCGGCTCGCTCGTCCAGGCGCCTTCGATGCCCGATACCACGGTATCACGGCCAATGCCGCGGCCCTTGGTGTTGATCCAGCCAAGACCCTGATATTCCGGGCCTGCGGCTTCCGGATCGGGGCTGAGGTTGGCCGCGCTGCCATTGCCGTGCGACTTGCCGATGGTGTGGCCGCCGGCGGTGAGAGCCACGGTTTCCTCGTCGTCCATGCCCATGCGGGCAAAGGTTTCGCGCATCTGCGCCGCCGTCGCCAGCGGATCGGACTTGCCGTTCACACCTTCCGGATTGACGTAGATGAGGCCCATCTGCACGGCGGCAAGCGGGTTTTCCAGCGTCTCGGGCTTGCTCACGTCGCCGTAACGGCCATCGCTCGGCGCCAGCCATTCCTTTTCGTCACCCCAATAGGTGTCCTTTTCCGGCGCCCAGATATCTTCACGGCCGAAAGCAAAGCCATAGGTCTTCAGACCGGCAACGTCATAGGCGATGGTGCCGGCGAGCGCGATGAGGTCGGCCCAGGAAAGCTTGTTGCCGTATTTCTTCTTGATCGGCCACAGCAGGCGGCGGCCCTTGTCGGTGTTGACGTTATCCGGCCAGGAGTTGAGCGGTGCAAAACGCTGGTTGCCGGTGTTGGCGCCACCACGCCCGTCCGTCACGCGGTAGGAACCGGCCGCATGCCAGGTGACGCGGGCCATCATGCCGACATAGCTGCCCCAGTCGGCCGGCCACCATTCCTGGCTGTCGGTCATCAGGGCGCGCAGATCGGCCTTCAGGGCCTCAACGTCGAGCGTCTTCAGCGCTTCACGATAGTTGAAGGAGGTGCCGAGCGGGTTGGTCTTGGTATCGTGCTGGTGCAGAATGTCGAGGTTCAGCGCATTCGGCCACCATTCGGTTACCGATTTACCGGAGGCCGTATTGCCTCCGTGCATGACGGGACACTTGCCGGCCGGTTTTGAAGTTGCGTCCATTTCGCCCTCCGATGGGTTTTACAATTAAACGAATCAATTCGACATGTGCAGCATTCCGAGCCAGAGCCCGCGGCAGGTCATGGGAAAACCGTGCGGTGGCGCTGGTGATCTCTCACAGCTACAGCTTCTTTCTGTCATGAAGATGACTAACAGCCGGGTTCCATAATTTCCAATTGTATATTCTAAAGGCTGCGATATGCTGAGCTTATGATTGCGCTCTCCATGAAACATCTTCGTTATTTCGACGCGCTCGCCAAGATCGGCCATTTCGGCCGGGCGGCGGAGGCATGCGCGATTTCCCAGCCGGCGCTTTCGCTGCAGATCCGCGAGCTGGAAGAACTGATCGGCGCGCCGCTTGTCGAACGCGGCAGCCGCCAGATCCGGCTGACGACGCTTGGCGAGGAGTTTGCCGAGCGCACCCGCTCGATCCTGCGGTCGGTGGATGAGCTGCAGGATCTGGCGCGCGCCGGAAAGGGCCCGCTCAGCGGCCGCCTGCGCATCGGCGTCATCCCCACCGTCGCGCCTTATCTTTTACCACAGGTCATCAAGACGCTCACGCGGCATTATCCGGAACTGGAGGCGCGACCACGCGAGGCGGTGACGCAGAAACTCATCGAGGATCTTCTGGAGGCAAAGCTGGACATGGCGATCGTCGCCCTGCCCGTCTCGGAACCGGCGCTGGAAGAAGTTCCGCTGTTTTCGGAGGAATTCATTCTGGTGCGGCCGATGGAGGATGCGGGCATGCCGGTGCCAAGTGCCGACAAGCTGGGTGAAATGCGCCTGCTCTTGCTTGAAGAAGGCCATTGTTTCCGCAATCAGGCGCTTTCCTTCTGCAGCACGACGAATGCGCCGCCACGCGTCCTGATGGAGGGCAGCTCGCTCTCCACCCTTGTGCAGATGGTCGGCGCCGGCATCGGCGTCACGCTTATTCCGCAGATGGCGGTCGATATGGAAACACGCCAGTCCACGGTCTCGGTCTTCCGGCTGGCGGAACCGCGCCCGTCGCGCACCATCGGCATGGTGTGGCGCAAGAGCAATCCGCTGTCTGCGCAGTTCAGCCATATTGCCGAGATTGTCCGCGAATGCGGGCTGCAGAAACTTGGCATCGCCTGATCCATCTGCGGTAGAATCCGACAGCCGCGCCACCAGCAGGGAACCCGAATTTGAGCAGGCCGAATTATCGCGATATCGCCCGTCTTGCAGGTGTCGGGACAGCAACGGTCGAGCGGGTGCTGAACGGACGCGGCGGTGTTCGCGCCGAACTCGTGGAAAAGGTCGTCATCGCCGCACGGGAACTGGACTATCCCCGCACCCTGCCGGAAACCCATCGCGGGCTGCTGCGCATAGAAGTGCTGATGGTACGCCCCGAAACCACCTTTTACCGGCGGCTTTCCAGGGCCTTCGAAAGAATTGCCGCGACACTCGATCCTCTTGTCGTCGTTCACCGCAGCTTTGCCGAGGAAATGAAGCCGGAGGAGCTGGCAAGCCGCATCATCGCCGCCGGAGAAGCCCGGGCCGGCCTGATCCTCGCCATCCCGAGCAGCCCCGCGGTCAGCGCTGCGGTCGAGGCGGTGGTGGCGCGTGGCGTACCTGTCGTGCACGTCGTAACGCGCGCCTCGGCAAAAAGGGGTGAATTCATCGGCATCGACAATGGCGCCGCAGGGCGCACGGCGGCGCATTTCATCACCCGCATGGCGCGCCAGACCGGCCCGGTCATCGCACTCTGCCATCCGATCTATCAGGTTCACCGTGACCGTATCAGCGGCTTTTCCGACTATTTCCGCGATCATGCCGGCGAACATGGCTTCGAGTGGCTGGGTTTTACCCGCGATGACGAATATTACAGCGCCGAAACCCTGCGCATGGCGCTGGATCTCTATCCCGACATGGCCGGCCTTTATAATGTCGGCGGCGCCAATTCCGCACTGATCGACGTTCTTCGCAGGCACCCACGCGGCGGCGAGATATTCTTCGTCGGCCATGAATTGACCGATTATACACGCAAGGCGCTCAACGACGGCATCATGGATATCGTTCTGGATCAGGCCCCCGAGGCGCAGGCCCGCCGGGCGCTGGACCTCGTGCTTCGCCGGATCGGTCTTACCGATATCGAGCCCGACAGCGCCCCCATTCGCTTCGTTACCATCACCGCAGAGAGCCTTTGATCTGATTTGATCAAGGAAGGCTTCGGCATTCACAAACCTCCCTGCTAATTTTGCGTCAGGGAGGAAAACCGCAGATCGCAGGGAGCGACGGGCGGCCAAGGCGTGCGAACGCCCTCCTTCATCGTGAAAACTTGCACGGGCGTGTCGAAAGCGGGCGCCCGAAGGAGAGCGCTATGGACGATCTGAAATATGGAACGCGCAACAAGCGCGGCGACTGGGCGCCCAACCAGCCGGTGGAAACGGCCCCGCTCTTCGCTTTCCCGCCGCGCCTGATGGCGGTACTGAAGTGGCTGCCGCATTATTTTTTCCCATGGAATGCGATCTTCGCGCTTTCGGCTGTTGCCTATTGGGCCTTTGTCATTCCGCCGGTGGAAACCATGGCCACGCTTGGCATCGGCTGGATCGCCTGGCTTTATGCCGTCAATGCGGTCTGCGTTTTCCTCTTCTACGGTGGTTTCGAACTCCATCTCTATATTCTCAAGCGGCAGGAAAACCGCTTTAAATATAACGGCAAGTTTCCCGCCGAACAGAAGAGCAAGGCTTTCTGGTTCGAGAGCCAGAACCTCGACAACATCCTGCGCACCTTCCTTTCCGGCGTGACGATCTGGACCGCCATCGAAGTGGCAATGCTGTGGGCCTATGCCAATGGTTATGCGCCCTGGCTCAGCTTTGCCGAAAATCCGTGGACGCTTGCGATCGTGGCGCTTGTGGTGCCGATCATCCACGAATTTCACTTCTTCTGCATTCACCGGCTCATCCATGTGCCGCTGCTTTATAAATGGGTGCATTCCGTCCACCACAATTCGGTGAACCCGTCGCCCTGGTCGTCGCTCTCCATGCATCCGGTCGAGCATCTGCTCTATTTCGGCACGGCCTTTTATCACCTGATCCTGCCGTCCAATCCGGTCCTCATGCTCTACCAGCTGCATTATGCGGGTTTCGGCGCGATCCCCGGCCATGTCGGCTTCGACAAGGTCGAGGTCGGCGAGGACAAGCTGGTCGATAGCCATGCCTATGCGCATTACCTCCACCACAAATATTTCGAGGTGAATTACGGCGATGCCCTCATTCCGCTCGATCGGTGGTTTGGCACCTGGCACGACGGTTCGGCGGAAGGAGAGGCCCGCATGCAGGAACGCTATCGCAAACGCAAAGAAAAACTCGCGGCACGCAAGGCGCGCAACACCATCGGGGAGGCAGCAGAATGAGCTGGGTTTCAGCCTGCAAACTGGACGACATCGAACAGGAAGGCGCGATCCGCTTCGACCACGCCGGACGCACCTACGCGATCTATCGCGGGCCGGATGACAGCGTTTATTGCACCGCCGGCCTGTGCACCCATGAGGCGATCCATCTTGCCGAAGGGCTGGTGATGGATTTCGAGGTGGAATGTCCCAAGCATTCCGGCGCCTTCGATTACCGCACCGGCGAAGCCCTGCGGCTTCCCGCCTGCGAGAATCTGAAGACCTATCCGGCGCAGGTGGTGGACGGCGAAGTACGCGTCACCATCGGCTAGGCCGAGCTTTCGAGCAGGCCCGAAAGGGCCTCCGGAATGCACCCGGGCGGCCCGGCGCCCCAAGGGAGGACAAACATGAAATCCATCTGTACCATGGCCGCTCTGGCGGTCCTTTTCGCAAGCACTGCGTCGGCCGAGACCATCGGCGTTTCGATGCAGAGCTTCGACAATAATTTCCAGACTTTGCTGCGCGAAGGGCTCGGCGCCCGGGCATCGGAGGTCGACGGCGTCAAGATCCAGGTCGAGGACGCGCAGGCCGATATTTCCAAGCAGCTCAACCAGGTCAATAATTTCATAGCGGCCGGCGTCGATGCGATCATCGTCACGCTGGCGGACACCTCGGCCGCACCCGGCATCAGCGATGCCGCCGCCAAGGCAGGCATTCCGCTTGTCTATCTCAATCTCGAGCCGGACAATGTCGCCAGGCTTCCGGAAAAACAGGCCTATGTCGGTTCAAGGGAAACCGATGCCGGGCGGCTGGCCGGTGAAGCGGCCTGTTCGTTGCTCAAGGAAAAAGGAAAGGCGGCGGATGCGCAGGCTTATATATTGATGGGCGACCTTGCCCATCAGGCATCGCGTGACCGTACCTCGTCCTTTAAACAGGCGCTCGCATCCGGCGACTGCAAGGCCGTCACCATCGCCGACGAACAGTCGGCGGCCTGGACACGGACAAACGCCATGGACATGACGACGAACTGGATCACCGCCGGACGTCCCATCGACGTCGTCTTCGCCAATAATGACGAAATGGCCATCGGCGCGGTGCAGGCGCTGAAGGCGGCAAGCGTTTCGATGGATGATGTCATCGTCATCGGCATCGACGCCACCCCGGACGGGCTTGCCTCCATGGCCGCTGGCGATCTGGATGCCACGGTGTTCCAGAACGCCAGGGGGCAATCGACAAGTGCGCTCGATGCCGCCGTCGCCCTGATGCGCGGCACGCCGGTCGACAAGCAGGTCATGGTGCCTTTCGAACTGGTGACGCGGAAAAACATGACCGATTACGCCAGCCGCAACTGACCCTCCCCCCAGCCGGTGCGCCCTGAAAAGCGCGCCGGCCCCTTCTCACGGAGATATCATGGACGCAATCGTCATCATCGGCGCCGGCGAGGCGGGAACCCGTGCCGCCTTTACCTTGCGTGAAACGGGCTTCGACGGCGATATCACGCTGGTCGGCGCCGAGCCGCATCCGCCCTATGAACGGCCACCGCTTTCCAAGCCGCTGGAAGCTGCGGTGCGGATGAAACCCATCTGCGCGGACGGAGCGCTGGAGGCCGCCCGTATAGCCTATCTGCAAGGCGTGTCGGCGACCCGTATCAATGCGAAAGACCGCCTGGTGACGCTCGATGGCGGGCGTATGATCGGTTATGACAGGCTGCTCCTCGCAACCGGGGCGCAGCCGCGGACACTCGCCTGCCCCGGTGCCGGACAGGCGCTCAATTTCCGCACCCATGCGGATGCGGAGGCGATTTTCTCCCGCGCCGATAGCGGCGCACGGATTGCGATCATCGGCGGCGGACTGATCGGAATGGAGCTTGCGGCGGTGCTGCGCGGCAAGGGGCTTACGGTCAGCGTTATCGAAGCGGCGGCGCGGCCGCTCGGCCGGGCGGTTCCGCCGCGTTTTGCCGAAAAGATACATGCGCGCCATCGCGATGAAGGGGTGCATTTCCATCTGGGTCAGGGCGTTTCGGAGATTACGCCGGAAGCTGTCCTGCTAACCGATGGCGGGCGCGTGCCCGCCGATATCGTCGTCTCCGCCATCGGTGTCGTGCCCAACATCGCCCTGGCCGAAGCGGCGGGGCTTGCGACCGGCAACGGCATTCTGACCGATGCCTTCCTGCGCACCAGCGATCCCCAGATCTTCGCGGCGGGCGATTGCGCGGCCGTCTCGCAAGCCGCCGGCGGGCATATCCGGTTCGAAAGCTGGCGCAATGCCCGCAGCCAGGCGGAAATCGCCGCGCGCAACAGTCTCGGCGCAAACGAGGCCTTTGCCGCCCTCCCGTGGTTCTGGTCGGATCAATATGATCTCGGCCTTCAGGTCGCGGGCCTGCCGCAGCCGGGACATCAAAGCGTCATCCGTCCGCTCGGCAATGGCGAGCTGGAATTCTTCCTTGAGGACGGCCAGCTTGTCGCAGCAGCCGGACTGGGTATCGGCAACAGCGTCGCCAAAGACATAAAACTGGCCGAGATGCTGATTGCCGCCGGTATCAGCCCCGATCCGGCGGCGCTTGCCGATCCCGGCCTCAACCTCAAGACGTTGCTGAAAAGCGCGCGGGCGGCCTGATGCAGAAGCTGCTCATCTTTCAATCGGTCTGGGCCATGGAACGGCTAAACGGCAATGGCCCTGAACCCCGCCTTGAGGAAAACATTGCCCGGATCGCCGAAGCCGGGTTTGACGGGATCAGCGCGCATTATACCGACCGTGCGGATGTGCGGCGTCTGAATGAAGCGATCAGCGGCACTGGTCTCAGGATCGAAGGCGTGTGCTTTCCACGCAATGTCGACGACCTGCACCACACGCTGGAACTGGCGCAGGAATTTCCGGTCAGCCATATCGATCTGCAGGCGGATATCCGCCCGCGCCGGGTGGAGGACTGCCTGCCGCTGCTGGATGGCTGGATGCGGCTTGCCGAAGAGGCTGGCGTTCCCGTCTACATCGAGACCCACCGCAACCGCATCACCAGCGATCTCCTATTCACGCTGGACCTGCTCGAACAGCGACCCGATCTGCCGCTTCTCGCCGATCTCTCCCATTATCTCGTTGCCCGCGAATTCGCCTTTCCGGTGGAAGACGAGAGCCACAGGCAAATCCACCGCATCCTTCATAATGCGCAGGCCTTTCACGGACGCATCGGCTCGTGCGAGCAGATCCAGATCGAGATTTCCTTTGCCCATCACCGGCCATGGGTCGATCTGTTTCTGGAGTGGTGGGACTATGGGTTCCGGCACTGGCGATCCCGTGCGCCCGATACTGCCGAGCTGGTCTTCACCTGCGAACTCGGCCCTCGACCCTATGCGATTACCGACCGGGACGGCAACGATTCCACCGACAGATGGGCGGAATCGCTGTGGCTGAAGACGATGGCGCAGTCATTATGGGCGCAGGCCGCCCGTTCCGCCAACACGGCAACGGCGGGTGCGGATGAGACCTGCTGATCCTATCGCGCAGCGGCCTTTGCCTGCTTGTCCGTCCAGTCAGGCGGTGCGCCGAATTGATCGGCGACCATGCCCTGCAATCCACGCGACCGGCCATAGGCATCGCACTCGGCATATTTCGGCTTGCCGCCGAGGGCCGAGCGCATGCGGTGGCCGGACGGGATCGAGATATCCAGACCTTCGGAGGTCTTGCCGGTGACGAGGATGCGCGCAAAATAATTGGCGAAGTCCGATGCCAGCCCGTAGGCATCACCGATTTCCGAAACACGGGCATTGTCGGTGAAGGAATTGGCACCCTTCGACCAGACGGCGGCTGCGCGCTGGACGCCGGTACTGTCCACCGCCTCCGACTCGACCGCCAGGCCGCCGAGGCCAACCGGCAGACGCGGCACGCCGACTGGCAGGACAAAGTTGCTGCCGAGCGACACCGCCGTCGAAACACCGGCCATGGTCTTGTCGGTCGGCACCAGATCGGTGATGACGGTGCGCACCGTCATGTCCGCCGGCTGGCCAAGAGCGGCGATCCGGTATCTGTCACTGAGCGCCACGCAGATGGCGCGATCGAGCGCGTTCGAGACAAGCGTACGGTCCTTTTCCGAGGTGACCCGCGACGAGGCGGTGAAGGAAAAGGTGGTGGGCACGATGGCGACGGTTTTAACCGCGGCCAATCCCTTGGCATCCACGAAGGTTCTGGTCTTGGTGAACTTGCCCTTGGCGGGACTGAGCTGCGCATAGGATGTCAGCGTGCCGCCCTCCTGCAGCGGAACGGAGGCACAGCCGGACATGATGAGGGCAAAAGGCAAGGTGGCGAAGGTGGCGCTGCGGCTGCGCGCGACTTTGCTGCCGCTGGCCGTGACGAACGGATTCCGCTGGTGTTTCATTGCATGTGCTCCGGTTGGAAAGATTTCCTGTGCCCCGCACGCTACGACAGCTAAAATTGCGGCAGCATTACAATCGCGGTCCGCAGGCGCTGCAAAAATGGCGATCAGAAGCAGAGCCGGAATGTGCTTCCGAAGGCGGAACTCTCCAGACGGACACGTCCATTGTGGTCAGCGACGATCTGCTTGACAAGGCTGAGACCCAGGCCTGCTCCCGTGCTTCGCGGTGTCACACGATAAAATGGCTCGAATATCCGCTCCTGATGGTCTTCGGCTATGCCCTGCCCTTCATCGGAAACCGCAATTTCCCCGTTTGCGAGAACCGAGACCTGGATCATTCCTCTGTTTCCGCCATGGTCGATGGCGTTGCGCACGATATTATTGACGGCGCGCGGCAGGGCGAAGGGATTGCCCTGCATCTCGTAGCACGCTATCTGCGTGTCGAAGGAAATATCGTAACCCGCAGACAGCGCCAGCGGCGCAAGATCGGCGACGACTGTACGGGCGATCTCGACGAGATCGACCGTCTCCCATCGGTCGTGCACCTGATCGTTCCGCTCCACGGCCAGAAGCTGCTCCGCGGTCTCGCCAAGCCGCGCGACATCCTCCATCAGGCGCTGCCGTTCCGACCCTTCCGGCAGACCCTCTATCCGGGTCTGCATGATGGCGATCGGTGTTCTGAGTTCATGCGCCGCATCGATGAGAAACCGTTGCCGCGCCCGAAACTGCTGCTCAAGCCGTTCAAGGATGCTGTTGAAAGACACAATCAACGGCACGACTTCCCGCGGCACATCCTCGACTGGAAGCTTCGAGCCCGCCCGGCGCGGGTCGATCTCCGGGGCTTTCCGGACGACGGAACTGAGACCGGCGAGCGCCTGGCGCACGATGCGCGGCACGGAAAAGAACACCGCAGGCAGGATAACCGCCAGCAGCGGAACATAGATCGGATAAGTGCCGAGAAGAAGCGTCAGAAACGACGCGCTGATATGGGAGGTTCCGCCGAACATGACCCTCAGCGGCCCAGATGCCGTATCGAGACTTTCAGACAGCGCAACCTCGGATATGCCGGCACCGCCGCGAATATCGGCATCCATCATCAGATGGGCGTAACGCGACAGCTCGGCATAGACCGCTGGCACAGCGCCATAGGTCACGGACTGACCATCCAGCGTCGAGGCAACGAACCAGAGTTCTTTATTCTCCGCCTTGAGGGCCTTCAGCGCCGGCCCCTCGGTGAGGACGAGCCCCTTCTGCGGATCGAGCGAAAGCGACTCGCCGAGTGTCGAAGACAGATCCTCCCAAAGCCCGATATTGGGAGAGACCCGCATCACCCCGTAAACACAAAGCCCGATGATGACGACGGCGATCATGGCGGAGACGACGATGCTGAGTTGCCAGCTCAGTTGCCACCACAGGGACGGGTTGGATTTGCCCTGCGCTTTCATGCCTCTTCCTTCAACAGATAACCGATGCCACGAATATTGTGCACGCTCACACCGGCCGAGGCGTCGAGCAGGCGTTTGCGCAGCCGCGATATATGCGCGTCGAGCGCATTGGACTGGATTTCTTCCTCGTAATTATAAACGGCCGCCTCGAGGGTGGAACGCAGCATAGATTTACCCTTGCGCTTGGCGAGCGCGACGAGAACCAGAAGTTCGCGTCTGGGAAGATCGAAGGGAAGGGAATTGATGGTGACGCTGAGATGCAGTGGATCGATCACGATACGGCCTACGGTGATCTGGGCTGGCGCAAGGTTTACCGGTCGCCTCAGAACCGCGCGCACCCGCGCCAGAAGCTCGCCGACGAGAAACGGCTTGCCCAGATAATCATCCGCGCCGCCATCCAGTCCCGCAATGCGGTCCTCCGGCTCATTCATCGCGGTGAGCAGGATGATCGGCGTATCGACACCGGCACGGCGCAGTTTCGGGATGAGCGCAAGCCCCTCCCCGTCCGGTAGCCGGCGGTCGAGCAGGATGGCGTCGTAAACATGCTGGCGCGTCAGTTCCATCGCGTCACCAAGCCGCATCGTGTGGTCGATGACGATGCCCTGCTTGCCGAGCGTCGCCGACAGCGCATCGGCCATTTCCCTTTCGTCTTCGATCAACAGAAGTCTCATGCATCACCGTCCCTTCGCCAGCCTTTGTCTGCCAGAAAGGTTGCGGCAGTATTGCGGCGAAGACGATGCGGCAGGGTAATGCTGCTGCAATTATGGTCACTTATCCAGATACCATCCGCCTGAATAACCGGCGACGTGACGGCTCGGTGAGCCGTTACCCAAGGAACTTTGCCTGGAAGGATTGTATTATGTGGGTGAAGAGAAGCATCAAGGCCGGGATCGCGCTTGCGGGCTGCGTTCTCGTCGTTACTGCCCTCGACCCGGCGCGCGGCAGCGTCGATGCGAATGAACGTGCCAGGGGAATTGTCGAGGCCACCTCCCTGAGCCCGGCCGGCATTCCCTTCGAATTGACGGCTGCGGAAACGGCGAAGATCGGCACGCGCCAGATGGTGGAAAAGCTCAGCATCAGCGGCGAACTCCAGCCGGTCAGCCGCGTCGTGATCCGCGCCCGTGAGGCCGGGAAAATTCTGGAGATGAACGTTCGGGACGGACAGGCTGTGCAGGCCGGTGATGTGCTGGTGCGATTTGAAACCGACGACCTGCAAGCGGCGTTGCTGCAACGGCAAAGCGACCGGGACGCGGCCGAGGCCGAACTGACGCTGGCGATGCTGGCACTGACGAGAACCGAACAGCTAGCCACCAAAAACATCACATCGGCGGAACAGCTGGACAAGGCGAAAAGCGATGTCGTGGTGAAAACCGCAAGGGTTCAAAGCCTTTCGGCGCAGACGGATATTGCCCGCCTTGCATTGAGCAATGCTGAAATCCGCGCGCCTTTCAGTGGCACGGTCACCCGCCGGCTGGCAGAGGCAGGCGCGCGCGTCAGTGCCGATGGCGAACTTCTCACACTGGTCGATACCAGCGTGCTGGAAGCGAAGGTTCTCGTCGCCACCCGCGATATTCCCCGTGTAACCCTTGGCCAGACAGCCGAACTGGAGATTGACGGCCTCGTTGGCCAGACCGTCAAGAGCACTGTCGAGCGCATCAGCCCGGTTGCCGATGATGGCACACGTTTCGTCGCCGTCTATCTGCGGCTTGCCAATCGCGACGGGCGGTTGTGGGGCGGAATGTTTGCTAGCGGATCAATCCTTGTCCGCGAAAAAAACGACGCGCTTGTCGTTCCCGCCATCGCGCTTCGCAAGGATGAGGTCGGCTACCATGTGCTCAAGGTGACGGACGGTCATCTGCGCCGCCAGACGGTAGCGCTCGGATCGCGCTGGAACGGCGGCAGCCTGATCGAGATCGCCACGGGCCTGAAGGATGGCGAAACGATCCTGACTGCACCGCTTCCGGAATTGCAGCCGGACATGGCCGTGACCATCGATAAGGCAGGCTGAAATGTTTTTGACGCGTATATCAGTCTCCCATCCCGTCTTCGCCACCATGATGATGGTGACATTGCTGGTCATGGGCCTCTTTTCGCTGCAGCGGCTGGGGCTGGATCAATATCCCAATGTCGACGTGCCCGTCGTCGTCGTGGTCACCACCTATCCCGGTGCGACACCGGAGACCGTGGAAACCGAAATAACGCGCCCGGTCGAGGATGCGCTGAACGCCATTGGCGGTCTGGATGAGATCACCTCGACCTCATATGAGGGGCGCTCCGTGGTCGTCGTGAAATTCAAGCTCGAGGTAAAGGGGGCCGCCGCTGCACAGGATGTGCGCGACAAGGTCGCCGCCATCGAAGCGAATTTGCCCGAAGATGCCAAGAAGCCGGTCGTATCCCGTTTCGATCCCGCCGCCGAACCTATCCTCTCGCTGGCAATCAGTTCCACATCGCTCGATGTGCCAGCACTCACCACCCTTGCCGACCAGAAGGTGGTGCGTCAGCTGACGACCGTTGAAGGTGTCGGACAGGCGACGCTGGTGGGTGGCCGCAAACGGCAGATCGATGTTGCTATGGACGAAACACGCATGCGGGCGCTCGGGGTCGGCGTCAACGAGGTGGTGAACGCGCTGCGCACCGGCAACGGCAACAGCCCGGCCGGCAGCATCGTCGATCCCGTCTCCGAACGCACGATCCAGGTTCAGGGTCGCGTCGAGGAGCCGCAGGCGCTGCTGGACATGGTGGTAGCGAGGCGTGGTGGCGCGGCGATCCTGCTGCGCGATGTCGCCACGGTTTCCGAAGGGGCGGTCGATGCCGAAAGCCGCGCCATCTACAATGGCCAGACGGCGCTGGCGATCGATATCGTCAAGGTTCAGGACGCCAACACGGTTCAGGTCGTGACGGATGTGAAGAAACGCATCCAGCAGCTCAATACCGAGCTGGCCACGCAGAATGTGCAATTGCGCATCGTCACCGACACCTCCACGCCCATCAGGGAATCGGTCGATCAGGTGCAGACGACGCTGATCGAAGGGGCAGCGCTCGCCATCGCCATCGTTTTCCTGTTTTTGAATTCCTGGCGAAGCACGATCATCACCGGCCTGACACTGCCAATCGCCATCATCGGTACGCTTGCCGTCATCGATTTTCTTGGTTTCACCCTCAATACACTCAGCCTTCTGGCGCTCACACTCTCCATCGGCATTCTGGTGGATGACGCGATCGTCGTGCGCGAGAACATCACCCGGCATCTGCACATGGGCAAATCCCATATCCGCGCGGCGCTCGACGGCACCAACGAAATCGGCCTTGCGGTGATCGCGACGACCGCGACCATCGTGGCGGTCTTCCTGCCGGTCGCCTTCATGGACGGCATTATCGGCCGGTTCTTCTATGAATTCGGCGTCACCGTGTCAGCTGCGGTGCTGATCTCGCTCTTCGTCGCCTTCACGCTTGATCCGATGCTTTCGAGCGTCTGGTACGACCCGGATGCGCAACCGGATGCCCGGCGCGGGCCAATTGGCCGGCTGATTACGCGTTTCGACCGTGGTTTCGAATGGCTGGCCGAACAATATCGGCATGTGATCGGCTGGACATTGCGCCACCGGCTCATCACGCTGCTCACCACATCGGGCATCTTCATCGGCAGCCTGTTCATGGTGCCGCTGGTCGGCATGGAATTCGTGTCTGCTACCGATGAGGGGCGCTTCCAGATTAGCGTGACGGCCCCGGCCGGTTCGTCACTGGATTACACGACGGCTAAAGTGCGGCAAGTCGAAAAGGCGCTGAGGGCGTTTCCCGAGGTTGAAATACTCTATTCCACCATCAATACCGGCGGCGCGGCGGGCAAGCAGCGCGCCATGGTGCTGGTGGGTCTGGTGCCGCTGACAGCGCGCACACAAACACCCGCGACGCTGGCCGAACCGATCCGCAAGCGCCTGTCAGCCATACCCGGCATAGAGGTCGCAATCCTTCAGGATGGTCTTGGCGGCGGCGAAAGCCCGGTAAAGCTCAGCATCCTCGGCGACGACCGTGCCGTCCTTGAAAAAATAGCCGCTGGTCTGGTCGAGGATATGAGAAAAATCCCCGGCCTCGTGGATGTGAATTCCAGCGCCCGCAACGTGACCTCGGTTCTTTCCGTGCGTCTGAAACGCGAGGCGGCGAGCGATCTCGGCATTTCCCGCTCCGATCTGGCCACGGCCCTCTCCTCGCTCATCGGTGGTGAGGACGTTTCGAAATGGACGGATAGTGGCGGCAACAGTTATGACATCGTCGTGCGCCTGCCCGGCGATCGGCGCTCCGATGCCGCAACCCTCGGCGAATTGATGATCGCGACCGGTCGCACGGCATCGAACGGCACACCGGTGATGGTGCGTCTCGATCAGGTCGCCGAGATCGGCACCTCGCCGGCACCGGCCGAAATCCGTCGCATAGACAATCGCCGTGAGGTGCTGGTTTCAGCCAACATCTCCGGCCGCACGCTTGGCGACGTGATGGAGACCGTGCAAAACCTGACCGCCGCCCGCGATCTGCCGGATGGTTACCGCATCCGCTTCGGCGGCGAGGCCGAGACCATGCAGGAAACGATTGGCCACATGGTCAAGGCCCTCACGATGGCGGTTATTTTCATTTACATCGTGCTTGCCTCGCAATTCGGCAGCTTCCTGCAACCGCTCGCCATCATGGCTTCACTGCCGCTCTCGCTGGCCGGCGTCCTTCTGGGTTTGATGGTGGCCGGCAGCACGATCAACATGTTCTCGCTGATCGGCTTCATCATGCTGATGGGCCTCGTCACCAAGAACGGTATCCTGCTGGTGGATTTCGCCAACAGGGAGCGGAAACGCGGACTTTCGCTCAACGAAGCGCTGGCGAATGCCGGTGTAATCCGCTTCCGGCCGATCATCATGACGACGCTTGCGATGATCTTCGGAATGATCCCACTTGGGCTCGCCATCGGCGGTGGCGGTGCACAGCGCGCGCCGATGGCGCATGCGGTGGTCGGCGGCCTCATCAGCTCCACCCTTCTCACCCTAATCGTCGTGCCAACCATCCTGTCCTATATCGACAGCATCACCAGGCGTTTCGCCAACCTTTTGCCGAGAGCACCGGATGAGGCAGGGAAAGCGGACGCGACGGATAACCCGGTCCAGCCGCGCGAGGCGCAGCCCGGCTGAAAGCCCCTTGTTGGCATGCAGGACGGCCATTGGCGGGAGAGGCAGCAATGCTTTTTCCGTCAATGGGGCAACGGTTCTTATCGGAGCAGAAGCATGGTGGCCGGCCCCTGCCACAAGTACGGAAAGAACGATGATGGCATGGAGGTAGCGGCCGGGAAGCCGCATGGCGGCACGACGTAAACGCATAATGCGCCTGATGAAATTCATCCGGCAAAATTGGGCGCGTCATATTGCAATGGCATTACGGCAAAAGCTCCGGACAGCGTAATATCTGGGCTCTGCGCACACAGAACATGGCGGCCCCTCAGGGTCTCTCACCCGCCCTGTCTTTCCTTTTGCCCTTGGGCCTGAAATCAACCAGCAGTGATTTCAGTTCGATTTCCCGAACGCGCCTCGCGGCCTCATCCGGACGGACCCATTCAACCAGGCGTTCGCCCCGTTCCTTGAAACTTGTTTCCGTACCCGTCACCTCGATCTGGAATACATCGACCATGCACGGGACGACGTCGCCATTGTCGAGCATCTTCAGATAGGTGTAACGGCCAATGGCGGCCTTTCTCACCCGGCCCCGCACGCCCGCCTCTTCCCACGCCTCGATCGCCGCCGCCTCATGCGGCTTCTTGCGCTTCATCGGCCAGCCGCGCGGAATAATCCAGCGCTGGGTGGTGCGCGACGTGACGAGGAGGATTTCAACATCGTCTCCATTGCCGCAGTAGCGAAAACACAAGGCGGCATATTGCTGCCGGAAAGCGCCGGTGAAGAGCTTTTCGGGAACGGCAGCGAGCTGCTGGAGCAGTGTCAGGGGGCGCGCCGGACGGGTTTTCCGGCTTTTCTTGGAAGATTTCATTTGCGTTGATAGTGCCGATTTTCCGGGTTGCATCAATGCCCTGCCTGCATTTATGACAGTTTTATGACAATTACCCCCTACAACATAAATAGCGCCATTGAGGGCCAATTCGCATGATGAGCATTTTCCGCAAGCTGATGCCGCGCGAAGATCGTTTCTTCGACCTGTTCAGCAAACATTCCGAAACCGTCGTCAAGGCGGCCGGTGCTCTCGATCAACTGTTAAGCGGCATCGATGTCGAGAAGAATTGCGACCTTATCGTCGCCCTCGAAGATCAGGCCGACGACATTACCCGCGATGTGCTGCTTGCGGTGCGGCGCAGCTTCATCACTCCCTTTGATCGCGGCGACATCAAGGACCTCATCCAGTCCATGGATGACGCCATCGACATGATGCACAAGACGGTGAAGACCATCCGCCTGTTCGAACAGGGCGAATTCGATCCGCTGATGAAAGAGATGGGCCATGAGATCGTGCGTGCGGCAAGCCTGATCGCCGAAGCCATTCCGCTTCTGGAAAAGGTCGGCACCAATGCGCAGCGCCTCTCGGCGATTGCCGAAGAAGTCACCCGCGTCGAAGGCCGCTCCGACGAGCTTCATGATCAGGGCCTGAAAGACCTTTTCCGCCGCCACGGTGCGGCCGGTAACGCCATGGCCTATATGATCGGCAGCGAGATCTACGGCGAACTCGAAAAGGTCGTCGACCGCTTCGAGGATGTGGCCAACGAGATCAGCGGCATCGTTATCGAGAACGTCTGATGGATGTCGCACTTGCCCTGCCGCTGCTTGTCGGCCTTATCGCCATCGCGCTGTTCTTCGATTTCCTGAATGGTCTCCATGACGCTGCAAATTCCATCGCCACCATCGTTTCCACCCGCGTATTGCGCCCGCAATATGCGGTTGCGTGGGCGGCATTCTTCAATTTCATCGCCTTCCTGTTTTTCGGCCTGCATGTAGCGGAAACACTCGGCACCGGCATCATCGATCCGGCCATCGTTTCGCCGCAGGTAATCTTTGCCGCCCTCATCGGCGCAATTGTCTGGAACATCGTCACCTGGGTTTTTGGCATTCCTTCCAGTTCGTCACATGCGCTGATCGGCGGCCTCGTCGGCGCCGGATTTGCGAAAGTCGGTTTTAACTCGATCGTCTGGTCGGGCCTCTTGAAAACCGTCGGGGCGATCTTCATGTCGCCGGCCATCGGCTTCTTCCTGGCGCTGCTTCTGGTGCTCGCCGTTTCCTGGCTGTTCGTGCGGCAGACGCCTTTTGCTGTCGACCGCACCTTCCGCGTCATGCAGTTCATCTCCGCCTCGCTTTATTCGCTCGGCCATGGCGGCAACGACGCGCAGAAGACCATGGGCATCATCGCCGTGCTGCTGTTCAGCCAGGGGCATCTGGGCGAAAGCTTCTACGTGCCGTTCTGGGTGGTCATTTCCTGCCAGTCGGCCATGGCGCTCGGCACGCTGTTCGGCGGCTGGCGCATCGTGCACACCATGGGCTCGAAGATCACCCGACTGAATCCGATGCAGGGTTTCTGCGCCGAAACCGGCGGCGCGCTGACATTGTTCGGCGCAACATGGCTCGGCATTCCGGTCTCCACCACCCACACGATTACCGGCGCCATCGTCGGCGTGGGGGCTGCACGCCGGGTTTCCGCGGTGCGCTGGGGACTTGCAGGCAACATCGTCATCGCATGGATCGTGACCATGCCGGCCGCCGCACTGATTTCCGCCGCCGTTTACGGGCTGACCTCGCTGCTCGGCTGACGCCCCACTGCCCGATTGCCACTCTCCCGGAACAAATACCGCCCCGCGGAAGTTTGATCCGGGAGATCAACGGCGAAACGGACCGCGGACAATGGCACGGCAGGTTTTCTGGAAGGGTTATCTGAAGCTGTCGCTGGTGACAGCCTCCGTCTCGCTGACGCCCGCCACCACCGAAGGCAACAAATACCGTTTCCATATTCTCAATCGCAACACCGGCAATCGCGTCGAAAGCCGGTATGTCGACAGCATCACTCACCGGCCCGTGGCAGCAAAAAATCAGGTAAAGGGGTTTCCCCGCGCCGAGGACGATTATGTGCTGCTGGAGGACGACGAGATCGATGCCGTGGCGCTGGAAAGTACCCGGACGATCGATATCAAGACTTTTGTACCGAAGGGGTCCATCGACTGGATCTGGTATGACCGACCGCACTTTCTGCGTCCGGAAGACAAGATCGGCACCGAGGCCTTTAGCGTCATTCGCGAAGCCATGACGGCCAACGGCGTGTTCGGCATTGCGCGGCTGGTGCTCTACCGCCGCGAACGGGCAGTTCTGCTGGAACCTTCAGGCAAGGGCATCATCCTGTGGACGCTGCATTACGGCGAAGAGGTGCGCGAGAGCATCGACGCGCTCGACCCGAAAATGAAAATTGAAAAACCACTGCTGCAGGCCATGGAAAAGCGCATCGGCAAACAGATGACCGGCTGGAAGCCAACTCTGGTGCAGGATCCGATCCAGAAAAAGATCAAGGCGCTTTTAAAGACCAAGGGCGACGAGGTGCCGTCCGCCAACAAGAAAACCGGCACGAAAGCCCGCACCGGCGGCAAGGTCATCAACATCATGGACGCATTGAAAAAAAGCCTCGCCGCCGAAAAACGAAGCTGAAGATCAGCTGCCGTCAGCGGGCTTTTTCGGCAGCGGTTTCGCTGCCGCGAAAAAACCGTCCCATGGGTCTTTTTTCAGGGCTGAGAGGCGCGCGCCGATATTATTGACGGTAAAATGCGCCGGGCCGATCTCAGCCGTGAGTTCCGACCATTCCAGCGGCGCGGAAATCGCCGCCCCCGGCCGGGCACGGGTCGAATAGGGCGCTACCGCCGTATTGCCCCTGCCATTGCGCAGATAATCGATGAAAAGGCGGCCTTTGCGTTTTGCTTTCGTTGCCACGGAAAGATATTTATCGGGTTCCGCCTTCGACATATCGGCGGCCATCGCTTTTGAGAAAGCCTTGACGGCAGCCCAGCCCGCCTGCGGTTTGAGCGGTGCAACGACATGCAGGCCCTTACCGCCGGAGGTCTTGACGAAGGCCGCAAGCCCGGCGTCTTCGAAACGCCGTTTCAGTTCCAACGCCGCCTCGATCACCTCTTCCCAGGCTACGTCTTCGCCGGGGTCGATATCCATGGTGATCATGTCCGGCTTCTCCCAGTTGGCAGTCGTTGCGCCCCATGGGTGAATTTCAAGCGTGGCGGACTGGACCAGAGCCATAAGGCCGTCGAAATCGGTGATGCGGATCAGCGGTTCGCCGCCCTTGTCCTTGGGATCCTTGATCTGTTCCACGGCCTTGTTGATGCCGCGCCAGGCGTGTTTCTGGAAGAAACGCTGCCCCTCTATACCCTCGGGACAGCGCAGCAACGCCAGCGGTCGGTCGACGACGAAGGGCGCCATATGCCGCCACACCTGCGCGTAATAATCGGCGAGCCCCTCCTTGGTCACTCCATCATCAGGCCAATAAAGCCGGTCCGGATGGGTGAATTTGATGGTGGATTGCGGCGCGCCTGTATCGCTCACGGCCTTCTCCTCGCGTTCGATTTCTTCCACCGGCTTGTCTTCGCGCAGGCCGCGGAAGGAAGCGTGACGCAGATTGCCATCGCCAGACCAGGCCCGAAACTCGACTTCCGCCACCAGTTGCGGCGTGACGAAGTGAAGGTCGCGGCGTGCAAGCGCGGTGAGCTTATCGCCGAACGGGCTCTCCTTGCGGTCCAGCGGTTTCAGGCGGCCAAGCAGCATTTCGGCCACCTCACCCGTGTAGCCGGTGCCGACACGGCCGACATGGCGCAGCTTGCCCTTTTCATAAACGCCAAGCGCCAGCGAGCCGATGGCGTGGTCCGATGTCGAAGAGAGCGTGTAGCCGCCGATGACGAATTCCTGCCGCATGGAGCATTTGGATTTGACCCATTCGCCTTTGCGGCCGGAAACATATTGGCTGTTCTTGACCTTGGAAATAACGCCCTCAAGGCTGAGACGGCAGGCATGGTCCAGCACGAGCTCGCCACTCTCCTCGAAATGTTCACTGTATCGCAGCTTGGGATCACCCGCCGGCAACAGCTTTTCCAGCAGAGCCTTGCGGTTGGTCAATGCCGCCCCGCGTAGATCGGTGCCATCAAGATAAAGCAGATCGAAGGCGTAAAAAACGAAACGGTCGCTTCGCCCCTCGCTCAGATCCTGCTGCAATGCCGAAAAATCGGAGGCGCCGCTGTCGCGTTCCACGACGATTTCCCCGTCCATGAGCAATGTTTCGGCCGGCAGGGCCTTTAGCGCGCGTGCCACCGCATCGCCAAACTTCTCCGTCCAGTCCAGCCCGCTGCGGGTCAGAAGCTGGAGTTTGCCGTGATCGAGCCGCACCTGCAGCCGGTAACCATCGAATTTGATCTCATGCAGCCAGCGGGAACCGCTCGGCGGTTTCGGCTTCAGCGTTGCCAGCGCCGGCGGCACGAAGGACGGAAGCGCCTGTTTGCGTGCTCCCTTCGGCAAGGCATGCGCCTGCTTTTGGCCGGAAGAAGAGGCAGCAGCCTTTTTCGATACCGGCTTGGAATTCCACGTGTCTTTCGGTTTGGCCGCGACATGCTCGACGCTGCGTCCGGTCTTTACCGATTCCGGCCGCTCCTCCAGAATATCCGCACCACCCTGATGCCGGGCCTCCTCATCGTCACCCTTGATCAGCAGCCAGTTTTCCCTGCTCTCACCGGGTTTTCCGTGCATACGCACCAGGTGCCAGCGCCCTTTCAGCTTTTCGCCATCAAGTTCAAATTCGAGATGGCCCTTGCGATATCCTTTCCTCGCATCACCAATCGGCCTCCAGACACCACGATCCCAGACGATGACCGTTCCACCCCCATATTGGCCCTTGGGAATGACGCCTTCGAAATCACCATAGCTCAGCGGGTGGTCTTCCACATGCACCGCAAGGCGCTTGTCCTCGGGGTCTAGGCTGGGGCCACGCGTCACCGCCCAGCTTTTCAGCACCCCGTCCATTTCCAGCCGGAAATCATAATGCAGCCGGCGGGCATCGTGTTTCTGTATCACGAAACTCGACCCCTGAGCTTCGGCCCGGCTACCCTTCGGCTCAGGCGTCTTGTCGAAACTGCGCTTGGCGTTATAGGTCTGCAATCCCATGCATCAGCTCGCTTTCCGGGAAGTCCTGCGGCCCGTCGCGGTTTTCTTCCCGCCTTCGGCCTTCGCGCTGCGGCGCAAGGCCTCTTTCAGATCGATGACATTGTCTTCTTTCGGCGCGGCCCGCCTGGGGATTTCCCGGCCCTCGATCTTGGCCTTCACCAGTTCCGCGAGGGCATCATTGTAACGGTCGCTATATTCGGAGGGATCAAAGGTGCCGGCGCGTGTTTCGATGATATGACCGGCAAGCTCCAGCATCTCGTCATCGAACTGGATATCTGGAATAGACTTGAAGACGCTGCTCTCGGCGCGCACCTCGTAACCGAAATTCAGCGTGGTTGCGACGAGCGCCTTGCCGCTCGGGCGGATCAGCAGCATGCGGTTGCGGCGGAAAAGCACCGCCTCGCCAAGCGCAACGACGTTTTCGTCCTGCATGGCCTTTGCCAGCAGTGTCAGCGCCTCCTCCCCGCCTTCCTGTGTTGGGGCGAGGTAATAGGATTTGTCGAAAAACAGCTTGTCGATGTCGTCGCATTCAAGAAAATGCCGGATGCGAATGACCTTGTCACTCTCCGGCATCAGTTTCGCGATTTCATCGCCTTCGATGACGATGTAGTCACCATTGTCGCGCTCGTAACCCTTGACCTGATCGTCACGGCCGACAGCCTCGCCGGTATCGCTATCGACATATTGCCGCTCAACCCGGTGGCCGGTCTTGCGGTTGACGATGTTGAACGAGATTTTCTCCGTGGAGGTCAGCGCGGAATAGAGGCCGATTTCGCAGTTGAAATCGGCAAAGGCAAGATGGCCCTTCCAGCTGGCTCTCCGGTTCATGATGGCCGTCCGCTATTAGTGTCATGTGGAGATCGATCAGCGCCGAGAATACGCTCGATGGCGGGAATATCCGCCTCAGCCAGCACCGGCACGGGGTCGGACGCCATTGCCTCCAGCACCTCGGGCGTGAGGCCACCGTTACGGATGACCCATTCCATCGCCTCACGTGTCTGCCGCTCCGCCTTCAGCTGGGCATAAAGCGCCAGTATCAGCCGGTCGCGGACGTCGAGGGCATTTACCTGCGTATCTGAACGTTCTGCCTGCCGTTTCATGTCATATCCTCAAGACTGACACACCGCCCTCAGGCAATGCCCCTGCCACCGGTCACGCCATAGACCTCGCCATTGATGAAGCTCCCATCCTGAGAGGCCAGCAGCACATAGACGGGCGCGAGTTCCACAGGTTGTCCCGGCCGGCCAAAATCGCTGTCCTTGCCGAAATTGCGCACCTTTTCGTCGGGCTGGCCGCCGCTCGGCTGCAGCACAGTCCAGAAAGGTCCGGGCGCCACCGCATTCGCACGAACGCCTTTTTCGATCAGCTGTTTGGCAAGCGCTTTGGTGTAGGCGACAATGCCGGCCTTGGTGGTCGCGTAGTCGAGCAGGATCGGCGACGGCTCATAGGCCTGTATCGATGCTGTCGTGATCACCGACGAGCCCGGCTTCAGGTGTGGAACGGCAGCCTGGGCAATCCAGTGCAGCGCGTAGAGATTGGTCTTCATGGTGCGGTCGAAATCGTCGGTCGACAGCTCGTCTATGCCTTGGCGATACTGCTGTCTTGCGGCATTGATGACAAGAATGTCCAGGCCGTCGAGATCACCGGCCGCCTTTTCAACCAGTTCCCGGCACCAGCCCTCATCTGTGATATCGCCGGGCAACGCCACGGCCACGCGACCTTCCGCCTCGATGAGAGCCACGACCTCTTCGGCATCGGATTCCTCTTCGGGCAGATAGGAGATCGCCACATCAGCACCCTCCCGCGCAAAGGCGATGGCAACAGCACGGCCAATGCCGGAATCGCCGCCGGTTATCAGCGCCTTGCGCCCGGCAAGCTTGCCCGAGCCCTTGTAGCTCTTTTCGCCGTGGTCCGGAAAAGGCGTCATATTCGTCACCAGACCCGGCATTTCCTGTTCGGGTGTCAAAAATGGCGGACGCGGATACTGGCTGCGTGGGTCCTGCGGCTCGAGGCGGTCTGTCATCGCGGTCTCTCCATAGATAGATATCCATCCGTGGTGCGTCCCGTGACAAGCGCATTTGTATCGCTCGATAACGCCGGCCGTCCGGTGCCGGATCTCGCCGACGATGTGGACGCATCACACGTGACCCTAACGATCTGCGTCCACTCTCGTTCCATCATTTTGGGGAAGGCAGGCAACGGCATCATGCCGTCGCGCTTTATTTCAAACGGAATATTTCTTCCGCGTGGTCGCACCTGCAGCCCCGGCAGGCGCCACATCGGGTTTGCCGAAGAGATAACCTTGTGCCTGCGCGCATCCTTCATCCACGACCATGCGATATTGGGCATCGGTTTCGATGCCTTCCGCCGTCACCGGCAGATCGAGGCTGCGGCCAAGGCCGATTACCGCGCGCACGATGGCGCGGGCATTGTCATCATCGCTCATGGCGGCAATGAAGCTGCGATCGATCTTGATCTTGTCGAATGGGAAGCTCTGGAGATTGCTGAGCGAAGAATAACCCGTGCCGAAATCGTCCATGACGATGGCAACGCCCAGCGCCTTCAACTGGTTGAGAATGATCAGCGTCGCCTTGCGGTCTTTCAGAAGTGCCGCCTCGGTGATTTCTAGTTCCAGCCGGTTCGGCGAAAGACCGGTCTGCATCAGCACCGTGCAGACGACATGGCCGAGATTTGCCAGAGAGAATTGCAATGGCGAGACATTGACCGCGATTTTTAGATGCGGTGCCCAGGTGCTCGCCTGGCGGCAGGCCTCACGCAGCACCCATTCGCCGAGCGAGATGATGATACCGCTTTCTTCCGCTATCGGAATGAAAACATCCGGCGACACGACACCCCTTGTCGGATGTTGCCAGCGCACCAGCGCCTCGTAACCGACGACCTGACCGCATTCCACCGACAGGACCGGCTGGTAGTTCAGCAGCAACTCGTTGCGATTGACGGCAAGCCGCAAATCGGTTTCGAGCTGCCGGCGCTCACGCGCCTCCTGATCCATCAGAGGATCGTAAAAAGCCAATATGCCGCGCCCGCCGACCTTGGCGCGGTAAAGCGCCAGATCTGCCGCGTGCATGATGCTTTCATCATCCCGACCGTCGCGCGGGAAAACGGCGATGCCGATGCTGACGCCGACCGCGGTCGGGTCGTTGGCAACATTCATTTTCAGCGCGAACATGCCAAGGATGGTCTCGGCGAGCAGGCGCGCCTCATCCGCCTTGGTGTGCCGGGCCGTCAGGATGACGAACTCATCGCCGCCGAGGCGCGCGACCACATCCCCTGCCCTTGCGCATTCGTGGAGAATGGCAGCAACCCTTTTCAGCACCCGGTCGCCCTCGGCATGGCCGAATATGTCATTGACCGCCTTGAACCGGTCGAGATCGAGCGCCAGCAGCGCAAATTCGTCCTCTTCGTCGCAATTCTCGATTTGCTGGCGCAGCCGCGTCTGGAACATCGTACGGTTGGCAAGGCCCGTCAGCACATCATGGCGTGCGAGATATTCGATTTCCCGCTGCGCCTCGCGCTTCTCCGTCAGGTCGCGAATGGCCATCACCTCGCAGGGGCGACCACGATATTCGATGGTACGCACGGCAAGCTCGAACACCTGTTGCCGGTCGGCCCGCTCGCGGATCGCCTCAACCGGCGCATGGCGCGGCAGATAGGCGGGTTGCCCGTCGATGGCCTGGAACAGATCATCGGGATTTTTCCCGATCAGGGATACCTCATCATTGCCGAGAAGACCGGCAAAACGGGTGTTAAGCTCAACGATACGACCATCACGCACAACGGCAAGGCCATCCAATGTCGCATCGACAAGGCCCTTGAGATCGACAAGGTAGCGATCCACCAGAGCCGCGGTAGCGGTCGCACAAAGGATCAGGAACGTTACGCCGGACACGGCGCCGATCACCATCAGCCTTGCGAGACTATCGGGGTCAGGACCGGAAATGGAAGGATCCGGCGACAGAACCGTTGCCGAAACGGTGGTGAAGTGCAGCGCGCAGATTGCCAGGATCGAAGAGCCGGCCGGAAGGAAGATACGTTGTTCCCAGGAGCCGGAACGGCGAAACAGGAAAAAAGCCAGAAGAAAAAACACCCAGGCAACGGCAAAACCGCCAATAACCGACCCCCAGCGATAGCTGACGGCGGCGGCGGCATCCATTCCCGCCATGCCGACGAAATGCATGACGGCGACCGAAACGGTCACCAGCGTTCCAACGATTGCCGGGCTGTAACCTGCCTGCGAGGGCACCCTGAGCGCCAGCCAGAAACCCAGAACCGGAAGTCCTGCGGAAAGAGCCGTGAAGAAAAAATCAAACCCGATAGGGACCGAACCCTTATAGGCAAGCATGGCGACGAAATGTGTGGCCCAGACGCTGAGCCCTCCGGCAAAGGCGGCCGTCAGCACCCAATAGGGCTTGCGGCCAGCCGGACTTTCCTCCGCACGTAACAACAGGTGAAAAAAGGCGAGCATGCCAAGCAGGCAGATCAATGCCGCAAGAAGCACGACAGCCCTGTCGTGTTGTACGGCAACGCATTCCAGAACCGTGAACATGATGCACTCTCCCAGCCTCTGAAGAACCGCCCATGCTCGCACTATGAATTTGGTTTATTTATAAATCTCTAATGCAACTATTGATAAATGGCGCCATCCGTTCTGTGCCGAACAGGAAATGCACCGGACCGGCGCAAAACACTGCGCGCGGTCCGGCGGGATTAGAGAGAAAAGCCGTTATTTCCAGCTTCGATAGTCGGCCGCAGTGCATCCAAAGGGTGCCGGGCCGTCTGCAAAGCGCTCCTGCAGACGGGCGCAACCCCATTCATTGAGGGCTGCAGGCATCATGTTGTTGAGGTCCATGCCCGGCGAATTGAATTGCGACGGCGCGGCTGTGACGTACCACAACCAGTAACCGAAGACTGCGATAATGATGACGGCCACGATTGCGACAAAAGTGCCCAGCCGCCGCAGAAGGCCCGGTTGTTTCTTTATCGCCGCACCGACAGTAGAGGAGCCTTCCTGCGCCTGGCTCGCAACCATCGGTGCAATTGATGCAAGAGCCTGCGCCCGCTCCTCGTCCGACAGGTCGATCCGTTCCAGCTGGTCGTCGAGCAGAACCGGAAGCGCGGTATTGCCGTGCCAGACTGCCAGCGCCACATCGTGTTTTCCGGTGTGACCAACGACGACAGGGATGCGTCCCCTCTCCAGATGGGTGAAGGACTGCCGCTTGGTCCTGGCGTCTCTCACCGTATCGGCATAGGTCACGAAAAGACGGCTGCGTTTTTCGGCGACTGCCGTCAGCGCCACGGGGATGACGGTCAAAGGGGCAGGATGCCGCAATTGCAGGCGGGTTCGCAGAACGCGGATAAGCGTAAACAGCATTGCCAGACTGCCGAAACCAAGCAGGGCGACAAATACGCCGAGCGTGATGATGCGGTTCCAGAGCATATCGAGGCCGAGGGAGATCGTTGCGAGCTCCGGGTTTTTCGAGGAAATGACCAGCCCGGTCTCATAGTCGCCGGAATGGAAATCGACGAACATAACCTCGACTTCCTTCGTGTAGCTCACGCCGGCATGCTCATAAGAAAGGTCCGCCTCGCAGGTCGTAAAGATCGCCTTGCGTGTCTTGCAGCTGCCGTTGATATCGCCGCTTTCAATCTCCAGCGGATCTTTGCTGATCTGGTAGTCGCGCAATATGCCCGGGCCCTCGGCTACAAGCATCACCGCCAGGATTACCAGAAGCACCGGAATGGAGAAATAATAGGCTGCCGGCACCGAAATGACGCCACGCTTGAGGCTCAGCGGCCGCGACGGAAGTTTTATCTGTGCAAGGTTCATGATCGTCAACGTATTTTGCGGGAGGTTGATGAGCGGAGTTTGCGACTCTCGCCCAGCGGAAGGAATGATCATCACAGGGTCTAATCCGATGAAGTCCCTGAGAAAACCCCCGAAATTTCGGGATGATGACGATAATCGCCTGAAACCAACGGTTTGCCCTAAAACATCACGCTGCAACTGCCCATAAAAAACGGGCGGTAAGACCGCCCGTCACAGGTTTTCAGATGGTATGTGGTTTTACCCTTAGTCCTTCGTCACTTTTTCCAGCCGCGTCGTCTGGCTTGGATGGCCGACATAGTCCTTCACGCGCGCATTCAGCACGATCGGTTCGAACCGCTCGAACATCGGCAGCACGGCCGGATTCTGCGCTACGAACTTTTCCTGCATCTCGGTGTAGATTGCACCACGCTTCTTGGCGTCAGGCTCAAGCGAAGCCTTTGCCGTCAACGCAGTCAGTTCCGGAATGTCCCAGGCCGAGCGCCAGACGAAATTACCGGCATTATTGGCGGCAAGCGAATTGTCAGGGTTGCTGGAAAACTGCTCCATCGAACCCAGCACATTCGGCATATAGGCGCCGGTCTGCGGAATGAGCAGATCGAAATCGCGGGCGCGGTGGGCGGCAATGACGTCCGAACCGTTGCCCTGCTGAATGTTGACCTTGATGCCGATCTGGCTCAGAGACGCCTGGATTGCGGTGGCAAGGTCGATACGCGGTGTCTGCGCAATCGTCTTCAGATTAAGCGTAAAGCCGTTCTCATATCCGGCTTCCTTAAGCAGTTCCTTGGCTTTGGGAACATCGAGTTTCCAGTCCGGGCTTGGAATGGCATATTCGAAATTCTCCGGCACCGGCACCGTGCGTGCCCGGCCATAAGGCCCCATGATGGTCTTTTCCATGCCCTTGTAATCGATGCCATAGGCAATCGCTTCGCGGACCTTGGGGTTGGACAAAGGCTCCTTGCCGGCATTCATGGACAGAACGTAGAAACCGCCGGTCGGCACGCGCTGGATCTGAAAACCTTCCTTGTTGTTGAAGATCGCAAGGTCGGCCGCCGTCAGCGCGCTGGCAATGTCGATATCGCCGCGCTCCAGCATAAGACGCTCGACCTGGCTTTCCGGCACGTGTCGCACGATGACGCGACGCATTTTCGGGCTGCCGGCCACATAATCCTTGTTGGCCTCGAGAATGATGATCTCATTGGGCGACCAGCGATTGAGCGTGAACGGGCCGGAACCGGCGGAATTCGTTCTCAGCCAGGCATTGCCCCAATCATCATTGACTTCATGGGACTTGAGTTCCTTGCTGTCGACAACGCTGGCGATGACCATGGCAAGGCGATAGAGCAGCAGTTCGGACGTGGTTTCACCGGAAAGTTCGATGCGGACCGTTTTTTCATCCGGCGCGCTCACCAGCTTGTCGACATTGTCAGCATTATAACCGACACGCTTAAGATTGGCGGCAGCCGCCTGGTTCATCTTCAACAGGCGGCTGAACGAATAAACCACATCCGCAGAGGTGACGGGATTGCCGGACGCGAATTTTGCCTCGCGAAGATGGAACGTGATGCCCTTGTCGTCTGTCTCCCAACGCTCCGCCAGCTGCGGCGAAACCTTGCCCGAACCATCCACCGAAATCAGGCGATCATAAAGATTGGCCATGATTTCGTTGGCCTTGGCTTCGGTGGCCTGATGCGGATCAAGCGACAGAACCTGAGCCAGCGACGTTGCAATGATAAGCTGGTCGTTGGGGGTTTTTGCCAGACTTGGCGCCGCCGGCACAAGCATTGCCCCCAGAACGGTGGTGAATGCGAGACGGATCAATGATTTTCTCATACCTGCTCCTCCTACAGATCGGTAGTTATGGATGAAGCCGGCGGCGCGAACCTGCGCCGACCGGCCTGAAACGGTCAAAGATGCTTGTTGTTGAGTGCTTCCAGAAGTGCTGCGATATAGCCGTAGCAGAAGGCGAAGGCGACACCGACAGCGTCACGGCCGGCAATCGTCGGCACATGATCGGGCATGATCATGTAGCGATAGCCCAGCTCATGGTAGAGCTTCAGCGAACGCACCATGTCCATGTCGCCCTCATCGGGGAACGTCTCCATGAACGACAGCTTGCCGCCGCTGATATTGCGGAAATGGACGTTGAAAATCTTGTCGCGGCTGCCGAACCAGCGGATGATGTCGTCGATCTCCTCACGCGGATTATCGAGCATCTCGCCAATCGACCCCTGGCAGAAATTCAGGCCGTGATAGGGATTTTCGCGCATCTGTACGAATTTCTTCAGGCCCTCTACGGTGCCAAGCACGCGGGTGACGCCCTTATAGCCCGGCGGCGTATAGGGATCGTGCGGATGGCATGCCAAGCGGACCCGGTTGCTTGCCGCGACCGGCACCACGCGCTCGAGGAAATAATCGATGCGCTCCCAGTTCTCGTCTTCCGAAAGCACCCCGGCGACACCCGGATCGGCATTGTGGTCGGCCTTTTCCCAGCGCCACGCTTCATTCAGCGAACCGCCGCGGCCACGTTCCATTTCAGTGCGCGGAATGCCGATGAGGTTGAGATTGTATTTCGCTGCCGGAATGCCGGCTTTGGCAATGTTCTCGATCATCGTGCAGACGGCATCGATCTGCCGGTCACGCTCCGGACCGGCAAGCAGGATATCGGGATACGATGCCTGTTCGATCGGCCGGGAAGGCAGGGGCAGTTGCACCATGTCCAGCACCAGACCAAAACTTTCGACCTTGTCGCGCAGACGCTCGAAGTCATCGAGAACCCAGCTCGCGGGTTTTCCGGGCGGGTCAGCGCTTATGTTTTTGACGCCGAGCTGCGCCCAAACCTTGAAATCCTCATCATCGCGTGCAGCAACCTGGGTGCCGACATACATCGATTCTCTCCTCTCTCCATGCAAGTCATCATATGACATCGCACGAAATAAGATGAGTGTCGAGATGCTATTGCGCCTCCGAAAGCAGGCGATATCGACGCTGGCTCGCAAGCATATGTTCGCGCATGGCTTTTCGCGCCGCATCCGGGTCCTGCTCGACGATGGCGCGCAGGATTGCATCGTGTTCCGCCTGCACTTTGCGAAGATAATTCGCATCCCCCGTCTCAGGCAGCGTCGGAAACTGACCGCGCGGTATAGAGCGCGAACCGAACTGGCGCAGAGCCTCCAGATAAAAGCGGTTATTCGTGGCGATCGCGATGGCTGTGTGGAACTCGTAATCGGCGTCAACGGTGGTTTCGCCGGCATCTATGGCGCGGGCCATTTTCCGGTGCGCGGCAGAGATTGCGGCTTCCTGCTGGGCCGTCCGGCGGTATGCGGCAATCGCCGCCGCCTCCCCTTCCGTTGCCAGCCGGAACTCCAGCATTTCCAGTGTTTCCGCAATGGTGCCAGCTTCTGACTGGGTCAGCTTTACCCCGGCCCATTCACTGGTATTGCTGACAAAAACCCCCTTGCCCTGGATGGGAACGACATAACCGGCAGAGCGCAGATCCGCGATCGCCTCGCGCACCACCGTTCGGCTCACGCCATAGGTGCGCTCAAGCTGCGGTTCCGTGGGAAGCTGGTCACCATTTCTCAGTTTACCGCTGCGAATTTCCGCGCTGAGATTGTCGATGATCTGTTGCGCCCGTCGCTCCCGCGGTTTTGCCATATCGTCCCTCATGCCACTCTTCCCTCTTGCGAAATACGAATCCCTTCGTTACTCATATGATGACTTTGTGTTACGTCATATGTTTTCATGTTAGCTCAGGGAGGAGTTGGGATGAAGTACCATCAAGAGTTTTTGCAATGGAGAATTGCGCGTCATCGGCGAGCAGTTCGCGGTACGCCATTCGCTGACGGTTCCCTCTTGCGGAAGTGCGGCCTGCAATGACGGAAATCTCACTGCGCGGGCTTGGACATCGCTTCCTGCAACTTGTCGTCAGCCTCTTCATACTGCTTTGCATCACGTTCATCATTGGCCGCGTCATGCCGACCGATCCGGTTGGCGCAATCGTCGGCGAGCTTGCGGACCCCAAGGCCTATGAGGCCATGCGGGCGCGGCTCGGACTTGATCTGCCGCTCTACCAGCAGTTCTTCCTTTATCTGCGCGGCCTGCTGCATGGCGATTTCGGCATAGCGATCCTGACCGGCAATCCGGTGACCAAGGATCTGGCACAGGCCTTTCCGGCAACGCTGGAACTGGCGACGCTGGCGATCATCATCTCCACCGTCATCGGCGTGCCGCTTGGTCTTTCCGCCGCGCTGTTTCGCGATACGTTCATCGACAAATTCGCGCGTGTCTTCGCGCTGGTGGGACATTCGATCCCGGTCTTCTGGTTCGGCATCGTCGGGCTGGTGATTTTCTACGCCAATCTCAACCTTGTTGCAGGCCCCGGCCGTGTCGACGTTTTTTACGAAGGCCTCGTGGAACCGAAAACGGGGCTGATGCTGGTCGATACCCTGCTTGCCGGCGAAACCGAGATTTTCTGGAACGCGCTTTCGCACATCCTCCTGCCGGCGATCATCCTTGCCTATATGGCGATGGCTTACATCACCCGCATGACACGCGCTTTCACACTCGAGCAACTCAGCCAGGATTATGTGATCGCAGCGCGCGCCAAGGGCGTCAGCCCGGCACGCACGGTCACCCGGCACGTGCTGCCCAACATCGCCGTGCAGCTCATCACCGTTCTCGCCATCTCCTATGGCAATCTTCTCGAAGGTGCCGTGGTGACGGAAATCGTCTTTTCCTGGCCCGGGATCGGTCAATACATGACCAACGCCCTGCTCATCGGTGACATGAATGCCATTCTCGCGGCCACCATCGTCATCGGATTCATCTTCATGATGCTCAACTTCCTGGCAGACGTGGCCTATACCACGCTGGACCCGCGCACACGGGAGGTCGCTCGATGACCGATATCACCCAGAATAATGGCGTTCACGGCCGCAGCGCCCTGTCACGCCTGTCGACCACGACATTCCGGACATTAAGAAAGCTCGGTGACGAGCCGCTTGGAATGTTCGGTTTTGCCATCCTTGCCATCCTGGTTCTCGTCGCGATCTTTGCGCCGCTCATTGCGCCGTTCGATCCGGCCCGCCAGGCGCTCGACAATGCACTTCAGCCGCCCAGCTGGCTGCATCTGGCCGGAACCGACGAATTCGGCCGGGATATTTTCAGCCGGCTTGTCTATGGCACCCGCATCACCATCCAGACCGTCTTGTCGGTCTCGGTTATCGTCGGCCCCATCGGCCTTGCGATTGGCGTCATGGCCGGTTTCTTCGGCGGCAGAACCGACGCGATCCTGATGCGCGCCACCGATATCGTTCTGTCCTTCCCATCGCTCGTGCTGGCGCTTGCCTTTGCGGCCGCCATGGGTGCGGGTCTCGGCACGGCGATCATCGCGATCTCGCTGACCGCCTGGCCGCCAATCGCGCGTCTCGCCCGTGCCGAAGCTCTCGTCGTGCGCAATACGGATTATGTCGCCGCCGCCCGCCTTTATGGCGCATCCCCGCTGCGCATCCTGTTCTTATACATTGCGCCGATGTGCATTCCTTCGGTCATCGTCCGCCTGACGCTGAACATGGCCGGCATCATTCTCACTGCCGCGTCGCTCGGCTTCCTCGGTCTGGGCGCTCAGCCGCCCCTGCCGGAATGGGGAGCGATGATCTCCAGCGGCCGTAAATTCATGCTCGATTACTGGTGGGTCGCCGTCATGCCCGGCATCGCCATCCTGCTGACGAGCCTTGCCTTCAACATCGCCGGCGATACGCTGCGAGACCTGCTGGATCCGCGCCATGCCCGTTCCTGATAGCTCCCCCATTCTTTCGGTCCGCGATCTCAACGTTCGCTTCGGCCGCAACTCCATTCCCGCCGTTTCCAATGTCAATTTCGACGTCGGGCGCGAGCGTGTCGGCATCGTCGGCGAGTCCGGCTCCGGCAAGTCCACGACCGGCCGCGCCGCCATGCGGCTTCTGCCGAAAAGCGCCACCGTTACGGCGGAGCGCATGGACTTCCTCTCCGAACCGCTGCTTACCAGATCCGAACGCCAGATGGGCGCAATCCGCGGCAGCGAGATGGCGCTGATCATGCAGGACCCACGTTATTCGCTCAATCCGGTCCTGCCGATCGGAAAACAGGTGGCGGAGGCGGCCGAACTGCATCTCGCTCTCACCGGCAAGGCAGCGAGAAACGCCGCGCGAGACATGCTGCTGCGCGTGCGCATCAACGATCCCGACCGCGTGATGGGACTTTACCCGCACCAGATTTCCGGCGGCATGGGGCAGCGCGTGATGATCGCCATGATGCTGCTCGCCAAACCGAAGCTGGTTATCGCCGACGAGCCGACCTCGGCTCTCGATGTCAGCGTTCGCAAGGATGTGCTTCTGCTTCTGGACGAGATGGTGCGTGAAAACAATTCGGGCCTCATTCTCATCAGCCATGACATCCGCATGGTCTCGGCCTTCTGCGAACGCGTGCTGGTGATGTATGGCGGGCGCGTGGTGGAAACGCTGACGAAGCTCGAGGATGCGCAACATCCCTATACGCGCGGCCTGATCGCGGCGATGCCCGATCCCCGCAATCCTGTCAGGCGTCTCAAGGTACTGGACCGACAGGCAATTGATGCGGAGGTGATGCGATGATCACGGTAGACAAGCTCGATGTCGTCTATGGCACGAAGGAAAACCGCAATCACGTCGTTCGCGGCGTCAGCCTCAAGGTCAACAGGGGTGAAACGCTCGGCATCGTCGGCGAAAGTGGTTGCGGCAAATCGACATTGCTGCGATCGCTGGCGGGGCTGGAATCGGTGTGGACCGGATCGATCAGTTTCGATGACAAGCCGGTCGGCAAGGTGCGCAGCCGCGAGGAACTGAAGCTGGCGCAGATGGTGTTTCAGGACCCGTACGGTTCGCTGCACCCACGCCATCGCATCGGCCGGGCTCTGGCCGAACCCATCCGCTCCATGGGGCTTGGCGATGGCTGGTCGAAAGTACCGGCCGCCCTGCAACAGGTCGGCCTGCCCGCACATTTCGCCGAGCGGTTCCCGCATGAGCTTTCAGGCGGCCAGCGCCAGCGTGTGGCAATCGCACGCGCGCTGATCCTCGAGCCGCCCATCCTGCTGCTCGATGAGCCGACATCCGCGCTCGACGTGTCCATTCAGGCGGAAATCCTCAATCTGCTCGCCGACCAGCGCGAGGAACGCGACCTTACTTTCGTTCTCGTCAGCCACGATCTCGCGGTCATCGCCCATATGTGCGACCGCGTTCTCGTCATGCAGAACGGTGTTTTTGTCGATGAGTTGACCAGGGCCGATCTTGAAGCGGGCGTTACCCACGCGGCCTATTCAGGCGAGCTGTTCGAAAGCAGCTTTCTTTAGATCGACATCGAGCCTCTAAAGACAACCGTCCGGCGGAAGCGCCGGGCGGCTTTGTTTGTGATCGGCTCAATCAAAGATCCGGCGAAACTCAGGGAGAAGACGGTGCTTTGACCTCAGCGAGCTTCTGCTCGAGAAGCCATGTCCACATCGCCTCGTCTTTCAGCACTTTTCCCTCCACCGCCTGATGATTTGTCTCCTCGAACACGGTGAGCCGAACATTGCGTTTCAACTCCTGAAGGCGTTGAACGAGAACCACGGTGTCGGATAGCGGTATCACCTCGTCATTTGCACCGTGGAAAGCCCAGAAGGCGGTCTTTTCATTGGTGCGGTTGAGATAATGCCGGATACCGCCGCCGGCGATCGGCACGACAGCCGCAAAGGTCTCCGGAAACTGTTCCGCCATTGACCATGCGCCAAATCCACCCCGGCTATAACCGATCAGGTAGATGCGGCTGCGGTCCACCCGATGATCGGCCACCACCGACTGCAGAGTGGCTGCAACACGCTCGATCGGATAAAGCAGTTGCTCACTGGGGTTTTGCGGCGAGAACACCAGGAAAGGAAAATCACGCCCCTCTTCGATCATTTTCGGCAGACCACTTGTGCGCAGCTTCTCGACATCGCGGCCACCCTGGTCACCGCCATGCAGCCAGACAACGAGAGGATAGGTCTTGTCCGAACCAGCATAATCCTTCGGGGTGTAAAGCAGGTAATTGATGTCAGAGGCGATGGTGACATCGGATTTCACGGCTTTCTGCTCGGCCGAGGCAAATGTCGAGGTGGTAAGGGCAGCTACGACGATCAGGCAGAATTTCAGATTTTTCATTTGGTCCTCCCAACAGACAGGCCTTTTCCCCCAAGGCCGATGATTGAACTCGCAAGCCTCCGGCCTGGTTCAGGCCTTTCCGAGCCGAAACGGGAAACGCGAGAGCAACGAGAATAAATGATTATATATTTCAATTAAGTACGAGATTTTCCTTATTACTATTCTTATCTTGATGGGAAAATCAGGTCCTTGCCAAACAGTGACGCCGGGGCCGGTACATCGGCTTGGATTATCACGTCGAAGCGTTCATTATTTGTTCTGGATTGGTGTTTGAGTCTTTGCTAATCATTGCAGGAACGGTGGAAATGGCCAGACGATGCCTCGAGGGCTGGCCATTTCCACCGCTATCCACGGACGGACAACCACATATCAAGGATTGCAGGCATGGCGGCTGCCTATCTGGACAAGTTGAACGAACAACAACGCAAGGCGGTGGAACACGGCGTCGGGCTGGCAGAGGGGCAGACGGCCGGACCGCTCTTGATCATTGCAGGCGCCGGTTCCGGCAAGACCAATACGCTCGCCCATCGCGTCGCGCATCTGATCGTCAACGGCGCCGACCCCCGCCGCATCCTGCTGATGACTTTTTCCAGACGCGCAGCCTCGGAAATGTCGCGGCGTGTCGAGCGTATCTGTAAACATGTCCTCGGGAGCAATTCAGGTGCCCTGACCGATGCGCTGGCATGGTCCGGCACATTTCATGGCATCGGCGCACGCCTGTTGCGCATCTATGCCGAACAGATCGGCCTCAATATCGATTTCACCATCCACGACCGCGAAGACAGCGCCGACCTGATGAACCTTGCCCGGCACGAGCTGGGATTTTCCAAGACCGAAAGCCGCTTTCCGACCAAGGGAACATGCCTTGCGATCTACTCGCGTGCGGTGAATTCCCAGACGCCGCTGAAGGAGATCCTGCGCCAGCATTATCCTTGGGTCGCCAGCTGGGAGAGCGAACTTAAGCAACTGTTCGCGGCCTATGTCGAGGCCAAGCAGGTCCAGAACGTGCTCGATTACGACGATCTCCTGCTCTATTGGGCGCAGATGGTGAGCGATCCTACCCTGGCAGACGATATCGGCAACCGCTTCGACCATGTGATGGTCGACGAATATCAGGATACCAACCGGCTGCAGGCTTCGGTGCTGATGGCCCTCAAACCCGGTGGCCGTGGTTTGACGGTGGTGGGCGACGATGCGCAGTCGATCTATTCGTTCCGGGCTGCGACGGTGCGAAACATCCTCGATTTTCCGGCATCCTTCAGCCCGGCGGCGGATATCATCACGCTTGATCGCAACTATCGCTCAACGCAGCCGATTCTTGCCGCCGCCAATGGCGTCATCGATCTGGCGCGTGAGCGGTTTACCAAAAACCTCTGGACGGAGCGGCAGTCACTCGAACGCCCGAAGCTGGTGACGGTGAAGGACGAAACCGAACAGGCGAACTTCATCATCGATCAGGTCCTTGCCAATCGCGAGACCGGCATGACGCTGAAACAGCAGGCCGTGTTGTTTCGCACCTCCAGCCACAGCGGCCCGCTTGAAGTGGAACTGACCCGCCGCAACATCCCCTTCGTTAAATTCGGTGGCCTGAAATTCCTCGACAGCGCCCATGTGAAGGACATGCTGGCGGTCCTCCGCTTCGCCCAGAACCCGCGTGACCGTGTCGCCGGTTTCCGGCTGCTGCAGATGCTGCCCGGCATCGGACCGAAGAAAGCCGGTAACATTCTCGATACGATCGCTGCAGACGCCGAGCCGCTGCTTGCCCTTGCCGAAATTCCGCCGCCACCGAAGACCGGCGACGACTGGACGGCCTTCACGCAAATGCTGGTGGGCCTGCGACGGGGCCAAAACGGCTGGCCAGGCGAAATCGGCCAGGCAAGGCTATGGTACGAGCCCCATCTCGAACGCATCCATGAGGATGCGGATACCCGCAAGGCCGATCTGCTACAGCTTGAGCAGATCGCCAGCGGTTATCCCTCGCGAGAACGATTTTTGACCGAGCTGACGCTCGATCCGCCTGACGCCACCAGTGATCAGGCCGGCGTGCCGCTGCTTGACGAGGATTACCTGACCCTGTCGACCATCCATTCGGCAAAAGGCCAGGAATGGCGTTCCGTCTTCATCCTGAACGTCATCGATGGCTGCATCCCATCCGACCTTGGCGTCGGCACCACCCAGGAACTGGAGGAAGAACGAAGGCTGCTCTATGTCGCGATGACGCGCGCCAAGGATGGCCTGTCGCTGATCACGCCACAACGCTTCTTCACCGGCGGCCAGAGCCAGCAGGGCGACCGGCATGTCTACGCCTCAAGAACCCGCTTCATACCGGCCACATTGCTGCAGTTCTTCGAAACGACGACATGGCCGGTTGTTTCGGCCGCAGCTTCGGAGCGCAGCGCGCAGCAGATCCGGATTGATGTGGGCGCGCGGATGCGGGCGATGTGGAAATAGAGCAGCAACTATGTGCCGGGGCATAGCTGGCACCTTTATGGAAAGCAATCGAGCTGAATATGTCACAGCGCTTACCTAATGCACCGAAGTTGGGGAGAATACGAAAAAAAAAAGCGCCCGTCGTTGAGGCAACCTCGCTTGGGGGTTAACGTCATTATGATATCATTTTTTAGGTATCTTAAATACTGCATGCGAGGGGCGCATTATGAAACTGTATGTTGGCAGCCGGAATTACAAACCTGAGGGCTACTTAACCGTTGATATCGATCCGTCGATGAGGCCTGACATAGTCGCGGACATAACAAAAATGTCTTCGGTAGAAAACAATTCCTGTTCTGAGGTGGTTGCTGGCCACGTACTAGAACATATCGATTGGCCCGACAGCTTTTTGGCGTTCTCAGAATTTTCCAGAATCCTACGACCTGGTGGTGAGTTGAAAATTGCAATCCCTGACATGGGTGCATTGCTTCGAATGCTGTTGAGTGGGGATAGTGCTTTTCACGTCGTAGGATTGATATATGGAGTGGGAGGAAGAATAAATAAATTCGAACAACACAGGTACGGCTTCACGATCGGGATGATAATCGACATACTCGAGGTGCTAGGTTTCAGCGATTTCGATTGGTGGAATTCTAATATTAGTGACGCGTCCAACGGCTGGTGCCCGAGGTACGAAGGTCAGCATGTCGGTATCTCCCTAAACATCAAGGCAACCAAAAAGAGAGAGCCGGTCGTAGAGCCTCAAAAAATCTATGAAAAACTGATTGCCAGCCCTTTGTCAGATTTTCTGGCAGTGGTCGGCGATCTTATTGCGGAAAAACCGCCAGAGGCCGCAGGCACAGACGCCGCGAAAGTGTATCAGAGAATTCATTTTCAACTGATTGATGCACGGCAGCGTATCAAATATCTAGAAGATAACATCAGCGAGATAGAAAAAAAAAGCGAAAAGTAACTTTGCTGTCAAAGTTTCGAACTAAATAGGAATCCCAGCCCTTAAATAAGACCTTTTTTTTAAAATTCACCTTTAATAATCGCGCCCCGGGCTGTGAAATATCTTAGACCGGGGCGCAGAAATGGCAGTATCACAAATTCTCCAACAGCAAACCAAATTTCTTGGACGGCAACGCTATTACATTTAGTCTATCTTCATAAGAGTTTCTGCGATTGGTATCGATTTTTATGAAGGCGGGCGAAAACGTAAATTGACTTTTCTCCCGCATCTCGATGATAAAAAACTCATAGCCAAGAGACATTCGGCTTAACTGAAGGAATGGGGCGAGCGTTTTTTCTTCCGATTGGCTGATCCAGTTCTCAAAAATAATCACTGGTTCAAATTTCTTAATCGTATCCTTCGCTCCGCGCAAAACTGCGTCTTCCACGCCCTCAACATCGATTTTTATCAAATCTATTCTAGAAATCTCACCATCTTGAAGTAAAATATCAAGCGTCGTGCAATCTACCTCAGCGGAAGCAGGCGACGCATCTTCCACAACCCCAGATATACTATTATTTCCCGTCCATAATTCATCAGATATCCGCACTTTACCCGAGCTATCAGATACCGCCACCGAATGAGTGGAAACTCTATCATCGATATCCAACGACGATACAATCTGCTGAAGATCGCGACTCGCGCGTGGAGCAGGTTCTATCGCTACACATTGGCCAGAAAACCCTGGACGCGTGGACAGATACACTGGAAAATAACCCCAATTTGCACCAATATCGACGTAAACCCCGTCATGAGGAACAAACCGGTCGATACAAAATAGAATATCTGGTTCATACCCGTTACGGAAATGGGCAACTTCTAGATCGGCTCCGATAAACTGGGTATTACGCATATCGACCGTTACGGATTTTTGCACTCCGTCGATTTCAACATAGAGTTCGTCATTATATATCCACTCCGGCTTGTTATTGCGTAGCGCCTCCTGCACATCTCTATGAAGAATCCAAAAAGACTCCTGAGTTGCTGGAAAATCATTACTGTATCCCGAGTAGCGGATAATACGCGTCAAAGCAGAGAATGCCTTGAGAGAGATACAATTTCGAACTCGAAAATCCGATAAATCTTTCACTATTTCTCGACGTTCATCTCTCACCATGAAAACTCCCCTCAATTGCCAAACTTAAACACTAGGCGAAATAATCTGGTTTTCCCACCAGTTATGGATATTTCGCGCCAAAACCTCTGCATCATAAGCTGACATGCAGATTGGAGCCAAATCTCCTTTTGGACACGCCATCATCCAAGTCTTTTCACTCCACCAACAATCCCCACATTGCAATGGAGCGAAATTCAAATTTGAGGAATAACCAAAATAATCAACCGACGTAGGCCCGAAGACGACGCAGCTTTTTTTCCCGAAAGCTGCCGCAGCATGTACGAACCCCCCCTCATTATCCAAATGAAATGCAGTATTCGCCAGAAGCCCCAGAGCCTCCGCCAAAGACGTCTTACCAATCAGGTTAACATCTACACCAGAGATAGGCTCGCTCGTCTTCGTGGTACCGATTTGGACAAACTTAAAATCTCCGCCAAACTTTTCCATAAGATAGGAAATCACATCGCTCCATCCCGGATATGCCTTTGTAGCCCTCCGTCCTGGGAGGCCCTGCATTGCCTCATCATAACCGTTGTGAATCGTTATGTACTTGCCAGCGATTAGATCATGTTGGGTTAAAACCGTCTCATCGCAACTGAGAGCTAATTTATCCCCTCCATATCCAACGCCCGTTACATAGTGCAGAAAATCATTTCGGGATCGGCCTTTGATAGCCGCGTACCGACCTAAAGTTCCATCGAGAAAAGGGTGATGAGAGCGTACGACATCAAGCGGCTCAATTTTTTTCTCGTAGGCCTCCAGTATTCGTACAAGTTCATATATTTTCTTATCGGCCTTCGCTAATGCACGATGGCCTGGCCATTTCTCAACATATATAAACTGGTTTATCTTGAGCCCATAAAGACAGACATCTTTGGCATATTTATAAAAATGTGACGGATAAGCACCTTTAAATCCGGGGACACTTTTGAAAACCATTTCCGCCACCGTGGGCGAGCTATAAAAAATGGAAAACTCACCACCGCCTAAATGCTGTAAAAGATCGCGCATAAACCGGGCTATCACTATTAAATCACCCAGTCCGCCTGTTACAAGTATCGCTCCATCATCATTTTCAACAATACCTGACGACGCAAGTTTGCGTCTTTTATATGCATGTCTGATTTTCTTTTCGAGCGCTTTGAAAACTGCCACCACACACTCTCTACTTTGTCCCGACACATAGTATTTCAACCACAGATAGCGTTAACTCGTTGCAGATATCAAGCTTTTTACAGACGTGTAGACGTGATCCACCTGAATATCATTCATACAAGCATGACCTTGTACGCAATTCTCGATTTTTGCGATGTAACACGGAGAACATGGAATTGGTCGCCTCACGATCTCTACTTTTGCACCCACTGGCTGCCATAGGTTCACATCTGCAACCCCGCTGAACACCGCTACCGTCGGGGTACCTAAAAGAGCTGCAAGCTGAGTGGCACCAGTATCGGTACCCACGAATATTCTGGCACCCGCTGAAACCTTCGCCATATCGACAAGCGGCAGCCCTCCTGTCAGATCAAATACCTGTCCCTCGGGAAGAGCTCCGGCAACAGCCTCACCATATTCTTTTTCCTGCGCACCACCCAGTACAACAATTTTTAGATTGTGGTGTTTGGCTATCCGAACTGCCAATTCGGCAAATCTCTCAGCTGGCCATTTCTTGGCAAGCGTCCCACCACCGGGTGCTAAGATTGCGTATTCTGCTCCAGCCCAAAGGAACTCTTCGTTCCCGGCAGAAATCAGAGCAGCACCCGCATCGAATACCAAAGGCTTAACGGAGTTTATTACGTGGCTGCAAAGTAGCATTAACCTGCGGATATTGTGAGGGCTTTTGTGAAGGCCAGAGCGTTCGGGAATTGGGGGAAGCGAGACATCGAGCGGAACGAACTGCTTCCCATGGGTCTGGTACCCGGCCTTTATCTTTGCATCGACAAAAGCTAATATTGGTCTCGTATCTTGGTCATGCCTAAGATCAATTGCGATATCATAGGCCTCACCAACCACATCGCTGATATTGGAAAATTTAGACATGTCAGCCTTCTTAACATCCTGCGAAAGCTGCGCAAAAAAATTATATTCTTTCACCTCGTCGAAGTAGCCGCATGCCTTGGCCAAACTCGAATTGGTGGGAGAACAGACAATCGTGAAATGCCCATGGGGCCATGCGTCCTTAAGGAGCCGAATGGCAGGGAGGGACAAAATAAAATCGCCAATATGATCGAGTTTTACAATAAGTATTCTAAGTTCCACATTACCGGAAAAATGCCCAGCATGCGGAGATGTCGTTACTATCTGCCGATCAGAGGTTTCACGCTGTTCAGACGTGAGTTTTTTTTTTGTGTTAAAGCGACCCTTACGTTTTTTTTCCTTGATACGCGCCAGCAATCCGGCGGCTCCCGCAATAATCACCGACAGCGGATAAGTTATCGGCAAGAATATAGCAGCTTGCCAAGTCAATCGACGTATACGACGCTCCGCTTTCGAGAGGCGATGAGAGACACTTCCTGCTTCCAACGCAGCGCTTGAAAGTTCAGCAATCACATCAGCACTCATCTTCGACTGACTGCGCCAGTCCCGCATTGCAGATATCACTTCGGAAGGGTGAGTTAAGGTTCCTTCAGAATTGACACCAGCTTCTAGATCCCCATATCCAGCAATTAAGCTGATTGCCCGGCCAACAGCCGAGACACGAAGTTCCACATCGGCGTATGACTTCTGCGAAATAACCGCAATCACGAATTGGGTGTTGGCCTCTCCAACTGGACCTGCTGGAAAGTAACGCGTTTCGACCGAAGAAAATCCTAAATACCGCTCAGCGCCAGCAAGGATAAACTCGGGAGAAACTTCGGTCGAACGATCGTGTTGTCTGAATGACACGCCAACATCGTCGATCGGCCTTTTTATTTCCAAGATAAGGACGCCTCCAGAAGAAAGGCGACTGTTTGCGTCAGAGACAATCTGGTAAGCGGCTTTTGAATCAACGTGGGGATTCGTAAGGCGACAAATCACGAGATTGGCAGTCCGACTTTTGTCATCATTCCGGTGGTCTGCTAAAATCTCGGTACTCTCGCCCAAAATCGCTGTCCAGCCTTGAGCCTCTATCCAATCGACTTCGCTCTCCTCCCATGAGCCGAACAACCAGGCGACACGTGGCTCCACCAACTCGAGAGCGAGTGTATAGAAAAGCGCGCGATATGTGGCTGGGCCGCTATATTCCGGATGACGCTGCTGCGACAGATAGGCCTCGAAAGCCTCGTAAGAGACGCCTTCTTTCATGCCTCGCTCTTCCCATGAGCAGATTTCAAAACATTTCCCGTCATAGAATGTTTTCATCTTCCGCGAAACGCATCAAATTCTGACCACTAAAAAGACGACCGTCGATGTTCGCCGCGATTGCCGCCTCTATATCCGATAGTTTGTCACCTATAAGAACGCTTCGCTTTCGGTCTATGTTCCAACGGACAACAATATCTTCTATCATTCCTGGAGACGGCTTCCTCCAATAGTGATTGCCCCGGTACTTTTCAACGGTGGCGTTTTCGTGAAAAGGGCAAAGGCGCTCATCATCAATAAAAGCCCCTTCTTCACGAAGCAACTTCCCGATATGTGCTCGCAAAATTATGTAGTCGAGATCATCATAATAACCGCGCCCTATGCCGGACTGGTTTGTTACAACGAAGACACGGTATCCCCGATCTCTAAAAGAGCTTATAACTTCCGCCGCCCCCGGAATCAGCCGAACGTCCTCAACTTTACTGGGGTATCCGGTGTCTTCTATAATCACCCCATCGCGATCCAGGAAAAGTGCAGGCAGGCTTTGTGCTTGAGGTTCCAGCAACTTATGCATTTCCTCGATGGCGCAGACAATATGATAGAGAGAGGACGCTGGCGAAGGCTCTTCCACCGGACGTCCCGTCTCATCAAACCGGTCCACCCAAAGACCAGGTGAAACATCACTGAGAAAACGCTTCAGACCAGAGGCTGCATCCGCCACCTTCGCATAAGCATTTTCTCTATCCTCTGGTGTTACCGCCGTTTCGGCCATCATAAGCCAAGCCTTAATCCGCTCCGTTTGCGGCCATAGGCGAAAAGCCCTATCTGCGGGGTTCAGGCTGAAATCAAGGCCATTCTGCGCCAACGAAAGCGCCTCATCGACCCCTCCCTCACCGATCTCCACCAGTCTCCGCGCTACGATCAAGGCGTCCTTGCGCCCGACCATTTTGCCCCACCTTGTCAGTAGCCACGCCCACTCGAATTGGTGCCCCGGCTCGACCGGCGTAGGAGCATAGTCGCGCATCACAGACCAGTCGTGATTGTAATATTCACGAAGCGACCCGTTTTCATCGGATACAAATGTCGATAGGCATAAATCACCGATTTCGTTGAGACAAGACAACCAGCGTTCGGGATTCTTGACCCGCAGATTTTCGAGCCATGCAAGAAACGCCTCGAATAGATGCATATGAGGGTTTGACCGAAGCGGGACAAGGGAAGGAACCGCCTCTTCGAAACCCGCAACCGGATGTTTCCAACCAGATATCATCGCCTCAAGACAGCGCAGGGCCTCATCTGCGGCAATCTCTCCAGTCTCCAGAGAGTCGGCAACACAGCTTAAACCGAATAAAGCAAAAGCATGATCATAAAGATCGAACGAGGTCTTCCTTGACCCGTTGACGGCATCTACAGTCGTGATCAAAGTCCCATCTGCGTTAAAACAGTGGCGGCGAAGAAAATCCCACCCGTGCATGACCAGACCTTGAGCATCGCCCGACCATCCCATATTTTTCGCAGCGGAAAAGCTGTAGATTTGGCGACAGACCACTCTCGTTCTGCGCGGAGCCTCAATAGCTACACCGCTTCTGTCAATCTTTTCAAAAAAACCGCCATTAACGTCGTCACGGCCAACCGAAGACCATAAAGGAAGCGCCGCTTCGAAAAGCCATTTCTTAAGCTCCAGATATTCATTCTGAGCGGTTTTGAAACCCGGCTGGACCATAAGGGTCTTCCTAACTATACTATTGGGCTAAAGCAATTGTCGAATCGACAGCTGCACCACCTAACAATCTCAGGCGGTACGAATTCTTACAAAAGTCTCGTCTCAGTTTCCTTGAGGCACGGACACCTCTTGGATCAGACATTTACTTTAGCGATACCTGTCTTCATGCCGTAGATAAGAGTTAATATAGTCATCAAGCCCTTCTTCCAAGGATGATTGCGGACCATTATAGCCGATCGACGCCACCTTCGACATATTTGCTTCCGTAAAATACTGATATTTACCCCGGATAGCCTCAGGCATTTCAATGAAGTTTATATTCAGTTTCTTGCCGAGAATATCGCCCATGACGTGGGCGATATCGGCGAATGACCTTGCTTTACCGGACCCGCAGTTGAATATTCCACTCCGGTTTCCATTGTGCAAAAGCCAAAGAATGAACGACGTGCAGTCTTTAACGTAAACAAAGTCACGACGCTGTTCTCCATGGGCAATATCAGGCCGATAGGACTTGAACAGAGAGACCTCATTTGTTGTCTGCACGACATCAAAGAGCTTGCAGGCTACGCTGCGCATGTCGTCCTTGTGATATTCGTTAGGCCCATAAACATTGAAGAATTTGAGGCCAACCCATTGGGGGGGCGCCTTCTCGCCTCGCGCTACACGTTCAACAAAAATATCATCGGTCGTCTTCTTGCTCCAGCCATAGGCGTTTAGCGGGGCGAGAGCTGCTCGCCCTGCAGACGTCTCGTCGTCATCAAAGCCATCTTCGATTCCACCGTAAGTCGCAGCGGAAGACGCATAGATGAACGGGACGCCATGCTCTGCGCACCAATCCCACAACATAACCGAATAATTAATGTTTAAGTCGATCAACCGGTCGACGTCAGCCTCCGTGGTGGCCGAAATCGCACCCATGTGAATAACCGCCTTCACGTCCACCTTGAGGCCACGAAGATAGTCCAAAAGTCCCTCAGGGGCGACGTAAGCGGCAATATTCCGCTTCGCGAGGTTGCGCCACTTGTCACCGCGGCCGAACCAGTCAACCACAGCAACGGGCCCTAGACCCGCAGCTTCCAAATCAGCGACAATGTTTGACCCGATAAATCCGGCAGCTCCGGTAACAATGTACATTAGACTGCCCTTTCCTGACTGCGCGCTATTGTCGCCGTCGTGCTCTTTCCTGGTACTATTTCAAACGTCACGACCTTGCCGCCGTCCCCCAAGACGACGTCAGCACCGACAATTTTATCGACCGTGTAATCCGCGCCTTTTACCAAAACGTCCGGGCGTATCATCTGGATGAGTTCAAGTGGCGTGTCCTCTTCAAACACCACCACCGCGTCTACAAAAGCAAGCGCGCCCAACAATTCTGCCCGATCAAATTCTGTATTTATGGGCCTTGCCGGGCCTTTAAGCCGTTTTACCGAGCTATCGGCATTTACACCCACAATAAGACGATCGCAATTATCTCTTGCATATTGCAAAAGCCTGATATGACCGACATGCAAGATGTCAAAGCAGCCGTTGGTAAAGCCCACTTTCAGATCATCGCTTCGCCAATCTTGTGTAAGAGCTTGGATATCCTGCCAAGCAACAAGCTTGTCAGAAGGGCTTATTTCCCCGGATGACGTGTCGTGAGACAACGCATCTCTAAGCTCCGCAACGGAAACAGTTGCGGTCCCCTTTTTCCCGACCACGATACCGGCAGCAGCATTCGCAATGCGCGCAGCATCCGCGCGCGAAATATGCGAGCCTAGGCCCACCGCAAGTGCCGCGATCACCGTATCCCCTGCGCCGACAACATCGAAGACCTCTTTCGCATCCGCGCGAATATGGAATGGCTGGTGACCTCGCTCAACAAGCGTCATGCCTTTCTCAGCACGGGTAATAAGGACTGCCTCAATACCAAAGCGAGACAGGATCAACTCGCCGGCCAATTCGGCTTCCTGATCAGTATCGGGCCACAGACCCGTCACCGCCTGTGTTTCCTTTTGATTGGGCGTCACAATCGCTGCCCCGGCATAGCGGGAAAAATCGGAAGTTTTGGGGTCGATGATAACGGGCTTCCCCTCGGACCGACAGGCCGCAATAATCGCTTTTACAACTCTTTCACTTAAGAGCCCTTTGGCATAGTCGGAAAGAATGACAACGCTGTGCGAGCCGATCAAGGATACCGCGGTTGAGATAACCCGATCTTCCTCTTCCGACGAAATCGGCGAAGCGTCCTCAAAATCGACACGTAACATTTGTTGGCCGTGACCCAAAAAGCGTGTCTTGATCGTGGTCGGACGCTTATCCAAAATAACAAACTTTGCCGAGACATCATGAACAGCATTCAACAGTTCGAAGAGCTTGGTGCCGTTGCTGTCTTTTCCGATCGCTCCTAAGAGGGTACAGCTCGCACCAAGAGACGAAATATTGCGCGCGACATTTGCAGCGCCGCCGGCAAAATATTCTTCCGATCGCGCGCACATAACGGGAACCGGGCCTTCCGGCGAAATGCGACCAACATCACCAGAAATAAAGCAATCCAGCATTACGTCGCCGATGCAGAGAACTTTAACTTCAGAAAACCTCAAATAGTCCAACATCACCAGCTACTCTTCCTGTCCCTGCCCTTATGTGACCTACAGAACACACGAACGGCAATGCCAAAAAATTACTCTGAATCTACAGAGCCCCCGCCCCCCAAAAAACGATTCAACCGAATCGAGTTACCATTCTAATTCATCCAAATTGTGCCAAACGTCCGACAACGTGTTCAGCCCATGAGAATATTCCGGCCAACCTATAGCCGCTGAATATCAGTTGAGTTCCTGCTTCCACAAATTCAATACAGAGACCACCGGAAACCCCATATACCCCCAATACATCAACCAAAAACCAGATGCAATATCTCGCGCATAGCCCTTAATCGAAATAATATAGAAGTATACATCTAAATTAATCCGATTTTTTACTTATTTAGATCGTTCATTTTTTTGACCGCCTGAAGCACGCCATTCGCGACATCTTTCCAAGTACGCATTTGCGGCCTGGAGAGTTCGATATTTCTTTTCACCGCTGCATATTCCGCGGGATTCTCAATAAAGGTCTCTAACTGGATCGCCAGCTCCTCCGGATTTTCTGGGTCGAAATAGCGCGCCAGCCCCCCCCCCGCTTCCCTTAAAGCAGGAACATCTGCGGCCAAGGCCGGAGTTCCACACCATAATGCCTCGCTAACGGGAAGCCCCCAGCCTTCCATTCGGCTGGGCAAAAGAAGGGCATAGGCCTTTTCGTAAAGCGACCGTAGCTCCGCCTGATTCGGATTGAAAACAAAGTGAAACTTTCCGAACAAAGGTGCGAATTTGTCTTTCTTCAGAAATTTCTCTACTCTCTTGCGACGCGCACCTGCCAACACGAGCTCCGGAACGGAAACGCCCCGCTGATGCAGGGAAAGCATTGCTTCCACGACGCACTCCAGATTCTTTCGCCCGTTATAGATGCCAACGCAAAGAAGATATGGCTTCTCTGGACCACGCTTATTAACTGCTTCATTCGTCGGTCGTAATTCGTGGCAGAGCGGAACAGCGACAACATCCGGTACAGGCGGCAATGTCCCAACTTCGGAGAAGTGCTTGACTTCAGCCGCCGTAAACTCGGAATTGGTCAAGACCATGGACGAAGCCTCGATCACGACCTGATTGTCGTAAATAAAGTTTCTGGGAAATGAAAACTGATTTCGATGACTGAAATCGTGCAACGGTATCATGTCATGGAGAAGCGGAATGAAAATCGGCTTCGTACCGTTTTCTGCAAGAGCCATCAGATAATCAGACATTATCTTCGGGCGCCCAAGCGCTATGAGCACATTCCCATTGAGATCAACTTCTTTAACCGCGCCCGCAGGAACCGTCGCCCAGCGCTTCTTATTGCGATATTGAACGATACTCTGCAAAACACGGTAGAGCGCGTTCTTAAACACGTTTTTATCATACAGATTTTGGCGAAGCCGCAACGGCGTTGCGGAAGATGGAATATTAGGGTCTAGGACCCCTGTAGGTGAAGCATCACCTGTCCGGGGAAAAACCTCAAAGAACCTTCGATGCAATGGCGAGTATATCACATACCGAACGGTTGCATCAATTTCCGTCAGCTCATAGGCAACTTCCATCACCGTACGCGCGATGCCATAATATTTGAATTTCACGCCGGAGTTCAAATACAGCTCAGATAAATCAAAAAAAACATCGGGCATTCACTGACCTGCCTGCCTTGAACTGGCCCGACGAACACCATCGGGGGATGCAACCAAAAAATTCGCCTGCGATCAGTGAATGGTCGGTCCATTGCTCACCGATAAACGAGAACGTTCCAAGCCAGAACCTTCGCAACACTTGGCCGATATAGATTTCAGTCTGCGGGCTTGTCAATCAGGCAACAGCGCAAACATCCGCCCTAACACCTCGATTGGAACCAATGCCCGGGAGGTTTGAACGCCAGCAACGTGGCTTTTTACGATCCACAACCCCACAGATTTTCTAAAATTCGCAAGAGGCGCAGCTTATTCGCCATGTTGCCCGCAGAAAAGAAGTGGTTTTCAAAGAAAGCTCCACCATACTCCTTGTGGTAGAATTTACGGGTCATTTTTTGATCTCTTCTGTGAGAAGAATAGGGAGAGGGAAATTTCGATACGGGAAGAAATGCAAATGTAGTGCTGACCTGCAATTATCAACCGCTTCGCCGTTCCAATTATAAAAACCGGAGTTGGCGTCACCGAACTGCACCAACCAGGACATTTTTAGAGCTCCCCCCCGCCAGAGTCATGTTCATGCGGTGGTTCCATCACTACGCAATGTTGACACTTTGAAGCCCTAGGCTTATTGGCGTCGTCTAAAATCAGTTGAAGAGGTTTTCCGGTTCGGTAGAACCTTTTTCGCGCGTTTCACCAGAATTGCGTGGTAAATATCATCGAGCTTGGCACGGCAGTTGGAACCTTTAAAGCCATCCTGCATGAAAACATGCTGCTGAATGTGCGATTGAAAATCTGTGTGAGCGTCGACGTCAAATAAGGATGTTTCTGTGATCGGATCGTTTTTGTCGCCAAACGACAAGAAGTTGCTGACGCGGCTTTTTAAAGAAAACTTCAAAAAGCACGTTGGTTGGTACTCTGCAGCAATCGTGGCTATGCTTGTAGTCGCAGGTATGACGTCTCTCAGTGCATGGATCATGCGTGATATCGTCAACAGCGTTTATTTGAAACAGGGTTTCAATGTCGTTCTCGAAATTGCAGTTGCTGTCGCCGTAATCTTTATAGTCAAAGGACTCGCGACTTTTGTACAGAGTTATTACCTGAGTAAAGCTGGCAACAGCATTGTGGCTGAACAGCAACGCAAGATTTATGACAGGCTTTTGAAACAGGGGGTCTCCTTCTTTCAGAATTTGCCATCCTCTGAATTGCTCGTCCGTGTTACCTATAATGCTCAATCCGCTCGCAGCGTCATAGATACGATTGTGACGTCGTTCGTCCGTGACCTTTTCTCGCTTCTCGGGTTGATTATCGTGATGTTCGCTCAAAATTTCCTTTTGAGTGCTATTTCCATGATTATTGGCCCGCTTGCGATTTTCAGCGTGCGCCTAGTTCTACGCCGTGTTCGCAAGATCATGGAGGCAGAACTCGCCTCACTAGGCGAAATCGTCAATGTCGTGCAGGAAACCAGCATCGGCGTTCGTGTCATCAAGGCGTTCTCCCTAGAGAAGCTGATGCGTCAACGCATGAACAAGGCGGTGTCTGACGTCGAACAGCGTGCCAACGGTATTGCTAAGCTCGAAGCAGCGACAAGCCCTATCATGGAAACATTGTCTGGCCTTGCGATTGCGGCTGTCATAGCCATCTCCGGTTACACTGTTCTTGAAAAAGGCGGCTCCCCAGGGGATCTGATGGCATTCATCACGGCATTGCTCCTTGCCTACGAACCTGCAAAACGTCTTGCCCGTATGAGAGTACAGATCGAGGGCGGAATGATTGGCGTTCGCATGATGTTTGAAGTACTGGACGCCCCATTGACTCTCGCCGAGAAAAAGGATGCCGTACCGCTCCCGAAGGCAAGCGGCGATGTTGAACTTAAGAACGTCAGCTTCGAATATGTTTCCGGCCAGCCCGTTCTTAGGGACGTCAGTGTCCTTTTCGAAGGCGGTAAGATGACGGCGCTGGTCGGCCCCTCCGGCAGTGGTAAATCGACCATCATCAACCTCATGATGCGTCTTTACGACCCACAGAACGGCTCGGTTGAGATCAACGGCACGGATCTGCGTGACGTATCCTTTGCCAGCCTGCGCGAGCATGTTTCTTACGTCGGCCAGGAAACCTTCCTCTTCTCGGGGACGGTAAAGCACAATATTTCCGTGGGTCGCGACAACGCCACGGATGAGGAAATCATCGCTGCCGCGAAGGCTGCCAATGCGCATGATTTCATCATGAAAATGCCTGACGGTTATGACAGCAAGCTTGGTGAAAACGGGTCCGGCCTGTCCGGTGGCCAGAGACAGCGTGTTGCCATTGCTCGCGCTATGCTCAGAGACGCAGACATATTGATCCTCGACGAGGCGACGAGTGCGCTCGACTCGGAATCCGAAGCACTCGTCAGAGATGCGCTGGAGAGACTGACGCTAAATAAAACGTCGATTGTCATTGCTCACCGGCTTTCAACGATTAACCGGGCTGACAAGATCGTCGTCATGGATAACGGACAGGTTGTTGAGCAGGGCAGCCGTCGCGAATTGCTCGCAACGGATGGTCTCTACAAGCGCCTGCACAGCATCCAGTTCGATGCAGATGTAGCTTAACCCAAAACAGATCGGGCGGCCTTGCCGCCCGAATTATACTTAATTATTTCCGTACCGATTGACGTCTATTGGCATGCGATGTTCATATCGCGCGTCCTTCTGGCGAAGCGGTGGGATTTTCATCAGTCGATCAGGTGAACGACGTCACAACGCTGGTGGTGCAGACAGTTCCCATCCTCCGGCTACGGTCTTCATTTCACTATCCGCCTTATTCATGCCGGGTAACGCGATAACGAACGTGCACAGCAGTGTCCGCCTTGTAATGAAGCCGCCAGCTTTCATGAAAGGATATTGTCGAACTCGGCATCGATAGCCTTGGCAAACATCGCCAAATCGTGACAGCATTCGATAAGTGACTGCAGGAATGGATGATGACGAAATGGCGGCTATCGAAGAACTGGCCAGAAGATTTGCGCAGGCAGATCTCACCGGCGGGAAAATTCCTCTGGCGCAGATGGAGACGGATGGTCTTGTTCCCAATGATTTCGAAACTGCAATGGCCGCACAGCGTGCATTTGCTGAGATTTCGGAAAAGCCGGTAAAAGGTTGGAAACTGGCGATCCGGCCGGATGGCGAGGCGGTCGGCGCGCCGATACTGGATTGTTTCCGGGTCGAAGACAACAATATCGCCTCTTTTCCGGAAGCGGGAACTGAAGGCATCGAGGTGGAGATCTGCTTCACTCTTTCCTCCGATATACCAGCCCGCGGCACGGTGCCGTTCACCAGAGGCGACCTCATGCGGCACATCGGCAAGGTCCATCTGGGGGTTGAACTTCTTCGCTACCGGCTGGCTGAGAGAAATCAGGTGCCCTTTCCGTTGTTTCTGGCCGACCGCCTTGCCAACCACGGCTTCGTCGTCGGTCCGGAAATAGATACCGGCGTTCTGGAGGTCTTTGCCGGAAACGAAACAGACCTGCCGCAACTAACTGTGACGGAAGGTTCGGTACAGCTGTTCGATGCCACGGTAAAACACCCGAATGGTAATCCGCTTGCGCCGCTGGTCGCCTTTGCGAACGCGGCATTCAACAAAGGCGATATGCTCAAAGCAGGCAATGTCATAACAACGGGCAGTCTCTGCGGTGTGATACCAAACACACTTGCCCAAGAGATACACATAACGCTGAAATCGGTTGGTGCTTTCACCTTGTCCGGTCCGAAACCATAGGCGCACCACCATCCGGATGTCCGGTTTTCCGTGGCCGCCTGCGGTCTTCATCTCGGTCGCGCTTTCCGATATCGCCGGATGATCACTTCACCCGCCCATATTCGCCCAGAAAATCGAGCAGCGCCCGAATGCGTGAGGGAAGTGGTCCGCGCTGGCCGACATAGACCGCATGAAACATCTCCATCTCACCCGTATCAAAACCATCGAGGACCGATATCAGCCGGCCGGCGGCGATGTCCTCCCGAACGGTGAAAACCGCAAGACGAACCAGGCCGACACCGGCAAGAGCAAGGCGGCGAAGGCCTTCGCCATCGCTGACCTGTACGCGCCCCGTTGCAGGGATGACGACGGTCTTGCCGTCGGCTCGCAACGGCCACCCATCGACTGACCGGGCATAGCCAAATCCGAGACGATTGTGGTCCTCGAGATCGGCGATGGTTTGCGGTACGCCGCAGCGCTGCAGATAATCCGGGGCGGCAGCGATGATCATCCTTGTCTCACCGAGTTTTCGCGCAACGAGGCTTGAGCTTTTCAGTGGCCCGGCGCGAATGGCGATGTCCATGCGCTCGGCAAGAAGATCAACCACCAAATCCGTCTGGACAATGTCGAGTGTGATGCCCGGATGAAGCGCCAGAAACCGTGGCAGGACGGGTGCAAGAATATGCGTGGCATAAGAAGCACTGGTGTTGATCCGAACGCGGCCGATAGGCTGTTCGCCCTCCCCCGCGGCGCGTTCTGCCTCTTCGAGATCGGCAAGGATGCGCGTGGCACGCTCATAAAAAGCACAACCCTCCGGCGTTATCTGCAGCTGCCGGGTGGAACGGTTTAGCAGGCGTGCCCCGAGCCGCGTTTCCAGCCGGGCGATCAGCTTGCTCACCGCCGAAGGCGTCATGTTTGCCGCCGCCGCCGCTCGGGAAAAACCGCCGAGCTCGACGACCCGCACGAAGATCTCCATCTCCCCTGCCCGGTTGATCTCAAGTCGCGCCATAATGACTTCATCTCACAAGTGATATTATTTTCGGCATTCTATTTCATTGAAGGGTGAGCGTCTATCTTCAGACAGCGATTGAAACACACCGCAATCCTCGTCTGCCAGATCACGGCGGAATGGGCAGAGCATGGGGCCACCAGACGCCTCGCCGCAACCATGTCGCAGCAACAAAGGAACACTCCATGGAATATCGCTATCTCGGCAAATCCGGCCTGAAAGTGCCGGTCTTGAGTTTCGGTACAGGAACCTTTGGCGGTTCCGGGCCACTCTTCAGCAACTGGGGCAATCAGGACGCTCGAGAAGCTCGCCGCCTGGTCGACATTTGTCTGGAGGCCGGCGTCAATCTGTTCGACACGGCCGATGTCTATTCCAACGGCGCATCGGAGGAGGTGCTGGGTGAAGCGATTAAGGCAAGGCGCGACAGCGTTCTGATTTCAACCAAGACCAGCCTGCCGATGGGCGACGGACCGAACGAGGCCGGTTCCTCCCGCTTCCGGCTGATACGCGCAGTGGAAGACGCGCTGCGGCGGCTGCAGACCGACCATATCGATATTCTCCAGCTCCACGCCTTCGATGCTTTCACACCGGTGGAGGAGGTGCTGTCGACGCTCGATACGCTCGTCCGGTCCGGCAAGATCAGATATACGGGCGTCTCGAATTTTTCGGGCTGGCAGATCATGAAATCACTGGCGGTCGCCGACCGATATGGCTGGCCGCGTTACGTGGTCAATCAGGTCTATTATTCCCTTGTTGGCCGGGACTATGAATGGGACCTGATGCCGCTCGGCGCGGATCAGGGCCTTGGCGCCATGGTCTGGAGCCCGCTTGGCTGGGGCCGATTGACCGGAAAAATCCGCCGCGGCACGCCGCTGCCAGAAGGTAGCCGCCTGCATGAGACAGCGAGCTTCGGTCCGCCGGTGGATGATGAACATCTCTACCGCGTAATCGATGCGCTCGACGCTGTCGCAGCAGAAACCGGCAGGACGGTACCGCAGATCGCTCTCAACTGGCTGCTCAGGAAACCCACAGTTTCCACAGTGATCATTGGCGCACGCAATGAGGAACAGCTTCGCCAGAACCTCGACGCCGTGGGATGGGAGCTGACATCAGCACAGGTGGCGCGGCTGGACGAGGCCAGCGAGACAACCGCACCCTATCCGCATTTCCCGTATCAGCGGCAGGAGGGCTTTGCCCGGCTCAATCCACCGACGGTCAACGGCTAGACTTTTAAAGGCTGGCGGCCTGGGGCGCTGTGCGTAGCTCCAGCCGCCGGAAAACGAGGGAATGTCGTCAGCCGTGCAGCCGTGAGGTCCGATCAAAAGCGGTAATGCAATCGCACACAGCCTTTCTCAATCGGCTTGGCGCTGAGCAGACGAGGACTCGCGCGATAACCGGTGAGAGGAAAGAGAGGCTGGCCCGAGCCAAGTATCTCGGGGATAACGTAAATCTCGATCTCATCCAGCGCACCACGCTCCATAAAGGCCATCTGCAACCGGCCGCCGCCCAGCATCCAGACATCGCCATCCTCGAGAGCGCGTAATTCCGCGATCAGCGCATCGACGTCGGCGTAGATTTCCAGCGGTCCTTTTGGTCGTTCAATCGGGCGCGACGTGACAACGATGACACGCTGGTCTCCATAGGCCCAGGGTGAATTCTCGCTGGCGATAAAGTCATAAGTCGCCCGTCCCATGACGACGGTTCTGATGCCCTTCAGGAACAGTCGGTAATCATGCTCGCCGAGGTCCATGTCGTCATATTTGAAGAGCCAGTCGAGGGAGCCGTCTCCCGAGACGATCAAGCCATCCAAACTCGCCGCGATGTATCCACGAATGACAGCCATATTGTTCTCCTTGATTTATAAATGAATATACGTTTATATATAGACCATGCCTAGACACAAGCTGATTTCCGATGAGAAGGCGCTGGATGCGCTGCTGCCCCTCATGTTGCAAACCGGGCCAGATGGTATGACCTTTGCCGCAGCCGCAAAGGCCTGCGGCCTGTCCGCTGCAACGCTGGTGCAGCGATACGGCAAACGCGAAGACCTTGTGGAGGCCGTACTTCTGCGTGCATGGGACGGGTTGCAGGCCGAAACTGACGCGGCCGACGCCGAGGAACCCCTGACGCCTGAAGGGGCCATCTCCCTGCTCTCGCGGCTCATGCCCAGCGATGCCGCTGAACAGAATGCAAGTGATGGATTGCTGCTGCTGAGAGAAGATATTCGCAATCCATCCTTGCGAGCGCGGGGAGCACTTTGGGGCAAAACACTTGCCCGTGCGCTCGGACGCCGGATCACGGCCGACGACAGAAACGCCGAAAGGCTTGGCTGGCAGATGGCTGCCGTCTGGCAAGGGGCCCACACCTGGTGGGCGTTCACCCGTGGTGAAGACGCGGGCTCGGCCATCCGCAAAGCACTGGAGGAATGGGTTGAGATGGTGAAGCGGGCGGAGCGCTAGTCAGAAATCGCGCTGTTCTGGATTTTTGCGGGCTCTGCGCCGAAGGCACGTATTTCAGCGCGCCACGATATTTTCATCGAGATGATTGGTTTCTCGCCTCCACAATTGCTCCGTAACCCGGGTAGCGATAGGTAAATCGCCATCAGGTCGCCGCAGGCTCCCATAATTCCACTGGGTTGCCTTCCGGATCGTGTATCCGGGCAAAACGGCCGACATCGGAATCCCACTCCGCCCGGGTCTCAACCTTGACGCCCTCTGCGGTGAGCTTCGCGATAAGACCATCGAGATCATCGACCCGGAAATTGATCATCCACTGTTGTTCATCACGGCCGAAATAATCGCTATCCCTAGCGAAAGGCCCGAAGATGGTCATTCCGGCCTCCTGCTGCCATACGGACATGTGCAGATTGTCTATGCCGAGATGTTTCTGATACCATTCGGCGAGGCCGGCGGGATCCCCGGCCCTGAAAAAAACGCCACCAATTCCAACGGCTTTCGCCATGAGTTTCTCCCGCTTCGCAAGAATGGAGGCGATGTTGTGCACCACTGCGCAAAATATCAAGCAGAACCAACGTCAACACCAGCCCGAAGTTGTAACGGCTGGAGAGCGGCAGGCGGCGATGATATCGATCGCTTACGACAGAGATAGACATACCCACCCCGGAGAGATGAGATGCTGACGCTTAGAGCGGCATCGTTTGCGGAAGCAGACGCGCTGACAGAACTTTGCCTGCGATCGAAGGCCGTGTGGGGTTATGATGAGGAATTCCTGCGTGCCTGTCGTTCAGAGCTGACAATCACCCCCCGGAAAATGCGCGAGTCATTTTTTCAGGTCGCAATTGCCGAAGGGGAGCTCGCGGGCGTCGCCCAACTATCCCTTAAAGAAAGCAGCGCCGCCGAGCTCGAAGCTCTTTTCGTCGAACCGAGGTTGCAGGGGCTGGGCACAGGGCGAGCTCTCTTCCAGTGGGCGATTTCGATCTGCCGGGATCATGGCAGGCGGACCCTTCTCATCGAATCCGATCCCGGTGCTGCCTCGTTCTATAAGCGCATGGGTGCCAAAGAGACGGGCGTGGTTCCCTCAGGGTCGATCCCGGGAAGGATGATACCGAGGTTTGAGTTTGACGTGCCAGACGTGAGTGAACACGCCCTCCCCTCCCGATGAAAAAACCTCTTGACCTCAACCATGGTTGAGCTCCTAGAAGTATTGTCACCTTGTTTCCGCAAGGCTCATTTCATGCTCTTGAGCGAACAGTTGACAAAGGATACCCCATGGCTTTCCAGCTTCCCGACCTCCCCTATGCCCATGATGCGCTCGCTGCCTCGGGCATGTCCGAAGAGACGCTGAAGTTTCATCACGATCTTCACCACAAGGCCTATGTCGATAATCTCAACAAGGCGATATCAGGCACTGCATGGGAGAAAAGCAACCTCGAGGACATCGTCCGGGGCACCTATGAGAAGGGCGCAATCGCCCAGTCCGGCATCTTCAACAATGCCTCCCAGCACTGGAACCACAATCTCTTCTGGGAGATCATGGGACCGGGAAATCACGCCATCCCTAAGACGCTTGAGGATGCGCTGACGCAATCCTTCGGCTCGGTATCGCTGTTCAAGCAGAATTTCGCCCTCGCCGGCGCCTCGCAATTCGGCTCGGGCTGGGCATGGCTGGTGGTGGATACCGACGGCACGCTGAAAATCACCCGCACCGAAAACGGCGTCAATCCGCTGTGCTTCGGCCAGAAGGCGCTTCTCGGCTGCGATGTGTGGGAGCACAGCTACTATATCGATTTCCGCAACAAGCGCCCGGCCTATATCGAGAACTTCCTCGACAATCTGGTGAACTGGCAAGCCGTGGCCGCCCGCCTCTGATCTGAGCCCCACCGATCCGGCCTCTGCCGCTGCCCTCGTGCGGCTGGCCGGGTCAGGCGCAGCCGGACAGCCGCCGTCCGGCTGCAACTTCATTCGAGCGTTTCAATGCCCTATGTCGTTACCGAAAACTGCATCGCCTGCAAATACATGGACTGCGTGGAAGTCTGCCCGGTCGAATGTTTCTACGAAGGCGAGAACATGCTCGTTATTCATCCCGACCAATGTATCGATTGCGGCATCTGCGAGCGCGAATGTCCTGCGGCAGCAATCCGGCCGGATACCGAAGCCGGGCTGCATGTCTGGCTCGACCTCAATCGCCACTATTCGGGCATCTGGCCCCGCGTACACCAGAAAAGGCAGTCGCCTGATAATGCCGACGTCATGAATGGCGCCGCAGCCAAGTTTTCCATTTTTTCCAAGAACCCGGGAGCGGGCGGTTAGCCCGGCACTGCATGTCTCATAATCTCAGGCTGATCGATGGCAGCGTGATAAGCCATACGCATATTCCGCTCAAAGGCACCGTTTCACCGACGATTTCCCCCCGCGAATTCAAAGACGCGATGGCCGCCCTTGCCTTTACCGTGGCTTTGGCCACGGCCTCCCATGCCGGAGAAAGGGTCGGACGAACGATCACCTCCTTCATGCCGCTCAGCGCCGAGCCCCCGTATCTGATGATCTCCATCGATGCCAGCAGCCGCATGGTTGATCTGATCGCCGCAAGCCGACGCTTCTCCGTCGCAGCACTTGCAAGAGGACAGGAGGAAATTGCCGACATATTTGCCGGAAAAGGCAACCTGCCGGACCGATTTTCCGTCGGCGACTGGGGTCTCTGGCCTTCGGGAAACCCGAAGCTTGACGGCGCGCTGCTATCCCTGGATTGCGAACTCGTCGGCTCCATCGATGCCGCCGACCATATCCTGTTTGTCGGGGCCATCATTGAAGCGACGTCTGACCCGCTGCGCAGGGCCCTGCTCTGGAGCGAGCGCGACTATACCGTCAAGGAGGAACGCGGAGCCAACTCCTAAAGGGTTTCAGGCGTTGCCACGAGGGCAATAGCTAAAGAAAAGCCGTGGAATGGGGACGATCGTCATTGTTTGCCCGGGCAAAGCTTCCTGGAGCAACGCCCATTCTCCGGCGGAACGCGGTGCTGAATGCGCTGGCGGATTCATAGCCGATCTCATCGGCAATGCGGTCGAGCGATTTTACCCCGCTCATGAGCGCATCCCTGGCAAGCGCCATCCGCCACCGGGCGAGATATTCGATCGGCGCGCAGCCCACCATTTCAACGAAGCGTGCGGAAAAGGCCGAACGCGACATGCCGGCGATTCCCGCCAGTTCCGCAACCGTCCAGCCCACACGAACATCTTCATGCATGGCCGATAATGCACGGGCAAGGCCGGGTAAACGCATTGCCTTTACCAATCCCGCGGGAATTGCCGCATTGCCCGCTCCCGGTCGGCGCAGCGCTTCCACCAGAAGGACTTCCAGCATGCGCCGGATGATCAGCTCCTTGCCCGGATCCTCGCCGGCGCATTCCTCTGATAACAGCTCGATCAGCCGCGCCAGCCGCGATGCGCCTTTCTCCTCTGCCGGCACGTAGATCATTTCGGGCATCAGTGACAGCAGAAGTGAAGCATTGATGCGTTCGAACCTGAAGCTTCCGCCCAGCGCGACAAAATCGGGCGCCCCCTCCTGTTCGCCATGACGGACAGCCCGATCCTGCGGTTCGACGGGAACACATTCGACATCGGTCTCGCTACAAAGCGAAAAAGCCGGCGTTGTGGGCAGAAGCAGGAAATCTCCGCATGTCAACCTGAGAGGAACCCGGCCTTCCATCATCACCCATGCCGCACCTGCAAGGACGAGCGCGAAACCCGGCGCATCATGCGGACGATAGCGCACTCCCCATCTGCCCTTGCCGGAAATCGGCTTCGAGACGGCGGCACTGGGTCGCAAAAGGTCGACGATATCGCTGAGAGGATCCATTTTGGACGATCGATAACAAATAATAGCTCATTGAGCATATATCATCCACCTCAGCCCGTCTATCTCCCGCACATCAACAACGGAGATTTACCATGACCAACACCATCCTGATTACCGGCACGTCGTCGGGTTATGGCAAAGCGATTGCCGAACTGTTCCTCGCACGCGGCTGGAACGTCATCGCCACCATGCGGCGTCCAAGCGCTGCCCGCTTTGCTGACGATACCGGCCGGTTGCGCGTGCTGTCACTGGATGTGACAGACGAGCATAGCATTGCAGCAGCGATCGATGCGGCCGGCCCGATCGACGTTTTGGTGAATAATGCCGGCATCGGTATGGTCGGCGCCTTTGAGACTACACCGATGTCGGCGGTGCGCACGATCTTCGACACCAACAGCTTCGGTGTGATGGCCATGACACAGGCGGTCATCCCGCAGATGAGAAAACGCCAATCCGGCATGATCATCAACGTCACGTCCAGTGTTACGCTTGCTTCTTTCCCGCTTGCCGCCGCCTATACCGCCAGCAAGCAGGCTATTGAGGGATTTACCGGTTCGCTCACGCATGAACTGGCGCATTTCAACATTGGCGTGAAGCTGGTAGAGCCGGGTTATGCCCCGACAACCAGCTTCACGCACAACGCCATTCTACCGCTTGAGCAGCTGCTTCCCGAAGATTACATGGGCTTCGCAGGACCAATTCTCGAAACTTTCGCCCAACCGGCTTTGACCACCCATGAAAGTGATGTCGGCGAAGCGGTTTGGAGCGCGGTGCATGACAACTCGGGACAGCTCCACTTTCCAGCCGGCGCGGATGCCGTCGCTCTCGCCCGCAAACACTGACCTTCAGAAAGCAGCAGGATGCCGAGTGTCTGAAGAGCACCCGGCTTCTGCTTTTCAGAAGATTCACGCGGGCTCCGCCGGCACTTTTCCCCTGATCTCCGGCCACAGCCCTTCCGTCACCGCCATCAGCGCCGGCGTTGCGGCGGCGACCCAGGGGATGTCGCTGCCGGGGCGCGTCCCGATACGGACATCGAGACCCGCTTCCCTTGCGAGAACGACGCCGCCGGCGATATCCCACATGGTCGTCAGCTTCTGCAGATGGCCGTCGAAGATGCCGCGCGCGGCAAAGGCAAGGCCGATCGATGTCGAGCGGATGGATTCCACCACCCAGCCCGCATGCCTGAGCCCGACGGTAAGAGCCGCCACCTCTTCCGCATCGGCAGCGGCGCTGTCGCCAAGCGACATGACCTGCACATCCTCAAAGGGCACATGGCGGGAAAGCGGCTTGCCATTCAGCATCAGCCCGGCTCCATCCGCCGCCGCATAAATGTCCTTGAAGACGGGCATGGCGACGACGCCGAGTTCCGGCCGGTCGTTGCGCACGAAGCCGAGGGAGATACCCCAGAGCGGCGAACCGCGCAGGAAATTGGCGGTGCCATCGATGGGATCGATAATCCAATAGGCGTCATCGGCAACACCGCCCATTTCTTCCCCCAGCACGGTTTCGCCGGGAAAAGCCGCCGCCAGACGGTCGCGGATCAACCTTTCGACCGTGGTATCGGCTTCCGAGACGAAATCCTGAAAACCCTTCGTCCGGGCGGCGATGGCGTCGCGGGCCTCGAAAAAGCGAAGGGCAAGGCCCATCGCTTCCTCGATGATGGCGACGGCGCGTTCGAGACGCTCGTTCATCGTGTCCACGCCCTGCCCGTCTCACCGGCGCCCGCCTTCAGCCAGTTGGTGAAGGCTTCGACTTCATCGGTCTGGATCGCGCCGACGCCAGCCCCGGCAAGTGCACCCCAGACGGCTTCCGGATTTGAAAGCGCCCGCGTATCGTTGAAATCAAGGCAATGGGAAACGTCGAGCGAGTTGATCCACAGGCGGATGTTCTGGCGCTCCATCTCGTCACGGCCTTCGGCCAGATCGGCAATATCGGTAAATTTCACTTCGATCATCGGCGCCTTCAAGGCTTCGATCCGGCGCAGGTCCTCGGCAAACTTGCCCTTTCTCACCGGGAACATCGGCATATGCGGGATTTTGCCGAACCAGTCAGTCTCCAGCACCTCGAAACGATCGGCCTCGGGATCGATATCGGTTTTCACCAGCACCTGATCCTCGACGCCGAGCCGCAGCACGGTTTCCATGACCTGTGGCAGATCGCGGGTGAATTTGGTGTCGATATTGACGGTGATCTTGCCACGCGCCTCTTCCAGCAGTTCTTCCAGCGTCGGCACGCATTCATCGGTCACGCCAGCCGCATCGCCGCCCGCGCCGGCCTTCAGCTTCGCTGCGCGGACCACCTCGAAAGGCAGCGCGCTCACGGTGCCCTTGCCCGTCGTGGTGCGGTCGAGCGTTTCGTCATGAATGACGACCAGCCGGCCATCGGCCGTCGCCTGCGTGTCTATCTCGATCATCTCCACGCCGGCCGCAACCGCGGCGCGGACGGAGGCGAGCGAGTTTTCGGCGGTGGCGGTCCAGAAGCCGCGATGGGCGATGGTCAGGATGGCCGGATTGTCGCGCGAGCAGAGCGCGAGGACATTGCAGGGATTGGAGGTCTTACGGGAGGCTGCAAGGGTTTGATGCATGGTTTTCACTTTCGGACGTTGCAATTACCGGGTTTGAGCGCCCGGATCAGATTTTCCCCATGCCCGCCGCCATCAGGTCGTCGCGCAGGATGCGGCCGGCGATGATGAAGACGACGAGTGCGGGAAGAAGCAGGATGAAGGAGACGATGGCGGCGAGCGGCAGCTGCATCGAATAGGGATCGAGATACATGTAAAGCTTGATCGGCAGGGTCTCGACAACAGGCGCGCCGACGATGAAGGACTTGTCGAATTCCTCGAAGCTGCCGATGAAAGACATCAGCCCGCCGGCGAGAAGGCCGGGCACCGCAAGCGGCAATATGATGTGCAGAACGATGCCGACAGTGCCCGCGCCAAGCGAGCGGGCGGCATGAATGAGATCGTCTGGAATGGTCTCCAGCGCCGCCGTCATCAGCCGGATCATCAGCGGCAGGGTGCCGACGATCTGCACGAGAATGACCCCGGTTACCGAATAGGCAAGGCCGAAGAGAAGAAACACCTGCCCGATGCCGACGGCGACGACCAGCCCCGGAATGATGATAGGCGCCAGAATAAAAATCTCCACCAGCCGTTTCAGCCGGAAGGGAAAACGCGCCATGGCCCAGGCCGTGGGTAACGCGATGGCTGCCGTCAGGAAGGTGACGACGACGGCGATGAGGATACTGTTGATCGCGGCGCGGATGAGGCTTGCATCGCCGAGAATGCCCGCCCAGCGCGCCGTGGTGTAATGCTCCGGCACGACAAGCGGCGGCGACCAGCCGTCGGCAATGCTCCAGAGGAACATGAGAGCCAGCGGCACGGCGATGGCGAGCGTCAACGCGCCATAAAGCCCGATGGAGACGAAAATCCTGTCCTCCGGCGTAAAGGCACGGCGACGGGGAGTGACGGTAGGTTCAATGGTGATAGCACTCATCAGGCGTCTCCGCGGGTTTGGCCGGGGCCGATGCGGGATGTCAGCGAATAATAGAGAATGAGGACGGAGACCGCGAAAAGGCTCAGCACCATGCCCATGGCATAGACCTGATTAAAGCGGCCCTGATTGAACTCCTGGATCATCAGCACCGAAAGCGGCCGGGCCGTGGGCGGGCCGACGATATCGGGAATGGCATAGGAGCCCATGGAGCCGATGAAGGTCAGAAGAATGGCGGCGGTGATGCCGGGCATGGCGAGCGGCACTTCCACGAAGAAAAATGTCTTCAGCCGCGACGCGCCAAGCGTGCGGGAGGCATAACGTATATCCTCGGGAATGGCCGCAAAGGCGCTGGTGATGATCAGCGTCATGAAGGGTATCTGTTTCCAGACGCTGGCGAGAATGACGCCGATGCCCCAGTCGTCGCGCACGAGCTTGGGCAGTTCGATCCCGAGCGGCGCGACCAGCCGGTCGAGGAACCCACCCCTTTCGAAAACGACGATCACCATCAGGCCGACGATGATACCCGGCACCGCCATCGGTAGCTTATAAAGGCCGCTGAACAGTTTTCGACCGAGAAAGCTCTTGCGGATCAGAAGCGCCAGCGGCACCGAGGCCGCAAGCGAGACGATGACAGGCATGACACCGTAATAGATGGAGGTCGTGAGCCCCCGGATCATCGACGCGCGGGTGAAAATCCGCTGGTAGAACATCAGCGTGAAGCTGCCATCCTCCTGCCTGAAACTGCCGATCAGCGCCGACAGCAGCGGCCCGCCAAAGAAGACCAGAAGATACCCAACACCCGGCAAAAGCAAGAATAGAAGCTGGGCGCGCCCGTTTCGAAGGAGCCCGGCCATCATGCCGCCTCCCCCGCCATCCTGTCATCGAGAAGATGGACCGAGCCGGGAAACTGCAGGGCGACCTTCTGCCCGGCATCGATCAGAGTTTCAGCACCGGACTGGCTGATCCGGATCTGACGGCCGCCGATCTCGACCGCATAGAGTGCATTAGCGCCCATGAAAGAAACGGCGGAAACCGTGCCCTCGCCGGCCTGATCGGCGCGGATGTGGATGTTTTCCGGACGAACGGAAATCTGGACATTGCCGGCGGCAACCCGGTCAAGCGTCACGGACTGTCCCCAGGGCAATTGCGCCTGCTGGCCCTCAGCGAATACGGGCAGCAGATTGGTTTGGCCTAGGAAGCCGGCGGTAAAGGCGTGTTTCGGCGCGCGGTAAAGCTCGAGCGGCGTGCCGATCTCGACCACCCGGCCGGCATTCATGACGACGATCCGGTCCGACATCGCCATGGCTTCGGCTTGATCATGTGTCACATAAAGGCTTGTCGCGCCGATGCGGCGGTGAAGCTCGGTCAGCTCATGGCGCAGCGTATCGCGAAGTTTGGCATCGAGATTGGAAAGCGGCTCGTCGAACAGAAGCAGGCTCGGCTGCATGACAATGGCGCGCGCCAGCGCCACACGCTGCTGCTGGCCGCCGGACAGTTGCCGGGGCATGCGATCCACCAGCCCGGTGAGATTGCAGATATCAAGCGCATGGGCGATACGCCGCACCCGCTCATCCTTCGCGACCTTCTTCATTTTCAGCCCGAAGCCGAGATTCTTGGCGACCGACATATGCGGGAAAAGCGCATATGACTGGAACACCATGGCGATATCGCGCGCTTCCGGCGGCGCCTGATCGATGCGTTTGCCACCCAGCCGGATCTCGCCGCCCGAAGGCTGGCTGATGCCGGTGAGGATGCGTAAAAGCGTCGACTTGCCGCAGCCGGAGGGCCCAAGAATGGTGACGAATTCGCCCCGCTCCACGGTGATCGACACGGGATGAAGCGCCCGGCTGGCGCCGTAATCCTTGCTGATATTGCTGATCTCGAGTTCACTCATGACGAGCCTCCCTCATATTTTTGACCAAGGCTATCCGGATCGCGCAGCCAGTTGCGGCACACGATCCGGCAATCCCAACGGCGTTACTGGTTGAGGACTTTTTCATCGAGCGCTTCGGCAAGCGCTGTCGACATGTCCCAGAAAGCCGGCAGCGACAGGCGCGGATAGACACTCTGCGGCAGCACATGCTCCTGCACCGCCTTCGGCATCAGATCATTGGTGACATCCGTGCGCGGCGAGCGGGAAGCCTTGTTTTCCAGCTTCCAGAGCTGGAATTCCTTGCTCATGGCCATATCGATCAGCAGTAGCGCCGAAGCGACGTTCTTGGCGTTGGCCGGCACGAACATGGCGTCCCCAGAGCCGACCTGCCCTTTTTCCAGAAGCGTGACGCGGAAACTGTCAGGCAATTGTTTGGTGCCGAGGAAGCTCATGACCTGATCTTCCCAGACCGTGCCCATGTAAAGCTGCTGGTTGTTGATGAGGTTGAGCGTATCGGCATTGCCATTGGTCAGTTCAGCCACGGCCAGAAGACGGCGGTAATAGTCCCAGACGGGCGTGAGGCACTCGGACTCCATGGCCCAGTCTTCGGCCTGCTGCAGCGTCTGGTTATAATCGGTCAGCTGCTTGCGGCAGTCGCCGGTGAGATAGTTGAGCGCCACCGAATAGATGAAACCGCCACCGGAACCGCCCTTGGCCGGCAGGGTGACGCCAAGCCGCTTGGGGTTCTTTTCGGCCCAGACCAGCAGGTCCTCGAAGCTCTTCGGCACATCCCCGGCTTTCACGAAGGCAGAATCGTAACCGATTGCGGTCTGGTTGAGATGCACCAGCGGGAAGCTGCCGCCATGCGGCTTGCCGAAAACGGTCTCGGCCATTTCCGGATTGTAATTCGCCATGTTCGGCAGGATTTTCGTCAGCGCAATATTGCCGACAACCCCCTTGGAGGAGAGAAGCGGATAGCTGCCGCCACCGGCGAAATAGGCATCAACCGGTGAATCCTGCCCTGCCGCCTGAACCGCGATGAGCTGCTGGTTCGCCTGATCGCCCTTCACGTCGCTATAGGCGACCTTGATGCCATATTTGGCTTCGAAACGGCTGATCAGCTCCTTCCACGTATCGGCGAAACTGCCGGCGAAATTATACATCGTCACCGAGCCCTCGGCTTTGGCGGCGGGAACGACGATCTCGTAAAAATTGTCGCGCGTGACCTTCGACAGATCGAAGTCGAGGTTTTTCATATTGCTGTCTGCCGAAAGGCACGGCGCTGCCGTCGTCGCCAGCGCAAGCGCGGCGATCGCAAGAAATTTCATGCGCATTGAATGGTTCCTCCTGAGGACCCGTTGTTGACCGGCCCCTTATTAATACACTCTAAGTGTAATATTTGTGACAGTCCAGTGAAAAATGCTGTCGCAAACCAATGCCCCATGTTGCCGCCGCTTCGCGCAGCCGTTATCCAAGGCCATGACAACAGATCAGACGCCGCAGCAGACCTTCGATCGCCAGCCGCTTGCCAGCGAGAATGAGCGTCTCATTCTGGATATCGTGCGCCGCCATGGCCCCATCGCCCGCGCATCGATCACGGGCCACACCAACCTGACCCAGCAATCCGTGCACCGGCTGATCGAAGGCCTGCTGGAGCGCGGACTGCTGCAGACCGGCGCGCCGCTCAAGGGCACGCGCGGCCAGCCGAGCCCCACCATCGAGCTGGTGCCGGAGGCAGCCTATTCACTCGGCATTTCCATCAACACCGACTCCGTCATCATCTGCATCGCCGATTTCCGCTGCGACGTGATTGTCGAAGAAAAGCTGAAGATGCTTCCGGAGGACCGGCAAGAGACGCTTGCGGCCTTGTCGCTGGCCCTCGAAAGGCTGCTGGCAGAACACGGCATCCCGCGCGAGCGCCTGCTGGGCCTCGGTTTTTCCATGTCGGGTTTCTTCGTGTCGGAAGACCGCGCCTTCAACGCGCCGGAGCCATTGCGCGACTGGTCGCTGATGGACTTGAAGCCTATCCTTGAGGAAAAATTCCACCTGCCGGTCTGGCTGGAAAACAATGCCACCACGGGGGCGATCGGCGAGAGCCTTCGCGGTGTCGGATCATGGTGCGAGACTTTTGCCTACTTGTCCTTCAACTACGGTTTCGGCGGCGGACTGATCCTCGGCGGCCAACCGTTTCACGGCTTTCACGGCAATGCCGGCGAATTCAGCGGCATATACAGCCCCGATGAATCGCCCAAGCGGCCGGCGCTGCAATATCTGATCGCCACCCTGCAGAAAAACGGCGTCGATATCCATTCGATTGAAACACTCTATCGACAGTTTGATCCGGCGTGGCCAGGAGTCGAGGAATGGCTGACCGAAACCATGCCGCAGGTGGACCGGCTGGTGGCAAGCCTGATCGCGGTACTTGATCCGCAGGCCATCGTCTTTGGCGGACAATTGCCACGCGCACTTGGCCAGATGATGATCGAACGCACGCACATGCCCTCCCAGCGCGAACACCGTTATGGTGTCGGCCCAAAGGAGGCGAAGCTGGTTCTCAGCGAAACGGTCGGCGATCCGTCCGCCATCGGCGCCGCACTATTGCCACTGAGGGTCCGGTACTTCCTGTAGGGTGATTATCCTGCGGTTCCCCGCAGATTTTTTGGGGCCGCCGTAACCGGAGGGTTGCGGCAGCCTCTATCATTGCATCATGGCCTATTCGACCACCACGGACAGTGCCGACCCGGTATAGACCGGTCGTACCTTCACATTGCCCGCATCGATCGTGGCGAATGTCCCGGTCAAACCATTGGCGGCGATCACATCGAGGCGCGTGCCGGCAGCCGGTGCGCCACCATCGAAAGCGAGCTTCAGCGTCGCGCCGTCCAGCACCACATTCCCTTTAACGCGCAGAGCAGCCTTTTGCGGATCCAGCGCCAATATGCCGCCAGACTGCGCATAATCACCGCCGATGGCGACATCCTTGCCTGCCGTTAGCGAAAGCGTGCCGCCGCTGACCAGCACGCCACCGGTTCCAAGCGCATCGACAGACGAGACTATCAGCGCACCATCCCTTAGAATTGTGCCGCCACCATAGCTGTTATTACCGCTGAGCATCAGCGCTCCGCTACCGGATTTGACGAGACGCCCTGCCCCGGCAATGTCGTTCGTCCAGCGGTCTGCCGCGTTGAAACCGCCGGCGGCGGCATCCATCGTGACTTCGACATCGCCATCAAACGCACCGTAACCACCGGCGGCGGCCACCAGATTGATGCGGCCCCAGCCATTGCTGTCATCAAGCAGCGGATAACCCGCCTCAATACCGGTAGAGAACAGAACGGCACGCCGCTCTGCGGCATCAAGATAAGGCAGGCGCGTTTCCAGCAGAACCTCGGCCCCTTTCGGCACCATCATCGGCGCGTCACCCACAGCTTTGTCGCGGCTGAAGGAAAAAGTCATGCGCCTGCGATAATCCGCCGCGTTCGCCGTCGCATCCGCAAACCGGTCAACATCCGGCTTTGCGCCATGGGCGAAATCGATAAGCGACTGCCCCTGCGGCAGACGTTTGGCGAAATAGGCCTGCAAGGTCTCATGCGCGGCCTTCTTCACCTCGGCATTTTTCGGGTCCTGCAACATGGCGGCGGCCATGGCGGTTGCGGTGATGCGGCCGCCGATCACGTCGAGCGGCGAATGCATGCCGGCGACGATGCGGCTTTCACCAAGTTCGGAGGCAGCCGTCAGCAATTCGGTAAAACGCTCCGGCACGGCATAGGCATAAGCGATGGCGGCCAGATAGGCAGCGTTGGTATGCCCGCTCGGAAAACCGCCATCCTTGGAGCGGCCGCGATTTTCCCGCGCATATTTCAGGGCCGGCACGATGACGCCAGCGTCGCTGTCATAGCTTTCGAATGAACGGTCACCGATCGTTTCTTTACCGGTTTCGATCACCTCGCCCCTGTCATTCATGCGCCAGGGCCGCGGTGTGGAATAGAAATATTTCGCCGGCGATGTCGTGCCTTCCGGGCCACGGATCACCTTCATGAAAGCGACGAAATCCTTCAACTTGCTATCGGCTGCACCCGCCTCGGTGCCCTTGTCGTCCTCCTTGCGGGTGATCACCTCGTTCGGATCGAAATCCGAAAGCGTATGATTGATCGTCGTCGTCGCGCCCGCACCTTCGCGATACCAGTCGGCAAGCGGGCCCATGCCGTCGATAACGCTGTAACCCTGTGAACGGCGATCATTCATATAGGCTTCGAAAGCCGCAGCGCGGGTGCGGTTTTCCCCGGTCACGGACAATACGTAACGCATGTTTTCCTGCCAGACGGCGGGATCTACGATCTTCACATGGCTGAAATCCGATGGGCCGTCGCCATTGGCGCCGCCATCCGCCCATTTTTCATCGCCGAGCGTCCAGATACGGTTGAAACCCGAGAGGATTTCGATGATCGGATTATCCCGGTCGTCATAGGCGCGGACATCCTCGCCCTTTTCATTCTTGCCGGTCTGGTTGCGATAATTGTCGGCAAGCGGCAGCGGATAGGTCGCGGCAGGCTCCGGCACCGTGATGGCATAACCCTGACCTGCCGGCCCGCTGCCCTCGAACCCCTGCGCGCTCGGGACAAGAACCAGCAATGCGACGGAGGCAAGCAGGGTTGCGCGTGCGGACGGAAAAGACGACATCTTCAGTTTGGCCATGACGAATCCTATGATTTGCAGCGAGTGACGCGTGACGAAAACAGGCGGCACGGTCTCCCGCGCGCCTCGTCATCAGGTTTAAACGGAGCGTATTTCAGTTTTTCGATGGTGCTGATCGAGACAGCATATGCGGCAATATGCGCCCGGAAAAAGCGGAGAGATATGCCCGAAGACCGGCTCCGGGCATAGGGTTCAATGGCTTCGTTACTCCGGCAAAGCCGGATGCTGGGCCAGTTACTTCTTGACCGCAACGGCCTCGTTGATCTTGGCGACATCGTCAGCCAGGACCTTATAGGTCTGGTCAAGCGTCAACTCGCCGACGATCAGCTGGCTCATACGCTGGACGATCTGCTGATACATGGCACTGCCGCCCTTGGCGCGCTCGAAATCGCGAGCCGCCTGCGGCACGTTCTTCTTGTTGTCGAGGAAGACCTTCATCGCCGCCTTGGCGTCTTCACTCTTCAGCTTGTATTGCGGATCGACGATCTCGGCACCGGTCAGAACGACATAGTTCTCGGCGATTTCCCGCTGCACCTTCTCGGAGCCGAGGAATTCGACGAAATGCGCCACATCTTCAGGATATTTGGTACGCTTGAAGCCGACAATCGCGGTTCCGCCCGGCATGGCGTAGCATCCGGCATCGCCGCAGGGCGCATTGATCGCCGTCCATTCGAAAGCGTCGCCGATCTTGTTCTGGAACGGGTTTACCATCCAGTTGCCGGCCAGATAGGTCACGACATTACCGTTGACGAATTCGTCACCCATGTTCTTGTACTGCGAACCGCCGGCGGCACCCCACATTTCCTTGGGGAAGCTGCCATTTTGCGTCCATGAATAGATATCGGCGATGTATTTTTTCGCCGCATCATCCGGGAAGCTGAACTTGCCGTCCTTCACATAGCTCGAACCGTAAGCGAAAGCGCCGCCGGAGAAGCGGTGGCCGGAACGGTCCATGGTGAAGGGGATCTGCACGCCGGTCGCCTTGGCAACACGGGCGGACGCCTCGACGATCTCGCTGAATTTCGCGGTCGGGCCGGGCAAGGGCTCACCCGCCTGCTCGAACAGCGTCTTGTTGACGAAGGGCAGGTTCAGCGTCTGCGACGCCATGTAACCGTTTATCGACTGTGGATCGTTGACGTTGGGCAGGCGAAGCTGGTTGAGGCTCGAACCATGCAGCTTCGCGAAGGCCTCCGCATCTTTCATGTAAGGCCGCATGTCGAGATAATAGGGGGCAAGCTGCCAGTCGGTGATCTTGGCAATGTCAGGGCCTTCGCCGACCGCCAGCTGTACCGGCAGCTGCTTGGAAACGGCGTCGTAACCCGAAGACACGAAGTTGATCTTCACGCCCGGATTGGCCGTTTCGAACTCCTTGCTGAGGTCGGCCATGCGCTGCACGTAACCCTGGTCGTCATCCGTAAAAAGGAAAGTGATCGTGCGGGTCTCGGCCTGCGCGGCTGCAAGACCGGCGACGGAGGCAATTACAAGGGCGCTGACGCCCGAAAACAATTTCATCATGCTCATCCTCCCAATGAAAATATTTTCACAAACCGAATAGAAGCTCCTCTGCTTAATTCGATTTATCCTGTTTTGCGGCTTGACAGAATAAACGTCAAGCTGTTTGTTTTACATAAATCGCACAAATCGACGCGAAAAAGCGGAAATCGAATTGTGAAAATAATTTCATAAAGATCGAAGGGAGGCGATCCATTATGACGGATGGACCTTTGGCGACGGATGCGTCGCAGCCCACATACACCGTCGCCGACGGCGAGACGGTGACCGCCTGGATCGTCTCGGATCCGGTGGAGACATCGTTTCCGGGCACACCCGCCCCGGCGGAAGACCGGGTCAATTACCGTTTCATCAATGGTTTCGTCGATGTCGGCGACCTTCCCTGCCGCAAAGCCTTCCAGCAGACCATGATCGGCCGCGACATCGCGCCCGAGAGTGGCTTTGCGGTGTCTCACCTCAACCTGCCGGGTTCCAACCGCCGCGTGGAATTCACCGGCTTCTGGCATGTTCCCACCCATGTGCAGCGCTGGCTGAAGGGCACGTTCCGCAGCGATGCTGCCAGAAAGGCGCATTTCCGGCTGCGCACCTGCGGCGGCGTCCGTATCTGGGTGAACGGCGCTGAGCAGGTGCGTTTCGAGCCCTTCATCCGCAATGTCGAAACCAACAGCGATGTGACGCTCGACCTTGCGGCCGGCGACAACGAGGTGCTGCTGCTCTGCGAGGATCTGGCGGAACGCGACATCATCTGGTTCTTCGAGCTTGAGGTTATCGATCCTACGCCGCTGACAGTCGTGTTGCCGGTACCGCTCGACCGCGAGGAAACGAGGCGCCTTGCCGCGCTGGTGCGCGATGTTCGCCCGGCACGCGACGTGTTTTGCGGCACCGCCCTCGAACTGGTTTTCGGAGCAGCACCTGCGCGCGACCTGCCCGTGCACATTGCGGTGAAAAGCCATGGGCATGAGCGCGCTGCGCTGGCGGAAGTCGACACCATGCTGAAGGCCGGGCAATCAACGCTGACAATCCCCGAGACGTCAGGCATTTCGGACGGATATCACGGCGTCAGGATCACCATGGGCTCGGGTGCGGGAACGGTCACCCGCGTCATCGACGCAGCCTTCATGCATGATATCGCGCCGGAAGCGCCCAATGCCGATATTAGGGAGCGAAAGAAAGCGGCCCTCTCCTTCAGCGCGCGTTTCGGCGCATGGCGCATCGGCCGGGCGCTGGCGATGGTCGCCACCGGCAGCGATGACTTCAAAACCATCGGCGGCATCGTCGATGCGACGCTGCGCTCCATCGACCGGCGCGAGGACTGCTCCGATTTCATCATGATCCCGCTGCTCTGGCTGGTGCGCGCCCATAGTGACCGCCTGCCGGCCGAAATGCGAGCGCGGATCGACGCTTCGATCCTTGGCTATCGCTACTGGGTGGACGAGCCGGGTAACGACGTCATGTGGTTCTGGAGCGAGAACCATGTTCTCTGCTTCCACACCAGCCAGCTGCTCGCCGGACACTATCTGCCCGACGCCGTCTTCACCGCCTCCGGCCGCACCGGCAGAGAGCAGGCGGCGCTGGCCACTGAGCGGTTGGAGCGCTGGTTCGACAGCGTCGAGGCGCACGGCCTCGCCGAATGGAATTCGGCCGCCTATTATCCCGTGGATTTCATCGGCCTTCTCGCCATCGAACATTGGGCCGGACCGGAGCTTGCAGCACGCGCGCGCTACCAGCTCGATCTCATCTTCGAAATGATCGCGCTGCATACGCTCGGCGGCGTCCCCTCCGGTTCGCAAGGCAGAGCCTATGACAAGGAGCTGCGCGCCGGGCCGCTGACGGAACTGGCACCCTTCGCTGAGGTCGCCTTCGGCCAAGGCTGGCTCAACAACGGCGTCGCCTCTCTGCCGATGTTCTGCTGCGGCGATTACCTGCCACCGGCACATCTTGCCGCCCTTTCCCAGCTTGAGGGCGGCCGCATGGTCGAGGCCCGTTACGCGCAGGGGCTGGAGCCCGGAAAGCTCGTGCTGTTCAAGAACGAGGCCGCCCAGCTTTCCACCGTGGTCGACCACAAGACCGGCCGCAAGGGCCATCAGCAACACGTCATGGATATCAAACTCGCCGGCCATCCGATGGCGCGGCTCTGGGTCAACCACCCGGGTGAAGACGATCCGTGGGGCACCCAGCGCCCCTCCTATTGGGCGGGAAGCGGCATCCTGCCGCGCGTGGCGCAGCATCGCGATCTGGCGATGCTGATCTTTGATACGCACGATCACCGCAATGACTGGACCCATGCCTATCTTGGCCGCGACGGACTGGACGAGGTGCTGACGGAAGGCAACTGGCTCATCACCCGCTCGGGCCGCGGCTTTGCCGCGCTTTATGCAACGAACGGGCTTCAACCCATCAGCGCAGGCGCCACCGCCAATCACGAGATCAGATCGCCCGGCCGCCGCGCTGGCTGGGTCGGCATCATCGGCTGCGGGGATGTCGCGGAGTTTGCCCGTTTTCGGGAAAAAATCCTCGCCACGCGGGTCACCTTCGATGCCGAAAGCCGTCTGCTCTCGGTCACGCCGCTAGGCGGACCCGATGTCACCCTCACCTGGGACGGCGCATTCACCATCGGCGGGCAGACAACGGCCTTCGACCATGATCAGCCCCAACCCGAAATCACCTTCGACAGTGCCGACCCCGCATCGGGCGGCGCGGCACGACCATTCTACTCCTAGAGCCTTTCCGCTTTTCTGCGAAACGCGAAAACGCTCTAGCTCTTTGTTTTAACGCATTGTCCGGACGTAAAAGCGATCCCCGCTTTTACTGGAAATGCTCCTAGCGGAATTGACAGATGAACCAGCCAAGCATGGAAAAAGACACTCTCAGGACGACGATCGACAATGTCGCCGCCGCGTTCAGCCGCCTCAAGGGCATTCAGGAAGGTCTGGCGAGCAGCAGTTCCGATGGCAAGATCCAGTTCGATGAATGGGACTGGGAAGTGGGTGTGGGCCTTTACGGCTTCCTGCGCCGGGCGCTCGCCGCCAACGATCGCAAAGCGCTTGATGATCTCGTGACATGGTATGGCTGGCAGATCGAGCGCGGCCTGCCGCCGCGCCAGATCAACAGTTCCGCGCCGATGCTGCCACTCGTCATCCTGACGGAACATGTCGACCGGCCGGATTTCCGGGCGCTGGTGGAAGACTGGGCCGACTGGCTGGTGCATCAATTGCCGAAAACCGAGGATGGCGGCTTCCAGCACGTCGTCAAGGAACGGCTGAATGAGGGCGAATTATGGGACGACACGCTGTTCATGGCATGTCTGTTCCTCGCCCGCGCCGGCGTCGTCTGCAAACGTCAGGACTGGATCGACGAGGCGGTCTACCAGTTCATGGTCCATACGCGTTATCTCTCGGACCCCGTCACCGGGCTCTGGTATCACGGCTGGACCTTCAACGGCCGCCACAATTTCGCTCATGCCTTCTGGGCGCGCGGCAATTCCTGGATCACGGTTGCCATTCCCGAACTTTTCGAACTGGTGCCGACGCTCTCCGAAAAGGACAGGCGTTTCCTCGCCAATGTGCTGGCAAGTCAGGTGCGGTCGCTGCGGCAATATCAGCGCGAGGACGGCATGTTCCACACGCTGCTCGATGACCCGACCTCGCCGGTCGAGACATCGGCCACATCAGGCATCGCCTATGGCATTCTGCGTGGCATCGAAGCCGGCATTCTCGGAGAAGAGAACCGGCCGCATGCGGAACGGGCGTTGAAGGCGGTGCTCGGCAACATCGATGACGAAGGCGTTGTTCACGGCGTCTCCGATGGTACCCCCATGGGCCATGATCTTGATTTCTACCGCCGCATTCCCAATCTGCCGACGCCCTACGGGCAGGCGCTGACGATGCTGCTGCTGATCGACGTGTTCCTGAAAAGGCCGCAGGTATCATGAGCGCGCACTCAGACATCACCATCACGGCCGATGGCCGTGATGCCACGGCCGACATCCAGCGGGCGATCGATACGGTCTCGGCAGCGGGCGGCGGTCGCGTGTCGCTTTCGGCCGGTCGCCATATCAGCGGCGGCCTGCAGCTCAAGAGCGGCGTGGAGCTGCACCTTGCCGAAGATGCGGTGCTCGCCCCCATTTCAGACTATGAGGCATATGCCCATACAACGGTTTCGGTGATCGCCGAGGCATCCAATCGCGGCATGATCATTGCCCGGGGCGCAAGCGACATCGCCGTCACCGGCCCCGGCCGCATCGAGGCCGGCGGCGAGCACTTCATCACCGGCGATGACGAGGCGATGGGAACCTATATCCCGGCGGAACGGCGTCCACGCGTGATGGTGCTGGAAGCCTGCCGCAACGTGCGCCTTGAAAACCTCTTCGTCAGCGGCTCGCCGATGTGGACGCTGCATATGGTCGATTGCGACGATCTCAATTTCCGCAATCTCCGCATAAAAAACGACCGCCGCCTGCCCAATACCGACGGCATCGTGCTGGATGCCTGCCGGCGCGCGCTGATCGAGGATTGCTTTATCTCGACTGCCGATGACGGCATCTGCCTGAAGACCAGCGCCGGGCCGGACGGCAAGGCGGTCGGCGTCTGCGATGACATCACGGTTCGCCGCTGCATCGTTTCCAGCGTCAGCTGCGCCCTGAAGCTTGGCACGGAATCCTTCGGCGATTTCACCAATGTGGTGTTCGAGGATTGCAAAATCGTCGAGTCCAATCGCGGCATCGGCCTTTTCTCCCGGGATGGCGGTGCCATGCGCAATATCCGCTTTTCACGGATCGAGGCCGAGTGCCACGAAACGCCGGGAGGCTTCTGGGGCTCCGGCGAGGCTGTGACCGTCACCGTCGTCGACCGCCGCCCCGAGCGTCAGGCCGGCAGCGTCGACAATCTGGTCGTGGAAGATCTGAGCGGCTCCATGGAAGGCGCAATCAATCTCGTCGCCACGTCGAAAGCCGGCATCCACAATGTCAGGCTGGAGCGCATCACGCTGGCGCAGCGGCCCGGCAAGCTGGGTACCGGCCTGCAATATGATCTGCGCCCCACCAATGCCGATATTGCTCCAAGCCCCGATGCCGCCGGCCGCGCCAATGCCTGGACGCGGGATGCCGAAGGCAGGATCGTCGGTCTGGAGGATTACCCCGGTGGAATGCCGGCGGTTTATCTTGCCGGCGTGGAAGGATTTGCGGCACGCGATGTCGCCATTAAAAGAACGACGCCCTTGCCCGAGGGCTGGAATAAACAAGAGATCGTCGCGATGACGAACTTGTCCAAAGGGAGCAGGTGATGGGAAGTCTGAAACTGGAAAATCTCAACAAGGCATTCGGTGCCGTTCATGTGCTGCACGATATCGATCTTCAGATCGAAAACGGCGAGTTCGTCGTTTTCGTCGGCCCCTCGGGCTGCGGAAAATCGACACTGCTGCGCATCATCGCCGGCCTTGAGGATGTCACGTCAGGCACCATTGGCATTGGCGGGCGCGATGTCAGCGCCCTGTCGCCGGCCGAGCGCAAGATCGCCATGGTGTTCCAGTCCTATGCGCTTTATCCGCATATGAGCGTGCGCAAGAACCTTGCCTTCGGCCTGGAAAACCTGCGTTTCAAGCGGGCGGAAATCGAAAGCCGCATCAACGAGGCGGCGCGCATGCTGGCCATCGAGCCCTATCTCGACCGCAAGCCGAAACAGCTTTCCGGTGGCCAGCGTCAGCGCGTCGCCATTGGCCGCGCCATCGTGCGCGAGCCTGACATCTTCCTGTTCGACGAGCCGCTGTCGAACCTCGATGCGGCGCTGCGCGTGCAGACGCGCGCCGAAATCACCCGCCTGCACCGCGATATCAAGACGACGATGATCTATGTCACCCATGATCAGGTGGAAGCCATGACCATGGCCGACAAGATCGTGGTGCTGCGCGCCGGACGCATCGAGCAGGTGGGCAGCCCGCTCCAGCTTTTCGACAATCCGCGCAACCTCTTCGTTGCCGGTTTCCTCGGTTCGCCGCGTATGAATATTCTCAAGGGCACAATTACCAGCGACAGCGACGGCAACATCGCCATCGACCCCGGATACGGCGTATCCCTGCCCTGCCTCGTCGAACCGGGAGAGGTATCTCCCGGACAGGCGGTTCTGGCGGGCATCCGCCCTTCGCATTTCACCATCACCGACAATGTCGGCCTGCCCTTCGAGGTGCAGTACCACGAAAGCCTCGGCACCGAGACCTATCTCTACGGCAATCTTCAGGGCCAGAAAGAGCAGATCATCGTGCATCAGGCGGGCCATTTCGCGCCGGCTTCAGGCTCGGTGCTGAAGATCATGCCGGCGCCTGAAAGGGTGCACGTTTTCGATCCCGTAACGGAACTGACATTGCCGCGTCTCAACAGCCAGGGGAGAGGGTAGCATGGCCAATCAGAAGCTTGCCAGACTGTCCGACCGCACGCTCGACGCCGTGATGGCGATCGCCGAAGTGCCGCTTAACTTCATAGAGCGGGTGATCGGCAAAAAGCGCATGCCTTATATTTTCCTGATGCCGAACCTCGTCCTGTTCGGCATCTTCACCTTCCTGCCGATTGCGATTGCCGTCGGTTATGCTTTCACCGGCGGCACCGAACTCCTGATCAGTGACCGCCCCTTCGTCGGGCTCGAAAATTTCGGCAAGCTGCTCGATTGCCAGAGCTATATGGACCCCGGAAGCTGCCGGGAATCCCTGTTCTGGACGGCGATCTGGAACACGCTGTGGTTCGTCGGTTTTAATGTCACCGCCACGCTGTTCGTCGCGCTGGTCACCGCCCTCATCCTCAACCGGGCGATTGCGGCGCGCGGTTTCTTCCGCGCCATGTTTTTTTATCCGGTCCTGCTGTCGCCGGTCGTCATCGGCCTTATCTGGAAATGGTTCCTAGACCGCAACGGCCTGCTGAACGCCTTCCTGCAGATGCTCGGTGTGCCGCCGGAAATCTTCCTGCTGGATGTCGGCTGGTCACGCTTCTTCGTGGTGGTGGTCTCGGTCTGGTTCCATATGGGCTTTTATACGCTCATCCTGCTGGCCGGCCTGCAGGCCATCCCGAAGGACCTCTATGAAGCCGCCGCCATCGACGCCGCCTCGCCCCGGCGCACGCTCTTGCGTATCACCTTGCCGCTGCTTGCCCCCAACCTGCTCGTCGTGCTGATCCTGTTGATGATCCGCTCGGTGCAAATCTTTGATGAAGCATGGGTTCTGACCAATGGCGGTGGGCCGGGCACGGCCAATACATTCGTGGTGCAATATATCTACCAGATGGCCTTCGGCAGCGATCTCAGGCTGTTCGGCCTTGCGTCTGCCGCATCGGTTCTGATGGGTCTTGTGCTTCTCGCACTCACCCTCGTCCAGCTGCGCCTCGGCAAAAAGATGGAGTCCTGACCATGTCCAACGCCGTCGCGTTCCTCACACGCACCCGCCGCCCCGGCCGGATCGGCCTTACCGATATCCTATCCTGGGTCTGGCTCATTGGCGGCACGCTCGCCGTCCTCATCCCGGTCGTCTGGGCCGCCATGTCATCGCTGAAGCCGGAAGCCGAAATCACCCGGTTTCCGCCAAGCCTTCTGCCGCGCGCCGCCGTACAGGTGGAGGTGCCAGGTTACGACAAACAGCTCAGCCTGTGGAAAGCCACCATCGATGGCGTGGAGCGGGAAATGGCCATGGTCCGCCGTGTTGGCCTCAAAGCCCAGATGGTGGACCCGGCCAATCCCGGCCCGCCGGTCAGCGTCGATACACGGGAAATAACGCCCGTCCAGAAGCTGACCATCGCGACCGAGAACTTCACAGATCCGCTGACCCGCTTCAGCTTCCTGACCTTCCTCAAGAACTCCGTCTTCGTCACTTTCGTGGCGACCATCCTGACGCTGATCGTCAATGCCATGGCGGCCTTTGCGCTGTCGAAATACCGCTTCCGCGGCGAGAAGGCGATCTTCGTGCTGATCATCTCCACCCTGATGATCCCGCTCACCGTCGTCATGGTGCCAGCCTATCTGGTCATCGTCGGCGTCGGCCTCGTCGACAATCTCTGGGGCGTCATCATCCCCACCGTGGCCACGCCAACCGGCGTGTTCCTGCTCCGGCAATATATGCTGACCATCCCGGACGAGCTGATCGAGGCGGCCCGCGTCGATGCCGCCAGCGAATTTCGTATCTTCTGGCGCATCATCCTGCCGCTGACGGCGCCGGCGCTCGCGGTTCTCGCCATCTTCTCGGTGCTCTGGCGCTGGAACGACTTCCTCTGGCCCTTGATCGTCCTCAGCAGCCGTGAGAACTTCACGCTGCAGGTGGGTCTGAACGCCTTCCAGGGCGAGTTCTCGGTGCAATGGCACTATATTCTCGCCATGACCTTCCTCAGCCTGGCACCTGTCACCGTCGTATTCCTGTTCCTGCAGCGCTACATCACGACAGGCATCGCCGGGACGGGGATGAAGTAAGGGGAACAATACGGCTTGCGGTGAAACCGCAGCCCCGTTGGCAACTCGGATGACGCAGGCCCATCCCCTCCGTCATACCGGCCTTGAGCCGGTATCCAGCCGACGCGCGTCTGCGCGGCGAAAGGAGTCTTTTCAGCCCAAGGACTTGGGCTAGCTGGATTCCGGCTCAAGGCCGGAATGACGGATGACCGCCCCAAAGCATATGGCCACCAGCAAGAGCCGCCACCGCCCTACTTCGGTGGCGGCGCGATGCTGCCCCTTAAAACCAGCCGACAGCCAAGTTCCAGCCGGTGCGCCGGCCTGGTCGGATCAGCCGCCACAAGCCGCTGCTCCAGCAGCGAAAGGGCGGCACCGCCCAGCCTGTCAGCCGGCAATTGTATGGTGCTGAGCGGCGGCGCGCTGAAGGCAGCCGGCATGATATCGTCAAAACCCAGCACCGAGACGTCATCGGGAACCCGGATACCGGCTTCCGTCAGCGCCTTCAGACAGCCGAGCGCCAGATTGTCAGCGGCGCAGAAAATGGCGGTAGCGTTTCTGAGCGGGTATTCTTCGGCCAGCAGACGGCGAATGGCGATCTCGCCCCATTCCGGCTCGTAGCTTTCCACCTCGATGACCATATCGGCCGGAACTGTCAGGCCCGCCGCCAGAAAGGCGTCGCTATAGCCGTCAAACCGCCGGCGGATCGTCGTGCGGCCCTTCCAGGTGACATGCAATATATTGCGGTGCCCGAGCGACAGCAGATGCTCGATACCGAGACGGGCGCCAAAACGGTTCTCGGCGGTCACCGTATCGACGATCATGGCCGGGTCTTCGCCATTGATCAGCACCACCGGCCTGGAAAGCGCGGACAGCGCCTCGACCAGCTGCGACCTGTCATCATTCAAGACCACGATACCATCGACATTGTCGGCATCGGCAGCCTCCGCCACAGCGACCGGATCAAGCCGGCTCGTCGCGCTGACATAGGGAACGATACGAATGCCGCGCCGCTCGCATTCGCGCCGGAAGCCGTTCAGCATCGTCCAGCTGACCATGTTGAGGTCGCTCTGCGGCGCGGCATCATTGGTCATGGCGAGCAGCACGACGCGCAGGGTGGCGATGGTCGCCTTCTGCCGGCGGTTTTCAAGGTAACCAAGCGTGCGAGCCGCCTCCAGCACCCGCTCGCGAACCTGTGCGGTCAACGGTGCGGTGCCGTTGAGGGCATGCGAAGCGGTACTCAGCGAAACATTCGCCTCCCGCGCCACGTCCTTAAGCGTCGTTTTCCTGTCTATTTTCATAAAGGGGAAATTCAACCACTCTTCTTCGGACGGTGCGGGCAGAAAGCCTGCCTCACGCAGTCGATCTGAAGAATACCCGTGCCCGTTTGCTGCTCTCTAATCTGCGGAAGACTACAGCATCATCCGTAAATGCGGAATTGATTTCTTTGGGTTTTCGCCAGGCTCGGTTGATAGGCGGACGAATTGGAACTCATCTTTCTTTCATGGCTTCAGAGGCCACATCCGCCAATGGAGAGAACAAATACTCCAAAATGCGACGCTGCCCTGTTTTAATTTCAACACTCACACTCATACCGGGCGTAATCGGTACGGGTTCGCCGTTGATTTGCATGGCACCGTCTTGAAGTGCAACAGTGATCGGAAACACGAGATTTTGCACTCTTTGTGCATTTCCTGTCGGGACTATGGATTGAGCAGATTGCGTTATCGTTGACTCTAGACTTTGGGCATCCGGCTCAGCAATTGCATCCGTGGAGATACGTTTTACCTCCCCTTTCAACACCCCAAATCGGGTATAAGGATAGGCTTCGACCTTAATGACGACGGACTGTCGCGGCTCTACGAAACCTATGTCCTTATTCGGAAGATATGCTTCTATTTCTAGGTCAGCGTCGCGTGGAACGATGCGCATTATTTCCGTATTCGCCGCGACAACCTGACCAACGGCTGAAATGGATGAAAGTTGTACGACCCCGTCGATAGGTGATCGAATTTGAAGGCGCTGCCTTCGGCTCTGTACTTTTATGACTTCTTGTTTCAGTTCGTCCACCGCGCGCTGTGCCTCAAGCCACCGGTTTGAATTGTCGCTAGAGGCAGTTTCGACAATCTTTTCGGCCTCTGCGAGAACAACAGTCACTTCCGCTTTTGCACCCATTAATTGTACCAGCTTATCGGCTAGTGCTGACTGTGCCTCCTGATATTCCTGTGTCGCGTCAATGACTTCGACCTGCGAGCCCGCTTTGGACTGCAATAACTGCGACCGCATCATAACCCGCTGCTCCAGTGTTTGGACAAGCTTGCGCTGGGCTGCGATCGCATCTGTAAGCCCAACGATTTGATCCTCTTTCTGCCGTCGCTGCGCATCCAGACTATGAATATTGGCCCGTAACCCTCGAAGATCAGCCTCAAATACCGTTTGCTCACGAACACGGATCGGTTCTGGAATATTTCCAGGAAAGGCCACGAGTGGATATCTAGGCCTGTCCTGTTGCCACAGATTTGTTTTTAATGCCGCCAGAACCTCGCGCAAAACTGCACGCCGCAGAACTTCCGCCTGAAGGGTGTTAAGGCTACTCAATTTAGCCGCTTCATCAGCCCTTGTTTCGGTATCATCAAGTTCGGCAACGACATCTCCGGCCTTCACGACATCACCATTACTTACGGCGACAGAGCGGGTCTTCCCATGTTCAAGAGATTCAATGATCTTTACGCGACCGACCGGTTGAATTTTGCCCTGCGCGGTGGCGACAATGTCGAATTTACCAAACCATCCCCAAACCAGAAGTGACGTTGCGAGAATGCAGATAAACCATAAAATCGCAATTCGGACAGGCGATTCCGGCGTCTCCAGTATTTCGAGAGCCGCAGGAAGAAATTCCATATCGCTGCGATAAATCGCTTCATTTCTCTTTTTGTCTGACTTCTGCTGATGGGCGAGACGCGCTTTGTTGCTCACGCGAAAACACTTCCACTCTGCAGTTTCCAGAGATGTGCATAGGTCCCATCGGGACGGGCGAGCAACTCTTCGTGTGTCCCTTGCTCGGTTATTGCACCGTCTTTCATACCAATGATGCGATTGCAGTAGCGAACAGTCGCCAGTCTATGTGCGATGATGATCACGGTCCGACCGCGAACGATATCACGCATGTTCTGCAGAATAATGCGTTCGCTCTCATAGTCCAACGCACTCGTCGCCTCATCCAGAATAAGGAGGGGAGGATTGGTTGCCAGCGCGCGAGCCAGTGCAATTCTTTGCCGCTGACCACCCGAAAGATTTGCCCCGCGCTCCTCAATCATCGTATCGTAACCGCGGGGAAGTTTGGTAATAAATTCGTCTGCGCCTGACATTCGCGCCATTCGCACAACGATGTCGCGAGGCATTGCAGGATTGCTGAAAGCAATGTTGTCATGCACCGTCCGATTAAACAGCATGTTTTCCTGCAACACGACGCCGATATGACTTCTTAGCCAAATAGGGTCGGTTTGAGAAATATCCTGCCCATCCAGAAACACCTGACCGCTATCCGGCATATAGAACCGTTGAACAAGTTTTGTGAGGGTAGACTTGCCCGAGCCAGAGGCTCCAACAATTCCCACAACCTCACCGGGCCGGATAGAGACGTTGATATCGTTCAGAACATTCGGCGTGTCCGATCGATAACGAAAATTAACGCGTCGGAACTCCAACGCGCCCTTCGGAGGCGGCAGATTGACGGCAGTTTTTGGTCTCGGTTCCGTAGGAGCGTTCAAAATATCCGCCAGTCTAGAAACCGATATCTGAACTTGCTGAAAGTCCTGCCACAATTGCGAAAGACGCAGGATCGGTTGCGAAACCTGGCTGGCAATCATGTTGAAAGCAACGAGAGCGCCAACAGTCAGTTCGCCATTGATAACAGATTGCGCCCCAAACATCAGCAATGCGGCACTTGTGACCTTGCTGATATACTGGATTGCATTTTGCCCCTTGGCGGCGAGCATTGTTGCGGTGAACGACGAGCGTACATATGCAGCAAGCCTTTCTTCCCATTGAGCGGAAACGACCGGCTCCACGGCTGATGCCTTCAGCGTTTGAATGCCGACAACGGTCTCCACCAGCAATTGCTGGCTATAGGCGCCTCGGTCAAATTTTTCGTCAATCCGTTCTTTCAGGAAAGGCCGGATAAGAACACCTATCACTATATAAAAAGGTATCGAAGCAACGACTATCCAGGCCAGGGTCGTCGAATAACAAAAAAGTACAAATATGAACACTGCCGTGAAGATGAGATCGAGACCTGAGAAGAGGCCCTGCCCGGTCAAAAAGTCACGGATCGTTTCGAGTTCGCGAATCCTCGCAACAGTCTGACCGGCTGCCCGTGTTTCAAAATAACTCAAAGGAAGGTTCATCATATGACGGAACAGTCTTTGACCCAATTCAACGTCGATACGATTGGTGGTATGCGATAAGGTGTAGCTTCTGAGATATTGCAAAATGACATCAAAGAGGCCGAGCGCGACGAGACCTATAACCAGAACGATAAGAGTCGAATAGCTCCTGTGGGCAAGAACCTTATCGACCACGACCTGAAAGAACAAAGGCGTTATGAGTGCAAAAATCTGGACAAAAAGCGACGCGACCAATACATGACCGAAAGCTTTGCGATACCGAAACAAGGAAGGAAGGAACCAACGGAAACCGAAGGCTTCCCTGGATACACCTGGCCCCGTGAACCGTCGCTGAACCAGAATGAACCGGCCCTCACTCGTCTCCAACAAGGTTGAAATATCCACATGGCGGACCAAAAGGCTCACTGGATCAGCGACACTATATATGCCATCGCTTGCCGCCCCGAGATATAAACCGTAATTGCCCTCGGTAGAGCAGATGATCGCCGGAGTAGGCAAAGAAGAAATGCGCTTTGCGGATTTTGTCTGTATCAATCTTGCTTTCAGACCGACAATTTTAGCCGCTCTCAGGATATCCCGGGACTGCGCGCTCCCTCCAATAGCGAGTTCATGCGTCAGCTTTTTCGGATCTGCGGCTATGCGATAATGAGATGCGATAGCACACAGGGCAACGAGGCCTCTATCATAGCTGGTCTCGGAAACAGGCCCCTGATCGGGTATAAATGCGTCTCGGAGATCGTCGGTGCCTGGCTTTGCTGTATTTTGTCTCATCGGACTTGCTTGAATGGCAGCGCCAAAGAATGACGCGAAGCCGCAGGGAAAAACATGTCAGGACCGCGACTGACGCGCGCTTCCAAAGCGTGATAAGCCAGTCGCGATTTCCCAGCGCCTAAAGTCCTGGTTGAGAGGACCTGTAAGCGAGCGCAACGTCTCCGACGAGAATGGATGTCCCGTCTATCCTTTTCGCAGAACTTGTCCCGGTGATCATCGAACCATCCGGAAATGATTTGACGCCCTGTTCAGACGGAAGAAGATCAATGAAGGTAATACCCTCAGCCTCCATCGTACTAAGCTCGCCTTCATCCGTGGCACCATTCTGGTTGAAGTCCTGCCAGATACGGAACTCGCTCCATCGCGCATCCTGACTATCGAGAATGTTGTCCTGATTGGTGTCGAACGCGAAACGAAGGCCCTCAAGATCAGTCACCGGACGACCGCTGTCGTCAATGCCCTTTTCCCTGAGTTCAGCTACGCGCTGCTCTTCCGATTTCCAGAGCGAGAAAGCGACCTCTTCCGGCCGATTGATTTGACCGTCAGGTCCGGTTTCTTCGTTTTTGCCAAGATCAATAACGAGCAGGCCGTCATTCGGGCCGATCCATGCAACCTCGTCTCGAATGCCGTCTCCGTTAGCGTCGAACCGACGCGATTCTTCTACGTTGTCTTGTTCAACACCCGACGTAACAAGTTTTGGCCTATGCGTTTCTGCGGGAGAAAGCTGCCGAATATCCAACTCACCGTCATCGTTAAGATCAAGAATGATAGGCCAAATTCTTACACCATTGGAGTTATGTGCCATTGCTCCACCACGGGTGACATAAATGAGGCCATTACTCGGTGGCTTGAAGATCGTTGGACTAGACGGCAAGTTTGAGAATGTGCCCTGCTTTCTCATATTCTCGAAGGCAGCCTTTTCGCTCTCACGCTGCAATCTTTCCCTCTCCGCATCTCTCCTTGCCTGATCTGCTGCCGCTTGCTGCCGACGCCGCTCCGCTTCAAGCTGCTGTTGCAAATTCCACTGGCGCTGCCTCTCGTCTCTCTCCCGCCGGCTTTGTTCTTCTTGTCTTAAGCGCTCATTATGGCGTTGAAGCTGTAACTCCTGGTCCCGCCGCATCTGCTCCATAGCGATCCTGTCACGCTCAGCTTTCTCCGCCGCCGCCCGTCGATCTGCCTCAGCTTTTGCAGCAGCTTGCCGCTCGGCTTCAGCCCTCGCAACTGCCTGACGTTCAGCCTCAGCCTTGGCAGTCGCTTGCCGCTCAGCTTCGGCCTTTGCAGCAGCCTGCCGTTCAGCTTCAGCCTTGGCAGCCGCTTGCCGTTCAGCTTCGGCCTTTGCAGCAGCCTGTTTTTCTGCCTCGGTCTTCGCAGCAGCCTGCGCCTTGGCGGCGGCCTGCTTTTCTGCCTCGGCCTTTGCAGCAACCTGTGCCTTGGCGGCGGCCTGTTTTTCTGCTTCGGCTTTCGCTGCGGCCTGCGCCTTGGCGGCGGCCTGTTTTTCTGCCTCGGCCTTCGCAGCAGCCTGTGCCTTGGCGGCGGCCTGCTTTTCTGCCTCGGCCTTTGCAGCAACCTGTGCCTTGGCGGCGGCCTGTTTTTCTGCTTCGGCTTTCGCTGCGGCCTGCGCCTTGGCGGCGGCCTGTTTTTCTGCCTCGG
>NZ_JALPZP010000006.1:0-258122 GCF_041414895.1 Agrobacterium sp. O3.4
CATAAATCCGGATTTGGCCATGATGCGCAAATCATCCAACGCAGAAGAAAGACGCCGTGACCGCCGAACCTTTGCAGATACTCAAGACCATCTACGGCTATGATACATTCCGCCGACGCCAGGGCGAATTGGGTTCCGTACTTGAGCCGTGTCTTCGAGGATTGCTCTAATTAGACCCAGACCGCGCGCCGGGTCTTATTTGAACATGCGGCATTTCTTAGGTATGGGATCGCCCTGGAAGGGGTGGCCTGCGAGGCTATCATTCAGGACGCTGAGATGCCGGACACGTGGCAGAATGGCTGCCGGAGCATACGTGGATTGTGTGAGAAGCCGCAGCATGCAGTCTAAAGCCCGCCCTGAACCTGCAGGAACTGCAACACCCTGTCGACCCCGTCTCCGCGTTTCATGTCAGAGAAAACGAAGGGCAATGCTGCGCGCATGCGCAGTGCATCCTTGTTCATGACATCAAGATCGACACCGACATGAGGCGCGAGGTCCATCTTGTTGATAACCAGAAGATCGGACCGGGTGATGCCAGGTCCGCCCTTGCGAGGGATTTCCTCACCCTGGCAGACCGAGATAACATAGATCGTCAGGTCTGCGAGATCCGGTGAAAATGTTGCGGCGAGGTTGTCTCCGCCAGATTCGATAAACACCACGTCAAGATCCGGAAAGCGGCCATTGAGGTCTGCTATGGCCTGAAGATTGATCGAGGCGTCCTCACGGATTGCCGTATGCGGGCATCCGCCGGTTTCCACGCCGACGATGCGGTCGGATGACAAGGCCTGCATGCGAACCAGTGCCTCGGCGTCTTCCTTCGTGTAGATATCATTCGTGACGACGGCGACCGAATAATGGTCGCGCATGGCCTTGCATAATTTTTCGGTCAAAGCCGTTTTGCCCGAGCCTACGGGACCACCGATGCCGACACGCAGGGGACCATTCTTCGACGTCATCGCAACCTCCAACGTTGGAGCGCGGGAAAAATCCCATCACCCGGATAATAGTGTTTTCGCATGGAAAAACCACGCTTATTACGGATTTCGATACAGCAGGCATGAGAGCAGTTAGAGGAACTGCAGCGCATATCGGCCCAGAATCTGCCGCAGGGTCTTTCAGACAAGGTGCAACCTTTCACCGGGGGACGTGCGACGTCATGACCAGTGCGCAGGTGAGCAGGTCGCTATTCTCATGTCAATCCACACAATTCTGGCTGCCGAGAATTCACGTCGGTCTGCAGAAACCGAAATGAAATCTGAAATGACCACACCGCGCCTTCTCGCATGTGATGCGTAAATCGTCCCCGAAATTGGCGCTGCGTCCCTAATATATCCATGATTTACGCCCCGTTGTTGACATCGTCCCGTAGACCCAAACTATTCCCTGAGCGTCTCACTAGTGGAGGAAACAAGATGCGCCCCGCAACATGGTCTGCGTTTGCTCTCGCTGCTTGCCTTATCTTGCCTGTATCGGTACCGGCTCCAGCCTATGCCGTGTCGATCAACATTCATGTCGGTTCCAATCTCAATTTTGGCCGCGCGATAACGTGCAGGCAGGGTCAACAGCTCATTCAGAACCGTGGCTTCCGAAATGTCCGCCGCGTCGATTGCAGGGGCCGGACATTCGTCTATCACGCCAGGCGAGGCAGCGGAGATTTCGAAATTTCGCTCAGTTCCCGCACTGGACGCGTGATGGAGATACGACGGCTTCGTCGGTAGTAATCCAAGGCGGTATTCGGGGCTGATGGTCCGTTGGGTTGCTGCGAATGTATCTCCCTGGATTATCGATGCGTTCCTGCCGAGACAGTGAAAAAGACCCGACAGTCATGTCTGGCTGCCGCTGTCAGGCACGTCGTCTGTTTTATCTCGCCCGGAAGGTGCGCCAAGAACCACTGCTATCCAGCGGGTTCCGGCGAACTGTGCGCAGAACGTGATGATCGCAATCGTGATCGGCACGCCGATGAATGCGCCGAACACACCCCATATTGATGACCAGAAAAACACCGAGAACAACACCAGGAAAGGCGACATCGCCAGCGCATATCCTGCAACACGCGGCTCTATATAACTTCCGATCGCGAATTGTATCACGTTCAGGCCGGCGAAAATAAAGATCGCGGCCTCCGGCGATCCAAACTGCGCCAGAGCGTAGGCACTCGGCAGAAGCGTCGCAATGAACGGCCCCATAAAGGGAATGTAGTTCAGCGCAAACGCAATGACGCCCCATTCTGTGGCAAAGCGCAATCCGAAGACCGCCGACAACACCCAGACCATAATGCCAGTCGCAAGGCTCATCAGCGTGCGTACAAACATGTAGCGTCGGAGCTTGGCCGCGGTCTGCATAGCACCACCAATGACGGCATCCGCCGTGTCTTTTGCCAATGCCCTTCGGATATTGCGCGCCACGGCGTCGGTATCGAGGAGCCCGAGCAATACATAGACGACGACAACGATCCAGAAGGAAATCGTCGTATTCAGCCGGGCTGTCACGCCCTGCAGCATTCGAAGCAGCCAACCGACGTTAAAATGTTCGGCCCACAGCCCGGCGACAACGATGCCATGTCCTTCCAGCCACGTCACAAGATTGCTGTAAAGCATCTGGAAGCGGGGGGCGTCGCTGACGACGGAGCGACCGATACGGCCGAAACCCCATGCACTAACGGATGCAAGCGCTGTGAAGACACAGATGATTATCCCGACCACAATCGCCAGTGCCAGAAGTCTTGGAAGGCGGGTCTGGAGAGTCTTCTGAACCGGCCACACAAGGGCAATCACAAGAAGTGCACCGGCGATCGGTGCAAACACCGCAGCGGCGATCTGCAGCGCAGATATAAACGCGATCGTTGCGATCAGAAAAACAGGGCCGACCAGCGTTGGGTTACTCATAAAGTCGATGTCCCTTCCTGGAGAGGATCGCCAAGGGCTGCGACCTGCGGTGCAGGGCATTCAGGCATAGTTGCAAAAATCCGAGTTGGAACAATCGGTTCACTGTCCCAAAACCATGCGTTCCGTCTCAAATCGATCATGCGACTAGAACGGCCAGATCAGCGGAACCATGAAAACGGCGATCAGGAAGAAAAACACCATGAGCGGCGTCCCAAGCTTCCAGTAATCGCCGAACCGGTAGCCGCCTGGTCCCATCACCATCATGTTGGTTGTCGTGGCAATCGGCGTCATGAACGACGCGGAACCGGCAACACAGAGGCTCATGAGAACCGGCTGCGGATCAATTTGCATGGCAGATGCAGCCGCCATTGCGATTGGAATGACAAGCATGGTTGTAGCCGTATTGCTCATCACCTGCCCAAGAGAGGCCGTGAGCACAAATAAACCGGCAACGAGCGCCGTCGGACCGGCCGAGCCGATTGCCGAGACAAGCTCATCGGCCACGAAAGCTGCCGTACCCGATTGCATCATGGCGGTCGAAATCGGCATCATCGCCCCCACGAGCATTACCGTCGTCCAGTGAACGGCGCGATAGGATTGCTCGGGCGTAATTACGCCCGACGCGACCAGAACACATGCGCACAGAATGCCCGCAACCGCGGGCGGCACGATATTGGTCGCCAGCATCACGACAAGGCCGATCAGTGCCACCACCGCAACCTTTGCTCCCGGCCCCATTGGAACGGCCTGCCGGCGAACGAGGTCGGGTGAATCGACAACCAGCACATCGGGATCGTTGAGGCGCAGGTCGAGCGCTTCCCAACTGCCTTCGAGAAGAATGGTGTCACCTGCCTCCAGCGTCGGGTTGGCGTAATCGATTTCCTCGCCCCTTCGATGCACCGCCAAAACGATCAGATCACCACTTTCCGTCGCAACGCCTGGAAACATCGGGCGCCCTATGAGGCCGGAGCGTGGCGGAACCATCACCTCTGCCAGGCCGGAGCGCCGGTTGAAGGCCGAATTTCCACCCTCTACAGGCGCGTCCTCGCGAATGGCAAGGTGAAGCCGTGCGGCTGCTTCCGCAACAGCCTGTGCGGTGCCTCGAACGAGCAGATAGTCATCCGGTGTGATACTCCTGCTGCGAGCAGGTAAACCAGAGGCAAGTGCCTGAACGGCCATGACCTGTATCTCGCTTCCACCGCCCAGATCGACGTTGTCCGCCATTACTCCGACCAGTGGAGAACTGTCGCGGATCCTCAATCGGAAGAGCCCGTCCCGCAGACCGTAGTGTTCGACAAGCGTCTGGGCATGGCGGCTGAAGTCGGCGGGCAGCCGGACATTGCTTTTATGTGGAAGCAGGTATCTTCCGACCAGGAGTACGATCAGGATTGTTCCGGCGAGAAGCGGCACGCCGATATAGGCAAATTCAATGAAGCCGAACCCCTCTCGCCCGGAATCTTCCAAAGCCTCGGAGACGAGGAAATTCTTGGGCGAACCAGTCAGAAGCAGATTGGCCCCGGAGTGAGCCGCAAAAGCGAGCGGCATCAGCAATTGTGCTGGCGATTGACCGAGGCGAACAGCCGCCAGCACGGCAACGGGCATCATCGCTGCAACAGCCCCGCTTCCGCTGACGAGCGACGTCAGGCAACCGACGGCGAGCATGAGAATAAGCAGGAGCCTGGTGCGATTGTTTCCGCCAGCCTGAGCGATCAGCATTTGTCCGCACCATGCCGTCACGCCGGTTCGTTCAAGGGCAGCGCTGATGATGAAGAGACTGGCGATAAAGAGAACGGCACGATCCCCGAAACCCGCAAAGGCCTGTTCCAAGGTGACAAGCCCTGCGGCCCAGAGCGAAAGTGTCGCCGCGAAAGCAACAGCAATAACCGGCAGCCTGTTCCATGCGAAAAGAGCGATTGTCGCAAAGATTATCAGACCGGTGCTCTGGATTGGCGACAAACAAAATCTCCCTGCTCGCAGCGCCGGCCTCGTTCACGCCCGCCTTCAGTGCCGAGTTGCGGGACATCACGTGACCGGATCTCTCTGCCGGGCAAGGTCACCTCGCTACGCTAGCAACTGCGGCAACATTAATGATGAGCGACAAATCCCAAAATTGGGCTGATCGTCCCATTTTCAGCGCCGCATCGAGGGCTTCGCAAAGCAGAATTGGAAAATCTAGGGGGTCGTGGCCATGTCGAATATCAGGATCGGAGCGGTCACCGCAAAGGTTGCGACAGCACCAAGGGCATCAATTGTCGTTGCCGGACCTGCGACGTCGACATCCGAGATTTTCTGGCCTCGCAGCAGTCGATCGCCGATCAAGCGGACGGCCTCGGGCCGGGTGGCATAGAGCGCGTGGTTGGTACGATCTCCCGAACTCAGCGCGCTGAGATCAAGAACGGTCACGCCGGAAAGATCAGCCAAGGCTCGCCGGTAGTCTTCCTGCGATGGATCGATCCCCCCGAGACGGGCACCGCCACGCGCGATAAACTGCGAAAGCCGAAGGGCCCGGTCTGTCTGCGCCGCGAAAATGGTGATCTGCGGACGCATCGCCCCCATGTCTTCGACCTGCCGCCGGAAGACGCCGACGTCGAGATCCGGAGATGCAAGGATGAGGTTGGAGATTTTACGCGGGACACCGTGTCGTTGAAGAGCAACCTGTCTGACCGCTTCAACCGCAAGCCAGGCACCCATCGAATGGGCCAGCACGACAACTTCATCGATGGATTTGCTATCTATGGCGGCTTGCAACAGGTTCGCCAGATCCGATCGCGAATAGGACGCGTTGTCAAAGTCGCGCTTGTAGTCCAGAAACTGCCCGCGAGATGGCCAGGAAAAAAGGATCGGCACGGCGTCTGCATCCGTATCGTGCACAAGTTGTGCGAAGCGGAAAACGGAGCGGTCAAACGTTGTTCTGAAACCATGCACATAGACGAAAGCCTTGCGCCGGTGTGGCCCCCGGAATGCAGCCGCAACATCCTCAGTTTTGATCGAGGTCACCGATGTCGCGACAAAATTGCGATCCGGATTTCCCGGCGGCCGCCGGGGGAGTTCAAGTGTACCGGGTTTTCGATTGCGAGGGACTGAAACGACGATCCTGCTATAGGAAACCGAGGCGCCGCGATCACCGCCGAACAATACGCCGGGATCTTTGACCGGCTCCCGCGTTGTTGCGGCAATAAGAGTAATCTGATCGGCGTTCGCGACAGGCGACGTTACGGTCAGCAATCCCGTTCGTGGTGCACAGGCCACCAGACAGGCAGAAAAAACAGCAACCAAGAATATGCTTCGCCTGCGCATTTTTACCTCAGTGAGCCGAAGCGCTGGTGCATTACCTTCCGGCACACTCAAAGCCACTGAGCGACCGGCGGCATACTAACTCAGCTCAAACCGGTCGTCACATGGGATCAACGGCTTACCACGAAAAATCGCCCTTGTTCCGCCAGTCCGGGACGGGTTGCGTAGATTCGGGACTGTGATCCCATGACTTATCGCGGCCTCCGGCTCATCCTGATCATCGAGGTTCAGGCGTGCTGGCGTCAGGCAGCCGTATTGAAAACCGTATCAAGTCGGGTTTGTCAAAGGGAAGCAGGATTGAGCCCGGTAGCCCTCGTTGCAATCATCATCGTTGCCGCAATAGTTTTGTTCATCTCGAACAGGGTACCGGCCGTTGTCGTCGCCATGCTGACTTGCCTGTCCCTGTGGGCGACAGGCCTGCTCAGTCTTGACCAGACCCTTGCCGGCTTCGGTGATCCCGCTGTCATTTTTATAGCAACGCTTTTCGTCGTCAGCTCCGCGCTTGAGCTCACCGGCGTCACGGTCTGGATGGGCAAGCGGTTATTGTGGGATGCCGGGAAAAAAAGCCGCAGCCGGTTCTTCCTTGTCATGATGAGCCTGGTTGCCATGCTGACGGCACTGACCGGTATCTATGGAGCGGTGGCGGCCTTTTTACCTGTCGTTGTCGTCACTTCGGTTCGGCTTGGACAAAAAACGTCCCAATTCCTTCTCCCGCTCGTCTTCGCCGCCCATGCGGGGTCGATGTTGACGTTGACCGGCACCCCGGTAAACGTTCTTGTCTCCGACGCGAGTATCGACGCCGGCGCTGAAGGTTTCGCATTCTTCGAATTTGCTCTTGTCGGGCTACCCCTTCTCGCTGGCAGCATGCTGATCATCATCCTGTTCGGCGAACGACTGTTACCGCAACGAAACGGTCCTTCGATCCCTTCGGATTTCAGCCGTCATGCACGGACGTTGGTGGAACAATACGGGATTGGAGCAAATCTCCACCGCCTGCGTGTTCGCTCCACCTCGCCCTGCATGGGCAAGGCTGTCTCGACGGTCGACATGGCCCCCTATGTCGGCGCCCGGCTGGTGGCGGTGCATGAGGGTGACACCGCCCAGCCGATAAGACGGCCGCATATCGGGGAAAACGATCATCTCCTTTTGAGCGGAAATCCCGACGTGATCGCAAAATTCGCCGTGGACCTGCATTTGTCGTTTCGGGAACACGAGGAAAACTCGGACGATATCCTTTTCAATCACCAGTCCGGACTGGCGGAAGTTGCTATCCCGCCGCGATCGCAACTGATCGGCCAGACAGTCTTTCCCGGCATGGTTACCGAAAGTGGTGATCTTATCATTCTTGCCGTCCAGAAGGCGGGCAAGTCTGTCGATGGCCTCAGTGCCAACGGCGATGCAGGCGCGACCTCGCTGGAGGCCGGAGATACGATGCTACTGCAGGGAACATGGAAAGCACTTGATGTACGCCTGAACGACCCGGACGTGCTCATCGTCAGTTCGCCCGAACTCGTTCGCAGGCAGGCTGTCCCCATGGGGGCCGCTGCCAGGCAAACAGTCGCAATCCTGGCCGCCATGATCGTTCTGCTTGTAACCGGTATCGTTCCTCCAGCCGTCGCCGGCATTCTCGCGGCAGGCGCGATCGTTCTTTCCGGTATCCTGACACCAGAACAATGCTTCAGGGCTATAGGATGGAGCACTGTCATTCTCATAGCAGCAATGAAGCCGCTTGCTGCAGTCATGATTGAGACGGGCGCTGCACCGCTGATCTCGAGGCAACTTGCCAATCTGGTTGGAGACATCAGCCCGACGGGACTTCTGGCTGGCCTGTTCCTGCTGACCGCAATACTTGGACAGTTGATCAGCAACACGGCAACCGCCCTGATCATGGTTCCGATTGGGATCGCAGCAGCGACGGGCATGGGCATCTCACCGCGTCCTGTTCTGATGAGCATCGCAATTGCAACTGCGGCAGCGTTCCTGACGCCGATAGCATCACCCGCCAACGCAATGGTCATGGGGCCTGGCGGTTATCGCTTTCGTGAATACTGGAGGCTTGGTCTGCCGCTGTTCGTCTGGTTCTTCATCGTTTCAGTCTTCGTCGTCCCACTCTTCTGGTCTTTCTAGGCTGAGGGACTGGTGGCGTCATTACCTTGCACTGGTCGAAATCCGCGATCGAATTTCGCGCTGCTCATGAAGGATGGTCATATACAAACGTACACTCTGAAAATTCCGGAGTAACGGCATGCTGGCGTCAGGACACACGAAAGCCACGACGTATCTTGTCATGCTGATGTGGCTCGTTCTTCATGGAGAAACGGCAACCGCAAAACCGCTTCGCAATGGTTCGGGGTGCGTCGTCCTCGTGCATGGCCTCGCCCGCGGCGCCGGTTCTTTCTGGCTGATCGATAAGGCGCTGAGCCGGCAGGGCTATCAAGTGGTAAGCGCCGAATATCCCTCAACGACAGCAAAGGTTTCAGAACTGGTGGGCTACATAGGCCTCGCGGTAGAACGCTGCAGCGCACAACCCGTGCATTTCGTCACACACTCACTCGGCGGCATTCTCATTCGTTACTGGCTGGCACAAAGGCCAGCCTTCGAATCTCTTGGCAGGGTGGTGATGCTTGCCCCGCCCAACCACGGCTCCGAGATCGTCGATGTGTTCGGCGATTTTCCGCCTTTCGACTGGATCAACGGTCCGGCCGGACAGGAGCTCGGCACCGGAGCGGGTGCAATCTCGCGTATTCTCCCATCACCTGATTATCCGGTCGGGATTATTGCCGGTGACCTTTCCATCAATCCGCTGTTCAACTCGATTTTACCCGGCCCAAACGATGGGAAGGTGACGGTTGAATCCACCCGGCTCAGTGGCGCGGCAGATCATCTCGTCGTGCACGCAACGCACACCTTCATGACCTACAATCCAATCGTCGTCATGGAGACGATCGGTTTCCTGGAAAGAGGATCGTTCCGGCACGGACTGTCATTCATCACCGCGTCGCAGGAACTAGGATCGATCTTTGAATGAAACAGGCGTAGTCCCGCTGCCATATTTGCTGCTTTGCAACACGTTTGCCGCGAAGCGGAAGTTTTTGCATCTTTTCTTTACAGACCTTGAATTGTAATAATAACATTCACTTGCGCTTAACCTTCGGCACACGGTCAACATTGTGCTTCGTTAAAAATCGGCTTCCTATCACGATGCACCAGCGCAGCGTCGATGCTGGTTACTTCATGTTTTTTCACTCTGGGTTCAAGGAGAGATATCATGAATGCACGGGTAGAATGTGGGCAGATGTCATCCGCCGAATTTGTGGATGATCCGCTGAGAAGCACGGTAGAATGTGACACGGCCGGCGTCAGCGCGCTTGAACGCTTCGAGTTTTTCCGGAACTGGCATTCGGATATCATCGATGTCGGCCTTGCGGAGGGAGAAACCGCCACCTTTGAAGCCAGCGAGAAAATCTGGCAGATCGCCGATATTGCGTTTGCCGTAATCGATACCTCCCCCGGCCATCTGCTCCGCTGGGAGCACAAGAAAAAGCCAGCTGTCGACAATTGGGTTGTGACAGTCAGAAACAGTGAGGCATCCGGCCCGAAGGACGGATCACCACGGCGACGGCTTCGCATGGCCAATCTTGCCGCGCCGGGTGACTTCGAGAGCAAAGGACGGCTGATTGCACTGTTCTTTCCCTACGGCGCGGTTGACGCACCTCTCCACCCGGAGATCGCTGAAAATTCTGTCGAATTTCTTGCCGATTATCTCATCCTGCTCCATCAAAATCTTGTTCACCTCAAACAAAGCAGTGTCTCCAGGGTCGCCGAAGCCACCACCCACATGCTGGCAGCCGTGCTTTTGCCATCGCACGAAAAACTCGTTCAGGCACAGGCGCCAATCGACGCCGTGGTTACGACCCGAGCCATTCGCGCGATAGGCATCCAGATTGCTGATCCGGATCTGAGCCCCGAGCATCTTTGCAAAAGCGTTGGCGTCTCTCGTTCACGCCTTTACCGGATTTTTGAGCCGGCTGGAGGAATCTCCAACTACATTCGCCGCAAACGCCTGTTGGAAACATATCGCGCGCTCGCAGATACGACCAACGTGAACTCCATTTCACAAATTGCCGAGAATGTCGGGTTTACGGACCCATCCAGCTATAGCCGTATGTTCAAACGCGAGTTCGGACTTTCACCGAAAGAAGTCAGAGCTCTTGGTTGGCAGGGAATCCGCCATCCACTGGCCTTTAGCTGCAACCACATGGATACCGGCGCCGCCACGTTGAACACCTTGCTCATCAGCAATGCGCTTGGCTTGTCGGACGCCAGCGCGTGAAAAAATCGCAGTTTGCATGCTTCGGGCGCCGCCGAACGAGAAAGGGACATCCTGCACATAATTGGGATTAACTGCATATATTCAAATTCACTAATGTGAATAAAGTCGGCCATAACGTTTGTCCTCGACCATCCAATTCCAGCCCTTAAGCTTTTGCTTGAGTTCAGTTTTTATATAACGGTTGTCCTCAAGAGTTGTGTCCGGCCTTTTGTTGCTGGTGAGGTGGCCTTCTGGCAGGCTCGTAAAAAACATGCGGCTTTCTGGATATCTCCCGGTTGCGATCGGCCTTACGCGCTCAAACAGTAGAGTGCCCCTAATGCAGCACCACGCTGATATTGCCGAAGAGAACGATGGCCAGGCCCGCCTGAACAGCATCATTGACATCGATACCCGCGAAGCGCCGCCTGCCGAACAGTTCGATCTCTATCGGTCCTGGAACTCAAATCTGGGTGATGTCACGTTATTACGGGAAAAATTCGAGGCATTTGCGGTGCGCCAGAGGGTATGGCAACTGGGCAACCTCGCGCTGCTGTCACTGGAATATCCCCGCACCGGCTATCGGCGGAGATGGAATAACAAGAAAGTGCCGGTCTTCGACCACTGGGTGTTAAGTATTCCGCTGACCCTGTTGCCGGACGGCCTGCTGAACCACAGTGGGCAATTCCACTGGCATTGCCTTTCTTCGCCATACGAGGCGGAAGGCGAAGATGACGGGACGATTGCTCTCATCCTGCCGCGTGATTTTGCGTTCTCGCAGCCCTATGATCTCGCTATCCGGCCAGAAATGTCCGCGCTGATTATCGACTACATCCAGCTGCTGCATCATTCGCTCCCCGGTCGTGTGGAGCGGGATGCCGAACATATGGCCGTCGCGACAACCTCCTTGCTGTCGGCCTGCATCACGCCGACACGCGACCGTGTGTTCGAAGCGGATGGACCAATCAATGCCGTGATCATGATGCGCGCGAAAAAACTTATCGCCACACAGCTGGCAATGCGCGACCTTTCTCCCGAAAAATTGTGCCGCGACCTCAATGTCTCACGGTCCAGGCTCTATCGGATTTTCGAGACCAGTGGCGGTATTTCCAACTACATCCGCCGCCAGCGTCTTTTACGGACCAGGGACATTCTGACCAATGAAAATGACAGGCGGTCCATCTCCGTAATCGCCGAAGAGTGGGGGTTTACAGACCCATCGACGTATAGCCGCACGTTTCGACGTGAGTTTGGTGTCACACCCAAGGAGGCACGCGAAGCAGGACGGCTTCGCCCAAAACGGTCGTCGTTTCTGTCCGCAGAACCCTATGGAGAAGAAGGGCCGCCTCTTTACGCTATGTGGGCAAACTGCCGTGTTCCACAATATCAATGGTCGTCGGTGTGAGAGGTTACAGCAAGCAATCGAAGGTCACCGGTCAAACAGTCTTGTGCAGTTTATCCCGGTCTTGTGCACAGTATCCCTATTTAGCTAAATGGCTGCAAAATCCGTACTTTAACAGGATTTTTCGCTTCCCGACCCGCGCTTTACAGAAATATGCTCTGGCTGCCGACCTCGGAGCAGGACGATAGCAAGCACGCTCGCATTTGCCGTATCTGCCCTGGCCACTAACGCTTTCCGGAGGGTAACGCATGGGAATTACCGACAGGTTTTCTAAAGTTCTCCTCGCCTCCATGATCGCGGCCTCAGTTGGCATGACGGTTCCGGCACGTGCGCAGGACGCGCCCAAAGTCGCAACGATGAAGGTCGCCGTGGATGATGTTTCTCCGGAATACGAGTTTGTGGGACGCATTGAGGCATTGAATGCCGTCGACATCCGCTCGAGGATAGATGGCTTCATTGATGCAAGGTCATTCGAAGAGGGGGCCGAAGTCGAAGAAGGCCAGGAACTTTTCAGAATTGACAGCCGGGCTCTTGAGATCGCGCTTTCCGATGCGCGAGCCAATCTTACCCGCGCAAATGCGACCCTTCTCGATGCCGAACGGCAGCTTGCGCGCAATCAATCCCTGAACCAGAGCGTCGCGCGCGCAACCGTGGAACAGAGCGAAACGGCACGTGACACTGCGTCAGCAAGTGCGCAGTCGGCAGAAGCGGCCGTGAAGCAAGCCGAGCTCAATCTCAGCTACAGCCATATTACCTCGCCCCTGAAGGGACGGATTGGAACAGCTGCGTTTTCCGTCGGCAGTTACGTGACGCCGTCATCAGCGGCGCTGGCGCGTGTCGTTCAGCTTGACCCCGTCCGGGTGGTTTTTTCCGTCAGCGATCGTGCATTGCTGGATTTGCGCGAAGCGGCAGGCGGGGCGAGCAAGGATGAACTTGCCCTTCGCTATCATACGCGCCTGAGGCTCTCCAATGGCCAGATCTATCCCCAGACTGTACCGGTCACGTTCCTCGGCAGCGAAGTCGATGAGGGAACAGGGACGCTGCCGATCCGCTCCGTTTTCCCCAACAGCGATTTCCTGCTGATCCCCGGTCAGTTCGTAACGGTGGTCGTCTCGGAAAACACACGGTTGGAGCGCCCGACTGTGCCGCTTGGCGCCGTACAGCAGGACCGGGAAGGACGTTACGTCATGTTGGTGACGGCGGATAAAAAGGCCACTCAACGCCGGATCACCGTGTCCGAGCAACGAAACGGAGCCTGGATCGTCGAGAGTGGTCTGGAGGGAGGTGAAGACGTCATCATTGAAGGTCTCCAGAACGTCACTGAAGGGTCCGTTGTCGACATCATCGCAGACAAGACGTCATCTCAGCCAGTGGTGCCAAAATGAACATTTCCGCCCCATTCATTGGCCGCCCACGTTTCGCGATGGTCATCGCAGTCGTGATGCTCATCGCTGGCACCGTAGCGCTTCTTCAGATCCCGGTGGCCCAGTTTCCGCAGATCACACCACCTGAAGTCCAGGTGACAGCCAGCTATCCCGGCGCCAGTGCGACCGTGATGACGGACAGCGTTGGCGCTCCGATCGAAGAGCAGGTCAACGGGGTAGAGGGCATGATGTACATGTCTTCGTCGAGCACCGATAACGGTACCTATTCTCTTACTGTGACCTTCGAGGCCGGCACTGATCCGGCTATTGCCCAGGTCAATGTCCAGAACCGCCTTGCACTGGCAACGCCCCGCCTACCCGCTGCCGTCACACAGGCCGGCGTGACGGTTCGGAGTCGCTCGTCAAGCATGCTGCTCGGTTTGGCGATCTATTCACCGAAGGGAACGCAAAGCGAAGTCTTCATCAGCAACTATGCGACGGTAAACATTCGCGATGCCCTTGCCCGGCTCCCCGGGGTCGGCGAAGCGAGTGTCTTCGGCCCGACCTACAGCATGCGTATATGGATGATGCCTGACCGGATGGAGGCACTCGGTATCACCGCTGCGGATCTCACCGCTGCGATCCGAGCGCAGAATGCCCAGGCATCCGCTGGCCAGATCGGCTCGCCACCGGCAATGTCCGGACAGCAGATGCAGCTTACCGTCATGGCGCGGGGACGCCTCGCCAACGAGGCGGAATTCGGCGATATCATCGTTCGCAGCAACCGTGATGGCGGCGTTGTCCGGCTCCGCGACGTCGCGCGCGTGGAACTTGGCGCCCAGTCATATGATACGGCCTCGACCCTCAATGGTCATCCAAGCGCGACCGTCGTCGTCTATCAGTCATCGGATGCCAATGCACTTGCGGTATCGAATGCAGTGCTCGGCGAACTCGAGAGACTGTCAACGCAGTTCCCCGATGACGTTGCCTATACGATGGTTTTCGACACGACGTCCTTCGTGCGGGAAACCATCCGCGAAATCTTCGTAACGCTCGCGATTACCTTCGTCCTCGTGGTAGCCGTCGTGTTCGCCTTCCTCCAGGATTGGCGTGCAACGCTGATCCCGACGCTGACGATCCCGGTTTCGCTGATCGGCGGGTTCGCCGTCCTCTACGTTCTTGGTTATTCTGCCAACACGATCACGCTTTTCGCAGTCATTCTGGCAATCAGTCTCGTCGTGGACGACGCCATCATCGTCGTTGAAAACGTCCAGCGACTTATGACGGAACGGGCGATAGACATTCGTGCGGCAACGCTTGCGACCATGGAGCAGGTCACTGGTCCGATCGTTGCGACCACGCTCGTTCTCGCTGCGCTTTTCGTTCCGGTCGCATTTCTGGCGGGGATCACGGGGGAACTCTACCGTCAGTTCGCCGTGACGATCCTCGTGACGGTCCTTTTTTCAACAATCAATGCGCTGACATTGAGCCCGGCTCTTTGCGTGCTCATTCTCAGGCCCGGCCGGGAACACAAGACCGGACTGTTCGGCAAGTTGAACAATGGCCTGGACTCCTCGCGTCGGTTTTATCTGAAGATGTTTTCGCTGTTCGCGCGACGTTTTGTGCTCGCAGGCGTGCTGTTTGCCGCAGTCCTGTTCGGCATTTTTGGTTTCTACCGAATGCTTCCGACCGGTTTTGTTCCTGCCGAGGACCAGGGATACCTGTTCATGAACGTGCAGCTTCCCAATGCTGCATCCCTCGAGCGCACCCAGCAGACAATCACGCAGGTAAGTGCGCTGCTGCAGCAAACGCCGGGGATTGCCAACACGATCGGTATTGCCGGTGTCAGCATGGTTGGTGGTGGTGGTTCAAACAGCGGAATGATCATCTCCGCACTGAAGCCATGGAGTGAACGTGGATCCGACCAGAGCGCATTTGCGTTGATCAACCGGCTCCGCCCACAGCTCGCGGCCATTTCCACGGCTTCAATCGTGCCCTTCAATCCCCCGGCAATTCCCGGTCTTGGCACGACAGGCGGCTTTGACTTCCGCCTGCAGGCCCAGGCGGGCCAGAGCCAGCAGGAACTGGCCGAGGTCATGCGAAATCTCATTATGCAGGCGAACCGGACACCGGGACTTGCCGGCGTTTTCAGTACCTTCTCCGCTGGGGTGCCGCAGCTTTATCTCGATATCGACCGGAAGCGGGCCGAGCTCTATGGTGTTTCGCCCGCTGCGATTTTCGCGACGTTGCAGGCTCATCTGGGGTCAACATATGTTGACGATTTCAACATTTTCTCGCGTGTGTATCAGGTCCGGCTGCAGGACGAGGCAGCCTATCGCCAACGTATCGATGACATCCAGCGTCTGAGGGTTCGCAGTCAGTCGGGGGAACTTGTTCCGCTCCAGAGCATGCTTTCCATCTCGACGGTCTACGGGCCGAGCTCGGTCAATCGTTATAATCTGTTCTCATCAGCCTCGATCAACGGCCAGGCAGCAGCAGGCACAAGCACCGGGCAAGCCCTGACAATCATGGGTGGACTGGCAAACGAGGCACTGCCTGCCGGTTTCGGGTTCGAGTGGACGGGTCTGGCGCTTCAGGAGCAGCAATCGGGGAACGAGACGGTCATTATCCTCATCATGGGCATCGTCTTCACCTATCTTTTCCTCGTCGCGCAATATGAAAGCTGGAGCGTCCCGGTTGCCGTGATGTTGTCAGTTGCGGTCGCAGTGGTCGGCGCTCTCGGCGCCCTCGTCGTCGGTGGCATCGATCTCAACATCTACGCCCAGATCGGCCTGCTGCTGCTGATCGGGCTTGCGGCAAAAAATGCGATCCTGATCGTGGAATTCGCCAAGGAACGCCGTGAAGAGGGCATGAGCATTTTCGATGCGGCGTCCGAGGGCACATCCCAGCGCTTCAGACCTGTCCTGATGACGGCACTCGCCTCCATTCTTGGCGTTGTTCCGCTGGTCATCGCAACCGGTGCCGGTGCAGGCAGTCGCCAGGCAATCGGCTCCACGGTGCTCGGCGGCCTGCTGCTCGGTACCGTGCTCGGGCTTGTCGTCATTCCCGTACTTTACCTGGTTGTCCAGGCCGGCCGGGAAAGGCTGAAGGAACGGCTCTTCGGGGTCAAACCGGATCCTGTTACCGAGGTAGCCAGCGAATAGCCGGGAGGTTCCGAGGCTTCAGCCAGACAATAACGGCGCCCTGTGGCGCCGTTTTGTGTCTTGTCCGAGGAGCATGATGGTCGGTGGAAAGCACTGCGGCACAAATCCTGTCCTTCGGCAGGCCGCCGAAAAAATCAGAACAGCCACGTCGACAAAAACGACAGGTATCCTGTGGACGTCGTTTTGAAGATCAACCCTGGTGTCCGAGATAGCGCGCGCGATTATCTTCCGGTGTAGTGGATTCGGCGGGTGGGACTGGCACGAGTGCCTTGAATGCACCCTGACCCAGCAGCATAAGCCAGGTTACGAGAACAAAGGTTGACGTCAGGACCGGCATGCCGATCGGCGTCAGGAAGATGGCAACCGAGGCCCAGAGCCAGCTTGCTATGACAGCGCCAAAAATGGCGTAGAGGAGGCTGCGCCAAGTGAATACCAGAAAAACGCCGCCGAGCGCCATGGCAGTCAGGGCCGAGTTGTAGCCAAAAAGGCCGTCACGCACCGCCCCCTCCGGTCCTCCATACAAGGCAGCCACCAGCGTGCCGACAATCGCTCCAAGCAAGCCCATCGCGGCGCAAATGCGGGAGTTCAGGCCAATGGCAATCAGGATGAGATATCCGGAAATCCAGTTGTCCTGGAAAAAAATCTGGCCGATCGATGTGCCGATCCCTTCGTACCAGGTTGAAAGGACATAAGGCACCGTGTCGGAAAACTGCTCGGGCGAGATGGGTTTGGCCATGGGGCCGGCATCGATGGCATCGAATTTCAGAACAGCGAAGAGAAAGAGCCATCCGACAAGGACGAACGGCATCGTCAGCGGCGCCACCTTGTGAGGCGCCAGCAATGCACCAATGCTGGCAAGCGCCATTGTGGTGAAGGCGGCAGCACAGATGATGTAGACAACCATCGCGATGGACGGGATGGAGCCGGCCCGAAAATCCTCGCTGGTGAAGGCAACGAGCGCCAGACCGACCAGTGCGCCATTGAACCCGTAAAGGCCGTCACGCAGCATTCCTCTGTCAGCCCTGAGGATCACCGCCGTCAACGTGCTCGAGATGACCCCGAGAATGCAGATGACGGCGTAAATCCATGAATTCCAGACAAGTGCGGCCAGGATGACGAGGCCTGACAGCGGGTTGTTCTGAAAGACGACCTGCCCGATGCCCCGCAACGACCAGTCCACGAAAGAAAACAGGGGGTGATCCGGAAAATGGTTCAGCTTCATGAATACGTGCTCCTGTCGCGCAGGCTGGAGGCTTCTGCCCTGTTGTTAGAAATACCGGGCGCGTAAACGCCCGGTATTTCCGCTTTCTAGAAGAGGAAATACCGCTGCGACATCGGCAGCACGTCGGCCGGTTCGCATGTGATCAGCTCTCCGTCGACGCGCACCTTGTAGTTTTGCGGATCGACCTCGAGCTTTGGTGTGCGGCTGTTGTGGATCATGTCCTTCTTGCGCACCGTCCTGGTACCGCTGACAGCGACGAGCTGCTTGTTCAGTTTCAGTTTCTCACCGATGCCGTCATCAAGCGCCGCCTGCGAGACGAATGTGACACCTGTCGAACCGAGGGCGCGGCCGAGCACGCCGTACATCGGGCGGTAATGCACTGGCTGCGGTGTGGAAATCGACGCATTCGGGTCACCCATCGGGGCCATGGCGATCATTCCACCGATCATCACCAGTTGCGGCTTGATGCCGAAAAATGCCGGTTTCCAGAGAGCGAGGTCGGCTCGTTTTCCGACCTGAACGGACCCGATCTCATGAGCAAAGCCGTGCGTCAGAGCCGGATTGATCGTATATTTGGCGATATAGCGCTTGACGCGAAAGTTGTCGTTCCGCTCGCTGTCTTCCGCCAGTGGGCCACGCTGGACCTTCATCTTGTGCGCGGTCTGCCAGCAACGAAGCGTCGTCTCGCCGATGCGGCCCATCGCCTGCGAATCCGAAGACATCATCGAAAAGACGCCAAGGTCGTGGAGAATGTCTTCCGCCGCAATTGTCTCGCGCCGGATACGCGACTCGGCAAAGGCAACATCTTCTGGGATCTGCGGGCTGAGGTGGTGGCAGACCATCAGCATATCGAGATGTTCGTCGATGGTGTTGATCGTAAATGGCCTGGTAGGATTTGTAGACGACGGAAGGACGTTTTCTTCACCGGCTGCGGTAATGATGTCAGGCGCATGCCCGCCGCCAGCGCCTTCGGTGTGGAAACTGTGGATGGTACGCCCCTTCATCGCCGCCAGGGTATCCCGAACGAAGCCGCTCTCGTTGAGCGTGTCACTGTGGAGCGCGACCTGAATGTCCATCTCGTCGGCAACCGTCAGGCAATTGTCGATGGCAGCCGGTGTCGTTCCCCAGTCTTCATGCAGCTTGAGACCGACAACGCCGGCGCGAATCTGCTCCCGCAGCGGATCGGGCTTGCTTATATTGCCCTTTCCAAGCAGGCCGACATTGATGGGCAGTGCTTCCGCTGCCTCAAGCATCCGGTGAATTGCCCAGGGGCCGGCGGTAACAGTTGTCGCGAGCGTACCGACCGTCGGTCCCGCACCTCCGCCAACAAGCGTCGTCGTGCCGCTCGCGAGCGCCTCTTCGGCCTGTTGTGGTGCAATGAAGTGGATATGGGTGTCGACGCCGCCTGCGGTGAGGATGCGCCCTTCGCCGGCGATGACGTCGGTGGCGCCACCGACAATAATCGATATTCCCGGCTGGATATCGGGGTTGCCTGATTTGCCGATGCCGGAAATTCGGCCATTCTTGATGCCGACATCCGCTTTGATGATGCCCCAGTGATCAATGATGATGACATTGGTGATGACGACATCGGCAACCTCGGCCGCCGGCCGCTGGCTCTGACCCATGCCGTCGCGGATCACCTTGCCTCCACCAAACGTCACCTCCTCGCCGTATATGGTGTGATCTTCCTCGATCTCGATGACGAGTTCCGTGTCCGCCAACCGAAGCCTGTCGCCCTTGGTCGGACCGTAGAGATCGGCGTAGTTCTGCCGTGTGATCGTTACCATCCTTGCCTCCTAGAGCTTGCCCATAACCTTGGCGTTGAAACCGTAAACCTCTCTTCCACCATCGAGCGCCACGAGCTCGACCGTGCGCTCCTGCCCCGGCTCGAAGCGGACTGCCGTTCCGGCAGGAATATTGAGCCGGAAGCCACGGCTGGCCTCCCGGTCGAACAGGAGCGCTTCATTCGTTTCATAGAAGTGATAGTGGGACCCCACCTGGATCGGCCTGTCGCCGGAGTTGGCAACGTCGATCTTGCGCGTCTGCCGATCCTTGTTGAGCTCGATGGAACCATCCTCGATAAAATATTCGCCGGGAATCATGATAGCCTCCTCAGGGAATGGGGTTGTGGACGGTGACGAGTTTCGTACCGTCGGGAAAAGTCGCTTCGACCTGTATGTCGTGGATCATCTCCGGCACGCCCTCCATGACCTCTTCACGGGTCAACAATGTCGCGCCATATGACATGAGATCGGCGACGGTTCGCCCTTCGCGGGCGCCCTCCAGCAGTGCCCCTGAGATAAAGGCTACCACCTCTGGGTAGTTGAGTTTCAGGCCCTTTGCCCTGCGCCGTTCTGCGAGCAGTGCAGCGGTAAAGATCAGGAGTTTGTCCTTTTCACGCGGTAGCAGTTCCATGGGTAGCCCTCATCGTTTTGCTGGTTCACGTTGCCCAGATGCGTGGAGCGACGGCCTTTTTCATGAGGCCTCGCTCGCGAAGAATGCTCCACGCCTGGAGAAAAAGCGCCTTGCCTTCGGACATGCGCTGGCCGAGGTAACGGCAGACGATCACATGCTCGAGCTGGCTGACCGAAAAAACACCTGTCGCCTGTGTGCCAAGCGTCTCGCGAATACATTCAACGGTGTTTTCGAGCGCGGGTCCCGCATAGACCATTGTTCCGACGATCGGGCGCCCGGCAAAAAAGACCGGGGCGTCCAGAATCTCCGGTGAGCGCGAAAACGCCATTCGCTCGAACCAGATAAGCTCGCCATCGCGAAATATCTCGACACGTTGCTGAAGCCCACCGGTCACGAAACGTTCCCCCGCCGCTGGGCGGCCGAGGCTGATAAAGTCCCAGCCGGCATAAACGGCATTGCCCGCAAGCGTGACGCGGGTGTTGATGGAAGCATCCGCACCCTCAAAAAGAATGGTTTCCTGTGGGAGATTTTCGCAGATACCGTTTTCGCCAACGTCGATCTGCGTGCGTTGCACGCTCGCGCCGCCATCGGTTCGGTAGAATTTCGTCGCACCGGGGGTGGTGAGGACGCAGCGCGCCTGCGGGGCAAGGCGACAATTGATGTCGAGGACATCGCCACCTGCAACGCCACCTGGCGGATGCAGAATGTAGACATGCGCGGAGCCATCGCTTTCGGGATGAAAGGCACGTTGAACCGCAAGCGGCCCGCTATGGCGTCTATGCATGAGGCGGGTCTTCCCGTGGGATTGCGCAAACCACAATTCGAGTTGCGCATTCCATCCGTTGACCATGGGCGAAAATCCCTCTCGTGATCGCTCCTGGCGACCTGCGCTACGATTCAAGTCCACCAGCACCTCCAGCTATTCGGAAGGTGGTTGCTCAGACGGCTTTGCGCCGGCTTGTCGCACCACGTCCTTCGTGTGATCGCTGCGTTTTTCGCTCCGTGTCCCTTCTGCCAGATGGTGCGAACTCGCGGTCAACTTCATTGCTCCTGCCAAAAGGAGCGCGGATATCGGAAGCACCAGCGCTTCCCATTGCAAAGGCATCTGCATTTCACCGACCTGGGCGGCAAAATGCACAACGAGATAAAGGATGATCATCTGGAAGAAGAGGTTCTTGAGCTCCGCTACGGTATCGATGATCATCCATTGCGGCAGCTTCGATCGCTGCTCGGGCGGGATGTCGAGCGCAAAGCCAAGTGCAATACCGCAGCCCACCACCATCAACACGATGCCCAGGAGAATTTTGTCCGTTGCGCGCAGCACCGCGACGATGACGGACATATCGGGGTTCAGCCGGGCCATCCGGAAACTGTCCACAAGCATCAGTATGGCTTCCCAGAACATCAGGAAGGCGCCGAAAAGCACACCCGCGGCGGCAAGGATGAGAACGGACCGGAGGCCACGAAACAATGAAATCAATGCATAGCCCTCCCTGGACTATCGTGTGATACCGGCAAGATGCGTTCCTGCGGACTCCATTGGCACCTAGGAACGAAAGAGCCGGCTGTATTGCGTTTCATGCCAGGCACTCGCCATGGCCATGACGGGTGCGGCATTGCCTATTTCATCGTCGGTGACCGTCTCGGCCTTTCTCGCCGCCCGCTCGATGACGTCATCTGCAGCAATAAGGAGGCGCTGGCCGGCCGTGTGCCCCAGCGGGACCAGCCGAATGGCCGCAGACACTTGGCCTTCGACCGTACTCCATAGAAGCCCCCGCAGCGCATCGGTCTCCGAGATGTTCCAGTGCGTCGCCGCCAGCGTGAAGGCTGCCGGATATGTCAGCTTCGACCCCTTGAAGGATTTGGCGGACGAAACGCCGAGATCCTGCAAAACCTTCAACATCGATGCGCCCATCTGCTTGTCTTCCAGTTCGATCTCCCGGCTTTCCCGCGCCGCCGACAGCCAAGCATCAGCCTTCAGGAACGCGTCCCGATCCCCGATCTTCATCGCCCGCATCATGCGCAGGAACAAAGCCGCATCGCAGACAGAGTAGCTGTGCTCGACAAGACCGAATATCCAGGCTGCAGCACTTGCCTCATCGTAAACAATCCTGTCGTGCACTGCCCATTCCAGACCGCGGGAGTAGGAAAACGAGCCGACGGGCTGGCTTGGGCTCACCAGGCGCAGTAGCTGGATGGGCAGGCCACCGGATGTCTGTTGCGTCACATGGTTCTCCCGGAGCTATCGCTAAAGCCGGCCCTATGCCGACCCCTTTGGCTTCACATGTTTCATCACGTGCATTCGGCCAGTCAGCTTGCGAGTAAAAGGACGCCGCCAAGTGCGGTCGCGCCACCGGCCAGGCGCAGAGCAGCTGTCCCGCGCGTCAGCCGCTCGGCGACGATGCCCGTTCCCATGCCGATCATGTGCAGCAATGCCGTCGCGATACCAAAACCTGCTCCGAAGACCAGGGCGCTCTGGTTGGCCAGTTCGGTGCCATGGGCGTGTCCGTGGAAAAAAGCGAACCCGCCGACAATCATGGCGACGAGCACCGGCGAGACCGGACGCGCAACCGCGACCGAAAGACCGATGATGATTGTCGAAGCAAGAATGACCGGCTCGACCAGGGGGATGTGCACACCCGCGAGCGCCACGATAAAGCCCACCAGCATCAAAGCGACAAAAGTTGCAGGAATGGCGATCAGGGAACGTCCCCCGAGCATGGCAGCTGAAAGGCCGACCGCGACCATGGCAAGGATGTGATCCCAGCCGGAAAGCGGGTGCATGAACCCGGACATGAATGAGCCGTGGTCGCCATGGCCGACATGTGCGAGTGCCGGGGTGCTGGCCATCAGTAACGGTATCAGGATCAGAACGGACATTTTCTTCATGGCACGGTCTCCATAACGTTGAACGGGTAAGCCTATGAATTGTCACCGGATCCCGAACAGGCGGGATCAGCGTCCGGTGCCCGCTCAGAATGAGCCGAACATCGAACCGAGAAAAAAGACTGCGATGAGAGAGAGGATGACGCCGACAATGACCGTCATGATCATGTCGAAATAGCTTCCGGCGTGCGTCTGCTTGCTGATCTGCAGGAGGAGCAGCACCGTACCATTGTGCGGCAGGGCATCCAGCGTGCCGGCGCTGATCGTCGTCAGACGATGCATCAGGGCAGGGTCGATGCCGTATTCGGCCGCAAGGCGCATATATTCCGCGCCGAGCGCATTGAGCGCGATTGCCATCCCGCCAGACGCCGTCCCGGTCAGCCCGGCCAGGGTGTTCATCGCCACGACCAGTGAAACGAGTGGACCGCCCGGTATTTGCAGCACCGCGTCCCGCACGACCATAAAGGCCGGCATGGCCGCGACAACAGCGCCGAAACCGACAAGGCTCGCCACTGTCATGATGGGAAGAACCGCTGAATTGGATCCTGCATCAAGGCTCTCGCGTAATGACCCCAGCCGGCCGAAATTGATCGCAATGACGGTGATGATCGCCGCTGCCAGGGCAAGAAGGACAGCCCATACGCCAATGGTGGAGGCGATATTGATCCCGAGCGCGGCTTCCGCTCGCGAGAAATCGACCCTCGGCAATATCACCAGGGCCATCAGGAAGTTGACCCCAATCACGACGATCAGCGGCAGAACGGCGAAAAGGAACGATGGCGCCTGTTTGCTCCTCTGTCCGTGGGTCAGCTCGTTTGGATCAAAGTCCCCTGAAATGGTCGCTTGCTCGCGGGTCTTTTCACTGATGACAACCGGCTTTTCATCATCGGTATATCCTTCTCCGGCGGCACGGGCTTTCGCCTCAATGCGTGCCAGCCACCACATTCCGAAGGCGAATGTGATAATGGAGGCAATGATACCAAGACCGGGCGCCGCAAACGTCGTCGTGCCGAAATATGGCATCGGTATCGCGTTGTTTGTCGAGGGCGTGCCCGGCATCGCTGACATGGTGAAGGTAAAGGCGCCGAGACCGATGGCCGCCGGCATGAGGCGCGCCGGGATATTGGCAGCGCGGAACATTTCCCTTGCCATGGGCACCAGCACGAAAAATGCAACGAAGACGCTGACGCCACCATAGGTGACGACGGCGGACGCCAGGACAACGGAGAGCATGGTTCGCTTGACACCCAGCCGCTCCGTCAGGAAACGAGCGATCGACGTAATCGATCCGCTGTCATCCATCATTTTTCCAAAGATGCCACCGAGCAAAAACATGGGGAACCATTGCATCACGAAACGTGCGGTGCCGCTCATGAATGTCGACGTCCAGTGTGGCAAAAGCGGCTCGCCGGAGAAGACTGCGACTATAAGAGCTGCCGCAGGCGCCAGGAGCAACACGCTCCATCCGCGGTAGGCAAACCACATCAGAAAGCCTAGTCCGAGCAGAATTCCAAATAGCCCCATCAGCTCTGCCTCTCAATCTGATCACGTCATCGGCTACGCTTTCAGCGTGCGATCCCATCAGAATTATCACTCTAATTTCATGAACTACCGTGGTGCATTAGTCGACGGCGCGCGCGCCAGCAGCACTCATATTGCTGGAGAAATGGACGCCGTGCTTACTCATGGGATTCCGGACCCATCAAAAGCGTTGCCCGCGACACATGGGGCTCCGTTGCAAAAATTCCGGTTGGTTGGAGAACTCCTGCTTCTCCGCCGTCAAGCGGTCTGACCTTCGAGATCCTGCGCGAGCAGGGCTACCGCTTTCGTCAATGCGCTCGGTCCGACGCCGAACGCACGTTCAATGATGTGTGTTTCTCGCCAGGGCCAGGGCTCGTTGATCAGAACTAGACGATAACAGTTGCGGCGAGAGCGATGGCGGAGAAGAGGGCCATTGGGCACCTGTCGTAACGCCATGACGCAGCCAGAAGATCACGACGGCCAGCCCCCGGACATTCTTGAGGCTGCTGCAGGCAGACCTGATTTAATGAGAGGCTGGATGTTGTTTCCAAGCCTGACAGTGCGCGGCAGGGCCGGAGGCATCACCGCTTATGGTCGGAATTAAATATACATCACGTCACTGACCTGGACTGTTTGCGCAGCTTCGAGCAGGTGTCAATGAATGCCCGTAACTTGGGCTGGCTTTGGGCGGCCTTGGTGAAGTAGAGAAAGAGGCCATCGCCGCCGGGAGAGTAATCGAGCAAAGCGGGTTCGAGCAGACCCTGGGCGAGTTCGCTGGAAGTGTGGAACGTCGACGAATAGATGAGGCCCAGACCCTGGCAAGCGAATTGCCGCATATTTATGGGAGCAACGGCATCGTCAGTGCCGTTTGCCACGGTCCGGCAGGTCTTTTGAATGTGAAGCTGAGCAACGGCAAAAGCCTTATCAACGGACGCCAGCTCACGGGGTTCACTGCAGAAGAAGAAGCCTCCCGCCACTATGACAAGATCGTTCCTTTCGAGCTTGAGGGCGCGCTGAAGAACGCTGGGGCAATATTTGAAGAGGCACCGATTTTCGAGAACAAGATTGTTGTCGATGGCCGTCTCATCACAGGCCAGAACCCAGCCTCGGCCAGGGCATTCGGTGAGGCCATTGTGAAGGCCCTCGAAACAAAGACGCAGTAAACAAACGATCATGATGTCACTTCCGACGCCCTTAGGACGTGACATCATGATGCAAAACGACGACTTGAACCAGGAATTGGCCATGTATTCATCCAGGCCGAAAACAAGCCGGGCAATGCTCATAACCCTGGGCGAAACTGCATGCTCGATACGACTGTGTATCGGTCTCAGAGACGCTAAACAGCGGTGAAGCGATTTCGCTGAAAACTTCCTTCAACCAGGGTAGAGCGAAAGCATGCTGGTTGTCCGATCGACCGGGGAATACAACCGGAAATCCACTTTCTGTTAACCATAAACCCTTCTTATATGAGGAGATTCGAATGTGATTCATTCAAGGTAGTCTGCTTCGGGGCGCGCGATGCTGAAACAACCACGTCTGATGCCGGACAAGCCAAGTATCCGGAGCTCGGGAAGCCCAAAAGCGAAGCACCTTCGTTCGTCGCGCAGCCTCCTGCTTGGATGCCTTTTTACAGCGGCCTCTTATCCAGCCCTGGCGCAAACTGCGAGCTGGACGGGTTCAGCCGGAAACAATGACTGGTTCGATGCCGGGAATTGGGACACGGGCCTTGTCCCGGACGTCTCAACTGACATCGGGATGGTTTCAGGAACGGCACTGATCTCAGGCCGTAGTGCTGAGGGTAATTACGTTAACATCGATATGGGTGCCGTCGTCACGGTGACCGGTACAGGCTCGAGCCTGAGCACAATGGAAACGAGAACCTCCGGGGGCACTCTCAACATCAACGGCGGTGCGGTTGTGACCAACAACAGTGGAGTTGTGGGCGGCACTGTCATAGTATCTGGAAAAGACGCAGGCGGTAATTCGTCAACCTGGACCAATACGGATTATTTTGTAATCGGCGACGGTGCGGCCGGGGGTTTGGAAGTCAGAGCAGGCGGCAAGGTCAATGTCACCGCAGATGCGAGCCTTGGTGGGACGTATTTTGGAACGGCGCTTGTTTCGGGTGCGGGTTCCATGTGGGAAACCACCGGGCGTCTTTCGATCGACAATGGCAGCTTACGCATTGAGGACGGCGGCAGTGTCAGCAATGGCCTGGGGATCATAGGTGACACGTTCTTAGCGGGCAGCGTCATCGTGACCGGTCAGGGTTCAAAGTGGATCAATTCTGACCAGCTTGCCGTCGGCAGCTTTTCCAACGGTACGATGTTGATCGAAGATGGTGCGACCGTCTCAAGCACCCAGGGATATGTTGGTGCAAATCCTGGTAGCGTCGGAAGCGTCACGGTGACAGGGATCGGCTCAAACTGGCAGATCACCAGCTCCAGCCTCACCGTGGGAAACCATGGTGTTGGAGACATCACCATCGAAGATGGCGGTCTGGTTTACGCGAAATCCGGTGTCTTGCTTGGTTCCTCGGCGACAAATGCGTCCGGAACGGTCACTATAAACGGTACTGCGACGGCGCGCGGCGTGCTTGAGACCAGCTTTTTTCGTGGAGGTTCGGGAAGCGCAAATGTCACGCTTGACGGTGGTATCGTACGGGCCATCGAAGACAAAAATACCTTCTTCTCGAATTTCGACGGCCAACAGCTGCGCCTTGCGTCTGGCGGAGGTTTTTTTAATACGAACGGTTTCAGCATCGGGATCGAGCCAGAAATATCCGGCGTTGGCGAGTTAACCAAGCTTGGTGCCGGAACCTTGACGCTGACCGGCGCGAATACATATGCAGGCGGCACAACAATCACAGCTGGAACCCTGAAGCTGGGTGATGGCGGGACCAGCGGCAGTATCATCGGCGACGTTGCCAATGACGGTATTCTGGCCTTTGACCGTTCGGATGTGGTCACATTCGGCGGCACGATTTCAGGGGCGGGTGGCGTGCAGCAACTCGGTAGCGGACAAACCACGTTGACTGCCAACAATTCGGCGCTCCTTGGCACGTCTGGCGTCTATAACGGCATCCTCTCCGTAAACGGCTCCCTTGGCGGATCGATGCAGGTGGTTGGCGGTCGTCTGCAGGGCACTGGCCAGCTGGGCACGACCACCAATTTTTCAGGTGGCACCATCGCGCCGGGCAACTCCATCGGCACGCTCACTGTCGCAGGCGACTATATCGGCAGTGGCGGCACACTCGAAATCGAAACGGTGCTGGGTGACGACAGCTCTGCCGCCGACCAGCTTGTCGTTACTGGCAACACGTCTGGCACGACCAATGTCCGCGTGATCAATCTGGGTGGCGCTGGGGGCCAGACGATTGAGGGCATCAAGATCATCGAGGTTGGAGGCGTGTCAGCCGGCAATTTTTCCCTGTTGGGCAGCTATCTGTTTAAGGGTGATCCGGCGGTGGTGGCCGGAGCTTACGCCTACCGGCTTTATCAGGGCGGCGCCTCCACACCCACCGATGGCAATTGGTATCTGCGCTCGGCTCTAACCGGTTCAGGAGGGTCGGTAAGTCCGCTCTATCAGCCCGGAGCACCTGTTTACGAAGCCTATGCTTCGGTGCTGCAGCGTTTCAACAGTCTGGACACGCTTCAGCAGCGCGTCGGCAACCGCGTCTGGAACCGCAACACGAACGAGGTTCAGGCTGCATTTGACGAGGCTGACGATAGCGGCATCTGGGCGCGCATGACCGGCAGCCATGATCGTATGGCGCCGAAATCTTCGACCACAGCGGCAGACTACAGGGTCGATACCTGGCAGTTGCAGGCCGGCTCGGATCTGGAGCTTCACTCTGGAAAAAGCGGCAGCCTGGTTGGTAGCCTCTCTGTGCATTACGGCACCATTGACAGCGACGTAACCTCGGTTTTCGGCGATGGTTCGATTGGGGGAAATGGCTATGGTTTCGGTGGCTCCCTGACTTGGTATGGCGAGGGCGGTTTCTATCTAGATGGGCAGACCAACCTTACCTGGTACGACAGCAATCTTTCGTCCTCGACTGCAACGACGAGGCTCGTCTGCGGCAATGATGGTTTCGGTTACGCGCTTGGTCTTGAAGCCGGTCAGCAGATCGCCATTGGTCGGGGCTGGGCAGTGACGCCGCAAGCGCAGCTTGTCTACTCCAATGTCAGCTACAAGGATTTCGACGACGTCTTTGGCACAAAGGTATCCCTCGATAACGATGATGATCTGACCATGCGTCTTGGCCTGTCGTCCGACTTTGAAACCACATGGGTTGGCGATGCGGGAGAGATAAATCGGATCCACGCTTATGGCATTGCCAATCTTTATTATGACGCCCTGCCGGAGACCAGAACCGACGTGGCAGGCGTGGCATTCACCAGCGGGCACCAACGGCTCCGGGGTGGTCTCGGCATAGGTGGAACATACAATTGGGCGAACGGAAAATACGCAATTTATGGAGAGGCGAACGTCAGAACTGCCCTGCGTGATTTCAGCGAAAACTATAGTTACGCCGGCAGGTTCGGTTTGAACATTCGTTTTTAAGCGGAAGACACCTCTGGGAGCGCGAGAGCCGGGTGAAGGCAGGAATTGCAACAGTCATGGCAACGCTCAGATGCGTCGTGCCTTGATTGTGTTCATGACGAAGCTTGTCTCGATGGTATCGACACATTTCAGCTTTGCGATCTTGTCCTTGATGAAACGCTCATAGTCTTCCAGGCCGCCACACATGACCTTGAGCATGTAATCCTTCGAACCGGTGACCAGATGACATTCGAGAACCTCGTCCCAGTTGAGAACGGCCGCCTCGAACATTCGGATTTCGTCGTCGTGCTGGCGGCTGAGGCGGACGGATGCAAGGGCGGTCATCGTCCATCCCTCGATTGCCGGATCAATGATCGCGGAATACCCTTTGATCGCCCCTACCTCCTCCAGCCGCCGGAGCCGCCGCAGACACGCAGATGCCGACAGTCCGACCCGCTCGGCGAGTTCGTTGTTGGTGACACGCGCATCGGCAGACAATTCCCTGAGTATCCGTTTGTCGATCTGATCCGCAATTTTCTGCGACATAAAAGAAGATTCTCCGCAATATATTGCGTTATCAGACATGTCTGCGCCTTAAAATGCAAGTTATTTTGGCCTGATTGCATGTAACCTGCAGTGAGTTCAACGCCAGCCAAGGGATCATCGGAAATGACCGCGCCGCATCCGTCCAAAACCCACATCGGCAATCACGCTCTCCATCCTGAAACCCAGATGCTCAATTATGGATATGATCCTGAGTTGTCGGAGGGCGCCGTAAAGCCGCCTGTGTTTTTGACCTCGACTTTCGTGTTCAAGTCGGCAGAAGACGGGCGCGACTTCTTCGACTACGTCTCCGGGCGCAAGGAACCGCCGGAGGGCAGGGGCGCGGGCCTTGTCTATTCGCGTTTCAACCATCCCAACAGCGAGATCGTTGAAGATCGTCTTGCCGTTTATGAACGTACCGAGAGTTGTGCGCTCTTCTCATCCGGCATGTCCGCAATTTCAACGACGCTTTTCGCCTTCGTTAGACCGGGCGACACCGTGCTGCATTCCCAGCCCCTGTATGGCGGCACGGAGACGCTGCTGGCGAAGACCTTCCATAATTTCGGCTTGTCGGCGGTGGGCTTCGCCGACGGTGTCAGCGAGGCCTCGGTGATGGCTGCGGCAGAGGAGGCGATGGCGAAGGGCAGGGTGTCTGTCATCCTTATCGAAACCCCCGCCAATCCGACAAACAGCATTGTCGACATCGCGATGATGGGCCGCGTCGCTGACGTGATCGGCCAAAAGCAGGGGCACAGGCCGATTATCGCCTGCGACAACACGCTCCTTGGCCCGGTGTTTCAGAGGCCTATCGAGCACGGTGCCGATATTTCGCTCTATTCGCTGACGAAATATGTTGGCGGGCACTCCGACCTCATTGCCGGGGCCGCGCTCGGCCGGAAGGATGTCATGAAGCAGGTGAAGGCCTTGCGTGGCGCAATCGGCACGCAGCTTGATCCGCATTCATGCTGGATGCTTGGCCGCTCCCTCGAGACGCTGCAGATCCGGATGGAGCGGGCGGATAACAACGCCAGGGTCGTGGCTGAATTCCTGAAGGAGCACCCGAAGGTGGAAAAAATCCACTACCTGTCTTTCAGCGAGCCGGCGTCCGCCGTCGGCAAGGTGTTTGCAGCTCAATGCACCGGCGCGGGATCGACATTCTCGTTTGACATCATTGGCGGCCAGGCTGCATCCTTCAAGTTCCTCAATGCCCTGACCATATTCAAGCTGGCGGTAAGCCTTGGCGGTACGGAGTCTCTTGCTTCCCATCCGGCAACCATGACGCATTCGGGAGTTCCCGCCGATGTTCGCCAGCGCATCGGCGTGCTGGATTCCACAATCCGGCTGTCAATCGGTATCGAACATCCCGACGATCTTGTCGCTGACCTGGCCCTCGCCTTGGACAAGTCATGACGCGGAGAGAGATGTAACCTCGAATGGAGGGAAGAACGGCGAATGCTGCGGCAGACTTTCGGGCTGCTCAGCTTCGCCTGCCAGCTTCACGCCGACTATTCAGGTGAGGCGCAGCCGTCAGATGACATGGGCGTTGTGCAGGGCGGTCAGCACCTTGTTCTTGAGGCTGGCAAGTTGCGGCGACCTTCGGTCACGCGGGCGCGGCACGTCCACCTCTATCCGCTGCTGGATACGGCCGTCATGGGCGCCCATCATGTAGATCCGGTCACCGAGATAGAGCGCTTCGTCGATATCGTGGGTGACGAGCAGGAAGGAAATGCCGCGCTGTTCAACAATTTTCAGCACCAGGTCCTGCAGTTTCATCCGCGTGAAAGCGTCCACCGCACTGAAGGGTTCATCCAGCAGCAGGATGCGCGGCCGGGTATAGAGCGCCCTTGCGATGGCCACCCGCTGCGCCATGCCGCCTGAAAGAGCCTTTGGCAGCGCGCCAGCGTGGCCGCTCAGGCCCACATCGTTGATCAGGCCTTCCACCCGCTCGACATCATATTTCTTGCCGGCGGCGTAACCTATATTCTCTGCAACCGTCAGCCAGGGCATCAGGCGGGGTTCCTGAAACACGAAGGCGATGGGCGGCGAGGCCTCATCTTCCTCTGCCTGCTGAACCCTGACCGTACCGGAAAAACGTCGGTCGAGACCGGCGGCAATGCGCAGCAACGTGCTCTTGCCGCAGCCGCTGGGGCCAAGAAGAACAGCCGCCTCACCATCCCCCAGCGTCAGGTGGATATCCTGAAGGACGACAGTATCGCCGAAAGCTTTTTCGCGCACATCGACATTGAGCAGGCTCATCGCAGCCGCCCTCCTTCATTGAGGGAATAGGTGTCACGCCAGCGCAGGCAGCGCTCCTCGACGATCTTGAACAGGCTGTCGGAAATCTTGCCCAGCACCGCAAGGCAGATGATGGCGATCATCACCAGATCGGGCCGCGAAAGCTCTCGCCCATCGGACAGCATGTAGCCGATGCCTTCAGACGCGGCCAGAAGCTCGGCTGCGACAACGCTCAGCCAGGCGAGCGACAGCCCGTAACGCAGGCCGGTGAACAGATGCGGCAAAGAGGCGGGAATGAATATCCGCCACACCAGAATGGGCAGCGGCTGGCGATACATCTCGCCCACTTCCACCAGCTTGCGGTCGACATTTCTGATACCGGAGAAGAGGTTGAGATAAACCGGGAAAAACGCGCTTTTGGCGATCAGCACGATTTTTGAAGTTTCTCCGATGCCGAACCAGATCATCAGCAGCGGCACCCATGCAAGGCTGGGCACGGCGCGCAGCGCCTGAAATGTCGGCTCGAGATAACGCTCGGCAGCAATGACCAAACCGACCAGCGAACCAACGACCACCGCCAGCAGCGAGCCGATGACGAAGCCGACAAAGACGCGCGCGGTACTGGCCGCAACATTCGTCCACAACGGCCCTTCGGCTAGCCGCAGAAACGTCTCGTAAAGTTCGGAAGGCGGCGGCAGCACATAGGGGCTGACCCAGCCCAAACGAACGAAAAGCTCGAGCAGCACCAATGAGCCGACCGGCACGATTGCGCCGCGCAGATCGAAGCGGCCAAAGAAATTGCCCACCCGCTGCAAGAACGGCAGGCGGGAGGGGAATTGTTTGGCAGTCTGCTTCACGCGCTGGAATTCGCGCGGATGGGAATTCATGCGCCGAGTGCCTTTTTCGCTGGTGCCGGATCGATCAGCGATGAAAGGACATTATCAACATTGACGCCCGGGCGCAGAACATCATCGCCGAGCAGTGGCGTGACGATGCGGATCGAGTTCAGCAATTCCTCACCGGGAACAGGATCCTTCCAGTCGCGCTTGTTAATCGTCAGCTCGGTGATCTTGGGATCGTTGCCAGTGACCTTGGTGACGAAATCGATGAATTCGCGGTTATTCTCGCGGATCCACTTCTGCGTCTCCACCCAGACGCCGAGCAGTCGCTCGACCGCTTTCGGGTGCTTTGCCAGAAATTCTTCCGAAACGCTGAAGACGCTGCCATCGCGCCAGCTGCGCTCATCGAAAATCGCCCTGTCGCCGGCAAGCTCCGCCTGGGATGTATGCGGATCGATACCGACCCAGGCATCGACCTGACCCTGCTGCAGCGCGTTGAAGCCTTCCGGATGTTGCAGGTTCACGACCTTCAGGTCGTCGATCGACAGCTTGTTCTGGTCAAGCGCACGCACCAGGGTGAAATAAGGAGCTGTTCCCTTGGTGACTGCGATTGTCTTGCCCTTGAGATCGGCAACGGTCTTGACCGGCGAATCCGGGCGCACCTGAATGATGGAGGAACCACCCCAGCTTGCCACATAGATAACCTTCAGCGGCACGCCGTTGGCACGGGCCAGAAAGGCCGACAGTGCGGCCGAACCGGCAAAATCGGTCGAGCCGACCTTCAGGAATTCCAGTGAATTGTTGCTGCCACGGGACTGCACCCAGGTGATCTTGGTGCCGACATCCTTAAAAGCCTCTTCGAGCCAGCCCTTGTTCTTTATCAGCAATGTGTGGGAGGAGTAAAATCCCCAGTCCAGCTTCAGCTCCGCAGGGAAATCCGAAGAGGCTTGAGCGAGCGCGCGGCCCGTGACCAGCGGTGCTGCGAGTGCGCCGGCAAGGCCGAACTTGAGGATCTGGCGGCGGGAATGTTCAGCCTTCATATTAATTCACCTAATTTATGTATTTTGTGTAATTAAAGGGTAAGGGCGGGTGTTTTTGAGGTCAATCCGACCTTCTGGAACCTCATGCCAAACTTCGCGGCGGGTGTGGAAAATCTCCCTAGCTTTGTCGCAATCGGCGCGATGGCCCTTTATTGCGGGAAAAAACGATTGGCTGGCCGTTGCAGCCCCAGATGATCACGCAATGTCGGCCCCTCATAGTCCTTTCGAAACAGACCACGTCGCTGTAGTTCTGGCACTACGCGCGTGGTGAAGTCGTCAAGGCCATCAGGCAGGAAAGGGAAGGTGATGTTGAAGCCGTCCGAACCCTCTTCATGCAGCCATTTTTCCATCTCGTCGGCTATGGTTTCCGGCGTGCCGACGAAGGCGAGGCCGGCATAACCGCCCAACCGCTGGGCAAGCTGGCGCACCGTCAGACCTTCGTTTCTGGCGAGTTCGATGACCCTTTCGCGGCTGGATTTGCTCGCATTCGTCTCCGGAATATCAGGCAGGGGAGCATCGGGATCGAAGCCGGAAACATCGTGACCGAGCGCGATCGACAGCGAAGCGATCGCGCTGTCATAATGGACGAGGCTGTCGAGCCTGGCGCGTTTGGCCCTGGCCTCTTCCACGGTATCGCCGACCAGAACGAAAGCGCCCGGCAGGATGACAATCCCGTCTCGGGAACGGCCGGCGGCAACGGTCCTGTCCTTGACGTCCTTGTAAAAGGCCTTTCCCGCCGCAAGCGTGGGTGTCGCTGCAAAAACCACCTCGGCCGTTTCGGCCGCAAGCTGGCGTCCTGGCTCGGACGCGCCTGCCTGAACGATGACAGGCCAGCCCTGCACCGGACGCGCGATATTAAGCGGCCCGCGCACGGAAAATTCAGGCCCCTTGTGATTGAGGACGTGCATTTTTTCCGGATCGAAGAACAACCCGCTATCGACATCGCGGATGAAGGCGTCGTCAGAGAAGGAATCCCAGAGGCCAGTGACGACATCGTAAAATTCCCGTGCCCGCCCATAGCGCTCGGTGTGATCAGGCTGTTCGTCGCGGCCGAAATTCCGTGCAGCATCCGGGTTGGACGTGGTGACGATGTTCCACCCGGCACGACCATTGCTGAGGTGATCGAGAGACGCAAAACGCCGTGCCACATGATAGGGCTCGTCGAATGTGGTTGAGGCGGTGGCAACCAGCCCGATGCGGGAGGTGACGGCGGCGAGCGCCGAAAGCAGGGTAAAAGGTTCGAAGGACGTTACGGTGTGGCTGCGGCGCAGGGCTTCCGTCGGCATGTTCAACACCGCCAGATGATCGGCCATGAAGAATGCGTCGAATTTCGCGGCTTCCAGCTGTTGCGCAAAGCGCGCGAGATGGGCGAAGTTGAAATTCGCGTCCGGGAATGCGCCCGGATAACGCCATGCGCCGGTGTGGAGGCTGACGGGCCGCATGAAGGCACCGAGATGCAGTTTGCGATCATTTGCCATTCGGTTTTACTCTCTCGTCGATGTTTCTGATCCGGGCTGCTGGCCTTGTCGTGGGAGGGCGAGGCAGGCCCGATTGCCATCGCGACGATATCCCTGCCGCGAACCGGGCGCGGCAAAGACCATTCCGATTATTGGTGGCAAACCGAAAGATTTTTCTTCGGGGCTGGATAGCCGGGTTCAGGAGCGTGTGAGGTCAACCACGATATTGAAACGACGCCCTTTGGCGCAGCCGAGATTTTGAAAGACGTTAGCAGTCACGATGAAGACAAGGTCCTCACCCCTTTCGGGCGGTGTCCGCTGCGCCTGTTTCTCATTCCCCCACAACCACTCCTTCGCGTCGTGGATCGGCACTGCCGACGAAACCTTGGGCGGTTAGTTCGATAGCATGCAAACCGGAATTCATCTCGCCCGGTTTCACCTCGTAACCCAGTGTCTTCAACGGACCGAGCAGTTCTTCCGCGCTGGTACCGGCCTCTATGTCATAGGTGCCGAACCGGTTGATGAGATGCGGCTGGGCGACGATCGCTTCCACCGGCATGCCCCAGTCGATATAGGCAATCAGCGCCTGCGCCACATAGCCGATGATCTGGCTGCCGCCGGGCGAACCAATGGCGAGCAGCGGCTTGCCATCCTTCATCACGATGGTCGGGGCCATGGACGAGCGCGGCCGTTTGCCGGGCTTGACACGGTTGGCGATCGGCAGGCCGCCATCATGGGTCTTGAAGGAAAAGTCCGTCAACTCGTTATTGAGCAGGAAGCCATTCGTCATCAGCCGCGAGCCAAAGCCGCTTTCGATCGTCGTCGTCATCGAGACCACGTTGCCCTCCTTGTCGGCGATGACAAAATGGCTTGTGGAGGGCAATTCGAGCGCGGCATCCCGACCGAAAAGGAGCGCGTGATCCCATTCCGGTTCGCCGGCCTTGACGGCATCGGTGGCCAACGCCTTGTCGCCGTCGAGCAGCTTTGCCCGTTCGCCCAGATAGGTCTTGTCCAGCAGGCCCTTGATCGGTAGTGGCACGAAATCGGTGTCAGCGACGTAACGCTCGCGGTCGGCGAAGGCGAGACGCTGCGCATCGCCGATAATGCGCCAGCTTTCGACATTTTTCGGCCCCAGGGACTTGAGATCAAAATTCTCCGCCATGCCGAGCATCTGGCCGATGGCGATGCCGCCTGACGATGGCGGCCCCATGCCGCAAACATCAAGAGTACGGTAGGTGAAGCAGATCGGTTCGCGCTCTATAACGCGATAGTTGGAAAGATCGGAAAGCGACAGCACGCCGGGATTGTCGGTCGTCTCGCGCACAGTCTCGACGATCGCCTCGGCAATTCGCCCCTTGTAAAAGGCATCGGCGCCACCTTTGGCGATCGCCGCAAGCGTCTCGGCATAAGCCGGGTTCTTCAACGCGGCGCCGGTCTGGAGGGGCGCTCCGGAGGCGTCAAAAAAATAGGAGCGGGCCTCATATTTTTTCAACCGATCGCCCTCGGACGCGATCAGGGAGGCAAGGCGCGGCGACACTTTGAAACCCTCGGTCGCCAGCTTTTCCGCCGGCTTCAGGAGGCTTGCCCATTCCGCCCTTCCATAGCGTTTATGGGCTTCCTCTAAAAGTCGTACCGTTCCCGGCGTGCCGACGGAACGGCCGCCGATTACGGCGTCCATGAATTTAAGCGGCTGACCTTTGTTATCCAGGAAGAGCTTTGGCGAGGCCTCCATCGGCGCCGTCTCCCGGCCGTCCAACGTCGTCAGCTTGCCGCTTTTCGCATTGTAATAGACGAGGAAGGCGCCGCCGCCGAGACCGGAGCTTTGCGGTTCAACGAGGCCCAGCACGGTCTGCACCGCCACCATGGCATCTATGGCGTTGCCGCCCGCGGCGATCACATCGCGCCCAGCCTCGGCTGCCAGCGGATTGGCTGCCGCGACCATGAAGCTTCCTGACTCGACACGTCTGGCTGTCGCGATATCAGTCGCCTTCTCTGGCGCGACCATGTCGGACGCCTGCTGGGCGGAGGCGATAGCGCTGGAAAGCATGAGGGCGAGAAAAGTCTCAGCGAGAAATCTTACTTCCATTAGATTTATCCTCCAGAGGCGCGTCATCGGTAATGTAAGCAGGGCCAGTAATGTAAGCAGGGCATCCAACTGAGCCAACAGGCAGATCGAACCCGCAATGACTGAGATACGGATGACTTCCGAACTCGTCCTTCGCTCTCGGAAAAGACGCCAGCTTCTGGCACTATGATGGCTCTGGCGGCATGCTAAGTCTATGCGATAAACGATTTGGTGCTCACTGATTTCGCTTTATGTGAGAAGGCACATTGCGCTGTTGTATCCTGATCATGCTAATATTCGGGCATGGGATTCGGAATTTTCATTCATCGCTCAGATTCAATTTACGACGACAGTCCGGCTGAACAGTACCAGTTTCCGAGCCAATATCTCGGTCGTGTACAAGCTTGTCTCGGTGATTGGATCATCTATTACGAGCCGCGCAAGGTTGCAGCGACGCGGGGTTATTTTGCTGTCGCCAAAGTTGCACAGATCATTCCGGACCCTAAGGCGGCCGGCATGTATCTGGCGTTGATTGAGCCGGGAAGTTACCTTGATTTTGTCAATCCTGTTCCGTTCGGTGGGCCAGACGGCGTCATCGAGCGCGGTCTGTTGAATGAAGAGGGCCGGATTTCTGGTAGGGCACAGGCGGCAGTACGCCTGATATCAGCGGCGGATTTCAATCGCATCGTGTCGATTGGCCTGAATGAGCTGGAACCCGAGTTGCCGCGTTTGGACGAGCCGAGAGAGATGCGGCTTTCTGACGGATTTGACGACCGGGTTCAGGCGCCCTTCGTGGTCGAAAAAGAGCGTGAGCGTGTTGCCCAGCTTTCGTCACGAATTGTGCGAGATCGCCTGTTTCGCCGGCTCGTTTTGCAGGCTTACGACAAGCGCTGTGCGATCACGGGGCTGAAGCTTATCAATGGCGGTGGACGTGCGGAAGTCGATGCTGCGCATATACGTCCCGTGGAGGCAAATGGCCCTGATATCCTTTGCAATGGCATCGCTCTTTCAGGAACGGCGCACTGGATGTTCGATCGTGGGTTAATCGGCCTCTCGGATGAACTCGAGATTCTGATTTCACGTCATGCCAATGATCGAGAAAGCATCCGCGGTTTGATCAACAAGACAGGAAGAGCGATCGTGCCGTTTCGATCGATTGAGCGGCCACATCCACATTTTCTCCAGTGGCATCGGGAGAATTGCTTCAAAGTTTGAATATTTAGTCATGGCGGCGTGTAGGCCGCTCAGTCAGGGGCCGCAGACCCTCTATACCGCCGGTCGGCCATCGAGAGACGACGATCGACAATGCTCTCGATATCGCGATATGGCCGTACCCTCTCTCATATCCCCGATCCATCGAGTTCGCGATCATCCTCGCCTTTCCAGGGAGATGGCATTGCAAGACCATCGGCATTGGCGAGGGGGACCGGCATCCAACACTTCAATTCCGGCTCGGCATATTCGATGATCCGGCCCGGCGACGAGTCTGAAGCGCGCCAGCCTTCCGAGCCGAACCGGTCGCTCTTTGCCCAATATGCAAGATCTACCTGGGCTGGTCCCTGTTCTGACGAGCGTATCGTTACGAGGATCCGGTTGCCGTTTTTCGGCGCACTTGCCATGTGGCGCCATTGCTGTGCCTCGTCCATCATCTTTCTCCCTGTCCGTTGCTACAAGTGTCACCTCACCATTGAAAACGGTCAACTCAAACTTTGCGCATGGTGCGCTCATTGGTTTACAAACCTGCCGCCCGTTTAGGCGGGGCGTTTTTCTCGCAACATTTATTGGGCAGTGGTTCGCACGTGACGAACGCCCGAGCTTGAAATTGGCCGGGAGATCGTGCTTGTTCAGGGCCAGCAGTGGGCGCGGCTCGTCCTCCACCAGCAACCGGCGACCCCAATCGAGGAATACGGCATGAAGAAGCTCATCAACGACCCATCCACCGTCGTACGGGACATGCTCGAAGGTGTGGTGGCGCTCAGTCCTGCCACAGTCCTGCTTGCAGACGAGAATGTCGTTATCCGCTCCGGCCTTCCGGAAACGGAAAAGCGCAAGGTGGCGGTTCTGTCGGGCGGCGGTAGTGGACATGAGCCGGCTCATGCAGGTTATGTCGGCGCGGGCATGCTGACTGTTGCCGTGGCAGGCGATGTCTTCACGTCGCCAAGCACCGATGCGGTTCTTGCCGGTATCAGGGCTGCGGCTGGACCCGCTGGTGCTCTGGTCATTGTCAAGAATTACACGGGTGACCGGCTGAATTTCGGACTGGCAGCCGAACTGGCAAGGGCTGAAGGAATTCCGGTCGAGATTGTGGTCGTTGCCGATGATGTTGCATTAAAGGACACGGTTCCCGCTGATCGTCGCCGGGGTATTGCAGGCACAATCCTTGTTCACAAGCTTGCTGGCGCGGCCGCGGAGCGGGGACTTCCCCTGCATGAAGTGGCCCGGATTGCACGGGACGCTGCCGACAGAACATCCTCCATGGGTATATCGCTCGGTTCCTGCACTCTGCCCGCCGTGGGCAGGCCGGGTTTTGTGCTTGGCGAAGCGGAAATCGAAGTCGGGCTTGGAATTCATGGTGAACAGGGCGTCCGGCGGATGCCCATAGCCTCCGCGGACGAGCTTGTGAAACTGGTCCTCGAAACGATTAAAGCCGATAGCAGGCTAAAGAGCGGAGACCGCGTCGCGTTGCTGGTCAACGGGCTGGGATCGACGCCGCCGATGGAACTCGCAATCGTGGCGCGATCTGCGGTCACGCAACTGGAAGAAATGGGTGTCGTGGTTGAGCGAGCGTGGGCCGGCACCTTTCTTTCCGCTCTGGATATGCCGGGTTTTTCGTTGTCGCTCATGCATGTCGACGAGGCAGCGCTCGGCCTCATCGACGCGCCAACCGATGCCGGCGCATGGCCACGCGGCGGTGTGGTGAACCGCAGGCGAATCCTGCCCTCGGCAAGGGCCGAGAAGAGCCTGCCGGCCGGAAACAAGATGACCGCCGCCGGCGATCGCCTGCGCTCCACCGCAGATCGGATTGCCAAGATCTTGATTGCAGCAGAGCCCAAATTAACCCAGCTGGACAGTGTCGCCGGTGACGGTGACCTTGGCGCAAGCATGGTTCGTGGTGCCGAGGCGATCCTTGCACTGCCAAAGGAAAACTTCGGCGATGTTGCCGATGGGCTGATGGCGATGGCGAATGCGATGCGCAGGGCGATTGGCGGAAGTTCTGGTCCCTTTTACGCTACGGCGCTGATGCGCGCCTCGCGCCATCTTGCCGCGATTGAAAGCCCGACGGCTCAGCAGATGGCGGAAGCATTTGTGGCGGCGGTCATCGCGATCTCGGAACTTGGCGGTGCGAAGCCGGGGGACCGCACGATGATAGATGCGCTTCATCCGGCGGCAGAAACGTTTCGGGATAAACTTGCAGCGGGAGCTTCGACGGAAGAGGCCTGGCGGTCCGCAGTGGCGGCGGGCGTTGCGGGCGCCGAGGCAACGACATCCATGAAGCCCCGGCTCGGGCGCGCAAGTTATCTCGGCGAACGGGCTGTCGGGCACCCCGATGCGGGCGCAGTCGCCGTCAGCATCTGGCTTGAAGCAATCGGCAGGGAATAGTCGGTGGACGATACGTCCACTCATAGTTTGGGGGAAATCATGATCGCCGCCTATATCGACGAATTCATCATGTTTTGCGCCGGTCTGTGGATGACCGCCGTAGGTTTCGGTCATCTGCCCCTATCGAAAAATCCGACACAGCCGCCGGTGGTTCGTCACTTCAGGTGGATGGGTCCGTTGCTGCTCGCTATTGCGGTCATTTTGGCCGCTGCGTCATAGGGGCACCGTCAGATGCGCTCGGGATCTGTTTTGCAATGAACACCATGCTGGCCTGCACCTCGTGCGGATTGGACGAAACCGAATCTGTCATCCATTTCGGCTCGTATATTCTGCGATGTGCCACTGCGGCCAGCACCTTGTCACGACATCTTTCATGGCGATGCTGAATTCGGATGACGAGTGTTCAGCCTTTATCGATCCAGGTCCTGAAAAAACGCCTTTGCCGGAAACGCTTGTCGCGCGCGGACCGCTCCGGTTGATTGCAGGCGCAATCAGCGCCGCGGCGACTGACGGAACCCTGATACGCGTGATCTTCGAACCAAAGGATTGAAGTCGCGGCTGATAGCTCTGAGCCCAGGCGCGCCTGGTTGTCATCGTCAGCAATGCGTTAGAACATCGAGCCGACGGCTGCGTGCATCGACCCGTCTTTCCTTACAGGGGCGCCGTGGTGGAACTGGCGATAGCCAGTGCCGTTAGTGGTTTGCGTAATGAGCAGGAGGACGATATGAGCGATTTCGACCTATATTACTGGCCAGTTCCGTTCAGAGGCCAGTTCATCAGGGGAATTCTGGCCCATGGCGGGTGCTCCTGGGATGAACATGGTGCCGATGCGATAGACGATATTATGCATCGTGAGGTGGGAGAACAGCCGATAGCTTTCATGGGGCCGCCGGTCCTGATGGATCGCCAGCACAATTTCGCAATCTCTCAGATGCCGGCAATAGCCATCTATCTGGGTGAGCGGCTGGATATCCTGCCCGCGGCGGCTGAGGGCCGCGCGCTCAGTGCCAAGGTGGTGAACGATGCCAATGACGTCCTTGATGAGCTGACACTCAATGGCGGGCGCGAGATGTGGACGCCAGAAAAATGGCAGGAGTTCGTCCCGCGTTTGCAGAAGTGGCTGCGCATTTTTGAAGATACCGGGGCAAGAAACGGTCTGACCGCTCACTCCGGGTTTATGCTTGGAACGGAAAAAGCCGGCGTCGCAGATATCGTTACCGCCCTGCTGTGGACGACGATGGCTGACCGCTTTCCAGTCATTAAAGGCATTATCGAAGATACTTCGCCAGTCATCTGGGCCCTTTCCAGTCGGGTGGGGGCTACAGCTCCGCTGGCCGCCTTGAGCCGCCGGAGTTTCGAAGACTATGGTGATGCTTATTGCGGAGGAGAGATTGAAAAATCACTCCGCAAAGTTACGGGCTAAGCGCAAATATATCTGGCAATCTGCTGCGCGGTATGGTGTCCGCGCGGCAGAGTTTTTTGGAGAGTCATGCGGGGCCGGCAAAGGCGTGACAGCACCCGAATTATAGTGCCCGAAATGCCGATCACAGGTCAGCCGTCATCGCCCAAATTCATGTAGGCGGGCTCGAATACGTGACCATCGGGATCGGCGAAGGTGCGGAGATACATGAAACCTAAATCCTGCGGCTCTCGAACATCCGCTTGCCCGCCGGCCTTTGCCGCGGCCTCAACCATGGCGTCGACCTCGTCTCGGCTGTCGCGCGAAAGGGCGATCAGCATGCCATTTGTTGTGTGGGCATCGGCGATCGGTTTGGTGGTGAAGGTTTTATAATAATCATGCTGCAGAAGCTGGAAGGTGATGGTCTCCGACCACACCATCGAGCTTGCGACTTCGTTGGAGAACTGCTCGTTCTTCGTACAGCCGATTGCCTCATAGAAGGCGGTTGAGGCAGCCAGATCTTTCACCGGCAGGTTCAGGAAAATCATCTTGGCCATTGTCTTTCTCCTCATGGTGGAAAGGGATTACAGAATAGTCTGCTGGAAGGTCTCACTCGGATGGATGCAGATGATCTCCAGCCGGTCAGCGCCGATATTTTCGAAGCGGTGGGGGATATTGGCAGGTCCGACAATGATGTCGCCGGATGAACCACGCGCCTGGCTGTCGCCGATGGTGAATTCGACCTCGCCTTTTCGAACGACCCATGTTTCCGGATAGGGATGAACATGCAGATCAGGGCCACGACCCGGATCGGCGCTGACGAGAAAGATGGATACGCCGCTTCCGTATTCGCATCCTTCATAACGTACCGTTCGGCTCTCGCCAGCTTTCGGTTCCTGATGACGGCGGATTGAAAACATCTGATCTCCTCCCTGAGACAAAACTATCTTCGCGAGAAGATATATGCAGGATTTATCTTCCTGTCAAGATATCTATCTTCTCGCAAAGATATATTCACGGAAGAGGTAAAGCCGTATATGGTTTTCAGAGTGGTGATGGGGTGATGAGATGAAGCAGGCGATGCCGGACGCGACGACGGATCGGACGATTGAAACTGACAGGGAAGATCATGTCGACCGTCTGCGTGGCCAATGGGCGCAGGAGCTGCCCGATATCAATACGGAGCCGATGGCCATCTTCGGACGCGCCAAACGGCTGAGCAACCTTCTGGCGCCGTCTATCGAAGAGACGTTTGCCCGCTTCGGCCTTGATCGTGGCGAGTTCGATGTTATCGCGACATTAAGACGGTCGGGACCGCCCTACCAGTTGACGCCGACGGAGATGTACACAACGCTGATGCTCTCTTCGGGTGGCCTGACGCACCGGCTTGACCGATTGGAAAAGGCCGGGCTCATCGAGCGCAGAAAGTCTAGGCTTGATGGGCGCAGTGTCGTCGTCTGCCTTGCGCCGGCCGGCATTGAGCTGGCCGAAAAGGCGTTTCGCGAAGACATGGCAAGCGAGGTGGACTTCCTGCAGGGCCTCAGCCCGCAGGAGCGCGAAAATCTTGCTGCGCTGCTGAAAAAGCTGGTGCTGGATATCGAGTCTCGATTGTAGTTTTCGGTGCGGATTTTAGCAGGTACCGCTGAAGATATGTATCGGCGAAACCATTTGTCGCGACCCGCCACGCAGCCGTGAAACCTTTCAAACCGCCGTTCGTTTAAGCATCCATGACCGATGCTGACGCAAATCCGAAACCGGTCGATGGCACCGGCCAGAATGGTGCGAAAAACGCGCCCACGACCGATGATCGTGACATGGATGATCCACTCCCGCCCGAGGAAATAGAGCCCGCTTCCGGGTTGACGCCGGAGGAGGCCGAGCAGGCTCGAAAGAGATATCTGCTGAAGCGCTTCTGGATCAGCGCGCGCGGTTACTGGAGCCGCCGTGGTGATGGGCTGGCGTGGCCGTTCTCGCTCGGGCTGCTGGCGATGATCGGCATAAATGTCGGTTTCCAATATGGCATCAATATCTGGAATCGCGGGATTTTTGATGCGATTGAAAAGAGGGACGCATCTACCGTCTATTTTCTTGGATCCATCTTTCCGCCGCTCGTCCTCGGAAGCGTTCTGATCGTGACGTCGCAGGTCTATGTAAGAATGCTGATCCAGCGTCGCTGGCGTTCATGGCTGACGAAGCTGCTGGTGGCGCGATGGATCGCAAATGGCCGTTACTATCAGCTCAATCTGATCGACGGCGATCACCAAAATCCTGAGGCGAGGCTATCGGAGGATACACGGATCGCCACCGAGGCGCCGGTGGATTTTGTCGCAGGTGTCATTGCCGCGTTCGTGTCGGCTTCCACCTTTATCGTTGTCCTGTGGACAATTGGCGGGGCGTTGACGCTGTCGGTCGCAGGAGTATGGATTACAATACCCGGCTTTCTCGTGGTCGCGGCAGTGATCTACGCCGTCATTACATCCAGTTCCATAGCGTTGATTGGCCGGAACTTCGTTCGAGTGTCTGAGGTCAAGAACCAGCTGGAGGCGGAATTCCGGTACACGCTGACGCGCGTCAGGGAAAATGGCGAGAGTATCGCCCTGCTTGGCGGCGAAGAGGAGGAACGGAGCGACCTCGACAAGAGGTTTGGCAATGTTCGACGGCAATGGCGGCTGATGGCGCAACAATATATGCGCACAACGATCGTGTCGCATGGGTCGATGCTGATTGCTCCCGTCGTGCCGGTTCTGCTTTGCGCGCCGAAGTTTCTCGACGGAAGCATGTCTCTTGGCGAAGTCATGCAATCCGCATCGGCATTCACCATCGTTCAATCCGCCTTTGGCTGGCTGGTCGATAACTATCCCCGGCTGGCCGACTGGAATGCATGCGCACGGCGCGTCGCATCTTTGATGATGTCGCTTGATGGTCTCGAGCGGGCCGAACAGAGCGACACCCTCGGACGGATCGTGCGCGGTGAGACGGAGGGCGAAACAATGCTCAGCCTCAAGGATGTTTCCGTTTCGCTGGGTGACGGTACCGCTGTTGTCAAGGAGACGGATGTCGAAATAGGGCCGGGAGAGAGGGTGCTGGTTGCGGGGGAATCCGGATCGGGCAAAAGCACGCTTGTCCGCGCAATCGCCGGCCTGTGGCCATGGGGCGGTGGCGACGTGAGCTTTCGCGCTGGCAGTCGGCTTTTCATGTTGCCGCAGCGTCCATACATTCCGTCGGGCACGCTGCGTCGAGCGGTTTGTTATCCGCAGGCGGCCGAGAGCTGGACCCTCGAAGAGATAGGGGCAGCCCTCGACAAGGTTGGCCTTGGTCACCTCAAGGACAAGGTGGAAGAAGAGGCGCCGTGGGACCAGACGCTGTCGGGCGGTGAAAAGCAAAGGCTGACCTTTGCGCGCCTTTTGCTGAACGATCCTGACATCATCGTCATGGACGAAGCAACCGCGGCCCTGGATGAAAAGAGCCAGGACAGGATGATGCAGACGGTGATCGATGAATTGCCCGATGCCACGATCGTCAGTGTGGCGCATCGTGCCGAACTGGAAGCTTTCCACAGCCGAAAGATAACGCTGGAACGTCGGGAGGGCGGCGCAAAACTGGTCAGCGATATCCACCTCGCTCCTCGCAAGGGCAGGTCCCGCTCCCTGCTTCGGCGCATGGTCAAACGCAGGTGAGCACCTTGTGCCTCCGGATACCACCTTTGTCGAGTGCGGCATCCGGCACCACCGACAATGTGCACTTTAGACATTTGAGTGCAAAGCAGGAGCGGGAATGACTACGCGCTCGGAAGCTTGCGACGCAGAAACTGCTCATAGCCCGTGGTTCCACCCACTGCCACCTTGATGAAATAATGCTATTCGCCGGTGGTCAGATAGGCTTCCAGCATCTCCAGAAGCGCCGCAGGAAATCCACTCCTCTGGGAGAATTTATGGGTGGCGGTCGCCAGTGCTGACGATTTGTAACAGCGTCGGCGGCTATAAAGGTTGTCCTGGGCAGGTGGAACGATGTATTTGGGGCAGGATAATCACTTGATCCTGCAGGCACATGGAAACTTCGCTTTATCTGCCCGTCAAAGGCTTTCTTGAAAAGGCAGGTTACACTGTCAAAGGTGAGGTCGGCGGTTGCGACCTCGTCGGTTTGAGCGATGATGATCCGCCCGTTGTCGTGATCTGCGAGCTGAAGCTCAGCTTCAACCTGGAGCTCATCCTGCAGGCTGTCGATCGTGCAGCTATTGCAGATGAGATCTGGATTGCGGCCCGAATTTCAGCCAGGGGCAGGGGCCGGGAGGCCGACAAACGCTACCGCGATCTTTGCCGCAGGCTCGGGATCGGCATGCTCGGGATTTCTGATAGCGGTGATGTCAGCGTTGTCGTCGGTTCCGTATCACCGATGCCGCGAACCAATCCGAAGCGGCGTTCGCGGCTCATGCGTGAACACCAGAGGCGACGCGGAGATCCGGCGGTCGGCGGAAGCACCCGGGCACCGATCATGACGGCTTACCGCCAGCAGGCGCTCGGCTGCGCTTTGGCGCTGGCATCGGGGCCGCTGCGTGTGCGCCAGGTCAGGTCCAGCATACCGGATGCCGGAAAAATTTTGCTTTCGAATGTCTATGGCTGGTTTGAACGGCTCGATCGGGGAGTTTATGACCTGACCGACGCCGGGCGGGAAGCTCTGCAGCGGTGGCCGCAGCAGGACATGTCCGCGACAGCCGCCATTCCAGACTGATTTTATTCAGTGACAGACCCTAAGCTGAGACGTCGATGGCTATCTGCAAGAGATATGGCGCAGCCATCACAATGGAACAGCCGCTTAAGCGGAGGCCTGAAACGGCATCGACGTCGGCTGCCTGACGGATTTACGGCTCATTCTCTGCCATGATCGCCAGAAGCAAGGCGGTGGCATTGGCAGTTCGCGCGCTGATATTCAGCCCGGGGCGAATTCGCAAGCCAACAGGGTTTTACCGCCAAGAGCGTCACCTTCCCGGGCGACAATGGAGACTTTTCCGGGGCCTGCCAGACCTTCCGGGGGCTGCAGGTCCTGCGAAAGTTCCCGCGCATAGCCTTTGCTGGACGTGCCCATCAGGTCGGAGGTTTCTGGCTTCAAATCATATTTCGCTGCCAGATCGTCGGCACGCTGGCCCTTGATCAAAACGCCGACCGCGCCATTGGCGAAGAACACTTCATCAGTTTCAAATCCATCACGGCCGATCTGAAACGGAAGCGTGTAGATTGCCGCGCCTAGTGACGATGTGTCGGGTTTTGCAAGCTTTTCCGCCGCATCGTAAATCTCGGTCGCAGATGTCATTGAGTAAGGCGGATTGCACAGCGCCGCATCATAAAATGTGGGATCGGTTTCGGCCGCCACAGCGCTTCCGACTTGAAGCATGGCGAAGGCGACGCACATTACGGCCGTGCCGTGACGAAGGTGTGTGAAAGCGAGCATGGGCGATCCTTGAAATTTGCCTGTCGTCTATTAACGGAGATGCGTCAGGTATCGCCTTTGCTTGGAGCACCAAAGTCTACGCCTGTCGATATCCGATGGAGCCTTTTCACAAAAACAGCCAGCTGGCGCGCAAATAACGCGACAGGGACAGGCCGCTAAATCACGGCTTTATCGCTGTCGCCTCCTTGCCAAGGGGGAGAGCCTCTTTCACTGCCAGCTCCGCCATGGCCAGCGCAGCATCACGGGTTTTCGCCGCTGCGACAAACCGGCCGTTGTGGCAGAAACTCGCGCCTTCGACGCCAGACACCGCTTCCAGATCCTTGTCCGTCAGACCGGCCCAGGCGGCTGGCAGATCCGCCCGTAGATCAAAGCCCTCATCGGCGCGACGGATACCGGTCAGGCACCAGTCGCTTTTGCGGGGGTGAACGACAAACAGCAGATGGTCAGCGCCCGACTTCACGATGGCGGGCCGAAACGGCATTCCCACCGGCAGTTCCAGAATATGCCCTTCGCCTGCATCCACGATGGCTCGGTTCACAAGCGCCTCAGCTCGCAATTTTGCAGCGCTGTTGGCAATCTTCGCCTCGATGAAGCTGCGGGCAATGGCGAGCGCCGCATGGAAACCGCGATTGTCCGCGTCCGGATCTGTATCGTCAAAAACAGGTTTCAGGGTTTCCAGCAAAACAGGCAGCGTTAGCCCAGCAAGTGGCCCGGCGACGGAAGGGCTGAGCGCGCCATTGTCGACCAGATCGACCGGCAGCACAAAACTGGTATCGAATGCGGCATGGACCGTTTCGATGTGATCTTCCGGGACGCCCGAGGCGGCAAGATAGTCCCGGCCGAAGTGCTTCCAGATCAGGCCGAAAGAGCTATAGGGCTGGCCGTCGTCCCGCAACGGCGCGCCGCGCTGGTGGTGGTCGAAGATTCCGCCCGCTGGGTCATAAGCGCCACCAACGTCGTAGATGATGCGGTCCGGGCCGGGTGTGATCCATTCGGCTGCCCTGCTGCGAACGAGGCGGGCCTGGGGAAAAAGCCGGGTCAACACGACGCTGGACAGAAGTTCATCAGCATGGAAGCCACCGGAATGGGTGACGAGGAAGTCCGGGATCATGTCAGGATACGCCTTGTTGCTTACGGAAGTCCCGCTTTGGGGCTGGGCATCTGATACCCTGTGCCGGACGTCATCTCAACCCGCCATTCGCCACGGCGACCAAAAGCAATGATATGCCGTACGTTCTCAGATAGGTGTGGCCTTCCTGTGCGAGTTACAGCATCAATGGCGCGCGAAATCGCCGGAAAACGTCGTGATGTCTCCTCCCACGGGCGCTGCCGCGTATTCCTCAATACGCATGGCGGCGCCGGTTTAGACGAGATATCGGGAGAGGTTCCGTGCTCAAGGGCGAGCGCCGGCGAATGCCTCAGGCGTACTGGGAACCGGGCATACCGGTTCCAATTGAGGACGGAGCGCGAACTCGTCCCCTTATTCGCAAGGTTGTCCCGATCATGATCATCCGGACGGCGTCCTCTGCCGCGCGGGCCAGAAGCTTTGGTGCCGATGATATCGCATCTTCCAGGGAGCAGGGTCGGGTCAATATTGAGGCGAAGGCATCAATACCGTATTCGAGATTAAGCCTTACGCCCTTACCGATCGTACCAGCAAGGGCAACCACGGGAACGCCGGCCTCCTTGGCCCTGCGGGCAATTTCGGCTGGAACCTTGCCGAACGGAGTCTGGCCGTCGAGGCTTCCTTCGGCAGTGATCACCAGATCGGCGTTACGCAGATAATCATCAATATCGAGATATTGCATGACAATGTCGTAGCGGGGATGAAGCTTGCCGCAGAGCAGGCCCAGCACTGCCGCTCCCAGTCCGCCCGATGCGCCAGCACCTGGTGCTGAGCCGACATCAAGACCGGTGGCGTCTTCGATGCGTGCTGCGTAGATGTCCATCGCCGCAGCGAGCTCTTCCACCTGTTGCGGCGTCGCGCCTTTCTGCGGCCCGAAAACGCGGGCGACACCTCGCTCCCCGAGAAGCCGGTTGTGCCAGTTCACGGCGGCGTCAATCCGCACCCCGGACAGGCGTGGATCCCGGTTGCCGAGATCGATGCGGTTCAGCTTCGCCAAGGCTGCACCGCCACGGTCGAGGTCGCGGCCGCCGGCGTCGAGCAGTCGAACGCCCAGCGCCTGCGCCATGCCGGCACCGCCATCATTGATGCCGCTGTCGCCGCAGCCGAGCAATATCCGCTTCGCGCCACCGTCAAGTGCCGCGCGCACGAGTTCGCCGACACCATAGCTGGTGGTGAGGCAGGGATTGCGACGATCACGCGGAACAAGGCTGAGGCCGGCAGCCGCGGCCATTTCGATGACCGCCGTCGGCTCGGGGCATCCACCGAGAAATCCGATAAATGCGGAGACAGGTTGTCCAAGCGGGCCGGTCACCGTCACCGGGTGGATCGTGCCATTGGTGGCGCCGATCAATGCCCGGGTAAAGCCTTCGCCACCGTCGGCCATGGGTGCCTTGACGACCTCCGAGCCGGGAAATGCACGCAGAACACCTTTTTCAATGCAATCGGCGGCCTGTTCGGCTGAGAGACTTTCCTTGAAGCCCGAGGGGGCAACAACAACGCGGAAGGGCATGGGAGGATCCTTTCATGACAAGTATGTGACATTGGGGAAACGTGCCGGATCAGCGCTTATTCCAGCGATTAAAAAAATTAGTCGGATAAATAAAAAAGGTCGCATGTCGCGACCTTTAATTCATTGCAGTTAGTTGCTTATGTTAGATTTTTTGCGAAAGACCCTGCATCGGCCAAAGAAATATTGCCGACAAGATGAGCAAGAAAATGAAGGGCGGCAGGAGGAAATAGCCAAGCTTGCGCAGGTCGGCCTGAGTGAAGGCTGCGGGCTCCATTCCACCGAACAGGACGACCGGTTTTGCCGATACCATCGTCATCTGGCAAAAGCCGCTTGCCAGTGTCACCACCATCACCAGCACGGCCGAATCCACGCCAAGACCAGACAGTGGCAGTGCAAAGGCGGGAACGAGAACCGTGACCCGTGCCGTGCGCGATGTGATCACCAGATGGGAAAAAGTGGCGACAATCACCGCAAATGAGATGACGATGACAGGTGCGGTGATCAGGCTCTGGCGGAACACAGCCACCAGCCGATCCGCCAGCATCTGTGCCGTGCCGGTCTCGATCAGCGCTTCGCCGATGACCAGCGTGCCGGCCATGAAAAGAAGCAGGTTCCACTCAACGGTTTTCAGGGCTGCCTTCAATGTCATGCCGGAGACGTTCGGCATGCAGAGGACAAGAGCTGCCACCATGCCGATCAGCGCCATTCCGACACCGTGAATGGAATGGGTGGAAAACATCAGGACGGTGCAGAAGACCACACCCGCGACGATGATCTGCTCTCTGGAAAAGGGCGCGCTGCGCGTCAGCCCTACTTTGCTCTCCGGGGCCATGTTGCGTTCCTCTCTGGTGAGAAACACATGCAACAGGATGGCGCAGGCGATCAGGCAGGTGACGAGCGAAAACGGTCCGGCCAGTACCAGCCAGCCGATGAAATCCGGTTGCGTTCCGGTGAGGCGTGACAGGAACCCGGCAGCGACCAGATGCGCCCCGGCGCCGATCAGCGATGCGCCGGCGGAAAGCAGAATGATCGTGGGAAAGAGCAGCCCGAGGGCACGGGAAATGCGGCTATTGTCGATTGCGCCTGACAATCCGAGATATACCGGCATGAGAATGGCGGCCCGGGCCGAGGTGGAAGGAATGATAAAGGCGGTCGCGAAGGTCAGAAATGTCAGCATCCAGAACATGGAGCTTATGCTGCGCATTCTGGGCATCAGTCGTGCCGTTACCTGCTCGATGAGACCTACGTGCCGTAATACACCGGCAACTACGAAGGCCGACAGAAGAAGCCAGATGATGTCATTGCCCAGTGACTGGTAAACCAGATTTTCCGGTATCGCGCCGACGACGGCAAGCGCGATAGCTCCGGTCAGGGCAACCGGCGTTTCAGGCAGCTCAAGGATCGTCCAGGCGATGATGGCCGACAAAAAGATGAAGAGTGTCGCCCGCATCGGCATTGTCAGGTCGTCGATTGCCAGAAAGATCAACACGGCGGCGAAGGCAGTCAGCAGCATCGCCACAATCTGTTTAAGGCGCCGCACGGAAATCGTAGCCTCGGTCATGATGGTTGTCGGCAGGTCTTTCTTCAGATTTGCCGTGGGCAAGGACATGAGATGCGCCACCAGTGGCCTCCTTTGCATCGCGCCGTCATCAGAAGGCAGTTTCGGATCGGGAGAGCCGTCCGCGCGGCACAAATTTCCCCCTGTGTCCTGTTATGAACGTTCGATGACGATGAATATTCCCGACGGAGGCAAGTTTTTGAGGGCAGGCGGTGGCCTCAGGAAATTGTCTTTGCGCGGAATAAAGCCGCGTCCGCCGCGTTCCTCGTCGGGTACCGACATTGCAGGTACCGACATGAAACACGAAAGGAGAAACGTCATGAGGCAGATTTTTGCCGCAAGCGCCGTGGCGCTGTTTGCCACGGTAACCTTCACGGCTGCAGCATCGCCGGCATATGCCACGCCGATACAGCCGCAGCTACCGCTTCTTGCGCACTCTCACATCGTTTTGGTGGATGATGGCGACGACGACGATGACGATGACCGTCGCTTCAACCGCCACTATCGTTATGACAACGATGGATGGCGGGGGTTCCGCGGCAGCTCCCGCGATAACGACGACGATGATGATGACGATTGATATCGTCCATCAAGATCTGACGTTTATGCCCGGCCTCGTGCCGGGCATTTTCATAAGAGCTGCTGCATGGATAACGCAAAATAAAGTGAGGCCGGCAGGCTCAACTCTGGCACAAGGTTCGTGCGTTCAGCAGGCCCCAACCGAAAATCGTGTCCTTGCCCGGTGCGCCCATGTCGCTTGCCGACTGCGCCAGGGCATTTGCAACGTCGTTCGGCCGCATGTCCGGGTTTGCGCCCAGCAGCAGTGAGGCCGCCGCCGTTACAAAGGGCGCAGCGAAAGACGTGCCGCTCTTCTGCCTCCCGCCGGAAATGGAGGCGGCCGTCCACACGCCGACGCCAGGCGCTGCGATGTCGATGTGCTCGCCGCGGACGGCGCGCCGATATGGCTTCATGCTTCTGTCCACGGCCGTCACCGCGATAACATCCGCATAGGCGGCGGGGTAAACCGGCTTGGCGTTCGGACCTTCATTGCCGGCTGCGGCGACCACTATCGTGCCCCTGTCGATCGTCGCGCGCACCGCCTTTTCAAGCAGCGTGTTTGCGGGCCCGCTCAGGCTGAGGTTGATGATCCGGATTGTTCTGGCGGCGAGTACGTCAAGCGCTTTGATGAGATCGTATGTTTCGGCAATATCTGCCGTCTTGCGATAGCGCTGGAAGGCATCTATCGCCACGAGGTGGCCGGCGGGGAGGAGGCCGGGCGCACGGCTGCCCGCGGCTCCGACCAGAAGGGCGGCGACTGCGGTTCCATGCTGTTCACCCGATGGTGCTTCCGCACCATTACCAAGCTGAACGACCTCAATTGCCGCGTCAGCGAGCGATGCGTGTCCGGCATTTATGGCGGTGTCGATAAGGCCGATTGGCAACGGCGCGGCGCAGCTTGCCGGTCGTTCCTGACCACCATCGAGAGGCCAGCCGACCATATGCCTCACCAGCCTGCAGCCATCACCAGAACAGGAAGAAGCATCCTGCTGTTCCGGCTGATAGAAATGGTTGAAATCCACGGATGCCGAGGGAGCTGTCGCGATGACCGCCTGCCGCGCGTTATCCAGTGTCATGCCCCGTGGTATCGTCAGCTTGACCAGTTCACTGCCGGTAAGCGCTATGGTCGTTCGTTCATCAACGACAAATCCCTCCTGCGTCAGGTTTGCAATCGCTGGATCGTCGAGGTCGAGCGCCAGGATTTTGTCGGGTGCGCGTTCCGGAATGGCGACGGTCCTTCGCTGCGGCGGTCTTCGCTCTGTTCGCTGGAATGGCCAGCTAAAAAGCGAACGCAGATCGCCGCGAGGACGCCGGTCGTCGCTGCTGCGGTCTCCCCCTCCGGAAGAGCCGCCATATCCGCTACCGCCACCATCATCGTCATCGCTGCCGCCATCATCATCATCGTCTGCCAGCGCTGCGGAAATACCGGGAGCAATGCCCGCCGATTGCAGCAGCGGCAATGCGGCCAGCGAAAAGGCGGCGATGAGGACAATGATAAAAAAACGGAAACGAAGCGGTGCAGTCTTCGACAAATGTCTATCTCCGGTAGAAATTACACTCGAAACATTCCGAACATATGTGGGAATGTTACCTCAGGTAGACGTTTGGCTCGACAGATTATTCCGTTCCGTGCCAAACAAATCGCATGATGAATGAAACGCCCACAGTGCCGCAGCGGCTGGTCGAGTTCCTGCCGAACCTGCGTCGATTTGCGATTTCGCTCTGCCATTCACGCGAATTGGCCGACGATCTGGTGCAAGCCGCCTGCGAGCGGGCAATCGTTGCTGCCGACAGTTTTGCGCCCGATACCCGGTTCGATGCCTGGATGTTTCGTATCCTGCGCAACCTCTGGATCGATCATCTGCGCCGTGCCCGGACCGCTGGTCCGCAGGAGGAAATCGAGAAAGCGCATGATGTGTCGGTGCCTTCGGGAGAAGCGGCCACGCATGCCCGCATGGAACTGATGGAGGTGGTGGCGGCCCTGCAGAAACTGCCGGAGGAGCAGCGCGAAGTGCTGGTTCTCGTCTGCGTCGAAGAGCTCAGTTACCGCGATACGGCCGATGTTCTCTCCATTCCCATAGGCACGGTCATGAGCCGGCTGGCGCGGGCCCGCAAACATCTGGCGGAACTGACGGGAATAAGTCTGGGCGAGAAACGTTCGTCAGATACGAAAGGCGGCGTTGCATGACCATTGAACATTTTGACGACGAGACATTGATGGCATTTGCCGATGGCGAACTTGACGAGGCGACCAGCCTTCGTCTTGAAACCGCGCTTGAAACAGATGACGCACTTGCCGAACGCCTTGCCGTTTTCCTCGACACGCGGACGGCGCTAGCCTCGGCGATCAAACCCTTGATCGATGAACCGGTACCGGATGCACTTGCTGCATCGGTACGTCGGATGGTTGAAGATGCCGAAGCGAAAAATGCCGATATAGAGGGCGCCAAGGTCATCACTTTCCGCGGACGGGAAAAGCCGGAAATATCCCGCCTCAGGCAGCGCTGGTTGATGCCGGTTGCGGCCTCCGTCCTCGCCATTATTACCGGTGTCGGCGGTTTTGTCGCCGGGCGTAGCGGCCTTGAAACAGGCGCATCGGTCAATGATGCATTGTCTGCTGCGCTGGACCATCAACCGTCCGGCGGCGATATCGCAGTCGGTCAATCCGAAGTACTGCGCATCGTTTCAAGTTTTGTCGATGGCCGTGGCGCATTCTGCCGCGAATACGAATTGAAACGACAGGAAGAAAACACCCTGGCCGTTGCCTGCCGCTCGGATAGCGCATGGGTGACGCGCCTCGCCCTGTCTTCACCCAGGGCTGACGGTTATATTCCGGCGTCTTCACAGGAGACAATCGACACCTATCTGACGTCTATCGAAGCCGGCGGTCCACTTTCCGCAACGGAGGAGCAACGGCTGCTTTCGAAGGCCGAATGAGGTGTAGTGCGTGTCGGCGGAGTTGCCTTGCCTTTTTGGCCAAGGCCCTTGCTTCGTCCCCTGTCAAAGCACAGCGACGTCTCGAATGATCTCTTGGTTAAGCTTGTTCACGATGAGCCGATCTGAGATATCGAGGGGCGCAGCGAGATTGCCAAGGGCAGCGCCGTCACAACCACCGGTAAGATCAGTACAGCCCATGCTGTCCCATAACCAAAACTGTCGACCAGCAGTCCGAATATGTATGGGCCAATTGCCATGACAGCCAGACAGATCGTGGACGCGAAGGCGATTGTCGATGCTATCGAACCTTTCGGGGCGCTCTCGGCGATCTGCAGAAGATAAATCGGAAACCAGCCTATCCCGAATATCCCCAATATGACGAGCACCAGGAGGATCACCAGCGGCGGAGTGCCGACGGGAAGAAGTGCCAGGATTGTGGCCGCGCCAGCGGCAATGACGGATACCAGGCCAAAGGATTGGCCACGAAGACCGGGCCGGAAACGATCGCTGAGCCATGGCAGCAGAATACGGCCGGGAATGCCCGCAAGCTGTGTGGCGGCAAACATCGAAGAAGCGACAAAGAGGCCGAGGCCCAATCCATCCGCCATGAAGCCGATGGCGTGTGCGGTCAGGGTGAATTGAAAAGCGGACATGGCGATGCCAAGCCGCAAGACGGGCCAGAAGCTGCGATCCTGTCCGACGATGCGGACGAGTTTTGCCAAAGGCAGTGGACGCTCGGTTTTGGCGGCCAAATCGCCCCCCTCACGATACAGCCCCCAGAAGAGCGCCGCGCCGGCGATGGAAATACCGGCGCAAAGCCATGCCGCGGCATGCCACCCGTAGCGGACCGCCATGAATGGCAGGAGAGCAGCCGCAATCATTGTTCCGAAGGGAACGGCGGCCTGTCTGAACCCTGTGGCTATGCCGCGTTTGGCAGGCGGGAACCAGCGCATGATCGCCCGCGTGCCGCCCGGTTGGACGGCCGCATAGGTGCCGCCAAGAAACGCGATGCAAACAAGCAGCGCGGGCAGGCTGTCTGCGAATGCCGCAGCGCAGGCCATGGCGATAGCCATGCCGAGCATGGCAATGCCGACGATGCGACGTTCACCGTGAATATCAATGGCGCGGCCGAGCATGAACATTGTCGCGATCTGCACACCGTTCATGACGGTCACGGCAAGCGAGGCAGATGCGAGGGAGACCCCGAATGCTTCCCGCCAGAAGGGCACGAGAATGTAAATTCCCTGCGATACGAATGAACCTGCGGTTTGCGTTCCGACCGCCACGGCAAGGACTGCCCAGATCCGGGGATCGGTCGCGGACGTGGGCGAGAACAAAGAAATCTGTGACGACACGAAAGGCTCCTATCAGGGTCTTCGTGCAGTAACCTTTCTGTTCAACCGACGGAATTACGAGCTTGCAAGTTTCAGCGATAACAGTTTGTTATGCAAGCCATGCGCTCATTGGATCCTGAAGCCGTCGAGGCTTTTCTTCTTGTTGCCGAATTGCAGTCGTTCACGCGGGTTGCAGGCGTGATGAATACGACGCAGGCGGCCATATCCCTGCGCTTGCGCCGGCTGGAAGACCTGCTGGGGCATCGCCTCGTTGAACGGACGCCACGCCGCGTGCGGTTGACGGCTGCAGGCGAACGCTTTCTGGAGCCGGCACGCGCCTATGTCGCTGCCGGTCGTCGTGCGCTTGATGTCTTTGGGCAGGAGCCCACGCGTCTGGCGATCGGCGTTACCCATCATCTGATCGGGGCCGACCTGCCTCGGATACTTCGGGTGGTCAGTGAGCGCGAGACGAGCGTGACGCTTCATCTTCGCACGGCCGGCACACGAACCCTGCTTGACCTCTATGACGCCGGAGAACTCGATGCGATCGTTGTGCTGCGGCACGATGATATCCGCCGGGATGGGGAACCTCTGTTTCAGGAGAGCTTTGGCTGGTATTGCAGCGCGGATTTTGATCTGCCCTCAAACGCCCCACTGCCGCTGGTACTTCAACCCGAACCCTGCAATTTGCGCGCCATGGCCCTTCGGGCGCTGGAGGCGGCGGATATACCCTGGCGCGAAGTGTTTGTCGGCACCGGTGCCACGGCGGTCGGAGCCGCGGCCGAAGCCGGTATTGGCATAGCACTTCTGGCGCAAAGCGCAGCCTCCGCCGGTGTGCGGCAGGTCAGGAGCCCAGTGCTGCCGGAACTTCCGAAACTGGATGTCGTGATGATTTCGACGGTTACCGGCGACAGTGCGAATGCCGTGCTTCGACGCATCACCGGGGCATTTCGATCATCCTGATCTGGCGTGGGGTTGGCCGTAAGCGCGAAGAAATCGCCCACTTGAGTTCCGGCCATGCAGGCTTACCAACGCGGCACACGCCTTTCATAATCGGGGTCGAAGAGCTTCATGTAGGCTGTGTCGTCGCGTTCCTTCATCGCGGTCTGCTCATAGAGAGCCGCAAGTTCGGTGAGCTTCTGCCGATTGAGGCTGACACCAAGTCCGGGCGCTGTCGGCACATCCAGACGACCGTTTCGGAATGTGAAAGGGGTGGCCTCGATCACATCGACGCCTGTCCATGGGTAATGTGTGTCACAATCGAAACTGAGGTTCGGCGTTGCGGCGGCCACATGCACCATTGCAGCAAGGGTAATGCCAAGGTGGGAATTTGAATGCATGGAAACACCAAGCCCCAGCGTCTCGCAGGTCTTTGCGAGATGGGTCGAAGCGCGCAATCCGCCCCAATAATGGTGATCGGACAGCACGATCTGCACCGCATTTTTACGGAAGGCGTCGGCGATCTGGTCGAATTCCAGAACGATCATGTTGGTGGCGAGCGGGATTGAGGTTGCGGCCGCCACCTGCGCCATCTGGTCCATGCCGATGACCGGATCCTCGAGATATTCCAGAATATTTTCAAGCTTGCGGGCAATATAGATGGCCGTTTCCACCGTCCAGCCGCCATTGGGATCGATCCTCAGGGGGTGATGGGGGAAGGCTTGCCGCAGCTTCAGCATCGTCTCGATCTCGAGATCGGGATGCAGCACGCCGCCCTTCAGTTTCAGCGATTGAAAGCCGTAGGCGTCGACCATTTTCCGGGCTTCGCCGACCATCTGGTCAGGGGTCAAAACCTCCCCCCATTCATCCGCTGCTTCGCCGATATGGCCTGCAAATTTGAAAAACAGATAGGCGCTGAAAGATACGCTTGTGCGAACCGCGCCACCAAGCAGGTCTGAAACCGGCCGGCCGAGCAGCTTGCCCTGTATGTCAAGGCAGGGGACCTCGAAGGCCGAGGCAACCACATCCGTCAGCTTGTGATCGGCGACAGCCGATTTGGCATTGATGCCGCCACCGCCCGGCAAGGCCGCGATGACACGCGATTTCAGTTCGTGAAGATGAAACGGGTCCAAGCCGACGAGGGCTGGCGCGGCGCGGCGCAACCCGTCCAGCGCCTTGATGCTTCCGTAACTTTCCCCAAGCCCGGTCGTGCCGTCGTCGCATATGACTTCGATAATGGTGCGCAGCGCATGGGGTTGATGGACACCCTTGCAATTCAGCAATGGCCGGTCTGGAATGGCGACCGGAGTGAGGTGGATTTCGGCAATGCGCATATCAAGAAACTCCTTGTCGCCACCAGTGGCGCGCAGCCTTCAGCGCGTCTTCCAGTGGTGGCAGTTGAGGGTGCCAGTGGCGTTCCCATTCGAGGCTGAGGGGAATTTGCCGTTCGTCCGGCTGGAGCAACGAAAGCAGTTCCGCGATGGGAAAGTCGCCCTGGCCGGGCAAGACGTAGCGCCGTTTTCCGTCTCTATCGGTCGTGCTGTCCTTGACGTGCAGATGGACGACGTTTTTTGCGACGTGGTGCCAAAGCATTTTGAGATCGGTGCCCCTGGCCCATGTATGATGGGTATCCCACAATATCCGGGCCGTCGGCACGTATTCCAGAAAAGCGAGCAGCTGATCGAAATCGGCCAGCGCATCATGGGTTTCGATCATCAGCTCGACATTCAGCCCGCGTGATTGCCGCAGACCTTGCCACTCGTCCAGCAGCGCCGCTGCGCGATCCAACTCCTCCGCCCCAATTGTTTTGCCACCGTCGAATATCCGCAGACAGGCGATGTTGGCAGCTTCTGCCCAATCGATGAAGGGGTCTAGCTCGGAGAGACTACTGCTGCCGAACAGCCGCATGGATGTGTTGAGAGCGGCAATTCTGAGGTTGCGTTCGGTCAGGAAGGCGGCAAATCGGGCAGGGGTGCCGAACTCGGCAACGAGCGCGGCGATCAGGTCTATGGTGCCGGATAGTGCGCGCAATTCCACGCTTGTTACACCATGGCGGTTTGCCAGATCGGCCGTCTCATGCAGGCTGAGTTCGGAGCAGCCGAGGGTCGAGAAACAATAGTTGGAACCGCTCATGCCATACGCTCCATATCCTGCTTATGGACCGGGTGAAGGGGCGGAAGACCCGCCACAAAGCGTTCAATCTCGGTAATGGCCAGATCGGAAAGTGTACGCAATTCGTTACCCAGCGCCCCGGCTATATGAGGGGTGAGCACGACATTGGGCAGGTCATAAAATGGGCTTTCCGTTGGCAAAGGCTCGGGTTCGGGCGTGTCGATCAAGATGCGCAGCCGTCCGGAAAGCGCCTCGGCCAACAATGCATCGTGATCGACGAGCCAACCCCGCGCGGTGTTGATGAAGATGGCATGATCGGCCATCAGTGCCAGTTCGCGCGCGCCGATCATATGGTGCGTTTCCGGCAGGATCGGCGCATGCAGCGAGACCACATCGGACCATGCGAGAAGCTCGTCCAACTCCGTTTTTCTCGCGCCGAGGGAGGCTGCTTCTTCTGCTGAGAGAAAGGGATCGTAAACGACGATCTCAAATTTGCTGCGCGCCAGCATCTCCATCACCAGCCGCCCGATGCGTGAGGCACCGACAATGCCGACCTTGCGGGCATGATTGCCGAGATGGGCCAGGCTTTTGCCACGCCTGCTGCCAAAAACACCGGTGCCGCGCTCTGCCCTGTGTTCATCCCGCAGCCGAAAGACATCCTTGCCGCACATGATGATGGCCGCATAGGTAAATTCGGCAACCGGCACGGCCATGGCGGAAGCCGCAGTCGTGACGAGAATATCGGACGTCTCCCAGAACTCTGCGGGTGCAACCATCCGCACCGACGATGCGGCATAGGCCAGCATTTTCAGCCGTGGTGCGCGTGAAAGTCGTTCGCGGGTGAGGGACGGCGTACCCCAGGCGGCGAGTAGAATATCTGCTTCGGCGAGAGCTTCGGCACCTTCCGCCGTGTCGAAATCCGTATGGGGAAAACCCGGAATGATATTCGTTATGGCATTCAACCGCGCCCATTCGCGCGAACCGAAAAAACCTTCGGGGAGCTCGCTGCGCATGGCAATCAGCAGGCGTGGTTTGGTCTCATAGTGTTTCATGCGCGCACCGGATTTGAAATAGGGCGGATGTCGATCTTGGAAACATCGATCTCGATCGGTTGCGAACCGGACTTCAGGATTACATCGAGAAAAAGCGCAGGCGGTGTTTTGCCCGGCCGCAGTTTCAGGGGAGGGGTCCTTAACGCGCCTTGCCACTGTGCCGACGGAAAGGAAAAAAGCCTGCCGTCATCGGCGCGAAACGGTGCGAGCGCTGTCACTGCCTGTCCTTCGTCTGCGACATCTATCAGTCGCAGCGATATTCCCAGAACGCCCTCATGGGCCGGCACCTCCACGTCGCAGATCGCTTCCACCCAGACGCCGATGCCGGGGTGGACAAGCTGCCCGCCGAGACGATGGTTCTGCTCACCCGTTTCGGTAACGATCCGGGCCGAGAGATCCGATGCGAGATTGCCGGCTGGATTGTTTACCGGATCGAAGCAATCATCCTTGGAAAGGAGCCGGGCCGGCGCACGGGGCACGATCGTTTCGAGATAATCCGCCAGCAACTTTCCGACGGCAAACGCGCCGGGTACGGAAAAATGGGTTCCGTCATCGGAATAGCCGGGATATGGCTCGCCGAAATCGCTGTTGGGATCGACCCACGCCGCGTTCCAGTCGAAGACATGGCAATTGGCGTTGTTTGCGGCAAATTCGATGCTTCGCCGGTTTATCCAGTGCGCCTTGGCTCGCTCCGCACCACTCGGTGGCCATTTCCCGACGCTGCGCGCCAGAATGGGAAGCAGGATCACGGTCTTGCCGGCGGCGAACAGGGCCGAAGCAATCCTTGCCCGTGTGTCGGCAATCGTCTGGCGCGTTTCCACCATCATGTCGTTGGTACCGGCATCGACAATGACGAGATCGAAATCCGATTGCAGCAACCGTGGCAATCGCCGCTCGATCTCGACCGCCTTTTGGCCGGAGACCCCGAAGTTGAGGCCGGAAAAGAACCGGCTGACACCGGGCCGGTTGCTCGGCTCCCAGCCGGGCGGCACGGATGGATCGTGATGAACCGGGCAGCAAAGCCTGCCATGCGACAGGACCTCGGCCCAGCTCATCCAGCCGCGTGCCGATGTGGCAAGCGAGCTGGCGTCGCCAATATGGTTCTGCTGGACGAGCGAGGTGCCGAGAATGGCAATCCGGCTCGCCCTTGGTAACGACACGGACATGGTTTTTACCGGGATATCAGGAAAACAGGACGCCGCCATTAATGTCGTAGCAGGCGCCGGTGACATAGGCGGCATCGTCAGATGCGAGGAAGGCAACCAGACCGGCGACGTCTTCGCTCGACCCTTCGCGCTTGAGCGATGTCGCGCCGGCCACCCGTTCGCGCACCTCAGGCTTGGTGAAGGTGTCGTGGAATGTGGTTGAGATCATGCCCGGGCAAACGGCGTTGACGCGGATATCGGGGCCGACTTCCTTGGCAAGCCCGCGGGTGAATGTCATCACGGCACCCTTGGAGGTGGCATAGGCAAGAGCGCCGGGGCCGCCGCCATCACGGCCAGCCTGCGACGAGAAGGTGACGATGGCGCCACCCTTTGCCATTTTGGGCAATGCGGCCTTCGCCGTCAGGAACAACGATGTCAGATTGACGTCGAGGACCTGATGCCAGAAGGCTTCATCCATCTCTGCAATTGTCTTGCGGGCGATCAGGCCGCCGGCAACATGGACGAGGCCATGGATCTCACCGAATTTGTCGGCAGCTGCGGATATGGCCGCCTCCACCTCGGTTGCTTTCGTGAGGTCCGCTCTGATCGCCAGAGCCGAACGGCCAAGTTTCTCGATTTCGGCGACGGCCGCGGCCGCGCCTTCTGCGGCACCATTATAGGTGAGAACGACATTGGCGCCTTCCTGCGCAAAACGGAGGGCACATGCCCGGCCGATATCCCGGCCAGCGCCGGCGACAACAACGGTCCTGTTGGTAAAACGCTGCATTGGAAAACCTCGTATGATTAGAACTGTTTGGGGAGAGAGAGCTTGAAACGCTCGTCATCGACATCACTGAAGTAGATGTCGGTGGAAAAACCCTGGTCATCGATGAAGCTGAAGATGCGCTTCGGCTCCTTCAGGCTGTAAGGCACGAGAAGGGTGACAAGGCGATGCCGGGTGGCGGCCGGAACCGTGGCGCAGACATGGTGGTGAATGTCGAGCCCTTCGAATTCCTTCGGGTCGATATCGGGAAAACCTGCCACGGCGCTGATTTGCGGTGTGCCGGCCGAAGAATAGACGAACTGTCCGTAGAAACCGGCTTTCTGGCCATTGTAGCGGAAGCTCGACCTGCCGGTCTGCGGGGCTCCGAGTGTATGGCAAAGCCATTGCAGTTCCTGGGGTTCCGAACATTCCACCTCGTCGACAATCACGAAATAGCTGTCATTGACGAAGTGGGTTTCCCGCAGCACCTTTTGAACCAGCGGGTTCGCAACCTGATAGGCGGCGGTTGCATCGCCGACGATGCGAACATGGCCGGGCTTTTCCTCCACCGAGACGATACGGCCGGCGGCGCGGCGCGCCAGCGCCTTGTCCTTTTCCGCATATTGGCCTTTGCCGCCGATCAGCACGGCGTTTTTCGACCGTGTCTGACGCCGCCAGTTCAGATGCATCTGCGAATTGAACGCCACATAATAACCGGACTGGATCGCCAGATCTTCGCCATGGGCATAAAGCACAAAGGCGTTCTGGTCGCCGTGGCTATGGCTGAGTGAGCCATAGGGGCTGGATTTGAAGACGAATTGCAGATGCTTGTCCGGGTCTTCCATGTCTTTCTGGATGGTCGCCCAACCGATATCATCGAAAACGGCGAGTGCCGGCAAGTCGGCGGGCGACACGGCTTCCACCTGCCGGTAATCGTGGCGATAGACGAGATCGTCGAAGTTCAGGTCCCACCAGCCGTAATTGTAAAACGCCATTTCAGTGCCGGTCGCATCGGCCTTGATGTGATCGAAATACCATTGGTAGTGGCCATTGCCGGTGACGCCGGCGAATTGCCGGACGTTGTAGCCGAGTTTCAGGCCGGGAAGATCGCCGAGCGTGGAGTCGTCGCCGAAGTTGGCGCGACGGGTGCCGGGCGCCTTGGTGTAAAGCGGGAAGCGGCCGGTATTCTGGAAAAACGGCCGCTGATAAAGGTCGTAACCGATATAGGAGCGGATCAGGTTGGCGGCCTCGATGAGATAGGCCATGCCTGTCATCCAGTAATGTGGACCTTCCGCCCAGCCGCCATCGGTTCCGGCCCATGGCGAATAGAGCGTGGCGAGGAATTCGACGGTATAGTCGAGCCATTCTCCGGCCTCATCGCTTTCGCCCTGAAGCGCGATGCAGGCCGGTGTCAGCACAGCCGAGAGCGAACGCACCGCATGGCTGTCATAGGGAAAGACGTGAATGCGGGCATGTGCGATGACATGATCGGCAACTTCCCGCGTCCGTTCGAGAAGAACGGATCGAACGGTCCTGCGTTCGTCTTCGCTCAGGTGGTCGTACAGCCAGTCATAACCCCAGGCGAGTGCTACGACGACACGGAACCCCGCCTCGTCATTATAGGCGCGCGAGGTCGCCCCTTTCGGGTCCCAGGCGGCGACGGCCAGCAGCCATGTGCGGGATGCATCGAGAAGATCGTCACGCTCGAGCACACGGCCGGCGATGGCCAGGTGCCGGATCGCATAGATCACTTCCTGGCAATCTATATACATCTGCCGCCAGAGCGTGGCGACACGCATGTTGTTGGGATAGGGCTGCGGTTCCGGCATAACCGGCCGCTGCAGCCATGGTTCAACCGATTTTTCGTAAAACTCGGTCCAGCCGCAATGGTTGGGGTCCTTCGCAACGGCATCGGTGAAGGCGCTCAATTGCCCGGAGTTGAGCCACAGCCGGGGATGGCTGGTTTGCGCGGCGGCGTGGCGGGCAGACCTGCCGGGCAGCGGCGTTTTTGGCAGTGCGGCACCGATCTCGAAACTGCGCACGGCGCTCCAGTTGGAATGCGCTGTTGCGGATTTCTGATCCCAAAGCGCGTAACACCAGTGATAGTGGCCCTCCGGCAGCGCTTCATCCGGTGTGAAGAAATTCCAGGCGAGATCTTCGAAGACGAGCGTTTTTTTGTCCGCAAAGCCGGGATCGGTTGAAATGCGCAGCACGTAACGCGCGCCGTCGTCGATATCGGGTAGCCATGAAAAGCGCGGAGGGTTCTCCGTCGGCTGTGCTTCTTCGCTCGGCTCGTAGCCAATGGTCAATGAGCCCGGGCGGGGTTCATCGAGAAGTGTCTGTCTGGAGATGGCCGGGGCAGAGGGACGCATTGCGCTCTAACTCCTATGAAAACAGATGGGAAAGGATGGCGGCAACAAAGCCGCCATCATGGTCGGAGGGTTTATTGCGCCGCCTTGTACTGGCGGTCATAGGCCGATTGCATCATCTTGATGACCTCGTCGTAACCAAGGGCGGTGAGGCGCTTTTTGTAGGCGTCCCAGCCGGCATCGACGTCCTGGGCGCCGAGAATCCAGGTCTGCTGCATTTCGGTCATGTAGGTGAGGATGCTCGGCCAGTAGCGGTCGAAGGTCGCCTTTTCCTCGGAGTTCAGGGAAACGCCCATGAACTCGTCCTTGAGGCAGTTGCACTTCTCGTACATGTCGATGCCTTCAAGCGCGATCTTGTTTGTCCACTGGCGCTCATATTCGTAATCCATCCAGTATCCGCGCGGGATCGCCGCACCGACTGCCCATAGCTGGGCATTGACCGGATCCTTGTTATCGAGGATTTCCTTCTTGAACTGCGGTTTGCCGTCGACCATTTCGTAAGTGAGGCCCTCGACGCCGAAGTTCGACAGGATGCGGCCCTGCTGCGAGAACCAGAAGTCGAAATATTTGATGGTTTCGACGGGGTGTTCGTTGGTCGCCGAAATGGCCCAGCCAACGGGCTGGACACGCAGGCGGCGGGAATCTTCGAAACGCTCACCTGAAACTGTCTTGGGCGGCAGCATCGGCTTCAGCGCAAAACCTTCGATCTTCGGTGACAGGGCGTCATTATAGGTCGAGGTGCTGGCAAACCAGTCATGTGTCATGCCGCCGAGATTGTTGCCCAAGAGATATTCGCGCGAGCGGGCACCGCGGGTGAATATTTCCTTGTCGATCAGCCCTTCCTTGTACCACTTGGCGACATTGGAAATGCCGGTCTTGTAGTTTTCTTCCGCCCAGGGGTGACGCAGTTTTCCGTCATAGACCGCAAAGTCGCCATAACGCTCCGATCCCGAAACGCGGGCGTCCCACAGATTGATGAGGCGAACGGCATCGATTTCCTCACGGGCAAAATAAGGCACCTCATCCTTGAGGCCGTTGCCGTTGGGGTCCTTGTCGCGGAAGGCTTTCAAAACCTCGTAGACCTCCTCCGGTGTCTCCGGCTGCTTCAGGCCAAGCTTGTCGAGCCAGTCCTGGCGGATGAACCAGCCGCGCGAGAACTTGCCATCGGGCACATAGGGAATGAAATAAAGCTTGCCATCCGGTCCGGAGATGGCGTTGCGGATTTCCTTGTGGCTGTCGAAGAACGCCTTGAGATTGGGGGCGTTTTCCTCGATCAGCTCGTCGAGCGGAATGAATGCGCCCTCCAGCCCGTAACGGATGAAGTCTTCCTTCAAGCCGCCGGTGGCGTCGCCGCCGACGATATCGGGAAGATTGCCCGAGGCGATCAGAAGGTTGAAGGCGTCGCGGCTGCTGGTGGTCGCCAGCGACGCCACGTTGCGGACATGAATATTGGTGATTTCCGCGGCCTTCTGCTCCACCGGCCATTTTTCCGAATAGACGTATTTGTCGCGGAAGTGGAAATGGATCGCCAGTTCCAGCGGGTCTTCGGTGATCTTGCCCGTATCCTGTGCCAATGCCGGCAGGGACAGGGTTGCGGCTGTCATCAACGCCAGTAGGGGCGCGCCTTTTCGTAGTGCTCTCACAGGTTCTCCTCCCTTGTGCTGCTACTCTTTGACCCCACCCAGCAGAATTCCTTTGGTGAAATACTTCTGCGCGTAGGGGTAGATGATGAGGACTGGAATGATCGACGCGATCATGATCGCCGATGTCACCGTCTCGAACGAATAGTGGGCGGTGAGCAGGCTTGAGGCGAATTCGTCATTGGAGTTGAGGTCGACGATGACGCGCTTCAGATAGACCTGAAGCGGGATTTTTTCCTCGCCGCGCAGCAGCACCATGGCCCAGAAATAACCGTTCCAGCGCGACACGATGCAGAACAGCGCGACGGTGACAATTGCGGGTTTCGACAGTGGAATGAATACCTTCCACAGCAGCTGCAATTCGCTGGCGCCATCCATCTTGGCAGCCTCTTCGAAGGATTTCGGCACGGCTTCGAAAAAATTGCGCAGCAGAATGACGTTGAACGCATTGGCCGCGAAGCCAAGAATGATGCCGAAGCGGCTGTCGAGAAGCCCGAGATCGCGCATGTTCAGGAAGAAGGGGATCATGCCGGCGTTGAACCAGAGCGTAAATGCGATGGCGATGTTGAAGAAGGTGCGGCCACGCAGGCGTTTGCGCGAAAGGGCATAGGCTCCGGGGATCATGATCAGCAGGCTCATGAGCGTGCCGCCGAAGGTGTAGATGAAGGTGTTGCCATAGGCGACCCAGAACATCCTGTCGGACAACACCCGGTCATAGGCGGCAAGTGTGACATCGACGGGCCAGAGCGTGACGCGGCCGGCGGTGACGGCAGCGCCCGAGGAGAGCGAGACCGACAGCACGTAAATGAAGGGATAGAGCGTCGACAGGACGAACAGGCCGAGAAGAATGGCGTTTGCCCAGCCGAAAATCTTGTCGCCGCGGGAATAGAGATTGAAGTTTGCCATGTTTCAGCTCCTCACCACAGCGATGTCGACGAGACTTTTCGGCTGATGCGATTTGCCGAATAGACGAGGACGAAGGCGATGACGGCGTTGAACAGGCCGGCGGCCGTCGCCAGATCGTATTGGGTGCCCTGCAGGCCGGTGCGGTAGATGAAGGTGGAAACGACGTCCGCCGTCTCGTAGGTGGATGGGCGGTAAAGCAGGATGATATATTCGAACCCGACTTCGACCAGATTGCCGATGCGGATGATCAGCATGATCACGATTGTCGGCAGGATGCAGGGCAGGGTGATGCGCCACATCATCTGCCAGCGCGACGCGCCATCCACCCGGGCGGATTCGTAAAGCGTCGGGCTCACGCCGGCGATGGCGGCGAGATAGACGATGGATTCGAAGCCTGCCTCTTTCCAGACGGATGAGCCGATATAGACGGGGCGGAACCATTCCGGCTGGGTCAGGAAGTAGATCGGCTCAAACCCAAGGCCTTTCAGCATAAGATTGACGATGCCGATTGATGGCGAGAGGAAATTGATGACGATGCCGGCGACGATCACCACCGAAATGAAGTGCGGCAGGTAAACGACCGTCTGCGCCCAGCTGCGGGCAATGCCGCTTTGAATTTCGTTGAACATCAGGGCCAGAATGATCGGCACCGGAAAGGCGAAGATCAGGCCAAGGCCGCTGATGGTGATGGTGTTCCAGAAGGAACGAATGAACATGTCATTCTGGAAAAGCTCCACGAAATTCGCAAATCCGACCCAGGGGCTCTTTTCGATGCCGCGAAAGATCGAGAAATCCTGAAATGCGATGACCAACCCATACATGGGTTTGTAAAGGAAAACCGCAAACCAGATGAGCATCGGCGCGAGCAGGAGATAGAGCTGCCAGTCGCGGCGCATGTCTTCCTGAAGGTCGTGAAGGCGCCCCTGAAAATCCTGTTTCATGGCCGCGCTCCATCCCGGGTTTTGAGCGATCTCCCGGTCGCCGCATCAAAGACATGGACGCGTGCGGTATCGATGGAAAGTCGGTTGACGCCGTTGAGGGCATGGTCACCATAAAGCGTTTCGGCTTTGGCGATGAATGGCTGGCCATCGGCCTTCCCATGCAGCAGTGCTTCGGCGCCCAGAGGTTCCACGAGGTCGATGCTGCAATTTAGAACATCACGGCCATCGCCAGCCTCCACCGACATGATTTCCGGCCGCACACCGAGCTTGACGGCCTGTCCTTGCGTTGCGTTCTTCGCGAAGGCATCGGGAATGTTGAAGCGCTGCCCGGAGCCGCCGCTCAGGACAACGGTGACACGGCCGTCATGGCTTTCGATCGTCCCGTCCAGAAGGTTCATTGGCGGGGAGCCTATGAAACTTGCGACAAATGTGTTTGCCGGCTCGAGAAAAACCTCCATCGGCGAGCCGACCTGTTCGATATGGCCGCCATTCATGATGACGATGCGGTCGGCAAGTGTCATCGCCTCCACCTGGTCGTGGGTGACATAGATGCTGGTGGCCTGCATACGCTTGTGCAGCAGCTTGATTTCGGCGCGCATGTGGGTGCGCAGCTTGGCATCGAGATTGGAGAGGGGTTCGTCGAACAGGAAGATTTTCGGCCGGCGCACGATGGCGCGGCCCATGGCGACGCGCTGGCGCTGGCCGCCGGAAAGATCGGCCGGCTTGCGGGCCAGATATTCGCTAAGCCCCAATATCTGTGCGGCTTCCGCAACGGCCTTGTCGACGACGGCCCGCTTCTCACCCCTGACGCGCAGGCCGAACGCGATGTTCTCGGCCACGCTCAGATGAGGGTAGAGCGCATAGTTCTGGAATACCATGGCGACATCGCGGTCTTTCGGTGCGACCTTGTTGACCACCCGGCCGTCCATCGAAACAGTGCCGTCCGAGATGTCCTCCAGTCCGGCGAGCATGCGCAGCGTGGTGGATTTTCCGCATCCCGAAGGACCAACGAGGACAACGAATTCCTGCGGCTGTATGGAAAGATTGATACCGTGGACGACTTCGAGGGCGCCATAGCGCTTGACGACGTCGTTGATTTGAACTGCAGACATGAAAGGCCCCTCCTCAAAAGCCTTGAATGTTCAGTCAGGCGTCTTCGACCCCCGTGAGGCGCGCTTCCTCGTGACGCGCGTGTTGACCTGCTCGATGAAGGTCCAGATCTTCGGGTTCTTGGAGAGTTCTGCGATCTTGGTTTCGAGTGATCCGAGATGGCGCTGGACGGCTTCGCGTGCGGCCTCGATATCGCCCGACTCGATGGCGCTGACGATCGCTTCGTGTTCCTCGATCACCTTTTCAGTGCGACGAACCGCAAAAACGCGCTTCAGATGGCGCATCCGGTCCATTTCGCCTTTCGCCTGATTGACGACGCTCCAGGCGCCGGGAAGGCGGGCTGCGGCGAAGATGGTGCGGTGAAATTCCTCGTCCAGCAGGAAGAAATCCGTGAATTCCTCGTCCTCGGCAGCGGTGCGCTGCTGGGAAATGCAGGTTTTCAGACGGGCGATGTCTTCCAGCGAGTGCCGCTTGGTTGCCTCGATGACGGCGCCTTCTTCCAGCTTGAACCGGATGAAGCATGCTTCCATGTAACGCTGCACGTCGATGGGCGAGATATAGGTGCCGCCCTGCGGCACGACAGTTACGAAACCTTCTTCGGAAAGGCGAATGATCGCCTCGCGCACCGGCGTCTTGCTGACATGCAGGAGCGCTGCGATTTCCTTTTCCGACAGTGCACGCCCGGGAAGCAGCTTCACTTCGACAATCAGTTTGCGAAGCAGGGCATGGATCCGGTTTGTCATGTTTCCATCAGCCGGCAAGTCTCGCGGGGTGACGAGTTCGGACAATGGCAGCGATGGAAACTCAAGAGCGTTAGACATATCAATTACCAAACTGAGATATCAGATTATGTAGTGACATATCTATTGTGTTTTTGAGAGTCAAGCGCGAATGATCGGTTGGGAAGCGCCACGCCGAAAAACCGGAGCGATCTTTTGATCGCTCCGGCGCAAGGGTTTTGATTTTGAAGGGAGTTTCAGCGAAGGCCAAAAGCGCCTTGCGGGCATGATAATGCCAGCTGTTTTGCCGCCGTTATTATTCCGCGGGCTGTACCGCACATGCTGGGTCGGAGGGTCTCTGCTCTCCGGAAAGGCTGCGCTGACCGAGGCCAATGATGGCGACTGTCGAAAGGCTGGCAACAACGGACATCCAGAAGCCGTTCGTGGGGCCGAAATTATCGATGACCCAGCCGGAGATGAAGGCGCCGAGCGCCATGCCGATACCGATGCCGGTCATCACCCAGGTCACGCCTTCCGTCAGCATCGATTCCGGCACGCGGCGTTCGATAAGGCCGAATGCGGTGATGAATATGGGCGAGATTGCAACGCCGCTAAGGAAAACCGCAAAGGCGAGCAGGGCAACGGTCGTGGTGGCAAAGAGAAGCGGCAGGGCGGTAAGCGCAAGGACGCTGACGGCGATCAGCAATTGCCGTTGCAACGGCATTTTCGGATTGATCGCGCCAAGCAGCAGGCCAACAACGAAAGAGCCGATGGCATAGACACCGATGACAAGGCTGGCGGCTTCCGGCTGGCCGAGCTGTTTGGTGATGGCCACAGCGCTTACCTCGGCCGTGGCGAAGGTCGAGCCCACGAAGATCAGGGCGAGTGTGATGATCTGGACCGGCCGCAGCCGTATGGCCGATTGCTGCCGTTTGCCGCCTTCCACCGGGCGCACCTTGGGTTCCGTCGACCGCTGCAGCAGGAAGGCAAAGGTGCCGAGCGCCAATGAGGCCGTGCTGATCATCATGCCCGCTTCCGGAAAGAGCGAGACCGCAAGCCCGACGGAAAGCGATGCGCCGGAAATATAAACCAGCTCATCGGCGGCGGATTCAAAGGCAAAGGCCGTGTTCAGCTCTGGCCGGTCGCGGAAGATTTCCGTCCAGCGGGCCCGCATCATGGCGGGGATGCTGGGCATGGCGGCGGCAAGGAAGGCTGAAAGGAACAGGGTCCAGACCGGCCACCTCTGGTTCGTGGCGAGGATCAGAACCACAAAGGCGATGACCGATATGATGGTGGCCGGGATGAGGACCCTGCTCTGGCCCTTGCGATCCACCAGGCGGGAGATCTGCGGTGCCGCAGCCGCATTGGTGAGTGCGAAGGTTGCCGAGACGGCGCCGGCAAGCCAATATTCGCCATGGGTCTGGGAAAGCATGGCGACGATGCCGATCGGCGCCATCGCAATTGGCAGGCGGGCAAAGAAGCCGGCAGCGGAAAAGCCCTTCGCGCCCGGAGCCCTAAAAATTTCTCTGTATGGATTAGACATCGGGATGCACCTTGTTCAGGGAGTATCTACCACACACATACGTGGCGTATGTGAATGAGATAATTGCATACGTCGCGTATGTCAACTAATATACGTGATGTATGTGGACTACGGAGAAAAAATGCGCAAACCCCGCAGTGAAATGATTGCCGAGACACGGGCAAAGCTGCTGTCCGCCGGTCGCAAGGCATTTGGCAGTATCGGTTATGCCGAAGCGTCGATGGACGACTTCACCGCCGAGGCGGGGCTGACCCGTGGTGCGCTCTATCACCATTTCGGTGATAAAAAGGGCTTGCTGCTGGCGGTTGTCGCTGAGATCGACGCGGAGATGACGAAAAGGCTCTGTGAGATCTCGTCGAAAGCCGCGACCCGGTGGGACGGTTTCATTGACGAGAATGTCGGTTATGTCCGCATGGCGCTTGAGCCGGAAATCCAGCGGATCATGTTTCGCGATGGACCGGCCGTGCTTGGTGATCCCTCCCGCTGGCCAAATGCCAATGGCTGTATCTCCGCCGTTGCGCGAAGCCTTGATGTGCTGAAGCAGGAAGGGACGATCACCGATATTGACCCGGAGGCGTGTGCCCGTTTCATCAACGCGGCAAGCAGCAGCGCCGCCCAGTGGATCGCCAATTCCGACGATCCTGAGACGACTTCCAAACGGGCGGTTGAGAGCTTCCGAACCTTGCTTGAAGGGTTGCGCATTCACAAAGGCTGATGCGCGTCCGTTCAGGCGGGCACCTCTCGACTGAAGGGAGAGCGGCGGCGTGTTGAGCGCCGCCTAACAGCTTCCCCGTCAGCGCAAGCTTTCACGACATGGCAATCAGCAAGTCATCCAACTGTCATATGGCGGGTCTAGGAGAGGTTGTGGTTTTCACATGTCTCGTGAGGGGAATATGCGCAAAATTGTTGCTGCTTTGGTCGCTACGACCTTTCTTGCCGGCGCCGCTCAGGCTGCCGAGGTCTATCCGCTTGATCGTGCTACGATCCTGACCGGTTCACCGTTTGATTTCAAAGCGGAATTCGACGCCGTCGTAAAGCCGGAAGACGTCAAGATCACCGTCAATGGCCAGGATTACAAGGCTGTTCTCGGCAAGGACGTCGAGTTCGTTGCCGAAGAGAAGAACAAGGACAAGGTTCTTGGTTCGGCCGTCATCCTGCGCGGCATCACGCTCGCCAATGCCGGTGACTACAAGGTTGAAGTTTCGGCCGGTTCCGAGACCAAGAACGTGACCTGGACGGTTTATGGCACGCCTGCCCAGGCGAAGGCCAAGAATGTGATCTTCCTGATCGCCGACGGTCTGTCGGTTGCCCATCGCACTGCCGCCCGTATCATGTCCAAGGGCATGACCGAGGGCAAGGCCAATGGTCGTCTCAACATGGATGACGTGCCGCCGGTTGCCTTCATCGGCACCTCCGCCACCGACGCCGTCGCCACCGACAGCGCCAACACCATGTCGGCCTACATGACCGGCCACAAGACTGCCGTGAACGCTATCGGCGTTTATGCTGACCGTACTCCGGCTTCGCTTGACGATCCGAAGGTCGAAACGCTGGCTGAAGCCCTGCGCCGCCAGACCAAGAAGTCGATCGGCATCATCTCCACCGCCGAACTGCAGGATGCGACGCCGGCTGCCGTTGTTGCCCATACCCGCAAGCGTGGCGACAAGGCCGACATTAACGGCATGCTGTTCGACGTGAAGCCGGATGTGCTTCTCGGCGGCGGTTCCGCCTACTTCCTGCCGCAGGCGACTGCCGGTTCCAAGCGCAAGGACGACAAGGACTATATCGCCCTGTTCAAGGAAGCCGGTTACACGCTGGCGACCAGCAAGGCTGAACTTGCAACGGCTGCCGGCACCAACACCGGCAAGATCCTTGGCCTGTTCCACACCGGCAACATGGATACCACGCTTGACCGCGAGTTCCTGAAAAAGGGCACCACGGGCAAGTTCCCGGACCAGCCGGGTCTGGTTGAAATGACCAAGGTTGCGCTCGACAGTCTGTCGAAGAACCCGGAAGGCTTCTTCCTGATGGTCGAAGCGGCCAACGTCGACAAGATGTCCCATCCGCTCGACTGGGATCGCGCTGTCGTCGATACGATCGAATTCGACAAGGCCATCGGTGTCGCCCGCGAATTTGCGGCCAAGAACCCTGATACCCTGATCATCGTCACCGGTGACCATACCCACGGCGTTTCCATCATCGGCACCGTTGATGATGACAAGCCCGGTACGGACATGCGTGAAAAGGTCGGCACCTATGCCGAAGCCGGTTTCCCGAACTACGAAGACAAGGACGGCGACGGCTATCCGGACAAGGTCGACGTTTCGCGTCGTCTGTTCCTGAACGCCAATAACGGTCCGGATCATTACGAAACCTTCCGTCCGAAGCTCGATGGCCCGTTTGCGCCGGCCATCCAGAACGAAAAGAAGGAATATATCGCCAACGAGCAATACAAGGATGTTCCCGGTGCCGTGCTGGTCACCGGCATCATTCCGAAGAGCTCCGACAGCGGCGTACACGCGGTTGATGACGTCGTGCTGCAGGCCGAAGGACCGGGTGCCGAAGGCTTCCGCGGTTACATGGAACAGAGCGATGTCTACAAGGGTCTCGCCGAAGCTTTCGCTCTCGGTGCCAAGCAGACCAACTAATATCTGAACGGGGTAAGGGCGCGCCACCATGGCGTGCCCTTGCCGTCATTTACGGTCCTGCATTGCCGGCCAAGACGGCTGACGATGAAAGACCTTTCAGGAAGGAAAATGGTCATGAGCAAGCCTGATCCGGCGCGGTTCAATCGCCGCCAGACCCTTGGTCTCATTGCTGGGCTGCCTCTGCTGGCCGCTGGCACGCGTGCGCAGGCGAAAAGCGACATCACCTTCGATGAGCTCTATGGCAAAGTTAGCGTTCTCGGGCTGGAGTTTTCCGAGAAGGTCAAACAGCTGAACGGCAAGGAGGTCGCCATGCGCGGCTTCATGGCGCCGCCGCTGAAGGCTGAAGCACAGTTTTTCGTGCTCACCGAAATACCCATGTCGATCTGCCCGTTTTGCTCCACCGATTCAGACTGGCCGGACAATATTGTCGTCGTCTATCTCGGCGAAAAACAGACCTTTACCCAGCCCAGCCAGACGATCGAAGTGCGCGGCACACTGGAAACGGGTTCCTGGACCGATCCGGATACCGGTTTCGTCAGTCTCCTGCGCATTCGCCAGGCAGAATACGCGACGGTTTGAGACCATGCTGCCTCTGAAGATAGAAAATCTTGCCGTCTCCTTTCCCGGACTGGCGGCTCCGGTTCTTGTTATCGACCATCTGGAAATCGCTGCCGGAAGCCACGTGGCGCTCACGGGTGGTTCCGGTTCGGGCAAGAGCACCCTCATCAACCTCATCGCCGGCCTTGAGCGCGTTAAGACCGGCCGCGTCGTGTGGGGGAACGAGAACATCGCTGATCTTGCCGAAGGCCGTCGCGATCGTTGGCGAGCTGCCAATATCGGCCTCGTCATGCAGGAGTTTTATCTTTTCCCCGGTCTCTCTGCACTGGATAACATCCTGTTGCCGGCCCGCCTGTCGCGCGTGGCGAATGCAGAGCTTATAAAACGTGCAGAATCCCTGTTTGCGACCGTTGGCCTCAAGCGCCCCGGACAGCATGTCGAGACCATGTCGCGGGGTGAAATGCAGCGTGTTGCCATCGCCCGGGCGCTGCTGCGCAGCCCCGGTGTCATCATTGCCGACGAACCGACGGCCAGCCTCGATCTCGAAAGTGGCGAGGCGGTGGGCGATTTGCTGCTTGCCGTTGCAGCCAGCACCGGCAGCACACTGATTGTCGCGAGCCACGATCAGCATTTGATCAGTCGCCTTGACCGGCGCCTGACCCTCAGTGGCGGCCGTCTCGTTGCCGATACTGAGCGGAAGGAGATCGCAGCATGATCGGTTTCATCCTTGCCGACCTGCGTCGCCTGTGGCTGGGCGGGGCCGTCGTGGTTCTGCTGGTGGCGCTGGCCACCGCACTTGGTGTGGCGGTCACGTTGCAGGAACGGTCTTTGCGTCTCGGCAGCGCCCGTGCTGCCGATAAATTCGACCTCGTCGTTGGCGCTGCCGGCAGCGAAACACAGTTGATCCTTTCATCCATCTTCCTGCAGGCGGCGCCCCTGCCGCTGGTGGATGGCACCGTCCTCACCCGGCTTGCCGCGGATCCGCGTGTTGCATGGGCCGCTCCTGTCGGATTTGGCGATTCTTTTGCCGGCTATCCCATTGTCGGCACGACGACGAGCCTCGTCAGCAACACCACGCCCGGTTTTGCCGAGGGCAGGATGTTTGCTTTGGAAGGCGAAGCGCTTCTGGGCGCTGCCGTCAACCTCTCCGTTGGCGCCGAGATCAAGCCGATGCATGGCACCGCCGAAACCGGCGGCCGCACCCATACCGAGATTGCCTACAAGGCCGTCGGCAAGCTGCAGCCGACCGGCACCCCCTGGGATCGCGCCATTCTCGTTCCCATTCAGGCTGTGTGGCACGTCCATGGTCTTGGCCAGGAACATGGCCATGATCATGACGAGGGCGAGCAGGAGAATCATGGTGAGAGCCATGGGGAAGGCCACGCGGCCGCGCGTGATGAGGGGCATCACGAGGATGGCCATGATCACGCCCATGAAGGCGGGGCACATCATGGGGATGGTAACTCGCATGTCGAAGGTGAGGCCGGCCACGCCGATGCCATTATTCAGATCGGCACGCCGCAGGAGCCAAAAGCTGCTTTGGTGCCCGGTGCCTCTCCGGGACATGCCGAGTCCGATCATCATGGCAGCATCGATCCCGATGCGCCGATCGTGGAGACCTTTGGCGAAAACATGCCCGGCCTGCCGGCCATTCTCGTCAAACCGAAGACGATTGCCGATGCTTATCGGCTGAGACAGGAATATCGCAGCGGCAACACGCTTGGCGTTTTCCCGGGTGAGGTACTGACGGGTCTTTATGCCACGCTTGGTGATGCCAAGATGGTTCTGGGGGCGGTCGCTGCCGGTTCGCAGGGATTGGTGGCGGCAGCGTTGATGCTGGTAACGGTAATCCATGTCGGGCAACGGCGCAGGCAGATCGGCGCATTGCGGGCATTCGGTGCGCCCCGCGGCTCGGTCTTCGCCATCGTCTGGCTGGAGCTTTTCTTTCTGGTGGCGCTTGGTGTCGGCATTGGTTTTCTGCTCGGGCTGGGCGCTGCCCATATCGGCGCGCAGCTGTTTACCGCAAAAAGTGGCGTGATCCTGCCGGTCGGCTTCACCCGCGAAGATTTGCGCCTTGCGCTTTTCCTGCTGGGTTTTGCCGCTGTTCTGGCCGCGATACCGGCGCTGCTTGCCTATCGCCAGTCTCCCGCAGCCGCACTCCGCGCCTGAGAGTACCTATAAGCCACGGTTTTTAGATCTATCGAATGGGGGCCAGTCGGGGTGACTGGCACGGTCGTGCCCCTTGTTTCGATCTTCATGCCGACAGATCGGGTTGTGTCGCCTGCAACCTGGCTTCGAACATGCCCTCCGGCGCGGGAAGCGAAAGGCGTAGATAAAATATAGTTTTTTTACTGCGGTCGCTTTTTGTGGCAGGCTTCCCCCACGCCTGCGAAATCGGCGGGAAACTGCGTGACACTGGAGGGACGAGATGGCTGAAAAGAAACCGGAAAGAGCTGCCGAAACCGCGGAGGTCACAGCTTCCGCTGTCACACCGAAACTTCTTTCAGGCGGCAATCCACAGATTGCCAAGGGGTACGGCGATGCGCCGGTGCAGGCCTATATTGCCGCCATGCCCGGCTGGAAAAGCCCGGTCGGAGCGCGGATCGACGCGCTGATTGAAAACCTGGTGCCGGGCGTGCGCAAGGCCGTAAAGTGGAACTCGCCTCTCTACGGCATGGAGGATGGCGTCTGGTTCCTCGGCCTTCACTGTTTTGCCAGATATATCAAAGTTAGTTTCTTCAACGGTGCGTCCCTGGAGCCGCCACCGCCCGGTGCGTCGAAGCAGCCGAAGGTTCGTTACCTGGATATTCACGAGGGCGCTTTCGATGAGGCGCAGTTCGCTGAGTGGGTGAAACAGGCAAGCCGGTTGCCGGGTGAAAAGCTCTAGGGCGGGGTGTTTCGTTAGGCCCTGCAGGGAAGGCAATGCCCCGGCATGGGCAGACGAATCATGTCCTGTTTTCCGCTCTGGAAAAGCCATGACGCCCGGCCGGTGATGAGAAATCGCGGGCGCCTCGATACAGTTTTTCCCTCGTGAAGAAAAACCGGCCGATCCGGTGGATTTCTGTTTACTTTTGCCGAAGTTGCACGCCATCACGCTGATTGAACTCGCTGCCAGGCGTATCGCAAACCATGGAGAATGAGATGAAAGCACTGGTGCTGGAAGAAAAAGGCAAGCTCTCGCTCAGGGATTTTGACATTTCGGGTGAACTCGGACCGAAGGATGTGCGCATCCGCACCCATACGGTCGGCATCTGCGGCTCGGATGTCCATTATTATACTCACGGCAAGATTGGCCATTTCATCGTCAATGCTCCCATGGTGCTCGGCCATGAGGCGTCGGGAACCGTCATCGAAACCGGTGCAGAGGTGACGCATCTGAAGGCCGGTGACCGTGTCTGCATGGAGCCTGGCATTCCCGACGCGACGTCGCGCGCATCCAAGCTCGGCATCTATAACGTCGATCCCGCCGTTCGCTTCTGGGCGACACCGCCGATCCATGGTTGCCTCACGCCTGAGGTCATCCACCCCGCCGCCTTCACCTACAAGCTGCCGGACAATGTGTCCTTTGCCGAAGGCGCCATGGTGGAACCCTTCGCCATCGGCATGCAGGCGGCACTCAGAGCGCGCATCCAGCCGGGCGATGTCGCCGTCGTCACCGGTGCCGGCCCGATCGGCATGATGGTGGCGCTGGCAGCACTTGCCGGCGGTTGCGCCAAGGTCATCGTTGCCGATCTCGCTCAGCCGAAGCTGGATATCATCGCCGCTTATGACGGTATCGAGACCGTCAACATCCGCGAGCGTAATCTTGCCGAAGCCGTGGCAGCTGCTACGGACGGCTGGGGCTGCGACATCGTCTTTGAATGCTCGGGCGCCGCACCTGCCGTGCTTGGCATGGCGAAACTGGCACGGCCCGGCGGTGCAATCGTGCTTGTCGGTATGCCGGTGGATCCGGTGCCGGTCGATATTGTTGGCCTGCAGGCCAAGGAGCTTCGGGTTGAGACGGTTTTCCGTTACGCCAACGTTTATGACCGGGCAGTTGCCCTCATCGCATCCGGCAAGGTCGATCTGAAGCCGCTTATTTCCGCAACCATTCCCTTCGAAGACAGCATCGCCGGTTTTGATCGTGCGGTGGAGGCACGGGATACGGATGTGAAGCTGCAGATTCTGATGCCGCAATAACGATCAGGCCAATTGCCCGCTGATGACTGAGCGGCAGATGCCCTGCGGAAAAGTATAAGCGCGAACTGCCGGTGATCGGTCGTTCGCGCTCTAAAAATTCATCAAATCTCTCCCCGACATGCATATTATATCGGCGTATCACGCAAAATTGCGCGAAAAAATCAGCGCAACTGCCAGCTTAATTGGCAGCCTCTGCATGCAACTATTCAATTTCCGACAAAAAAGAGTCAAAAAAGTATCGGTAATTTCCCCGGCTTGATGTGGAAGTAAATGCGCGGCAGGCCATATGCTCCCTGTTAACGCCTGGGACGAGCCATAAAGAGGAATGGCCTTGCTCCGCAAATACGGCGGACGTGACTGATGGGAGGAATATTAATGCAGCCCGATCTGGAACTGGTACACATCCGCAAGGGCGAATCCTTCGCTGCCTGGCGGCATGGCTATCCGTTCCGCACCGTGCGCTGGCATTATCATCCCGAATATGAAATTCACCTGGTCGTTGCCACGTCAGGCACGTTCTATATCGGTGATTTCGTCGGTCGCTTCACCCCCGGTCAGCTCATCATGACCGGTCCCAATCTCCCCCAGAACTGGATCAGCGAGATCGAGCCGGACGAGATCGTGCCGACACGCTCTCTCGTGATCCAGTTTCCGGAGAGCTTTATCGAGGATGCCTGCACCTCCATGGCCGAAATGGATGTGGTGCGCGCCCTGCTGGATCGCAGCCGCCGCGGCATTCTGTTTGACGACGAGACGAGCGACCGGGTTCGCCCGCTGGTGCTCCGGCTGATCGAGGCGCAAGGGCTGACGCGGCTTGCGCTTTTCTGGGAAATTCTCGACCTGCTCGTCAACGCGCCGTCTTCCGAGGTGCTGGCAAGCCTGAGCTATGAACTTGATCTGACCGGCATCGGCGACAGCGGCATCAACCGCGCTCTGTCGCATCTGCGCCAGCATCTGACGGAACAGGTCGAGGAAATCGATCTTGCCGACATGGTGGGCCAGAGCCCGAGTGCCTTTTCCCGTGCCTTCAAGCGTCATACGGGAACGACGCTGGTGCGGTATCGCAATCAGTTACGCATTGATCTTGCCTGCCAGATGCTCTTGGCGGATCAGGACGTGAAGGTGGCGGAGGTCTGCTACGATGTGGGCTTTTCCAACCTTTCGAATTTTAACCGGCATTTCCTGAAATTGAAGGGAATGTCGCCGTCGAGGTTCCGAACCATATTCGCAGCCCAGAAGGCAGCGGTCATGGCGGATTAAACCAGCGACACATCGCCGATTTTTACCAATTCGGGCAGAGGGCTGTCCGGAAACGGGCACTTGTTGCCCCAACTTTCCAAACGGGAGGAATAGTGAGATGAAAATGAAATCCAAGTTTCTGATGGCAACAGCCGCAATCGCAATGATGGCTGCTCCGGCGCTGGCGCAGGAAAAGCTGAAGATCGGCATGACCTTCCAGGAGCTGAACAACCCCTATTTCGTATCGATGCAGGAAGCGCTGAAAGAAGCCGCAGCAAGCATCGGCGCTGACGTTGTCGTGACCGATGCCGGCCACGATGTGGCAAAGCAGATTTCCGACGTTGAAGACATGCTTCAGCAGAAGATCGACATTCTGCTCCTCAACCCGACGGACAGCGCCGGTATCGAAGCCGCCGTGCATGCTGCAAAAGCTGCCGGCGTGATCGTCGTTGCTGTCGACGCCAACGCAAACGGCCCGGTCGACACCTTCGTCGGCTCGAAGAACCGTGACGCGGGCTACAAGTCATGCAAGCATCTCGGTGATGCGCTCGGCGGCAAGGGTGAAGTCGCGATCCTCGACGGCATTCCGGTCGTGCCGATCCTGCAGCGCGTTGAAGGTTGCAAGGCAGCGCTTGCCGAATTCGCCGACATCAAGCTGGTTGATACGCAGAACGGCCGTCAGGACCGCTCCGTTGCTCTCGGCGTCGTTGAAAACATGATCCAGTCGCGTCCGAACCTCGCCGGTATCTTCTCGGTGAATGATGGCGGTGCGATGGGTGCACTCGCCGCTATTCAGGGTTCCGGCAAGGACATCAAGCTGACCTCGGTAGACGGCGCTCCGGAAGCAGTGAAGGCGATTGCCGAGGGTGGTCCTTTCATAGAAACCACCGCGCAGTTCCCGCGTGACCAGGTCCGTGTCGGCCTTGCCATGGCGCTTGCCCAGAAGTGGGGCGCGCGCGTGGTGCCGAAGGAAGTCCCGATCGACGTTATGGTCGTCGACAGCAAAAACGCCGGCGAGTTCAGCTGGTAAGAACTCCTCCCAGGCCCCGTCCCCATCTAGTATGGGGGCGGGGTTAAATCCCGACCATTGAGGAGGGTGAAATGCTGGAACTGAATGGAATAAGAAAAAGCTTTGGCAAGATCGAAGTCCTGCGCGGCGTCGACCTTGAGGCGCGCGCCGGCGAGGTGCATGCGCTTCTGGGCGAAAACGGCGCCGGCAAGTCGACTTTGATGAAGATCCTGTGCGGCATTTTGCAGCCATCAGACGGTACGATCCGCATTGACGGCAAGGATCGCCGCTTCGCCAATTATGACGAGGCGATTGCCGCTGGCGTCGGCATCGTGTTTCAGGAATTCAGCCTGATCCCCTATCTCAATGCCGTTGAAAACATGTTTCTTGCCCGCGAGATCTGCGGGCCGCTTCGCCTTTTGAACAAGGGCGCCATGCGCAAGCGCGCGGCCGAGATCATGAGCCGTCTGGCCGTGGATGTTCCGCTCGACGTGCCGGTGCATCGCCTTTCGGTTGCCCAGCAGCAATTTGTCGAAATCGCCAAGGCACTGTCGCTGGATGCTCGCATTCTCGTGCTCGACGAGCCGACCGCGACGCTCACGCCGTCCGAGACCGAACATCTGTTCAAGGTCATGCGTGAACTGCGACGTCAGGGTGTGGCGATCATCTTCATTTCCCATCACCTCGAAGAAATATTCGAGATCTGCGACCGCATCACCGTTCTGCGCGATGGTGAGCTTATCGGTTCCTGCCTGACTTCGGAGGTCGACAATGACCGTCTGGTCGAGATGATGGTCGGCCGGCGCATCGAATCCAGCTTCCCGCCAAAGCCGCCGCTCGATCCTTCCGCCGCAAAAGTGATCGAAGTGGAAGAGCTGCAATTGAAGAAGGGCGGCCCCGTCTCGCGCTTTGCGCTGCGGAAGGGCGAAATTCTCGGCTTTGCCGGGCTTGTCGGCTCGGGCCGCACGGAAACGGTTCTCGCCATGTTGGGCGCGCATTCCGCCTCGCGCCGCAAGATCAAGGTCGATGGCGTGGACACGCGTTTTTCCGGCCCTGATGAAGCGCTGATGCGCGGCATCGGCTTGCTTCCGGAAAGCCGCAAGGAGGAGGGGCTGATCACCAGCTTCTCCATTTTGCAAAATATTTCGCTGAATAATTACCGCAAATACCGCAAGGCCCACTGGTTCCTCGATCTCAAAAAGGAACTGGAGCACACGACAAAGGCCATGGCGCAGGTGCAGGTGAAGGCGCAGGGGCCCTATGCCCGCGTCGACACGCTGTCGGGCGGCAACCAGCAGAAGATCGTGATTGCCCGCTGGCTGAACCATGACATGCGCGTGCTGATCTTCGACGAGCCGACACGCGGCATCGACGTTGGGGCGAAGGCGGAAATCTACTCGCTGATGCGCGAATTCGCCGCCAAAGGCTATTCGATCATCATGATCTCCTCGGAGCTGCCGGAAGTGATCGGCATGTCCGACAGGGTCTGCGTCTTCCGTTCCGGCGGCATCGTCGCCACGGTCGAGGGCGAAGACATCAATTCAGAAACAATAATGACAAACGCCACCACCGGGAGAGTTGAACATGTCGCTTGATGCAAACACCGGCGTTGCCGCGAAAACGGGCGGTTTCAGTCTCGGCGCCATGCTGCGTTCGCCGCTCGCCCTGCCTCTGGCGGGCCTGATTGTCGTATCGATCCTGATGGGGCTTGCGAGCGACAATTTCTTCAGCGTCAACAATATCATGAACGTGCTGCGGCAGGTTTCCGTCGTCGGCATTCTCGCCGTCGGCATGACCTTCGTCATCCTCACCGGCGGCATCGATCTGTCGGTCGGTGCGGTCATGGCGCTTGTCGGCACGCTGTCGGCCGGGCTTATGGTGAATACCGGCCTGTCTCCCGCGGTTGCCCTGCCGGCTGGCCTGTTCATCGGTCTCGGCATCGGTATCTTTAACGGTGCGCTCGTCGCCTGGGGCAAGATGCCGGCCATCATCGTCACGCTCGCCACCATGGGCATGGCACGTGGCCTCGGCCTCATCTATTCCGGCGGCTATCCGGTCAGCGGCATTCCGAGCTGGATTTCCTGGTTCGGCGTCGGTCGCGTCGGTGTCGTTCCCGTACCGGTCATCATCATGGTGGTGATTTATGCCATTGCCTGGGTGCTGTTGCAGCGCACGGCTTTTGGTCGCCACGTCTATGCACTCGGTGGCAACGAACTTGCCGCCCGCCTTTCGGGTGTGAAGACCCAGCGTGTCAAACTTGCCGTCTATGGCATTTCGGGTGTCACCGCAGCACTTGCCGCCCTCATCCTCACCGGCCGCCTGATGAGTGGCCAGCCCAATGCCGGCGTCGGCTTCGAACTGGATGCCATCGCAGCGGTCGTTCTCGGCGGCACGGCGATTGCCGGCGGCAGGGGTCTCATCCTCGGCACACTGATTGGCGCAGTGCTGCTCGGCATTCTCAATAACGGCCTCAACCTGATGGGTATCAATCCCTATCTGCAGGATGTCATCAAGGGCGGCATCATTCTGCTGGCCATCTATATCGGGCGCGAATGGCGCTGAGCCGGCCCGGAAATATCTTCATAAACGCAGGAGAATTAAATGTCTGAATCGCTGCAAGGCAAGATCGCGGTCATCACCGGTGCCGCATCCGGCATCGGGCTTGCCACAACAGAAGCGCTCTTGGAACAGGGCGCAACCGTGGTCATGGTCGACTGGAACGAGAAAGCCTTGAAAGACCTGGCTGCCAAGCTTGGTGACCGCGCCATCCCGCAGGTGACGAACCTGCTCGATGCCGACAGCTGCAATGCCATGATCCCGGAAATCCTTGGGAAGGTCGATCATATCGACATCCTCTATTGCAATGCCGGCACCTATATCGGCGGTGAGCTGACCGAAACGACGCCTGAAGCCATCGACAAGATGCTGAACCTCAACGTCAACGCCGTGATGAAGAATGTGCAGGCCGTCGTGCCGCACATGTCGGAGCGCAAGACGGGCGATATCATCGTCACCTGCTCGATCGCCGGTCATTTCCCGACCTATTGGGAGCCGGTCTATTCGGGCTCGAAATGGGCGATCACCAGCTTCGTGCAGGGCATGCGCCGCCAGATGATCCCGCACGGCGTGCGCGTCGCACAGGTCTCTCCCGGCCCGGTCGTCTCCGCACTTCTGGCGGACTGGCCGGAGGAAAACCTCCGCAAGGCCAAGGAATCGGGTAGCCTTATCGATGCGAGCGAAGTGGCCGATGCCGTTGTCTACATGCTGACGCGCAAGCGTACCGTCACCATCCGCGACATGCTGGTTCTCCCGACCAACTTCGACCGCGTTTAAAAACTTCTGGAGCGGCTGGGGAAATCGGAACCGGTCCAGCCGCTCCATATCGTTCAAGCACCGGATGATCCGCTCCGAGGAGTATCGCAAATGGCTTCCTACCTTGTTGGCGTCGATGTCGGGACAGGCTCGGCGCGGGCCGGTGTCTTCGATGTCGCAGGCAGGCTTCTCGCTACCGCCAAGCGCCCGATCAGCATGCACCGTGAGGATGGCGGCATTGCCGAACAGTCGAGCGGTGAGGTGTGGCAGGCGGTTTGCGACAGCGTGCGCGAAAGCGTTTCGCGCGCCGGCATTAATCCGGCCGAAGTTGCCGGCATCGGTTTCGATGCCACCTGCTCGCTGGTTGTTCGCGGGCCTGGTGATGAGACCCTGCCGGTCGGCGCTGCCGATCATCCCGAACGCGATATCGTCGTCTGGATGGATCATCGCGCCGTCGAACAGGCGGAGCGCATCAACGCCGGCGAACATGCCGTCCTGAAATATGTCGGCGGCCGCATCTCTCCCGAAATGCAGACGCCGAAGCTTTTGTGGCTTCGTGAAAACCGGCCGGATGTCTATGCCCGTGCCGAGCATTTCTTCGACCTGACGGATTTTCTGACATGGAAGGCTTCCGGCGCGCTTGATCGTTCCGCCTGCACGGTAACCTGTAAGTGGACCTATCTTGCTCATGAAAACCGTTGGGATGCGGAATATTTCAACCACATAGGGCTTGGCGATCTCGCCGAACAGGGCTTCCGCCGCATCGGTGAAAGCGTCGTCCATCCGGGCACGGCGCTGGGTAACGGCCTGACCGAAGAGGCGGCAAAAGCCATGGGGCTGGTTGTGGGCACGGCGGTTGCGGCGGGCCTGATCGATGCCCATGCCGGCGGTGTTGGCACGGTGGCTGCGGGCGGCGATGCATCGCGATGCCTCGGTTACGTCTTCGGCACCTCTTCCTGCACCATGACCACCACCACTGACCCCGCCTTCGTGCCGGGTGTCTGGGGGCCTTATTATTCCGCCATGGTTCCTGGCGCTTGGTTGAATGAGGGCGGCCAGTCCGCCGCCGGCGCGGCCATTGATTATCTGGTGCAGTTGCATCCTGCCTTTGCCGAGGCGAAGGTGCTTGCCGAGAAGGAAGGCAAAGCCTTGCCGGTTTGGCTTGCCGACCGCGCGCTTAGCCTTGCCGCATCCGCTTCCGCCGCAGCGGAAGTCGCCGAAGATTTTCATGTGGTGCCGGAGTTCCTCGGTAACCGTGCCCCCTTTGCAGATCCCCATGCCCGCGCCATCATTGCCGGCTACGGTATGGAAACCGGTGTGGATTCGCTCGTCGCGCTTTATGTGGCGGGGCTTCTCGGCCTCGGTTACGGGCTTCGCCAGATCATCGAAACACAGGCCCGCAACGGCGCGCCGGTGGAAACCATCAGTGTTAGCGGTGGGGCCGGCGCTCATCCGCTTGCCCGGCAGTTGCTGGCGGATGCGACTGGCCTCCCGGTCGAACTCACCGAATGTGAAGAGCCGGTGCTTCTCGGATCTGCGATGCTTGGCGCGGTTGCCGCCGGAACCTATCCGGACCTGATGGCGGCGATGCCCGCCATGTCGCGGATCGCCAGCTGTGCTTCGCCTGATCCTGCATTTCAGAAGGTTCATCAGTCGCGGTACGACGCATTTCTGGCCCTGCAAAATGCGGCGCGCGCCATTCGATCCGCCAGCCATTCCTGAACCGCGTCACAAGTTTAGATCATCCGGCCGTATTGGCCGCAAAATAACGAGGATTCCATGCAGTTTTCTGGAAAGTCCGTCATCATCACTGGCGCAGGTAAAGGCATCGGCCGCGCCTGTGCGCAGCTGATGGCCGCACGCGGTGCGGAAGTGGTGGCGATCAGCCGCACGCAGTCCGATCTCGACAGCCTGAAAAGCGAAATCGGCGGCCGTTCGATCCGCGTCGATCTTGCCGATGTCGCCGCCACCCGTGCCGCCATGGCGGAAGCTGGCCCGTGCGACTTCCTGATCAACAGTGCCGGCATCAATGTGCTGGAAAGCGTGCTCGACATGAGCGATGCGGGTTATGAGGCGGTGCTGGGCATCAACTTGCGCGCCGCTCTCGTCACCTGCCAGGAATTTGCCCGCGCCCGTGTCGCCAAGGGTGGCGGTGGCGCAATCGTCAACATCACATCCATCGCCGGCCATCGCGGTTTTCAGGATCACCTGTGTTACGCAGCGTCGAAGGCAGGTCTTGAAGGCGCAACCCGTGTTCTCGCCAAGGAGCTTGGCGCGCACGGTATCCGCGTTAATGCCGTTGCCCCGACGATCACGCTCACCGAACTGGCGGCGGAAGCCTGGAACGATCCGGTCAAGAGCCAGCCGATGATGGTTCGCCATCCGCTTAACCGTTTTGCCGAAGCTGAAGAGGTGGCACAGAGCATCGCGCTGCTGCTGTCGGATGACAGCAAGATGATTTCCGGCGCCGTATTGCCTGTGGATGGCGGTTTCCTCGCCGTTTGAGACAGGACAAGCTGGTCTCAAAGCGGATCGCTGAAAACCACTAAAACGAATGCGCGGGGTGCAGGATGCACCGCCGCGCATTTCATTTTTATGATGTGGCGTTGTCAGGTCAGGTCCGGATGTCGGCCGACGAGTTCTTCACGTTTGGTCTGCAGAATCCTCTTCTGCTCCTCCAGTTTGACGAGTTCCTCGTCAATCTCCTCGACGCTTTTTTCAATATGCAGATATTGCTCGGCCAGAAGCGATTTCGCTTCCTTTCGGCTGGAGGCATTTGGTGTATCGCCATATAGCGGCCGGTTGGCCGTTTCCTTCAGGAAGAAGGTCGTGACGATGCCGAAGACGGCTGCGACCATGAGGTAATAGGCCGGCATGTAGATGTTCTCGGTTATCTCTACCAGCCAGGCGGTTACCGTTGGTGTCAGCCCGGCGACGATGATCGAGATGTTGAACGCGATTGCCAAAGCGCTGTAGCGGATGCGGGCCGGGAAGAGGGCGGGCAAGGTCGAGGCCATGATGCCGATCAGGCAATTGAGCGCGACTGCGAGAATGAGCAGCCCGAAGAATATCTGCACCACCTGGCCACTGGCGATGAAATGAAAGGCCGGCAGCGAGAACAGCAGGATCGCCGTGCTGCCAACGGCAAGAAAAGGCTTGCGGCCAATCCGGTCGCTGAGCAGCCCGATTGCAGGCTGGACGAACAGCATGCCGACCATGACAGCAATGATGATGAGAACGCCGTGATCTTCGCTGTAATTCAGCGTTTTCGACAGATAGGTCGGCATGTAGGTGAGCAGCATGTAATAGGTCACGTTGGTGACGAGAACCATGCCGATGCAGATCGCCAGCGATCGGGTATGCTCTCTGGCGATTTCCGCGATCGGCACCATCGGCCGCTCCTTGAGCGACTGGCGGTCTTCTTCTTCAGCACGCTGCAGCCGTTCGGTAAAGGCTGGCGTTTCTTCCGCGGCGTGGCGGAGATAAAGGCCGATGAGCCCGAGCGGCGCGGCGAGGAAGAACGGGATGCGCCAGCCCCAGTCGAGGAATTTCGCCTCTCCCAGGGCAGTGCTGAGCAGCACGACGAACCCCGCGCCAAGCACGAAGCCGGCAATCGAACCGAAATCGAGCCAGCTTCCGAGATAACCGCGTTTGCGGTCCGGTGCATATTCCGCCACGAAGATGGCCGCACCGGTATATTCGCCGCCGACGGAAAAGCCCTGAACGAGCTTGCAGAGCAGCAAAAGGATCGGCGCCCATATGCCGATGGTCGCGTAACCCGGAATGAGGCCGATGCAGAAGGTGCTGGCCGCCATGATGATGATGGTGAGAGAGAGGACTTTCTGCCGCCCGAACCTGTCACCCATCGCACCGAAGAAAATGCCACCGAGAGGACGAATGAGAAACGGCACCGAAAATGTTGCCAGCGCCGCCACCGTCTGAACCGCGGGAGCAGCTTCGGGAAAAAAGACCTTGCCGACAGCGTACGCGACAAAACCGTAAACGCCGAAGTCGAACCACTCCATGGCATTGCCGAGGGCGGCGGCGGTAACGGCTTTTTTGACCTTTTCGTCATCGATGACGGTCACGTCGTCAATGCTCAGCGGGCTGGCCTGAATCTGACTGTTCAATTGTTGTCCCCTTGAATGCCTTGCAATCAATTATTGCGCGCAATGAAAATGCCTGACATGCGCAAGCGTTCCATTTGCCGGCGGAAGCGGGCAGGGAGTGACCCATATAAACGAACGCCCGGCAAATGGCCGGGCGCTTCTGAAGTCTGGTGGGATGGATTTAGTGACGATGCTCGGGCATGTCCTTCAACTGGTCCTTCGTCCATGACGTAACCGCGTGGACATCACCGTCCTCATCCCGCATGAAATCGAGATCGCTGAGCGGCACGGCCACGGGCTTTGCGCCGATGCCGAGGAAGCCGCCGACATCGATGATGGCGGTGCTGCCGGCTCCAACACCGTGGACATGGTCAACCTTGCCGACCTTGTGGTCGTCCGCACCATAAACGGTCGCTCCTTCGAGCACCGAAGGTGTGAGTTCCGTTTCAACCAGACGTACGTGATTGGTGTGATCCATTGTTCTTCCTCCTGTCTTGGTTTGCACAAAACAAACTCCCGCACTGCAAAACCGTTCCATCCAATTTTGCGGCGGGCAAAGGCAGGTTATTTCTCATCGGTACATTGTTGGGTCCCTGGCGGATGCCCGTCCGAACAACTGGAGGAGCAGGCAGCCCTTCTGCGGGAGGCACTTGGTCCTCCTCTCCCTGCCGGCTGAAAAAGGGCGGCCGTTTGCTTCTACCATCAGGTCAACTCGCAATGGCAGCTTGTGACTTTCCTGCGCTGTTGCGGGTCGCCGCGCGGCGTCCAGAAAGAAATTCATCGACATCCTCTTCTCGCAGCGGCGGCGCATAAACATAGCCCTGCACCAGCGTGGCACCGAGGCCTTCAAGGGCTGCAAGCTCTTCCGGTGTTTCGACCCCTTCCACCACACATTCCAGTCCCATATCCCGGCTGAGGGTGAGAAGCGATTTGACGATCTTGTAGCTCGCCGGCTTTTCGTGCAGGTCGGTCACGAAACTGCGGTCGATCTTGATCTTGGTGAGAGGCAGGGCGTGCAGCCGCGTCAGGCTGGAATAACCCGTGCCAAAATCATCCAGAGAAATCCCGCAGCCGAGACGCCGCAACATTTCGACCGACTGCCTGACCTGCTCGAAATCATGCGCAAAGGCCGTTTCGGTAATTTCAAGGTCAAGACGCCGTGCATCGAAGCCGCTGTTTTCGATGATGCCGATCAGGGACAGCACGCCTTCGCAGGAATTGAGATCATGGGCCGAGAGATTGAATGATAGCCTGATGGAGGGCTGCCATTGTGATGCGGAAGCGAGCGCCTTTTTGAGAAGCGGTCGCGTCAGCGAACTGACGATACCAGCCCGCTCGGCGATGGAGAAGAATTGGGTGGGCGGCACATGCCCGAGGATCGGGCTATGCCAGCGCGCCAGCGCCTCAAAACCGTCGGTTCCTCCATCGCGTATATCGACGATTGGCTGGAACACCACTGAAAGCTCGTTTTCCATATCGCGCTGCTTGAGCAGATGTTCGATGCGGGCTTCGATATTGATCTGCTTTTCGTGTTCCGCGTCGAATAGCACGGCATCGCCGCGCCGGGTCTTCTTGGCATGATAAAGGGCATAATCTGCCCTGTCGAAAAGCTGTTCCAGCGTGGAGGCGAGATTTGGAAAGACGGCTATCCCCATCGAGGCGGAAACATGCACCGTTCCCTCCGGCATATGGTAGGGCGCTCTTAGCTGTTCTGAAATTGCATTGGCATTGGCAACGAGCTGCACATCATCGGGTATGATCGGAGCAACGATGGCAAATTCGTCGCCGCCCAGCCGGAACGCCCTGCTGGCTTTCAGATTGGCGGTAAGGCGTTTGCTGACATTGACCAGCAGTCTGTCGCCGACGGAGTGTCCATAGAGGTCGTTGACCGGCTTGAAGCCGTCGAGATCGATGACGCCCAATGCCAGCCGGGTTCCTGCGGCTCTGGCCTTTTCCAGCTCGACTTCCAGATGGGTGAAAAAAGCGCGGCGATTGGGTAGCTCGGTCAGGCTGTCCATATTGGCAAGCAGCAGGTTCTCGTTGCTCAGCGCTTCCGTACGCTGCTGCGAGACGACCATACGTTCGAAATTGCGGTAGTTGGTCAACAGGATGGACATCATGCCGGCGCAGACCAGCAGAACATTGATGGCAATGGCGATGAATGTCGGTTGCCGTGAAGCCAGAAAGAAGACGATGAATGCGCCGTTGACGATGAGGGTGACAATGAATGCGGCAGATCTCACATACATCAGACAGAAGATGCAGGAAATCACCGTGATCGCCATGTAGAAGGCGACGTGAGACTGCATATAGGCGTCCCCGTAAGGCACCAGCAAAAAAGACCATAGCGTGAATGCCATGGCGATGCCGACCGCCAGGCGGTTTGTGCGCTGGAGTGCCGCATGGGCCATTTTCGGCTTCGGATCGATGCCGCGCGTCTTCCACCAGAATGCGACCCGGAGCGTGCAGCCAAGGGTGAAAAGACTGGGAACTCCAATGGTGAGCCAAAACGGCGCCAGTTGCATATGCGTAATGGCCAGCGCCCATGTACTTGAAAGCAGTATGAAATACATCATCGGCATCTGCCGTGTGAAGGCGCGATACTGTGCTTTCAGCAAGTCCGGATTGTCAGATCGAACAGACATGAAATTTTGAAATTTTTGTTTGGCAGTTAGTATTTTCATTGGCCGCTCATCAAGTAGAGAGCGGCGTTGATAACATAAATACAGTTACATCATTGAAAATACACAGGGTTAATCGAGGGAAAACCATATCAACCTCGAGATGTGTACAATTGTCTGTCGCAACACATCATTTGCATTGGTCAAAGTGCGCTGATACGTCTTGAGTGATCCAGAACAAGCGTTTAATTCAGCGCCATCAATTGCGATGGATATCCTGCACGGGCAGGATTGGCCATGTCCGATCCGAAACAATCAATTCCTCCAAAAATCGCGCTTGAAAACATTGAACGCGCGTGCAATATGAACACGCGTTCACTCTAAGGGAAATGGTTGTTGCGCATGGACTCGATGCCTTATCCGGATACATTGACGGCTCGCGCCGAACTCTGCCGCAGCGTTATTCTTTCCGCCGGGGAACTGGTGCTGAAAGGCTTTCAGGGCGAAGCGACGCGCAGCTTTTCGATGAAGGGGCCGCAGGACTTTCTGACCGTGACGGATGCTGCCTCCGAAGCGCATATTCGCGGCGCCATCGCGGCGTGTTTTCCTGACGACAGTTTTTTCGGAGAAGAAGGCGGTGGGGAGATTGGCGAGCGCGTCTGGGTGGTGGATCCCATCGACGGGACTGCGAATTTCGCCCGCGGCATTCCACATTTCTGCATCTCCATCGCTTATGTCGAAAACGGTCGAACCGAGCTCGGCGCGATCTATAATCCCGCGCTTGACGAGCTTTATTTCGCCCGTCGCGGGGAGGGGGCGACGCGCAACGGCTTGCCGATCCGGGTGTCGGAGACGGAGCGTTTCGATGCGGCGTCGATCGAAATGGGCTGGTCGACCCGCGTGGCGAATGACATCTATCTCGATGTCGTCAAGAACCTGCTCGATATGGGCACCAATGTCCGCCGCGCGGGTTCTGGGGCCATGGCGCTTGCCTATGTGGCTGATGGCCGCTCCGATGCCTATCTCGAATTGCATATGAATTCATGGGATTGTCTTGCGGGACTGCTACTCGTCAGCGAAGCTGGCGGCGATGTCTGCCCTTTCCTGGAAATCGGTAGTCTTGAGGATGGCGGGCCGGTGCTGGCGGCAGCCGGTGGCGTTGCCAAAGGTGTGAGTGAGGCATCGAGCATACCTCTGGCCGAGCGGCAGCCATCCGGTGGGCAGCGGGTCGCATCGGCCTGATTTTAGGCGAAGCTTAGCCCTCGAAAGGGCGGCTTGGCGCATGTGGAGGAATGACATGGATGGACCCGTTTATGCCCGGCCTGCAATCAGCCTGATTGCGGAAGGGCTCGGCCCGCATAATGCTGCGCTTTACATCGGCGGCAGCGATGGTGCGAGCGATCTCGGGCTCCTGCGCCGGCACGGCATTACCACTGTCGTCAATTGCGCCGTCAACCTCGATATCAATCTCGTGCAGGCGGCGGCGGAAGAGGGCGACAGACGCCCCGTGGGTTATGGCGATATCCGCTATTACAAGCTTGGCCTGATCGACGGAGAAGGCAGCCCCGACACGATGATGCTGGGGGCCTATTATATTCTTGACGGCGCGCTTCGCCAGACCATGCCGAAACGCGAAACCTATCCGTTTCCCGATGGCGGCAATGTGCTGGTCAATTGCCGCAGTGGCCGCAGCCGCTCCGTTTCGCTGGTGGCGCTTTTCCTCCATAAGCAGCAGCCGCATCTTTACCCCACCCTTGACGACGCGGTTTCCGTGATCCGCACCAGGCGGGAATTGCGGCCCGACGAATGGTTCGAGACGCCGAAACCCATGCTTTATGCCGCCGCCCGCCGTGCTTCCGACTGGATCGACATGGTTGAAGGCAGAAAGACCGTCCAATCATGCTGACACGTGCGCTTCCCTCCGTTGCCGTCATTGCCGACGCGCATTTTCATGATACCGCCGCCGATTTCGGATTTCCGGGCATCGAGATCGATGGCGAGCGCATCACCATGCGCAGCTGGTCGGACACGCGCGAATCTACCCGGGTTTTCAACGAGAGCGCCGATGCGCTGCATGCGGCGCTGGAAGAGGTGCGGCAGCGCGGCATTCGCCATGTGGTGCTGCTGGGCGACTATACCGATGACGGCCAGCGGGCGACCAGCGAAACGCTGAAGGGCATTCTGGAGCAGCATCGCGATGCCCATGGCACCGCCTTTTATGCATTGCCCGGAAACCACGATATTTTCGGCCCGCGCGGCCGGCACCATACCAAGGAATTCCTGACAGAAAATGGCCGATGCCTTTCCGTTTCGAGCGATGCACGGCGGGCCGGAGACCAGGTTGTCATCAGCGACCGGATGTATTGCGAGGGCTATCCAGTGGGCCTCGGCCCCATGGCGGCTTTCGGATACTTCCGCCAGCCGGACTACATTCATTGGGAAACGCCGTTCGGTCTCTCCGACTTGGCGGAGGACCGCCTATACGAGGTGCGCTCGCCCGATGGCCGCAATGTCTACCAGCTGATGGATGCCTCCTATCTCGTCGAGCCGGAGCCGGGTCTCTGGTTACTGATGATCGACGCCAATATTTTCGAACCGCTCGACGGTGCGTTCGAAAATGGTGAGGAAGCAGCTTTTACCGACAGCACCTCCGGCGGCTGGAATGCGCTTTTGCGCTGCAAGCCCTTCATCATCGACTGGATTGCCGATGTGCGTCATAGGGCAGAGGCGCTCGGCAAAACGTTGCTTGGCTTTTCCCACTATCCGGCGCTCGATCCTTTTGATGGCGCAAGCGGTGCCGAGGGCGCGCTGTTCGGCGACACCAATGTCGTGCGCCGCACGCCGCGCAAAGCGGTGGAGGATGCGCTGCGCGACGCCGGGCTTGCCATCCATTTCAGCGGGCACCTGCATGTGGAAGGTGTAACAAGGCGCGAGGAAGGGGAGAATTCGCTCACCAATATCGCCGTGCCGTCGCTGGTGGCCTTTCCGCCCGCCTTCAAGGTTGTCCACCCATCGCGGCAGGAAATCACTGTGGAGACGGTGGAGATGGACGCTCTACCGATCAACAGCCGCATTTGCCGAGGCTATGCGCAGGAAATGGTGTTGGCCGGCGAAGATGAGGACCGGGCATTTACGGCGGGTAACTACGGTGAGTTTCTGCTTGGCCACAAACGGGCGCTGATCAGGCACCGTTATTTCATCAAGGAATGGCCGGCCGAGGTGGTAGCGGCCGTTGCGGATAAAACCGTGCAGGATGTTATTGGCCTGATTGTAAAAAAGGGCACATCCACATCGGACGGTCTCGCGCTGGCTTCTGAATTGCCGATGTTCGAGCTGATTGCCGATTGGTATTGCCTGCGTCAGGGTGCGGGTCTTGCCCTGCCGCATATCCAGCCAGAGCGGCTTTCGCTCTATCGGGTACTTGCGGAACGCTTCGGCCGCGAGGCGGATTGCCACGACGGTTCCGTTCAAAGCTTTATCGAAATCTTCTTCGGTGCGCTCGGCCTGTTTCTGGAACGTGCTGAAGGCAGTTCGCGTGATCTCACGCTTCAGCTCCCTCAACGATATGAGCGCGTAGCGGTTTGATCTGAAGGTTTTGCAACGGGCCGCCGCATCGCAGCCCGGAGTGCAGACCGGCGGCATGGACGACAAGCGAGGTGATCCGATGGAATCGGTCGTTGTCAGCATCAATCTGTTCGGCGCGGTGGCGCTGCTGCTTTTCGGCCTTGCGCAGATCAAGGACGGCATGTCGCGCGCATTTGGCGCCAGGCTTCGCACCGGTCTTGCAGCCGGCACACGGGGCGGTTTTCGCTCCTTCGTTGCCGGTCTCGTGGCGACGATCGCCTTGCAGAGTTCGACCGCAACCGCGTTGATGGTCGCTTCTTTCGTTGAAAAAGACCTTATCGCGCCGGCCATGGCGCAGATCGTGCTGCTGGGGGCCAATGTTGGCACCGCGATGACCGCGTGGATTGTCGCGCTCGGGCTCGGCTGGCTGTCGCCGATGCTCATCCTCGCTGGCGTCATCCTGCTACGGGAAAAATCGGCGCAGCGGCAGGGAGCGGGTGCGGCCCTTGCCGGCGTCGGCCTGATGCTGCTTTCCCTGCACCTTCTTTCCGCGGCGACCGATCCGATCAGACAATCTCCGGCGCTTGGTCTCTTCATTTCATTGCTTGGCAATGCCTGGCCGGTGGCGCTGATTTTCTCCGCCGTCCTGGCGGTACTGGCATCTTCCAGTCTGGCGATTGTGGTTCTCATCCTGTCGCTCGCAGCAAGTGGCGGCATCGAAACGAGCCTTGTCATCGTGCTGGTGCTCGGTGCCAATCTCGGCGGTGCGGTGCCGCCGGTGCTGGCAACGCTGAAAGCGCCGATTGCGGCGCGGCGGGTGACTGTCGGCAACCTCATCGTCAGGGCCATCGGCTGTCTTCTGGCCCTGCCTCTTGCCGGATATGGCGCAGTGCTTCTGGATATGTCGCCCTTTTCGCACGCCAATCTCGCTGTTGATGCGCATCTTTTCTTCAATCTGGCTGTTGCCGCCATCGCATGGCCGCTCTCGCCGCTGCTTTTGCGGGTAACGAAGGCAATGCTGCCGGAAAAAGAGGGAGGCGAAAGCAGCCACAGCTATCTCGACAGTCACGATCTCGATCAGCCGGTTGCAGCACTTGCCGGTGCGAGCCGCGAGGTGCTGCTGGTCGGCGACCTGATCGAGCGCATGCTGCGGCAGGCAAATGGGGCGATGCGCGATAGCGACGTCGCGAAACTCAACGACATCAGCACGCTGGAAGGCCGGGTCGACCGTATTCAGCATGACATCAAGGTCTATGTCTCGAAGGTCGGGCATGACGGGCTTTGCCGCAAAGACCAGCGCCGCGCGATGGATATCGTCGAATATGCCATCAATCTCGAACATATCGGCGATATCATCGAGAAAGGCATCCGTCCGGAAATCGCCAAGAAGATCGATCTTGGCCTGCAGTTTTCTGCTGACGGCAAGAATGAGCTGGAGCGTCTTTTCGCCGTCACACTGGATAATATCCGCATGGCCCAATCGGTTTTCGCGACCCGCAATGCTGATCTTGCCCGCCGGCTGGTGGAAGTGAAGGAAGATGTGCGGCGCCTCGAAAAGCAGTCTTCGGAGCGCCATCTGCAGCGCCTGCGCGACGGCCGGGCCGATAGCATCCAGACCAGCTCCGTGCATCTGGACATGCTGCGCGACCTCAAACGCATCAACGCCCATATCGCCGCCGTTGCTCATCCGATCCTCGATGAAAGCGGCCTCCTGATCGAAAGCCGCATCAAGCAGGTTGGTTAGCGCGCGGTGATGCGCTCGACCATGGAAACGGGCACGACCTGAAGCCGGGTTTCCGGCAGGTCGCTGTCGAGTGCGGTCAGGACTTTCTCGGTCAGCGCGTCGAAGGATTGGGCAACGGTGGTCAGTTGATAGCTTTTCCAGCCGGCCTGCGGAATATCATCGAAACCGACGATCGAGAGATCTTCCGGCACCCGGCGACCCATTTCCAGACGTGCGGCGTCCATGAAACCGAGCGCCAGCAGATCGGTCACGCAGAATGCGCCATCGATCGCCTTGTCGGCCAGCAATTCGCAACCGGCCTGATAACCGCTGTCATAGCTCGTTGGTCCGCCGGACCAGGGAACGACCTCGATGCCTTCGATGGTCATGCGCTGGGTGAAGGCGCCGGCGCGGCGCAGCTGCGCCGGGGTCTGGCTGCCGCTGGAAATGACCGCGACCTTGCGGCACTTGGCCGCCACAAGCCGCATGGCGGCAAGGTCGGCCCCGTGGGAATCGTCGCTCAGCACCATATTGGTGTCAGTGCGGTCGAGACGCTGGTTGATGAGGATGAGGCGCACGCCATTGGCGATGCATTCATCAACGATCGAAGCCGGCGGTTCGCCGGAGAGAACGACGATCGCCTGGGCGCGGAACTCGAAAAGAAGCTCGATCAGCGGCGCGATGTCCTTGCGCGCATCCGCCGCATTCAGCAGCAGGCATTGCAGGCCGCGGCGCAGAAGGCCGATGCTGAGCAGATCAAGCTGCTTTGAAATGAAGGGCGAACTCAGATTGGCGCCGACGACACCGATGAGGTTGGAGCGATCATTATTAAGGCCCTGCGCCAGACGATTGACGCGGTAGCCAAGTTCCTGCGCGGCTTTCAGCACCTTGCGCCGCACCACCTTCGAAACGCTCCCGCCGGGAGTGAAGGTGCGCGAGACGGCGGAGCGCGAGACCCCGGCCTTTTTTGCCACCTCTTCGGCTGTCACGAACCCTCTCGCCATTCAACTCCCCCGGTTGCGAAATCCTATGCCTGATATCACAGGCGATGTGGCGTCGGCTATTCCAATCGAAATTTTTCGGCTGCCTGCCGCTGCGCTTGAGTGGGATGACCGCGCACATCCCGGGTAAATGTCTCATTCGTTCCATTGCCCTCGCGTCGGGAAAAACATTCCTCTGAATGTCGCGCTCAAAAAATTACAGTTTTGTGACAAAAAGACGTTTTAAAACAAATAAATAAGATAGTGATCACGTGTGCATTTTTTCGTTGACAAAACGTCTTTTAAGACGGATCATGCATTCCAAGGTGAAGTGAGTTATGGAATTTTTATTCTACCTCCGCTTTGCCGGCGATGTTTTCGGGAGGAGCTGGGATCATCGTTGTGGGCGGGTTGGAAGCCCGCTTCTGAAGCATTGATGCATTGTTGAAGGTCACGCACGCGCCGTCTGTTTTTCAGGCTTCGCGAAGGCAGATGCTTGCCGGCGTGTCAGGGCAATGGCGTGGCCATACGGGGAGAGATAATGGCTCTTTTAAGCGAATCGACGAAGGCGGAGGCATTGGGGCGTCCCCCTGCGACCGCGCCTTCGGCATGGCAGGCCTGGCGATACCGCCTCAAGGTCGCGCTCCGGGAGCCGACGACGCTGATCGGCGTTCTGACGGCCCTGCTTTTTACCTATCTGATCGTCGTTCCGATCATTTCGATTATTCTCGACGCCGTCCGCGTCCAGTTCGGCCATGAACGGCGTCTTGGCAAGGATGTTGGCGACCTCACGCTTTATTATCTCGACAGGGCGTTTTTCTCGCCTGTCGCGACAGACCTCTTCTGGCGGCCGCTCTTTAACACGCTGACAGTGGCTTTCGGGGCGATCGCGCTTTCGCTGGTCATCGGCACCGTGCTTGCCTGGCTTATCAGCCGGACGGACATGTTCGGCCGCCGCTGGTTCGCCACCGCGCTGATCGTGCCCTATATGCTGCCGGCCTGGACCTTTGCGCTGGCGTGGACGACCCTGTTCAAGAACCGCACCGTTGGCGGCCAGCCCGGCTGGTTCGAGGCTATCGGCCTCACACCGCCGGACTGGGTTGCCTATGGGCGTTTCCCGATCACCATCATCCTTGCCCTGCATTATACGCCTTTCGTCATCCTGCTGTTCGGCTCGGCGCTTCGCCGCTTCGACTCGCAGCTTGAAGATTCCGCCCGCATTCTCGGTGCACACCGTTATCAGGTGGCCTTGCAGGTCATCATGCCGCTGATGCGCCCGGCGCTGTTGTCTTCCATGGTGCTGATCTTTGCGAAGTGCCTCGGTGAATTCGGCGTACCCTATGTTCTCGGGCTGCCCGTGAAGTTCGAAGTCCTGTCCACCTCGTTGTTCCGCAGCATTGCTTCGCGCCAGACCGGTGTTGCCGGTGTCGTTGCGGCCTCAATCATGCTCATCGGCATCGTCACGCTGATGATCGATGCCCGCCTCGTTCGCGAAGCGCGCCGGTTCGTGACCATCGGTTCGAAAGGCTCGATGAACCGGCAAAACCGCCTCGGCAAGATGCGGCTTCCGGCAACCGGCTTTGCGGCTGCCATCTTCATCCTCAGCGTCGGTCTGCCGCTTCTGACGCTGGCGCTCTCGACCATCATGAAAATGCCGGCCAAATTCACGCTCGACAACTTCACGCTCGATTACTGGATTGGCACCAACCTCAACACCGTTGCTCTGCAGACCGGCGTTCTTTTGAGCCCCGATCTATGGGCGGCGGCGAAAAACACGATGATGATCGTCGGGCTTGCCTCGCTGACATCAGGCGTTCTCGGTCTCCTGGTCGGTTATGTCGTCATCCGCACGCCGGTGCGCGCCCTTTCGGTCTATCTGCGACAGGTAACGTTCCTGCCCTATCTCGTGCCCGGCATCGCTTTTGCCGCCGCCTATTTGTCGCTGTTTGCCGTTCCGCGCGGGCCGATGCCGGCGCTCTATGGCACGGTGACGATCCTCATACTGGCGCTGATTGCCGACCAGATGCCCTATGCCTCACGCGCCGGCATCTCGGCCATGACGCAGCTTGGAAAGGACCCGGAAGAGGCGGCGCAGATTGCCGGCGCCGGCTGGTTCCGTCGCATGATCTCCATCGTCATCCCGATCCAGAAGGGATCGCTGGTGACGGGGGTTCTCCTGCCCTTCATCTCGGGCATCAAGGGCTTGAGCCTCTTCGTCATCCTGGCCGTGCCGAGCACGGACGTGCTGACCACCTATTCGCTGCGACTGGTCGATTACCACTACACGCAGGCCGCCAACGCCGTGGTGCTGATCATCGCCGGCATCGCCTATTTCGGTACGCAGTTGGCCCAGAAACTGACCCGCACAAATCTTGCAGAAGGACTTGGAAGCTGATGCCTACCATCAACCTGCGCGGTGCGCAGAAAAACTACGGTGTGAATTCCGCAAATGCGGTTTCCGATCTCGATCTTGAAATCCGTGACGGCGAGTTCATGTGCCTGCTCGGCCCTTCCGGCTGTGGCAAGACCACGACGCTGCGGATGATCGCCGGCCTCGAAAACCTCTCCGGCGGGGAAATCCGCGTCGGCGACCGGGTGATCGATTCCGTTACCGATGGCATCTTCGTGCCGCCGGAAAAGCGTGAAATGGGCCTGGTCTTCCAGAGCTATGCGCTGTGGCCGCATTTGACGATCGAGCGCAACACGGATTTCGGCCTGCGTCTGCGCAAGCTGCCGAAGGCCGAACGTGAAGCCCGTGTCGAACGCGTCATGCAGGCGCTCGATATCGCCAAATATCGCGATCGTTACCCGTCGCAGCTTTCCGGTGGCCAGCAGCAGCGCGTGGCGCTTGCCCGCATGCTGGCCGTCAATCCCGGCGTTCTGCTTCTGGACGAACCACTCTCCAATCTGGATGCCCGGCTGCGGCTGGAAATGCGCGCCGAACTGAAGCGGCTGCACAAGGAGTTCAAGACCACCATCGTCTTCGTGACGCACGACCAGTGGGAAGCCATGACGCTTGCCACCACCATCGCCGTCATGAACGAGGGCACGCTGCAGCAGATGGGCACGCCGAACGATATCTATGATCGCCCGGCCAACCGCTTCGTCGCCGAATTCGTCGGCAGCCCGCCGATCAATATCCTGACCTTCGGCCAGCCCGGCGTCTCCGATGTTGCCGATAAGGGGGAGGCCTATTTTGCAGCGCGTTATCCGCAGCTGCGCGGCATTGCCTCGGTCGGCATGCGGCCGGAGGCGATGGGTTACGTGATGAAGCCGGAAGACGTGCCACAGGGCAGCTTCTCCGGCGAGATGACGGTGACGGGCGTATTGCCAACCGGCGGCAGCTGGATTCTTGAACTGAGAAGTGAAAACCACACGCTGTTCCTCACCACTCATTCCCTGCCGCGTATCGACAGCGGCGACCGCGTGTTTTTCCACGTGCCGCCGGAAGCCCTGCACGCTTTCGATGCAAAGGGACAGCGGGTCACCGAGGCAGACGCCGTTCTACGCAACAGCACCTACAACTGAAAACGCCGGCAAAAACGGCTGAAGGAGAAGCAGTATGAAGCGGACAATGACGGGTTTGAGCCGGCTGTTATGTGCAACGGCAATTGTCGCAACGTTTGGCGGCGCGGCGAAGGCGGAAGAGCCGTTCGACCTCAATGCACTGATCGAGGCGGCAAAAAAGGAAAAACCGATCACCGTTTATGACAGCACCGGCAAGATCGTCGAAATGGCGAAGAACTTTGCCGCGAAATATGGTGTCGGTGCCGAGGGTGCGAAGGTCAAGGCCTCGGCCCAGCTGGAAATGATCATCCGCGAGGCGCGCGCCAACAATATTCAGGGCGATGTCTCGATCATCAGCGATGCGCCGGCGGCGATGGCGCAGCTTATTCCGATGGGTTTTGTCGAAAGCTGGCTGCCGCCGGATATGGCCGGCAATATTCCGCCGGAATATCAGGATCCGCTCACCGTCGTCACCAGCGCCAACGTCTGGGCCTATAATAGCGAGCTTTTCGACAAATGCCCCGTTTCCAACATCTGGGAACTGACCGACCCGAAGTGGAAGGGCAAGGTGGCGATGCAGGATCCGCTGGGCAAGGCATCCTATGTCGACTGGTTCAACCAGATGGCCAAGCACGGCGATGGTGAGGTGAAAGCCGCCTACAAGGCGCTCTATGGCAAGGATCTCGAAACAGCAGAGACGAGCGCGACCGCAGCCTGGGTAAAGGCACTTGCTGCCAACGCCCCGCTTTTGACCGACGCCGATGCGGCGGCCGCCGAAGCCGTGGGTTCGCCCGGCCAGAAGGACGCGTTCATGGGCCTCATCAGCTCGGCCAAGTTCCGTGACAATGCCGAGAAGGGCATGAAACTTGGCCTCTGCAAGGAGCTGAAGCCGTGGGCCGGCTGGCTTTATCCGGGCGTCGGCCTGATTACCAAGGGCACGAACAGCCCGAACGCGGCGAAGCTCTTCATTCACTACATCATGACCGCTGAAGGCATCGCGCCGCAGGCAATCGACGGCAAGATGTCGACGAACAAGGAGGTGAGCCTGCCTGCCGACGAGCCTTCGGGTATCGGCGCGGTTCTTAATGACATCCTGCCCTACAGCATGGCCACCAGCCTTGACGACTGGGATGCGCGCGAAACCTGGCAGGACTTCTGGCGCGTGAACTACAAAAAATAACGGGGGAGCACTTGGTGACGATCACTACTCAGAACAGGAATGGCAATGAGCGCAGGCGGCGGGGGACCGCCTCCGCAATTTGCCTTGGCTTCTCGCTGGCACTCAGCGGGGCCGCCTATGCGCAGGACGCTTTCAATCTCGAGGCGCTCATCGATGCTGCGAAGAAGGAAAAGCCGATCACCGTTTATGCGGTGACCGGCAAGATCGTTGATACCGCGCAGGCGTTCACCGCCAAATACGGCGTGCAGGCGAGCGGCAAGAAGGTGAACGAGGCGACGCAGGTTGAGCTGATGATCCGCGAGCATCGGGCCGGCAATGTCGTCGGCGATGTCAGCGTCGCAACCGATGTCGCCTCCGCCATGGGGGAGCTTTTGCCGGAAGGCATCGCCACCAGTTGGTCACCGCCGGATATGGAAGGCGATATTCCGCAAAAGCTGCGCGATCCGCTCGTGGTCGTCTCGGATCCGCATGTGTTTACCTACAATACCGAGAAATACGACACATGCCCGGTCACCAATATCTGGCAGCTGACGGAGCCGCGGTGGAAGGGCAAGCTGGCCATGCTCGATCTCTTCGACAAGCCGCTTTATGCCGACTGGTTCAACCAGATCGAAACCCACCACGATGCCGATGTCGCCACGGCCTATGAGGACCTCTACGGCAAGAAGCTGGAAACGGGCGAAAAAAGCGCAACGGCAGCCTGGGTGAAGGCCTTTGCCGAAAATGCGCCGCTGCTGACGGATTCAAGTTCGGTTGCGGATGCGGCCGGTGCGCCGGGGCAGGCCGATCCCTTCTTCGTCATCACCTCGGTGGCGAAATATCGTGACAATGAGGCCAAGGGGCTGAAGCTCGGGCTTTGCAGCGGCGTAAAGCCCTTTTCCGGATTTCTATACCCCGGTTTCGGCTTGATTGCCGGGCAGACGAAAAGCCCGAATGCGGCAAAGCTTTTCCTGCATTACCTGATGACGGAAGAGGGCATCGCACCGCAGACCGCCGACGGCAAACTCTCCGGCAACACGAAAATCGCCCTGCCGGCGGATGAACCCTCGAAGGTCGCAGATCATCTCGATGAGCTGATGGCGTTCGATGCCGCAACGGCGGCCGACGACCTCGACAAGCGCGAAGGCTGGCAGGATTTCTGGCGGGTGAACTACAAAAAATAAACGGAAGGCGGGCGCCAAGCCCGCCTGTCTTTTCCTTGGGAGGGGAAACGATGAAAAGAACCAATTTGAGAGCGGCGTCAGCTATTGCTGCGGCAATGATCGGATTGTCTGCAATGGCCGCTGCGGCCGAAGAGGCCTTCGATCTGGATAAGATCCTGGCGGCGGCAAAGCAGGAAAAGCCGATCAATATCTATGACAGCACCGGCAAGATCGTCGAGATGGCCGATAAGTTCAGCGCCAAATACGGGCTGAAGGCAACGGGTGTTAAGGTTTCGGCCAATAGCCAGCTGGAAATGATCATCCGCGAAAGCCAGTCCGGCAATGTGCAGGGCGATGTGGTGCTGATTACCGATGCGCCATCGGCACTCGCACAGCTTCTGCCGGCGGGTTTTGTCGAGAATTACCTGCCGGGCGACATGGCGGCGAAAATCCCGGCGCAGTTTCAGAACCCGCTGGCAATTTCCACCAACGCCAACGTCTGGGCCTATAATACCGAAGCCCATGACAAATGCCCGGTGGGCAACATCTGGGAACTGACCGAGCCGAAATGGAAAGGCAAGGTCGCCATGGTCGATCCCTTGAGCAAGAGCACCTATACGGACTGGTTCAACCAGCTCGAAGCCCATGGAAATCAGAAGGTGGCTGCAGCCTACAAGGCCCATTTCGGCAAGGAGATAGAGGAAAAAGGCGCGTCGGCCGCCTGGATCAAGGCAATGGCTGCAAACGGCCCACTTGCCACCGAAGGTGATGACCCGGTGGCGGAAGCTGTCGGTGCGCCCGGCCAGAAACAGCCTTTCTTCGGCCTGCTCAGTTCGGCGAAGTTTCGCGACAATGTCGACAAGGGTTACAAGCTCGGCCTCTGCACGGGCCTCGATCCATGGGTCGGCTGGACCTACATCAAGCTTGGGCTGATCGCCTCCAAGACCAAGAGCCCGAATATGGCGAAGCTCTTCATCCATTATGTCCTGACGGAAGAGGGCATCGCCCCGCAGATGAAGGACGGCAAGCTGCCGACCAATATCGACATCAAGATGCCGGCTGACGAACCCTCGGGGCTTATGAAGGTCGCCGACAGGCTGATGGGCTATGATTCCGCCACCGGCCTTGATGACTTCGACCGCCGTGAGGAATGGCAGGACGTCTGGCGCGTCAACTACAGGAAATAATCCCGGCTGGCGCGGCCCAGGCCGCGCCTCCTCCTTCTTTTTTGAATGAACAGACTGGATATGCCAATGCAGACCGCATCTTCAACCGAGCGCAAATCTGGAAATGAGGCGGCGCTTTCCCGCTCGATGCGGCTGATGGAAATCGCCGAGACGGCGGCGCGTGCCGTGCGTGATCCGCTGCTTTCGGCATTCCGCTCGGAAATGGCGGTGGACTATAAAGTCGATCTCCACGACATCGTCACCATTCATGACAAGCGTGCTGAAGCCGCCATTCGTGCCGTCATTCTCGCAAGCGAACCCAATTCAGCAATCATGGGCGAAGAAGGCGGCCAGATCGGCAGCGGCGATGTGCAGTGGTATGTCGATCCGATTGACGGCACGGCTAATTTCGCCCGTGGCCTCGCCTTCTGGTGCGTGTCCATTGCCGCCGTCATTGACGGCGAGGCCGTTGCCGGCGTGGTCTATGATCCCGTGGCGGACCAGATGTTTTCCGCCAACCTTGAAGCTTCCTATCTGGACGGAGACAAGCTGCGCTCCCGCAGTGTTGCAGACGAGACCCGGGCGACCTTGATCACCGGTTATCCTGTCTCGCGTGATTTCCGGCTGGATGGGCGGGAAGCGGCGCTCGCCAATTTCGGCGCTCTTGTCGAGACCTTCTCGACATTGCGCCGGCCTGGCAGCGCCGCGCTCAGTATCGCCCATGTTGCAGCGGGCTGGACGGATGCGGCCGCCGGTTTCGGCGTTAATGCCTGGGATGTGGCCGCAGCCATCCTCATTCTCAAAAATGCTGGTGGAACCTATGAGCCACTGACCCTTGGAAAGGTGGCGGAAGGCTCCGCCGATTTCCTCTGCCCCGGCTATATCGCCACGGGCGAAGGGGCGAACTACCCGACATTGCAGCGGGTGGCGCGGTCCATATCCGCAGACCGCACCGCAAGGGCAAAAGCGCAGCATAGCCAGCCGGCCACAAAGGCCTGAAGACGTAATATCGGCACCGACGGAGACATGACATGCCACAACCGGAAAAGATCCAATCCCCAGAGCAGGAATCCCGCGAATTGCCGAAGCTCAGCCGCATCTATGAGCGGCATCCGCTTTATGGCGTCGATCTGTTCATTTCGGGTAAGGAAGGCGCAAGCGACCTCAACCTTCTGCGTCAGAACGGCATCACCACCGTCGTCAATTGCGCCGTTAATCTCGATTTCAATTTTGTGGAGCAGCCGCAAATCGTTTCCGATCATGAGGGCAGTGTCTATGGGCCGGGCGAAATCCGTTATTACAAGATCGGCCTGATCGATGGCGCCGGAAACCCCGATACCCAGATGGTTGCTGCCCATTATATTCTGCGGGCGGCGCTGGAGCAGATATTGCCCGACAAACCGTCCTATCCCCGGCGGGAGCGCGGCAGCGTGCTCATCAATTGCCGGGGAGGACGTTCGCGTTCCGTCGCCGTCGTTGCGCTTTTTCTGCACCTGACGCTGCCGGTGGAATTCCCGACGCTTGACGATGCCATCGACTTCGTTCGCGTGAAGCGTGAATTGCCGGAAAACGAATGGTTCAAGGCACCGAAGCCCGTGCTTGCGGACGCTGCCCGCCGGGCTGCCGGCTGGATCGCGATGATCGACGCCGCGCATTAAAGAAAGGCCGCCTCGGTCCTCGCTGATTTCGGGGCAGTGACAAACCCTCGGCACGAGGCCGAGGGTGACGCCGTGTGTGCCGAGAGGTCGCCAGTCAGGCATCCTCTCGGCCGTTCGGTTTTAAGCTTCGCTCACCGCGTCATTCCACGCCCGGACCTTCTCGATGTTCCGTTCTGAACGGGATACGATCTCGAAAGCGAAGCCGTCGCCGGAAACACGCTCGCCGACCTCGGGGAGGCGGTTGAGACGCCACAGGATGTAGCCCGCGACGGTGGAGTAACGGTCGGCCTCATCCACGAGATCGATGTCGAGAAGATAAGACGCCCTTCTGATATCGACGGCGCCGTCGATAAGCCAGGAGCCGTCTTCCGCCTTTTCCGAAATCAGCAGTTCTTCGCCTTCTTCAGGGAATTCGCCGGCGATCGCCTCGAGAATATCCGTCGGCGTGGCGATACCCTGCAGCGTACCGTATTCATCGATGATGACAGCCATCTGCAACGGGGATTTGCGCAACTGTTCCATGACCTGCAGGGCCGTGGCGCTCTCATGCACCACAAGCGGCTGCCGCAGCGAGCTTTCAAGGTTCAGGCGGCCGTCACGCAGAAGATCGCGCAGCAGGTCCTTTGTGGCCGCGACACCGAGGAAGGAGTCCAGCTTGCCCTGCGCGAGCATCAACCGGGAATGGTCGAGTTCCAGCAGGCGGTGGCGCAGCGTCTCCGGGTCGGCGTCGATATCCAGCCAGTCGATCTCGGTGCGTGGCGTCATGATCGAGACGACGGGGCGTTCGGCAAGTGTCAGCACGCCGCGGATCATGTCCTTTTCTTCGGATTTGAACAGGTCGCTGAGGGTGGCCTGTTCGGCGATAAGATCGGCCGTCTCGCCAAGCGGCTGTTCACCCACCCGGCCGCCGAGAAGCCGCAGAATGGCATCGGAGGTGCGCTCACGCATATCACCGGCGGTGATGCGCTTTTCGCGGTTGCGCCTGCCAAGCTGGTTTGCCGCCTCAATGAGCACGGAAAAGCCTATGGCCGCATAGAGGTAACCCTTCGGAAGATGGAAACCGAAACCTTCGACGATCAGGCTGAACCCGATCATCAACAGGAAGCCTAGGCAGAGAATGACCACGGTCGGATGTTTCGACACGAATGTCATCAGCGGCCTGGAGGCCGCCATCATCACGGCCATGGCCACGCAGACGGCGGTGATCATTACCCAGAGATTGTTGACCATGCCGACGGCGGTAATGACGCTATCGAGCGAGAACACGGCGTCGAGTACGACGATCTGCACGATGACCTGCCAGAAGACCGCATGGACCACCTTGCCCTGCTTCGGCTTGTGGTCACCCTCAAGCCGTTCGTGCAGCTCCATGGTTCCCTTGGCGAGCAGGAAGGCGCCGCCGATGATGAGGATGAGATCGCGTCCGGAGAAGGAGAAGTCCGCGACTGTAAATAGTGGCCGCGTCAGCGTGACGATCCATGAGATCGAAAACAGCAGCAGGACGCGCATGATGAGCGCCAGCGACAGGCCGATGACCCGAGCCTTGTGGCGCTGGTGTGGTGGTAGCTTGTCGGCAAGGATCGCGATGAAGACGAGATTGTCGATGCCGAGAACGACTTCGAGAACGATAAGGGTGACGAGGCCGATCCAGATGTTCGGATCTGCTAGGAATTCCATGTTCAGGAGCCTTTATGGGAATGGATGCGAACACGTAAAGCCCCGGACTGAACATCCGAGGCTGAAAGCTGTCGCGTTGAGGAAAACAAGAAAATCCGAGGCTGGCTGCGCTTCACGCGAGCCAGCCTCGTTCGGTGTCGACTACTGTCGGTACTGTCGCCTTCGTCAGGCATAGGGCGAATTTATCCCGCTATCCGTGAATTCTTGTGCGGGCTGAATTAGCAGATTTCTCCTGGACGGGAAAGCATTTTCATCCAGCCTGGCCTGATGCCGGCAGCTGGAGCCTGATGTGGGGTGCTTGCAGAACGGCGAAATCTGCCGGCGCTGCGCCATCACCGCGCGCGGCTTGGCCTCTTCCTCGCGGGGGTCATGCGTCGCGTGATCAAGGCGCCGACAAAGGCGATCAGAATTGCGATTGCCGTCGCCAGAACCGCAAGGCCCAGCCAGTGGACTTCGGTGAGTTCGCCAAACTGTTCGGCGCCCTTTGCCGCGAGCCAGCCAGGGGCAAGCAGCACCGGCACCCAGAGAATGGCGGAGGTGATATTGGCGGCCTGGAAGCGGCGCTGATCCATGCCGATCATGCCCGCGACCAGAGGAACCGTGCAGCGCAAAGGTCCGAAAAAACGGCCGAAAAACACGGCAAAGAAGCCATATTTCCGGAAAAAGAGCCGCACCCGAGCGACCCGTTCGCGATAGTGCCGCAATGGCCATCGATGGACCACGCTCGGCCCCAGCCATTTGCCCATCATGTAGGATACGATGTCGCCAAGTACCGCACCGAGGATCGCTCCCGTGACCACGGGAAAGGGGTCGATGACGCCGCTGCCGACCAGCCCGCCGATCAGAAGCATCAGCGCCGTGGCCGGAATTATGAGCCCGAGAATGACGATCGATTCCCCGAAGGCAATGAAGCCGACAATCACACCCGCCCATGTCTGATGTGTGCGAATGAAGGTTTCTGTTGTTTCGAGAAGACTGTCCAAATCGAACTCCGCAGATATTCAAGATGACGAAATTGTTATCGCCGTCCGAACCATAACCAACGCGATGGCCGGCTCACTCAAGGATTGACGAGGTGGCGACGGAACGGTCGCTATCGCGTTTTCTCGCCGATGTCCGATGTCGTTCGCTGGTCGACGCCCTTGCCATCAAGAATGTTTTTCAGGATGGCGAGGCGGTCGTTGATCAGCCATCCATAGTAATTTTCAACCGGCAGGCGGGTTTTTGCGCCCGCATCCACCGCCACCCGCAGCCGTTCGGCGCGCCGCCTTGGCTGGCCGACATTATAGAGCGTCGCGGTAATGCCGGGATTGCCCGAGATGTCGAAGCCCTTTTCCCGGTAGGCATCGATGGAATCTCTGATGATGGCGGCGATGTAGATGATGCTGCGGTCGGGGTCCATGACGTCACGGTAGATTTCCTTCGGCCTGTCCGCCGAGAGTTTCGGCAGGCCGCTCGTTTTGTTGACGAGATCGCTGACCTGCAACGCCGTCAGCGGGCTGATCTGGCCAAGACCGAAGGTCTGCCCGGCATAAAAGGGCTGGAAGAAGGCGCGCTGGAACGAGATGGCCTCGTAGCTGGCGCCATCCACCACCTTGCCGCGGAAATCTTCGTCCCAGACGGTATCGCGGCAACTCCATTGTTCGGAGGTGGTGGCAAGCGGCTCGCAGGACCGGAATTCCGGCCGCTGGAGGAATGACTTCAGGGAAACGCCATTATAACTGAATTTGATATCGAGTTCGGCGTAGGAAATGGCCTTGACGTAATAGGTCTGCAGGCGATCCACGGCCGAGACGTTGAAGGTGTGCTCACCGACGATGGCACCGACAATGTGGATCGGGTCGATGCCATAGGCCGCTGCTGCCTTCCTGATCTTGCTGAGAAGGGCGGGCTCGCTGTTCAGGAGGTTAATCGTCTTGCCGAATTTTTCCTCGTAGGTCGTGTAGAAAGCCTTGGTCCGGATCGCCGAAGCGCGTGGTATTTCCGGCTGCTCGGCGGAGCGATTACCGGGAGGAACGACAGTCATCTGCTGCGCGACGGCGTAAGAAGGAAGGCAGGCCAGTGTCATGATGACGGTGGCTGTGCGGGTGATCTTCGCAAACAGGCTCATGCAACATTCTCTGTAACGGGGATTCATCGTGGTGGTGTGTCTTTCTTAGGCAGGCCATCCCCGCATGGCAAGTTTGCCGCCGCTCACATTCCCGTTCTTGGCGATTACGAAGGGTGTCGCACGACCCGGCGGTAGCAGGTTCGCCAATTTTCGGGATCGTTAAAAGTCGAGCGGTTTGTTTCATTTGAACTCAAACCGGCAGCGATAGGTCATGTCATCAGGAGATGAACATGAGCTATTTCAACAAATTGCTGCAGGCATGTTTTGTTCTGACCGTGGCCGGTCTGCTTTCACCGGCAGAGGCTTCGCCGTCGATGTCGACGGGCGCGATCACTTCCCAGCCGGTTGGACATTATGAATTCTGCCAGCGGCATTCGGCGGAGTGTCAGCCCGTGAAGGCCATGCCGCCGCTTCATCTCACGCCCGACAACTGGAAAACCATGGTTTCGGTCAACAGCGCCGTCAATGTCGAAATCGATCAGCGCTCCGACATGGAAGTGTGGGGCCACGAGGACTACTGGGAATATCCCTACAAGGGTGCGGGGGATTGCGACGACCTCGTGCTGGAAAAGCGCAAGCGGCTGATGGATATCGGTCTGCCGGCCTCCAACCTGCTGATCACCGTTGTCCGTGACGAGCGGGGCGATGGTCATGCGGTCCTCACGGTAAGGACGGATCGCGGCGATTTCATTCTCGACAATATGAAGCCGAAAATCCTCCGCTGGGACGAGACGCCCTATAGCTATCTCAAGCGTCAATCCACCGATCATGCCGGTCGCTGGGTGGATATTGATGGCTCCGGTTCGCCGGCCATCGCCGCGCGGGAGGTCGATCGCGGCACCGCCGTGCCCGCAACCACCGCGCGCCGTAACATCATCGATCTGTTCAGGAACCGCTGAACCAGCGGTTTCCGGGAGCCTGCTGCAACACCTAGTCCTGGCGTTTCAGGGCGTCGACTGCGGCTTCTGCGCGTGCTGCCGCCTCCCTTGCTTCGCGCGCAGCATCGGAGGCTGCTTCAGGGTCGGTGGAGGAACCATCATAGCCGCCCATGGCGCGCTCCCCTATGCCGATGTGAAAATCCTTCAGCTGGAAAGCGGCAAATGCCAGGAGGGCGGCCATGCCAATAAAAAGGCAGGTCTTCATGTTCCGTTTCATTCGCGTTTCCCCGATATTCAGTCGGTGATATGCAATTCGATCGCTTGTGACGAGAAGCAGCCGATGAAGCAGGATATCGGGTTGCCGTCCGTCGTCTGGTCTATCGCGGTATAGGCGAGGACCGGCAGGGATTTGGATGATTTGAGGAAATGATGTTCGTGAGGAGCGGGCAGTCTTGCGACGACGATTGTTTTTGCACGGTGATAATCATCCACGCCGAACCGTTTCAGCGTTTCGCTGATCGATCCAAGTTCCTCGAAAATCTCCGGAAAACCGGAAAATCGTGTCGCGCAACAAAAGCGCGTGCCGATGCCGATGGGGTGGCCGTTGGCGTAAGCGCTGATTTCCAGGGCAATCAGCGGCGCTTTTGCACCGAGACCAAGAGCTGTCGCAACGTCTTCCGTCGCCGGTTCAAGCCACCAGCGCAGCAGTTTGCGTTCCGGGCGCGCATTCACGGCTTCAAGATTGCGGTCGAAATGCATGCGGCGGCCAACGACGTAAGGGATCGGCGCTTCGCTGACAAAAGTGCCGCTGCCGTGCAGAATACGCAGCAGGCCTTGTTCTTCCAGTGATGCCAGCGCCCGGCGTGCGGTCATACGGTTGACGTTGAACTCTCGTGCGATGTCCTGGCTGGAGGGAATTTTTTCGCCGGGCTTCAACTGCCCCTGTTCGATCCGCCCGCGCAGTGCGGTGGCGACCTGCCGCCAGAGCGACTGTGTTTCTGATGTTCCGTTGTCCATGCGCGGCGTCCGATTGTCTTGCAGATGTCACATGAATGAGTTTAAAGGTATATACCTCTAAAACGAGGTTTATTCCATCTATAACTCATTCATCCCGGTTGTTCGCATGAATACCAGTATTTCGCGTTATCGCTACATTGTTTGGGATTTTGAGGGCACCCTTGCCGTTCGCAGGGGACGTTATACCGGCGCGCTGGAGGCCGCAGCGGGATTGGCCGATCCCGCCTTCCTCGGCATGGCTGACAATATCCGTCCGTTTTTGTCCGGGGCGTTTCCCTGGCATCGGGCGGAACTCGCACATGCCTTCGTGGAAGATGCGGAAGGGTGGTGGCGCGCCATTCTCACCGCAGCCGAAGCAGCGCTCGTGGCGCTGGGCATGGACAGAAGCATGGCGGCGGAAGTCGCAGAACGCTCGCGTGAGATCTATCTCGATCCCATCGGCTGGGAAGTCGATCCGCAGGCGATGCCCGTGCTGGGGCAATTATCTGATGCCGGCTGGCGTCATGTGATCCTGTCCAATTTTGCGCCAGAACTGCATTCACTGGTGAAAAGCATCGGGCTCTCCGGTTACATGGATCATGTCTTTTCCTCCGGGCAGATCGGCCTTGAGAAGCCCTCGGTCGCGCTTTTTCGTCATGTGGCCGGGGTTCTGGCACCGCATCGTGCTTGCTGGATGATCGGTGACAATCCCCATGCCGACATTGCCGGTGGTCGCGCCGCCGGTCTTTCGACCATCTTGCTGCGACCTGAAGGCCTGGGGCCCGGACTTTCGGTCACTGAGCTTTTCGCCATTCCCGCCATTATTTTAGAGGAGAACAGACCATGACATGTTCCGAGGCCATCGCCCTGTCGATGAAAGACACGCTGCGCCAAATCCCGTCGCTGAAAGCGCCGCTTCCGGAGTGTGATCCGCTTGCGCTGCCCGATACGCCGCAGGACGCTTTCGCCCTGTGGCTGCACGATGCCCTCAATGCCGGCATCCGCGAGCCGCACGCCATGACCTTGTCCACGGTGGACGAGAATGGCTGGCCCGATGCCCGCATGCTGATCCTGAAAAACCTCGATGAACGCGGCTGGCATTTTGCGGTTAAGGCCGAGAGCCCCAAGGGGCGGCAGATCGAAAACAGGTCGCATGTCGCTTTGACCTTCTACTGGTCGGCGCTCGGACGGCAGGTCCGCCTGCGTGGCCCCGCAATCATGCTTTCTGACAGTGAATGTGCGGAAGATTTTCTCGACCGGCCCGTCAGTTCGCGGGCCAGCGCCATCGCCTCGCGGCAAAGCGAAATTCTGGAAGCGGGCGAGGGCCTCGAAAGCCGCATGGCCGAGGCGCAGGCACTCATCGCGGCCAATCCGGATTATGTTTCCCCGGGATGGCGTGTCTATGCCGTTGCGCCTGTTGTCGCGGAGTTCTGGCAGGGGGCATCCGACCGCAATCACAAGCGGCTGCGATATGTTCTCTCCGGAGACAGCGCGACCTGGGACAGGTCTCTTCTCTGGCCGTGAAACCGACCCGGACTGTTGGAAACCGTTTTGGTTTGCCAACGGTCCGGTGTTTTGCTTGTCTTCGGCTTATCGGCTTGCGAGACCGACGCCTGTTTCTTCATCGAAGAGATGCATATCGGACGGGTTGATATCGAGGCCTATGACCTCGCCGGCTTTGACCTCGCTGCGTCCCTGCACCGCGATGATCAGTTCCGTGGATGTGCCGGTTGTGAGGAAGGTGGCCGAGCCGGTGGTTTCCACGGCGGAAACGGGCAGCGTCAGTGCCGCGCCATTTGCCGCTGTGGGCCTTATGTGTTCCGGCCTGATGCCGACGATCAGTTGCTGGCCCGGCGGCAGGGCGGCCGGATTGCTGATCGGCTGCGGCGGCTCACCTTCGCCGAACCGCAACAGAAGCGAACCGCCATCCGGGCTGACGGTGGCCGGAATGAAATTCATCGCCGGTGAACCGATAAAGCCCGCCACGAAACGATTGACCGGGCGATCGTATAATTCCAGCGGCGTGCCCTGCTGTTCGATAATGCCATCGCGCATGACGACGACATGATCGGCCATGGTCATCGCCTCAATCTGGTCATGGGTAACATAGACCGAGGTGGCGTGCAGGCGGTCGTGCAGCGCGCGAATTTCCTTGCGCATATGGACGCGCAGCGCCGCATCGAGATTGGAAAGTGGCTCGTCGAACAGGAAAGCCTGCGGATTGCGGATGATCGCCCGGCTCATGGCCACGCGCTGGCGCTGGCCGCCGGAAAGTTCACGCGGATAACGCTTCATCAGCTTTGAAAGACCCGTGGTGGCGGCAACTTCTTCTGCCGCCTTGCGGGCCTCGGCCTTGGCGACGCCGCGCATGCGCAGGGAATAGGTGAGGTTTTCCTCCACCGTCATATGCGGGTAGAGCGCATAGGACTGGAACACCATGGCCACATCGCGCTTGCGGGGCGGCACGCCATTCATGAGCGTGCCGGCAATGCGCATGTCGCCGGCCGATATGGTCTCCAGCCCGGCGAGCGAACGCAAAAGGGTGGATTTGCCGCAGCCGGAAGGGCCGACAAGTGCGACAAAAGTGCCTTTCTTGATGGAAAGGTCGATATTTTTCAGGGCATGAAAGGCGCCGTAATATTTGTTGACGCCGGAAAGTTCGATCTGAAGGGTCATTTGAGTGCTCCTGAGGTCAGGCCGGAAACGATGCGGCGCTGCAAGAGAATGAAGAGGGCGAGAATGGGCGTCACATACATGGTCGCATAGGCCATGATGTTGTTCCATTCGCTGGTATTAGGGCCCATGAAGGAATTGAGGCCGACGCTGGCGGGCTGCAATTCGGCCGCCTGTATCATCGATTTCGAATAGACGAATTCGCCAAATGCCTGCATGAAGATGAGGATGGCGCTGACGAGAATGCCGTTTCTGGCAAGCGGCAGCACGATGTTGAAAAATGCGCCGACGCGGGAATTGCCGTCCACCAGCGCCGCCTCTTCCAGCTCCTGCGGCACGGCCATGAAGGTGGCGCGCACAAGGACCACGAAGAAGGGCATGCTTTTTGCCGCAATGGCGAGAATGACCGAAAGGCGCGGATAATCCAGAAGCCCGAATTGCGAGAAGCCGACGAAGATCGGTGTGATCATCAGCGATGCCGGCAGAACCTGCAGCATGAGGATGAGAAAGAGACCGATATCCACCCAGACATTGCGATAGCGGGCCAGCACATAGGCGCAACCGACACCGAGAATGGTGATCAACAGCACGGCGCCGGAGGCGATCAGCACCGAATTCCACAGATATCGGCCCATGTTGCGGCTTTGCCAGACATAGGCATAGGTTTGCCATTGCGGGTCTGTCGGCCAGAAACCGGGCGGGTTGGCGAACATCTCCGAGCCGCTTTTAAGCGAGGTCAGATACATCCAGTAAAGCGGGAAGAGGTAGATGATGGCGAGCACGATGGCGATTGCCAGCATCAGGCGATTGCGGTTGGTGGTGCTCATCCGCGCACCTCATGCCGTGTGGAACGCACATAAACGATGGAAGCCAGCATGACGAAGACGATCATGATGACGGAGATCGTTGCGCCCTTGCCGAAATCATATTGCCGGAACGACAGGTCCCAGGCCCAATATTGCGCCACGTTGGAGCTGTTGTTCGGTCCACCATCGGTAATGGCGGCGAAAAGATCGAATTGCTGCAGGGTAAAGATCAGCCCGAGCGAGACGATCGCGCCGATGGTGGAGCGCATCATCGGCAGGGTGATGGTGTAGAAGCGTTGCCAGGCGTTCGCCCCGTCCAGCTCCGCCGCCTCGTAAAGATCGCCGGGAATTGAGGCAAGACCGACGGAAAGCAGGATCATGTTGAAGGAGGTGCCGAGCCAGACATTGGCGATGACGACGGCCCAGAGCGAAAAATTCGCATCCGAACGCCAGAAGATATTGCCTGAAATCAGGCCGCTTTCCCGCAGGAAGAAATTCAGCACACCGAAATCGCCGGACAGGATCCAGTTCCAGATGGCGCCGACGACGAGGCCGGGCATGACCCAGGACACGAGGAACAGGCCGCGCAGCCAGGTGGCGCCCGGAAAATTCACCCAGAAGAACAGCGCCAGACCGAAACCGATGGCGAACTGACCGGCAATCGAGGCAACCACGAAGGTGACGGTGTTCATCAGGATCGGCAGGGTTTCCGGCTGCCGGAACAGATCGACGTAATTCTTGAAGCCGACAAACGGACGCACGAAGGTGCCCAGGCTGAACATGTCGACTTCCTGAAAGCTCATGACAATGTTGTAGATGAGCGGTAGACCCGCCATGACGAACAGGAAGCCCAAGGGCAGGGCGACAAGGACGATGTCGAAACCGCGACCGTCACTGACGCTGGAAAACAGTTTTTTCATGAAACATCCTCGCAAGCTCCGCTTGGGGCCGCCGCCGCATTTTGCGACAGGCGACCCCACCGGGAGGAACCCTGCGGATGGGCGTCGGACATTCCGCTCGCCCGTCCATCCAATCAGCCTTCGACCAGCTTTATCTTTTCAGCGGCCTGATCGAGCGCGGCTTTCGGCGTCATCTGTCCCGACAGGGCGCCCTGGATGGCGTCCTGAATGGCCTTGGAAATCTTCGGCCATTCGGGTGAGGGGCCACGTGGCTGCGCATATTTCAGCTGCTCGACAAAGGTCTTCAGCGCCTCATCCTTCAGCGCATTGCCGGTTGGCGGCACGGGAACATCCGAGCGCGCCGGCAATTGACCGAAGTTCTTGAACATGTCCTTGTCTTGAGACGCAAAGAATTCGATGGCCTTGAAGGCCTCTTCCGGGTGCTTGGTCTTGGAGAAAATCGCCCAGTTATAATCGCCCATGGCCGAAGACCGGGGGGCGTCCGGTGTAGGCACCGGCAGCAGGGCAACACCCCAGTCGAACTTGGCGTCCTTCAGCATGCGGTCGATTTCCCATGGGCCGGAAATGACCATGGCGGCATTGCCGGCGTTGAAGGTGGCGGTGGAATCCCACTGGCTGCGCGTCAGCGTGTCAGGTGACGCCAGCTTTTCATCCAGCATCAGTTTCCACGTTTCGAGCGCTTTGACGGCACCCTCGGTATTGATGTTCTTGTAGGTTGCGCCCGCCATCTGCGCCCAGGGAAGGAACTGGAAGGTGCCTTCCTCATTGGCCTTGGCGCTGAAGCTGATGCCATAGACGTTCTTTGAAGGGTTGGTCAGCTTGCGGGCCGCTTCCACCAGCTCGTCCCAGGTCTGCGGCGGTTTTGCCGCATCGAGCCCGGCGGCCTTGAACAGGTCCTTGTTGTAATAAAGCGCAATCGTGTTCGTCGCCTTCGGCACGCCGAAATATTTGCCGTCCCACATCACCGATTTCAGCGGCCCGGGAAAATAGTTTTCCGTCTTGATGACATCCGACTTGGCGATCATGTCGGTCACGTCAAGAAAGGCGCCGCGGGCGGCGAACATGGCGTGGTTGGGGTTGTCGATGGCGATGATGTCGGGCGCATTGCCGGTCGAATAGGCGCGCATCGCTTCGCTCACCACATCATCAAACTGCAATTGCCGATATTCGATCTTGATGCCGTTATTGAGCTTGTTGAACTCGTTTATGAGGTTCGGCGCCGGCTGGATATCACGATCCAGCGACCACAAGGTCAATGTCACGTCCTCCGCGTGGGCGGCAATCGCGCCGGCGGATACGCCCGCCAGCACAAATGCGCCGGCCATCATGCATTTCGCGATACCCATAATCTCCTCCTTTTGGTTATCGTCGCTGCAGTTTTCGGAAATCTTCTCCCCAAAGGTTTCCGTTATGTCGGGTCGACGACGAAATCGCCGCCGCGGCATTTTTTCAGATAGTTCAGACCATGCACCTGGCCCGTCATTTCCAGCGCATCGCGATAAACGGGGTCATGCCAGCCTTCGATGTCGATGGAGCCGGACCAGCCGGCAAGGCGCAGTTCGGAAATAATGTCGGTCCAGTTGCTGTCGCCAAAGCCCGGCGTGCGCATGAAGACGAACTTCTCCTTGCCGAAAATGCCGTGCTCGCGAATGACGTCCCAGCGGATGGTCGCGTCCTTGCCATGCACGTGGAAAATCTTGTCCGCCCATTTGCGGATCTGAGGCAGCGGATCGATGAGATAGACCATCTGGTGGCAGGGTTCCCATTCGATGCCGATATTGTCATCCGGCGTTTCGTTGAACATCAGTTCCCAGGCGTCCGGGTTGTGGGCGATGTTCCAGTCGCCTGTCTGCCAGTTGCCGTCCATGGCGCAGTTTTCAAAGGCGATCTTCACGCCCTTGTCGGCGGCGCGTTTTGCAAGCTCGCTCCAGATTTCCCTGTATCGTGGCAGGCTTTCCGGCAGCGGCCTGCCGCGCAACCGGCCGGTGAAACCCGCAACGCAGGTGGCGCCAAAATGATGGGCATTGTCGATGCAGTCTTTCCAGCCCTGCAATGTCTGCAGGTCGATCTCGGTTTCTTCCAGCGGATTGCCGAACATGCCGAGCGTGCTGATGGTGATGTCGCGTTCGCCGATCGCCTCGCGGCAGCGCTTGCCGAGTTCAGCGATGTCCTGACCGTTGGTCGTCTGCCAGAAGAACGGCTCGAAGCTTTCAAAGCCGAGATCGGCTATCTCGCCGATGCGCTCAGCCGCCTGTCCCTTGGTGGCGCTGACCATGGTGCCGATACGGATGGATTTTGCCGGATTGCTCACGTCTTCAGTCCTTATGCTGCAATGGAAACACGCTGACCAAGGCGGGCGCTTTCAATCGCGCCGATCACCATGGCAAGGCTGTTGATATTGTCGAAAGAGGCTGTCTCCGGCATCCGGCCGGTACGGATGGACTCCAGGAATGACAGAATGACGCTGGCGTGGCCGCGTGTATCCCGTTCAGAAACGGTATCGGAAACGTTTACGGTCGTGAAGCCTCGCAAGAGGCCCTGTTCATCACCCGCCACCGAAGCCGAGAAACCGTCTTCACCATCCCAGAGGATCATTCCCTTCGAGCCGATCAGCCGCCAGCGGGCTTCCCAGCTGGTTCTTTCACCTTCGGCGCACCATGAGCCACGATAGGTGAAGACGACATCGTTGGAGAACTCAAAAATGGCATTGGCACTTGCCCCGTGGGCATACCAGGAACCGGCCGGGTTCTTTTCCACGCAAAAGACGGAGAGGGGCTTTTCATTGGCGACAAAACGGGCTGCGTCAAAGGTATGGATCGCCATGTCGAGAAGCAGGACGTTCTTCATCTCTTCACGGAAGCCGCCGAAATGAGGACCAAGGAAAAAATCACAATGAATGGCCGTCAAATCGCCAATGATGCCGTCTTCCACGGCGCGTCGTAAACGCCGGATACCCGCCACGAACCGCCGATTTTGCACCACCGCGTGGACTTTTCCGGCGTTTTTGGCAAGTTCCACCAGGCTTGCAGCCTCTTCCATCGATGCCGCAAGCGGCTTTTCGCTGAGCACATGGCACCCGGCCTCAAGGCCTGCCGCGACCACGGCAAAGCGCGCCTGCGGAATGACGACGTCAAATAATATGTCTGCTTTTGTTTGCGCCAGCACCTCACGGAGATCGGTGCCGATGACCGCGTCCGCAAGCCCGAATTCTTCGGCAAGTGCGCGGGCCGTGCCCTCGTTCAGATCAACCAGCCCGGCGATCCTGATCGCGCCGGCGATCTCCGGCGTGGATTGAATGGCGCGCAGCCAGCCTTTGGCCATGGCTCCGCACCCGCATAAAACGGCGTTGAATGTCATCTCATCTCCCCGGACTCTTTCGCAAACTCCTCTTTGCGCAAAGCGTCGTAAACGTTTACGAGACTATGACGATGATGTTAGATATGTCAAGACCGTAAAAGGGGCGCGTTGATTGCGCATCCGGTTTGGGAGGGGAATGCATGAAAGGAATCCGTCAGCTTGCCGATTATCTGGAGATATCGATAGGCACCGTTTCCCGTGCCCTCAACGGCAAGCCCGATGTGAACGAGGAAACGCGCCGTCGCGTTCTGGAAGCGGCGGAAAAGCTTGGTTATGTCGCCAATCAATCGGGGCGCAGCCTGCGGCAAGGCACCACCAATGTCATCGGCCTGATGACCGGCAGCGACGCGCAGACGGTAGAGAATTCCGATAACTTCTTCATGGGCGTGACGGATGGCCTGCAAAGCGTGTTTTCAGGCCACAATCTCGATCTGATCGTTCTTCCCTGTCCGGGGGAGGAAGATCCGGACGAATATCTAAAGCGCATGGTGGCGCGCCGCATGGTTGACGCGATGATCATTTCCTCGACCCGTCGGATCGACAAGCGTGTTGATTTCCTGAAACAGACCCGTCTGCCTTTTGTGGCGCTCGGCCGCACCTCGTCCAGCACGGACCATGCCTGGATCGATCTCGATTTCGAAGGCGTGGCGAAAAGCGCCGTCAACCGGTTGGTGGCCGCAGGTCATCGTACCATCGCTGTGGCGGCAGCCGATAACGACATCAATCTCGGTTATGTCTTTCTGGAGGCCTATAAACGCGCCCTCGAGGAAAACGGCATAACATACGATCCGTCTCTGGTTATCCGGACAAAATCGAGCGAGCAGGGCGGATATCATGCCGCCAGTGAGTGGCTGCAGATGCGACCGCGGCCGACAGCCATCGTGCTGATCTATGAGTTGATGGCGGTTGGTCTTTATCGGCGGCTTGCCGAAGTCGGTCTCAAACCGGGGCGCGATCTCGCCGTCATCGGTTTTCGCGATGGTCCGCGCGGCCAGTTTCTCGAACCGCGCTTGACCAGTTTTCGCATGTCGCTGCATGATCTTGGCGTGACGGTCGCCCAGACGCTTTTATCGACCATGCCGGCCTTTGCGCCTTTCTATCCCGATCAGGCCCGCCATTGCATCTGGCCGATGCAGCTTGTGGCGGGAGAGAGTGATCTTGCACCTTAGGTGCTAGCACCCGGGCATCAGGGCGATAGCATCGGTAGCGGCGGCTCGCCTCCATGTCAGAGTTTGTAGTCTTGAATGCTCACGACGCCGAACGGATTAAATTTGTAACTATCGTCCTCATACCGCATGTCATTGGACAGGGTGGCATGATGAGCCGTTACTGTCGTTTCCACACCATTGCGCGCCATCTGATCGGCAATATCGTCCATCAGCGCGGCGATCTTCAATTGCTCCGGATTGGTTGACGGCAGGTTTTCGTCTTTCCGGATGAAGCCCACCTCGATATCAGGCAGCCCGACCAGATGAAATCCGACGCTTGCCATGCCGTTGGCATCGTCGCCGATCGGTCGGCGTGCAAAAGCGAGACGGCAGGTTCTGGCGAGCGCCAGCAGATCACCTGACGCGGCGTCGCTGCGCGACTGCTCGAAAAGCTCTTTCCAGCGCCGTGCTCCATGCGCGACGCCTGCGCTTTCGCCTTTGACGGCGATGGCACCGTGGTCAAGCATATGTTGCACGAACTGCAGGGCCGTGGCCGATGTCGTGACCGCATTTTCCGCGTCCATCGACGGGCCAAGCACATAAAGAACCGAGCCGTGTCCAGCGACCGCCTCTTCGTCGGCCTCTTGATAGGTGTCCGGGTCAACTCGGTCCCAGCAGACATTGAAGGATCGCTCCATCCGGTCGTCCGGTTCATCCTGCGAATATTCCTCATCGATACTGAAATCGCCAGCAAATGTGTCGACTGCGGTGCGAGCGCTTTGTTGGAGCGCTGCCAGACCCTTTTCTGTTCCGAGGAAACACAGAACATGCCGGGGTTTATATTCGGACCGGGATTCGGCAAAGGCCGATGATTTGCTTGCTGCTTTGCCGAGGGATGGCGCGCCCAGAACAAGGCTGCCCAAAAAAGCGAGAACACCGCGACGCCCTGAATTCATCCGCTTCCCCCAAATGGCTCCGTCAACAGGATGGGGGAGTTTTATATCGGTATATTCATGCAGACCATATGACAGGCGTCTTTTTATGGTTCCTCAGCCGTCGAAATTGATCATACCCGCCAAAAGAAAGGTGGCGAAAACGCCTGCGCGCTTCGCCACCACAACATCGAAGAAGACCGACCGGGGTTATTTGGTGGTGTAACCGCCATTGACCAGAACGGTCTGCCCCGTCATCCACCAGCCGTCGGTAACGAGAAAGCGGATATAGGGAACGATGTCCTCGATATCGGTAAGGCCGGTCTTCGAGAAGCCGGAGAGGGCCGCTGCGCTCTTGTGATAGGCCTGTGCTTCCGGCGTCTCCTGACCGTAGAAAAACGGCGTGTCCATTGGTCCGGGGCCGATCGCCGTCACCGAGATGCCACGTTCGCCGAATTCCTTGGCGGCGGCGCGGGTGAAGTGCTCCACCGGTGCCTTGGTGCCGGCATAGCTGGCGTAAAACGGCGTGAATGCTCCAAGCAGGGAGGTAACGAGGGTGCAGATCTTGCCATTGTCATTGACGTGGCGGCCGGCCTGCTGGAGGAAAAAGAAGGCGGACTTGGCGTTGACGGCGGTCATCTCGTCATATTCGGCTTCCGATGTTTCAAGGATCGGTTTCTTCAGCACCTTGCCGACCGTGTTGATGGCGATATCCGGCCGGCCGATGGCGGCGACGGCATCGGCAAACAGTTTTTCGACCGCGCCAGCTGTGGTCAGATCGGCCTGAAGGGCAACGGCCTCCGCGCCGGCTGCCTTCACGGCCGCCACGGTTGCCTCGGCATCGGCCTTTGTGGCGGGGCTGTTATAGTGGATGGCGATTGCGCCTGCGCCCTGGCTGGCAAAATCGCGTGCGATCAGCCCGCCGAGGTTTTTCGCGCCGCCGGCGATGATGACTGTTTTACCTTTGATGGAATGATCGGTCATGGGGTTGGCCTCCTTTGCCGGTACGCAGCGATGACTGCCACGCTTTCATGTCGCAAGGATATCGTCTAGAATTGCGTGATAAAGGCCGCCATTCTGACATGACTTGTCAGAAAATCCGCACAGTGAGGGATGTCCGTTGGATCGCATCGACCTGTTCCGTATCTTCGCGCGCGTCGTAGACTGCGCGAGTTTCACGCGGGCCGCCGATACGCTTGGCATTCCGCGCTCCTCGGTTTCGGCGGCGGTGCAGGAGCTGGAGGCACGCGTCGGCGCCCGCCTGCTCAACCGCACCACGCGCAAGGTTTCTCCGACCGAGGATGGGTCGGCTTTTTACGAACGGTGCCAGCGGCTGATCGCCGATGTTGAAGATGCGGAAAACCTGTTCCGGCAAAGCGCGGCGCAACCCTCGGGGCGGCTGCGGATCGATGTGCCGGGCCGGATCGGTCGTCTTGTCATCGCACCCGCCCTCCCGGAATTCCTCGATCTTTACCCGCAGATCGACATCAGCCTCGGCGTGACGGACCGGGCCGTTGATCTGGTGGAGGACAATATCGATTGTGTGCTGCGCGTTGGTCCGCTCAGCGATTCCGGTCTCATCGCAAGGCCGATCGGCAAGCTGCCGCTGATCAATGTCGCCAGTCCCGCCTATCTGGAGCGTCACGGCACGCCGCAGCTTCCCCATGATCTTTCCCGCCACTGGGCCATCAATTATGCGTCGCCCTCCAGCGGGCGCGTGGAAAACTGGGAATGGCTCGAAGGCGAGGCGCTGCATTCGGTTTCCATGCGCGGCCGCGTCACTGTCAACAATGCCGAGGCCTACATCGCCTGCTGTCTGGCCGGTCTCGGTTTGATCCAGATACCCGCTTATGATGTCGGGCCGCACATCGAGAGTGGTGAACTTGTTGAGGTCATGCCCGCCCATCGGGCTGAACCGATGCCGATGACGCTGCTTTATGCGCATCGCCGGCATCTGTCGCGGCGATTGCAGGTTTTTGCGGACTGGCTGGAGGCTCTGTTGCGGCAACGGCTTCTTTAGGTCCCGGCGCTGGCCAAATCCGCCCCCGCCGTCCTCGCAACAGGCTTGCTACCCAGAGCGGTCGCAACCGGCCTTGCCTCAAGGTTGACGCATGGTCAGATGTAATGCAGCTGACGTTCGGCGACGGTGAGGGTGACGTGCTGGCCGGGCGGCGGGTAAAGCGCATCCTGCGCGCTTGCATGTTCGACCTTGAGTGCCACGCCGGCCGCATCCAACTGGTAACGGACTGTGGGGCCGACGATGCTGATGTCTTTCACCTCGGCAGTAAAGGCCACGCCAGTTCCGTCCGGCGCGTTGCCGATCGTGAAGGCGTGTGGCGGGATGATGCAGGTCCGCTCGAAGCGGTTGCCGGTGATGCGTGACATGTCTTCGGCGGTGATGATGTTGGCGTCACCGATGAAACCGGCGACGAACAGGTCGGCCGGCCGGTAATAAAGCTCCTGCGGCGATGCGGTCTGGGCGATGCGGCCGGCATTCATCACCGATATGCGGTCGCCCAGCGACAGGGCCTCGTCCTGGTCATGGGTGACGAGGATGCTGGTGAGGCCGCTTTCGCGCTGAATGCGTTTCAACTCGTCACGCAGGCGCTTGCGAATCTGGGCATCGAGTGCGGAAAGCGGTTCGTCCAGCAGAAGCAGCTTGGGTTCGAGCACCAGCGCACGGGCAAGCGCCACGCGCTGTTTCTGGCCGCCGGAGAGTTGGTGCGGCCGCCGGTCGGCGCGATCGCTGAGGGAAACGGTTTCCAGCGCGGCGGAGACTTTGTCGTCGATGGTCTTTTTTGCTAGCCGGCGCTGTTCCAGACCAAAAGCGAGGTTCTGCCGCACCGTCATATTGGGAAAAAGCGCATAATGCTGGAACACCATGCCGATGCCGCGATCCTTCGGCGGCAGGGTGTCGATGCGCCGGCCGTCCAGCGTGATCGATCCGGACGAAGGCGAAACGAGGCCGGCGATGGACCGCAGCAATGTCGTCTTGCCGCAGCCGGAAGGCCCCAGCAGCACATGCATTTCACCCGTGTCGATGCCAAGCTCGATAGCGTCGAGAACGGTAGCGTTGCCATAAATGGCGCTGATATTATGGATCGCGAGATGGGTCATGATGCACGCTCCGTTTCCCGGACCATCCGAAAGACGATCAGGGTAAAGGCAAGGATGAGCAGGAAATAGAGAATGACGATGACGCTGGTGATGCGGCCGCTGAGGCTGCGCTGGGCGAACATGTACATTTGCAGCGTTTCGAAATTGCCGCCGACCAGCATCTTGGCGTAGACGAATTCGCTGAACAGCGTCGCGAAATTCAGCACGATGGCAACCGCGATGGACGGCAGGATGCTGGGCAGGACGACGCGTCGCAGAATGGCGAGGTCGCTCGCGCCGATCAGCCGGCCGGCATCCAGAAGCTCGTTGATGTCGAGGTTGCGCAGGCCGTTCTTCACGGCGATGTAGAACATCGAAAAGCAGAGCGGCACATAGGTCAACACCAGTACCAGCGGTGAGCCGCCGATCTGCAGCGGTGGGGCGGAAAATATCCTGAGATAACCGACCACGAGAATGATGCCGGGTGCGGCATAGGGCAAGATCACCAGCCGGGCGAACCAGCGGTCAAGTGAAGGCCAGTAGATATGGGCGGAGACGACGGCAGGTACGATGATCAGGGTCGCGATCGTCAGGGCGGTTGCGGCAACCAGTGTGGAGCGCAGCAATGCCGCATGGAAACGCGGGTCCGACAGGATGGTGACGAAATTATCCGCCGTCAGCCCGGCCGGCAGCAGGGTTCCCGACCAGTCGGTCGCCACCGCATTCAACATCGTCGCCAGCAGCGGCGATATCATGATGAGCGCCATCAGCCACAGAAACAGGCTTGTGCCTTTGAAACCCTGCTGCGTCATCGGCGCTTTTCTCCCGCCAATATCTGGCTTGCGGTTATGGGCACGAGCAACACGAGCAGCAGGCATATGGCGATGGCATTGGCGAGATTGGGATCGGAGAAAATATCGCCGGATACCAGTTCGCTGATGCGGATGGTGACGACATTGATGCTTGTGCCGGTCAGAGCGAAGGTCGTCGCGAAAGTGCCCATGGCATTGGCAAAGAGCAAAATGGCGATTGCCAGCAACTGCCGCGCGACGGTGGGCAGGCCGACCCTCAACCAGAAACGCAGCTTGCCGACGCCGATCAGCGCCGCCGCCTCTTCGATATCCTGACCGACGGCAGCGAGCGCCGGCGTGATCAGCAGTGTGGCCAACGCCACCTGAAAGTAACAGTAAGCGATGATGAGCCCGGTAAAGGAATAGACGTTAAAATCGTCTATCAGCCCCAGTTCCTTCAGCAAAAGCGTGAACATGCCGTTCAGCCCGAAGAGGAAAATCAGCGCCATGGCGAGCGGTACACCGGCGAAGTTGGCGCCAATATTGGCGAAGGCCATGACGATGCGGCGGGTGCCGCCAGACCTTGCCCGCAGCGCCACTGCGACCAGAAAACCGAAAACGAGACCCGTTCCTGTGCTGATGAGCGAAATGATCGTCGTGGTCGCGAATGACTGAAGATAAAAGGCATCCGTGAGAATGGTGCGGTAATTGGTAAGCGACAGCGCACCGCCGGCGAAAAAGCTGTCAGTGATGACACTCGCCAGCGGCCAGAGGACAAGAATGGCGATCACGCCGAGAAACGGCGCTGCCAGCAGCCGCATTTTGCGGTTCTGCACACTCATGCGGATAACAGTCCTTGCGGTACGGGCAGGCCATGATCGGCAATGGCGAGAAGCGTGCAGAGCAGTCCGGCAATATCCGTCTGTGCAAGCTTCGCATCCGCAGCCGGCGTAAAGGCCTCGCCGAATGTATAGAACGGTACCAGAGCCTCGGTCTCATGCGGCCCGCCGTGATTTCCGTCATCGCTCATGCCGTGATCGCTGGTGACGATGATGCTGTAACCCGCAGCGCGCCAGGCTGGCAGATACCGCGCCAGGAGATCGCCGGCATTACGGGCGGCGTTACGATATTCCCGCGAGCTGCCGCCATGCTTGTGGCCTTCATTGTCGATATTCATCGGGTGGATCAGCAGGAAATCCGGGCCATGTCGGCGCAGCAGAACATCCGCATCGGCAAAGACATGGTCGTCCGGATAATGATCGGCCCAATAAAACGAGCCATGATGAATGCCGCCATCGAAATTCTCGATATGGCGGAATTCCGGGGAGAAGGGCGCCTGATTATAAAGTTCGAAATACCAGTGATAGGCGGAGGCGGCGGTGGTGCGGCCGGCCGCGCTTGCCAGCGAGAAGACATTGGGAAAGCGGGAGCGGCGAACCACACCATTGCTGGTGACACCATGAACCACCGGCGGCAGTCCGGTCATCAGCGTTTCGTAAAGCGGTCGCGAAATCGACGGTAATTCGCTGCGTACGGCGTGGATACCGGCCTTTCCGGCCGTTACCAGCCCTTCCATATATCCGAGGCAATCCCTTGCCGCCGCATATCTGAGGCCATCCAGCAGGATGAAGATCGTCTTGTGCATCGCTTTCGTCTCGTCTGTTTGTGGTTCGGTTTGCCCGAGCACTTTTTAGCACGTTCCGCGGGCTCGTTGCCCGCGAAACAGTCGTTCGGTTTTCAGGGCGTTTGCCGGATTACATCTTCGGGGCGACGCTGGCGCGCCAGAGATTGACCAGCTTGCCGGCGGCCTGGGTCCAGACGGCGGCATTGATCGGGCGGGCCTTGGCATATTGTTCCGAAGGCAGCAGGCGTTCCTTCGCCTCGGCCGGCAGGGTGATGCGGTCGACGCGGATCGGACGGGCATAACCATTGGCCAGGTTGATCTGGCCGGCATCGCTGAGGATATATTCGCGCGCCAGCTTGGCGGCATTGGGCTGCTTGGAGAATTTGTTGATGATGGTGGCGTAACCGCTGGTCACAGAACCGTCAGAGGGGATGACGACCTTGAACTTCTCGCGGCCAACCACATCGCGGTAGTTGAGGGCATTGAAGTCCCACATCGGCGCGACCTGGATTTCGCCCTTTTCCATCGTGGCCGGGTTTGCGCCATTGGCCAGCAGGCGGCCTTTTTCCGCAAGCTTGGCGAAGAGGTCGACGCCCGGCTGGAGATTTTCCTCACCGCCGCCCATGGCGATGGCGGCAGCCAGCACGGCGGCATTGTCCTGTGCACCGGAACCGACATTGCCGAGCGAGACCTTGTAGTCGCCCTTCAGCAGATCAGCCCAGGAAGCGGGCGGGTTCTTGACATCGGCGGAGATCAGGAAGGCGATGGTGCCGGTGTAACCGATGACCCAATGGCCGTCCTTGTCCTTGGCCCAGTCGGGGATCTGGTCCCAGGTCGTGGTCTTGTAGGGCTGGGTGACGCCGCGGGCGACAGCGATCGGGCCGAATTCGAGACCGACATCGCCGATATCAGCCGTCGCATTGGCGCCTTCATTGGCGAACTTGGCGATTTCCTCGCCGCTGCTCATGTCCGTATCGGCGTGTTTCAGGCCGTATTTTTCGGTCAGCTGGTTCCAGGTGTCCTTCCAGTTCGCCCAGCCGTCCGGCATGCCGACGCTATAGATGGCGCCTTCTTTGCGGGCGGCCGCTTCAAGGGCAGGAACGTCCTGTGCCTGGGCGGTGAGGGGAAGGGAAAAAACGGTGAGAAGGGAAAGGGAGAGGATGGAATTTTTCACGGGGCTTGCTCCTTGGTCTAGACCAGTTGTATGCTCATTATCGGTTCGCTATGACAGGCCAATGACGTTTTCGGCGCGGACATGACGCGCCCGTTATTTTTTGAGTTCCATCGAATGAGGGCGGCAATGCCAGCCAGAGAAACGACAGGCGGCAACCGCGATATCGAAGCCGGCCGGCGCGGCGGGCTGGAACAGCAATTGCGCCTGGCCATTGCCGCAGGCGAGGTGGTGAAGCATGGCCGGCTTCTCTCCGAGAGACAATTGATCGCGAAATACGCCACCACGCGCATCACCCTGCGCGAGGCGCTTTTCCACCTCGAGATCGACGGCCTGATCTTTCGCGAAAGCCGGCGTGGCTGGTTCGTTTCCGGACCGCGCCTGATTTACAGCCCCCTGCACCGTTCCCACTTCCACCGCATGGCCGCGGAGCAGGGGCGCTCCGCCGAAACCCTGCTGGTGGAGGCCGAGGCTGCAGCGCTGCCCGAAGAGCTTGCGCCCCTCATGCGCTGCGCGCCGGGAACGCCGTTCTGGCGCATCCGCAGAAAGCGCAGCATCGACGGACGGCTGGTGCTTTTCGTCGAACACTATCTTTCGATGGAGATTTTCCCCGATATCGTGCAGCACGACCTCACCCGGTCACTCACGACGATCTATCAGGATACTTATGCCGTCACCTATGGTCCGGCCTATTTCGAAATCAATCCGGTCGCGTTGCGGGGATATCCGGCTCATCATCTCGGTTGCAGCGAAGGGGCTTACGGCCTGAAAATCACGCGCGTCAATCAGGACCAGCATGGCCGCATCATCGATTGCGATCTCGAATATTGGCGCCATGACGCCATATCGGTGCGGGTCGAAACCGGCCAGCCGGCGCAGCCTGCCGGCTGAAGCTCGAATATCTTCAGGATTGCGGCAGGAGCACGCCGACGGCGAATTCCTCGTCCGTCGCGACGTGGCCAATCTGCGTCTTGCGATATTCGCTGGGGCTGAAACCCCGCTCGGCCCGCAAGGTGCGCGAAAGATGTGGCGCGTCGCAAAAACCGGTGGCAAGCGCGATCTGGGTGATCGTGTCTTCCGTTTTGCGTAACAGGGAAAGCGCGCGGTCCAGCCGCAGTTCGAGATAGACTTTCGATGGCGTCGCCTTCAGGTCACCAAGAAAACGCCGTTCGAGGCTGCGACGGCCAAGACCGAGGTCGCGGGCAAGTTCCAGCACGGTTCTCGGCACTTCGATATTCTGCTGCATGCGCAGGATCGCCTTTTTGACCAGCGGGTCCGTGGCTCTGCGTGCGCTCTGCTGGCCGGGCTGGGGTTTTTCGCCGCTCAGTGCGCTGTCGATCATCATGATGTTGAGGCTCTTGATGGCGGCGGACTGGCCGACATGGCGCTCCACCAGGAAGGCCGCCAGATGTGCGGAGCCGTGGCCGCCCGAACAGGTCAGCCGGTCGCGATCGATAACGAAAATCTGGTCGGAGACCATCTGCACCGTGTCGAAACGGTCGAGAAAATCCTGATGGTGGAACCAGCTCACGCAGCAGCGATAACCATCAAGCAGGCCCGCTTCGTGCAGAATGAAAACGCCGGTGCAGAGCCCGATAATGGGAGTGCCGGCCGCTGCACGCTGTTTGAGGAACCGCAGCGCTTCCGGCGGCAGGGCGCTGTGATCGCTGATCAAGCCGCCGGCAACGACGATATAGTCGTAATGCCCGGCGTCGATCAGCCGCGTGTCGGGCTGCACCTTCACACCGCAGCTCGATTGAACGCTGCCCATGGTTGCCGACAGCACCGACCATTCGCAGAGAATTGGGCGCGAGCGATCGGCCTCGTCGGCGGCAAGGCGTAGCACATCGACGAAATTTGCGAAGGCCGACAATGTGAAACGGTCGGCAAGCAGGAAAGCGACGCTGAGGCGTTTCTTGGCGCGGTGAGAGGTCATGGCGCAAATATTCATGCAAAGAGACGCGATTGTCCAGCCGCCGCAACGCAAATCTTCATAGCTTTTGCGACACGAGATTTTTCAACCATCGGGTCCGCTCATGACGCGTTTTAATGCTTTCAATCTTTTGAAGAACGCCCTGACCGGCCACAAGAACTGGGACGAGCAATGGCCGGACAGCCAGCCGAAGGCCGAATATGACGTGGTCATCGTCGGCGCTGGCGGCCATGGTCTGGGCGCTGCCTATTATCTCGCCAGCCAGCACGGCATCACCAATGTCGCCGTCATCGACAAGGGCTGGCTCGGCGGCGGCAATACCGGCCGCAACACCACCATCATCCGCTCCAACTATCTCTATGACGAAAGCGCCCGGCTTTATGATCACGCCGTCGATCTGTGGGAGAATTTGAGCCAGGAACTGAACTACAACGTCATGTATTCGAAGCGCGGCGTGCTGATGCTCGCCCATAACGTTCACGACGTGCAGAGCTTCAAGCGTCACATTCATTCCAACCGCTTGAACGGCGTCGATAATCGCTGGCTCACGACTGAGGAATGCAAGGAATATTGCCCGCCGCTCAGTATTTCCCCCAACGCCCGTTATCCGATCATGGGCGGTGCGTTGCAGGAACGGGCCGGCACGGCGCGCCATGATGCGGTCGCCTGGGGTTATGCGCGTGGTGCCGCTGCCCGCGGCGTCGATATCATCCAGAATTGCCCCGTTACTGCCATTCGCCGCAATGCCGATGGCTCCGTTGCTGGTGTCGAAACGGCGCGTGGCTTCATCAAGGCAAAGAAGGTCGCAGTTTCCGCTGCCGGCCATACATCCGTTGTGATGGACACAGCCGGTGTGCGCCTGCCGCTCGAAAGCTATCCGCTCCAGGCACTGGTGTCGGAACCGATCAAGCCGATCTTCCCCTGCGTGGTCATGTCCAACGCCGTCCATGCCTATATCAGCCAGTCCGACAAGGGTGAGCTGGTGATTGGTTCGGGTACGGACCAGTATACCTCCTATTCGCAGCGCGGCGGCCTGCCGCTGATTGAGCATACCATCGCGGCCATTGTCGAAATCTTCCCGATCTTCAACCGCATGCGCATGCTGCGCAAATGGGGCGGCATTGTCGATGTGACGCCGGATCGTTCGGCCATTCTCGGCAAGACGCCCGTGGCCGGTCTTTACGTCAATTGCGGCTGGGGCACGGGCGGCTTCAAGGCGACGCCAGGCGCTGCCCACACCTTCGCCTGGACCATCGCCAAAAATGAACCGCACCCTATCAACGCGCCGTTTACGCTGGAACGTTTCCGTTCCGGCCGCCTGATCGACGAGGCCGCCGCCGCCGCCGTGGCGCATTAATTCACGCATTTTCCGGACGTAAAACCGCTTCGCACTTTTACTGGAAATGCTCTGAGGATACGACGATGCTTTTGATCCGCTGCCCCTATTGCAACGAAACGCTGCCGGAAGCCGAATTCACCTATGCCGGACAGGCCCATGTCGTCCGCGCCACCGACCCGTCGTCGCAGAGTGATGAACAATGGGAGGAATTCCTGTTCATCCGCGAAAACGTCAAGGGTCCGCATTTCGAGCGCTGGCGGCATCTGCATGGCTGCGGCCGCTTCTTTAATGCCGTGCGCGATACGGTGAGCGACCGGTTCCTTACGACCTATCGCGCGGGTGAACCACGTCCTGAACTGTCTGCCCTGACACGCGCACCAGTAAGCTCCGAGGTGTCGAAATGAATTCCTATCGCGTTTCCGGCCGTGGCCGCGTGGATGCCGCCCGCTCGGTAAGCTTTACCTTCGATGGCAAGACCTATCGCGGCGTGAAGGGCGATACCGTCGCCTCGGCACTTTTGGCCAATGGCGTGCATCTTATGGGCCGCTCGTTCAAATACCACCGCCCGCGCGGCCCGGTTGCGGCGGGTTCCGAGGAGCCGAATGCGCTGATCGGCACCCGACGCGGCGCCGGCCGGTTCGAGCCTAACACCCGCGCTACGGTGCAGGAAATCTGGAACGGGCTGGAAACCACCTCGCAGAACAAATATCCGAGCCTGAAATTCGATATCGGCGCAGTCAACGACATGGCCTACATGCTGTTTTCGGCCGGCTTCTATTACAAGACCTTCATGTGGCCGAAGAGCTTCTGGAACAAGGTCTATGAACCCTTCATCCGCGCAGCGGCTGGTCTCGGCGTTTCGCCGACGGAGGAAGACCCCGACACCTATGCCTCGCGCAACCTGCATTGCGATGTACTGATCGTCGGCGCTGGTCCTGCCGGCCTCGCTGCGGCGCGTGCGGCGGCGGTCGATGGTCTGAAGGTCGTGCTGGTTGATGAAAATGCCGAGGCCGGCGGCACGCTGCTGTCCGAGCCGCAGGCAAAGATCGACGGCAGGCCCGCATGGACCTGGCTTGCGGATGAGTTGAAGGCGCTGAAGGAGCGCGGCGTCAGGGTCATGACCCGCACCACGGCCATTGCCTATTACCACCAGAACATGATCGGCCTCTGCGAAAAGCTGACCGACCATCTGGAAACCGTACCAAAGGACATGCCCCGCGAGCGCCTTTGGCGGGTCAGGGCACGTCAGGTGGTGCTGGCGCAGGGCGCGCTGGAAAAGCCGCTGGTCTTCCACGGCAACGACCGTCCGGGCGTGATGCTTGCAGGTGCTGCCCAGACCTATCTCAACCGCTATGGCGTCAAGGTCGGCAATAGCCCGGTGGTGGTGACGAGCCATGACAGCGCCTGGTATGCGGCCTTCGATCTTCACGGCGCGGGCGCACGCGTTCAGGCGATTATCGATACCCGCGCGACGGTGCGGGAAGAGCTGGTGAATGAGGCACGGGCGCTTGGCATTCCGGTCAAGCTGTCGCATACGGTGACGGCGACCTCCGGGCGGCTGCGGGTCAAGTCGGTTCGCGTCAACCCGGTCAAGGGGGCGATGGTCGGCGCGGGACAGGAGATCGCCTGCGATGCGGTGCTGATGTCCGGCGGCTGGACGCCGTCGCTGCATCTGTTTTCCCACACGCAGGGCAAGCTCGCCTGGGATGACGAACGGACCACCTTCCTGCCTGCCCTCACCAATGAGGATTGCGTGATCGCCGGGGCCGGACGCGGGCTGTGGGGCATCGATGCGGTGCTTAAGGACGGTGCGGAGCGCGGGCGTGAAGTCGCCACAGCACTCGGCAAGGCCGCCAATACCGCCGGCCATGCGGTGGAACATGATCGCACCGGCAGCGGTGTGTCGCACACCGAACTTCCGAGCGACCGCGATGCCGGCAAGGCCAAGGCCTTCGTCGATTACCAGAACGACGTGACCGCCAAGGATCTGAGGCTCGCCGTGCGCGAGGGCATGCGCTCCATCGAGCATGTAAAGCGTTATACGACTAACGGCATGGCCACTGATCAGGGCAAGATGTCCAATATCAATGGCCTCAACATTGCGGCCGAAGCGCTTGGCAAACCCCAGCCGCAGGTGGGTCTCACCACCTTCCGCCCGCCCTATACGCCGACGACCTTCGGAGCCTTCGCCGGTTATCACCGTGGCAGGCATTTCGAGGTGACGCGCAAGACGCAGATCGACGGTTGGGCGGAGGCCCATGGCGCGGTTTACGAGCCGGTCGGACAATGGCGTCGCGCCTGGTATTTCCCCAAACCGGGCGAAGACATGGATGCGGCGGTCGGCCGCGAATGCCGGGCGGTGCGCCAGAGCGTGGGCATTTTCGATGCCTCGACGCTCGGCAAGATCGAAGTTGTCGGGCCGGATGCGGTCGAATTCATGAACCGCATGTATACCAATCCGTGGTCGAAGCTCGCCCCCGGCCGCTGCCGTTACGGCCTGCTGCTCGGCGATGACGGCTTCATTCGTGATGACGGCGTCATCGGCCGTATGACCGAAGACCGCTTCCACGTCACCACCACGACAGGCGGTGCCGCCCGGGTGCTGAACATGATGGAGGATTACCTCCAGACGGAATGGCCCGATCTCAATGTCTGGCTCACCTCCACCACCGAGCAATGGTCCACCATCGCGCTGAACGGCCCGAATGCGGCAAAGCTGCTTGCGCCGCTGGTGGAAGGTGTGGAACTCACGGAAGAGGCTTTCCCGCATATGTCCTGCGTGGAATGCACGGTGGCCGGCATGCCGGCGCGGCTGTTCCGGGTGAGCTTCACCGGCGAGATCGGCTTCGAAGTCAACGTGCCGGCGCGCCTCGGCCGCCAGTTGTGGGAAACATTGTGGGAAGCCGGTCAGCAATACGGCATCACCGCTTACGGCACTGAAACCATGCACGTGCTGCGCGCCGAAAAGGGTTACATCATCGTCGGTCAGGATACCGACGGGACTGTCACGCCCTATGATGCGGCGATGGGCTGGGCCGTGGGCAAGGCGAAGCCTGATTTCGTCGGCAAGCGCGGTCTTGCCCGCCCCGATCTTGTCGCCAAGGGCCGCCGCCACCTCGTTGGCCTTCTGACTGAAGACCGCTCGAAGCTGGAGGAGGGGGCGCAGATCGTCTTCGACCCGAAACAGCCGATCCCGATGAAAATGGTGGGGCATGTGACCTCCTCCTACCATTCGGATGCGGTCGGTCAGCCGATTGCGCTGGCGCTGGTCGAGGGTGGTCATGAGCGGATGGGCGAGACCGTCTATATCCCGATGCTGGACCGCACCATTGCTGCGAAAATCACCGGGATGGTGTTTGTCGATCCCGAAAACACCCGCCTGAAGATTTGACCCGGAGATGACAATGAACATGCGTGTTTCCTCCCCCATTTCCGGCACTTTGGCCGAGAGCAAGGCGGCGCGGGTCAGCATCCTGCCGGCGCAGGCGCGGCTGTCGCTGCGCGCCCGTGGTGATGTCGCGTCACTCAGCGCGGCACTTGGCCTCATCCTGCCCGAGCGGATAGGCGCCCGCGCCTCCGCTGGCGAAAGGCAGGCCGTGCGCCTTGGTCCCGATGAATGGACGATCCTTGTCCCTGCCGGTGAAGTCGGCGAATTGATCGCGGCCTGCGCCGGCGTTTATGCCGGCCATCCGCACAGCCTCGTCGATATTTCCGGTCGGGAAGTGACGTTGCTGATCGAGGGGCCGCGGGCCGCTGAACTTCTGACGCTTGGCTGCGCCCGCGATATTGACACGATTGCGGTGGGCGAAGCCCGCCGGACGATTTTCGACGGCGTGACCGTGGTGCTCTGGCGCGATGCGGAAGACCGTTTTCGAATGGATATCTGGAACAGTTTCCTGCCGCATCTTGGCCATTTGCTTGAAACCGGCTGCAGGGAACTTGCCGCTGAAATCGCCTGAACTCGCCACGGTTTCAAAACTGTCCGAGTGCTGATCCATCAAGGGGGAGCAGGATTTTGACCATCTATGTCATGAAAGTCTCGTGCCCGGCGCGCAGCGGCATTGTTGCCGCCGTATCCGGATATCTCGCGCGGTCCGGCTGCAACATCAACGACAGTTCGCAATTCACCGATCAGGAAACCGGCCGTTTTTTCATGCGGCTGAGCTTCGTTTCGGAACATGGGCTGGAGCGTGACGCCCTCTTTGAAGGCTTCGCACCGGTCGCCGCGGATTTCGACATGGATTACGATTTCCATGATCTCTCCCGCAAAACCAAGGTGGTGATCATGGTGTCGCGCTTTGGCCATTGCCTCAACGATCTGCTGTATCGCTCCCGCATCGGTGCGCTGCCGGTGAAAATCGTTGCGGTGATCTCCAATCATCTCGATTACCAGAAGCAGGTGGTGAACGAGGATATTCCCTTCCATCACATCCGCGTCACGCCGCAGACGAAACCGGAGGCCGAAGCGGAAATACTGCAGGTGGTGCAGGATACCGGTGCGGAACTCGTGGTTCTGGCGCGTTACATGCAGGTTCTGTCGGACCGGCTCTGCCAGGAAATGTCGGGGCGCATCATCAACATCCATCATTCCTTCCTGCCATCGTTCAAGGGCGCCAACCCTTACAAGCAGGCCTATGAGCGCGGTGTGCGGCTGATCGGCGCGACTGCCCATTACGTCACTGCCGATCTCGATGAGGGGCCGATCATCGAGCAGGATACGATCCGCGTGACCCATGCCCAGAGCGGTCTCGATTACGTCTCGCTTGGCCGCGATGTTGAAAGCCAGGTGCTTGCCCGCGCCATCCACGCCCATATTCACCACCGGGTCTTCCTCAACGGTAACAGAACCGTGGTGTTTCCGGCTTCGCCGGGGGAATATGTGTCCGAGCGCATGGGGTAAGTGCAGCAGAGCGCGAGAGCGGGAGCTTTACTCTTCGGGCGGCGGCTCCATGTCGCCGCCCTGCTCCTCCTCCGGGCGCTTCGCGGACCGCGCGGCGGGATAGGCGCCCGTCATGCTGGCGAACTGAATATCGTTTTCGGCAAATGCATCCTTCAACATCGAATAGGCCTTGCGCCGCACCACTGAGGATTGTCCGCCGGCGCGCAGCATCATGCCGAAACCGAGCGTCATGCCATATTCGCCGAAGTGCTCGACACCCTTCAGCTTGACGGTCTCGATGAGGAACGGCCCGAATTCCGGATCCTCTTTCAGTGCCTTGCCGATCTCCTTGGTGATGGCCTTGACCTTGGCGATATCGGTATCGAAGGCGACGGTGACCATGAATTTATCGATCGACCAGTCACGGCTCATGTTTTCGACTGCGCCGAGCGACCCGAACGGCACGGTGAAAATCGGGCCGCGATGGTGGCGCAGCTTGACCGAGCGGATGCTGAAGGATTCCACGGTGCCGCGATAGGAACCGCTTTGAATATATTCGCCGACACGGAAAGCGTCATCGATCATGTAAAACACGCCGCTGATGATATCTTTCACCAGCGTCTGTGAGCCGAAACCGATGGCGATGCCGAAAATGCCGGCGCTGGCCAGCAGCGGACCAATATTGACGCCGAGTTCCGAAAGCGCCGTCATGACGGCGACTGCGGCGATAATGATGCCGAGCATGTTGCGCAGGATCGGCAGAATGGTCAAAAGCCGGTCGTCCTGCGGCTGGCCGCCGGAGTGGCCGCTCATTGCGTCGCCGACAGGGGCGCTCAATTCCAGCCGGCGGGCGATCATCGACTTGATGGCGATCCATATGAGATCGGCAAGCAGCAGGATGAGTGCGCCGTGCAGGACGCCGACGACGATGGAGGTGAGCAGGGCGCCGTCAGGCAGGGAATCCGGATGGGCGCGGACGAGGAAGATCAGCCAGACGATGGCCGTTCCGACGATGGCGAGCCGCACGCCGCGCTCGGCCAGAACGGGGCGAAGGTCGCTCTCACTGTAACCGCCAATATCGGTTGCGAGTTTCCGTGCGGCGATGCCGAGCGTAGAGGCAAGGCCCGGCAGGACAAGCGCATAAAGCCCGATCCAGAACAGCACGCCTGCGCCGGCAAGGCGCAATCCGAAGAGGATGATGAGGCAGAAGATCAGCGCGACATCGATCGCCCGCGTCCGCTCAGAACCCGGATCGCCTCCGGGCCGCCGCCATATCCAGAGGCTGGCGAGCAGAAACAGGAGACCGACCATGCCAGTGGACAACAGACCGAGCGTATCGCGCGGAACGCCGAGATTTTCGAGCGTCCTGAGCAACGCCCAGCAAAACCCGGCAAGCGTTGCAAGCCAAGTCCAGCGGACGATCCAGAAATCACGCCGCGGGCTGGTTTCGCGGCCAACCACCTGTCGCAACAGGCCGGAAACGGCAAAAAGCACCGGCAGGAGAATGCTCACAACGAGCCAGGGCAGTAGAACGGCACTCAAAAGGGGCGGCCACTGGATGCTGAGAAACATGGCGGTTGCGACAAGGCCGTATCCGAACAGGGGCAGAAGCCGCCTCGACACGACAGCGGAGGCATATTTGCCGATATCCCCGCCGTTCCTGCGGGATGCGTGCATGACGATGATGCGGTTGGTGACAATGCCGCCTGCAAGGCCGGCGCCGAAGAGGATCAGCACATGCAGCAAAAAGATGAGGGGGCCGTAGACGCGGATCGCATCGCCGAGCCTCTCCCAGGCGGAAGTAATCTGCGAGGACATGACGGGCAGGTCGCCCATGATGCGGGCAAGATGTTCCCGCCGCTTGCTCGCCCATTGGTCGAGATCGCTCAACTGGCTTTGTGATGCCGTTTGCGGAGGCGGCTCCGCGCCAATTGTCGCAAGTTTCTGCGCGAGCAGGGCACGAACATCGTCCTGCCCGAGAAGTTGCAGCAACTGGTCAACCTTCTGCTCCGTCGTCTGTGCGGGGGAAAGGGCTTTTGCCGGTGGTGGCTCCTGCGCGGAAAGGCCGGTTATTCCCAGCACGAAAAATGCGATGACGGCAGCTGCAATACATCTGCAAAGGGAGGGAAGGGTTGTCATTCGGTTCTCCCACACCAGCCGGGAAGATGTCGTGCGTCATGCGAGCGCGCCAGTTCCACGGCCTCGGCCATCGTCTCATCAAAGGAATGCCGCAGGTCTTTGCCGCTCACCCGGCGGCGAAAAAAATCCGCCCAGAGAAATTCGGTGAAGGGCGCTTCGATCTTGGCGAAACCGCCGGCATCGCGAACCGCGCCAGCCAGCGAGCGGAAAGGGTCGTCCTCGAGATCGACGATCCGTTTTGGCAACTCATCGATGGGACAACGCCTGCCGTCCGCGTTGAAAGGATAAACAAGACTGCGATGATCCATCACTGACCAGAATTCCTGCCGGCCGAGATGGGAGAGATCGGCAACAATGCTGGTCAGCACATGTTTTACGCCCTCGTCATGCAAAGCCAGCGCAAGATGATGGTGATCGACCAGATAGAGACGCTGTTTATAGCCGATGACGACGGGCACCATGTGATGGCCGAGAAAATCAGGCCCTTTTTCTTCGCGGATGGCGGCCCATTGTTTGCGTTTGTTTTCCACCTCGCGAAGGCCGACCGTCATCTGCGTCGGCCTGAGCGCGGTGATTTCAACCGGGTTGAGATGGGGTTCAAGAGGCTGTGGCATGATTGTTCTCCCGGCCCATGGCCGTGGTTACGGCATCATCGACGCTGAAACTGCTGCGCGCAACCAGGTCGCTCCCGCCACCGGCGAGCAGCAGGTCCCGGACATGGTCGTGCACGCGGGCGTAATAGACCGTGGTGTCGCCGCGCTGCATCGCCGCATCGAATTCCAGCAGCGCATCAAGCGCGGTGGAATCCAGTTCGAAACTTTCCTCGAGACTGATGATCGCGACGCGCAGTTCCGGCCTTGCGGCGATGCGTTTGGTGACGGCGGCAAGGATCGGCTCGGCATTGCCGAAAAACAGCGGCTGCGCCGGGCGCAGGATAATCATGCCCGGTATGTCCTTGGCATCCGGATGGCGTTCCATGTCGACGAAATCATGGCTGTCGCCCAGCCTGCCGAGATGCATCACATGCGGCAGGGAAAGCCGACGGACGAAGACGGCGAAGGAAAGCGCGACGGCAACGAGCATGCCGTTCAGAACGCCGAATGCCAGCACGCCGGCGGCGGCGGCAAGTGCCAGCCAGGCATCATTGCCAAGCCGCCACAAGCGGATGATCGGCGTCGGATCAAGCGCGTGCAGCAGGGCGACGGCGATGATGGCTGCCAGCACCGCCTGCGGAATGAAGGCGAACCAGCCGGCGGCGAGCAGGCTGAAGATCGCAAGGCCGATTGCGGCGATGGCCGAGGCGAGGCGGCTCTGCGGGCCGACCGCTTCGCTTGCCGCACCGGCGGAAAAGCCGGCGCCGACCGGCATGCCCTGCACGGCGGCACTGGCGATATTGGCAAGCCCGAACGCCCGCAATTCGCGATTGGAATCGACATTTTCACCGTGCCGAAGCGAAAAGCTGCGGATCGTGCCCCAGGATTCCGCAAAGAGAATGAGGACCAGCGGCGGCGCAAAACGGGCGACATGCGCGACATCATCAAGGGATACCGAAAGCGGGCCTGCCCATATTCCGGCAAGATCGATGGTGCCGACAATGGCGACGCCGCGGCTTTGCAGATCAAGCAGCATCGAGACGGCGATGCCCGCCACAATCACGACAAGGCTGCCGGGAAGGATCGGGCGTTTACGCAGGAGGAGCAGTATGGCAAGCGCCGTGAGGCCGACAGCGATACTTTCGAGGCTCCAGTCTCGCGGATGGGAGAAGATCTGCAACAGGATCGCCAGAGGTTCGCCCGTTTGCTCCTTGATTCCAAAAAGGCTCGGCAATTGCTTGATCGTGATCAGAATGGCGAGACCGAAAGCAAAACCGCGCAGCACCGGACGCGAAATCACGCTCGACAGCGCGCCGAGCCGCGTGGCCGCCGCCAAGAGAAACAGAATGCCCACCAGTGCGACCGAAATGGCGACAAGCAGCATCTTCTGTGCCGGTGTGACGGAAAGCGTCGCGAGCATCGCGGCCAATATTGCGGCGGAGGAGGATGTGGGCGAGACGACCGCAAACCGGCTCTGGCCAAAAATGGCATAAACGATGCAGCCCATGATGGCTGCAAGAATGGCATGCTGGGCTGGAACGCCGGCGATTCCCGAATAGGCGATCGCTTCCGGCAGCATCAGGCCGGCGATCGACAATCCTGCAATCACATCACGCCTGTTGAATGTCACGGACATGGGGTTGCGACCGTATCGGCGCTGATGGAGGCGATAAAACTTTCACCCGCTAAGATCACGATTCTCCACCTTGTATCCGCGATGAGATGAAGGTTTCACCCATTGCGGATACAAGTCAAAGTTTAAATCGCGCGCCTGAAATATTTCGGTCTTTCCGGATTTGGCCATCAACTGCTCATCATCAGGCGGATGATGCGGACGTGCCCGTTTTAGACGCGTAACGGACACACCCGAATGGCAGTGTCAGCCGCCATATTGGTCGTCCGTCACCTTCTCCATCCAGTCCACCACCTTGCCGTCCTTGACCTCCTGAAGCGCAATATGGGTCATGGCGATATTGGGGGCTGCGCCATGCCAGTGCCTTTCTCCGGGTGCGAACCAGACGATATCGCCGGGCCGGATTTCTTCCACCGGGCCACCCTCGCGCTGCACAAGGCCGAAGCCGGAGACGACGATCAGTGTCTGGCCGAGTGGATGGGTGTGCCAGGCGGTACGGGCACCGGGCTCGAAGGTGACCTGCGCACCCTGAACCCGCTCCGCATCGAAGGGATTGAACAGCGGATCAATGCGGACCGTGCCGGTGAACCAGTCTTCAGGCCCTTTGGCGGATACCCGGGTTCCTGCGCGCAATATTTCCATGGTCATTCTCCTGCTTGGAATTGTGTGGTGATTTGAGGCGGGAATTCCACTGTTGTCCACAGCGGCGTTCAAACCTGATGGGGCGAACAGGCTCCAGACGTTTTTAAAAGCCGCAGGCTTCGATCATCTTGAGGATTTATCGCACCCTTTTGCGCGTATTTTGCGACAGTGTCAGCACTGATTTTACCTCCCTTCCAGACACCGCCAGAAAAATCCCGTTCGGGATTGACTCGATTATGAAAACGGTTACATTCGCTCATGTAAACGGTTTCATTGGTTAAAAACCGTGCTTGGAGGAGCAAATTTCATGTTTAGACATTTGATGGCTGCCGCCGCTTTGGTGCTGGCGGCCGGCACGTCCGCGTATGCCCAGGAGCAGAGCTTCAAGATCGGTCTTTCCAACTCGTTCGTCGGCAGCGAATGGCGCACGCAGATGATCGAGGAAGCCCAGGCGGCCGCAAAGGCTTGGGGCGAAAAAGGCGTCAAGGTCGAAGTCGTCGTTCAAAGCGGCAATGTCGATGTGCAGGGGCAGATCGGCCACATCCGCAATTTCATGAACCAGGGCGTTGATGCGATCCTCATCAATCCCGGCAGCCCGACGGCTTTCGATCCGATCTTCGCGCAGGCCAAGGTGCGCAACATTCTCGTTATCGCCACCGACGCCGAAGTGTCCTCGAAGGATGCGATCTATGTCGGCATCGACCAGAAGGCATGGGCGGCACAGTCCGCGCAGTGGCTTGCGGATGCGCTTAAGGGCAAGGGAAGTGTCGTCGCCATCAACGGCATCGCCGGCAACCCGGCAAACGAAGCCCGCGTCGCCGGTTACCGCGAAGTGTTCAAGAAATATCCTGATATCAAGGTGCTGAACGAAGCCAATGCGAGCTGGGATCAGGCGCAGGGCCAGCAGGCCATGCAGAACCTGCTTGCCACCTATCCCGATATCAGCGGCGTCTGGGTTCAGGACGGCATGGCGGACGGCGCATGGCGCGCCATCGAAGCCGCCGGCAAGACCAAGGACATTGCCGCGACCGGTGAAATCCGCAAGGACTTCATGACGCGCTGGGAAAAGGAAAAGTTCAATTCCGGTGCTTCGGTCAATCCTCCCGGTGTCATGGCCAGCGCGCTTAATGTTGCGGTGCTGAAGCTGCAGGGCAAGGAATTCAAGGACGGTATTTTCGGCGGCACCTATGGTAACGCCATCTATATTCCGATCCCCTTCGTCAGCAACGACAACCTTGCCGACAATATCAAGGCCGCCGATGGCAAGCCTGGTTACTGGTCAGTCACGGCAACCGTGACGCCGGAGCAGGCTGGCGAGTTCTTCAAGTAAGACCGCTCTCGGGCTGGCGGTGAACGCCGGCCCGAACCACAATTTCGAGTGCGGAAAGGGCCTTGGCCATCCGCCTGTGACAAGCATTATTCGGGGACTTGCGATGGCGAACGCTTTGGAAGCGGCCGGCATAACGAAGAATTTTGGCGCCGTGCGCGCGCTTTCCGCCGGCAGGCTGACCGTCGGTCGCGGTGAAATTCACGCGCTGCTGGGCGCCAATGGCTGCGGCAAGAGCACGCTTTGCAAGATCGTTGCGGGTGCGGTTGCGCCAACCAGCGGCACGATCCGGTTCAACGGCGCGGAAGTACGCTTCAAAAGCCCACGTGACGCGGAAAATGCCGGCATCGCCCTGTTTTATCAGGAGCTGAGCCTCATTCCGCAGCTTTCCGTCGCCGATAACATCTTTCTCGGCCGCGAGCCGAAACGTGGCATTTTTGTTGACGGCAAAGCCCTGAAAGCCGAAGCGGCGAGACTAATCGCGCTGTTTGACGGCGTGGCGGGCGAGGGGCTGGAGCCGGACGCAATCGTTGGCAATCTGCCGCCGGATCAGCGCCAGCTGGTCGAAATCCTCAAGGTCTTCGCCCAGAATGCCAGCCTGATGATCATGGACGAGGCGACGGCGGCGCTCGATGGCCGCCAGTCCCAGCGCTTTTTCGAGATACTCCGGGCCAAGAAGGCCGACGGTATCTCGACCATCATGATTTCCCACCGTCTCGACGAGGTTTTTGCGGTCTGCGACCGCATCACCGTGATGCGTAACGGCGCGACGATTTCCGAACTCGACACCGCAGCAACCACCCGCGAAGCCGTCGTGCACGACATGGTCGGCGATGTCCGCGCCGCACCCGCCCGCCAGCAGGGACGCGCTGCTGCCGCACCCAGCCTCAAGGTGACTGGTGTTGCGGGTGATGGCGTTCGTGGCGTTACCCTGGAAGCCTATCCGGGCGAAATCGTCGGTCTGGCCGGCCTGCAGGGGCAGGGGCAATCGGCCCTGCTGAAAGGCCTCTTCGGCGCCAGTCCCTTTGCAACAGGCCGAGTCCGCTTCGAGGGCCGTGAAATCACCATCAGCAAGCCTTCGCAGGCGGTTCATAGTGGTTTTGCCTATGTCTCTGGCGACCGTGGCCGTGACGCTTCCCTTCAGGGCCGGTCGATCTTCGAAAATCTCGTCGCGGCGCTGATGGTGCGCGAAAAGATGCGGTTGGTCCGTCCCGCGACTTTGAAGCCGCGGGTGCAGAAGGTCGCTGATGATATGAAGACGAAGTTTGCCGGCATGGACATGGCCATCGGCACGCTTTCCGGCGGCAACCAGCAGAAGATCTTCATTTCCCGCTGGCTTGCGACATCGCCGAAACTGCTTCTGCTGGATGATCCGACCAAGGGTATCGATCTTGGCGCCAAGGCCGACCTCTTCGCGCTGATGCGGCAACAGGCCGATGCCGGCGCGACCATCCTTCTTTATTCCTCGGAGGATGCGGAAATCCTCGAATATGCCGACCGCATTCTCGTGTTCAACGGCGGACGCATCTCTGCGGAACTGACCGGAGCCGACATGACATCCGTCAACATGACCCGCGCCGCCTATGGAGACGCCACATGAATTCCAAAGGCGTTCTGCGCAGGCAACCCTGGATCATCACCCTCGTCGTTCTGGCCGTTCTCGTTGCCGTGAACACGTTTTTGCAGCCATCCTTCGTTCAGCCCTCCGTGCTGCAATCGAACCTGACGACGTTTTTGCCGCTGATCCTGGTCGCCATCGGCCAGACCTACGTCATTCTGGCCGGAGATATCGATCTTTCAGTCGGCAGCATCGTGGCGCTCGCCAATGTCGTCACCGTCAGCGTCATCGCCGCACTCGGCGGCACGACGGGTGCTGTCTTCGCCGGCATGGCGGCGGGTGCGGCTGTCGGGCTGCTGTGTGGACTGGTCAATGGTTTCTTCATTTCCGGCCTGCGCTTCCAGCCTATCGTCACCACTTTCGCGACCGGTATCATCTTCGCCGGTCTGGCGATCTGGGTCTTGCCGCAGGCAGGTCTTCCGGTGCCGGAAGCCTATTGGCAGACCTATTCCGGCAGCTTCATCGGCCTGCCCTTCGTGCTGTGGGTACTGCTGGCGGGCATCGCCTTCACGCTGATCGTGTCGCGCATTCCTTTCCACACGCATCTGCTTGCCGCCGGTGGCAATCGCACCGGCGCCTTCCAGACGGGTCTGCGCCTTTCCGGCATCCGCATCGGCGCATATATGATCTCCGGCCTGTTTTCGGCGCTGGCAGCGCTGTGCCTGACGGGCGAAACCGCCTCGGGCGACCCGCTGCTCGGCGCAAGTCTGGCGTTGTCTTCCATCTCGGCGGTGGTTCTGGGCGGCACCGCATTGTCCGGCGGTTTCGGCAGCTCGACCGGGTCGATTGCCGGCGCGCTGGTGCTGGGCATGATCGGCAATGTGATTTTCTTTGCGGGCCTGCCTTTCGAGTACCAGACACTGGTGCAGGGTTTGATCGTGCTGACGGCGCTGGCCGGCGGTGTTCTGGTGACGAGGCGTTGATATGACCAATCCCGGCTTGCAAATCAAAACCCTCCTCACCGATCCCCTGACCATCGCCATTGGTGCATCGGCCTTCCTGCTGCTGGTCGGCGAATTGCTGTCGCCCGGCTTCGCGCAAGGCTCGCAGATCGTGCGGCTGCTGACGATTGCCGCCATTCTCGGCATCGTCGCGGCGGGCCAGAACCTCGTCATTCTCGGCGGCCGTGAAGGCATCGATCTTTCCGTCGGCGCGATGATCTCGCTTGGTGCCGTTCTTGCCGGTAATATGATGAACGGCCAGAATGCCGGCATTCCGCTCGCCATTCTCGTTGCCGGCGGCATTCCCTTCCTGATCGGCCTCATCAACGGCCTCGGCATCACCTTCGTGCGCATTCCGCCGCTGGTCATGACGCTTGGCATGACGGCCGTCATTCAGGGCGGGCTGGTCGTTTATTCGCAGGGCGTTCCATCAGGTGCGGCAGCGCCCCTGCTGGCGGGTTTCATCAACCGTCCGCTCATTTTCGGTATTCCCGGCGTACTCTTCGTCTGGCTAGGCATCGCCGCGATCATGCTCTTCGTGCTGCGCCGCACCGCCTTCGGTTTCGCCATCTACGCCATCGGCTCCAACGAGCGGGCGGCGACGCTTACCGGATTGCCCGTCTCTTTGATCCGCACGCTGCTTTATGGCCTTTCCGGCCTGTTTGCCGGGCTGACCGGGGTGTGCGTCATCGGTTACACCGGCACATCCTTCATCTCCGTCGGCGACCGATATGTGCTTCCGTCGATCATTGCTGTTGTCATCGGCGGCACCTCGCTTGCCGGCGGTGCGGGTGGATATGTCGGAACCATGGCCGGGGCAGTTGCGCTCACCATTCTGCAAAGCGTACTGATAACGCTCAACCTCGATGTATGGGCACGGCAGATCATATTCGGTGTCACGTTGCTAGCGCTGATGCTGCTTTATGGCCGCCAAAAGCAGTTGCGTGTGTGACAGATGAGCAAAGACCAAGGTTCGAATATCAGGGAAGTTGCAGCTCTCGCGGGCGTTTCCATCGCGACCGTATCGCGGGCGCTGCAGCAACCCGACAAGGTTCGCCCGGAGACCCGCAAGAAGGTTTTCGACGCCGTGCGGCAGGCGAACTTCGTTCCCAATGCGCAGGCGGCCAGCTTCCGCCGCCAATCCAACAACACTGTCATCCTTCTCGTTCGCGATATCGGCAACCCGTTTTATCTCGAAATCTACAAGGGCGTGGAAGAAGCGGCGGGCGAAGCGGGCTTCAAGGTGCTGATGGGCGATGCCCGCAACGACGAGAACCGCGTGGCGACCCATATCGACATGGTGCGTCAGAAACATGCCGACGGGCTTATCCTGATGACCGGCCAGTTTCCCTCCGAGCTTCTCGATCAGGGCGACGCGCTGCCGCCGATCGTCATCGCGTCGGAGACGGTGCCCGGCCTCGCGCTGCCGACCGTCAAGGTGGACAACCGTGCCGCCTCCATGAATGCCATGCGGCACCTCATCGAGGCGGGGCATAAAGAGATCGTGCATCTGGCCGGTCCCGTCCCGGAAAGTCTGGCGCAGGAGCGTTTCGACGGGTACCGCGCAGCACTTGCCGAGGCTGGCATAACTTACACCGACGAACTGGTGGTGACGGGCGATTACAGCATCGAGGCTGGCCGTCAGGCGATAACCGGCCTTCTCGAAGGCGGCATCGCCTTCACCGCGATCTTCGCATCGAGCGACCAGATGGCGATTGGCGCGATCAGCGAGTTGCGGGCGCGTGGGGTTTCGGTTCCGGCCGACGTCTCCGTCATCGGCTTCGACGACATCATCTTCGCCAATGCGTTTGAGCCGCCGTTGACGACGGTGCGCCAGCCCCGCCAGGAAATGGGCCGCAGGGCCATGGCGCTGATGGTGGACAGATTGAACGGAAAACGCACGGCTGAAACCATCGTGCTGGATACGGAACTGGTGGTGCGCGGCTCGGTCGCGCCCTGCCGCCCGCCGCATCGGTAGCGGCCAGACTGTGAATGCAAGGAGTGTAAGGACATGAAGACGATCAAAGGCCCGGCAATTTTCCTCGCGCAATTTGCCGGAGACGAGGCCCCTTTCGACACGCTCGACAATCTCGGCCAATGGGCGGCTTCGCTCGGTTACAAGGGCATTCAGGTGCCGACCGATCCCAAACTCTTCGATCTGGAAAAGGCCGCCGCCTCCAGGACCTATTGCGACGATATCAAGGGCCGTCTGGCCGAGATCGGCGTCGAGGTCACCGAGCTTTCGACACATATTCAGGGCCAGCTTGTCGCCGTTCATCCCGTTTATGATGAAATGTTCGATGGTTTCGCGCCGCCTGAACTGCGCGGCAAACCGCAGGCGCGGCAGGAATGGGCCGTCAATCAGCTGAAGTGTGCGGCGAAGGCGTCGCAGTATCTTGGCCTCAAGAGCCATGCGACTTTCTCCGGCGCGCTTGCCTGGCCGTTCGTCTATCCGTGGCCGCAGCGTCCGGCCGGGCTTGTCGAAATGGCTTTCGCCGAACTGGGCAAGCGTTGGACACCCATTCTCGATACATTCGAGGAGAACGGCGTCGATCTCTGCTACGAGCTGCATCCGGGTGAGGACCTGCATGACGGCGTCACCTTCGAGCGTTTTCTTGAGGCGACCGGCAATCATTCGCGCGCCAACATCCTCTATGATCCCTCGCATTTCGTGCTTCAGGCGATGGATTATCTTGAGTTCATCGACATCTACCACGAGCGCATCCGCGCCTTTCACGTCAAGGATGCCGAGTTCAATCCGACCGGCCGTTCCGGCGTTTATGGCGGTTATCAGAACTGGGTCGACCGGCCGGGACGTTTCCGTTCGCTCGGCGACGGGCATGTCGATTTCGGCGCGGTGTTTTCCAAGCTGACCCAATATGATTTCGAAGGTTGGGCGGTGCTGGAGTGGGAATGCGCGCTGAAACACCCGGAAGACGGCGCGCGTGAAGGCGCAAGCTTCATTGAAAATCACATCATCCGCGTGACGGAGCGGGCCTTCGACGATTTCGCCAAAAGCGGCATCGATGATGCCGCCAATCGCCGCCTTCTTGGACTTTGAAAGGGATAGCCATGTCCTCCGCTACAAAGAAATTCGATAGCCGCCGTATTCGTCTCGGCATGGCCGGTGGTGGTCAGGGTGCCTTTATCGGTGCCGTGCACCGCATCGCGGCCCGGCTGGATGACCGTTACGAGCTGGTGGCCGGCGCGCTTTCCTCCGATCCCGCGCGTGCTAGCGCTTCGGCAACCCTGCTGGGCATTGCGCCGGAGCGCTCCTATGCCTCGTTCGAGGAAATGGCGGCATCCGAGGCTGGTCGGGAAGATGGCATCGAGGCGGTCGCCATCGTCACCCCCAACCATCTGCATTTTGCTCCGTCCAAGGCATTTCTCGACGCCGGCATCCACGTCATCTGCGACAAGCCGGTGACCGCGACGCTGGAAGAGGCGAAGGCGCTTGCCGAGATCGTCAGGGCGTCCGACAGGTTGTTCATCCTGACGCACAACTACACCGGCTACGCGATGCTGCGGCAGATGCGCGAGATGATCGCCGATGGATCCATAGGCAAGCTGCGCCACGTCCAGGCCGAATATGCGCAGGACTGGCTGACCGAAGCCGTCGAAAAGACGGGTGCGAAGGGTGCGGAATGGCGCACCGACCCCAGCCGCTCCGGCGCCGGCGGTGCAATCGGCGATATCGGCACCCATGCCTTCAACGCCGCTGCCTTCGTCACGGGCGAAATCCCGACAAGCCTTTATGCCGATCTGACGTCGTTCGTTCCGGGCCGGCAGCTGGATGACAGCGCCAATATTCTGCTGCGTTATGAAAGCGGCGCCAAGGGGATGCTCTGGGCGAGCCAGATCGCGGTCGGCAATGAAAACGCGCTGTCGCTGCGGGTCTATGGCGATAAAGGCGGGCTTGAATGGCACCACCGGGTGCCGGACGAGCTGTGGTTCACGCCTTATGGCGAACCCAAGCGGCTTATCACCCGCAACGGCGCAGGCGCAGGTGCTGCCGCCAACCGTGTCAGCCGCGTGCCATCCGGACACCCAGAGGGATATCTCGAGGGTTTTGCGACGATTTACCGTGAAGCCGCAGATGCAATCATCGCAAAAAGGGAGGGAAAGACAGCCGCCGGGGATGTGATTTACCCCGGCATAGAGGACGGCCTTGCGGGTCTCGCATTCATCGATGCGGCCGTGCGGTCCAGTGGGACCTCGTCCTGGGTAGGGATCGACATCTAGATCATCGCTTATCGAGGACGGACGACGCAGGGCACAGGAGGTGGTGCCCGGCATAACCTGGCCAGGAGGCCGGGAAAGGCGTGGGCACACGTGTCGTCACATTGATCAAACGGAAAGGGAGTTACGCGTTTGAAAACGTTCAAGTCAAAATTCGTGAAGATGGCAGCCGTCGTCGCATTGGCGGCCGGCATCACGAACCCGGTTCTGGCCGAAGACAGCAAGACGCTGCCGATAGCCGCGCAGATGTACACATTGCGCAACGCGGGAACGCTTGAGGAGCAGCTTGCCATTCTCAACCGCGCCGGCGTTTCGGCAGTTGAAACGGTGGATATGCAGAAGGTCAGCGCCAGCGAGCTGAACGCGCTTCTGGAAAAGCACAAGATCAAGGTCATTTCCTCGCATGTGCCGATCGACAAGCTGCGCGGCAACCTCGATGACGTCATCACCGAGCAGAAAGCCGTCGGCAATCCTGTTGTCACCGTGCCTTTCCTGAAGCCGGAAGACCGCCCGAAGGACGCCGCGGGCTGGACCGCCTTTGGCAAGGAACTTGGTGGTTATGCGGACAAGCTGTCTGCGGCGGGCCTCTCCATGGCCTACCACAATCATGACTTTGAAATGGTCAAGTTCGATGACAAGACGGCACTTGAGCTGCTGCTCGATGCTGCCGGCCCGAAACTGCAGAGCGAGCTCGATGTCGCCTGGGTGGCGCGCAGCGGCAATGATCCGGCCGCGTTCCTCGGCACCTTGAAGGGCCGGGTATTTGCCATCCATGCCAAGGACAACGCGCCTGCGGGCACGGCGGAAAACGAGCGCGGCTTTGCCACACTCGGCACCGGCGTTCTCGACTGGAAGGCAATTCTGCCGGCGGCCAAGCAGGCCGGCGTCAAGTGGTTCATCCTTGAGCACGACCTTCCGCTCGATGCCGAAGCTGTCGTGACCAAGGGCAATGCGTTCCTCAATGAACGTCTTCCGACCCTTCAGTAATCACTGCCAGTAAAACCAGAACCGCTCCCCGGCGGCCGGTTTCGCCGGGGCGCATGAGGTTCGACAGACGCATGGCCAGTTTCCGCCGCACCGCGACGGGAAGTGCTTCGTCTCGTCGTTTTTTCCAAGTCACATCGGAGGAGTTATCATGGCAAACAATCATTATGATGCGATTGTTGTCGGCTCGGGCATCAGTGGAGGCTGGGCCGCGAAGGAACTCACGCAAAAGGGCCTGAAGGTCCTGATGCTGGAGCGCGGCCGGAACATCGAGCACATCACCGACTATCAGAATGCGGACAAGGAGGCCTGGGACTACCCCCACCGCAACCGCGCCACGCAGGAGATGAAGGCGAAATACCCCGTTCTCAGCCGTGACTACCTGCTGGAAGAAGCAACGCTTGGCATGTGGGCCGATGAGCAGGAAACACCCTATGTCGAAGAAAAGCGCTTCGACTGGTTCCGCGGTTATCATGTCGGTGGTCGCTCGCTGCTCTGGGGACGCCAGACCTATCGCTGGTCACAGACCGATTTCGAGGCCAATGCGAAAGACGGTATCGCCGTTGACTGGCCCATCCGATATGAGGATGTTTCCCCCTGGTATGATTATGTCGAGCGTTTTGCCGGCATCTCCGGCAGCCGTGAGGGGCTGGATATTCTTCCCGATGGCGAATTCCTGCCGCCCATTCCGCTCAATTTCGTCGAGCAGGATGTCGCAAGCCGGCTGAAGAAGGTGTTCAATGGCACGCGCCACCTCATCAATTCGCGTTGCGCCAACATCACCCAGGAGCTTCCCGACCAGGAGCGCACGCGCTGTCAGTTCCGCAACAAGTGTCGGCTGGGCTGTCCCTTCGGTGGCTATTTCAGCACGCAGGCCTCGACCCTGCCTGCGGCGGTCGCCACCGGCAATCTGACGCTCAGGCCTTTCTCCATCGTCAAGGAAATCTTGTACGACAAGGACAAGAAGAAGGCGCGTGGCGTCGAGATCATCGATGCCGAGACGAACCTGACCTATGAATACACCGCCGACATCATCTTCCTCAACGCTTCGACGCTGAACTCGACCTGGGTGCTGATGAACTCGGCCACCGATGTCTGGGAAGGCGGGCTTGGAAGCAGCTCGGGCGAACTCGGCCACAACGTGATGGACCACCATTTCCGGATGGGTGCCACCGGCCAGGTGGAAGGCTTCGAGGATTTCTACTTCAAGGGTCGCCGCCCGGCGGGCTTCTACATTCCGCGTTTCCGCAACACCGGCGACGACAAGCGCAAATATCTGCGTGGTTTCGGGTATCAGGGCTCGGCCAGCCGTTCGCGCTGGGAGCGGGAAATCGCCGAACTGAACATCGGCGCCGACTACAAGGAGGCCCTGACCGAGCCGGGTGGCTGGACCATCGGCATGACCGCTTTCGGCGAAATGCTGCCCTATCATGAGAACCGCGTGAAACTGGATCATGAGAAGAAGGACAAGTGGGGCCTGCCGGTCCTGTCAATGAATGTCGAGATGAAGCAGAACGAACTCGATATGCGCGAAGACATGGTCAATGACGCCGTCGAGATGTTCGAGGCGGTTGGCATCAAGAACGTCAAACCCTCCAGGGGCAGTTACGCCCCCGGCATGGGCATTCATGAAATGGGAACAGCCCGCATGGGGCGTGACCCGAAAACCTCCGTCCTCAACGGCAACAACCAGGTCTGGGATGCGCCCAACGTCTTTGTCACCGATGGCGCGTGCATGACTTCGGCCTCCTGTGTCAACCCGTCCCTGACCTACATGGCGCTGACGGCGCGTGCGGCCGATTTTGCCGTTTCCGAACGCAAGAAGGGGAACCTGTGATGAACAGACGCGAACTGCTGAAACTGATAGCCATTGCCACGGGTCTTCCGCTGATCGGCGCGGATATTCTGACGGCCGCCGAAAACGCTACCAAACCAGCCGGTGGTGCTCATGTCTTCACCGCGGAAGAAATCCGGTTTCTGGACGAGGTGGCGGAAACCATCATTCCCCGCACCTCCACGCCGGGTGCGAAGGATGCTGAAGTGGGAGCATTCATGGCCGTCTATGCGGCCGATTGTTATACCGATGAACAACGGACACTCTTCCTTTCGGCAATTTCCGATATCGAAAAGCGCAGCCAGACCGACCACAAGAAGGGCTTTCTGGAACTGACGCCAGAACAGCGGCAGGCGCTGCTTGCCGCGCTGGACAAGCAGGCCAAGGCGGAACAGACGCCGGTAAAACCGCACGCCTTCACGCTGGTCAAACAGCTGACGCTGCTTGGTTTCTTCACCTCGAAGATCGGCGCTACGGAAGTGCTCGTTTATGACGAAATTCCCGGCGGTTTCGAAGACCGCGTTCCCTATAAGAAGGGCACGCCCGCCTGGGGCACGACCTGAACAGAGCAACCTCCGGCCCGTCCGCTTTTGCGGGCGGGCCGTATTTATGCGGCAAGACAAGGATGACACGATGCGCAAGACAATAATCATCGCGGCGGCAATGCTGACTGCAAGTGCCATTCCCGCTCTTTCGGAAGGCGATGTTGCCAAGGGGGAGGCGGTCTTCAAGCGCTGTTCCGCCTGCCACGCCATTGGCGAGGGCGCGAAAAACAGGGTCGGTCCGCAGCTTAACGGCATCATCGGCCGCGCAGCAGGCGGCGTGGCGGACTATAATTATTCGGCAGCGATGAAAAAAGCGGGCGAGGACGGTCTTGTCTGGACGCCCGAAGAATTGCGGGATTTCCTGAGCGCGCCGAAAAAGAAAATACCCGGAAACAAGATGGCGCTGGCCGGCATCAGCAAGCCGGAGGATCTGGACAATCTCATCGCCTATATCGAAAGCGCGGCTTCGAAGCCGGCCGAGTGACAGCGAAAAGCGGAGTACGTGGAGGTCGGCAGTACGCCCTTACACCTGGCTGGTTTCGCCCTCTGCCAACTGAGCAAGCCCCGGCAGATTGCAAACCAGGAGCTTCTGCCGCCCGCCCTGCACCAACCCCTTGCTCTCCCAGCTGGAGAGGATGCGGGAGACGGTGTGCAGTGTGGTGCCGGTCATTTCGGCGATATCCTGACGGGAAATGGGGAAGTCGATACGGATGCCGTCTTCCTCCTTGCGGCCCGCCTGCTGCGAAAGGCGCAGTACGGCATGGGCCACCCGGCGCTCCACTTCCTGCGTCGACATTTCGCGGATGCGCGTATGGGCTTCCTCGAGACGCTGGCCGATCGTCTGCATGGCGGAGACGGCAAGATGCGGGTTCTGTTCGACGAATTGCGGCCAGAGGTCCGTCTGCCATGACAGGATGACGCTTTCGGCCGCCGTCGTGGCGGTGCCGGGATAATCGGACCGTTGCAGTGCTCTTGCGAAACCGAAGAGATCACCGGGATGCACCACGCGCACGATGATCTGCTGGCCGTCATGCGTCACCTGCGTCACCTTCAGGCGGCCGTGGATAAGCAGGAAGAAATGCGTTGCCGACTGGCCCTGCTCGAAAATGGCTTCGCCCGGCGGCACCAGCCGGGATGTGGCGTGGGTCAGCAGGCCGTCCAGCTCATCGTCGGCCATCTTGGCAAACAAGGCCAGCGACCGGATGACGCTTCGGTCAATCTTCACTTGCACCCTCTCCGGTGATCGGACGATCCTCAAGGTGATTGCATTGGCAATCGGGGATCGGCCTTTTCTGTATTGTCAGCATACAGCACTATCACCGGCGGCAGAAGATCAAATGATATGAATCAAGCGTTTGTTTTAATTGATGATTGTCAAGAAAACAGGGTGGTGGCACGAAGCTTTTCGAGAAGCGGCGCGTACCAGCGTGTGTCTCTTACGAGCCTGAACCCGAGATTATCAGGCGGTACGCCAACGGCGCAGCCGCCGCTTTTTGGGTTTTTGACGAAGGCACTCATCGCCGCCCGGTGTTTTCCCGAAGCGACCGGAATACCGCAGGAGGCGACGCTATCGATCGCCTCACCATCCTTGCCAAGTGTCACACGGTGGCTGCAGCTCGAGGTCCATTCCCAGACATTGCCGCCGAAATCGGCAAGGCCATATTCGTTTTCGCCGAAGCTGCCATAGGATTGCGGAACGGGGTTGCCCGAGGCCCTGCGGCTGGTCTGCCGCTCGTAATCCGCCAGCCAGCGCAAAGCCGGGTTTTCACTATCGGCAGCGACACCCAGCGTCTCATCCGGAAAAAGCGAGCCGGCGGCGAAAGCCAGTTCAGCGTCGCTCGGCAGGCGCCAAACCTCGCCTGTCCGCTCGCTCAGCCACTGTGCATAGGCGTGGGCGTCATCCTGGCTGATGCCGGTTGCCGGTATCTCGCCGCCGACCGGAGCGGCAAAGCCGGGTTCCGGCTGCTGGCAGCCACCTTCCGCCACGCAGCGCGCATAATCCGCGCTCGATACCTGATATTTCATGATCGTCAGATTTTGTCGCATCGCCACGTCGACCATCGGCCCATCGACGGCATAACCATTGCGGAAATATTCGCCCTCCGCCCGATAGGTGAAATGTCTGGCGGGCACTGTAACGACCTGTGGAGCCATCATGGCCGCGCGGTCATCAATGCCGCTGCGGATGATCCCGGACTGGAAACCGATGGCCGTTGCCAGCAGCGTTGCAATCGAGAGCGGGAGAAGAAGCGAGACGGCGTTTGGGAAGTGGCTGTTGCCGGGAATGCCCATGGGAACCTGCCTGCGTCGAGAAGACGCCAAAGTTCGGGCCTGCTTTCAGGCCGCATAGCAGAAGGGGGAGCGCGCCGCGACCGCTGGCGGCGGCGCGCTCCCGTTTGTGTCAGATGCTCGAGGGGGCAAGCACCGCCTGCATCAGGCTGTTGTTCCACTCACCGGTCACCTTGAAGTGGGCGGCTGCACCCAGCTCGAAAGCTTCAATGAGGTTGTGGTTGACATAAGCGTAGATGCCGGGCTGCTCGAAGGTGTAGAAGGCCGCACCCGCCGTGCCGCCGGGAATGAACCAGGTTTCCTGGTCGAGATCCGGTGGGTTGCGGAACTTGCCCGTTGCCCAGACATAATCGCCATGGCCGCCGATGAGGTGCGGACGGGTATCACGGTTTGCCTGCGAATGGACGATCAGCACCTTCTCGCCAACGGCGGCCTGGAGGGCATGTTCCCCGGTCAGGGCACCGACTGCGCCATTGAAGACGATGTGGCTCGGTGTCAGCTTGCGCATCACTTCCAGCGTATCGGCCATGGCGTCGCCGGCGCTTTCATATTTCTTGAAATTGCCGTTCTCGTCGCGCGGGATGTAAAAGTCCTGCTCGCCGACATAATAGATCTTGTCATAAACAAGCTCCTTGCCGTGGCCGTCCGTCAGGCCCTCACGCGGCAGCACCATGATCGCGCCATTCATGCCCGAGGTGACGTGCCACGGCACCATGCCGGGAGGTGCGCAGTGATAGACGAAGACGCCAGCCTTGGTGGCCTTGAAGCGCAGGATCGCCTTTTCACCCGGGTTGACGATGGTGAGCCCGCCGCCGCCGAGCGCGCCGGTGGCCGAGTGGAAATCGATATTGTGCTGCAGCTCATTGGTGTCGGGGTTGATAAGGGTCAGTTCGACATAGTCGTCCTGGTGCACCACCATCAGAGGCCCGGGAACCGAACCGTTGAAGGTCATGGCGTGGACCTCGGTGCCCTTGTCGTCGAGGATCATCTTCTGCTCTTTGATCGTAAGCGTGAACTCGACGATCTTCGGTCCGCCTTCGGCTTTCTGCGTGTGGGCATGCACGAAGGGCGGTTTGACGAGATCAACTTTTACGCGAGGCAGCGCCGCAATCTCAGCGCTCGTCAATGGCTTGGCTGCGGCCTTCTTTTCCTCTGCCGCGCTCGCTGCCGATGGCATGATGACGGGAGCTATAGCCCCTGCAAATGCTGCGCCTGCGAGAATATTACGCCGTGTGATGTGGAAGGTTTCCGTCATCATTCTTCTCCTATCCCTCTTGGGGCAGAGCATGTTTCGCTCTGTCACAGCATTTGTAGCGGAGGGGCGGAAATACAATTTGAGATGGAGCAAACTTCGCTTTCGGCACCCTGCGACATTTTGGCAGGCGGCTGAAGGCCGGCGTGGAAGCGTCGCACCGCCTCTTTGCCTGTTCGCAAAGAAGTCGGACGGGCTTGCGTCTAGACATATGTCAAGACCAAGCAAGGAGCATTATAATGAGTGGCAGCGAAACCGTTCTCACCCAAGGGCGCAGCCGGCCAAAGGGCGGCATTCCAAGAGGGCTGGCGCGCACCGGCCCGGTTATCTTTTCGTACGGCTTCCGGCCGTTTTTCCTCGGTGGCGCCCTGTGGGCCATCGTGGCGATGGTGTTGTGGATCGCAGCCCTTTCCGGCTTCATCGACCTCGGCGGGGATTACGGCGCACCGAACTGGCATGCCCATGAGATGCTGTTCGGTTTTGCCTCGGCGGTGCTGGCCGGCTTTCTTTTGACGGCCGTGCCGAACTGGACGGGGCGGCTGCCGGTGTCGGGCAAACCCTTGGTGTGGCTGTTTGCGCTCTGGTGTGCCGGCCGGCTTTTCCTGCTTGTGCCGGACCATGTGGGCGTGGTCACTGCCGCAGCCGTGGACGGGCTTTTCCTGCCGGCACTTCTGGCGATCTGCGCGCGTGAGGTCATTGCCGGGCGAAAATGGAAGGACCTGAAGGTGCTGGGCGGGCTGCTGGCGCTTTCCGTTGCCAACATCATATTCCATGTTGCAGCGATTGGGGGTGATCATAGCTTGATCGCGACCCGCCTTGCGGTCTCGGCCTACACGGTTCTTGTCATCATCGTAGGCGGCCGCATCGTGCCGAGTTTTACCCGCAACTGGCTGAACCGTTTCGGCCGCACGGATTTCCCAGTGCCCTATAACGGCTTCGATACCGCCGCCATCCTCACCGGCATCGCGGCGCTGGCCGTCTGGACGATAGAGCCTGAGAGCATCGTGGCGGTGCCAACGGCGCTTCTGGCGGCTTTCATGCACGCCGTGCGTCTGATCCGCTGGCGCGGCTGGACGACATGGCCGGAGCAGGTGCTGGTGGTGCTGCATGTCGCCTACGCCTTCATCCCCGTCGGTTTCATTACCATAGCGCTGGCGGCTCTTGACGTCATGGACACACGTTCCGTCCTGCATGTCTTCACCGTCGGCGTTATCGGCTGCATGATGCTTGCTGTCATGACGAGAGCGAGCCTTGGCCATACCGGGCGCAAGCTTGCGGCCAGCAGGGTCACCATTGTCGCTTATGTGGCGCTGATCGCCTGCGCGCTGCTGAGACCGGCAGCCGAGTTCTTCCCCGGTGCGATGATGCATCTCTACGCTTGCTCGGCGCTCTTCTGGATCGTGGGTTTCGGTCTCTTCTGCGTTGAATATGGGCCGATCCTGATGCGCGAGCGCAAACCGCTGAAAGCCTAGATTGCTTGCGACGCCGCCAAAACGAAACGCCCCGGAAGCAATTTCCGGGGCGTTTCGTTTTCTGGGGATTTGATTTCCGGCTTAATGCGCGCCGGCACCGGCGCGGATGAATATACGAAACGCCGTGCGCGCCTCGTCGAAATTGCCGGCCCATTGATGACCCCGGGCCAGAAGTTCCGGGTAAAGGAAAGTCGGCTCCTGCGGCATCAGCACGAAGATCACGGCACCCGGCGGAAGACGGTCAAGTGCGGCAAGCGTGCGGCTCGCCTGGCCTTCGGTCGTCTCGTCGCTCAGATCGAGATAGATGACCGGATCGGGCCATATCTGCGGCTCCTCGGCATTACCTGCAAGCGCCGGTGACACGGAAATCTGTTCGGTCTCAGTGGATTGCGGCGTAAACAGCACTTCCCAGTCGCCGCCGCCGATTTCCCTGACCTGATGGTCGAAACCGCGCTCCGCCATCACCTTGAACAGCGGAACGGGCCGGAAGGTGGCGTATAATCGCAGCGCTTCACCGGGAGCAAGCCCGGCCACGGCTTCCATGATGGCCGGAAAGGGCTCGCCGCCGCTCAGTAAAAGCGGCCGCACATCGAGTTCCCTGATCATTTCCGTCATTGCATCACCTCATCTGTCGGCTGGCGGCGGCACGGGCCGTCCGCCAGAGGTCTTTTCACCATGCCGCAGGCGCTGGGGTCAATGCTCGGATCCGCAGCAGCATTCGCAGCCGGACATATCGTCCTCGGAACCTTCGGCCTGTTCTTCCAGCCGGCCGATATCGAGACGCCAGACGTCCGGGCCCTGTTCGAGGTATTCCCAGCCGAACTGGCCGGGGAAATTGGTGGCCAGCTGGTAAAGCAGTGGACGGGGATCGTGATCGCTGGTGATCTGTAGCGATTGACCTTCGGTCAATGCGTTGAGCGCACCGAAAATGCGCGGATGGCGTTCGCGGTGCGGAATGATGCGCACGTCGATATTGGTTGCGGTTTGGGCTTCGGACATAGGCTGGCTCCACGGCCGCGGATGGAATGATGTCCGGCGGTGCGGCCGGCCGACGGACTGGAAAAACCTATCCGCCGGGCGGTCGGGAGACATTGTCGCCGCGCAAACAAACCTGAGATTCGTCAGGTTCGTTGCGCGCCATGCTTCAGCCGGCAAGGCTGCGATAAATCGCCGGCAGCGCCGATGGCAGCTTGGCGATCCTGCTGACGATGGCATAGCCGTTCTGGCCGAACATGGCCGGAATATAGGACTGCGCCTTGCTGTCGACAGTCACGCCGAAGACGCTGACGCCCGAACGTCTGGCTTCGGAAACCGCGCGGCGGCTGTCCTCGATGGCGAAGCGGCCCTCATAGTGGTCGACATCGTTCGGCTTCCCGTCCGTCAGCAACAGAAGCAGCTTGCGGCGCTCCGGCCTCTCATGCAGCTTGGCGCTGGCGTGGCGGATGGCGGGGCCGATGCGGGTGTAGAAACCGGGTTTCAGCGCCGCGATACGCCGCTCGATAGTGTGCCCCATCGGCTCATCGAAATCCTTCACCGTCTCCACCCGCACCCAGGAACGGCGGCGGGAGGTGAAGGTCAGGATGGAGTGACTGTCGCCGCAGGCGGAAAGCCCGTGGGCAAGCACCAGCAGGGCTTCCTTCTCCACATCGAGCACCCGGCGGTTGTCGAACCAGGCATCGGTCGATAGCGACACATCGACGAGGATCGTTACGGCAAGATCATGCGCCTGCGGGCGGCTTGCCATATGAATGCGGTCGCTGCCCTGTCCTCCAGCGGCGATATCGCTTCTGGCGCGAACCACGGCGTCAAGATCGAGATCATTGCCGTCAAGCTGGGCGCGCAGCATCTCGTAGCGTGGCCGCAGCACCTCGAATTGCCGCCTGACCCGGCGGATGAGGCTTTTGGTGTCCGGGTCGGGTTCCGGTGCCGTCTCGGCGTCTTTCGCCGGACCGGCGATGACCCGGCAATGGTCGGCGAGATAGGTACCGCTGCGATAATCCCATTCGGGATAGGTCAGCTCCGCTGTCAGCGGGGAATGGTTCAGTGCTTCAGGCGGCAGGTCGAGATCGAAGCGGAAGCGGGCGGAAGGCCGCCCCTTTCTTTCACCCAGCGTCATATCGTCAAGCTCGTCCGCCGCGCTGCCGTCGGTATCGTCGCTATCATCACCGGGCCGGTCGACATTGACCATCTCTGCCATGGCGAGGATTTTTTCGAAACGGTTGAGGATGAAGGGGCTGCGTTCGGTCTGGCGGTTCTCGGCCTTTTCGCGCACGGCGATATGGCGGGCGGCCTCCGCCCCCTGCGGCGCGGCGCCCGCTGCCGGCTGGTCCTCGCTTTGCCGGGCATCGGATGTTTCGCGCAGCAGCGTGTCCGGCCATAGCGGCACCGGCAGCATCGGCAGGTAGCGCGGCGGCGCTTTTTCCGGAAGACCGGCGGGTGGCGCATGGCCCTCGATCCCTGCCGCATCGGCGAGCATGGAAAGCACCCGTTGTTCCACCTGCTGCTCCGTCTGCGGCAGCGGACGTTTCTGGCGCACCGCGAGCATGGCGGCGCACAGCCGGCGATAACGGGCCTTCATTCCGGGGAAGGCATGGATGACGGCTTTTGTCAGTTCTGCGGCGCGGTCGAGCCGGGCAAGATCGTTGCGAAGCGGGTCGGCGGCCATGACTGGTTCAAGCGGCATCATCGCCATGGCGGCGGCGAGCCAGAGATAGAGATCGCGATTGAGACGCCGGTCGGGAAACAGATCGAGCACCGGCGGCAGCATCAGCGTGGCATGATCACGTCCGGGCTGGGCGAGCTTCTCTTCGCCAAGGCCCATGCGCTGGCGCAGCCTCAGCCGGTGGCTGGAGGTGCGGGCGCGGGCTGGCGCGATCTGCACCGCATGTTCACCACCAAAACCGCGGAAACATATGGCCAGCACGGCCTGCATATCCTCCAGCTTCACGGCATGATCCGGGAAGCGCAGCCATGTGCCGGTTTCGCCGATTAGCCTGTGCCAGGCGCGGCCGACGGTTTCTTCCAGTTCCAGAAAGTCCAGCATGGTTTATCCTCATGGCATCGGACCGGAACGCACGGGGCCGCGCAATCCGGCGTGGATATCAAAGCGCCTATCGAATGATCGCATCCGCGACTTCATGCAGCGCGGCCTTCACATCCGGCTCGTCAGTCAGCGGTTCGATCATGGTCGCGCGCACGGCCTGACGGGCGGGAAGGCCGGTATCGATGAGGCTGGCGCAATAGACGAGCAGACGGGTGGAGACGCCTTCTTCCAGATCGTGGCCTTTCAGGCCGCGCAGCCGGTGGGCAAGATCGACGAGCGGCTCGACATCGCGCGCATCCAGCCCGCTTTCATGCGAAACGACGGCGATTTCCTGCTCCTTGGGCAGAAAATCGAATTCAATGGCGACGAAACGCTGGCGGGTGCTGGGCTTCAGGCTCTTTAAAAGATTCTGGTATCCGGGATTGTAGGACACGACGAGCATGAAGCCAGAGGGCGCTTCCAGCACTTCGCCGGTGCGTTCCAGTGGCAGGATGCGGCGATCATCGGTGAGGGGATGCAGCACGACAGCCACATCCTTGCGCGCCTCAACGATCTCGTCGAGGTAACATATGCCGCCCTGGCGCACGGACCTCGTCAGCGGGCCGTCCATCCAGACGGTTTCGCCGCCTTTCAGCAGGTAACGACCGGTCAGATCAGCGGCAGCAAGATCGTCGTGGCACGAAACGGTGGAAAGCGGCAGGCCGAGTTTCGCTGCCATGTGGCTGACGAAACGGGTCTTGCCGCAACCTGTCGGGCCTTTCAGCAGAAGCGGCAATTGCCGCACCCAGGCGCTTTCGAACAGCGTGCATTCATTGCCGAGCGGGGTGTAGAACGGCGCGTCCGGCAAAGGCTGCGGCGCGGGGCGGAAAATCGTATTCATGGTCATCTCCATGGTTGGTGGTAAGGAACCGGCTCTCCGGGGGAAAAAGAGAGCCGGTCCGTTTCTCATTCGGCGGGCTGCACGAGGCGGGCAACGTCGCCCTGTTTCTGCTTGCCCGGTACCAGGATTGCCCAGATGAACATGACCGCCGAAATGAGAACCGCGAAACCAGAACCGAGACGGATCCAGTAGAAGATCGCCAGCTGGTCCTGCACATCCATGAAGCTTTCGCCCATGACCCGCTGAAGCTGGATCTGCACCACGCCGGCGAATGTCAGCGCGAAGGTCATCACCGACATGGCCGTGCACATGACCCAGAAGCTCGTCATCGAAAGCCACTGGTTGTAGGGCGCGCGTTTCTTCATTTCGGGTATGGCATAGGCCATCATCGCAAGGTTCAGCATCACATAGGCGCCGAAGAAGGCGAGGTGCCCGTGGGCGGCGGTAAGCTGCGTGCCGTGGGTGTAATAATTCACCGACGACAGCGTGTGCAGGAAGCCCCAGACGCCGGCGCCGAAGAAGGCCATTACCGAGCAGCCGATCGACCACAGAAGCGCGGCGCGGTTCTCATGCTTGCGGCCAGCCTTCCAGGTCATGACGAAGGTGAAGATGACCATGGTGAAGAAGGGGGCCACTTCCAGCGTCGAGAACAGCGAACCGATCCACTGCCAGTAACCCGGCGCGCCGATCCAGTAATAATGGTGACCCGTGCCGAGAATGCCCGAGAACAGGGCAAGACCGACGATGACATAGAGCCATTTTTCCACCACTTCGCGGTCGATGCCGTTGAGCTTGATCATCAGGAAGGCGAGGATCGACGCCATGATCAGTTCCCACACGCCTTCCACCCACAGATGGATGACGTACCACCAGTACATCTTGTCGAGCGCCAGATTGATGGGGTTGTAAAAGGCGAAGAGGAAGAAGATCGCCAGACCCCAGAGACCGAAGAGCAGGATGTTGATGACGGTGGTCTTGCGGCCCTTCAGCGCCGTCATGGTGATGTTGAACAGGAACATCAAAACGACAAGCACGATGCCGACCTTGATGGCGAAGGGCTGTTCGAGGAATTCGCGGCCTTCATGGATGCGGAACATATAACCGACCACGGCAACCGCGGCGGCCACCAGGAAGATCCAGAACTGCGCGATGGCGAGCTTGGGGCTGTAAAGCTCCGTTTCCGTCTCTTCCGGCAGAAGATAGAAGGTCGAGCCCATGAAGCCCATCAACAGCCACACGACCAGTGCATTGGTGTGGATCATGCGCACGATGTTGAAGGGCAGAAGCTCTGAAAGCGTGTTGGGCAGCACGTAGATCGTCGCGGCGATGACGCCGAACAGGATCTGCGCCACGAACAGCCCGATTGCGCCGTAAAAATACAGCATGGCGACTTTTTGCGTCTGGTATTTCATCTCGTCATCTCCTTGCCGTCAACCTCAACCCGCATCGTTCGGTGGCCAGTTCTGCGTCTTGATCCGGCTCGTCCATTCGAGGAAGTCGACGAGATCATCGAGTTCCTGTTCGGAGAGATTGAACTGCGGCATCTGGCGCCGGCCCTCGATGCCGGTGGGCTGGGCGGCCATCCAGGCCTTGATGGAATCGCGCGCCGTCTCCTTGTCTTCCACGCCGCCATAGCGCTTCCAGACATTGCCGAGTTCGGGTGCGAAATAGGCGCCTTCGCCGAGCAGCGTGTGACAGTTGATGCAGGAATTTTTCTCCCACACATGTTTGCCGCGCGCGACGCTTTCCGTCAGTGTGCTTTCATCCGTCGAGGTGGTGCGCATGTAATAATGGCTATGGGCGGTCAGCCCGACGAATATGGCGAAGAAGAAGATGGAGCCGCCGTAAAAGACGTTTCTCGCTCCTGTTTTGGTCAGGCGTTCTGCCATGCCAATGGTCCTTTCCATCCGAAAGACCGCTTATGCGGACTGGCTTGATCGAACCCTCTTGCCGGGATTTGCCAGCAGGCTGGCGGAATGCGGTGGGGTCTGAAGCCTTTCTAGCCGCTGGCCGCCGGCGTTCTTTGCCATTTGGCAAACAAGTGGAGAGGTGGTGTGGTCCGCCTTTTCAGAGCGACAAAATGCCCTGCAGGAACGCCCGCAAAAGGGCTGCGGCGGCGAAGATTGCGGGCCATGCCAGAAGTGCCGTGCGCAGCAGGCCTCGCTCTTCGCCAAAACCCAGAAAGTCGTCGATGACGCGTCTGGATTTCATGAGCGCGAAAAGCAGCATCAGGCAGGCGACGGCAACCGGCGGCAGAAACGCCGCCTTCCACGATGTAACGACGGCCGTGCCGGCGAGAACAAGAATGGCTAGCATTGCAAAACTTCTTGCGAGCTGGCGGGAGGTGCGGTGGATCATAATTGTCAAACCAGATAGACGATGGGAAAAATGACGATCCAGACCAGATCGATGACATGCCACAGCGTCGTCACCAGCGTGACATTCTCGTTTTTCGGGAAGACTGCGACGAGAAACAGCAGCATGGCCACGAAGACGACATGCAGCAGGTGGAAGCCGGTGAGCAGAAAATAGAGCTCGAAGAACGCGCCATAGGCTGGATCGGACGCGAAGGCGATTTCGGTGGAATATTCATGGAGCTTCACTCCGACGAAAGCGAAACCCAGCAGGCCGGCAAGGACCAGCGCCCGCCTTTTGCCCGGCAGCGCGGTGTGGCGGCTGGCCGCGACGGCCGCCTGCCAGCCGCTTGCCAGCAAAATCAGGGTGTTGAGGCCGGCAAGTTGTGGCTGCAGATGCTGGCGCGCGGCGGCGAACGCATCAGGGTTGAGGGCGAAGGCGATGATGAACGCGCCGGTCAGCGCGCCGAAGGCGGCAAGTTCGCTCCAGACCAGAATCCATAAAAGCAGGTTTCCGCTTTCCTCTTCCGTATTTATCGCCATGGCCTCGCCCGTAATTGTAAAACAGCAAGCCACGCTTAGGCGTCCTCAAACCCCGCTTCTTTGCGGTCGGTCAAAGAAGGGAGCGCCCAAAGCCCTATTGTCATGACAAAGCGCAACTCTGGAAAATGGAGCTTCCCATGAACGACGCGCAGGTCGGGCTGATTGTCGCAACCCCTATTATCATTGGCTTTGCGGTGCTGTTGTACCGTATGGGTGTGCTGCAGCGCATGGGTGCAGTTTCCGCCGTACTTGCCTCCGTGGCCATTGCTTCGGTGCTGTTCCTGAACCAGTGAGAAGGCAGTCGCATGCTTGAACTTGTCGCCGCTCTTTCGCTTTTTGTGGCGCTGCACTCCATTCCCGCCGTGCCTGCCGTGCGCGGCCGGTTGATCGCGGCCATTGGCCGGCCCGCCTATTTCGGGGCTTATTCCGTGGTCTCGCTTCTGGCGCTGGGCTGGGTGTTTTATGCCGCGCTGTCGGTTGATTATATTCCGCTCTGGGATGTCGCGCCCTGGCAGGCGCATGTCACCTTTCTGGCCGCGCCGATTGGTCTGTTTTTCGTGCTGGCCGGTCTTCTCAGCGTCAATCCGCTTTCCATTTCCGTGCGGCAGGGAGATAAACCGGGGGCAATCGTGCGCATCACGCGGCATCCGGTGCTTGTCGGTTTCCTGTTTTGGTCGCTCGGCCATGTCGTGCCGAATGGCGACCTGCGTTCCGTTATTCTCTTCGGCGGTTTTGCGCTGTTTTCGCTTGGCGGAATGGCGATGACTGAAAAACGTGCCCGCAAAAGAATGGGTAATGCGTGGAGCGCGGCGGCTGCTAAAAACGCAACGATCCCTTTCGCAGCAATCCTTTCCGGCAAGACGAGCCTCGCCGTGGACGGGCCGATGTTGCTAGCCGCGGTGCTGACAGGGTTGACGGTCTGGTGGCTGCTGGCCGGCGGCCATGCCGCGCTCTTTGGCGCAGACCCCATGGCCTATTTCTGATCGCTCACGATGGCTTCACCACATGCGGCTGCCATATCGGCGCCTGCGGTGCGGGCGCGATACCGAGCTGATCGATAGCGCGGGCGGCGAACTGATCGACAATATCGAAGACGCTGAGCGGCCTGTTGTAAAAGGCCGGCACTGGCGGCATGACGATCGCGCCTGCCTCTGTTACCGCGCACATATTGCGCAGATGGATGAGATGCAGAGGCGTCTCGCGAGTCATCAAAACCAGCTTCCGGCGTTCCTTCAAATGCACGTCGGCAGCGCGAGTGACGAGATTGTCCGAAAGCCCGGTTGCAATGGCCGCGAGCGTCCGCATGGAGCAGGGGGCGACGATCATGCCTGTTGTCGGGAAGGAACCGCTGGCGATTGCCGCTCCGATATCATCGACAGCGTGATTGATGCTGGCGAGTGACAGCATCCGCCCCATGGCTTCAGCACCTTCCTCATGCAACACGGTCCGCTTGGCCGATTGCGACAGGACGAGATGGATTTCGACGCTTTTCATCGCGGCGAGGCGCTCGATGATGCGCAGCGCAATGCCGGCACCCGATGCACCGGTGACGCCGACCACGACGCGGCACGGCTTCATGGTCGTTCTCCAAGGCCAAGATCACGCCACATCAGATCCACCTTTGCGATGACGTCAGGTGTCATGGAGAGCACGCGACCCCATTCGCGCTCCGTCTCCGGCGAAAGCTTGCGGGTGGCGTCCAGACCCATCTTGCCGCCGAGGCCGGTTTTCGGCGAGGCGAAGTCGAGATAATCGATCGGCGTATCGTCGATGATCGTTGTATCGCGCGAGGCATCGAAACGGGTGGAGAGCGCCCAGATCACATCCACCCAGCTGCGCACATTGATGTCGGGATCGACCAGAATGATGAGCTTCACATAACTGAACTGCGGCAGCATCGACCACAGGCCCATCATCACCCGCTTTGCCTGGCCGGGATAACGCTTGTCGATGGAGACGACCATGACGCGGTAGGAACAGGCCTCCGGCGGCATCCACAGATCGACGATTTCCGCAAACTGCCTTTTGACGAGCGGCAGGAAAATCTCGAGCATGGCTTCGCCGAGAACCGAGGGCTCATCGGGCGGCCGACCGGTATAGGTGGAAAGATAGATCGGATCGCGGCGCATGGTGATGGCCGACAGCGTCATGATCGGAAAGGCTTCGACCGAATTATAGTAGCCGGTGTGGTCGCCATAGGGGCCTTCGAGTGCCGTTTCCGTTGCTGAGACGGTGCCTTCCAGCACGATCTCGGCATTGGCGGGCACCGGCATCGGCACCGTCAGGGCCTTCGCGATGCGGCTTTTCGAGCCGCGCAGCAGGCCGGAAAAACCAAGCTCGCTGATATGTTCGGGAAGCGGCATGACGGCGGAAAGAATGGTGGCGGGATCAGCGCCGATGGCGACGGTAACGGGCATATCCAGCCCGCGCGCCTGCCACAACCGGTGGTGCTGCGCGCCGCCGCGATGCGCCAGCCAGCGCATGATCACCCTGTCCGGCCCCAGCACCTGCATGCGATAGATGCCAACATTGATATCGTCGGGATCATCAGGCGAACGGGTGATGACCAGCGGCCAGGTGATGAGCGGGGCCGGCTCGCCCGGCCAGCACCATTGCACCGGCAGGCGGGCAAGATCAACCGCATCGCCCGTCAGTACCTTTTCCTGCACCGGCGCGCGCGAGACGTTGCGTGGCCGCATGGACAGTGCTGCCCGCAGCAAAGGCAGCTTACCCCATGCCTCGGCCATGGATTTCGGCGGCCGTGGCTCGCGCAATTCGGCAAGCTTTTGTCCAAGTGCTGGCAGGCCGCCCGTTTCCAGCCCCAGCCCCCATTCGATGCGTTGCCGCGTGCCGAAGAGATTGGCAAGCAGCGGCGTGTCCCGCACCTTGCCCTCATGGTCGACGGGTTGCTCGAACAGCAGCGCCGGCCCGCCATCGGCGAGCACCCGGCGGTGGATTTCGGTGATTTCGTGCACCAGTGAGACCGGCTGGCGAATTCGCCGCAGCTGCCCGCGTTCTTCAAGCAACCGTACGAAACTGCGCAGATCGCTCGCGTGGGCGGGTTTAGTTTCTGTTTTCTCGTCTCTCATGCCGCCTGTTTGCCGGTGGCGGTGCGGCATGTCCTTGCGCTGCCGCAAATGCGGCTTCAGTGCGAACGAAGATAGTCGGCAAGAACAAGGGCGTGGTTGTGTTCGGTGTCATGGGCGGCGTAAAGCAGCGTGACGCGGCCCTTCGCCATCAGCTCCTTCATGCGCGCCACGGCATCGGGATTGGCGGCCAGCTCCTCATGATAGTGCCGGGTGAATTCCGCAAAACGCGATGGCATATGCGAGAAATTCTTGCGCAATTCGTTGCTGGGCGCGATGTCCTTCATCCACAGCGAAAGCTGTGCGGTTTCCTTGCGCATGCCGCGCGGCCACAGCCGGTCCACCAGAATGCGTGCGCCGTCATCATCGCTGGCGGCATCGTAAATCCGTTTGATCCTTATATCGGGCATGGCGGCCTCCTTCGCTTCGCAAGTGAATGATTTATAGCGGCTTTTGTGAAGCCGCACCCGAAAATCTCTCTGTCTTTGCGTTCGCTCAAACCGGTGCCGGCGCGCTGCGGTTAGGTTCCTGCCCGCAACTGACCTGACAGGACCATCTATGAGACCGTTTCCCGCCGCCATCGCTACCCCCATGAATTTTCTGCCCCTTGCCGTGGTGCAGCGAGCGACAGCGGCGATGCTGGCGCAGATCATGAAACGGCACCCTGATCTGTTCGGCCGGCTCGGTGAACATTGCTGCAAACGTTATGCCTTCCTGCCCGTCGATCTGCCCTTCGCCTTCATGGTCGAGCCGGCGCGTCCGGCCATCACCGTCAGCCGAAAGGGCCGCTTGCCCAAGGTGGATGCGGCGGTGGAAGGGCCGCTTTTCATGCTGCTGGCGCTGATGGAGGGGCGGCAGGATGCCGATGCGCTGTTCTTCTCGCGGGATCTCAGCGTGACCGGCGACATGGAGGCGATGCTGGCACTGCGCAATGCGCTCGATGACAGCAGCATTGATCTGCCGCGCGATCTCGGTGCCTTTGCCGGGCATTTTGCGCCTGTCGTAACGGGGCTTGCGAACCGCCTGCGCGGCCATGTTCTTTCGGAAACACGGGGAGGTGAGGCATGGAGCTGATCTGTCCTGCGGGAACGCCCGCCGCCTTCCGCGAGGCCGTCGATGCCGGCGCGGATGCCGTCTATTGCGGCTTTCGCGATGAAACCAATGCCCGCAATTTTCCCGGCCTCAATTTTTCCCGCGAAGAGCTTGCCGAAGCCATCGCCTATGCGAAGAAGCGCGGCGTCCAGACTTTCGTCGCGCTCAACACCTTCATGCGCGCGGGCAATGAGGATATCTGGTATCGCGGTGCGGCCGATGCCGTGAAGGCGGGGGCGGATGCGCTGATCCTTGCCGATTTCGGTCTGATGGCGCATGTGGCGGAACACCACCCGCAGCAACGCATCCATGTCTCCGTGCAGGCCTCCGCCTCCAATGCGGACGCTGTGAACTTTCTCGTCGATGCCTTCGGCGCGAAACGCGTGGTGCTGCCGCGCACCCTGACCATTTCCGACATCGCCCGGCTGGCGCGGCAAATCCGCTGCGAGATCGAGATATTCGTATTTGGCGGCCTCTGCGTCATGGCGGAGGGGCGCTGCTCGCTCTCGTCTTACGCCACCGGAAAATCACCCAACATGAACGGCGTCTGCTCGCCAGCAAGCCATGTGCGTTACCGGCAGGACGGGCCGGAGCTGGTGTCGGAACTCGGCGATTACACCATCAACCGTTTTCCGGAAGGCGAAGCGGCGGGTTATCCGACGCTCTGCAAGGGCCGTTTCGAGATTGCCGATGACAAGTCCTATGCTTTTGAGGACCCGGTGTCGCTTGATGTGATGGACCAGATCGATGCGCTGCGCGAAGCGGGGGTCAGCGCGCTGAAGATCGAGGGCCGCCAGCGCGGCAAGGCCTATGTGGCGGAAGTGGTGTCCACCCTGCACCGGGCGCTGGCCGCCAGTGCCGAAGAGCGGGGACGGCTGCTCTCGCGCCTGCGGCTTTTAAGCGAAGGCCAGCGCACCACCGTTGGCGCTTATGAGAAACGCTGGAGATGATGGCGATGGCACACACTGCAAAGGCCACATTGGCGCTTGGCCCGGTCCTCTATCTCTGGCAGGGCGAGAAATGGCGCGATTTCTATTTCCGCATCGCCGATGAAGCGCCCGTCAGCCATGTCTATCTCGGCGAAACCGTCTGTTCCAAACGGTTCCATTTTACCGAGCCGCATCTGGCCGAGGTGATCGAGCGGCTGGAGAGTACCGGAAAGCAGGTGATCCTCTCGACGCTTTCACTGGTAACGCTGGAGCGCGAAAGCCGCCAGCTGCGCGGCCTGATCGCCGACAGCCCCTATCCGGTCGAGGCGAACGATCTTTCCGCGCTCGGCATGTTACATGGCACGCCGCATGTCGTCGGGCCGATGGTGAATGTCTATAATGCCGCCACCGCGCGGTTGCTCGCCTCGCGTGGGGCAAGCGCCATCTGCCTGCCGCCGGAACTGCCGGTGACTTCGGTGGAGCGCATCGTGGCGGAAACACCGGATGTGAAGTTCGAAGTCTTCGCGTTCGGCCGCCTGCCGCTCGCCATCTCTGCACGCTGTGCCCATGCCCGCGCCAAGGGCAATATCAAGGATAATTGCCAGTTCGTCTGCGGTGACGACCCGGATGGATTACCGGTGCGCACGCTTGACCGGCAGTCGTTTCTGGCGCTGAACGGCGTACAGACGGTGTCGCACACCTGCCAGTCGCTGCTTGGCGAATTGCAGGATCTGGCGGCCGCTGGCATCGCCCGATTCCGGCTGTCACCACAGGATTGCGACATGGTGGCGGTGGCGCAGATCCATGACGATGTCCTGGCCGGCAGGCGGGATGCGGCAGATGGTCTTGCACGTCTCGGGCAAATCTATCCGGATGTGCCTTTTTCCAATGGTTTCCACCACGGGCAGGAAGGGGCGACCTGGGTCGCCCGTGCCCGCAATACGGCGCATGGGGTGAATGCATGACGATGAACAGGCAAGAGCCGCAATCGCTGTCTGTGGCAGCGCCGGGCGGGGCGGATATCGCTGCTGCGATCCATCTGGTGCGCAACGTGGTTTTGCAGAGCGCACTCGATTGCGGCTGCCGTGACAAGGTCCATGAGGCGCTGCGCGAGCTTGAGGATTTCGAGCGCCAGCGCAATATCGTCAAGCTTCTGGCCGCCGCCCGCGAGGAGCGGCGCAAGATCGGGCTTCTGACCGAGATGCTGGCGGATTTTGCCGAGGACGATACGGTCGATGAAGGCATCGTCGAAACGGCGAGCCTGATGTTTCTCGACATCGCCGCCGCCGCTCAGGAAGGATCGCGAATTCTGCGCGACGCCCTGTCTCTTAAAACATGTAAATAAAACTCATGTTTTTGGTGTTGTTTGATCCAGCGCAAAGAGGCCGTTCTTGCAAAATGTCATCCCCGGTACACGCAGGTTATGACTGAAGGGGTGGCATATGCGGGTGCTGAAGGCGGGGTTTTTCACGATAACAACGGGTTTGATGGCAGGGGTTTCCGGTGTTGCGCTTGCGCAATCGGCCACACCGGGCTCGACCACGGTTCTGGAGACGATCACGGTTGAGGGGGCGAGATGGGCGGATGGCGTGGAGCAGGCGCGCAAGCGTCTGAAGGCCATTCCGGGTGGTGTCTCTGCACTCCAGCCGCAGGACCAGACCTCAAAGGCCGTGCCGACGCTTGCAGATGCGCTTGCTTCGGCGCCCGGCGTGGTCGTGCAGCGCTTTTTCGGCGGCAATGACCAGCCGCGCATTCAGATCAGAGGCTCCGGGTTGCAGCAGAACCCGGTCGAACGCGGGGTTCTGGTGCTGAAGGACGGATTGCCGATCAACCGTGCCGATGGTTCCTATATAGTTGGGCTCGCCAACCCCGGTCAGGCCAGCCTCATCGAAATTTACCGCGGTTACACCGCCAACCGGCTGGGCGCCAGCGTTCTGGGCGGGGCGATCAATTTTGCTTCGCCGGTGGAGAAGGGAACCAGCATTTCTGCCGGCGGCGGCAGTTTCGGTCAGGCAGATGCCTCGCTGCGCACTGGTTTTGATGCAGATCGCTTCGCTGCCGGTTTTTATGCCGATGTCAGCCGTCGCGACGGTTATCGCTTCTATAATGATTCCCGCCGGGTAAGTGTCGGCGGGGTGATTGAGGCGGAGGTGTCGGACGCTGTCAAGACGCGGGTTTTTGCCAGCTATACCGATCTGGGTTTTGACGTGGCGGGACCCCTGACGAAAAGCGCCATGGATGCTGATCCCAGACAGGTTTCGCCCGGTCCGCCAATCAGCCTCGGCCCGAATGTGACGCGTGACAAGCCACGCCGGGAAGCCAGCCAGTTCGTCATCGGTTCCCGCAGCTCGATCGAACTCGGCGATCATCTCTTCGATATCGGATTGGGTTACACCTATACCAGGGATATGTTCCGGTTCCCGGTCTCAAGCGGCGTTCGGCGCACGGATGGCGGCGATGTGACGGGGCTGCTGCGTTATGCCTACCAGCCCGATGCCGATGCCCTGCTGCCGCTTTTCGAAGCTTCGGCGCTCTACACGGTCGGTTCGGCGGAAAGGACCTATCACATCAACCGGGCAGGCGGCGATGGTCCGGCCTTTTCCAGCAATGATCTGGATGCTTCGACGCTGTCTTTGAATGCGGGGCTGAATATTCCGCTTTCCGAAACGGTGACGCTGTCGCCATCGCTTTCCTACACCCATGCCACCCGTGACAATGACGATCTCTGGCAGGCTGCTACTCGTCCTAGGCTGAGCTTTGGACCGGGTGGCGCGGCCACCTCTGCCGTGGCTGCGGTGGATACGAGCTATGAGCGCAGCTACAGCGGCTGGTCTCCGGCACTCGGTATCAGCTGGCGCCCGGACGATAACAACATGCTGTTTGCCGCCGTCAGCCGCAGTTTCGAACCGCCGACCCATGACGATCTTCTCGGCACCACCGGCGGCACGCCGAATGCATCGCCCACCGGCTTTTCGACGCCCGATCTTGAGGCGCAGACGGCGACCACGGTCGAGGTCGGCTGGCGCGGCGAGCGCGGCTCGTGGAATATCGACGCCACCGCCTATTATTCCTGGGTGGAGAACGAATTGCTGAGCCTGCGCGACACGAGCGGTTCGCTGCTCTCCGCTTTCAACGCGGATGAAACCGCGCATGCCGGTCTGGAGCTTGGCGTTTCCGGCGAGGTGCTGGATGGTCTGACCGCTCGTCTGGCCTATGTGCTGCAGGATTTCCGCTTCCGCGACGATCCGGTGCGCGGTGACAACCGGCTTGCCGGCGCGCCGCGCGATGTCGTCAATCTCGCCCTGCAATATGCCATTTTCGAACAATGGGATATCGGCGCGGTGCTGCAATGGGTACCGTCCAAAACCCCGGTCGATAACATGAATACGATGTATGCCGATCCCTATGCCGTGGTCGATCTCAAGACCGAATATCGCGTCAATGACAGGTTCTCGATCTACGGCGCGGTCACCAACGTCTTCGACAAGACCTACGCCTCATCCACACTCATTCTCGACCAGGCAAGCGCCGGTCAGGCGGTCTATCTGCCGGGCGACGGACGCGGATTTTATGCCGGCATCAAGGCGCGTTTCTGAACGCGGAAAGGATCTGATCATGACGAGTTACACACGACGCCGGGCGCTGTCGCTGCTTTCCGGGCTGACCGTCGCGGGCCTTGCCGCGCCGTCGATTTTGAAAGCAGAAGCTCCGCTTGTCTTTTACGGTCCGCCCGCAGCACCTTCGGCGGTTCTGGCGCATGCCGTAAAAGGCGGTTTCCTGAAGGATGTCGCGTCCGGGGCCGTCTTCAAGGCATGGAAAACGCCGGATGAAATGCGCGCCGCCGTCGCCTCCGGCTCCATGGGAGCGGTGGTGATGCCGAGTTACGGTGCTGCCAATCTCCATAATCGCGGCCTCGGCCTTGGGCTTTTGAACGTGCTGACAACGGGTCTGCTCTACATTGTGTCGAAGGACGAGACGCTGACGTCGCTCGAAAGCCTTTCCGGCAAGACGCTGGCCCTGCCGTTCAAGAACGATATGCCCGATTTCGTTCTGCGCCGGCTGGTCGCTGAAAAAGGCTTGAAGCCCGGCGATATCAAGCTGGAATATGCCGCTTCGCCACCGGAAGCCGTGCAATTGCTGCTGACGGGGCGGGTGGATGCGGCTCTTTTGAGCGAACCGGCCGCGACCGCTGTACTGATCAAGGCAAAGTCGTTTTTCATGACCGTTCACCGCACCATCGATATCCAGAAGGAATGGGCAAAGGTGGCGGGCAAGCCGGAAATCCCGCAGGCGGGTCTCGCCCTGACGTCGCAGGTTCAGCAAAAGCTCGGCAAGGCGGGTATAGGGGCTTTGCAGGCGGGCATGGAAGCGGCACTTGCCAGTGCCACAGCTGACCCGCAAACGGCGGCAGCCGCCGCGGCCGATGCCCTAGGTTTCCCGCCGGAAATCATCGCCGCCTCCTTTCCGACAAGCCATTTGTCGGCATTGAAGGCGAGTGCGGCACGCGCCGATCTCGAGGCATTTTACGACGAACTCGCCAAGGCCGACCCGGCAATCATCGGCGGCCGGCGGCCGGATGACGGCTTTTATCTGGTGTAGCAGGCATGAACCGCATTCTTGAAAGTCTTGGCTGGACCGGTCGCTATCTCTGGGCGGGCTGGGCCGGGCTTTCCGGCATTTTCTGTTTTCTCGCCGCCTGGCAGGCCGGGCATGAGATTTACGGCTCCTTCATATTGCCCTCGCCGGGGGAGACTTTCGCGGCAATCGGGCTTCTGGCGGCGCGGCCGGATTTCTTCGCCATCCTGTCGCAGAGTGCCATCAGGGCATTGACCGGTTTTGCCATTGCCGCCGGCATCGGAACGGTGGCGGGTGTGGCGGCGGGCTACTCATTTGCCGCCATGCGGCTAATGAAGCCTGTCGTCACCGTCCTGCTCGGCGTGCCGCCAATCGGCTGGATTGTGCTGGCGCTCATCTGGTTCGGCTCGTCGGGCGGCACGGCCGTCATGACCGTTGTCATTGCCTCGGCGCCCGTTTCCTTCGCAGGCGCGCTGGAAGGGGTGGCCAAGCGCGACCGTCAGCTGGAGGTGATGGCGCAGGCCTTTGGCGCTTCGTGGTTTTACCGGCTGCGCACCGTCACCATGCCGCATGTGCTTTCCTATCTCTTTCCGGCATGGACGACCACGGCCGGAAGCGCCTGGAAAGTAACTGTCATGGCCGAGCTTCTGTCGAATTCCGGCGGCATCGGCGGTGAACTGGCCACCGCACGGGCGCTGTTCGATATCGCGCAGGTGAGCGCCTGGCTCACCATCACCGTCGCGCTGGCGCTCATCACCGATTACGGCCTGCTGCATCTGCTGCGCGAAGCGCTGGAACGCTGGCGCGCCGCCGGATTGCCATGGGGTGTCAAACGATGAGCGACCATTCCGCCTTGAGTTTCGAACATGTCGGCCACGCCTTTCTCGGCCGCAGCCTGTTCGAGAATTTCGATCTCCGCATCGCACCGGGGGAAACCGTGGCGTTGCTCGGCCCTTCCGGCAGCGGCAAGACGACGATTTTGCAGATCGCGGCGGGTATCATCGATCCCGTTCGCGGGCGTGTGCGGCGCAATTACCACCGGCAGGGTCTGGTGTTTCAGGAGCCGCGATTGCTGCCATGGATGACGTTGATCGACAATATCGCTTATGGCCTTGCGGCAGCCGGCATGCCGAAACGGCAACGGCGGGAAACCGCCGGGCAGTTTGCCCTGGAAGTCGGTCTGGAAGAGACGGATTTTCACAAATATCCGGTCGAGCTTTCCGGCGGCATGCGCCAGCGTGCCGGGGTGGCGCGGGCGCTCGCGGTGGAGCCGGACATGCTGTTTCTGGACGAACCCTTCAGTGCTGTTGATGTCGGCCTGCGCCGGCATTTGCAGGAACTTCTGGTGGATGCTGCTCGCCGGCGTGGTTTCTCCACGCTGCTCGTAACCCACGATCTTCATGAAGCGCTGTTGGTGGCCGACAGGCTGATCGTGCTCTCCGGCGTCGATGGCCGGGTTGTTGCCGCGCATACTCCGGCCGGTTCGCCGGGGCGGCGCATGGCGCGCGCGGTATTCGACGAAGTGGAGTTCCTGTCCGAGAGCCCGGCTTTCGCCGAATTGTTTTCGGCAAAGGAGCGGATGCGATGAGACAGCCACCAATCCTTTCGGAAGCCCTGCGGCTGTTTTTTCCTTTGGCCGCCCTGCATGGCGCGGTCTGGCCGTTCTTGTGGGTCGCCATCGGCGGCTACGCCTTACCTTTTGCCGATGCCGTTCCGCCCTCGCAATGGCATGCCCATGAGATGATTTTCGGCACCTATGGCATGGCGCTCGCGGGTTTTCTCGGCTCGGCAGTGCCTGAATGGACCGATACGAAAGCGGCGGCGGGTCGCACACTTGTTTATTTTGCCGGTCTCTGGCTGCCGGCTCGCCTGATCGGTTTCGTGGGGGCCGATGGGTGGAGCCTGCTGGCGGGCTTTTTTGATCTGGCGTTTCTACTCGCGCTCTCCGTCCTTATCGGCAAGGCGATGCTCGTGCGGCGAACGACGAAACATCTGGCGTTCCTCGTCTGGCTCATTCTGTTCGCGGCGATGGAGACCGGCGTGCGCTATGCCTGGTGGATTGGTGATCTGGAACTGGCAGCCCGCTGTCTGGAGGCGGCGCTGTGCATCTTCACCGTGCTGTTTTCGCTCTCGGCGGCGCGCATCAATGTAGTCGTCATCAATATGGCGCTCGATCCGAGCGGCGAGACCACGCCTTACCGGCCCCATCCCGGCCGCCAGCACATGGCGGGCGCCATGGTGACGCTTTACATGGTGGCGAAACTCTTCTTTCCGGAAAGCGATGTCTGCGCCTGGTTGGCGCTGGCGGCCGGTGCGGCATTTTTTGACCGGCTGGCGGAATGGTTCATCGGGCGTGCCGCCTTCAAAACCGAGGTGCTGCTGCTCGGCCTTGGCAATGCCTTTGCCGGTGCGGGTTTTCTGGCGCTCGGTGCGGTGCGGCTCGGTTTTTCCGTCACGCCCGCCGCTGGCCTGCACCTGTTGTCGGTGGGCGCGCTTGGCTGCGCCATCATGGCGGTGTTCATCATCGCCGGGCTGCGGCATACCGGACGCAACCTGACATATCTGCCGTGGCAGGCGCATATGGCCGCCGCCCTGATGGTGGCGGCCGGGCTGATCCGCATCCTGCCGGAATTCGATTTCGCAGCATCCCTGTCACCCTATCATCACGGCCTCAGTGCTATCCTGTGGGCGGCAAGTTTCGGGGTCTGGCTTCAGGGCTTCCTGCCCTTCATGCGTGCGCCCGGAGTTGATGCAGCGGGAGCTTGCGGCTGAGGCGCAACGTGTTCCCCCCGCCTTCGACGCTTTCGTGTGGCCTGATTATTTTTTCGGCAAAAGCACAATATGAAATCAGTGACTTAGGTCAGCACTATTGATGAATGTTATTTCTAATAAATAATCAATAAAATCAAGTGGTTGAATATTTCTGCCTTTTGGCCGATGATAACTCGAACCGAACAGGGAAACGCGAATATGCCCAAAATAGTCGCGCCTCTACACGCAGATGGAAAGCCGAGCAGGACGAGGGAGCTTATTACCTTCGCCGTTCTGGCCTTTGGGATCTGGCCTGTGCTGGCGGTCGGATTTGTCGGAGCCTATGGCTTCATCGTCTGGATGTTCCAGATCATTTACGGGCCGCCGGGGCCGCCCGGCCATTGAGGGCGAATGACGATGCAAGTCTCTCTCAGCCGGCGTGACTTTCTGCGCGGCGGACAAAAACGGGAAACACGTACCTGTCCCCCCGGGGTCGCGTTGAGCGACCTCGCCGCCTGCAGCGGTTGCGCAAAATGCGTTGAAGCCTGTCCCACCGGCATCATCACCATGTCGGGTGGCTTGCCTTCGGTCGATTTCTCGGCCGGGGAATGCACCTTTTGCGGCAAATGCGCGGAGGCCTGTCCCGAGCCGGTTTTTGCCGTCCCTGCGGCGCAGCGCTTCGATCATGTCATGGCGATTGGCGATGGGTGTCTCGCCTTCGGCAATGTCGATTGCCAGGCCTGCCGCGATGCCTGTCCGACCGAGGCCATCCGGTTTCACCCCCGCCGCGGCGGCCCCTTCGTGCCCGAGCTTATCGCGGATGCCTGCACCGGCTGCGGGGCCTGTGTGTCCGTCTGCCCGACGGGTGTGATCAAGATCAAGGAAACAGCCACGGAGATGCAATATGCCTGAAAATACAGGCCGGTATCATGTCTCAAGCGCTGTCGTGGCGGTGATGCCGCAGGTGCGGGACGCCGTGTTCGCAACGCTTTTAACGCTCGACAATGTCGAGGTTCATGGCGAGGGCAACGGCAAGATTGTCATCGTCATAGACGGCACGAGCACCGGCATGCTGGGCGATACGCTCACTTATATTTCGACACTCGACGGTGTGATTGCCGCCAACATGGTTTTCGAACACGTCGACACAGAGGAGACAGGCGGCGATGAGCAGCGAACTGACGCGGCGTGATCTATTGAAGGCCCATGCCGCCGGCATTGCGGCGGCAACGGCGGGCATTGCGCTGCCGGCCGCCGCCCAGCCAGTGCCGGGCGGTGTTTCCGCATTGCAGATCAAATGGTCCAAGGCGCCCTGTCGTTTCTGCGGCACAGGCTGCGGCGTCATGGTTGGCGTCAAGGAAGGCAAGGTTGTCGCCACCCATGGCGACATGCAGGCGGAGGTCAATCGTGGCCTCAACTGCATCAAGGGCTATTTCCTGTCCAAGATCATGTACGGCAAGGACCGGCTGCAGACCCCGCTTCTGCGCAAGAGAAACGGCGTCTACGCCAAGGACGGCGAGTTCGAGCCGGTGAGCTGGGACGAGGCCTTCGACGTGATGGCGCAGCAGTGCAAGCGGGTGTTGAAGGAGAAGGGGCCGACAGCCGTCGGCATGTTCGGCTCGGGCCAGTGGACGATCTTCGAAGGTTATGCAGCAACCAAGCTGATGCGCGCCGGTTTCCGCTCCAACAATCTTGATCCCAATGCCCGTCACTGCATGGCTTCGGCCGCTTACGCCTTCATGCGCACCTTCGGCATGGACGAGCCGATGGGCTGTTACGACGATTTCGAACACGCCGATGCTTTCGTGCTCTGGGGCTCGAACATGGCGGAGATGCATCCCATTCTGTGGACCCGCATTGCCGACCGGCGTCTGGGTTTTGACCACGTGAAGGTGGCGGTGCTTTCGACCTTCACCCATCGCAGCATGGATCTGGCCGATGTTCCGATCATCTTCAAACCGGGTACGGACCTCGTCATCCTCAATTACATCGCCAACCACATCATCAAGACCGGCCGCGTCAACGAAGACTTCGTGAAGAACCACACGAAATTCGTGCGCGGTGTCACCGATATCGGTTATGGCCTGCGGCCCGACAATCCGGTGGAGGTGAATGCCGCCAATTCCGCCGATCCGACCAAGACGGAAGCGATCGATTTTGAGACCTTCAAGGAATTCGTCTCCGAATACACGCTGGAAAAAACCGCCGCCATGACCGGGGTTGAAGCCGGTTTCCTGGAAGAACTGGCCGAGCTTTATGCCGACCCGAAACGCAAGGTCATGTCGCTCTGGACCATGGGTTTCAACCAACATGTTCGTGGCGTCTGGGCCAACCAGATGGTCTATAATATCCACCTTCTGACCGGAAAGATTTCCGAGCCGGGCAACAGCCCGTTCTCGCTCACCGGCCAGCCATCGGCCTGCGGCACGGCGCGTGAGGTGGGAACCTTTGCCCACCGCCTGCCGGCCGACATGACGGTGACCAACCCGGAACACCGCAAACATGCCGAAGAAATCTGGCGCATACCGCACGGTGTCATCCCGGAAAAGCCGGGTTACCACGCCGTGCAGCAGGATCGTATGCTCCATGACGGCAAGCTGAATTTCTACTGGGTACAGGTCAACAACAACGTTCAGGCCGGTCCCAACACAAAGAACGAGACCTATCTCGGTTATCGCAATCCCGAAAACTTCATCGTGGTCTCGGATGCCTATCCGACCATCACCGCCATGAGTGCCGACCTCATCCTGCCCGCCGCCATGTGGGTGGAGAAAGAAGGGGCTTACGGCAATGCCGAGCGGCGCACCCATGTCTGGCACCAGCTGGTGGAGGCGTCGGGCGAGGCGCGTTCCGATCTGTGGCAGCTGGTGGAGTTTTCCAAGCGCTTCACCACCGATGAAGTGTGGCCGGCGGAACTGCTGGACGCCAATCCGGACTATCGCGGCAAAACGCTGTTTGAGGTTCTCTACAAGGATTGCGATGTCGGCAAGTTCCCGCTGAGCGAAATCAATGCGGATTACAAGAACCAGGAATCCACGGATTTCGGTTTCTACCTGCAAAAGGGTCTGTTCGAGGAATATGCCGCTTTCGGGCGCGGTCACGGCCACGATCTGGCGCCTTACGATGCCTATCACGAGGTGCGCGGCATGCGCTGGCCTGTGGTGGACGGCAAGGAAACGCTGTGGCGTTACCGCGAGGGTTACGACCCCTACGTCAAGCCGGGCGAGGGCGTGAAGTTCTACGGCAACAAGGATGGCAAGGCGGTCATCATCGCCGTGCCTTACGAGCCGCCGGCGGAATCCCCGGATGAGGAATTCGACACCTGGCTGGTGACGGGCCGCGTGCTGGAGCACTGGCATTCCGGCTCCATGACCATGCGCGTGCCGGAACTTTACAAGGCCTTTCCCGGCGCTCGCTGTTTCATGAATGCCGCCGATGCGCGCAAGCGCGGGCTCAATCAGGGTGCGGAAATCCGCATCGTCTCGCGCCGTGGCGAAATCCGCTCCCGCGTGGAAACGCGCGGCCGCAACCGCATGCCGCCCGGCGTCATCTTCGTTCCCTGGTTCGACGCCAGCCAGTTGATCAACAAGGTGACTCTCGACGCAACCGATCCCATCTCCAAGCAGACGGATTTCAAGAAATGCGCAGTCAAGATAGAGCCAGTCGCATGATCAGGAAACACGGATGGATCGCCGCCACGCTTCTGGTCGTGGCGCTGGCGACGGGGGCCGTTGCGCAGATGGTGCCGGAACTGTCCGGCCCGCGCGGCGATGCCATGAGGACCGAGCCGGCCAAACCCCTGCCGAAATGGGTGATCGACGATTTCAGGCGCATGCGTGCCTATCCAGAGCAGCCGCCGGTCATCCCGCATTCGATCGACGGTTACCAGCTTTCTGTCAATACCAACCGCTGTCTGTCCTGTCACAAGCGCGAATTCACGCAGGACTCCGGCGCGCCGATGATCAGCGTCACCCATTACATGACGCGGGAAGGCCAGATGCTGGCGGATGTTTCACCACGTCGCTATTTCTGCACAGCCTGCCATGTGCCGCAGGCCGATACGCGGCCGCTCGTGCCCAACACCTTTCAGGACATGAGCGAAATGGGTGTCAAACCGGCGGGTAGCGAATGATGATCGCCCGTGTGAAAAAGCTCCTCGCCTGGCTGTGGGTGGTTCTGACGACGCCGGCCGCCACGCTCAGCCTTGCTTTTCTAACCCTCGGCGGCTTCGTTGGCGGGGTGATGTTCTGGGGCGCCTTCAACACCGCGCTCGAAATGACCAACAAGGAGGCCTTCTGCATTTCCTGCCACGAGATGCGGGCGAATGTTTATGAAGAGCTGACGCGGACGGTGCATTTCTCCAACCGTTCCGGCGTGCGCGCCTCCTGCCCGGATTGCCATGTGCCGCATGAATGGACGGACAAGATTGCCCGCAAGATGCAGGCTTCCAAGGAGGTCTGGGGCAAGATCTTTGGCACCATCGATACGCGCAAGAAGTTTCTCGACCATCGCCTTGAGCTTGCACAACACGAATGGTCGCGCCTCAAAGCCAATGACAGCCTGGAATGCCGCAATTGCCATTCCTCCGCCGCCATGGACTTTACCAAGCAGACGCAGCGTGCTGCCGACATTCATTCAAAATATCTGCTGACGGGCAAGGCCACCTGCATCGATTGCCACAAGGGCATCGCCCATGAATTGCCGAATATGGAAGGCATCGATCCCGGCTGGAAAATGCCGCCGGCGCTCAACGATGAACCGGGACAGACGGCGTCTGCGGTCGATGACTTGCGCCGCGCCATGAGCGATGTGCACAGGAACGTTTTCTGAGCATCAGATGCGGGGCATGGGAAGCCGGGGTCAGGCCCGTCCGGCTTCCTCGATGAACCGGCGCAATAGCGGCAGATGCCGCCTCTCGGCAAGGCAGACGGCGTATTCGTCGATCAGTTCGCGGGCGTCGCCCAGAGGAACGAAGGAAAGTCGCGCATCGTGGCCGAACTCCAGATCGGCGACCACACCGCACCCCACCCCGTTGGCAATCGCTTCCCGCACGCCTTCTCTGGAGGAGATTTCGATCACCGGCTGGATGGAGATGCCGTGATCGGCGAGGTTCTTTTCGAAGATTTCACGCGTGCGCGATCCACGCTCGCGCATGACGAAGGACAGACCTTCCAGTTCGGCCATAAGGACGTTCTGCCGCGCAGCCAGCGGATGCGAGACGGGTACGCATAAACCAAGCCGCATGCTGAGAAATTTGACACCGTAAAGGCGCGGATCGTCGGGTGCGCGGGCGGTGATGGCGACATCGGCCCGGTAGTCGATGATCTGCTCCACTACCCGTGCCGAATTGTCGACCGAAAGGGAAAAGGTCAGCTGCGGCCGCTCGGCCTTCAGCCGTGAAAGAATGGGAAGCGGCAGGATGGGGCCATCGGCTGCAACGCGCAGGTGCCCGCCGGCGGCACTTTCCCCACCGCGAAGCAGGGCCTTCGCCTCATTTTCCGCCTGGAACAGGCGAGCGGTGATTTCGAACAGGCGTTCGCCCTGCGGACTGAGGCTCACCCCCCGCGGTTTTCTTTCCAGAAGGTTCACGCCGCTGATCGCCTCCAGTTCCCGAACATGGGCCGAAAGCGTGGACTGGCTTATCGCCATGTCCCGTGCAGCCTGGGAAAAACCGCCCGATTGCGCGACGATATGAAAGGCCTTCAGCTGCGTGGTCGACATGGGGTCCTGTTCTGCCGCCGGTCGACACGACTGGCGCCGATGCGGAGTAATTATCGGTGAAAACGCTGACAACTCCATGACGCCTGCGGGAAGGTTTCGTTTACCCCGCTGCGAAACCGATGGCGGGCATGGGAAATCTCTATGGCGCGTTTACACTTTGTTAGGAATTCGTCATCGGCGCGTTAGTCCCGGCCTCTAATCGTCCCGGTATGGCCAAAGGGCCAATCCGTTTCAGACAAAAAAGGCCAATGAGATGACGACACCTCAAAACTCAATCGCCAATCCCATCGAATCCTCCTCCGACTGGCTGCTGACCATTCCGCGGCTGTCGCAGCAACAGGGCATTCTGGTCTCGCCGAATGGTACCGGCATGGCGACGTCCTACAGCCTCGTTTATGACGTTTATTTCCCGAAGAATGGCTCCTCCGGTTGGATGCCATTTCTGCAGACCGACCTTACCAACGTCAGCGACGGTGATATTTTCGGCAAGGCAAGCGGTGACAGCTATGGTCTCGGCATCAGCAGCGATTATCGCGGCACCGCCAGATTGGACGCGTGGAACCGCATAGGCCTGACAATCGAAACGGACGCCAGCGGTGCGGTTTCGATGAAGAAATATATTAATGGGGAATTCGTCGCCGAGCAGAAGATTGCGGCATCCGGTGCTGGTCGCTTTGCCATCGACATGACCAAGGGCTTCCTGATCTTCTCTGACGAGGATGGTGAGACTTCGCCCGGTTATCTTAGCAATTTTCTGTTCCTCAAGCAGGCTCTGACTGCTGACGAGGTATCCTATCTCGGAGGCCCCAAGGCCACTGGCATTTTGCCGGTCGAGATGAAGTTGGAGGCCGAAAAGGTTGGCGTCCTCGAAACCCGTTTCGCCGAAGGCTCGGCCTCACCGGTTATGGGAGGTGGTACAGTCACTGGTAAAGGTACGACCCTGGAATTTAAGACACCGGCCCAGGCCGGTATTCTTGCCATCGGTGAAAAACCCGCAGTCGATACGGCCGCAGTTATTAAAACGTCTGCGATCAAGGACATGATGGTTACGCCGGATACGGCGAATGTGACCATTGATCTGTCGAAGCATTTCTCCGGTGAGAAGCTCACATTTACGGTTCAAAACAGTAAGAACGAGACTGTGGATGCGGTATTGACGGACGGCAACAAGCTGACGCTCGATTTTGCCGCCCTTGGTCATTCCGATATCCGAGTGACTGCAACTGACAGCGTCGGCAAGAGCGTTACGGACGACTTCCGCGTGCGTGTCGCCGGCCCGAATGCCTACACCATCGCAGTGTTCCCTGACACGCAGGACTATACCTCCAATGACGGTATCAAGCACCTGTTCGGCGAGATGACGCAATGGCTGGTCGACAATCGCGATAGCCACAAAATCGTCTTCATGAGCCATGTCGGAGATATAACCCAGAACAACCGCCCGGCCGAATGGGACATCGCCGAACCGGCGCTGCGCAAGCTTGACGGTAAGGTGCCTTACGCGCTGCTTCCGGGCAACCACGATCAGGCTAATGGCGGAAGCGCGGCTGACCACACCTCCGTTGAACTGGACCGCCGCTTCTCTGCCGAAAAGCAAGCTGCGACCAATGCTGGCGTCTTCGGCGGCGCCTACGATCAGGAACAGGCCGCCGCGCGCAATACCTACAGCACCTTTACCGCGCCTGACGGCACCAAATGGCTGTCGATCTCGCTCGAATTCGGCCCGCGCGACGACGTGATCCGCTGGGCGGGCGATGTCATCGAGAAATTCCCCGACCACCGCGTCATGCTCGCCACTCATTCGCTGACGAGCTATGCAACACGCCAGGACAATCTGGCCCTGCCGCTTTACGACGAAGGTGCGGGTTACGACTATGGCATGCGCACCGATCAGCGGGGTGCAAACGACGGCGAATATGTCGCGCGCGCCCTGCTGTCGCGTTATCCAAACATCGTCATGACCTTCTCCGGCCATATTTTCGGCGACGGCGCGGAAACCGACATCACGTACAACCAGTATGGCGAGCCAGTCTTCCAGTTCTTGGTCAACTACCAGAACGGTGTATCGCGTGAAATCACCGGAAACGGCGTCGAATCCCGCGGTAATAATGGCGGTAACGGTGCGATGCGCCTGATCACCATCGATCCCGACAATAACCGCATCACCACCGAAACCTATTTCACTGCCTTCGACGACTATCTCGACGGTTATCGCACCAAGCCGGAACTCGATCGCGATGGCCTGACCGGTTATTATCGCGGCCATCAGGAAGTGTTCGAGAACGTCCATGTCGGCCACGGCACGGCGCGGGCCATGGCTGAGGCCGGGGATGACATCGTCGCCAACGCCTCCACCGGCGCATCCTCCGCCGCTGTCTCCCTGTCCGCCGCAAAGTCGCTGTTGGCTGGTGAGATTCAAAGCTTCGTATGGACAGATAAAAATGGTGACGTCGTTGCAGAAGGCAGGGAGGCTTCAGTTGATCTCGCTCTTGGCAAACACCAGCTGACGCTCACGGCAACGGACGCCAATGGCGTCAAGACCACTGATAAAGTCGATGTTCTGGTACGCGGCGACCGCACCCTGCTCATTGAAAACTTCAACGACGGCAAAGCCGACGGCTGGGCCACCGATTTCGGGGCTGCCGATGGCAATACCGGCCGGTTCCTGCTGAAGGGCACGGTGTTTTCCCGTCCGACCGCGACCGCTGGTCTTGCCGCCCCCGAAGCCGCGCTTTTCGACCAGAGCGATGCGGCCGGCAACAAGCTCGTTTATATCGGCGCCCAGTCAGCGACCTGGAACGACTACGTCTTCGAGGCGACGCTGACGCAACTCGATAACGATGCGATGGGCGTCTACTTCTATTATAAGGACGCGAACAACTACTACCGCTTCGCCATGGATGGCGAAACGAACCGTCGCCAGCTCGTAAAGGTCGCCGACGGAAAGTCGGTCGTGCTTGCCGAGGTGAAGGAAGGCACCCCCTACAATATGGAAATTCCGCTGACCGTTGCAATGGTCGGCGGCTCCATCAACGTCTTCCTCGGTGACAAGAACGTCTTTGGCGGTCCTGTCGTGGATACAAACGCGCCGCTTTCCGGCGGCACCGTCGGCGTCTATTCCAGCGGCCAGCGGGCTTCGGTTTTTGACGATATCGTTGTGACGAAGGCCGTCACGACCGCGAAAGCAGGTATCGACCAGCGAACCTATGACATCGATGGCGACGGCAAGGCGTCCGTGACACTCGACGCGTCGGGTTCTTTCGGGCCAGAGCAACTGACCGACTTCACCTGGACCGACCTCAAGGGCAATGTCGTCGCAACCGGTAAAAAGGCCGATGTCGTCCTTGATGCGGGCGTGAATAAACTGCTCCTCAAGGTTACGGCTGCTAACGGCTCCATTTCAACCGATCGCATCGACATCACCGTCGTCGAAAGGACGAAAATCCTTGTTGTCGAGGATTTCTCTTCCGCCGCGGCAATGGCGCGTTTCAAGATCGTTGATGAGGGCGAGTTCGGCGGTATCGGGCCGGATGGCAAGTCGTCTGAATGGCTGATTTCCAACGGCAAGCTGCTTCAGACGACGGGACTTGCCAGCCGCGAACTGACCTGGAGCGGTGCAACCAACTCCGACTACTACAAGCGCGGATGGAGCCCCATGGGCGATGGCGTCAACGTGCTGCGTCTCGGCACCTATGCGCTGTTTCAAGATCCGGCGGCGCTTGCCTGGACGGATTATGCCGTTGAGGCGACGTTCCAGACCCCGGACAAGGACGGCCTCGGCTTCCTCTTCCGTTACAAGGACAGCAAGAATTACTACAAGCTGGAACTTGATGCCGACGGCATTCTCGACCGTAGCCCCGGCAACGGCGCCGGCAGCATCTTCAACCTCGTGCGCATGAAGAACGGCATCGAGGAAATTCTTGCCCAGGTTCCGGGCAAATACGAGCCCGGTCAGGCGATGAAGCTTCGCGCCGAAGTCGTCGGCGACAAGATCACAGCCTTCCTCAATGACGAGGCGCTGTTCGCTTATCCGATCGGTGACCGCGAACTCGATGCCGGTACCTTCGGTCTTTATTCCTGGGGCAATGCCGGTTTGACTTTCGACAATCTGACCGTCGTCGACCTGAAATCCGGGCTTGATGCAGGAAATATTATCAGCGGTACAGACGGCCACGACTTACTTGAAGCCAAAACCGCTGATGCGACCATCCTCGGCCACGACGGTAACGATACGCTTCTCGGCTCAACGGGCGATGATCGTCTGGATGGCGGCAATGGTGATGATGCGCTGATCGGTGGTGCTGGCCGCGATGGGCTCTCCGGCGGTGCCGGTGATGACAAGCTCTGGGGGGATGCCGGCGACGACATGATTTCAGGTGGTCTTGGCGACGATTTCATCGAGGGCGGCCGTGGCAACGATCTGCTGATCGGTGGCGATGGGTCGGACCTTTATCGTTACGGGCGCGGTGATGGTTCCGACATCATCATCGAGGCTGCGCCGGCAGCTCGTGGGACTGATATTCTTTACCTGCACGATATCAACAGAAGCGAGGCTGTTCTGCGCAAATATGGCCAGTCCGTCGAAATCGAACTGGCGGGCGGCGAAAAACTGTCGCTGCGCAACCAGCTGGCGGATGGCGGTATCGAAATGCTGCGTTTCGCTGATGGTACAAACCTCGGCCGCGAGGCCATCACCAAGGGTCTCGTGAACCGGGGTCCGGTCGCGGTGTCCGAAACGCTTGCCGCGATCAATGAGGATGCCGTGTCCTTCCTCATTCCGTTCAGCGCCCTGCTTGCGAATGACAGGGATGCCGATCTGGACGTATTGGCAGTGGCCAGCGTTTTCCGTGTCATTGGCGGAACGGCGGTTCTGGAGGAAACCGGCATCCGCTTTACCGCGGCCGCCAATTTCAACGGCAAGGCGTCCTTAAGCTACAAGATCGCCGACGGTCGCGGCGGTTCCAGCGAAGCGACTGCGGCCTTCACCATCAAGCCGGTCAATGACGCGCCTGTCACCGCCTCCATCGCCGTGACAACCGACGAGGATATCGCCCTTAAAGGCACGGTCGTCGCCTCCGACGTCGATGGCGACACGCTTTCCTATGCCATCAAGACGGGCGCAAATGCCTCGAATGGCACTGTCGCGATCGATGCCGCAACCGGTGAATGGACCTATACGCCGAACACAAATGTCAACGGAACCGACAGCTTTACGGTTGTCGTTTCTGACGGTAAGGGCGCCAGCGTCGAGAGCGTGGTGACCGCGACGGTCGCTCCCGTCAACGACGCGCCTGTTGCTGTTGCAGACAGGATTACGCTCCCCGAAAAGGACAAAGCCGCCTTCGATCTCGTCGCCAACGACACCGACGTGGAAGGCGACCGTCTTGCGCTCGTCAGCATCGCCGTGACGGCGATTGCGGGCCTTGCCATAACCAATCAGCAGGCGGCTGCCGCCTTCTCGGTGGTGGACGGCAAGCTGGTTGTCGATCCTTCCTCCGCCTTTGCGGCGCTGGAAGATGGACAGCAGGCGACCGTGACGCTCAGCTACACGGTTCGTGACACAAATGGCGGCGAAGCCAAGGGCACGACAACGGTCACCGTGGACGGCTATACCGAATACAACATCGTTGAAGGCGGTAATGGCAACGACATGCTGATCGGGACCAGCCGCAAGGATATGCTCGAAGGCGGCGACGGTGACGACACGATGGTTGCCGGCGAAGGCAACGACATGGTGGATGCCGGAGCCGGTAACGACCGTGTTCTCGCCGGCGAGGGCAATGATGTGATCGACGGCGGCGCAGGCAATGACGTGCTGATGGGCGGATCCGGTAACGACGTTATAAGCGGTGGAGCCGGAAACGACACGCTGAATGGCGGCGCAGGCGATGACACGCTGAGTGGTGGCATCGGCAATGATACCCTGACGGGTGGCAGCGGCGCCGACACCTTCGTCTTCGCCGCCGGTAATGGTCGCGATGTTGTCACTGACTTCGAGGCCGGTGCCGAGGGCAAGGATGTCGTTCAGCTCTCGAAGGATATCTTCTCGGACTACCAGGCACTCATCGCGTCCGGCTCCTTTACCAATGGGGAAAACGGCGCTGAGATTGCCTTCAACGACGGCTCTTCCATCACCTTCGCCAATGTGAAAACGGAACAATTCGCCATCGACGACTTCCGCTTCGCCTGAACCATGAAAGGCGCATCCGATCGGATGCGCCTTTTTTCGCTCGCAGGCACCTGTCACCGGCACGTTATCGCCGGCTGATACCGCCATCGCGATCTCAACGGATAGTAAAAATGCGTTTTCATTCTGCCAATAACAATGTTCGCCAGATCAAGGGTGTGTTCGCCGGCTGTGCCGGCGCTTTCATCGGCATCGGGCTGATGAGCGCTCTGGTCAATATTCTTTATCTCACCGGCTCGCTGTTCATGATGGAGGTCTATGACCGCGTCCTGCCGAGCCGCAGCCTGCCGACGCTGGTCGCCCTGTTCGGCATCGTCGTGGTGCTTTACGCGTTTCAAGGCCTGTTTGACGCCCTGCGCGGCCGTTTGCTGGTGCGGCTTTCCGATCGTCTCGATCAGGCGCTGTCATCGAAGATTTACGATGCGGTTATCGGCCTTCAGCTGCGCCTGCCCGTCAGCGGCCGTCAGGCGCAGCCGCTCCGCGACCTCGATACGATCCGCTCGTTCCTGTCCGGCAGCGGGCCGCTTGCGTTGTTCGATCTGCCGTGGTTGCCATTTTACATAGCCATCTGTTTCGCTTTCCATTTCTGGCTCGGTGTCACCGCACTTGCCGGCGCCGCCATTCTTACGATTTTCACGCTGATGACGGAGCTGGTGTCACGGCGTCCGGTGGAAGAGGCGGCGTACCACTCCGCCAAACGTAACCGACTGGCCGAAACCAGCCGCCGTAATGCCGATATTATTTCCGTCATGGGAATGGCTTCGCCCCTACGCGCACGCTGGCAGGCGGATAACCGCGCCTATGTCCGCGAGCAGAGATCGGCAAGCGACATCGCCTCCGGTTTCGGCGTGGCAAGCAAGGTGCTGCGCATGCTGCTGCAATCCGGCATCCTCGCGGTCGGTGCCTGGCTCGTCATCAACGAACAGGCAACGCCAGGCATCATCATTGCCGGTTCCATCCTGTCTGCAAGGGCGCTGGCGCCGGTCGATCTTGCCATCGCCAACTGGAAAGGTTTCATTGCTGCCCGGCAAAGCCGCCGGCGTCTCGAAAAAACGCTGGCGCTGCTGCCGGACGGGACCGCGCGCATGGATCTGCCCGCGCCGCACGCCCTTTTGTCGGTCGAGCGGGTGGGCGCCATGCCGCCTGAAGCAACTGAACCGGTGCTGCAGGACATCGTCTTCACACTCGCAGCCGGCAGCGCCCTTGGTGTGATCGGCGCAAGCGGCTCCGGCAAGAGTTCACTGGCACGGCTTCTCGTCGGCCTCTGGCGGCCGCTCAAAGGTGCCATTCGGCTGGATGGTGCGACGCTCGACCAATGGCCGGCGGAGGCCTTGGCCCGCCATATCGGCTACATGCCGCAATCTGTCGAACTGCTGGACGGCACGATCGCCGAAAATATCGCCTCCTTCGATCCGGAAGCGCGTTCGGAGAAGATCATCGCGGCGGCGCGCGCGGCCCGAATTCACGATCTCGTCGTCAGCCTGCCGGATGGTTATTCCACCGAGGTCGGAGAAACCGGACGGCAATTGTCGGCGGGGCAGAAACAACGGATCGCCCTTGCCAGAGCGCTTTATGGTGAACCGTTTCTGGTTGTGCTCGACGAACCGAATTCCAACCTCGATTCAGAGGGTGAGGATGCGCTGACCGCAGCCATTCTCGGGGTTCGCGAACGTGGCGGCGTGGCCGTCATCATCGCCCACCGTCCAAGCGCGCTTTTTGCCGTGGACAAGGTGCTGATGCTTGCCGACGGACGACAGCAGGCTTTCGGTCCGAAAGAGGAGGTGCTTGCCAAGGTGCTGCGCCCGGTTGGCGGCACGGCAGGCGCGCTTAAGGTCGTGCAGGCGGCGGAAACAGGAAAGGCTTGAAAATGGATGAATGGCAGACACTCAGGCGCTCGATCCGCAATCACCTTGTTGTCGGAGGTCTCGGATTTCTGACGCTGACAGGCCTATTCGGCGGCTGGGCGGTTGGCACGGAGATCGTCGGCGCGGTGATTGCGCAGGGATCGCTGGTGGTTGAAACCAGCCTTAAGAAAGTCCAGCATCCGGCGGGCGGTGTCGTCAGCGAGCTGATGGTCCGCGACGGCGATCGGGTGGAGGCCGGTGATGTGGTGATGCGCATCGATGCGACAATGACCAAGGCCAATCTGGCCATCGTCGTCAAAAGCCTCGATCAATTCACCGCCCGCAAGGCGCGGCTTGAAAGTGAGCGCGACCGGGCCGGCAGCGTGGTGTTTCCGCAGGCTTTGCTTGTTCGGGCCGATGACGCAGAGATTGCCGCGATGATGAACGCGGAACAGCGTCTTTATGACACCCGCAAGGCTGTCCGCGAGAGCAAAAAAAACCAGCTCGAACAGCGCGTGCGGCAGCTTCGTGATGAGATAACCGGCATGGAAGCCGAGCGTGCAGCGAATTTCCGCGAGCAAGGGATGGTCGATGAGGAATTGAACCGCTTTCGCTCCCTGCATGAAAGGGGCCTGATGGAAAGAAGCCGACTCAGCACGCTGGAGCGTCAGGCAACGGATATTGAAGGGGATATCGGCCGGCTGATGGCGGGCATTGGCGGCGTCGAGGCGAAGATCAGTGAAACGGCACTACAGATTCTCCAGGTTGATGAGCAATGGTCGGAAGAAGTCGGCTCGGACCTGCGTGAAATGGAAGCCCGCATCGGCGAATATGTCGAGCGGCGCGTGGCGGCTGAAGACCAGCTAAAACGTGTCGATATCATCGCGCCGCAGGATGGTGTCGTGCATCAGCTTTCAGTGCACACCGTCGGCGGAGTCGTGGCACCCGGTGAGCCGATCATGATGATTGTCCCTGAGGTCGACAAGCTGGTGGTTGAGGCCAAGGTTGCGCCGCAGGATATCGACCAGATCTATCATGGTCAGCGGACAAACCTGCGTTTCTCTGCCTTCAACCAGAAGACCACGCCGGAAATTACCGGAACGGTGGAGCGCATTTCTGCGGATGTTACGGTGGATCAGCGAACGGGTGCCAGCCATTACGTGGTGCGTGTCGCAACCTCTCCGGAGCAGATAAAGCGGCTTGGGGAATTCAGCCTGATGCCCGGCATGCCGGTGGAGGCCTTTATCACCACCGGCGAGAGAAGCGTTTTGTCGTATTTTCTCAAACCTCTGCTCGACCAGGCCAACCGGACGTTCCGCGAGGTTTGAGAGGCTGCGGCACCGAACCAAAAAATGGAGACGGTCTATAAAGGCTGCGTGTCCTTCGCATATGCGGTGCCGGACCGCCGACGGAGCCATGCAAAGCCCGGGCTTCGAGCTGATCCGCAATATCCGCATGCACCTCCGTCATCGCGAAGCGGTACGGCAGGGTGATCAAGTCGTCGATTGCAGGAGAAGTTGTCTCGTGGCGCAGGCGCGTTGCAGCTGGAGCCGGTTGGAGATCGGCATGACGACAAGGCTGCTCGTACTTATCGTCAGCCTCACACCGTGTGCCCATCAGGCGCACGGTGCTTTTTATTGCGGGACCGGATCGCGATCTATGGCGATCCGGCTCCGTTCGCACGAAAATGTCAGCCGATCTGCGCGTTATCGTCACGCTTGATGGCGATGACGGCCGAGCGTGGCAGCTTGCCTTCGCCATCCGGGAAGGGGGCGTCGGGGTGCTGGATGCCGACGAAGTGGGTGCGCTTGTCGCCGGACCAGGTCTGGCCGGTGACTTCGGAACCCTTAGGCGCAGTCAGGAAACGCTCGATACGGCCGGTGGCCGGGTCGCCCGCCAGCATCTGGTTGTTGCCCTGGCCGGCGAAGTTGCCTTCGTTGCTGTCCTCGCCATCGGTCTGGATCCAGAGGAGACCAGTACTGTCGAACATCATGCCGTCGGGCGAGTTGAACATGTTGCCTTCGTTGATGTTCGAGGAGCCGGCAAAGGCGTCCTTGTGCACGGCAGGATTGCCGGCCATGCAGAACAGGTCCCACTTGAACTTGCCGTCCGCATGGTCGTCATTTTCCGGATGCCAGCGCACGATCTGGCCGTATTCGTTCTTCTCGCGCGGGTTGGCAGCATTGATGGCCATGGCGTCGCCGCCGGCGTTGGAACGCAGCTTGCCGTCTTTGACTTCGCCGCGGCGGCTATTGTTGGTCAGCGCGCAATAGGCTTCGATGGCGACCGGGTTGATGGCGACCCATTCCGGACGGTCCATGGTGGTCGCACCCACCTTGGAGGCGGCCTGGCGGGTGAAGACGCAGATTTCGTCGATCTTCATGCCGGTGCTTTCAGGCGTCAGAGCCACCCATTCGCCTGCGCCGTCATCGGCGAACTTGGCGACATAAAGCGTGCCTTCGTCGAGCAGCCTGGAGGTGTCGCCGCCCGGCACGTAAATGCCGTTGGAGACGAATTTATAGAGGAATTCGCCACGCTCGTCGTCACCCATGTAAACGACGACGCGGCCGTCACGGGCAATCACCACGGCGGCGTTTTCGTGCTTGATGCGGCCAAGCGCGGTGCGTTTGATCGGGGTGGAGGAGGCGTCCGAAGGATCGATCTCGACCACGTAACCGGCGCGGCGCGGCTCGTTCGGGTTCTTGGCAACGTCGAAACGCGCGTCGAACTTCTCATAGGCGTAGCGGGTCTCGGCGACGATGCCATAACGCTTGTAGTCCTCAGGCAGCTTGAAGGCGGTATCGGTGGTGCCGAAATAGCCGTTGAAGTTTTCTTCGCAGGTGAGGTAGGTGCCCCATGGCGTGCGGCCGGCACCGCAATTGTTGAAGGTCCCGAGACAGTCGATACCATCAGGATCGGCGGCGGTCTTGACGAGCTCGGAGCCTGCGGCCGGGCCGGAAAGCTTCATCGGCGTGTTGTGGTGGATACGGCGGTTGAACGGGCTGTCGAGAACGATTTCCCAGCCCTCGTTGCCTTCCGCCACTTCCATGACGGTAACGCCCTGCATGTTCTGCAGGATCTTCACGTCGTCGGCCGTCTTCGGGTTGCCCTTGTCCGCGTGCGGCAGGTTGATTTCAGGGTTCACATATTCATGGTTGACGGCGATCAGCTGGTGAGCGCCGACCATGAAGAGTTCCATGCCGTCGGTATTTTCACCAAAGACCTTGTCGGAGTTTTCAACGCTGACACCCTTGGCCGCGTCGAGATCGGGAACGTTGGAAAACAGCGGCTGGCCCCATTTGGCAACCGGCTTCCAGCTGTAACCTTCCGGCACGTGAATGGTGTGGTCGGTTGCGGCCGCCACCGGCTTGAAGGGGAAGCGGCCAGCGGCGGCTTCCTGCGCTTCGGCCGAAGTGCTTGCCATCAGGTTGCCAAGCGTGCCCATGGCAGCTGCAGCCGAGCCGAAAGCCAGCACGCCGCCGAGGAAACCGCGGCGGGAAATCGCGGTTTCGACCACGCGGTCGAAATCGGTTTCGGCCGGCGGCGGGTTTTGCAGTTCATCCCATTCGTCCCAGGACAGCTTGCTCGTATCGATGTCGGTCATGTCGTGTCTCCACCGTTGCATGTTTGGAATCATTCCAACAAGCTGCGTACCGTTTGAGTATTTCACACGGATGACGGGAGGAGTGGCTTTAAATATGAGTTTATGGGAACAGAAACCGTTGTTTTTCCCTCATTGCGGGAGAAGGATGCGGGTGAGAAGGAGGTCTTCGAAATGGCCGAAGCGGAAGGCGATCTCCGTTCCCTCAAGCCAGTTACCGGTAAGGTCGGCGGTCAGGCGAAGCGACCCCGAGCCATCCGCGTCGTAAGCGGATAATTCGGCTGCTTCGAAAAAGAAAAGCCGTTTCACCGTCGGATAAAGCGCCTTGAACAGGCTCTCCTTGGCCGAAAAAATGAGCCCGGTCATGAAGGGATCGACAATGTTGCCGAGGCTGTGAAGCTCATGCGCCGTCAAGGTCTGCGAAGCGATATCGCGGGCTTCTTCTTCGCTCAGGCGTTTCTCGATATCGATGCCGATGCCGAGAAACCTGCTGCTGGAGCCGGCAAGCGCAATTGCACGATCACTGCTATGAGAAATCGCGCCGACCACCCCTTCGGGCCAGATCGGCGCGCGGTCCTCTCCCATTCCGGGAAATGATGCGTGGCCGGTAAGGCGGCGTATGGCTTCCGCCGCGCATCTGCGTCCCGCCAGAAACTCCGCCTTGCGTCTCGGCACCGCCCGCAACAGCTGTGCGGGCAGGGCAGGGGCGATGCTGCCACCGGTTTCGTCGTCGGGGCTGTAACGAAGGGTGAGGCAATGGCAATCGCTGCCGTCATCCGGCCACGGCCAGACGGCTTCCGGCTGGTTGCCAGAAACAGTCTCGTTATGCAATGCCGGCATGATCGCCATATCTGTCCCTCACTACGCCGGCGAGATCAGGCCGCGAGCGTTGCGCCGCCATCAACCACGATCTGCTGCATCGTCACGTGGCCAGCCTGATCGGAGGCGAGAAACAGCACCGTATCGGCTATATCATCCGGTCTTGCAATCTTGCCAAGCGGAATACCGAGCTTGAACTGCTCCGGCAGGCCGGCGATGAGCCGTTCCTTGCCGGTGGGATCGCTCAGCATGCCGGCCAGCATCGGCGTATCGGTGGAGCCGGGCGAGACCACGTTGCAGCGCACGCCATAGGGCGCAAGCTCTAGGGCGGCGCAATGGCTGAGGCTGACCAGCGCCGCCTTGGAAGCGCAATAAGCCATCATGCCGATGCGCGGCACCACGGCTGCATTGGAGCCGACATTGACGATCGCGCCACGCCGCTGCCGTTTGAAGGCGCCACTCCATTGCCGCAGCAGATGGAACGGGCCTGCGGCATTGACATCCATGCAGGCTTTCCAGTCCTCCGGCGTCAGGCTTTCGCTGTCGCCAAGCCGCAAAATGCCTGCGGCGTTGACGAGGATATCAAGACCGCCCCATTCGCTTTCGATTGCCTTGCATACTCCCTCCACCGCCGCGGCGTCGGTGATATCGAGGGCAATATGGCGGAATGGTGCTTCCGCTGTGCCGGCCAGTAGGTCGAGGCCGATGACTTCGGCCCCTTCCTCGATGAAACGTTCGGCGATGCGGCGACCAATGCCCTGGGCCGTGCCCGTCACCAGCACACGCCGCCCGGTAAATCTCTGTTGCGTCATCTTGTCCGTCCGCTCAGGCTGCAAGCCGCTTTTCTTCGATCAGTGTCCACCAGGCGGAAAGTGTGGGCACACGCGCCAGCTCATCGAAGCCGACGGTGACGCCGCGTTCCTTCAGCTCGCCGGCAAGTTTCATGACCTGCAGGGAATCCAGCCCGTAAAAGATCAGGTTCTCGTCGGGGTCGATGTCGCTTTCGTCTTCCACAAGCTGCAGGACACGGGCTTTCAGCCATTCGCGGGTGTCGGCAACTTCTCCCGCGCCGACAAGGCTTGCGGTGTCGATAACCACGCCGCAGCGTGTCGCCACATATTGCAGCGCCATGCGATGTTCGGCTTCCGAAAAATCGGCAACCCCGTCGCCGATCATGAAGGGCTGGATATCCTTCATGAAAGCTTCGACGGCCGTCATCATGCAGCCGATATGGGCGTAAACGCCGCCGACGATGATCTGGTCGCGGCCCCAACCCTTCATGCGTTCGGCAAGATCGGAACGCTGGAAGGCGCTGTAGCGCCATTTGGTCAGCACCACGTCATCAGGTGTCGGGGCAAGCTTATCCACCACCTTCTGCAATTCCGGGTCCACGACGGTGAGGCCCGGTCCCCACATGTCGTTCAGCAGCGCCCGGTCGCCCGGCGGCTGGTCATGTGGTTGAGCCGTGTAGATGACCGGTACGTCGTTCTGAACCGCCCATGCCTTCACCTTCGCGAGATTGTCGATGAGGGTCGTCATCAGCTTGCCGTCTGCCTCGTAGAACCGCAGGAAATAACGCTGCATGTCGTGGATGAGCAGTACGGCGCGTTTCGCGTCAGGCTGCCATTTTGTCTTGTTGGCCGGAAAGCTGGCGGCAACCGGCATCGGATAATCGGAAATAGTGGGGATCGTCATGAAGACCTCGGTGGTTTGGCGCGCCGGGCGGCGCATAGTGATTTGGGACGCCCTGTCGAGCGTCCCTTTCGATAAGAGCGCGTGTCAGGCACTGACGGCGACAGGGGGCGCCGCAAGCAGGTCGCGCAGGTGTTTCTTGTCGATCTTGCCGACGGCGGTAAGCGGCATGGCGTCGATGAAACGCACCCGGTCCGGCAGCTTGTAATCCGCGACGCCGAGCGCGGCGAGATGCTGGCGGATGGCCGGCGCTTTCAGCGCGGCATTGCGCGAGACGACGAAGACGCAGCTTTTCTCACCGAGAAGTTCGTCCTGCATCGCCACCAGTGCGGCATGCGTCACATCAGGATGCCGCAGGATCAGGTTTTCCACCTCTTCCGAGGCAACCTTTTCGCCGCCGCGGTTGATCTGGTCCTTCACCCGGCCGACGACCCGCAGATACCCTTCGGGCGTGCGCTGCACCACATCGCCGGAGTAATAAAAGCCCTGTTTGTCGAAGACCCGGGCGCTGTGTTCTGGCGCGCGGTAATAGCCCCGGAACGTATAGGGGCCGCGGGTTGCCAGCATGCCAGCCTCGCCCTCGGGCACATCATTGCCATCTTCGTCGACAATGCGGATTTCGTCATCCGGGCTAATCGGCCGCCCCTGAGTGGTGAAGACGAGATGGTCGGGATCACCAGCGCGGGTATAGTTCACCAGACCTTCGGCCATGCCGAAGACCTGTTGCAGCGCGCAACCCAGCACCTCCGGCACCTGGCGGGCCAGCGCTTCGGCGAAGCTTGCGCCACCAACCTGCAACAGCCTGAGGGATTTCAGCCTTTGGCGATGTGCGGGTGCTGCCTGCAACCACAATGCCACGGCCGGCGGTACCAGCGGCACCATGTCGATGCCGTGTTTCTCGATGAGGTCGAAGCAGGCGAGCGGCTCCGGATTGGCGGCCATGATTACCGTACCGCCGGCGTGAAATACACCGAGCGCACCGGGTGAACTCATCGGGTAATTATGAGCCACCGGAATGGCACAAAGAAAACGGGTTTGCGGCGAGAGTTCGCAAATCTCCGCGCTGGCCCGGGCGCTGTAATCGTAATCGTTATGCGTCCGGGGGATCAGTTTCGGCGTTCCGGTGCTGCCGCCGGAGAGCTGGAACAGCGCCACCTCGTCTGCCGCCGAAGGGGCGTAGGCCGGCGGATTTTCCGCAGGCGCGGCAAGCATCCGTTCAAGGCTGCGTTGCGGCTCCGTCGCGCCCAGCAACAGGGTCAGGGAGAGCTGCGGAGAGGAAGCCTTAAGCCCGTCCAGAAACGCGTCACTGGCGAAAAGCTCATGGCTGCGCGAGGCAATCACCAGTTTGGGCGCGATCTGTTCCGCATAGGAGGTCATTTCCAGCCGGCGGTGGCTGAAGAGCGCGTTGACGGGTGCTGCGCCGATTTTGATCAGTGCAAAAAAGACGAGATAAAACTCGGCGATGTTAGGCAATTGCACCAGCGCCGTGTCGCCCTTGCCGATGCCTGCGGCCGCAAGATGGCCTGCGAGATTGGAGGATTGCCGGTCGAGTTCGGCATAGGTAAAGCGGCGCTCACCGCAGATCAGCGCCGTCGCATCCGGCTGGCGCTGCACCTGTTCGGTAAGGATGCGGCTCAATGGCCTGTCGATCCAATAGCCGCGCTCGCGGTATAGGCGCGCCAGGTCGTCGGGCCAGCGTTCAAATTCGATTGTCATGGTTTGTCCCCGGGGAAAGTTCGGTCGCGCTCAGGCGGAAAGACCGCAGGCATTCAGCATGGTCTTGAGCTTGGTCTGCACCTCGGCCCATTCGGATTCGGGTTCCGAGGCCTCCACGATGCCGGCGCCGGCGAAAAGCCGCACGGTCTGGTGCTGCACGGTGCCGCAGCGGATCGTCACTACCCATTCGCCATTGCCCTGCGCATCCGTCCAGCCCACCATGCCGGTGAACAGGCCACGCTCGAAAGGTTCGACGAAACGGATGAGGCGATGGGCGCGTTCGGTCGGGAAACCGCAAACGGCCGGTGTCGGGTGCAGCAGGCACGCCAGTTGCAGCGCGTTGGTTTCCGGGTCGGCAAGACGGCCTTCGATACGCGTCGAAAGGTGCCAGAGCGCGGCCGTATTGATGAGGGAGGGTTTTTCCGGAACGTCGAGTTCCGCGCAGCATGGCGAAAGCAGCGAGCGGATATCCTCGATGACCAGACTATGCTCGTAGTGGTCCTTTTCCGACTCCGAAAGCCGGTCCGCATTGGCTTTGTCCGCCACCGGGTCGGTCATGCGTTTCGCAGATCCGGCCAGGGGGTTCGAGATGATCTTCTCACCCTGCTTGCGGATGAGCAGTTCCGGGCTGACGCCGATCAGGTCGCCGCCCTCCGGAAGCGGAATACGGAACTGGTAACCCTCGCGATTCTGCTTGGCGAGGCTGGCCAGCAATCTCTCGACATTGACCTCGGAGGCGAAGGTCAGTTCACGCATGACGGAAAGCACCGCCTTGCGTACTTCGGAATGGCGGAAATTGAGAATGGCATGCTCGACGGCATGTTTGAAACCGGCCTCGTCCGGCAGGCTGTTCTGGCCAATAAGCGCCGGCATGGCCGAATCAGTGGCGACCGGAACCGCGTCGCGCGGACTCCACTCATGGTTGTTGGGGACGTAAAGGCATGATGGTTCGCTGACATCGAAGGGGATTGCGCCAATCGCGATCGGATTGTCCTGTCCAGCCCGGCGTGCCCGTTCAAAAGCGCCCTTAATCGCCTGCTGTAAAGGGCTTGCCGTGTCTTCGCCACCGCGGGCTGGAAGAGTTATCCTTTCGCGAATTCCTTCGGCCCGCAACTGCCCAGTGCCGGAGGTAAACAAAAATTCTCTATTAAAATCAGTAATTTCGTCGGATTCGACGTCATTCGTCCTGAGTGCTCCCGTTTTCATGGGATGCCTCCTGTTCGAGTGGTTGACGATGGCTTATACTTGATTATGATAATCATGTTTTGTCAATCGGTGCAAACTCACATGCTAAATTTAACCCCGATGCAGGTGGCCTATTGGGTCGGTCGAGAGGCGGATGGGATACTCGGAAAAGTTACGCCCCATCTTTACCTCGAGTTCGACGGGCAGGGATTTGTCGCGGAAAAACTGGCCATTGCGGTCGAAAAACTCTGCCGGCGTCACCCCATGCTGAGCCTCAGGATCGATGCGGAAGGGCGCCAATCCGTCGACCCCGTCGGCCGGCCACTCCGCCTTGATGTCGAAGACCTGACCGCCCTCGATTCGGAGGCTCTGGCGCACCGGCTCGAGGCAAAACGGCGGGACTGGAGCCATCGGCAGACCGATCTGCGCACCGCATCCCCGGCGGCGATCTCGCTCAGCCTGCTGCCGCAGGGACGCAGCCGGTTGCATGTGGATACCGATATGCTGGCGATTGATCCCGCCAGCGTGCGGATCGTGATGGAAGACCTCGCCCGCCTTTACGAAGAGGGCGAAGGAAAAGACGAAACCGCGCTCTCGGGAGAGGTGGCGCCCTCCTTTTTCGACTGGGTGGAGCGTCTTGCCTCCGATCCGGAGCAGAGGACCCTGCGTGAAAGAGACCGATTGTGGTGGCGGCAGCATGTTGCGGATATTCCCGATACGCCGCCGCTGCCATTTTTGCCGGAAGACGCCACCCGTGCCGTTCACACGGATCGCTTCGCCACCACGCTTTCAGTGGCCGAACGAGGCAGTCTGGAGCAGGCGGCGCGGCGTTGCTCGGTGACGACATCGGCCCTGCTGCTCGGCATTTTCGCCGTGGCACTGTCGCAGGCGACACAGGCGCAAAAGTTCAGGCTGTCCGTGCCGGCTTTCTGGCGCGCGCCGCTGGTGGAAGGGGTCGATGGCGTCGTCGGCGAATTTTCCAATGTGCTGGTACTCGGCGTTGAAATCAGGCCCGATGAAAGCCTGGAATCGCTGCTCGGCCGCCTTTTCGGCGAGATGAACGGACTTCTCGCCCACCAGTCCTATCCGGGCGTCAGCGTCATGCGCGACCTCTCCCGTCTGCGCGGCGGTTTGCAGAACTCACCCGTGGTCTTTACCGCCGGCGTCGATCTGGTGGGCGGGGAATTGTTTTCGGAAAGGGTCGGGCGTGTGTTCGGCCCCATGGTCCACACCGTCTCGCAAGGGCCGGGGGTCGCGGTGGATGCGCAGGTTGCGGCGCTCGATGGGGGTCTGCTGATCAACTGGGATGTGCGGCTCGATGCGCTGCCGGAACATTGGTTACGCGCCCTTTTTGAAGCCTACACAGGCCTTCTTCGCCAGCTGGCGGATAGTCCTGATCTCGTTTCCGAAAGCGTGGAACGATTTGGCGCACAGCAGCCGAAACCGGCAGCCGAGGCAAAAGGAACACCGATGGAACGTCCTCTCTCACCCCTGCAACAGGCCTATCTGCTGGGGCGCGGCACCCATCTGCCGCTCAGCGGCGTGGCGATGCAGGAGTTTCGCGAGTATCGCGGTAATATCGACCCGTCCCTGCTTCAATCACGTCTCGCCGCCATGGTGGAGCGACATGAGAGCCTGCGCACCCGCATCGATGAGCGACGTCTGGTGCAGGTCGTCAGCGACGAGTTGAAGATCAACCTTGATATTGTTGATCTTTCCGCTTTGTCTTCTACCGAGGCGGAAGCGCGGATGAACGCCGTGCGACGGGATTTTTCCCATGCCCATTTCGATCTTGCTGCCTCTCCCTGGCAGGTTACGGTCTTCCGCCTGTCGGATGTCGATCCGGTGGCGCAAAAAGTCGCGGTCTTCCTGCGTTTCGATGCGCTGATCCTCGACGGACGGGCCATCGCCAGTCTGGCGGCGGAACTTTTCGACGGCGTCGTGCCGGCGGAAACTGCTGTGGCCAAAACGCCGAAAGAAGATATGGCGGCGGCCCGTGCCGAAGATGCCGCCTATTGGACGGAAAAGCTGAAAACTGCTGAAGTGCCGTCGCAGCTGCCGTGGAAAGCCCCGCTCGAAACCATCGCCGTCTCGCGTTACAGCCGTCAGAGCCTGACCGTTGAAAAACAGCGCTTTGCCGCCTTTTCCCGCATCGGCGCAAAAGAACGGCTGTTCAAGAATTCGGCGCTGACGGCGGTGATCCTCGATGTGCTGTCGCGCTGGCTGAATGAAGGCGCCCTCGTTGTCGGCGTTCCTGTCGCCCCGCAGGTGGAAGGGGCCTTCGCCAATCGTTCGAGCTTCATTGCAGTCGAATGGAATGCGGCAAAAGGTAACTTTGCCGAGCGTGCGGCGGGGCTGCAGACGGATGTGCTGGAAGGCCTGAACCACCTTGCTTTTTCCGGCATCGACCTCAACCGCGTGCTTCTTAATGCCAATGCGGGCGGGCTCGCTTTGCCGGTGGTCATCACCAACGGCCTGAGCTGGCCGACACTGTCGCCCGAATCGACCATGCGCTGGACGGACGGTCTCACGCAGACGCCGCAGGTGGCGCTGGACTTCCGCTTTTCGCAAAATCCGCAGGGTGATCTCGTCCTCGATATCGACTATGCCGAAGAGGCGATCGATGCCGCGATGGTCGGGAATATTCTCGCGGCCATCGAGCGTACGATTGCCGCGATCACGGATAACGGCGCTTACGCTTTCAATGCACGGGATATTGTCGACCTGTCCCATTATCGGTTGAACGGTGACGAGCGGAGTTTCGTCTGCCCGCCATTTCTGGAACGGATCGCCGCGCATCTTTTCGAGGGTGACCCGTCGCGCACCGCGCTCATCAGCGGTAAAAGGCGCATCTCTTACGGTGAACTCGGTGAGATGGTGGCCGGTGCGATGGCAGGCCTCAAGGCCCGTAATATAGGTCGAGGAGATGTCGTGGCGGTGTGCCTGCTGCGCAGCCCTGAACATACGGCCATCACGCTTGCCGCGGCACTGACAGGCGCCATCTGGGTGCCTGTTGATGCCGGCTCGCCGGAAGACCGACTGCGCTATCTGCTGACCAATTGCCGCCCGGCCATCATCGTTGCCAGCAGCGTTCCGCAGGGCTTCGAGGCCGTCGAACCGGAGGTGCTTCTCGCCACGCCCGCACCGGCGGGAACGCCTGTTGCCCTGGCGGAACTGGGGGCGCTGTCGCGCAGCGAGGAACCGGCTTATTACCTCTACACGTCAGGCACCACCGGCAAGCCGAAATGCGTCGTGCTTTCCAACCGCGCCACCGCCAATGTCATCGGCAGCACGCTTGCGGAATGGGCGGTTACGGAAAAGGACGTGTTCATTTCGGTCACGCCGCTGCACCACGACATGTCGGTCTTCGATGTTCTCGGCGCGCTGGTCGCAGGCGCGACGCTGGTGCTGCCGGAACCGGGCGAGGAAAAGGATGCGGTGCGCTGGAACGAACTTGTGGCCGAACATGGTGTGACGCTCTGGTGCTCGGTGCCGGCCATCCTTGAAATGCTGCTGTCCTGCCGCCGTGGCGACCAGCTTGCGTCAGTCCGGCTCGTGGCGCAGGGCGGCGATTACATCAAGCCCGTCATCATCGAGGACCTGCGCCGGCTGAAGCCCGATCTGCGGCTGATATCGCTCGGCGGCCCGACTGAAACGACGATCTGGAGCATCTGGCACGAGATCGTTGCGGAGGATATTGCGTCCATACCCTACGGCCATCCCCTGCCGGCCAATCGTTATTTCATCCTCAACGATCAGGGCCAGCATTGCCCGGCCGGTGTGGTTGGCCGCATCCATACGGTCGGCGTGAATGTGGCGATCGGTTATCTGGAGGACGGTGCCGTCACCCAGACGGATTTCGTCACGGTGGATGATCCCGAAGGCAAGCCGGTGCGCGCCTTCCGTACCGGTGACCGGGGTCGCTACCGGCCGGATGGCAAGATCATGTTTGCAAGCCGGGTCAATGGCTACGTCAAGGTGCGTGGTGTGCGCGTCTCGCTGCCGGATGTGGAAAACGAACTCATTCGCCATCCCGCCATCCAGCGGGTGCTGGTGGTGGACTATGGCGTCGAGCAAAAGGGCGAGGCGGCCATTGGCGTGCTTTATGTCACCGCGCCCGGCCTTGAACTCTCCAGCGCTGATCTGCGCAATTTCGCCCGCAGCCATCTGCCGGAATCGCATGTGCCTGGCCGGTTTCTCAAGGTTGATGACCTGCCGCTTTCGGCCAATGGCAAGCCGGATCGCCGCCGGGCGCGGGAGTTGCTGATGGCTGCGGTGGGTGGCGCGGAACCGGTAAAAATCTCCGCACCTGCGGCTGCTGCCGTCGATCAGGGCGACCGCCGGGTGCTGGATATCTATCTCGGTGTGCTGGGCAAAAAATCGGCGACGGTGGATGCAGGCAGCGACCTTCTCGCGCTTGGCCTCCTGCCATCGCATCTGAAGGCCGTTTCGGCGGAAATCCGCACCGCCTTTGGCGTTGAACTGACGCCGCAGCAGCTTCTGCGGTGCCGCAACGCCAGGCAGGTGACTTCGCTTCTGGCTGTGAAGGCGGCGTGATCCCAACCATTTCGGGCGGCGCCCGGCAACAGGAATAGTTCAAGGAAAAACAGATGGCGCATATCGATCCTGCCGGCGGCTGGCTTCCACTGACCCAGCCGCAACTCGATTTCTGGGAGGAGTTCTCCTTCCATCCAGACGAGCCGGTTTCCACGGTCGCCCATTACATCGATCTTTCGGGTGCGGTGAACGAAGGCGCGCTCCTTCAGGCGATCACCCGCACGGTGCGCGAGTCCGAGGTTCTGTCGATCCGTTTTCGCATCGGTGAGGATGGCGAGACGCCGCAGCAATGCTGCGATGCCGGCCATGCCCCGGTGGTGACGGTTGTTGATCTCCGCACGGATCCATCGCCCTTTGAAGAGGCGCTGCGGCGCATGAACGCCGATGTGGAGGCGAGGCTGGACCTCAGAACCGACAGGCTTTCCGCGCAGCTGCTCTACCGCATCGCCGATGATCGTTATCTCTGGTACATCCGCGCCCATCACATCGTCGTGGATGGCTACGGGCTGACGCTGGTGGAGCAGCGTTGCGGCCAGCTTTACGGGTATTATTGCGGTAAGGGCGAAGCGGGACCGGATTTCCACCCCTTCGCCAGTTTCCTCTCCGAAGAGGATGCCTACAGGCAGAGCCGGCGTTTCGAAAAGGACCGCGATTTCTGGGCGGCCTATCTTTCAGCCTCCGCCGATCTGCCCGTGCTGGACAAGGATTGCGAGGATTACGGCGGCGGCGGCCTGCATGCCGATGCGGCCCTGCCGCAGGGTTTCAGCGCGCGGTTACAGCAGATAGCCGGCCGTCTGGAAATCGGCTGGCCTGATCTTCTGGTATTGCTGTCCGGCCTTTATCTTCACCGGGTTCTGCCACGTCCGGACCGTGATGTGCTGACCTTGTGGCTGCCTTTCATGAGCCGCTGGGGCAGTGTCGGCGCGCATATGCCGGCCATGCTCGTCAATATCCTGCCCTTCCACCTCACGATCGAGCCACAGGAAAGCGTCGGCGCATTTCTGGCGCGCAATGCCGCCAATCTGCGCCGCCAACGCCTGCATGGCCGTTACCGCATCGAGCAGATCGCCGCCGACCGGGAAATCTCGAAGGGCCGGCGCTTCTTCTTCTCGCCGCTCATCAATGTCCTGCCCTTCAGCGCGCCGGTCTTTGCCGGGCTCGGCGTCGCGCGGCACATTCTGGCCAATGGTCCCGGCGATGGATTCAACCTCACCTTCCGCGGCGAAGATGACGGCAGCGACCTGAACCTGCATATCGATGCGGATTCGGTACTGACGCAAGCGGAGGATTTCGCCCGTTATCGCGCGGAACTGCCATTGTTCCTTGATGCCATGCTGCGCGAAGAGGTGCTGACGCTTGTGGCGGCGGAGGCGTCTACGGCGTTCCGTTTGGCGGTTTGAGGGGGGGGGGACGACTGTGGGTGAATGCCAGGCCGGCTTCAGGGTGTGAGGCCGGGTATATGTTGCCGATAAAGACGGATAATCCCTTTTCCGTCATGCCGGACTAGATCCGGCATCCAGCCACGGCGCGTCTGCGCCGTGAAAGGCCTCTCTCGCGATCAAGGACTTGATCGCACTGGACCCCGGACCAAGCCCGGGGTGACGGCGTGCGGATGCAGGGGCCGCGTCAATACATTCTCATCAGCATTCATAGGCAAAAATAACCCAGCTCCGCTAAGCGAAGCCGGGTTTTCCTTGCCCAAGTCCAGCTCAGGCGAGGGTTGTCAGCACCTTGCTCGAAGCGCCGGCTTCGGCAAAACGGCTGAAGACGCCGCTCGTGGTGTTGCGCAGCCGCTCGACTGCGTTGGGTCCGTAGCGGTCGGAGCGGTAGCTCATCAGTACGCGAATGGAGCGCTCGCCGCCGATCGTCTCTTCCATCACCTCGAATTGCAGTCCCAGCATGGATTCGTGTTTGTCGGGATCGATCTGGCGAAACTCCACCGGTTTGCCATCTGGTCCGGCAAGCATGCCATTCAGCTTGTTCCTGGCGTGAATCTGGATGAAGACCTCGAACAGATGGTCGCGGCCGGGCGTCATGCCCAGCGCTTCCTCGACGAGATCGATCGGGATTTCGCTGTGTTCCAGTGAGCCGTTGATGGTGTTCTTCACCGAAGAAATCAGCTCGCCAACGGTCATGTTCTCGCCGAAGCGCACGCGATGGGCGACGACCGTGGTGAAATAGCCGATGGTGTCGAAATATCCGCTATCCGTACGGCCCGAAGCCGAGGTGCCGACCACGAGATCGTTCAAGCCACCCAGATGGCGCAGCGATGCGGCGATTGCCGCATAAACCACGTTGAACAGCGAGGCGCTGTTCTGCTTGGCAATGGCGTAGAGGCCGTCGCTCACGTGCTTCTCAAGCTTGAATTCGACCCAGCCGCCCGCCGGCGCCTCGTCCTGCGATGCCTCGTGCGGGGTGCTATCCTGCCCGTTGAGGGCAAGGCCCTTCGGCGCATCCCGCAACATGTCGGTCCAATAGGCAAGGTGGCCGGCATTGACGCCTGAGGCGACCTGTTTTCTGGCAAATTCATGGAAGGGCGCAGGTTTGGTTGTAAAGACCGGCGCCTTGCCGGCCACTCTTGCCCGGTAGGCTTCGGTCAGTTCGTCCATCATCAGGTTCACCGACCATTCGTCCAGCACGATGTGGTGGAAGAGGAAGGACAGCACCTGCCGGCCGGTCTGTGCATCCCGCAGGAAGCGTAGCCGTATCGGCAATTCACGCGCAAGATCGAACCGCCAGCCGGCCTCTGCGTGGCGGTCCACACCCTGGCTTTCTTCGCTGGTCCAGAACCATTTGTAACCGGGCATGTCGTGCATCGGCACGATCTTCTGCAGAACCGTGTCGTTTTCGACGTAGAAATGGGTGCGCAGGCCGGGGTGGCGCTCGATGATGTCGAGGAAGGCGCATTCGAAAGCGTTTTCATCGACGGGATCGAGGAAATCGAGTGCGAAGGGAATATTGAATATCTCGCCGAAACCGAAGGCGGCATAGGCCTTCCAGAGCGACATCTGCGCCAGCGAAAGCGGCGCGGTCAGCGAGCCGGTTTCCGTCGCTTCCGCATGTGCGGGCGCAGCAGTTTCGAGGCGGGTCGCCTGTGTGGCGAGCGCGGCGGCGCTTGGATAGCTGAACAGATCGTTGAAACGCAGCTCTATGCCGTGATTGGCGAGCAGACGCCCGATGATGCGGGTGGCGATCAGCGAATGACCGCCGAAATCGAAGAAATCGTCGTCCGGTCCCATATCGGGTGAGGCAAGCGCCTCTCGGAATTCGGCAAGGATGGTCGTGGCGGTGGCGTCATCGCCAGGGTGGGCGGATAGGCGAGCCGGCTGCTCCGATGCTGCGGAGGCATTTTGAGGTACGATGCCGGAAAAATCTGCGCCGCCTTCGAGATGGCTGACGAAACGCTCCAGCAGGAAGGCCGTCGCATGCGGCGACATTTCCTTCCCGCCCGTCAGTTCGAGGCGGATGTCGCCAGCGACTGTCTGGCCAGCGGCAAGGGTGAGGCCAAGACCGGATTGCAGGGAGGGCAGAAGCAGGGGTTCGAACTGGAGGCCATGCTCCGATACGGGCTGAACAGGCGCCGCCAACGCATGCAGTGTGAAGGTGACGGGCTCGTCATCATTGTCGTTTCGCTGTTTCAGTCCCGCCAGTACGGTTTTTTCAGCCTGTTCGGGCGATTGGTGACGCGAGATCGATATCCGCGATGCAGCCTCCGCTGAAGGTGGCGTAGGGGCATCGTTTTGCAGGCGGAGCGTCACGGTTTCGGGACCGTCGCCTGCCGCGAGGAACAGGGCGAAACGCGCACCGGCACGCGCCAGAAGCGCATTCGTCGCGGTAGAACTGTTGAGGTCGAGCAGCGTGGCGGGAAGATCGACGCCATGGCTGTGGCTTGCCGGCCTCTCCAGCCTGTTTTGCCGCAACGCCACGACGGCTGAGCCGGAGGCCGGGCGCTGCAGCCAGCCGAGTGGAAGCGGGTTGATACCGCCATCTTCGACCTTGCGAGCGGAAAGCGGTTTTGGTGTCTCACCGGCATAGGCGGCGGAAATGCCATCCAGCAGGATTTGCGGCGAGAGGACTTCGCCGAGCAGGCCATGGACCAGGAAGGCCAACAGGATTTCCCCTTCATTCAACAGCACCACCGCCTGGAAGGACGGGTCGGTTTCGGCGTCGAAGGGCCTTGCCTGAAGGTCGTGCAGAAGGGCGAGGGCTTCCGCTGACGATGGCACCTGCAGCAATTGCACATCGGAGGCGGACAGGGCTTCGATGCTTTTTGAAAGGGCGCCATCCTCTCCGAAGGCAAAGCGTGCGCGAAGCTCGGGCCAGGCTTCGCCGATCGTCTTCAGCGCTGCGGTCAGGCGCAACAGGTCGCATTCTTCGCCGATGCGGTAGGCGAGAAGATGCCGGAAGACCTGATCGGGGTCCTGAAACTGCTTGAACCAGATCTGCTCTTCATATTGGCTCGGCGGTGCTGCGTCGCCTCTGTCGAAGCTCTCTTCGACGCGACGTGCGAGCATACGCGTATTGTCTGCTGCCATGGTCCTCTCCTTGGACATGTTCTGGGAAATGTTCAGGGACATCGCGCCAGGCGCGAAAAATCCTGTTGGCGGGGATCAGTCTCCCACGCGCGCCCGTTCGATCAGCGCCTGCCAGGCGGCAAGAGTGGGCTGCCGGGCCAGCTCGTCATAGTCGAGACGCGTTCCGGCAAGCTGCGAAAGCGGCGGGATGAGGCGCATGAGGGCGAGCGAATGAAGCCCGTGGCCGAACAGGTTGTCCCCCGGTTCGATATCGTGCGCCTCATCCTCCAGAACCTCGGCAAGAAGGGCCTTGAGGTCTGTCAGCATCGTTCCCGCCTCCAGCATGACATCCGCCGCCGCCGTGGGCTCATTCATCGAAATGATCGTGAACGCCGCTGGCGCCGCGCCGCCAGTAACCGGAGGCGCGCGTCCATTTCGGGTTTGCGCCGAATTCTTCGATCAGGAGGGCACGAATCTCCTTTGCGGTCTTGGATTCGCAGGCGACCCAGCTGCAGAAATCGCCCTTCGGCAGCTCAAGCTTGCGCAACGCGTCAGTCAATGCGTCGTGATCGGTCCCGCTCGCGGTGTTTTGCGTCACCCAGACGATCGAAGCGTCAGCCTTTGTGGCGATATCCAGACGGTCCGCATCCGTTTCAACCTCGATCAGCGCCACAGCCCGTGTGCCTTCCGGCATTTCTTCCAGCCGCCGCGCCAGCGCCGGAAGGCCGGTATCGTCGGCGATCAGCAAATGCCAGTCATAGGTGAAGGGAACGGTGAAAGAGCCGCGTGGACCGGCGATCCAAGCCCGGTCGCCCACCTTTGCGGCTTTCGCCCAGTTGCTGGCGGGGCCGTCATGATGGGTGGCGAAATCGATTGCGAGTTCGCCCTTTTCGGCATCGAAGCTGCGCGGCGTATAATCGCGCGCCAGCGGGCGCGGCGCGCCTTCCGGTAATTCAAGGCCGTTCGGGCCGATCACCGGCAAATTCGGCTCGGTTTCGCCGGGAAGCGGGAAGAACATCTTGACGTGGTCGTCAAAACCGAGGCTCGCAAAGCCCTCCAGTTCCGGTCCGGTGAGGACGATGCGCACCATGGACCGGCTGAGCTGTTCCACCCGCGCAACATCGAGGCAGCGCAGCTTGACGGCGTGGCGATGACGTTTCGGAGTACGGTCCGGAACGGCGGTTTCAATGCTGTCGGTTATGCTCATGCTGTTGTCTTTCGTGGGATGTTGCCGACGGGTTCGGCAGTCTCGCTGTCCCGGATCGGCGTGCGGGATGATCGCTAATCGGAAGTGTCATCCGGCGCGATAATCCGGCATCGTTGCTTCAAGATGTGCAAACCATAACAGGCGCTTCCGGCCGTCGCAATATAACTTTACACAAAAACTCAAGTTTATGGCCGGCGCATGAAATACGCGCCGGTACGCGCCGTTTTCAAGACTATCAGGGGCGGCCCGCCCAGCCTTCCACCGCGTCCAGCGTGTGCAGGGCGCTGGGAATGGAAGGCGTCGTGACCCTGGTGGAATCGAGGAACACGATTCTGCCTTCGCGGGCCGGTTTCACGAAACGTTCCCAGCCGGGAATGATCTTTTCCAGTGCCGCGCGCGTTCCATCCTCGCCGCGGGTAGGGCTGTTATAGCTGTTCATCACCACCAGCAGATCGGGATTGAGCTTGCCGAAAGCCTCGGCACTCAGCGGCATGGTAAGGGTGGAGCCAAGCCCGCCGGAAGAGGCGGCGTTATCGATTTTCAGCCGGGCATAACCGAGATCCTCCAGTGCCTGCACCGCGCCGGACATGTCGCCGACAGCATTGATCTGGTCGGTCAGCAGGATCGCCAGATAGGTCTTGCCCTTGACATCTTCGCCCAGCGTCTTTTTGACGGCGGCAAGTTTGGTGTCATAGGCTTTCCGGCGTTCAGCGAAAGCGTCGCTCCGACCGACGAGACCGGCAAGATTTTCTTCCACGTTGAAACCATAGGCATGGCCGGTGCTGACCTTTTGCAGATAGACGGGCGCTATGGTGGAAAGCTGCTCGGCCTTGCCGCCATCCATTTCCGTTGCCACGATCAGATCCGGCTGCAGCGCCCGCAGTTTTTCGAGATCAATCTGGCCGACTGCGCCAAAACCCTTTGGTTTCGTACGGCCTTCGCCAAGAACGGTATCGATAAAATCGACGGCGGTGGCGAATTTGCCGTCGCTATTGCGGCCATAGGCGCCGACCACATTGGCGTCGATATCCATCAGCGGCACGCCCAGGAGCGGCTCATGCATGACGACGATGCGTTGCGGCTTTTCCGGAACGGAGACGGTGCGGCCGGCGGCATCGGTCACGCTGCGCTCGGCGGCAAGGCTCGTTCCAGCGGTCAGAAAGGCGGCGAGTAGGATGGCAATTCGCATGGTATTCCCTTTATTCAGTCATTCAATGGCTGTTGGTTCTGCGCAGCGCCTGCAGTCGCAGCGTGAGGATGAAAAGCGGCACGCCGATCAGCGTCAGCGCAAGGCCGATCGGCATCGGCGTATCAGCCACCAGCCCGCGCGACAGCGTATCGGCGGTTACCACCAAGATGCCGCCGGTCAGCCCCGACAGGAAAAGCCTGGCGCGGCCAACGGCGGGCGAAACGAAAGTGGCGAGATGCGGGGCGATGACGCCGAGAAAGGTGAGTGGGCCGACCGCCGTGACGGCTGAGGCACTGAGGATGACCGCGAAAACAATGACGAGCGGGCGCGAATGCCGGACGGTTTCGCCAAGCGCCATGGCCATCTCGTTGCCGAGATCGAAGACCGCAAGCGCCCGACCGATGAGGAAAATACCGGCAATGCTTCCGGCAAAGAGGGGCGCAAAAACGAGGATGGTGGACCAGCTTGCCTGAAACAGCGAACCCGCCATCCAGTCGGCCAGTGAAAGCGACGTTTCCGCCGGCGTGTAGAGCAGAAGCACAGATGAGACGGAGGAAAGGGCGGATTCGATCGCTATGCCCATCAGTAGAATGGCAAGTCCGCTGGAGCGTTCACGTCCAACAAGCGCGATCAGGAGGAAGGCCACAACCAGACCGCCGCCGACGGCCGCCAGCGCTACCATGGTTTTCGGCGCGGCCGGCACCAGCACCAGAAGCAGCATGATGGTGGTCATCGACCCTTGGCTCAGACCAAACAGGCCGGGATCGGCGAGCGGATTGCGGGCGACGGATTGCAGCATGGCGCCTGCCAGTGCCACACTCCAGCCGGCCATGAAGCCGAGCAGAATGCGCGGCAGCCGCACCGTCCATAGCGCATAGGCCTGATCGTCGCTCAGATGCCCGCCGGCAAGGCCGCGCAAAAGGTCGAACAGACCGGTTTGGGTATTGCCGAGGCTGACGGATATGGCGGCGAGCACAAGCGCCAGCCCCATCAGCGCGAGGCCGGCCTTCAGATTGCCGATGCCGATTTGCAGACCGCTCGGCAGCCTGAGCACCGCTTTGCCATCGGTGGCGAAATGTCGTTTCATGACAGCCCTCTTTGCGAAGGCGAAAGATAAAAGCGCTTGACGATGACGATGAAGACGAGGCCGCCGAGCAGGTCCATGAACAGCCCGGTATTGACCACATAGGGCGCAAACAGCGTCTGCGCGCCAAGGTCGGCCAGCACGCAGAGGCCCGCGCCGACAAGGGCGGACGCCGGCAAAGCGAGCGTGAAGTTCACGCCGACCAGCGGCCGGATCATATGCGGCACGATGAGGCCGACGAAACCGATCGGGCCGCAGATCGCCACGGCCGAACCTGACGCCAGCATGGTGGCGAACAGCGCGACCCGGGAAATACGCGTCACGTTCACACCGGCGGAGGCGGCCTTTTCCGCACCCAGCAGTGCGAGCGTCAGCGGTCGTGCTACCGACAACAAAATCACCAGCGCAATGGCTCCGATCCACCAGAAATCGGTAAGCCGCGCGGCATAGACGTGGTTGATATTGCCGCCGACCCAGCTCAGAAATTCGCTGCGCCGTGTGGGGTTTGATAACAGCAGGGCATTGGTCACGCCGATCAGCAGCATCGAAACCAGAGCACCGGCGAGGATGAGCGACAGGCCGCGCGGATCGTTCGACCGTCCGGCGAGACGGGCGACGAAGAAACAGGCGCCAAAGCCAAGCCCGGCGCCGACGAGTGCCGCTAATCCCTGCATCTCCGGAGAAAGATCGAACACCAGCGCGCCGGCAACCACAAAAAGCGTCGCGCCGGCATTCAAGCCCAGAGTAGAGGGTGAGGCGAGGGGATTGCGGACAAGCCCTTGCAGCACGCAGCCGCTGACGGCGGTGGTGGCGCCCACATAAATCGCGATCAGCGAGCGCGGGATTTGCTGGTAGAGAAGCACCGACTGTTCATAGGTGTCGGCCTCGCCGCGCCAGAGCGTTGCCGCGATTTCGGCAAGCGGCATGTTGCCGCTCATGACGAGCAGATTAATAGTGAGGATGGCGGCCAGCAGCAGCGCGGCGGCAAAAATCGGCGTTATTTTCGAGGTCATGCCGGAATGGCCTGTTCCTGCCGCTCCAGCCTGGGCACGCAGATGAGCCGCCCCTGACGGGAGAAGATATCGGCTTCGAGATCGAAGACCTCAGCAACATTTTCAGGGGTGACTGTTTTTTCAACCGGCCCTGAGGCCAGAACCCGTCCGGCTTTCAGCATGATGACATCATCGGCGAAAGTGGAGGCGAGGTTGAGATCGTGCAGTACGACGATCACGGTTTTGCCGTGCCTGTCGGTCAATTCGCGCACGAGGCCGAGAACGGCATATTGATATTTCATGTCGAGATGATTGACCGGCTCGTCCATCAGGATCACGTCGGTATCCTGCGCCAGCACCATGGCGATGAAGGCGCGCTGGCGCTGGCCGCCGGACAGCGTGTTGACCTGTGATTTCGCCTTGTCTTCCAGCCCGACGGTCTTCAGCGCCTCGGCAAAAAGTGTGCGGTCGCGCGCGGTCGGGCCGCCGCCAAGCCCGTAACGGGCGTAACCGGCAAGCTCAACCAATTCGCCAAGCGTCATATAGTCAGGGCAATGGCATTCCTGCGGCAGATAGGCGATGCGGCGGGCGAGTTCCCGGCGCCCGATTTCGCCGATAAAACGCTCGCCAAGCCTTATTGTGCCTGATGACAAAGGCAGGAAACCCATGATGGTTTTCAACAGCGTCGACTTGCCGCAGCCATTGGGGCCGACCAGCGCCGTCACCCGCCCGGCCTGGAAACGGGCGGACAGTCCTCTCAAGACGGGGACGTGTCCGTAGCTGGCGTGAAGGTCCGTCGCATCAAGCACCGGATACAACTCCTGTTATTCATTCGGCCATGCGTCGAGACGCCGCACAGCCGTTATAAGTATTTGAATGTAAATATCGATCTTGCGAAAAACGGATCTCGTTCCGGCAAGCGCGACGCTCTGATCTTGAAGCGACACTAAACTATAGTAAAACTCTCCACAAATCGAAATTTGCCGATTCAACCCGCAGATTTCTTCCCGGTTATTTCAGTCGAGGTGCATTATGTCAGTCGCAGCCAAGCTCCATGTCGGCATGTCGCTGGCCCCAACCTGGCTCAGCGGCGAGGCGTGGCGGCGTGCGGACAGCGATATAGATGGGGTGTTTTCCAGCGATTATTTCGTCGATTTGGCGCAGCGCGCCGAGGCGGCGCATGTGGATTTCGTCTTCCGGCCCGATACGCTTTTTCTGCGCACCGAAGGGCTGGAAACCGGCGGCGGATTTGCCAGCATGGACCCGACCATGCTTCTCGCCGCAATCGCCCGGGAGACCAGTCGCGTCGGCCTGTTATCCACGGTTTCGACGACCTTTTTGCCACCCTATGTGGTTGCCCGCCAGATTCAGTCGCTGAACTGGCTGAGCAACGGCCGGGCGGGCTGGAACATCGTCACTGCCCTCGACGGCCACGAAAATTTCGGCCTCAAGCAAATGCCGTCGCCGCAGGAGCGTTATGAACGCGCCGCCGAATTCACGCAGGTGGCGCGGCAGCTCTGGGCAAGTTTTCCGAACGAGGCGTTGAAGCTCGACAGGGAGAGCGGGTGTTTTGCCGATTCCTCGCTGGTGCGGCCGGTTGCGCATGAAGGGCCGCACTTCAGCGTTAAGGGCCCGCTCAACCTGCCGGCCCATGCCAGCCGCATTCCTCTGGTGCAGGCGGGTGCTTCTCCCGAGGGCCGTGATTTCGCTTCATCTGTCGCGGATGCGGTCTTTGCCTCCACGCCGGATATGCAGGCGGCCATCGAACTCAGGGCGGATCTGCGCCGCCGTGCCGAGGGGCATGGCCGCAAGCCGGATGGAGTGAAGCTGATGCCGGGCCTCAGCCTCTATCTGGCGGAGACCCAAAAGGAGGCGCTGGAACTCTTCGCGGAGACCCATGCTCGCGCCAACCGTGCCCGTGCCTTTGCCTCCATCCGCGACATGACGGGCCTCGATCTCTCGGATTGGCCGCTCACACGGATCGTTTCCGCTTCGGATTTGCCATCGTCGCCTGAAACACCCAGAAGCCGCACCCATGCCAACCTCTTGCGCCGGTTGATCGAGCGGGAAACCCTGAGCGTCGGGGACCTGCTGCAAAGGCCGGAAGTGATGGGGTCCGGCCACTGGCAGGTCATCGGCACCGTGGAGGATGCTTTTGAAACCATTCGGGAATGGGCGCAGGCCGGTGCGATAGACGGTTTTGTCGCGGTGCCCGGCGGGTCTGTCGCGTCAATGCGGCTGGTATTGGAGCGGTTGCTTCCCAGGCTTGGCGATGCCGGGCTTTTCCGCACCGGCTATTCTGGCCACACCTTTGCGGAGCATCTGGCCGAATAGGATTACGATCCGCCGGATTCGCCCGTTGCCTTTGTGGCCGCTTCGAGCAGTCGCGAAAAATGTCCCTCGGCCTCGGCGGTCGCCAGGAAGGATACGGTGGTGACGACACAACAGATTTCGCGCTGGGCGTCGAAAACCGGGGCCGCCTTTCCCGTCAGAGCGGAAAACAGATGTTCGTTGAGTTCCGCACCGCCTGCCTCGCGGATGGCGTTGAGAACCTTCACCTCCGGTCGTGCACCGCGAAAGGCGGCCGGCTGTAATTTGCGCACGGCGGCAATCCTGTCAGCCGGCAGGTGAGCCTGAAAAACCAGCCCGCAGGCACTGTTGTCCAGCGGCAGAACATCACCGAGCGCCACGGTACTGATGGAGAAGCTGGCGCTCCTGTGCCATTGCACCACGGTCGGGCCGCGATCGGTCCAGATCGCTACGCCACAGCTGGCGCCAATCTGCGAGGCCAGATTTTTCATCTGGCGACCGGCAGTCTCGACCGGATTGATTCGTCGCAGCGCGCTGATGCCTATCCCAAGTGCCGCCGGCCCGAGATCGTAGCAACCGCTTGCCGGATCCTGGGTCACCAGTCCTTCCCGCACCAGGCTTTGCATATAACGGTGCGCGGTCGAACGGCCGGTGCCGGCGCGTTTGGCCAGTTCGCCAAGCGCGACTGCCGTCTCCGATTTTGCGAGAAGATCGAGGAAACGCGCCGCGATCGACACGGATTGAATGAGCGCCGAACGCTTCTCGCCCTCGTTCTCAGGCAGATCATCGGCATCATCATTCATGGCGTTCAAGCCTGTTCCCTCATTTTTGGACTGAACATGCCTAACGCATCGACCGGAAAATCGGAATTGATTTCTGACAGGAAAACCGGCCGTTGCGATGCTTTGCCAATCTTGGCGCTGAGGGATGGTCGATAAATTTTGTTGTAAATATGGCACATCCCGTTACGGAACCCCGATTGTCCGCAATGCAGAACGTATTCTCTATTGCGAAACAGATAACGGTTCCGTTACTTGAATATGACTTTAATACTCATGTTTATTTAGGGGTGTGTTATGGGGTTTCGCTCTAACGGTCGTTTGATGAACGGGGTCAGCGTTCTGACGCTGGCGACGCTGTTTGTAACGCCGGTCCTGGGTCAGGATCAGCAGGCTGAGACAGCGGGGACGACCGTTCTCAAACCGATCGTCGTGACCGGTGAAAAAGTGGCGCGTGATATGAAGAATACAGCGTCGTCCGTTTCGGTCATATCCAGCGAGAAAATCAAAAAGGAAAAGACCGGCGACCCGACCGTTTCGGATGCGATCAAGGATATTCCGAACGTCGTTTACACCGACAATGTCAGCGCCCCGATCATTCGCGGACAGGACACGCAGGGACCGAATACGGGTTCCATCGCCTTCTTTACCGGCACGGTGCCGCGCGCCACGATCAATGTCGACGGTCACTATCTCGGTTATAACGAGTTCATCTATGGCGCGACCTCCATCTGGGATGTCGACAGCATCGAGGTCTTCCGCGGTCCGCAGACCACCTCACAGGGCGCGAACGCCATTGCCGGCGCCATCCTCGTCAATACCAAAGACCCGACGTTTACGCCGGAAGCGAGCTATCAGGCCGAGATCGGCAATTATCACCAGAAGCGTGGTTCCTTCGCCTTTTCCGGTCCGCTGATCGAAGATGAACTGGCGGCACGCATGGCGATCGACTACTCCGGTCGTGATACCTTCATCGACTATATCAATTCTGCTTTCGCCCATGACGGCACGGATCAGAACTTCAAGGAGTTCAACGGTCGTTTCAAGCTTCTGTGGGAACCTTCGGAAATCCCCGGCCTTTCGACCAAGCTGACCTATTCCTATAACGCTTCCAATCGTCCAAGCCAGGAAGCGGCATCGCGTCCTTTCGAGGATCTGAACCACATCACCAACACGATGCCGAGCTTCAGCCAGTATACCAATACCGGCATTCTCGATATCAATTATGATTTCGAGAACGGGGTGAAACTGTTCAACCAGACGCAGTTTTCCTCCTCCATCGCCAAGCGCAGGGTCGGTATTGCCAATACCGGTGATGCCGATATCGACCTGAAAAACACCTCCCACGAAACCCGTGTGACCTTCGGTGATCAGGAGGATGTGCTGAGCGGCGTAGCGGGTATTTTCTACGCGCATACGAAAGCCGATGAAGTGCTTTATCTGCGCGGAACATCGCGCTTCAACGACACCAAGGATAATCTCGGTCTCTTCAGCGAACTGAGCTATCGCCTGACGGATCAATGGACGCTGACCGGTGGTCTGCGCTACCAGCAGGACCAGATTCAGCGCAACGGTTACAGAACGCTGAGCGCCACAAGCAGAAGTTCGGTCAATTATGATGAGACTTTCTCTGAAATTCTGCCGAAGGCCTCGCTTGCTTATGCCGTGAATGATGACTGGACGGTGGGCGGTTTAATCAGCCGCGGTTACAATCCCGGCGGTGTCGCATTTGACCTGACGACCAGCAAATGGCGCACCTTCGACAAGGAAACCATCTGGAACTATGAGCTCTTCACCCGCGCCAGCTTGCTGGATGATACGCTGACGATCAACGGCAACCTGTTCTACATGGACATGAAGGATGCGCAGTTCAACGTGCCGATCGTCGTGTCCACGGGCATCAGCGAATCCTACACCGTCAATGCCGAAGAAGCCCACGCTTACGGCCTTGAAATCGGTGCCGATTATCAGGTTCTCGACAATCTGACGCTCAAGGCCAGCGCCGGTTTGCTGAAGACGAAAATCGACGAAATTTCCAGCAATTCCGCCTATCTCGGCAAGGAATTCGCCAAGTCACCCGGTTACAGCTTCACCATCGGCGCCAGCTGGGACGTGACGGACAAGTTCACCGTCTCGGGGCAGGTGCGCCATCTCGACGGTTATTACTCCGACACGGATAACAAGGCCGTTTATGCGATCGAGCCCTATACGATCGCGGATGTGCGGGCGAGCTACAAGTTCCAGGAGGAGCTTGAATTCTACGCTTACGTCAAGAACGTCTTCGACGAGCGTGCGCCGACGCTTATGAAGGAGAACCGCGGTATTGGCGGCATCGAGGCCAGCATGACCGAACCGCGCATGTTCGGCATCGGCGTTCGCGGCACCTTCTGAGCCGTCACCCGAACTGAAAACAAAAAGGCCTCCGAAATGATTTTCGGAGGTCTCAAGCTGCGGCAAAACTTGTCTTCCGCTTGCCGTCATCCTCGGGTTTGTCCCGAGGATCCAACCACGTAGCGTAAAATCAATCCGCCGCAGATGCTCGGGTCAGGCCCGAGCGTGACGAAGGAGAAGTTTTGGGCTCTCGTAAAACCTTGCTTCTCGATCCTGACAAAGCCTCAGAAAAACGCCTGAATGCCCGTCTGCGCCCGGCCGAGGATCAGCGCGTGAATGTCATGCGTGCCCTCATAGGTATTGACCGTTTCAAGGTTCTGGGCGTGGCGCATGACGTGGTATTCGATCTGGATGCCGTTGCCGCCATGCATGTCGCGGGCCTGGCGGGCAATATCCAGTGCCTTGCCGCAATTGTTGCGCTTGACGATGGAGATCATTTCCGGCGCCATCTTGTGCTCGTCCATCAGCCGGCCGACGCGCAGCGACGCCTGAAGGCCGAGTGCGATTTCGGTCTGCATGTCGGCGAGCTTCTTCTGGTAAAGCTGCATGCCGGCGAGTGGCTTGCCGAACTGCTTGCGGTCAAGGCCATATTGAAGGGCACGGAACCAGCAATCTTCGGCAGCGCCGAGCACGCCCCAGGAAATGCCGTAGCGGGCGCGGTTGAGGCAGCCGAACGGGCCCTTGAGACCGGAAACATTCGGCAGCAACGCGTCTTCGCCGACTTCGACGCCATCCATGACGATCTCGCCGGTGATCGAGGCGCGCAGCGAGAGTTTGCCGCCGATCTTGGGGGCGGAAAGGCCCTTCATGCCTTTTTCCAGTACGAAGCCGCGGATCTGGTTGTCATGGGCTTCCGATTTCGCCCAGACGACGAAGACATCGGCGATCGGCGCGTTGGAAATCCACATTTTCGAACCGCGCAGGCGATAGCCGCCGGCGATCTTTTCGGCGCGGGTCTTCATGCCGCCCGGATCGGAGCCGGCATCCGGCTCGGTGAGGCCGAAACAGCCGATAAGTTCACCGGAAACGAGGCCGGGCAGATATTTCTTCTTCTGCTCGTCCGAGCCATAGGCGAAGATCGGGTGGATGACGAGCGAGGATTGCACGCTCATCATCGAGCGATAACCGCTGTCGATCCGCTCCACCTCGCGGGCGACGAGGCCGTAAGCCACGTAGCTTGCATTGGCCGCGCCATATTCTTCCGGCAGGGTGACGCCGAGCAGGCCGGTGCGGCCCATCAGCCGGAACAGTTCCGGTTCGGTCGTTTCAGAAAGATAGGCTTCCGATACGCGCGGCAGGAGTTCGGATTTGCCGAAGGCGGCGGCGGCATCGCGGATCATCCGCTCGTCGTCGGTCAGTTGGTCTTCGAGCAGGAAAGGGTCCTGCCAATTGAATGCTGCGCGTTCGCTCACTTTATGCCTCCGGATTTGCTGACCGGATTATTGGTAATCGCCCCAGATGGCACAAGCCATGTTTACTCATTTTTGCATTACCTTTAGTAATAGCCGCATGACATCTCTCAGTCGCAAACTCCTGCCCTCCACCAGCGCGCTTGCCGCCTTTGATTCCGTTGCCCGGCTTGGCAGCTTTTCGGCTGCTGCGGACGAACTGGCCCTGACGCAAGGGGCGATCAGCCGGCAAGTTATGTCACTGGAAGAGCAGCTTGGCGTGCGCCTGTTTGAGCGCGGCGCGCGCGGCGTGGCGCTGACGGCGGAGGGTAAAACTTACGCGAAATCGATTGCCTCGGCTCTTGGTGAGATACGCTCCGCCTCCCTGCAGCTCATGACCAAAACGCATGGCAATACGCTGAACCTCGCGATGTTGCCCACCTTTGGCACCCGCTGGCTTCTGCCGCGCATCCCCGATTTCGTCTCCAGCCATCCGGAAATCACCATCAATTTCGCCACCCGCATCGGCCAGTTCGATTTCGAGCGTGAACAGTTGGATATGGCAATCCATATCGGTCAGGCGGATTGGCCGGGGGCGGAAAGCACCTTTCTGATGCATGAAATGGTGGCTCCAGTATGCAGCCCCCAGTTTCTCAATACGCATCCAGTGGAAAAGGCAGGGGATCTCGCCGCCCTGCCGTTGCTGCACATGGCCTCGCGGCCGGGGGCGTGGGGCCACTGGTTTGAAAGCCTTGGCCTGTCGCTTGCCCTGCCGCAGGGCATGCGGTTCGAGCAGTTTTCCAGCGTGGCGCAGGCCTGCATCGCCGGGCTTGGCGTGGCGCTGATGCCGCTTTTCCTGATCGACAACGAGTTGAAATCGCGGCAATTGGTGAAGGCCTTCGATCATCAGGCCAAAAGCCCAAGCTCCTATTATGCGGTGGCGCCGCTTTCTCGCGCCAATCACGTTCCGGTCGTGCTGTTTCGCGACTGGCTGGTGCGACAGGTGGAGGCCTATCGCGCGACAAATGGTTTGCCGCTGCAAAAATAACCGCACTTTTTTCGGGCATTTATGTCTTATGCCCAGCTTTTCGCCCATTTTGCCGCCCGGTGGACTCGACAGGGCGGTTTCACTCGACTATCGTGATTAAACGTTTAATCAGCCCTTTCGGTCCATCATGGCGTCTTCACGGCCTGCCACCAATCTGAGCGCGATAGCAGCGGCACTCGGCGTGTCGGTGGCAACCGTGTCCAATGCGCTTTCGGGCAAGGGCCGGGTTTCGCCTGATCTGGCGGAGCGTATCCGCAAGACGGCAAGCGAACTTGGTTATGTGCCGAGTTCGGCGGGCAGGGCGCTGCGCACCGGCAGATCAGGTGTTCTGGGGCTGGTTCTGCCCGATATTGCCAATCCTCTCTTTCCACAGATTGCGCAGGCCATCGAAAAGGCCGCGGTGAGTGCCGGTTACGGCGTGCTGATCGCCGACGCGCGTGGCGAGATCGCCATGCAGACGGATGCCATCAACCGGCTTATCGAGCGCGGCGTGGATGGAATGGTCATCGTTCCCCGCCGCGGCACGCGCATTACCGATGTTGATTGTCCCGTTGCGGTGATCGACAGCCCTTCGACCCCCGGAAACACTGTCGCAGCCGACCATTGGGATGGCGGCCGGCAGGTTGGCGAATATCTGGCGGCACTTGGCCACAAAAAGGTGGTGCTGGTCGGCAAAAACCGGGATTCCAACGTGCAGAACGACCGCCTCGGTGGCATTCGCGATGGTCTTGGCAAGGCCTGCGTTGCACGGACACTGTGGATAGACGCCCTCGAAAAAGCCGATGGCGCGGGTTGCCGGCTTGGCCTTGCCGACAGGGTCGCTGAGGGTTTTACCGCTTTTGCCGCCGTTTCCGATCTGCATGCGCTGCGGGTGCTGACCGAATTGCAGCGCGAGGGCATCGAAGTGCCGGAAAAGGCCAGTGTCACCGGCTTCGACGATCTGATTTTCTCGGCCGTGGTCACGCCGCCGTTGACGACGATGCGCATGGATATGGGCCGCATCGCCGATCTTGCGGTTGGAGCGCTGCTGCGCGCCATTGACGATGTCAGCGAAGGCGGCCTCGCCGTCGATGTTACGGCAGAAATCTCGAAAGTACCGATGGCGCTGATCATGCGCGGCTCCACCGGCAAAGCAAAGCATGATGCGATTGAAGCCAAAAAAATCACAGCAGGAGAACTCACACCATGAAAAAGATCATTCTTGCATCGGGCGCTGCCCTGATGCTGACGATGGGAGCCGCTGAGGCGCAGGACAAGACGCTGACGATTTCGGTCTACGCCTTCGCGCAGGACGAATTCAAGGAACTGGTCTATACGCCGTTTGAGCAGAAATGCGGCTGCAAGCTGGTCGTCGAGACCGGCAACAGCGTCGAGCGTCTGGCCAAGATGGAAGCCAACAAGGCCAATCCGGTAGTCGATCTTGCCATCGTCTCCATGGCGGATGCTCTTTCCGCCACCCGCAAGGACCTGATCCAGAAGATCGATGCGTCCAAGGTACCGAACATCGAAAACCTCTATGACATCGCCAAGGACCCGAATGGCGACGGCATGAGCGTCGGCGTCAATTTCTACGCCACCTCCATCGTCTACCGCACCGACAAGATGAAGATCGACAGCTGGGCCGATCTCCTGAAGGACGGCATTGTCGATCACGTCGCCTTCCCGAACGTCACCACCAATCAGGGCCCGCCGGCGCTCTATATGCTCGGTAAGGCCATCGGCAAGGACACGCCTGATCTTTCCGGCGCCATCGAGGCCGTGGGTGAAAAGAAGGACGAGATCGTCACTTTCTACGTCAAGTCCTCGCAGCTGGTGCAGCTGATGCAGCAGGAAGAAATCTGGGCAGCGCCGATTGGCCGCTTCTCCTGGGCGCCCTTCACCAAGCTTGACCTGCCGCTTGCCTGGGCCACGCCCAAGGAAGGCCAGACCGGCGGCATGAACGTGCTCGTCGTGCCGAAGGGCACCAAGAACGAGGACCTTGCCCTGCAATTCATGGATTTCTGGCTGTCGACTGACGTTCAGAAGGCGCTTGCCGAAAAGCTGGTGGACAGCCCGACGAACAAGCAAGTCAAGGTATCCGACGAGGTGGCGAACAACATCACCTATGGCGATGAAACCGCTCGCAGCCTGCAGCTCATCCCGTCCGACGTGACGCTCGATAACCGCGACAAGTGGCTGTCGGAGTGGAACTCCAAGGTCGGGCAATAAGCCAAAATAGTCGAATTCAGTCAGGAACGGGGTGATTTTCAGCGTCCGCAAGGGCTCGCCCCGTTTCAGGAAAAGCGGTTTGGTCGTCCCCTGACCGCTTTTCCAACCTTCTAAAGCCGCAAGCCGGTATTCCGGCTTCAAGCGTAACCGGCCACAGCGCCGTTCAGGGAATAAACCAATGTTTCAGAACCGGGCCGAAGCGCTGGCGCTTGCCTTGCCCGCCGCGATTTTTGCGGCGGCGGTTTTTCTTGTGCCGGTCTTCATGCTTTTGTCGGAGGGCTTTCGCACCGCTGACGGCTGGACATTCTCCGCTTATGCCGATTTCTTCTCCGATCCGCTGAACCAGACGGTTTTCCTGCGCACCCTGAAACTCGGCGCGCTCGTGACCGTTGTTTCGGCGGTGGTGGGCTATGCGGCGGCCTTCGCCATCATCAACCTGTCGCCAGGAACGAAGGGCCATGTGGTCAATCTCGTCGTATTGCCGTTGATGATTTCGCCGGTTGCCCGCACCTATGCGTGGATCGTCATTCTCGGCAGAACCGGCATCGTCAACCAGGCGCTGCAGGCGGTGGGGCTGAGTGATGCGCCGATCCGTATCCTGTTTTCTGAAACGGCTGTTTTTATCGGCCTTCTGCAGCTGTTCCTGCCGTTGATGATCATCTCGCTCATCAGCGCGCTGGAGAACATGCCGAAGGATACGATCGCGGCTGCCCGCGTTCTCGGCGCAAACTGGCTGCAGGTGTTCTGGAAAGTCATCCTGCCGCTCACCAAGGAAGGATTGGTGGTTGGCGGCACGCTGGTCTTTACCGGTTCGCTGACGGCCTATATCACGCCAGCCATCCTCGGCGGCTCCAAGGTGTTGATGCTGGAAACCCTGCTTTACCAGCAGGTCACGGTTTCCAACAATTTCGTCGCCGCCAGCGTCATCGCCTTCATCCTGATCGTCATGAGCTTTGCCGCCAATATCCTGCTGAAGCGCATCGCCACCGCAAGGAACAAGAAATGACCCGGCAGCTCTTCATTCCGCTCACGCTTCTTCTCGTTGTCGGTTTCCTCATCGGGCCGTTCCTCATCATCGTTGCTGCCTCGTTTTCGGCCGGCGATACGCTTGCCTTTCCGCCGCAGGGCTTTTCGCTGAAGTGGATCGCCAAGGTCTTCACAGTCGAAAGCTTCCGCGAAAGTTTCGCGATGTCGATGTTCCTTGCCATCGGCGGCACGTTCACGGCGCTGATCCTCGGCATTCCCGCCTCCTACGCCATGTCGCGCTACAAACTGCCCTTCGCAGAAACCGTACGCACCATCGTTTCGGCGCCGATCATCGTGCCCGGCATCATCGTTGGTCTGGCGCTGCTGCGCTATTTCGTCGTGCCTTTCGGCATCGGTATTACGCTTGCCCTGTTTCTCGCCCACACAGCGCTCATCCTGCCCTATGCGGTGCGGGTGGTGTCAGCCAGCCTCAACAATCTGCGCTCGGATATTGAGGAGGCTGCGGTGCTGCTCGGCTCGTCGCGGGTCGGCGCGTTTTTCCGGGTGGTGCTGCCGAATATTCGCGGCGGCATTCTCTCCGCCTTCATTCTCGGTTTCGTGACGAGCTTCAATCAGGTGCCGGTATCGCTGTTCCTGTCGGGTCCCGGCGTGCGCACGTTGCCCATCGACATGCTGGGTTACATGGAAATCGTCTTTGATCCTTCCGTGGCCGCCCTTTCTTCGCTGCTCGCCTTCCTTTCCATCGGCATCGTCTTCATGGCCGAACGTTTTCTGGGGTTCTCCCGTTATGTCTGACGCAAATTATCTTTCGCTCAACAAAGTCTCGCTCGCTTATGGCAATAGCATTGCCGTCAAGGATCTCGATCTTGATATCCGCAAGGGCGAACTTCTGGCCTTGCTGGGGCCTTCCGGCTGCGGCAAGACGACGACGATGCGCGCCATTGCCGGGCTGATGCCGGTGGCTGGCGGGCGCATCGATCTCGACGGGGCCGATATTACCCGTGTCGCCGCCAACAAGCGCGCCGTCGGTCTGGTGTTCCAGTCTTACGCACTCTTCCCGCATCTGACGGTTTATGAAAACGTCGCCTTCGGCCTGAAACTCAAGGGCATGGGCGGCAAGACGCTGGAGGACAAGGTCGCCTCCGGCCTGAAGTCGGTGGGCCTGTCCAACTTCGCCTCCCGCAAACCGGCCGAGCTTTCCGGCGGCCAGCAGCAGCGCGTGGCACTGGCGCGCTCCATGGTCATGGAGCCCAAGGTGCTGTTGCTCGATGAGCCGCTCTCCAATCTCGATGCCCGCCTGCGGCTTGAAATGCGCACCGAATTGCAGCGTGTGCAGAAGGAAACCGGCGTGACGATGATCTTCGTCACCCACGACCAGATCGAGGCGCTTGCCCTCGCCGACCGCATTGTCGTCATGAAGGGCGGCAAGATCGAGCAGATCGGTACGCCGGAAGAAATTTACAACGCGCCGGTTTCATCCTTCGTGGCTGACTTCGTTGGCTTTGAAAACATCTTCGCGCTGGAAGGCGGCGCGCTGAAAACCGCAAACGGTACAACACCGCTTTCCGGACCAGTCCCTTCAGCATCTGGACTGGCCTGGCGGCCGCGCATGGTCACCCTCGGTTCAGGTCCTTTCCAGGGAACCGTGCGCGGCACATCCTTTGCCGGCAACACCCGCGAATATCTGCTGGATACGCCGCTCGGACCCATCAAGGCGGAAACCGATGCGGCGCTTGCCGCGCATGTCATTGGTGATACGCTCGCCTTTGATCTGCCGGTCGAAAAGGCGGCGAGCCTCAAGGTGTTTAACTGACCATGGGTGTATGGATCGATACCGATATGGGCTTTGACGACATTGCCGCCATCATGGTGGTGCAATCGGCAGGCCTTGCCATCGACGGCATTTCGCTGGTGTTCGGTAATACGACGCTGGAAGCGGTGTGCGGCAATGCCGCCGGAGCGGTCTCAACCTTCGGCTGGTCGATGCCGATCCATCAGGGCCGTGCCAAGCCCGTGCTTGGCGCACTCGAAACCGCGCAATGCATTCTGGGCGATAACGGCATTCCGACCGTCGGCCAAAACTTGCCGGATGCGCCAGCCTTGCCGAAAAGCGATGCCTTTGCCGCCCTGTGCAACTGGCTTGAGGGTGATGGCGAAAAGCGCATTCTGGCGCTCGGCCCGCTCACCAATATCGCCGCGGTTTGCCTTGCCCGGCCTGATCTTGCCGCCAGAATTTCCGATCTCACCTGGATGGGTGGCGGCGTGACCAGCGGCAACCATACTGCATCGGCGGAATTCAACGCCTTTGCCGATCCGGAAGCGCTGGCAATCGTTCTGTCCCACGGCCTGCCGTTGCGCATGGTCGATCTCGACACCTGCCGCAAGGTTATGGCCTCGCCGGCCGATGTGCTGCCGATCCGCGATGCCGGCGGCAAAAACGCTGCGCTGATTGCCGATCTGCTGGAAGGTTTCATCGGCATCGCCACCCGCCGTGGCAGAGCCGCCATGGCGCTTTACGATCCCGTTGCCGCCGTTGCCTTTACCTCCGGTCTCATTGGCTGGCGGCAGGCGCGGATCGATGTCGAACTTCATTCCGCCTTGACCCGGGGCAGAACCGTGGTCGAGATGCGCGCCGACAAGGTGGAAACCTTCAATGCGCACTTTGCCGAAACCGTTGATGCCGAAAGTGCGAAGACGGCGATTCTCGAGGCGTTGCGCCGGGAGGCCGCCCGATGAGCGCGAACTCTCCAACACGCGAGCCTGCCGATCTCACCGATGATGCGCTGCGCAGCCGCGCGGTCGCCGTCGCACGTGGCGATGCGCCTTTCGATGTCCTCATCACCGGCGGAACATTGGTGGATGTGGTGACGGGAGAGCTTCGCGCCGCCGATATCGGCATCGTTGGCGCTCTGATCGCCAGCGTGCACGAGCGGGCAAGCCGCAGCGACGCTGTACGGATCATCGATGCGGCAAACGCCTTTGTCTCGCCCGGCCTCATCGATACACATATGCATATTGAAAGTTCGATGGTCACGCCGGCCGCCTATGCGGCGGCAGTGGTCGCCCGTGGTGTTACCACCATCGTCTGGGACCCGCATGAATTCGGCAATGTGCATGGCGTGGAAGGGGTGCGCTGGGCGTCGAAGGCAATCGAAAATCTGCCATTGCGCGCCATTCTGCTCGCACCTTCCTGCGTGCCATCAGCTCCGGGGCTGGAGCGTGGCGGCGCGGACTTTGACGCGACCATTCTCGCCGATATCCTGTCATGGCCGCGGGTTGGCGGCGTTGCGGAAATCATGAATATGCGCGGTGTCATCGAGCGCGATCCGCGCATGGGCGGCATCGTGCAGGCCGGGCTTGCCTCGGGCAAACTGGTCTGCGGCCACGCCCGCGGCCTGAAAGATGCCGATCTCAACGCCTTCATGGCGGCGGGTGTCTCCTCCGATCACGAGCTGGTGTCGGGTGAAGACCTGATGGAAAAGTTGCGGGCCGGGTTGACCATCGAGTTGCGCGGTTCGCATGATCACCTGCTGCCGGAATTTGTGGCGGCGCTGAATGCGCTGGGCCATCTGCCACAGACGGTGACACTCTGCACCGACGATGTCTTCCCGGATGACCTGTTGCAGGGCGGCGGGCTTGACGATGTGGTGCGCCGGCTTGTGCGTTACGGTCTGCGCCCCGAATGGGCGCTGCGTGCCGCTACGCTGAATGCCGCGCAGAGGCTCGGCCGTGCCGATCTCGGCCTCATCGCCGCCGGCCGCCGCGCCGATATCGTCATTTTCGAAGATCTGAGCGATTTTGCGGCCCGCCAGGTGATCGCAAATGGCAGGGCTGTCGCTGAAGGCGGCCGCATGCTGGTGGAGGTTCCCGCCTGCGACGCAACCGCGCTCGAAGGCTCGATGAAGCTGCCGCTTCGTGAGCCCAATGATTTCCGGGTCACATCCGAAGGCACGAAGATACGCCTCGCCACCATCGACCGCCCGCGCTTCACGCAATCGGGAGAGATGGAGGCCGAGGTGAAGGATGGTTTCGTCGTTCCGCCCCAGGGTGCGACGATGATTTCCGTCACCCATCGCCACGGCATGGCCGAGCCGATCACCAGAACCGGATTCCTTACCGGCTGGGGAAACTGGAACGGCGCCTTCGCGACCACCGTCTCGCATGACAGCCACAACGTCACCGTTTTTGGTGGTAATGCCGAGGACATGGCGCTGGCCGCCAATGCGGTGATAAAAGCGGGTGGCGGCATGGCCGTTGCCTCAGAGGGCAAGGTCACCGCACTTCTCCCGTTGCCGCTTTCCGGCCTCGTTTCCGATGCCCCGCTTGAAGACGTGGCAAAGGCTTTCGAAGAATTGCGCGAAGCCGTCGGCAGGGTGGTGGAATGGCAGCCGCCCTATCTCGTCTTCAAGGCCTGCTTCGGCGCCACGCTCGCCTGCAATATCGGCCCGCACCAGACGGATATGGGCATTGCCGATGTGTTGACAGGCAGGGTGATGGAAAGCCCGGTGATTGCCGTTCTCGAATAGCGGCGGCCCGCATCTGCGGGCTGCGGTTCATTCGACCCCGGCCACGTCAGGCGTCTGTGTTTCGCGCGCGGCAATGCGCGCCGCCAACACGAAATTCTTCACCACCGGCGATGTCGTTCCGCGCCGATAGGCGAGCGATATGGAAAGCCGCGGCGGCGGGCCGCTGGAAGGTAATAAGACGATGTTCTGCATTTTGACCTGCGCGACGGATTCCGGCAGGAGGGAAACCCCGAGTTCGGCCGCGACCAGCGACAATATCGAGGCGATTTGCGGTGCCGCCGGCCCTAAGTGCGGCGTGAAACCGGCCTCCTGGCAGGCTTTTATCGATGCATCGTGAAGGCTGGTGCCGACGCTGCGTGGCGTCAGAATGAAAGGGTCGTCGCGCAATTCCATCAGGTCTATGGCGGTGCCGCGCCGCGCGAGCGGATGGGATGCAGGCAGGGCGACCAGAAGCGGTTCGTCAGTGAGCACTTCCTCGAGCAATGTATCGGGATCGGATTGAGAAGGGCGCAAAAGCGCCACGTCCAGCCGATCTTCGAGCAGGGCCGGTGTCAGTGCCAGGGCGGCTGCCTCCATCACCTGAAGCTCCACGTCGGGATATTGGCGTCTGTAGGTGCGGATGCAGGCCGGAACCAGAGGGTTGAGCGCCGCCGTGCCGGTGACGCCTATTCTCAGAATGCCGGTTTCACCGGCCGCCGCCCTGCGGGCGAGCCGGACACCTTCACCCACCTGATGCGGAATATGGGTCACCGCAGCCCGAAAGGCATGGCCCGCCGGTGTCAGTTCCGCACCATGCGCAAGACGCCGGAATAGCCGCACGCCGATTTCCTGTTCCAGAACCTTTATCTGCTGACTGAGCGGCGGCTGCGCGATTCCCAGATGTTCTGCCGCCCGCGTAAAACTGCCCTCATTGGCAATGGCCAGAAAATAACGGATGTGCCTGAGTTCCATGATATTAGATCCAGATATGATGGGAACGCCTTCCATATATTAGAATGAAAGACGGAGCTGCGCTATAGCTGGGAGCGAAAGGGACAAACCCGATGCGCCAGCTCAAAAAACAGGATTTCACCCCGCCGATCGTCATGACGGAGGAGCCGCCGGATGTGCTCTGGATACGGCAGGGAAGCCGTCAGTTTCGCCGGGCGAGTTGGGCGCTTTTCCTCGCGGGCTTTGCCAGCTTTTCGCTGATCTATTGCGTGCAGCCGCTCCTGCCGGAATTTCCGGCGGAATTCGGCATCAACCCTGCAACTGCATCGCTGGCCCTGTCTCTGACGACGGGAACGCTTGCCTTCGCCATTCTGCTCAGCGGGGCCTTTGCCCAACTCTTCACCCGCCGAAATCTGATGTTCGTTTCGATGATGCTGGCAGCCATCGCCAATATCATTGCGGCAAGCACGCAAGGCTGGGCATGGCTGCTTGCCGCCCGCGCGCTGGAAGGGTTCGTGCTCGGCGGCGTTCCGGCCGTCGCCATGGCTTATCTTGCCGAGGAGATCGAACCTTCCAGTCTCGGCAAGGCGATGGGGCTTTATGTCGGCGGCACGGCGTTCGGTTCCATGGCGGGACGTGTCGGCATGGGGCTGGTGTCCGCCTATACCTCATGGCAGGTGGCAATGTATGCGCTGGGGGCGGTCTGTATCCTCGCGGCCATCGGCTTCCTGCTGCTGCTTCCGCCTTCGCGGAATTTCCGGCCGCAGCACATGCCGCTTAAAAATCATCTGAAAATATGGGCGCAACATCTTGGAAACCCGGAACTTCGGCGGTTCTATTTCCTGGGCGCGATGCTGACGAGCGTGTTCACCACCGTTTTCAACTATTGCGCCTTTCGCCTCGTCGCGCCACCTTACGAATTGGGCCGCACGGCCGTCAGCATGATTTTCCTGACCTTTGCCCTGGGTATCGTCGCGTCCTCCTATGGCGGGGCACTGGTCGACCGGTTCAGCCGACGGATCATTCTGGTGGTTGCCTTTTCCACCATCCTTGTCGGTATCCTGCTCACATTCGCCTCAAGCATCATCCTCATCGTGGCGGGGATTGCGGCGATAACCATCGGATTTTTCATCGGGCATTCGGCTGCCAGCAGTGGAGTGGGCGCGAATGCGGGTACCGCCAAAAGCCATGCTTCCGCGCTTTATCTGCTGTTTTATTATTGCGGAGCGAGCATCACCGGCTGGGTCGGCGGCTGGTTCTGGATCCATGCCGGCTGGCCCGGCATCATGGCCATCACCGCCGGCTGCGCGCTTGCCGGAATTTTTGCCAGCCTTGCGCGCCCGGGCACGCGGCGCGCCTGAGCGGCCATCGTGTCGGCCGGGGCGTCACTCCACAGCCAGCTCCTGCTCCACCAGTGTCGCCCAAAATGCCACGCCCGGAACGATGGCCGCATCGTTGAAGTCGTAGGAGGTGTTGTGGTGCAGCGCGCCATCCACCGCCGGGCCGTTGCCCAGCCAGACATAACAGCCGGGGGCTTCACCAGCGAAGAAAGCGAAGTCGTCGCCTGCGGTCGATGGTGGGAAGGTTGTACGGGCCTTGTTGCCGAACACCGTTTTGGCGGCGCGCAGCGCCCGTTTCGTCGCTTCCGTCTCGTTGATGACGGGGGGAATGCGCCGGATGAATTCGTAATGCGCCTCGATGCCGAACATCGCCGCCGTGCCTTTGGCCAGCCTGCCGATTTCCGCTTCCAACTGGTCGCGTACTTCAGGTGCATAGGCGCGCGCCGTGCCGCCGATTTCAACGAGATCGGGAATGACGTTGAGTGCCTTGGGATCACCCGCCTGAACCGAGCAGGCACTGACCACGGCGGGCTGCAGCGGATCGACGACGCGGCCGACGATGGTTTGCAGCGAAGCGAGGAAGGTGCCGGCAGCCGTTATGGGGTCACGGCCGAGATGCGGTTTGGCGCCATGGGTGCCGACGCCCTTGAAGGTCACGCGCCAGCTGTCGGAAGAGGCAAGCTGCGGGCCTTCCACCACGGCCATTTCATCGATGCCGAGTCCCGGCATATTGTGCAGGCCATAGACTGCATCGCAGGGGAACAGCGAGAAAAGTCCGTCCTCCACCATTTTTTTTGCGCCGCCGCGGCCTTCTTCGGCCGGCTGGAAGATGAAATGGACGGTGCCGGAAAAATCGCGGGTCTTTGCGAGATAGCGCGCAGCACCCAGCAGCATGGCGGTGTGGCCATCATGGCCGCAGGCATGCATCTTGCCGGGAAGTTTCGATTTATAGGGCCTGTCGGGCACTTCCGGCATGGCAAGCGCATCCATGTCGGCACGCAGGCCGATGCTGCGGGTGCCGTTGCCCACCTGCAGGGTGCCAACGACGCCGGTGCCGCCAAGACCGCGATGCACCTTCACCCCGGCCCGTTCCAGAAGATCGGCGACGATGGCGCTGGTTCTTTCCTCTTCGAAACCCAGTTCCGGATGTGCGTGCAGATCGTGGCGAAGCTCCGTCAGGAATGGCAGGTCTTCACCGATCCGGTCCAGCAGTCTCATGGGCAGCTTGTCCTTGAATATGGGAAAAACCCGAGTCATAGGTGGGTTCGTCCGAATGCCTGTTGCTTTGTTCCCTTCTAGCTGAAAAAGCCAATGAAATGAACCCGCCGCATGTATGCGGTTGCTGAAATGCCCGATATGCCGAACGGGGTTGGCGTGGCTGGAAAAACCGCGTCCGCTTTGCGCCATCCCGGTCCTGAAAGGAAAACCGATGCCGTCATCCGCATCGCCTGATACCCAGTCACCGGCCGCTCCTCATGAGTTCTGGCAGGCGATAGCTGCTCCCCGCACATTTGAAACGGCCGGGCCGCATTCGTCCTTCTTCCCGGCCGTCCTGGATGATGGAAGGCAGATTTGCCTGCCGATAAGGCCGCTCGCGGATGGTGAACATGCGCTTGCCTCGCTCATCGTCAATCAGGCTTCTTTTGAGGTGCTTGAAGTGCTCGCGGCTGATCTTGCCCGCAAGCTTTCCGTCTTTGAGCCGGATGTCGTCATCGGCCTGCCGACGCTCGGTCTGACGCTTGCCGCCGCCGTTGCCCGCCATCTTGGCCATTCCCGTTACGTACCGCTCGGCACCTCACGCAAATTCTGGTATCTGGAGGAACTGTCGGTGCCCATGTCCTCCATCACCACCAAACAGGAAAAGCGGCTCTATATCGATCCGCGCATGTTGCCGCTCATCGAGGGCAGGCGGGTGGCGCTTGTGGATGATGTCATCTCCAGCGGCAGTTCCATCATTTCAGGTCTTTCGCTTCTCACGTCGTCCGGCATTCAGCCCGTCGTCATCGGTGCGGCCATGCTGCAATCGGATCGCTGGCGGCAAAAAATCGCCGGTTTCGGGCCGGAATGGGCAGAGCGGGTGAGGGGTGTTTTCACCACGCCGCTGTTGACGAAAGCGCAAGGCGGCTGGCTGGCTTGACGTTGCGCAAATTCCGGCAAAACGCAAGTGGTGATAATTTCATCATTGCCTAATTTGCGTCTTGCGAAGCTGCGAGAGATCGTCCTAAGATCACCTTCGACAGATTATAGCGCCCGGCGAAAAACGCGCCGGTTTGCTTTCGTTCGGTGTCATTCCGGCGTCTGCCCGCCCCCTTTGGTTTTGCCGCTTTACTGGAATTTCTTCCCATGCATGCAGTGTTCGACGGTCATAATGATGTGCTGCTTCGGTTGTGGCGCAACAGCAAGGCCGGTGCCGATCCGGTTGCGGAATTCAGAAACGGTACGCGGGAAGGCCATATCGATGGTCCCCGCGCCAGGGCCGGCGGTCTTGGTGGCGGAATCTGCGCCATCTACATCCCCTCCGGCGACCTCATCTTGCAGGAGCCGGACGAAAGCGGTCACTATGATACGCCGCTTGCCGCGCCGCTGGAGCGCTTGCCTTCGCTCGATATCGCCATGGAGAAGGCTGCAATTGCGCTGAGGCTCGATCGCGCTGGCGCCTGGCGGCTTTGCCGTTCCACGGCCGATATCCGCAAGGCCTTTGCCGAGGACGTTTTTGCCGCGGTGCTGCACATGGAAGGCTGCGAGGCGATCGGCGCCGATCTTGATGCGCTCGAGGTATTTTATGCCGCCGGCCTGCGCTCGCTAGGTCCGGTCTGGAGCCGGCACAATGTTTTCGGCCATGGCGTTCCCTTTTCTTATCCCATGTCGCCCGATACCGCGCCCGGTCTCACCGATGCCGGTTTTTCGCTGGTGAAGGAATGCAACCGGTTGGGCATTCTCATCGATCTGGCGCATATCACCGAAAAAGGCTTCTGGGATGTGGCCAGGACCACCAACCAGCCGCTGATCGCAAGCCATTCCAACGCGCACGCGCTTACCCCCGTTGCCCGTAATCTCACCGACCGCCAGTTGGACGCCGTCAAGGACAGTCACGGTCTGGTTGGTCTCAATTATGCCGTGACCATGCTCAGGCCGGATGCGCGCGACATTGCCGACACGCCGCTTTCCGACATGGTGCGCCATATCGACTATATGGTGGAACGCATGGGTATTGACTGCGTGGCGCTCGGATCGGATTTCGACGGCGCGACAGTACCCGTTGGCATTGCGGATGCGAGCGGCAACCACAATCTGGTTGCGGCGCTGAAATCGGCAGGTTACGGTGACGGGGAGTTGGCCAAAATCTGCCGGGAAAACTGGCTGCGCGTTCTGTCCCAGGCCTGGCACGAACCGGCCTGAAGACGCCCTATAGCGAATGAAATCAATCTTATAACAAAAGGGGAGATCCTATGATCAAATCGCTCAACAAATCCATGCGTATTCTCAGCACCAGCGCCGCTCTGTCGCTGATGATGCTGTCGGCTCCGCACGCTTTCGCCGCCACGCCGGCCGATACCCTGGTCGAAGGTTTTGCCATCGACGACATCATCACGCTCGATCCGGGCGAAGCCTTCGAACTGTCTGCTGCCGAAGTTACCGGCAACACCTACAGCAAGCTGGTCTCCATCGATCTCAATGACACGTCCAAGGTCATCGGCGATCTGGCCGAGAGCTGGACGACCTCCGAGGATGGCCTGACCTATACCTTCAAGCTGAAATCCGGCCTGAAATTCGCCTCCGGCAATCCGATCACCGCTGACGATGTGGCATTCTCCTTCGAGCGTGCCGTCAAGCTCGACAAGTCGCCGGCATTCCTGCTGACGCAGTTCGGCCTCAAGGGCGACAACGTCAATGAAAAAGCCAAGGCTGCGGATGCGAACACCTTCGTGCTGACGGTCGACAAGCCCTATGCGCCGAGCTTCGTGCTGAACGTGCTCACCGCAACCGTCGCTTCCGTGGTCGACAAGAAGCTCATCACCGAAAAGGCGAAGGCCGTTACCCCGAGCGCGGACTACAAATACGACACGGATTTCGGCAATGAATTCCTGAAGACGGGTTATGCCGGATCCGGCCCTTACAAGATCCTCGGCTGGAAGGCCAACGAGGCCGTCATCCTCGAAGCCAACCCGAATTATTATGGTGAGAAGCCGAAGCTGAAGCGCGTCGTCTATCGCCATATGAAGGAAAGCTCCGGCCAGCGTCTGGCGCTTGAGAACGGCGATATCGATGTTGCCCGTAACCTCGAGCCGGGTGACATGGAAGCCGTTTCCAAGAAGGAAGGTCTTGCCGTCACTTCCGCGCCCAAGGGCACCGTTTATTACTTCAGCCTCAACCAGAAGAACGAGAACCTGAAGAAGCCTGAGGTCATCGAGGCTTTCAAATATCTCGTCGATTATGACGCGATCGGCGCGACGATCATCAAGGGTATCGGCGAAGTCCACCAGACCTTCCTGCCGAAGGGCCAGCTGGGTGCGCTTGACGAAAACCCCTATAAGCTCGACGTCGCCAAGGCCAAGGAACTTCTCGCAAAGGCTGGCCTGAAGGACGGTTTCACCGTGACCATGGATGTGCGCAACACGCAGCCGGTGACAGGCATTGCCGAAAGCGTGCAGCAGACGCTGGCGCAGGCCGGCATCAAGCTGGAAATCATTCCGGGCGACGGCAAGCAGACGCTGACGAAATACCGCGCCCGCACCCATGATATCTACATCGGTCAGTGGGGTTCGGACTATTTCGACCCGAATTCGAATGCCGAAACCTTCACCATCAACTACGACAATTCGGATGAGGGCAAGAACAAGACGCTCGCCTGGCGCAATGCCTGGGACGTTCCTGACCTGACCAAGGAAACCCAGTCGGCACTGCTGGAAAAGGACACTGCCAAGCGTGCTGCCATCTACGAAAACCTGCAAAAGGAAGTTCTGGCGAAGGGTCCCTTCGTCATCATCTTCCAGCAGACGGAAGTGGCGGGTTATTCCGCCAAGCTCCAGGGCCTGAAGCTCGGACCGAGCTTTGACACCAACTACGTCTACACGATCTCGAAGTGATGATCCGGAAGGATCGGTCTCTTGAGCATTGTTGAAGCAAACAGCAGGGCGAGGCAGGGCAAACGCCGTGCCAACGCCCGTGTGAAAGCCATTCTCGGCTTCGCCGTTACCGTCATCACCACCTTTCTGGGGCTGATGGCGGTCACATTTTTCATTGGCCGTGTGGTGCCGATCGACCCCGCGCTGGCGATCGTCGGCGACCGCGCGCCTGCGCATGTGGTTGAGCGGGTGCGCGAGCAGCTTGGCCTCAACCTGCCGCTCTGGCAGCAGTTTTTCCTTTATCTGAAGCAGGCGCTTTCGGGGGATTTCGGCATCTCCGTCCTCACCACCAATCCTGTCATGGAGGACATCAAGCGGGTGTTCCCGGCGACGATCGAGCTTGCCACGATCGGCACCATCATCGGCGCTGTCTTCGGTATTCCGCTCGGCGTTCTCGCCGCCGTCAAACGCGGCAGTTTTGCCGATCAGGTGGTGCGCGTCATCGGCCTCATCGGTTATTCCGTGCCGATTTTCTGGCTCGGCCTTCTGGCGCTGCTGGTGTTTTATGCCCGGCTGCAATGGGTCGCCTATCCCGGCCGTATGGATATCGTCTATGAATTCACCTTCACGCCGGTGACGGGCTTTTTCCTGATCGACGCGATCTGGCAGCGGCAATGGGACGTGCTGTGGGATCTGTTCCGCCACATCATCCTGCCCGCCTCTCTGCTCGGTTATTTTTCGCTGGCCTATATCAGCCGCATGACGCGCTCCTTCATGCTGAACGAGCTCGCCCAGGAATATATCGTTGCGGCCCGCGCCAAGGGGCTTTCGGAAACCCGCATCATCTGGTTCCACGCGCTGCGCAATGCCGCCGTGCCGCTGGTAACCGTGATTGCGCTGTCCTATGCCGGTCTGCTCGAAGGTTCGGTGCTTACCGAAACCATCTTCGCCTGGCCGGGCCTTGGCCTCTACATCACCAATTCCCTGCAGAATGCGGATATGAATGCTGTTCTCGGCGGCACGATCGTGATCGGCGCCATCTTCGTCGGCATCAATCTCTTCTCCGATCTGCTTTACCGGACGCTCGATCCAAGGACGCGCAGCCGATGACGATTTCGACCGATACACTCAAGCCCTATAGCCGCGAATGGCTGCTCTCCGACCGGCCGTCCTCGCGCAGACAGGCACGGCTTGGCCGCGCCTATGTCATCTGGCGGCGGTTTTCAGAAAACCGGCTGGCGCTGCTTGGCCTCGGCATCATCATCGCGCTGCTCTTCGTCGCGCTGTTTGCCGATGTGCTGGCGCCGCATAACCCGGTGCAGGGTGATCTGCGCAACGCCCGGCTTTTGCCACCAGGCACCGAGGGTTATCTGCTCGGCACCGACGATCAGGGGCGGGATATTCTCTCGCGGCTCATCCACGGTTCGCGGCTCACTCTGTTCGTGGTGCTGCTGGTGGCGATTATCGCCGCACCCATCGGGCTTATCGTCGGCACTGTCTCGGGTTATGCCGGCGGCTGGGTCGATGCCATTCTGATGCGCATCACTGATATCTTTCTCGCCTTCCCGAAGCTGGTTCTGGCGCTCGCGCTGGTGGCGGCACTCGGGCCGGGCATTGAGAATGCGGTGCTCGCCATCGCGGTCACCTCGTGGCCGCCCTATGCGCGTATCGCGCGCGCCGAAACCATGACGTTCCGCAATTCCGATTTCATCGCCGCGGTGAAGCTCATGGGCGCGTCGCCCTTCCGCATCGTCTTGAAACACGTCATGCCGCTGTGCATGTCGTCGCTCATCGTGCGTGTGACGCTCGATATGGCGGGTATCATCCTCACTGCTGCCGGTCTTGGTTTTCTCGGTCTTGGTGCCCAGCCGCCGCTGCCGGAATGGGGTGCGATGATAGCGTCGGGACGCCGGTTCATTCTTGATCAGTGGTGGGTGGCGGCCATGCCGGGTATCGCGATCCTGATTGTCAGCCTCGGTTTCAACCTTCTGGGCGATGGCCTGCGTGATGCGCTGGATCCGAAGGAGGCAGGCCAATGAGTGCGCCGCTTCTGACCGTTCAGAATCTCCGCGTGTCTTTCCCCACCCGCACCGGGCTGGTGGAGGCGGTGCGCGGCGTTTCGTTCACGCTTGGGCGCGAACGCCTCGGTATCGTTGGTGAATCCGGCTCAGGCAAGTCGCAGACGGGCCGCGCCATCATGGGGCTGACCCCGAAAAGCGCACGCATCGAGGCTGATACACTGCGTTTTGGTGATATCGATCTGCTCAGCGCTTCTGCGAAGGAAAGGCGGATCATGCGCGGCAAGCGCATGGCCATGATCCTGCAGGACCCGAAATATTCCCTGAACCCGGTGATGACCATCGGGCGCCAGATCATGGAAACCTTGCGGACCCATGAAAAGATCGGCAGCGGCGAGGCGCGTCAGCGCACGCTTGCGATGCTTGAGGCCGTGCAGATCCGCGACCCCGAGCGCGTTTTCGATCTTTACCCGCACGAGGTTTCCGGTGGCATGGGTCAGCGCGTCATGATTGCCATGATGCTGGTCTGCGGCCCGGAATTGCTGATCGCCGATGAGCCGACTTCGGCGCTTGACGTGACGGTTCAGTTGGAAGTGCTCGATATCCTAGACAAGCTGGTGCGCGACCGTGGCATGGGGCTGATCTTCGTCAGTCACGATCTGCGGCTCGTATCCTCCTTCTGCGACCGTGTTCTCGTCATGTATGCCGGCAAGGTGGTGGAGGAGCTGTCTTCCGCCAATCTGAAGGAAGCCAAACACCCCTATACGCAGGGGCTTTTGAACTGCCTGCCGGAAATTGGCGGCCACCGCCATCCGCTGCCCGTTCTGGAACGCAAGCCGGAGTGGCGCGCATGAGCACAGTTCTTTCCATCAAAGACATGGTGGTGGATTTCGACGGTTACATCGCGCTCGACAGCGTCAGCGTTGACGTGGCCGAGGGTGAATCCTTCGGTATCGTCGGTGAATCCGGTTCCGGCAAATCCACGCTGCTGCGCGCCATTGCCGGTCTCAACCATTTCGATGAAGGCTCGCTGATGGTGGCCGGTCGCTCCTATCAGGGAAAACACCGGGACAAGAGTTTCTATAGCGATGTGCAGATGGTGTTTCAGGACCCCTATGGGTCGCTGCACCCGCGCCAGACGGTGGATGCGCTGCTGCTCGAACCGCTGGTAATCCACGGTCTCGACAATCGCGAACAGCGCATTGCCCGTGCATTGGACGAGGTGGGCCTCGGCTCCGGCTTCCGCTTCCGTTATTCGCACCAGCTTTCCGGCGGCCAGCGCCAGCGCATCGCCATTGCCCGTGCGCTGATCGTCGAGCCGAAAATCCTGCTGCTGGATGAACCGACTTCGGCGCTCGACGCCTCTATTCAGGCCGAAATCCTCAATCTTCTGGAACAGGCCCGCAAGGACCGTAACCTCACCTTTGTCATGGTCAGCCACGATCTCGGCGTCATCAGCCACATGTGCGATCGCCTGGCGGTTATGAAAAGCGGCAAGGTGGTGGAAATGCTGGAGGCGGAAGCGCTGGAAAGCCGCGAATTCAGCGCGGATTATACAAGGCAGCTGCTGGTGGCGAGTGAGGGTTTCAAACGCGCTTGATGGCGTGAGGGTGCCGCTCGTTTCTTCTCCCCGCTGGGGAGAAGACGCCCCGAAGGGGCAGATGAGGGGGCAAGTTCTCCGCATATCTCTGCCGTCGCCCCCTCATCCGGCGCTGCGCGCCACCTTCTCCCCGGCGGGGAGAAGAAACAAGTGGTGCGCTTTCGTTCCACAGGTGATCTTCTTGGGTGAGGTATTTTCTCATCGTGCTGCGATGATATGCTGGCCCGCCACATCGGCCCACCCGAATAAGGTTTCCACCCCATGCAACTGCGCGCCTTGATGTATTTTGACGAACTCGTCCGCACCAATTCCATGCGCGCCGCGGCGGAAAACCTGAATGTCGCGCCAACGGCGGTCAGCCGACAGATCGAAAATCTCGAATATTATTTCGGCTCGCCGCTGGTGGAGCGATCCAGCCGCGGCGTGAAGTTGACGGCGGCAGGTGAGCTGCTCGCCGCCCGTGCCGGCAAGACGCTGCGCGAGCTCGACCATGTGCACCAGCTGATCGATGACCTGAAGGGGCTGCAGCGCGGCCGCGTCACGGTCTATGCCAATGGCGCGACGGTGGCCAATCTTCTGGCGCCGGTGCTGGCGCAGTTCAGCCTGAAATATCCAAAACTGCGTTTCGAGGTGCATATTACCAGCGCCCGCCAGGCGATGGAGGCGCTGGGCGCGGCTGAGGCCGATCTGGTCGTCAGCCTTTTTGCCCCAAAGGTTTCCGGTGTGAAAGTGCGTTCGCGCACCCGCATCAGCTATGATGTCATCTTCCCGGCCGGCCATGCGCTCGCCGCCCAGCCGGAAGTCTCGCTGAAGGAGCTGGCCGGCCTGCCGCTTGCCCTGCCGGACAAAAGTTTTGCCGCGCGGCAGGCATTCGACACGCTGTTTGCCGATGCCGGTATTGAGCTTGATCCCGTCTTCATTACCAGTTCGCTGGAAATGCTGAAGGAGCTGGTGCTGGGTCACGCCGCCGCCACGCTGCTGCCGGCGCTTTCGGTGGCGCGTGAAATCCGCAGCGGCCAGATGGTTGCCATTCCCTTGACCGGCAAAAAAGGCATCCATACCCAGATCGATCTCTGCGTTGCGCCTGACCGGCAATTATCCTTCGCCGCCTCCAAGCTTGCCGATTTCATCGAGCGCTTCATGCGCGAGGCGACGGCTGGGTAGGCGGGGCAGTCGGTGTTTCTGTCGGAGAGGTTGATTTCCGTTCGCATTTCCGTGTAGCCATTTCAGCTACACGGAGCACACAAAAATCGAGATTGTGTGTGCGCCTGCAACATGACACTCTTTTTGCAACGGGTGGTCTTCGGAAGGGCAAAAATGCCCCGGCCGCCAGACAGGGGACTAAGGATGCCACGCACTTATCTTTCGCAGGCGGCAACGCTTTCGCGCCGCACCGCGCTGACCCTCGCATTGGGCACCGCGCTCTGGCTGCCGCTTTCGCTTGCGGGGGCTGAGGCTGCGCCGAAAACCGCGCTGACGCTGGGCATGGCAGTCGAGCCGACCGGCCTCGATCCGACTATTGCCGCCCCCGTCGCCATCGGTCAGGTGACCTGGCAGAATGTCTTTGAAGGTCTGGTGACGATCGACCGCGACGGCAAGGTGAAGCCGCAGCTTGCCGAAAGCTGGGAAATTGCGCCTGACGGCAAGACCTACACATTCAAGCTGCGCAAGGGCGTCACCTTCCACGATGGTGAGGCTTTCGATTCCGCCGTAGCCAAATTCTCGCTGGATCAGGCGCGTGGCGAAAGCTCGGTCAATCCGCAGAAACGTTTCTTCGCCGCCATCGACAGTATCGAGACACCGGATGCCGCAACGCTGGTGCTGAAGCTGAAGCAGCCGGCCGGCAGCCTTCTTTACTGGCTCGGCTGGCCTGCCTCCGTGATGGTCGCGCCGAAAAGCGCCGACAATAACCGCACCACACCCATCGGCACCGGCCCGTTCAAATTCGTGAACTGGGCGAAGGGCGACAAGGTGGAACTGGAGAAGAACGCCGCCTATTGGGACAAGGCCGTGGCGGTGAAACTCGACAGGGCGACTTTCCGCTTCGTGTCCGACCCGCAGGCGCAGGCGGCGGCCCTGAAATCGGGCGATATCGATGCCTTCCCGGAATTCGGTGCGCCGGAACTGATGACCTCCTTTGATGGCGATAAACGCCTCGGCACCTTTGTCGGCAATACCGAGCTGAAGGTCGTGGCCGGCATGAACAATGCCCGCAAGCCTTTTGACGACAAACGCGTGCGACAGGCGCTGATGATGGCGGTGGATCGGGGCACTGTCATTGAAGGCGCCTGGTCCGGTTACGGCACGGCCATTGGCAGCCACTACACACCTAATGACCGCGGATACATCGATACGACAGGGGTGCACCCTTACGATGTCGACAAAGCGAGGGCGCTGCTTGCCGAAGCGGGGTATGCCGACGGTTTTAGTTTCACCATCAAGGCCCCGCAGATGGCCTATGCCCAGCGCACCTCGCAAATCCTGCAGGCGATGCTGGCCGAAATCGGTGTGACGATGACCATCGAGACCACGGAATTTCCGGCCAAGTGGGTGGCGGATGTTCTGAAGGGTGCGGATTACGACATGACCATCGTCGCCCATGCCGAGCCGATGGATATCGATATCTATTCCCGCGATCCCTATTATTTCAACTACAAGAACCCGACCTTCAATGAGGTCATCGCCAGCGTCGAAAAGACGGCGGATGCCGGGGAGCAGGAAAAGCTTTATGGTGACGCCCAGAAAATCCTCGCCGAAGATGTGCCGGCTCTCTTTCTGTTCGTGATGCCGAAGCTTGGCGTCTGGGACAGGAAAGTGAAGGGGCTGTGGGAAAATGAGCCCATTCCCTCGAATGTGCTGACGGATGTGCATTGGGAAGAGTGAGGTTTGCCGATAGCCGTCTCTCCCGTCATGCCGGGCCTGATCCGGCATGACGGGAGAGTATGGAGCTGTCCAGCCGCCGCAGGTGAAGTATCGCAAGGAGAAGATGCCAGATGTTAACCGTCCTCATCCGGCGTCTTGTAAGCCTCGTCATCACGCTGTTTGCCGTCTCCCTCATCATCTATGTCGTTATGGGCCTGCTGCCGGGTGATCCAGCCGCCATCATGCTCGGAACTTCGGCGAGCCCCGATACGCTCGCCGCGCTGCAAAAGCAGATGGGCCTCGATCAGCCGCTGCCGCTGCGTTATCTCCACTGGCTCGCCGGCGTGTTTCATGGCGATCTCGGGCAATCCTATACCTATGGCGTGCCTGTGGCGGGCCTGATTATCGAGCGGCTGGCCGTTACCCTGCCGCTCGCCCTGCTTGCCGTCTGCCTGTCCGTTGCCATTGCCATTCCGCTTGGCGTGGCGGCGGCGCGGAACCGCAACGGGGCGCTGGATTTTGCGGCCGGGCTGTTTTCCCATGTGGGCATTGCCGTGCCGGGCTTCTGGGTCGGGCTGCTGCTCATCATCGTGTTTTCCACCACGCTCGGCTGGATGCCATCAGGTGGTTTTCCCGGCTGGACGCCAAGCTTTTTGGCAGGGCTTGTGGCGCTGGTGCTGCCGGCAATCGCCCTGGCGCTGTCGCAGGCCGGGGTTCTCACTCGTGTCTGCCGTTCCGCCGTGCTTGAAGTGATGAATGAGGATTTCGTGCGCACCGCCCGCGCCAAGGGCTTGAGCGAGCGGGTGGCGCTGTGGCGGCATGCGGTTCCGAATGCGATGATCCCCGTTGTCACCATGATCGGCCTGCAATTCACCTTTTTGATTGCCGGCGCGGTGCTTGTCGAGAATGTCTTCAACCTGCCGGGCCTCGGGCGGCTTGCCTATCAGGCGCTGACCCAGCGCGACATCGTCGTCATGCAATCCGTCGTGCTGTTCTTCTCGGCGCTGGTCATCATCATGAATTTCGTCGTCGATATCGCCTATCTCTTGATAGATCCGAGACTGCGGGCAGGTGCGCGATGATGCGATTTATCCGCCGCCGCCCGGCCTTCGTCGTCGGCATCGCCGTCACCACCTTCCTCGTTGCCGTTGCCCTTTTGTCGCTGGTCTGGACGCCGGTTTCGCCGACCAAGATGCAGATCGTCCAGAAGCTGAAATCGCCATTCGTTTATGGCGGCCTCGGCACGGATCATTTTGGCCGCGATGTGCTGTCGATGCTGATGGCCGGCGCGTGGAATTCACTCTCCACCGCCATCGCCGCCGTCGCCATCGGCGCGTCTGTCGGTACGGCGATTGGCGTCGCGGTCGCGGCCCTGCGCGGTGTCACCGAAACCGTGGTCATGCGCATCTGCGATATCATCTTCGCCGTGCCGCCCATCCTGTCGGCCATGATGCTCGGTGCCTTCATCGGCACGGGGCGCTTCACCGCCATCATTGCCATCGCCACCTTCATGGTGCCGGTGTTTGCGCGGCTAACGCTGGGGGCCGCACTGCAGATATGGGCGCGGGAATACATTACCGCTGCCATCAGCATCGGCCAGAACCGCGCCAAGATCACGCTTTTCCATATCGTGCCGAATATTTCCAACCAGATCATCGTGCAGGTGACGATCCAGCTCGGTCTTGCGATATTGACGGAAGCAGGCCTTTCATTCCTCGGTCTTGGCATGCCGCCGCCCGCCGCCACCTGGGGACGAATGCTCGCCGATGCCCAGACCTATCTTGGCGCCGCACCCTGGCTTGCCATCATGCCCGGCCTTGCGATTGCGCTCGCCGTTTTCGGCCTCAATCTTCTCGGCGATGGCCTGCGTGACCTGCTCGACCCGCGCGATACCAGCTGACCGTTTCAAGCCGATATCGCCCTTATTTCCTGTTTTTCTGACGAGACGATGCCATGACCGATCTCATAGACCTCAACACGCTCGAAATCCTGGCGCTTTACCGGGATAAGAAGCTTTCGCCATCGGAATATTGGCAGGCGGTGGAGGTGCGTATCGATGCCTTCGAACCGGTTGTGAACGCGCTTTACGCTTATGATCCGGAAGATGCTCGCAGGCAGGCGCTGGCCTCGACGGAACGCTGGCAAAAAGGCGAAACGCTCGGGGCCCTCGATGGCATTCCGGTCTCGCTGAAGGAACTCATCGCCACGAAGGGCCACCCGGTGCCGCTCGGCACCAGGGCGGTGGAACTGGTGCCTGCGGCTGAAGACGCGCCGGTGGCAGCCCGATGCCGGGAAGATGGCGCGATCATTTACGCCAAGACGACTTGCCCGGATTACGGCATGCTCTCTTCCGGCCTTTCCAGTTTCCACAAGCTCAGCCGTAATCCGTGGGATCCCACCCAGAACCCCGGTGGCTCCAGTGCCGGTGCGGCTTCGGCCGGCGCTGCGGGTTACGGCACGCTGCATATCGGCACGGATATTGGCGGCTCGGTGCGGCTGCCGGCCGGATGGACCGGTCTCTTCGGTTTCAAACCGAGCCAGGGCCGCATCCCGGTCGATCCCTATTATACCGGTCGCTGCGCCGGGCCGATGACCCGCACCGTCATTGATGCCGCTTATGCCATGGCGACGCTTTCGCGGCCCGACTGGCGAGATGGTACATCACTGCCGCCCAACAGCATTGACTGGATGGATCTCGATATCGACGTGAAAGGCCTGAAGATCGGCCTCATGCTCGATGCCGGCTGCGGCGTGCCGCTGGAAGAAGAGGTGCGCTATGCTGTTGTCGCGGCTGCGAAACTGTTCGAGGCGGCCGGCGCGACCGTCATTCCGGTCGAGCCGGTGCTGACGCGCGAGATGCTGGACGGGCTGGATGATTTCTGGCGAGCGAAATTCTGGGGCGATATGGTGGCGCTGAGCGATGAACGCCGCGCGGCGATCCTCCCCTATATTCTCGAATGGGCGGAGAAGGGGGCGGAGGTTAGCGGTTCCCGTGCGGTCTTCGGTTTCAATCAGACGATGGAAATGCGCAAGACCTGCGGGCGGCTGATGCAGACAGTGGATGCGGTTATCTCGCCCACCAATCCAATCGTCTCCTATCCGGCCGACTGGGCCTCGCCCACCAATGATCCCGCAAGGCCGTTCGAACATATTGCCTTCACGGTGCCGTGGAACATGTCGGAACAGCCGGCTTCCTCGATCAATTGCGGTTACTCGGCATCCGGCATGCCGATCGGCCTGCAGATCGTCGGCCCCCGTTACGAGGATTTGTTCGTGCTCAAACTTTCAAAGGCGTTCGAGAATTGGGGCGGCGGTGTGAGACGCTGGCCGCAGCCGCCGCAGGCCCGCTGATCCCATCTTTATCGGCCATGTAGTATTGCCATAATACCCGCGTCTCGATCCTGCCTGTTAGGGTGCCCAAAGGCATTCGAAAACGGGAGGAGCAGACATGCCGAAGAAGATTTTGATGATCACCGGCGATTTCGCCGAGGATTATGAGACAATGGTGCCGTTCCAGACGCTGCTCGCTGTCGGCCACACGGTGCATGCCGTCTGCCCCGGCAAGAAAGCGGGCCAGACCATTGCCACGGCCATCCACGATTTCGAAGGCGACCAGACCTATTCGGAAAAACGCGGCCATAATTTCGCGCTCAACGCCACCTTCGCTGATATCAAGGTTGCGGATTACGATGCGCTGGTCATTCCCGGCGGCCGCGCGCCGGAATATCTGCGGCTTAATGCGGATGTGGTGGCGGCGGTGAAACATTTCTTTGAAGCCGACAAGCCTGTGGCCGCCGTCTGCCACGGTGCGCAATTGCTGGCGGCGGCCGGTGTCCTGAAAGGCCGCACCTGCTCGGCCTATCCGGCCTGCCGTCCGGAAGTGGAACTGGCGGGCGGCACCTATGCCGATATCGCCATCGATGCGGCCGTTACCGACGGCAAGCTGGTGACGGCGCCCGCGTGGCCGGCGCATCCGGCCTGGCTTTCGCAATTCATGGCCGTACTCGGCAAATAAGACCGGTGAAACGGGGCTTTTTCCGGTCCCGTTTTCCGCCTATCTTTCAGGCGTGGTGAGGGAGGAAACCATGTGCAAGCTTTTCATCAAGGCAGACCCGGCGCTTTGGGAGAGCCATACGCGGTCGCTCAGGATCGATGGCATGGTCACCAGTGTCAGGCTCGAGAATTTCTTCTGGTCGACGCTGGACGAGATCGCGCGCCGCGATGGCATGAACAGCGTGCAGCTCATCGCCAAGCTTTATAATGAATCGATTGATGCCGGGCACGACCTCGGCAATTTCACCTCGTTCCTGCGGGTGTGCTGCGGGCGTTATCTGGCGCTTCAGCTTTCCGGCGATATTCCGGCGCGGACGGATATTCCGATTGCGGCGCTTGATGCGGACAGCATTCTCGATGCGGAGAAGGTGAATTACCACTAGGTGGTAACTTTGGGCTCGATAGTGGATCAACTTGCACCCGCCGTCATCCTCGGGCTTGACCCGAGGATCCACAGTCACGCGCGGCAATGGATCCTCGGGTCAAGCCCGAGGATGACGGCGGAGAGGTTCTTGTGACGCAGGGAACGGCGTCTCCTCAGCTCTTCAGCGCCCTTGGATCTAACGCATCACGCACCGCATCGCCGATATAATTGACGCTCAGAACCGTCAGCGAAATCGCCAGCCCCGGCCATAACACGCGCGACGGTGTCAGTTGCAGGAAGTTGGCGCCATCGAACAGCAGCCGTCCCCAGGTCGGGAAATCGGATGGAAAGCCGAGACCGAGGAAGGAGAGCGCCGATTCCGTGATGATGGCGGCGGCGATGCCGAGGGTGGCCGAGACCATGATCGAACTCAGCACATTCGGCAGGATGTGCCTCAGGATGATGCGGTATTCGCGCATGCCGCTCGATTTCGCCGCCATGATGAATTCCTGGCTTTTGATCGTCAGCACATCGCCGCGCACGATACGGGCCGTATGCATCCAGCTTGTTATGCCGATCACGAAGACAATCAGCATGAAGATACCGGTTTCCGGACCGAATGCCGCGCGCAACGTATCGCGAAACAGCATCAGGATGACGAGCAGCAGCGGCAGAAGTGGCAGGGCGAGGAACAGGTCGGTCAGCCGCATCAGCGGCCCGTCCAGCCTGCGGAAATAGCCAGACAGCACGCCCACCAGCGTTCCGAGAAACAGCGCCAGCAACATGGCGGTGATGCCGACGGCAAGCGAGATGCGGCCGCCGGCCAGAACCTGCGCCAGCATGTCCTTGCCGAGATTATCGGTGCCGAAGGGATGGGCCAGTGATGGCCACTGGTTGCGCTCCCTCACATTGATGGCGTTGGGCGCAACGGTATGGATATAGGGGCCGACATAGACCGCAAGCAGGATGAAGACAAAGACGAATAGCCCCGCCACCCCGCCCTTGTGAACGCGGAACTGTTTCCAGATATCGGCAAGGGCGGATTGCGTGGGGGTGGCCGCAACCGTTGGCGCTGCGATGGTGGCGTCAGTCATAGCGGATCCTCGGGTCGAGAATGCCGTACAGCACGTCGGCAATCAGGTTGAAGAGCACGATAAGCACCGCGAAAATGAAGGTCAGCGTCTGCACCAGCGGAATATCCGCGCCCTGAACCGCTGTTATCAGCAATTGGCCAAGCCCGTTCACGCGAAAAATCTGCTCGGTGATGATGGCGCCGGAAAAGATCGTCGGCACGCCGAGTGCAATCACGGTCACAACAGGGATCAGGCTGTTGCGCAGCACGTGGACGAGCAGGACGGATTTTTCCTTCACGCCTTTTGCCCGTGCCGTGCGCACATAATCCTGATGCAGATTGTCCAGCATGGAGGCGCGCACGAAGCGGCTGATCTGCGAGACATTGTAGAGCGTCAGCACCAGCACCGGCAGGAACATCTGCTTCACCTGCGCCACGAAGCTTGCCCAGTCCGAGACCCTCAGATTGGTGTCGTAAACGGAAGGGAACCATTGCAGATAGGAGCTGAAGATGACGACCAGCAGCACGCCGGTGAAGAAGGTCGGAACCGAATAACCGACCATGGAAATGAAGGTGCCGATCTGGTCGAAGATCGAATATTGCTTATAGGCGGAGATGACGCCGATCGGGATCGCCAGCAGCGCGCCGAAAAGATAGGCGAGGCCCACCACCCACAGCGTTTGCGGCATGCGCTGAATGACGAGATCGACCACCGGGCTTCGGGTGGCCCAGGAAAGAACCCGCATACGGCTGCCATCGCCGATCTGCCAGCCGGTGAGCTTTTCGAAGAGGTTCAAAGGTTCGTTGATGAAGAACTGTTGCAGCCACATCAGGTAACGGATGAAGAAGGGCTGGTCGAGGCCAAGCGAGGCGCGGATTTGCTCGCGCACTTCCGGCGGGATGGTCAGCGGCAGGTCGCCGGTCGGGTCGTTGGGCGCAAGATCGAGCAGCGCGAAGATGACGAAGCTGATGACGAGCAGCGTCGGTACGGCAAAGGCAAGCCGCCGGAGCGTAAAGGCAAACATCTGAAACTCTCCAGACCCAGAGCGCGACAGCACGAAAATTGGGAGGATCTTCGCCGTGACGCTGCAAATGTGTCTTCAGAACATGGTCCAGGGGGCATGCAAAAGGCCGGCCCCCTGTTGGGGAGCCGGCGCATCTGCGTGTTACTTTTTGCGGGACCAGTCCGCGACGTTCCAGAGTTCCGAATCCCAGGCATTCATGCGAACGCCTTCCAGCGTCAGCGAATGTGAGGAAACGTTGCCGCGGTGGATGAGCGGAATATGCGCGCCTTCTTCCGTCAGCATGTCGTTCAGCTGCTTGGCGATTTCCCCGCGCTTGGCAAAGTCCGTGGTCTTGGAAAGGACGCCCACCAGCTTGTCGAATTCCGGGTTGCAATAACGCGGAACATTCTGACCCTGCCAGCCGTTGGCCGGGGCAGGGATCTTGTCGCACAGCCATTCCGCCAGATATTTTTCCGGATCGGTGCCGTCGAAATTGTTGGTGTACATTTCAACGTCGGCATAAAATTTCTGGAAGGTATCCGGGCTTGCCGGGTCGCCGCCGAAGAACACCGAGGCGCTGACATTGCGAAGTTCAGCCGCAACGCCGATCTGCGACCACATGTCCTTCACCAGTTCCTGCGCCGCCTGGCGAACGGAGTTGGTGGAGGTCTGGTAGAGGAAGGACAGCTTCACGCCGTTCTTGGCGCGGATCCCGTCTGATCCCTTCACCCAGCCTGCATCATCCAGCAGCTTGTTTGCACCTTCCACATCCTGCTTCAGGCACCAGCTGTCGTTTTTCGTCGAAGCGACGGCCTCAGGCGCCGGCACGATGTTGCAGGTCGGCTTGCCCGCCTCGCCATAACCCGTCTCGTCGATAATGTCGCGGTCGATGGCGAGGGAGAGCGCCCGGCGCACGGCCGGATCGGAAAGCGCCGGGTGCGGCCCGCCCTCCTTGGTGGAGCGCTTGTCACCCAGGGTGGGATCGGCATTGTACCAGTTGAGATTGATACGCTCGACCTGCGTGCCGAAGGCGGTTTCCAGCTTGCCCTTGCCAGCCGCCACCATGGTGGCGAGGATTTCCGGCTCCACCTGCATGTTCCATGCGTAGTCGAATTCGCCGGTTTCAAGAACGGCACGCGCAGCGGAAGCCGCATCGCCGCCGCCTTTCAGGGTCACGGTGGCGAAGGCGGGCTTGGCCGGATCGCGATAGTTGGTATTGGCGACGTAGCTGATGACGTCGTTCGGCTTGAAATCCTTGACCACGAAGGGGCCGGTGCCGATGGGGCCAAAATTGGCGGAGGTGCAGCCCGGAGCGGCAGCGCCGACGCATTTCTCAAACTGCTTCTTCTGGATAACCGGCGATTGCGCGCCGACGAATGCGGAATAGGGGTAAGGTTTGGGTTCGGTGAAGCTGACCTTGACGGTATGGGCGTCGACGGCCTCGACGTTTTTCACGCCTTCATATTGTGCCGCCTGTGCGCAGCCGCCATCCGGTGCGGTGCAATATTTCCAGGTGAAAACCACATCGTCAGCGGTAAGCGGCGTGCCGTCAGACCATTTGACATCACTTTTCAGTTTCCAGGTCATGCTGAGCAGGTCTTTCGCGACGCCACCATTATCGACGGTCGGGATCTCGCTCACCAGCATCGGTACCAGCTCGCCCTTTTCGTCGTAGCGCGCCAGCGGCTCGATCACCATGGACGAGCTGTAAATTTCCTTCGTGCCGCCGGAAAGGTAAGGGTTAAGTGTTGATACAGCCTGCCAGAACAGGATTTTCAGTTCGCCGTCACTGCCGCGCTCGGCATGGGCGGCAGTGCCTGCGAGGGCCATGGCCGCCACCGTGCTGGCAAAGAGAACGCTGCGCTTCTTCATCGTGTTTTTCCCCTTTTTAAATTTTATCTATTTGAATGTTTGACGCTTTTCCCGTCGTCATGTGCAAGGTCTATTGTTTATAAGTATTTGACTTTGCTAAGGAATACTCCTCCATTCCAGGTGATGCTATTGTCAGTTTTTTTGAAAATCAAGCCCCAAACTCTTATTGATGAACAAAATTTGAGCCATTCGCCTTTTGGCCTATTTTTCGCTCATGCAGCAAAATTCAGACTTGCAAAAGTAGAAATTCCAAACGCAATATGGCTCCCGACAACCCGGCGGGGAACAAAAAAAGGAAAACTGGGAATGCCGATATTGAACCGTGTGGCCGAGATGCAGGAAGACGTTGCCGGCTGGAGGCGCCACCTGCACGAGACGCCGGAACTGCTTTACGACGTCTTCGAAACATCGAAGTTCGTGGCCGAGAAACTAAGGTCTTTCGGCTGTGACATCGTTGAGACCGGCATTGGCAGGACCGGCGTGGTCGGCATCATCAAGGGTCGGCACGGAGATGGCCCGACCATCGGTTTCCGTTCCGACATGGACGCGCTGCCGATCCTCGAGACCAGCGGCAAACCCTGGGCTTCCAAGGTTCCCGGCAAGGCCCATTCCTGCGGCCATGACGGGCACACCGCCATGCTTCTTGGCGCAGCGCAATATCTGGCCGAGACCCGTAATTTCAAGGGTTCCGTGGCCGTGATCTTCCAGCCCGCCGAAGAGGGTGGGGCGGGTGCACTTGCCATGCTGAATGACGGCATGATGGAAAAATTCGGCATTTCCCAGGTCTATGGCATGCATAATGAGCCGGGCATTCCCGTCGGCCAGTTCGCCATCCGCAAGGGCTCGACCATGGCGGCGGCGGATAGTTTCGAAATCGTCATCACCGGCAAGGGCAGCCATGCGGCCGCACCGCATCTTTCCATCGATCCGGTGCTGACGTCGGCGCATATCATCATCGCTTTGCAATCCATCGTTTCGCGGGAGACGGACCCGCTGAAATCGCTCGTCGTCACCGTCGCCACCACCCATGGCGGCACGGCCGTCAATGTCATTCCCGGCTCCGTGACGCTGACGGGCACGGTGCGCACGCTGCTGCCGGAAACCCGCGATTTCGCCGAAAAACGCCTGAAGGAAGTGGCGACCGCCACGGCCATGGCGCATGGCGCCACCGTGGAGGTGAAATACCACCGCGGTTATCCGATCACCTTCAACCACAGTGATGAGACGGAATTTGCGACCGGCGTGGCGATGGGCGTGGCTGGCGCCAACGCCGTCAACACCAATCCCAGCCCGCATATGGGTGCGGAAGATTTCTCCTACATGCTGGAAGCGCGTCCCGGCGCCTTCATCTTCATCGGCAATGGCGATACCGCCGGGCTGCACAATGCGGCCTATGATTTCAACGATGATGCGCTGCCCTACGGCATCAGTTACTGGGTTTCGATGGCCGAAAAGGCACTTGCTGCGTAAGACATCCGGCGGCCGTCATGGCCGCCTTCTGCTTTTCAGGAGATCGGCATGCTTTTGGCGGCGACATCAATGGAACAGACCGGCGGTTCAGTCAGCCCGGTTTTATCGGTTCAGAATCTCACCACATCCTTCCGCGTCGATGGCGGCTGGAAATCCGTGGTCCGCAATATGAGTTTCGAGATCGCGCCGCGCGAAACGGTGGCGATCGTCGGTGAGAGCGGCTCGGGCAAAAGCGTCACCTCGCTCTCCATCATGCGCCTGCTCGATAAAAAGACGAGCCGCATCGAAGGCAAGGTCATGCTCGGCGGGCGCGACCTGCTGGCGCTGCCGGAAGAGGAGATGCGCAAGGTTCGCGGAAAAGACATTTCGATGATCTTCCAGGAGCCGATGACCAGCCTCAATCCGATCTTCCCGATCGGCAAGCAGATCGCCGAAGCGTTGACCGTGCATCAGGATATTTCTTCGTCTGCCGCCAAGGCTGAGGTCATCCGCCTGCTGGAGAAGGTCCGTATTCCTAATGCGAAGAACCGTTTCGACGATTATCCGCACCAGTTTTCAGGCGGCATGCGCCAGCGCGTGATGATTGCCATGGCGCTTGCCTCCAAACCGAAGCTGCTGATCGCCGACGAGCCGACAACGGCGCTGGATGTGACCATTCAGGGCCAGATTCTCGACCTCATCAAGCAATTGCAGGAAGAGGAGGGCATGTCGGTCCTGTTCATCACCCACGATATGGGTGTGGTGGCGGAAGTGGCTGACCGTACCATCGTCATGTTCCGTGGTGATGTGGTGGAAACCGGCACCACCGACGATATCTTCCACCGCGGCCACCATCCCTATACGCGTGCTTTGCTTTCGGCGGTGCCGAAGCTTGGCTCAATGAAGGAAAGGGCGCTGCCGGCGCGTTTCCCGATCATCGATATCAAGACCGGCGAGAGCCAGCCTGTGGTCGAGGTCAAGGATACTGTTTCCGGCGGCCGCACGCCCATTCTCTCGGTCAAGGACCTGACGACCCGTTTCGATATCCGCTCCGGTCTTTTCGGCCGTAAATCCGGCGCCGTACATGCGGTGGAAAAAGTCTCCTTCGATCTGGCCGAGGGTGAAACCCTGTCTCTCGTGGGCGAATCGGGTTGCGGCAAGTCCACCACCGGGCGGTCGATCACCCGGCTGATCGAACCGACATCCGGCAATGTCATGCTTGACGGTTACGAGGTGCTGAAGCTCGACAAGACGACGCTGCGCACCATGCGCCGCAGCGTGCAGATGATCTTTCAGGACCCCTTTGCCTCGCTCGATCCGCGCATGAGCATCGGCACGGCGATCATGGAACCCTTTATCGAGCATAAACTTGGACCCAAGCCGCAGGCGCGCGAAAAGGCGGCGGACCTGATGGAAAAGGTTGGCCTCAGCCCGGATATGATGCGGCGTTTCCCGCATGAATTTTCCGGCGGCCAGCGCCAGCGCATCGCCATTGCCCGTTCGCTGATGCTCGATCCCAAGGTCATCGTCGCCGACGAGGCTGTCTCGGCGCTTGATGTCTCGATCAAGGCGCAGGTCTGCAACCTGCTGCTCGACCTGCAACAAAGCCTCAACCTCGCCTTCCTTTTCATCTCCCATGACATGGCGGTCGTCGAGCGCGTCAGCCATCGTGTCGCGGTGATGTATCTTGGCGAGATCGTCGAAATCGGCCCGCGTGCTGCTGTCTTCGACAATCCGCAGCACCCCTATACGAAAAAATTGATGTCGGCCGTTCCCGTGCCGGACCCGGCGCGACGGCAGATCCGTCGCAACATGGCGACCGACGAGATAAAAAGCCCGATCCGCCCGGTGGATTACGTGCCGCCGCAGCGGCGTTACCGGGAGGTTTCGGCGGGGCATCTGGTGCAGGAAGCGGCTTGATCAAAACGTGCTAGAGTGTGTGATAGGCAATGGAACGATCGAGTGCCGCATGTTTCTTCTCCCCGCCGGGGAGAAGTCCGCGGCAGCGGGATGAGGGGGAAAGGTTAGAGATAAACCGAGAGCTTGCCCCCTCATCCGACCCTTCGGGCCACCTTCTCCCCGGCGGGGAGAAGAAACGCGCCGCACCGCTACGCCAGATGATTTTACGCCCGCCGCACGCTCCCTTGCTCATCCCACCGTTTGACAGCCGCCGCAAAAAAATGCCAGCAAATGCTCAAGCATAATTCTGAGAGGGCAGCGGCATGGCCAGACAAAACGACGCACATGGACGGCTGGACGATGCGGCCCGCGCCGGCTGGCTTTATTATGTCGCGGGGCGCACGCAGGATGAGATCGCCGCTGCCATGAGCATCTCCCGGCAGTCGGCGCAGCGGCTGGTGTCGCTGGCCGTCGCCGAGCGGCTGATCAAGGTCCGGCTTGATCACCCCATTGCCGCCTGTCTGGAAAAAGCCGAACGGCTGAAAGAGAAATTCGACCTCAGATATATCGAGGTGGTGCCGAGCGATCCGGCCGGCGTTTCCTCGACCGTTGGCATTGCCGAGGCCGGCGCGGCGGAGATCGAGCGCTGGCTGAAAAATGCCGATCCCATCGTGCTCGCCATCGGCACCGGCCGTACCTTGAAGGCCGCCGTGGACCAGTTGCCGCCGATGGAGTGCCCGCAGCATCGCATCGTGTCGCTGACAGGCAATATCGGGCCGGATGGCTCGGCGGCCTATTATAACGTCATCTTCAGCATGGCCGATGCCATCAAGGCGCGGCATTTTCCGATGCCGCTGCCGGTTCTGTGCTCGTCGGCTGAGGAGCGGGAACTGCTGCACGACCAGTCCATGGTGCGCTCCACGCTGGCGCTGGGGTCCGCCGCCAATGTCACCTTCGTTGGCGTTGGCGAACTCGGGGAAAACGCGCCGCTCTGCGTTGATGGTTTCCTCGGTGTGGATGAGATGAAGGCCCTTATGGCCAGCGGTGCGGTCGGCGAGATTTGCGGCTGGATGTATGATGCCAATGGCCACATTCTCGAGCACTCCGTCAACGAGCGCGTTGCCTCCGTTCCCATTCCGTCACGAGAGACCTGCACCGTCATCGGCATGGCGCAGGGGGCGCGCAAGAATGCGTCGATTCTGGCGGCTTTTCGGGGCGGTCTGCTGAACGGTCTCATCACCGATGAAGCGACGGGTGAATATTTGCTCACTCATTGAGCAAAAATTAATTCAACAAAATCAGATATTTGATTTTTCCATGTGCGTCGCAGCACAGGATGTCGCTTGACTTTTTCGGCTTGCGAGTGAGTAAATGCCCCAGAGCAAAGCGAATGCTCATCATTTTTCTTCTGGGAGGAAGATATGACACTGAAGACCATTTTGCTGGGCGCATGCTCGGCCCTCGCCTTTACCACCCTTGCTTCCGCCGAAACGCTGACCATCGCCACCGTCAACAACGGCGATATGATCCGTATGCAGGGGCTGACCTCCGACTTCACGGCAAAGAACCCGGACATCAAGGTCGAATGGGTAACGCTTGAGGAAAACGTCCTGCGCGAGCGCGTGACGACCGACATCGCCACCAATGGCGGCCAATACGACATCATGACCATCGGCAACTATGAAGTGCCGATCTGGGCCAAGCAGGGTTGGCTGCTGCCGCTCGAAAAGCTCGGCGACAAATACGATGTCGATGACATCCTGCCGGCCATCCGTGGCGGCCTTTCCGCCGAGGGCAAGCTTTACGCAGCACCCTTCTACGGCGAATCCGCCATGATCATGTATCGCAAGGACCTGTTTGAAAAAGCCGGCCTGAAGATGCCTGAAAACCCGACCTGGGAATTCATCGGTGACGCCGCCCGCAAGATTACCGACCGCAAGGCCGATATCAACGGCATGTGCCTGCGCGGCAAGGCCGGCTGGGGCGAGAACATGGCGTTTATCAGCGCGCTCACCAACTCCTTCGGTGGCCGCTGGTTCGATGAAAACTGGAAACCGCAGTTCGATCAGCCGGAGTGGAAAAGCTCCCTGCAGTTTTATGTTGATCTGATGAAGGACGCCGGTCCGTCGGGCGCCTCTTCCAACGGCTTCAACGAAAACCTGACGCTGTTCCAGCAGGGCAAATGCGGCATGTGGATCGATGCGACGGTCGCTGCCTCCTTCGTGTCAAACCCGAAGGATTCGACCGTTGCCGACAAGGTCGGTTATGCGCTCTTCCCGACGCATGGCGAACTGAAGAACCACGGCAACTGGTTGTGGTCCTGGAACCTTGCCATCCCGAAGAGCTCGCAGAAGGCGGAAGCTGCCGAAAAGTTCATCGCCTGGGCAACAAGCAAGGACTACACCACGCTCGTCGCTTCCAAGGAAGGCTGGGCAAACGTGCCTCCGGGAACCCGCACCTCGCTTTACAAGAACGCCGATTATGAAAAGGCCGCCGCCTTCGCCAAGCCGACGCTTGCCGCCATGGATGCTGCCGATATTACCAAGCCGACTGTAAAGCCCGTGCCTTACACCGGCGGTCAGTTTGTGGCGATCCCTGAATTCCAGGCGCTCGGCACCACTGTTGGTCAGCTGTTCTCGGCGGTCGTTGCCGGTCAGTCCAGCGTTGATGATGCGCTTGCGGGCGCCCAGTCGACTGCGACGCGTGAAATGACCCGCGCCGGTTACATCAAGTAATCCTCCCGAAGATCGCTGTCCGGCTCCCGTGCCGGGCAGCGAACACTCCGGGTCGGAAGCCGCCAGGCGGCTCTAATGCCTTTCAAATCAAAACAAGAATGAGCCGGTTCTTCCGGATATGCCGGGCGCATGTCGTGACGCCTGTACCCAAGGGGAGGTGAGTGCAATGGCAACTCGAAACACGAGCGGTCTGGCGCGGGTGATGCTTGCGCCATCGGTGCTGTTATTGCTGGTATGGATGATCGTGCCCCTGGCGATGACGCTGTGGTTCTCGTTCCAGAACTACAATCTCCTCAACCCGGCCAATGTCAGCTTTGCGGGCCTGTTCA
>NZ_JALPZP010000007.1:0-234501 GCF_041414895.1 Agrobacterium sp. O3.4
GCGCCGCCGACGTTCCGGCCCGGAGAGAACTTCCATCTTAAAATTGCTGCTAGTCATATTACCAACATTACTCCTACACACTTAGCTAAGTGGGGGAGCATGTCCGGGCCTTTCGGGGGCTAATTCATTGGTATCTTAGCGCACGTCGATATTGAATCGGGCTATGAAATCGAGGTGCCCGGTGCCTCACCCCATAAATTCGACGTGATTGCCCACAAAGCACTGCTCGGAATCGAGCTAAAGCATGCTGGATCAGCTATATCCTATGCGGCAGGCGATCCCAATATGGACCGAATGCAAATGGGGAAAAATCGAATAGAGAAACTGAAGCTAGGGTCCCGACAATATCTGGCTAGAGTTCTTAATTCAGATGCTCATTCCCTAGGGAATCTTGGGCGCAATGCAGAGCTGCAAAAAAGAGTTACCCGTTACAAAATGGACAGTCTCTCGTTTGGGGCTCTACGGCTCGCTCTCGAAGACGCTGATGCTCGAGTCCGGATAGAGGATTTGATACCCAGCTCCGTACCGCACGTTATAGGCGTGTCCCTCGATGGTGGTTTTCTTACAAACCAGTCTATCCAATTTAGCCAAAACCTTAATTGTATTATTGGGGGCCGTGGCACCGGTAAATCAACCACCTTTGAAGCCGTTCGCTGTTTGGTGGGAGTAGACGCCGATTGCAAGGTTCTCGATTCTGAAGTTTGGCCAGATATATTGCATCTTTTCTGGCGCGATAAGGCAGGCGTTCTACATCGCTTACAGCGCCATAAAGAAGGTGAGATGATCAACTTGGACGGCGACGATCGACCCGTTACCTTTGAAATTGATTGTTTTGGTCAAGGCGATGCGGCGAAGATTAGCATCCAAGCCCAAACCAATCCACTTGCGCTTCTGAACTACCTTGACCGTTTTATCAATATTCGCGCGGCAATCGATTCCGAAAGCGAAGTTAGGGACAAATTACTTGAGCTGCAATCTAAGATCGAAGAGGCTGAGCAAAAAGTAGAACTCATACCCCAGCATGAACGGCTCTTGGCAACGACTAGGCAGCAGTTGGAAGCCTTAAAGAAGCCAGAAGTGACCGAACTAATCACTTTACAGCGCAAACTAGCGACCGAACGCGCGGTGCAATCCGACATCGCCGAAGTCATCAGTGAAGCTAAGCAGCAAATAGCGGCAGGCAGCTTCACTGACTTTGCCGGCCGCATACGAGAGGTTTCTACAGTGGACACTCTCACTGTAGGGCGAGAAGAGTTCCAGGCGATCCTCACAGCTGCCTCCAGTTATGAAACCAACGTCGGCGCAGCGGAAATACAAATTCGTTCAAGTGTCGATGCGCTGGAAGGTGTGGTTAAAACTCAAATTCTTACTTGGAAAACCAAAGAGACTGCAGCCCAAACACGTATTGATGAAAAGCGCCGCGAACTAGAGGCTTTGAACATTGCTTTTGATATGTCCTATATCAGTAAGCTCGCCAATGATGAGGCATCTCATGAGCAATCGATCAAAAATCTGAAAACTTGGAAACCGCACCTTGATGAACTGAAAAAACAGCGGGTGCAAACTTTGCGAGAGAGATGGGGTCTTAGGGAGAGGGTTGCTACACTTCGAGATGCATTCGGTCGTAAAGCGAGTGAAATTCTGAGTGAATCTTTGTCCGATCTTTTTGTAAGCCTGAAATACAAGCGAAATGCCTACTCCCCAGAGGCTGAGGACATCATCATTAATGCCATGGGGTGGAGAACCAACCAACAAGTAAGAGCTAACTATCTGGTTGCTGAGTTGACGATCCCGAAACTCCTAGATTCGCTTGGAAAGAAGGATTTTTCGGCTATAACGGGTATTAAGACGCCTGAAGGAGTTTCAATCTTCAAACAGGATGAAGCTCGGTCGATACTAGAAACCTTAGCTGAAAAAACGACACGGCAAGCGCTCGAGCGAGTCGCATTGCACGACCTTCCGAAACTACAGGTCACTCGCCACAATCCTGCCGCTACCGGTACACGTCATGTAACCCGCGACTTCTCCAAACTATCGCTAGGGCAGCAGCAATCAGTTCTGCTGGCATTGATGTTGTCATCCGACAGTGATCGGCCGCTAATTATCGACCAGCCAGAAGACAATTTAGATGGAGAATTCATTTACGCTACCCTTGTACCGGTGCTCAGAAGAGCAAAAGAACGGCGACAAATCATCATCGTGACCCATAATCCAAATGTCGCAGTCCTTGGCGATGCCGAGCAGATCGTTGTACTGAAGGCACTAAATGATCGCGGAACCATAACGTCACGGGGTTCAATTGATCATGCAGAGACCCGTGATGCAGCATGTGCAATCTTAGAAGGAGCAAAAGAAGCCTTCATCCGCCGCAGCAGTATGTACGGTCTGGGTTCATACAGCCTTCCAAACTGAGGCGGGACAAGAGGTAAAAAGATGCCGACAGATGCTAATTTCTTCACAACCCCGACTGGAATCGCAGTCATTTCAGCGGGTGCCTCGTTTATCGCGGGCCTTCTAGGTGCGGGAATTTCTGCTTGGACGACACGACGTCTTCATGTGTCGCAGCTTGCCGCTGACCAAAGCCTAGCCGAACAAAGATTCGCATTTGATATCTCGCTTGCAGAAAGGAAATTCTTGTTGGATGCCCGGAACGCTGATCGTAAACGCAAACAAGACTTGGCAGAAACTGTGTTGACGGGCTTCTACCAAACCGAGGCGATCATGCGATCAGTACGTTCACCGATGAGTTATCTCTATGAAGCTGATAGCCGTCCAAAAGTGACAGCCGAAACAGAATCGACAGCAAAGCTGCGTGATACATACTACGTTATTCTAGCTCGTTACGACAAAAATCGAAAGGAAATAGGAAACCTACTTGCGCTCCGCTATCGCATGACTGCCTGGTTTGGCGCAAATGCCGACGTTCCATTCCAAAGGCTGCAAGAAGCTATAAATCAGGTCATCACAGCTGCACAGATGCTCGTGCGGTGGTCGGCCGACGCAGACAGTTTCCGCGCCAATAACTTAGAGTTATGGCAAAAAATGGAGGCAGACATATGGTGGGGAGCAGAAGATCCCGACCGAGTGGGCGTGCTGATTACGGGAGCTGTCGCCGCAATGGAAGCAATCTGCCGTCCAATTCTCGAGGAGATCGTTGCTGCATGAAGCAAATCGATCATCGACTGAGCGAAATATTTCTAATCAGGCGAACAAACACGAACGGGGATCAGGAATTGAAAGTCATCACAGGAACCGGATTTGCCGCTGCCGCACTTCTTTTTTCAGGCTCTGTAGCCTTTGCCGCGCCGACATACCTCAGCTGCGAATTTGCGGGTTCGAAGGGAACCCCTCAGGTGTTCAATTTCGCTCTCGACGAAGCCGCCGGGACATTTGGAGTTTATGTCCCGGCTTCCGGAAGTCAGAGAATGGAGAAAGGCACCTTCGCCGGCGGGAAAGCGAGCCTGAATGAAGGCTCGGTGGCATGGGAGATCGATATCGCCAAGGGTTCGGTCATTCGTGATAAGCGCATGGTTGGCGAGAAGGACAGCGGGACCTGCAAGACGATCTCGCACGCGCAGAGCGGCTTTGACGAGTAATTGCTGATCCGGACAAGAGGCCGGTATCAAGCGTTTACAGGGCGCTGAGAGCCTGGCGTGCCATCAGGCCGACATCACCCGGCAGATCGCCATCCTGCCTCGCAGGGTATCCTCTACGATACGGCCCACATCATTTGTGAAGCTCGCCCATAACGGAGCGGAGCAAGCTTTGATCCGGCATTTTGCTGATTGGTATGCCTGCTTCACGAAACCACGATGTATCCGCCTCCGGATGAGGCCCCGTCAGCACGACGACACCTTTGCCGAAACGGTAACGAGCAGCGGCAATATCGCCATTCTGATACGTAGCAATCTTCTTGAACCCGCTGCGGTCTTTCGGCTCAGGCATATACGGCCCGTCCTGAAAGAAGACTGTTTGTTTTCTACCGCTCCACCTTGTCGACACCGCCGTGCTTATGATCGAATTTACCGGAAAGCCGGGCCGCCCGACCTCGGATTCCAGCTCGTCATCGATCAATCCTATGCCCGAACCGCTTGCGAGATAGGCTCCCATGCACGAGCCGAAAAAGCCGCCTCCTGCCTTAACAAACCTGCGGATGGCCTCAACCCGTTGATCACCAAGGCTTTCAAATGCGGCTGGAATATCCTGTCCCCCGCCCGGCTGGACGTAGATGTCATATTTTGAAAGCGTCTCGTCGCGAATATCGATCTTCTCCTTCGCACCGACGTAATCGACACGATACTCAGGTCCGAGCGCCATAATCGATTGACGCATCGTTTCAGAGCAATCCTCGCAACTGGCGGGCCCGCGGTAAACCGCAACCCGAACGATGCCTTCCTTTGCGTTTGAAGAAGAAACCACCCCGGTGGTGGCAGTGATAACGGTGAGTGCCGCGGTCATGGTTTTGATGATCATGTCTTATCTCGCTTATCTGGCGCGGGTTGGCCGAGGGAAGAGGCACAGCTGGCAGGAACTGGAACACAGCTTATGAGGCGCGCAACGCGCCGAGGCTCAGCGTGGATCATGGTCTGGTATTCACCATGGGGTCCTCATCCAGGCTTTGATCGTCCGGCGCAGGAGCAACGCTTGACCCGCCCGAATCCTCATTGGGCGGCCATGTATCAGATGTTGAATGATCGGGCGGCGTCCAGCCCTCACGATCCTCCCGCTTGTCCTCATGGTCTGGCGAAGTGCCGTCTGTGGCAGGATCGAAAGCGCCCCTCTCCGCAGCATCAGGTTGTTGTTCCGGCGGAGACGGAACCACAGGCGGCGGGTTGTCCTGATCGCCAGGAGTAGCGGGATCCTGATCCTTCAGGCGGCTGTCGATCGGGACTTCAGGGCCTTGATCGGGAGCCTCTGCCGACGGAGGAACAGCGTTGTTTCTGAACTCATCAACCGGCGGAGCAGCCAGGGTCTGGTCTGTGGAAACGTCTTCCACGCTGAAGTTCACATCCTGTGGAACTGGCGCGACGGCGACATCCGACAAATCTTCCTCGGGCATCGTCTGGTAGATATTCGTCGTCTCGTTCGTGACGTTGTATATCGTTTCATAGGTGACGTTCTGGAAGATTTCGGGGCGGCTTTCGGTCATGATCGGAGCAGAAATGATCACGGGTTCGCTGTAATAGCTGTCAGCAACGCCTTGGTAATACCCGTCGTAATATCCGTCCCAGTAACTGTCGATTGACCGGTCGCTTTCAAAATCGACGATCCTTACATAATAGCCTGGATAATATTCCCTCGTGGTGAGTGAGAGAGCTGCGAAGGAGCCGGACAGGACCGTCAGTGTGAACGAAAGGCGCTGGTAGTCGTATCCACTTGCAGGCGCGCGCTGCGCTATCACAATTTCACGCCGCATCCTGATAACCTCAGTGCGAAGAGCTGCGTTGTCGGCGACCTCGTCCTCCAACTGCTGCATTCTATACGACAAGTCGGCAACTTTTCGTTTGAGCGCTTTCACATCCGATGCATTTGCATTTGCCGCAAATCCCTTATGTTTTGCGAGGACGAAACGGCTTGAATATTCCGCCCAGGCCGCATTGAAGCGCTGGAGAGCTCTCGTCGCCCCGTCGCATTTGGCTGATGACAGGGAGTAACGCGTCTGCAGATTACCGACCGCATGGGACAGCGCCTTGGTGGCCCGCGAAATGCGGGCGGGTTCACGCGATGCAATTGCCGCTTCAAGGCCCTGCACAGACCGCGTCGCCTCCGTGAGGGCAGCGAGCGCAGCCACGCCACTGCGACGCCGTTTCTCGCCCTTCGCTTCGCTGAACGAAAAAGCGATTTCCCCCAGAGAGGCGCGCATGTCTCCAAGAAGGGCCGGCGCGTTCATCCGGACGGGTGAGCCGGCAACCGCTCGCACTGACGAGAGCGAAACGACGGCGGTTGCCAAGACAGCCTGCTGGACCAGGGGACTAACCGTAAGCGCCGCGAAAACCGGGAGGAGCGACACGAGTTTCATTTTGTTTTCAGGCATTTTCAAATCTCTCGTACCTATTGTATGTCATCGCAGGAGCGCGCAATCCGTATATGTCCGGTCACGGCACCTTAAGGGTCCGTCCACGGACCATCCGGGCGGATTTCGTGTGGCCAGGATCGTGAGCGCAATCATCCAGAAGATGGCAACAAACACGGCGGCTGGAAGTAGGCGCAAGAACATCGGTGAACCTCACTGAACCTGACGAGCCAAAAACGCGTCAGGCAGTGATATATTCGACTGGACCTGACAGCCCCTTGAAGCCGTTGTCAGCGAATTGTCATCTTCAATCGTCTAAAGGTGCTGCGACCAAGGAGGTCCATGTGAAACCCACCAAGCCAAAGCGATGCGTCCGATACTCCGTCGTGCTGGCGTTGATGCTCTCCACCGTGGTCCACGCGCGCGCCTATGCTGAAGATGACACGGGCGCAGGCGCTGAAAGCGAGACCTCCTCCGAGACCGAAAGCGACGATGGCGTGGCCGAGGGCGTCTATAATGGCAGCGACGCTGCCAGCTCGATGCGCGGCTTTTCCAACGAGATCGAAGATTACGAACAGCAGGATCAAGGGGGCCCAAATGGTCTTCAGGGGCAAAATATCCTTTCGCTCGACAGCATTGCGGCAAAAACCCAGGCGCTCACGGACGGCCGCATTCTGGACGCTGAGCTCAAGCCGCGCCGCAACGGCCTCAGATACGAACTCAAAGTCCTGGAAAATGACGACCGGTTGCGACGATACTCCTTCGACGCGCATAACGGCCGTCTCATCGGAGTGAAGTGAACCATGCGCGTTCTCATCGCCGAAGATGATAAACGGATCGCTCAGTCTCTCTCGATTGCGCTTGCGGCTGCCGGTTTCGTGACAGAGATCTCGCTTGATGGCGAGGACGCCTGGTTTCGAGGCGAAACCGAGGCATTTGATGCCGTCATCTTAGATCTCGGCCTTCCAGGCCTCGACGGACTGACCATTCTCAAGCGATGGCGCCGCGACGGCAGGGCTGCGCCGGTTCTCATCCTGACAGCCCGCGGAGACTGGAGCGAACGGGTCGAAGGTATCGAATCCGGTGCAGATGATTATGTCGTGAAGCCTTTCAGGATGGAGGAAGTCGTCGCGCGTATCCGGGCGCTGGTGAGGCGCGCAGCCGGCTTTTCCTCGCCGAACATCACGATAGGCCGCTACACGCTGGACACGCGGCTGAAACAGGTCTCGATCGGAGGATTGCCCGTCGCACTCTCTCCCCAGGAATACCGCCTGTTAGCCTTCATGGCGCACAGGCCGGGGAAGGTCGTTTCCCAGCTGGAAATCACGGAACATCTCTATGCACAGGATGACGACCGCCTGTCCAACGCCGTCGAGGTGCTGGTCGGGCGGCTTCGCCGCCGACTGGGCGCCGATATCATCATTACACGCAGAGGGTTGGGATATCTCCTGGGCGGCGATGCCGCATGAAATCACGATCGCTGAAATCCCGCATGATCGTGGCCGGCGCGGTGTGGATTTTTTTCGCGCTCATACTTGCCGGTTCTGCAATATCCTATCTGTTCATTGAAAATGTCGAAAAGGGAGTTCGGTCCGATCTCAGCGCGACACTCTCGCGGCTCGTTGCCATCATCGACCTTGATGCGCGGCAAGATCGGCCCCGTCTGACACGACAGCTGCCCGACCCGAGATATGAAACCCCGTTTAGCGGCGTTTACTGGCAGATCACCGACATAGACAATCAAAAGGCGCTGCGCTCGCGCTCCCTGTGGGATAAAAATCTCGAGACGGAGGTGAGCACCGATGGCGAGCATTTCGCCAGTATTGACGGCCCGGCGGGCCAATCCCTGCTGGCACTGTCGTTGACGACGCGCTTCAAGGCGAGGGACATTGAACGTCACTATCAGATCGTCGTCGCACTGGACCGTTCCATCCTCGACGAAACCATTCACAAATTTGCATGGGAAATGACCGCGGCGCTCGCCGTACTCGGTGCGTCGCTCGTCCTTGCCGCCCTGTTGCAGGTTCATTTCGGCCTCCTGCCGTTCCGGCAGTTAAAGAGTGAAGTCGAGATCATTCGCAAGGGCGCCGCGACCTCGCTGGAGAGCGAATATCCGACAGAGGTGTATCCGCTTGTTGCCGAAGTGAACGAACTGTTGAAACTGCAGGAAACATCGATCGAATTTGCAAGGGCGCGCGCTTCCGATCTTGCGCACGGATTGAAGACGCCCCTCTCCGTCCTAGTGACGGTTGCCGAGGACCTCAGACGCCGTGGCGAAACGTCCGCCGCGTCTGTCCTGTTCGATCTGTCCGAGGAAATGAACAGTCGGGTGGACTATCAGCTCAAATTGTCGAAACTCCGACAGAGAGCGCGGCTGCACACATTGCGGGCTCCACTTGGATCGATCGTCAGCCGGGCCGTCGCCGTTCTCAAGAAAACCAAAGAAGGCGAGCAACTGAACTGGCAGATCGACATGACGCAGAACATCGACGTCGATATCGATGAAAACGATCTCGTCGAACTGGTCGGCGTCGTTTTGGAAAACGCAGCAAAGTGGGCCACCTCGACGGTACGGGTGTCAGCATCAAGGCGGAAGGACGTCGCAGAGCTGCGCATCTTTGATGACGGGCCGGGTATCGGCCAGTCCGACCTCAAGCTCATTGGGAAACGCGGCCAACGCTTCGATGAAAGCGTTGGCGGGTCTGGACTTGGCTTGGCGATTGCAACGGAAATTCTCGCGATAAACCACGGTTCGATCCTCTTCGAAGGCGATCAGGGCGTGGGAACCCTTGTCATCGTGAGGCTTCCGCTTGCCGTCTGATCTCGACAAACCTGCAACGACTTGATGTTCACCTGAAGGGATATTCAGCGACAAGGGAGCACTAAAATTACCGACCAGCTGACCTAGTGCCATTCAGGAGTTTATCGAGTTCAGCAGCGCGGGATCTGGATAGCCGAACTTCTTCAGCAAACAGCGGCCAGCGGTCTACGGCCGCTCGAACCTGTTCGACAACTTCCCGGCCATCCGGATCTGAAATCGAGGCCCCCCTGGAGACTGCCGAAAGGTGAGGCACGTCCTCAGGGCGTCGGACGTGACATCATGATCGTTTGTTTACTGCGTCTTTGTTTCGAGGGCCTTCACAATGGCCTCACCGAATGCCTTGGCCGAGGCTGGGTTCTGACCTGTGATGAGACGGCCGTCGACAACAACCTTGTTCTCGAAAATCGGTGCCTCTTCAAATATCGCACCAGCGTTCTTCAGCGCGCCCTCGAGCTCGAAAGGAACGATCTTGTCATAGTGGCGGGAGGCTTCTTCTTCTGCAGTGAAGCTCGTGAGTTGGCGTCCCCTGATAAGGCTTTCGCCGTTGCTCAGCTTCACATTCAAAAGGCCTGCCGGACCGTGGCAAACGGCACTGACGATGCCGTTGCCCTCGTAAATCTTGCGAATGATATCCTGAAGATCGGTATCATTGACGAAATCCCACATTGGTCCATGTCCGCCGACAAGTTGGACAGCCGCATATTGTGAGGCGTCGACCTCTGAAAGTTTGATCGAATTTGCGATCTTGTTGCGATGATCCGGATTGGTCCAGAATGCGAGTGTCGCAGGATCCTTTAGATCGAACCCGTCAAAAGGCGACAATCCGCCCTTCGGACTTGCAATGTCGAAATCGATACCGGCTTCATCGAACACTTCTACGGGGTGCGTAAGCTCGGGAAACCAATATCCGCCGACGAGTTCGGGGGTTTTCTTGTCCAGGCTGGACACGACGATCAGGATTTTTTTCTTTGCGGTTTCAGCAGTCTGCGCGAACGAGCTGGCGGGCAGCGCGACAAGGGTGGCAATGGCGACGCAGATGCCTGCGACGTGGTTAAAGAGCGACATATCCATTCCTCAAATTGTTGACACGCTCTCCATATGTCCAGCTTCGATTAAAAACATAAGTGCCACACTTCTATATGGATTGTTTAGAAAACCTTCGTTATCTGTCTGGAGCCTTATAGGGTTGCCTTCGACAATGGTCCGAATGGAAAGATCAAATGACGCGTCACGATGCATTCGACGGACTGTCGGAATTCCTGGCAATCGCCAGGCATAAAAGCATCCGCAAGGCAGCATTGGAGCTTGGCGTGACGCCAGGCGCGATCAGCCAGGCGTTGCAGCGGCTGGAACGAAGACTATCGACACCCTTGTTTCATCGTACGACCAGAAAAATGTCGCTGACAGAAGCAGGCGAAGGGCTTCTGGGGAAGATAGGCCCGGCGGCTCATCTGATCGAGGCAAGCTTTGAGGAGACGCTCCAGTCCTCAAGCGAGCCGTCCGGCACGTTGCGGCTTATCGTGGAGAGGCTTGCTATTCCGCATGTTTTGGATCCTGTCATGCCCATTTTCAGACGGTCTTGGCCGCTGGTGAATGTGGACGTGACGGTCAGCAATCAGCATCACGATTTTGTTGCCCAGGGTTATGACGCTGGCATCCTGCTCGGATCCTATATCGCCCAGGAAATGATCGCTATCAGGCTTTCACCACCGTTCAGTTGGGCCGTTTTCGGTTCTCCAGAGTATTTCAAAGCGCATGGGAAACCGAAAACACCTGGGGAGCTTACACAGCACCGATGCATTCGATTTCGACGCCCGGAAAAAGGAGACATCTACCGGTGGGAGTTTCTCGATCAGGGTCAGACCGTCCGATTGGAACCGAGTGGACCGATCACAGTGAACGATGGGGAACTTATGCGGCAATTCGCTTGCCAGGGTCTGGGCCTCATCTATTCGTCGACGTTCCACACATCCAGCGAACTCGCCCAGGGTCTGCTCGAACCCGCTTTGCTCGATTACTCTCCCGGTGGCGATGGCCTCTTTCTCTACTTCACCAAGGCCGCCCAAAGCCAGCCCAAGTTACGGGCCTTCATCGACACCTGCTCGAAGCTGCGCAAGCAGTCCAAGTCAGTGGCGTGATGTATATTCAATTCCGACCATAGATGCCTCCGGCCTGCCGCGCACTGTCAGACTTGGAAACAACATCAAGCCTCTCATTAAATCAGGTCTGCCTGCAGCAGCCTCAAGAATGTCCGGGGACGCCGGCACCTCACAAGACGTATAACGCGTCATGATGCGCAACGTTGACGACGTCTCCGATGACCGTGAACCCCTTTCGTGAATAGATTAATAAAATCGAAAAGACCGATCCGAACCAGTTTGGAAAAAACTGGCAACGTCATGCAACTGAGTTGATTGCACCTATTTCGACGGAATCCGTAGCCCACCGCTCGGGAATACTGCTCTGACTACCTTTTCGTGAGCATGCCAGCGCTGCGGCGATCGATGCCCGCTGCATGGCCGCCTTGAGCGGCAAGCCGCAGTCTAATCCCGAGGCAAGCACCCCGACGAAGCAATCGCCAGCTGCTGTTGTATCCTGTACGTCGATCGACATGGCCGCGATACGAATATACTCGCCAAACGCGCAGGCTTCAGCACCATCACCACCGAGTGTACGCAGAACGCCGGTGGCGAGACGCACAGACAAGGCCGTTGCCGATGCATCGCAACCGAGCCAACCCGCTAAAGCCTCAGCTTCATCTTCATTGACGACAATCAGATCGCACAAGGACAGAACTTCTTCCGACAAAAGAAATGCCGGTGCGAGGTTGAGGATCGAGATGGCCTTTGAGGCATGCGTACGGCGGATGAGTTTTTCCACTTCGGCCACATCGTTTTCCATTTGCATGAGCACGACACCGGCCCGCTGCAACAAATCCTCCTCCACGTAATTCGAAGAAACCGCGAGGTTGGCACCAGCCGCCACCACAATCATATTCCGACCCTTGGCATCGATATGGATCGAGGCATTGCCGGTCGGTTCTCCAAGAGAGGCGACGCGGCTGATATCCGTTGCCGTCTTCAGGTTCTGCAAGCCGATCTCGGCCAGACCATCCTGCCCGACCGCACCCACCATCACCACCTCGGCACCATCTCGGGCCGCTGCAAGCGCCTGATTGGCGCCTTTGCCACCGGCCTCCGTGCGGAAACGTTTGGCAAGCAGCGTCTGGCCCGGCTGCGGCATGTCCTCGACCTCATAAACGAAGTCGACATTGATTGAGCCGAAGGTGATGATCATGACGCGGTTTCCTTAAGCGATCTGAACGAAGTGACCTTCGCCGGCTTCTTCGTAGGTCCGCTTCGGCGGCACATAATCGGCAGCGCGGAACGGGCTCTTGATCTCGTCATTGGAGATACGGCGCGTCTGTCGGCGCGAGGGATCGGCAATCGGGACCGCCGCCATCAGCCGTTTGGTATATTCGTGCTGCGGGTTTTCAAAGACGGCCTGACGCGGGCCAATTTCGACGATCTCTCCGAGATACATCACGGCGACGCGGTGGCTGATGCGCTCGACAACCGCCATGTCGTGGCTGATGAAGAGGTAACCGAGACCGTATTTTTCCTGCAGGTCCAGCATCAGATTGATGACCTGTGCCTTCACCGAGACATCGAGCGCGGACACCGACTCGTCGGCAATCAGGAGCTTCGGCTCCAGCGCGAGGGCGCGGGCGATACAGACGCGTTGACGCTGGCCGCCGGAAAATTCGTGCGGGAAGCGGTCCGCCATCGAAGCGGAAAGGCCGACACGTTCCAGAAGGTCACCGACGCGCTGACGCGCTTGCGAAGCTGGCGCCAGACCATGGGTGACGATCGGCTCGGCAATCGCCTGGCCGACGCGGATGCGTGGATTGAGGCTTTCGAACGGGTCCTGGAAGATCATCTGCGCTTCGCGGCGGATATCGGCGAGATCGCTCTTGCCGGCCGTAAGTACATTCTTGCCGCCGATCTGCACTTCACCGGATACCGCATCGGTAAGCCGAATGATCGAGCGGCCGGTGGTAGATTTACCGCAACCGGATTCGCCGACCAACGACAGGGTTTCCCCCTGACGCAGTTCCAGCGATACGCCTTCGACCGCGTGGATGCGGCCGATGGTTTTGCGCAGGAAGCCCTTCCTGATCGGAAAGCGCGTAATCAGGTTGTCGACCTTGAGGATCGGTGGGTGATTGCGCTTGACCGTATCCTCGGTCGGCTTGACCGGCTGGATTTCCCCGGTTGCCATGTCCACCTGCGGAAACCGCAACGGACGATCCTTGCCGGTCATCGAGCCAAGCTGTGGTACTGCCGACAACAGCGCGCGGGTATAGGGATGTTTGGCGCCGGCAAAGAGATCATGCGTCGTGCCGGTCTCAACCTGTTCGCCACGATACATCACCACCGTACGGTCGGATATTTCCGCAACAACGCCCATGTCATGGGTGATGAAGAGCACGGACATGCCTTCCTCTTCCTGCAGTGTCTTGATGAGTTCGAGGATCTGCGCCTGGATGGTCACATCGAGCGCCGTCGTCGGTTCGTCGGCGATCAGCAGCTTGGGGTCACAGGCAAGTGCAATCGCGATAACGACACGCTGGCGCATGCCGCCCGAAAAATTCATCGGGTATTCGTTAAGGCGCGACTTTGCCGAGGGAATGCGGACCTTTTCCAGAAGCCGCACGGCTTCTGCCTGAGCTTCGGTTTCCGTCATGCCGCGGTGCTGGCGCAGGACCTCGGTGATCTGCGCACCGATCTTCAGCACCGGGTTGAGTGAGGTCATCGGCTCCTGAAAGATCATACCAATGCGATTGCCGCGGATTTTCTGCATGTCTTCAAGCGGGATCGACAGAAGATCCTTGCCCTCGAACTCGATCTTTCCGGTCACGCGCGAATTGCCCGGCGACAGAAGCCGCATGATCGACATCGCCGTGACGCTCTTGCCCGAACCGGATTCACCGACAACGGCAACGGTTTCCTTCGGCGCGATATCGAAGCTGACATCATGCACGACATTGCGCCACTCGCCACCGACGCGGAAGGCCGTGTTGAGATTGGAAATTGAAAGAATTGGATTGGTCATGATCTTAGCCCTCACGACGCGGATTGAGGATGTCGCGCAGGGAATCGCCGATCAGGTTGATCGCGACGATGAGCAACAGAAGGGCGATGCCCGGGAATAGGCTGATCCAGTAGTCACCGGAAAGCAGGTATTCGAAGCCGTTCGAGATCAGCAGACCAAGGGACGGTTCCGTCACCGGCAGGCCGATGCCAAGGAAGGAAAGCGTTGCTTCCAGCATGATGGCATAAGCGACGCGCATGGTGGCGACGACGATCAGCGGCGGCAGGCAGTTCGGCAGGATGTGCCGGAAAAGGATGTTGCGGTCCGGCAGCGCCATCGAGCGGGCGGCATCGACATAAGCGCGTTTGCGCTCGACCAGCGCCGAACCGCGGATCGTGCGGGCATAATAAGCCCATTGCGTCACCACCAGCGCCAGAATGATCTTGTCGACGCCCTGGCCGAGAATGGCGAGGAAAATCAGCGCAATCAGGATTGCGGGGAAGCTCAGCTGGATATCGACGATACGCATCAGCACCGAGTCCAGCCGGCCGCCGACATAAGCGCTGGTGAGGCCGATCGATGCGCCGATGACGAGCGCGATCGCCGCACTGGAGAGGCCGACGAGGATACTGGTGCGCAGGCCATAGAGGATGGCGCTGAACAGGTCGCGGCCCTGCGTGTCGGTGCCGATCAGATAGGGCATGCCCGACATGCTTTCCGAACCCGGTGGCAGGCGACCGTCGAGAATGTCGAGTTGAGCCAGATCATACGGATTTTGCGGCGCGATGACCGGTGCGAAGATGGCAGCCACGATAAAGATCGTCACCAGTATGATGCCGACGAGCGCGAGCTTGTCGTGCAGCAGCGCATGGACGACTTCCCGTGCGGGGGAACGCGAGGTGGATTTCGCGCCGCTGTTTGCGGCGGCATGAACCGAAACGGTCGAGCTGTTGTTGTCGGTCATCACGAATTCCCCTCAAGGCGAACGCGGGGGTCGACGATGGAGTACAGAATGTCGACCAGAAGATTGATGATGCTGAACATCACCACGGTGATCATCAGGTAGGCGAGGATGACGGGACGGTCGAGAACGCCGATAGCGTCGATGATCAGCTTGCCCATGCCTGGCCAGGCAAAGATCGTTTCCGTGACGACTGCGAAAGCGATCAGCGAGCCAAGTTCCAGACCGATGACGGTGATCAACGGGATCAGTGTGTTCTTCAGCACGTGTACGGTGACGATACGGCGTTCGGGCAGACCCTTGGCGCGGGCGAAACGAACGAAATCGAGCTGCATTGTTTCCATCACGCCGGCGCGTGTAAGACGGATGACCAGCGAAATCTTGAACAGCGCCAGATTAAAGGCCGGCAGCAGCAGATGCGCCAAACCATCGAACGTGAACAGGCTGAGCGGCACGCCAAGAACGTTGACAGTCTCACCGCGACCCGATGCCGGCAACCAGCCCAAATAGACGCTGAACAGCATGATCATGACCAGCCCGATCCAGAAGGTCGGCAAACTGAAACCGAGGATCGAAAAGGTCATGATCGACTTGGAAATAAAGCCCTTCGGCTTGAGGCCGGCATAAACGCCGAGCGGAATGCCGACAACAAGCGCCATGAACAGCGCGACGAAGGCAAGTTCCAGCGTTGCCGGCATGCGGTTCAAAATCAGGGTTAGCGCCGGCTGATTGAACACAAAGGAATTGCCGAGATCGCCGGAAAGCGCACGCGTGAGGAACAGCCAGTATTGCTCCCAAACCGACTTGTCGAGGCCGAAGGACTGGATGACCTGCAGGCGTTCCGCCGGTGTCGCGGTCGGGCTCAGCAGAACGTCAACCGGATTGCCGACGAGATAGAGGCCGACAAAGACCAGAACCGACATGACAAAAAGCGTGAGCACGGTTTGTAGCGACCGGCTTAGAAGATATCCGCTCATGAGCTTGAGCCTCCCAGATTTTTTTTAGCGAGCGCTGCACCGCCATGGCGGGCGATGCGCTCGATCAGTAATTCGATGAAACCGGTCTCGTCGACATCGGTAACGACGGTGGTGTTCGCCGCCCGGTCCATCTTCTTGTAGAAATCGGCGTAGGTGTACCCCATCGTGAGACCGGTGACCTCAACGCCGACAAAAGCCTCACGGCTGGTAAACAATTCGGGTCGGATCAGCCACGCGATCGTCGTCGCATCATGGATCGGTCCGCCCGGTCGACCGAAACGTTTGACGTCGCTGCGGTCGAAGGTCGAGAAAAGATTGAAAAGGGCATCGCCCGCTTCGCCGCCGGCACGGAACCGTTCAAAATGTTTGGCGGTAAACAGCGCCTGGAAGGTCATGTCGAGCGGCATCAGCACAATCGGAACGCCGGACTGGAAGACGATTTCGGCGGCGTGCGGATCGGCATAGACGTTGAATTCGGCCCATGGCGTGCGATGGCCAAGTGCGGTGAAAGCTCCCCCCATCGAAACGATCCGGCGGATGCCGCGGGCAACGTCCGGATGCTGGATCAACGCCAGCGCCACATTCGTCATCGGCCCGATAGCGCAGATGGTGACCGGCTCACCTGCCGCTGCCGCCGCCCGCGCCGTGCGGACGATGAAACGCACGGCGTTTTCTTCCGCCGCAACGATATCCCCGGCCTTGACCAGCGTATCGTCGAAAGCGCCGATGCGAGCGTATTTCCCATAGACCTGTTCGCGCACCAGCGGACCGCTGGCACCGGCATAAACCGGCACATCACGCCGTCCGCTCAGGCCAACCAGCTTGCACGCATTGGTGACCGTATCGCGAAGCGGCACATTGCCGGCGACAATGGACAGTCCCAGAACCTCGATTTCCGGCGAGGCAAGCGCCATCAGAATGGCGGCGGCATCGTCCACGCCAGGATCCGCATCTATGATGACCTTGTGAGGTTTCATGCGACGACCTTTTCGGCATAACGCGACAGGCGCTCGAGGAAGAAGGCGATCACGCCTTCCGCATCGACCCTGGTGACGATGTCGGCATTCGGCTCCAAGCCGCTCTTGCCATACCAGTCGGCAATCGTCTGGCCCATGCAGAGTTCGCTTTCATATTCGACGAACACACGTGCTTTCTGGGTTTCAAACAGATGCGGCGCAAGGATATAGGCCATGACCAGCGGATCATGCAGCGGACCGCCACGCGAGCCATAACGGGGTACGTCGTTACGATCCCAGAACGCCATCAGTTCGGCAAGCGTCTGGGAAATGCGACCGCTGACGCGGGAAAACTCAGTGACATGTTCCGGCTTCAGCATGACCTGATGGGTAGCATCGAGTGCCAGCGCGACAATCGGGATGCCGCTGGAAAACACCACATGCACGGCATGCGGATCGGCCAGAACATTATATTCTGAGGTCATCGTGCGGTTGCCGGGTTCGCGATAGGCGCCGCCCATCATCACGATACGTTCGATGCCTCCAGCGATCTGCGGTTTCATACGCAGCGCGACGGCAATATTGGTCATCGGACCCAGGCAGCAGAGCGTGATACGCTCGCCCTGTTCGGCGGCCTTGTCCAGCGCGTCGATCAGGAAATCGACGGCGGAAGTCTCTTCCGCCTTCTTCACCGGTTCCGGCAATACGGTGTTGCCGAGTCCGGTCTTGCCATGAAACTGACCATGGATCGGCTCACGCAGCATCGGCCGGAAGCAGCCGGCATAGACCGGGATGTCGGCACGATTGCCGAGTTCGCAGACCTGCAGCGCATTGCGCACCGTGCGCTCCAGCGGCTGGTTGCCACAGACCGGCGTGATACCCAGAATCTTAAGTTCCGGCGACACGAATGCGGTCAACAGGGCAATCGTGTCATCGATACCCGGATCACAATCGACGATGATCGAAATCGGCTTCATTCTCAATGCCTTCAATGTGTGGGATCAGAAAACTCAGAGCGCGCCGACATCGCGCAGCACACTGGCGATTTCCGCTCGCGCGGCTTCGCCGAGCGGCATTTGCGGATGTATCGGCGCACCGACGGCAAAACCCTGCAGATCGAGCGCCGTCTTGATGCAGGCGGCGATCGAATACTTCGCGAAAATCTCGTTGACCTTCCACATCGGCCGCTGAAGGTCCATCGCACGCGTCCAGTCGCCGGCCTTGGCCACCTCATAAAGCGCAATGCTCTGCTTGGGCACGATGCAGGCCGGACCGGCCATCCAGCCCACACCGCCAATCATCATCACGCAGACCGGGATGTGCGCGGAGGCTGCAAATACTTCCATCCGGCCGCGGGTCCGCTCGATGATGGAGAGCAGGCGCCCCGTATTGGTCGAGGCGTCCTTGATGTAACGGATATTATCGACCCGGCTCAGTCGCTCGATAACCGGCAACGAAAGATCGGAACGCTGGAACTGCGGATTGGTATAGAGCACCACCGGACGGCCCTTGGCCGCCCCGGCGATCGCAGTGAAATAGGCTTCCACACCCTCGTCGCTGACCGGAAAGTACGCTTCGAGGATCGCCAGAATGCCATCCGCACCGGCCGCGACCATATATTCCGTCTGGGCGACGGCGTCGGCAGTAGAAATCGACGCCACGCCGGCGATAACGGGAACCCGGCCGCGATTGGCCGAGATCACGGTATCGACAACGATGCGTCTTTGCTCCTGGGAGAGATAGGCAAATTCACCCGTGCTGCCGAGCGGCGTCAGACCATGCACGCCCGCGTCGACCAGGTGGTCCACCAGATCCGTCAGCACACCTTGCATCACCTCACCACGGCTATCGACCGGGGAAACGAGATAGGGAAATACACCGCTGAAAGACATGGTGGACCGCTCCTTTTCTTCGATCAGTTCGGCTTCACGTAGTAGGGAAGCGTGTAACCGTCGGAACGACCTGCATAGTTGATATCGCTCTTCACCGCCCAGGTGTTGGCGAGATAGAAAACCGGAATGACACCGAGATCCGTCATCGCGATTTCTGTGGCCTTCTTCAGAAGCTCCTCGCGCCTGGCGTCGTCGAGCGTCGAGCGGGCTTCGTTCAGGGCCTTGTCGAATTCCGGGTTGGAATAACGACCGCGATTGCCCTGACCGGCCTTTTCGCCGTAGGTCTCGAGGATCGGTCCAAGAACGCCCGAAGCCTCACCGGTTTCGACGGCGGCACCGCCCATGATGAACGAAAACTCGAGGTTCGAGGCACGGGTAAAATAGACGCTGCCCGGCAGGGTGGCGACTTCGGTCTTCACGCCGACGCGGCTGAAGAACTGGCCGATGGCCTGCGCAACCTTGCTATCGTTCGGATAACGGTCATTCGATGCATGGAAGGTCAACTGGAAACCGTCGGGATAACCGGCCTTCGCCAACAGTTCCTTGGCCTTGGTCGGGTCATAGGCATCGACCTTGATGGCGGGATCATAACCGAAATAACCTTCCGGCACGACCTGGCCGGCCGGCACGCCCTGCCCGTCCATGATGCGGTCGACCAGCGCTTCGCGGTTGATCGACAGGGACAGAGCGCGGCGCACTTCCGGTTTCAGGAGCGGGTTCTTGCCATCCGGACCCTTGGCGAAAGGCGATTCTTCACGGGCTTGGTCCATGTGCAGATACATGATGCGGTTGCCGGCAATATTGACGACTTTCAGCTTGTCGGATGCCTCAAGCCGGCGGGTATCGGCCGTCGGGATGCTTTCGATCATGTCGACATCGCCCGAAAGCATGGCGGCAACGCGCGCGCTCGGGTTCTTGAAGACCCGGAAGGTTACCTTGTCCCAGGCAGCTTTTTCGCCCCAATAGGCATCATTGCGTGCAACAACGACATTGTCGTCCGGCGACCAGGAAACGAATTTAAACGGGCCGGTGCCGACAACACCCTTGCCGGTGTTCATTTCGCCCGTCGTAACCTTTTCCATTTCGGCCGGAAGTATCGCGATACGGCTGAGGTTGTTGAGCAGAAGCGGCGTTGGACCGGCAGTCTTGATACGGACCGTCAGCGGATCGACGGCTTCGACCTCGGTGATAGCCTTCACGTAAGCGGCAAATGAGCTTGGGCTGTTGGTCGAGGCAAGTGGAATGCGCTTGATGCTGGCGACTACGTCTTCAGCGGTGAAATCGCTGCCGTCGTGGAATTTCACGCCTTCGCGCAGCTTGAATTCCCAGGTCTTGTCATCGACGATTTTCCAAGAAACGGCGAGCGCCGGCTGGATCTGCTGCTTGTCGTCCTGATTGACGAGGCCATCGAAAATGTTGCGCGCCATCGCACTGTTCGGGCCGACGACATAAAATTGCGGGTCCATGGACGTCGTTGAGGCAGAAAGACCAACGGTCAGATCCCGCGCCTCGCTCGCGAACGGCATGGCGAAAACAGACGCTGCCAATGCGGCTGCGAAAACAGAAAACTTCATGACGGGGACTCCTCCAGGTTGTCCGGCCCGCGCTCCCTGCGGGCAAAAGAAGAATTAACGTTTTACCTGGCAAAAGAAAAATTGCATTTTGTACTTAAGCCATGCCGCAATGTTATGGAAGGAAACCAGGTGAGACTGAAACCAAGGCAGGTCGAAGCGTTTCGAGCCGTGATGATGACCGGTGGCATTACTGCAGCGGCCGAAGCCCTGAACGTCACCCAGCCGGCCGTTAGTCGTCTTATCCGCGATCTTGAGGATATCGTGCAGATGCGGTTGTTTGAACGGATCGGCGCCAGGCTGGTTCCAACCACCGAAGCCACGCAGTTTTACCGGGAGGTCGAACGACTGTATCTCGGCCTCGACCAGATCGCCCAGGCGGCCGATGACATACGAGCACACAAGAACACCGTCTTGCGGATCGGTAGTGTCACGTCATTGGTAAGGCCTTATCTTCACAAGGCAATTGTCGAGGTGATTGGTGACCGGCTGGACATTCCGCTTGTCATCGACGTCGAAAACAGCCGCCACATCTGGGATATGGTCGATCAGAACCGCTACGATCTCGGTCTGGTTTTCGGTTCTCCCAGAATGGCCGACAAGAATGCCACGCCTCTATACAGTTCCTATGCCGTCGCCGCAATGACGGCAGATCACCGTCTGGCATCCCGCCGGGTCGTCACACCTGGTGACCTTCTCAACGAGCGAGTGCTCATTCCTGGCCGCAATTCTCCACTCAGGCTAGCGCTTGACCGCGCTTTCTCAATCGAAGAGCACCAACCGACAAGCACGATGGAAACGTCAATGCTGAACTGCTGCCACTTTGCATCGGCCGGCATGGGCGTCGGCATCGTGGATCATACCAGTCTGCGCTCTGCCGATGCCGAAGTGGTGGCGATACCATTCGAACCAAAGATCGAAGTGTCCTATTACGCGATACGGCCAACTGGTGCGCAAAGAATTGCTGTCCTTGATGAGTTGATTAAGCGCATACGCCAAATGATGAGAGCCGAGGAAGATCCTAATCACACCTAACATTACGGGCTCTTGCATGGGTTCGGACTATCAACGCCTATTTGCCTTGAAATAAGCAGCCACCTCGCCGCTGTATTGACGAGATTGGAAAGGAAGACTTACCGCAGGGATCGACATCTGATTTGGCTATACCCCCAAATTCCGGCTGCAATCTCTGCGTTCAGGTCTGCCCACCAATGTCTTCGGGGGCGATGCCGGAAGGCTCACCCGTCATCCTGCAGCAGGATTCGTGCCAGACATATTTTATGTGCGAGGGCTATTGCCCGGTCGATGTCCCAGTCATCCATCCTGTTTCATGAAACTTATTCGCAAGCCGCACGGGATGGTCTTGAATCCTATGACGAGGTATTGAAGACGTTTCAGGAAAAACAGGGTCTTCCGCAAAACGGCTGGACGGCACCCATTTCCCAGCGTGTGGAGAACGCCACGGCGCTCAAGGGCCGCGCGGACTGAGCCAGACATTGCGCCGTCTCGGTTTCGGCATCAAATAAACGCCTGCCCCCTGCCGGCATCGAACACAGACGCGTCCCTGGCTCTGCGATAACTGACCACCTGCCAGGGGCAGCGCATTCTCTCCCGAAATCGCCGATTTCGGGAACTGATTTTCTACAAAATTAGTAGATATAGAATGACCGGTCTTCCTTTATACCGCTTGAAGGCCTTACGATCCGTTCCAGACCGCTTCTGAACCGCATCCTCCCGCCGTCCTCAATCGCCACCGCACAGACCGCCGAACCAATCAATAACCGAAATCCTCCGGAAAATCCGGAGCGTAAAAGACAGGACGAGAAACGACAGATGCCACGTTACGTTATCATTGGCGCCGGCGCGGTGGGCGCGAGCCTTGCAGCGCAGTTCGCACTTTCCGGCATTGACTATGCGCTTTTCGGACGGGGTGCCCAGATCAGCCATATCAGGCAGCATGGCCTCACCTTCCAGCGCCCCGCAGAGACGCGGCAGATCGATCTGAATGTCTTCGACCTGACGGATCTTCCGGAATTGACCCCGAACGATATACTTCTGCTCACGGTGAAAGCACAGGATGCCGTAAGCGCGCTCGCCTTCTGGTCCTGGCAAAGCGTCTCGAACACGACGACATCGGCAGCGGCAAACCTGCCTATCGTAACTTTTCAAAATGGACTGGCGACCGAAGCAAATGCACTGAGAACATTTGCCCGGGTCTATGGTGCAAGCATTCTGACACCGGCGCGGTTTACCGAAACCGGCAAGGTGGTGGTGGGCGGCGAGCCGCAATTGGGCATCGTGACAGTCGGTCGCTTTCCGCTTGGACAGGATGACGTGACAGCGCAGGTCACGGCGGACCTGAACAGGGCTGGATATCTTGCCGAGGCAAGTGACGATATCCGCCGCTGGAAAGCAGCAAAGCTCCTTCACAACGTTCGAAATGCACTGGAACTTTTCGAGGGTCCGGGCGATCTGAACGACAGGATCAGCGCGGCTCTGGTGGATGAGGCCCGCCATGTGCTGGAAGCGGCAGGCTACACCTTTGCCTCACCCTCCGAGCGAACCGTCGACATCTCGAACTGGCGGGTTGCGCCCAACAGCGGGATTCATCCGGGCCAGCAATCGACATGGCAGAGTTTCAGGCGCGGCGCCTCGAGCGAAGTGGATTTCCTCAACGGAGAAATCGTTCTGCTGGGCCGGATTCATGGCGTTCCGACGCCTTTTAACGAGGCCGTTCAAACGCTGGCCGGAAAGCTGGCACATCAGGGCGGATTTTCAAAGCCGCTGCCGCTCGATGCGATCACATCTCTCATCGCCGTCCCGGACCCGGCGGCACATACCAGTCCTGCCGTCCCTTCATGACCGGCAATCCGTATCAGTGCGACTTTTGAAACGACAGTGTGAAACGATAATGCGAGAAGCCATATCAGACCATATCCTCACCGCCGCTGGCACGCTCTTCTACCGCGAAGGCATCCGGGCTGTCGGCATAGATCGGATCATCGAAGAGGCGAATGTTGCGAAGGCGACGCTTTATCGGCATTTCCCGTCAAAGGATCATCTCGTTGCGGCCTATCTGCAGGCGCGGCACGAGCGAGTGATATACTCGCTTCAAAAGGTACTGGAGGAGGACATGGCTCCGAAGGAGCAGATCCGGTTGATCTTCGAGCAGCTCCACGAAAAGGCTGATAGCCCGGATTTTCGCGGCTGTGCCTTTGCTCTTGCGGTTGCGGAACATGGCGAGTCCGAGCGTGTCGTGTTTGTAGCGCGTGCCCATAAGGCAAAGGTCAGGGACGTGTTTGGCGCTGTTCTGGCAAGAGCCGGCAGCACGGTGGAAATTGCCGCTGCCCATCTGTCACTTCTCTACGAAGGAGCCTTGGCGACCGTTGCCGTCGGACGCGATCCCACGGCGGTCCTGATTGCGCGAGACTGTGCTCTCTCCGTTTTCGACACCGCCGCCGCCTCCACCAATCAACCCAACTGAAAGCAGCAGATCATGACAAGGACGATCGATTATTTTTTCAGCATCGGCTCTCCCTGGGCCTTCATCGGCCTTCAACCGTTTGCTGCGCTCGCGAAAGAACAGGGCGCCACGATCCGCCCCCATGTCATTCCGCTGATCGAGGAAAACGGCGGCATTTATTCCCGAAACCGGCCCGAGGCCAGACGTGCCTACTGGATCAGGGATTTGAAGCGCTGGGCGGCATTGCGCGGAAAAGTGCTCAATTTTGATAATCGCGCAGCTCTCTCGGATCCAGCACCCGCCGGCCTGATGGTGGCGGCGGCGATCGAGACGGGCGATGACTGGCTGACGCTGGCGGCTGCCCTTCAGGAAGCCTTCTGGGTTCACGGCAAAGACATCGGCCGGGCGGACGTGCGTCAGGCGATTGCGAAAGCCGCAGGCTTTGATAGTGCCGCACTCGATAAGCATGGCCAGAGCGATGCGGTTACAGCATTGCAAAAGGCCAGCTTCGAAGCTGCCAGGGCAGCCGGCGTGTTCGGGGTGCCGACCTATAGCTATCAGGATGAACTCTACTGGGGGCAGGACAGCCTTCCATTCCTCGAGCGTCATCTCCGGGGCGAAAAGCTCGCCGCCTGATATCACCACCGAAGGCGGAGACAGTCTGGCGTTATGCCGGGGCGCGCTTCGCCTTCAATGTTTGCAAGTCTGTCGTGGCATTTTGCTGCCGGGCTCCCATGGAATCTCTTATGCCTGACCTGTCCCCTTCTCTCATCCAATCTCTGGGGGACCTCCTCGGGGAGCGTCTTTCAACGTCCCTGGCACTGCGCGAGCAGCATGGGCGCGGCGAAGCACATCATGCAGCCGTGTTTCCCGACGCGGTCGCTTTCGCTGAAACCACCTCCGAAGTATCCGAGATCGTGCGACTATGTGCGGCGGAAGGGGTGCCCGTCATCGCTTTCGGCGCCGGCACTTCGCTTGAGGGGCATTTGACAGCTGTCAATGGCGGGGTCTCAATCGACCTTTCGCGCATGTCGAAGATCGCCCGTATCAGCGGTGAAGATCTGGATTGCACGGTTGAGGCCGGTGTCACGCGGGAGCAATTGAACACATATCTGCGCGACATGGGATTGTTCTTTCCCATCGATCCCGGCGCAAACGCCTCGATTGGCGGCATGGCCGCAACCCGCGCTTCGGGAACCAATGCCGTCCGCTACGGAACGATGCGGGAAAACGTGCTCGGGCTGACCGTGGTGCTGCCGACCGGTCAGATCATCAAAACCGGCGGCCGCGCCAGAAAATCTTCCGCCGGATATGACCTGACGCGGCTGTTTGTGGGTTCGGAAGGAACGCTGGGGATCATCACCGAAATAACGCTTCGTCTCTACGGAATTCCGGAAACCATCTCGGCGGCGCTCTGCTCTTTCGAGAGCGTCGAACAGGCGGTGGTGGCGGCCATTCAGGTCGTGCAGCTTGGCATCCCGGTCGCCCGCATGGAGCTTATGGACCGTGGCCTGATCAGGGCCGTCAACGCCTATTCCGGGCTGGACCTGAAGATAAAGGATACGCTGGCTTTCGAGTTTCACGGCTCGCCCGCCGGCGTTCAGGAGCAGGTCGACATGGTATCCGCCATCGTAGAGGAACATGGCGGCAAGGATTTCGAGTGGGCCAATGCGCCTGAAGATCGCAACCGTCTCTGGAAAGCGAGGCATAGTGCGTTTTATGCCGTCGTATCGCAGAGGCCAAACGCCAAAGGCTGGTCTTCGGATGTCTGTGTTCCAGTGTCGCAGCTCAGCAATTGCATATTAAAGACCCGCGAACTTCTGAAAGATTGCAGCGTACCGGCGGCTATCCTCGGCCATGTCGGCGACGGCAACTATCATGTCGTCTTCGCGGTTGATCCCGGTAATGCGGAAGAACTCGGCGAAGTGGCGGCGATCAACAAGAAGATGGTGCGATACGCGCTGTCTGTCGGCGGCACCTCGACCGGTGAACATGGTGTCGGCACCGGCAAGATCGCTTATCTGCGCGAGGAACATGGCGACGCGGTCGAGCTGATGGCGCTCATCAAACATGCGGTCGATCCTGCCGGCATCATGAATCCCGGGAAAATCCTGCCGAACTAGAATTGCCACTTTGCAGTTGATGATCGTGAGGCCATGCGATGAATTCCTTCAAGACTCACAGCTCCCACTGGGGCGCATTTTCCGGACGCCTTGCAAATGGGCGACTGGAGATAGAGCCTCACCCGGATGACCCTCACCCATCACCACTGCTGGGCAATCTTCCGGCGGTGGCCTATAGCCCGGCTCGTGTCCGGCGGCCTGCCGTCCGGCGGGGCTGGCTTGAACGCGAGACCGGCCACGCGCAGCGACGCGGCGCTGACGACTACGTCGAGGTCAGCTGGGCCGAAGCGACGAGGCTGGTCGCGGATGAGTTGAAGCGGGTCTATGACCATCATGGCCCGAGCGCGATATTCGGCGGCTCCTATGGCTGGTCGAGTGCTGGCCGGTTTCATCATGCACAGAGCCAGATTCACCGCTTCTTGAATGTTCTTGGCGGATATGTCCGGTCCGTCAACACATATAGTTCCGGCGCGGCCATGGTTATAATCCCCCATGTGCTTGGACCGTATGACAGTTTCGACCGCAAGAGCGTGACCTGGGATGCGATCGAACGCAGCAGTGAGCTGGTGCTCGCATTCGGCGGGATGGCAATCAAGAATGCCGATGTCCACGGCGGAGGGATCAGCACGCACACGGTCCGGCAGAAACTGGCCGGCGCGAGGGCTCGCGGTGCGAGTTTCACATTCATCAGCCCGCTGGCCAACGATTTTCCCAGTGATATGAATGCCGAGTGGCTTCCCATTATTCCCGGTACGGACGTGGCGATGATGCTCGGGCTTGCGCACGTCCTCGTCACCGAAGAGCTGCACGACCGGGCGTTTCTGGATCATTATACGGCTGGATATGACCGGTTCGAGAACTATCTTCTTGGCAGGGAGGACGGCCAGCACAAAAGCCCGGAATGGGCGGCCGCGATCTGCAACATCGACCCGGAGACGATCCGCAAGCTGGCGCGGAAGATGGCGAGTTCGAGAACCCTGATCACGGTCAGCCACTCGCTTCAGCGGGCCGATTATGGCGAACAGCCGGTGTGGATGGGCATTGTCCTTGCCGCCATGCTTGGCCAGATCGGACTGGACGGCGGCGGATTTTCCTACTCCCTCGGCGCGTTGGGCAATATCGGCAAGAACCTGCTCGCCGTTCCCTTGCCAACGCTACAGCAATTCAAGAACCCCGTTCCGGACTATATTCCCTGCGCGCGCATCGCCGATATGCTGCTCAATCCCGGTGCCGAGTTCCATTACAACGGGCACACGCTTCACTATCCCGATATCCGGCTTGTCTATTGGGCGGGCGGCAATCCATTTCACCACCACCAGGATATCAACCGGCTGCGAACCGCTTTCCGCCTTCCTGAAACGATCATCGTCCACGAGTCGGCCTGGACTTCGACCGCCCGGCACGCCGATATCGTGCTACCCGCCACGACCACGCTTGAACGTGACGACATCGGCGCTGCCGATCGCGATCCCCTGATGATCGCCATGAAGCGGCTGATCGCCCCCGTTGGCGAAGCACGCGACGATTATGAGATATTCGCCGGCATTGCGCGGGAACTTGGCAGGTTCGATGCCTTTACCGAAAACCGCAGCAGCGGAGAATGGCTCGCCTTCCTGTACGAGACGACCCGTCAGGCGCTTGCGGCGGGCGGCCACGACGCACCGGACTTTGAGACCTTCTGGAAGCGAGGGGAGCTGCTCCTTCCAGTCAAGCCAGACGACGGTGGCCCGGCGCGCGCTTTCCTTCACGACTCCGGGACGAAGCCGCTGGCGACACCGTCAGGAAAAATCGAAATCTTTTCCGAGACTGTCGAGAGCTTCGGATATGATGACTGCAAAGGTCATCCGCGCTGGTATCCGCCAAGAATGGAGACGCCCGATGATGCCCGCCTCCATCCCCTGCATCTTGTCTGCAATCAGCCGTATCAACGTCTGCACAGCCAGCTGGACTATGGCGATTTCAGCCGTTCGACCAAGATCAGGGATCGGGAACCTGTCCGTATCCATCCGGCCGACGCTTTGACCCGCGGAATAGCTGACGGCGATATCGTCAGGCTTTTTAATGCGCGCGGCAGCTGTCTCGCTGGCGCCGTCATCAGTGAAGACGTCATGCCGGGCGTGATGCAGCTTGCCACCGGCGCATGGTTCGAGCCACAGGATTCTGCGGCGGAGAATGCCATCTGCATCCATGGCAATCCCAATGTCCTGACCCGCGACATCGGCACTTCGAAACTGTCGCAGGGTTCAACCGGCCAGATTGCGAAGGTGGCGATTGAGCTTTTCACCGGCGACTTGCCACCGGTCAGGGTTTTCGAAGCCATGACATTTGCGCCGCGTGACAGAGCGTCTTGGTCGCCAAACCATCATCGACCGCCGGGGCGAGACGGCAATTCAAGTGCGGCTGAAACACCAATCCAAACAGTCGGCAAAATGGCGATAAAATAATTCACTAAATCGATAGAAAAAGAATAACCAGTCTTTCTCCCTCACGCCCGGCTGCTAGGTTATGGGCAAGATAAACACCGCAACGAGGGATCGCGTCATGACTGGAATATGTAGAAGCGGGCGCGCTCCTCAGCCAAGCGAACTCCCACGAGCCGCTCGCTAACCCTCGCGACGCCCAACCCGACTGCCCAATGAATTCAAGCATTCTCCCGCTCGGCTGAAAGGCCGACGCGGCAACGGTTTGACATGCCTGCTGCCAATGACGGCGGCCGCATGTGCGTCCGCAGGAGATGCCGAAATTGCAACGAAAAAACTTTGAATTTTTCAGGATCATATCATGACAAGACGTTCTTTCTCATTCTCCCTGTCGCGTCGCCGGCTGCTTTTCACGGCCTCTCTGGCAGTCTCCGCCTCGCTGTTTTTATCAACAGCGGCACCTCTGAGCGCACTGGCGGCGGATACGCCGCGCGATGGCGGTGACATCACCTTTCTGATCGATTCACTGGGCGACACGTGGATCCCAAACAACAGTGCCATCTCCAGTTTTCAGGGCCACATCTGGGGTCATGTGACGGACAAGCTGCTTTACGTCGATGCGGAAGGCAAGGTCAGCCCATGGATCGCCGAACGCTGGGAGCAGAACGACACCGCAACGGAATTCACCCTTCACCTCAAAAGCGGCGTGACTTTCTCGGATGGCGAACCGCTTGATGCGAAGGCCGTCGTCGCCAATCTCGACATCTGGTATGCCGGCCGCAAGAACGAGGGGATCAACCCGATCGGCCTCTTCCCCAAGACCTACGATCACGCCGAAGCGGTTGATGCCACGACGGTCAAGGTTTTCTTCAAGAAGCCTACACTCGGGTTCATTCCAACGCTTGGCTATCACGGTTCCATCCTGATCTCTCCCAAGAGCATCGCCCAGCCTGCCGGCCAGCAGGCTGACCTCAGCAAGACCGCCGGCAGCGGACCTTACGTGGTGGAGTCCTGGAAAGAGGGCGACCATGTCACCCTCGTCAAGCGCAAGGATTATAATTGGGGGCCAGCCGCCGTCGGCCACACCGGACCCGCCTATCTCGATACCATCACCTACAAACTTGTCTCGGAGCCATCCCTTCGCGTCGCCTCCGTTCAGTCCGGTCAGGCGGATGTCGCCTACAACGCCTCGCCCCAGGAACTGAAATCGCTGAAGGAAGAAGGCTTCACTGTTGCGACCCCGCGTTATCTCGGCTTCGTCAACGGCTGGGCCGTCAACACCAAGCTACAGCCCTATGATGACGTGAAGATTCGCCAGGCGCTCCAGGCCGGCATCAACCGCCAGGAAATTATCGACACCGTCTATACGCAGGACTGGAGGCTAGCGACGTCGTTCATTCAGAGCAACGTCCCGGGTGCCACGGATCACAGCGATCTCCTCGCCTATAACCCGGAAAAGTCAGAGAAGCTTTTGGAGGAAGCCGGATGGATCAAGGGCGCTGACGGTATTCGCGTGAAAGATGGAAAATCGCTGGAGCTGACGATCCATTCCAATCCTTATCTGGCAACCTCGAAATCCGTTGATGAGCTTATTGCCCAGCAGCTTGGCAGGCTCGGATGGAAGGTTAACATCAGGGCTTATGACGTTGTCACCTTTGGCGAGAAGGTCAAATTCGGTGGTGCAGCGGTTCCCACATATGAAGTCACCCGCAGCTTCATCGATGCCGGCACGGTCGCCAGCATCCTGACCAATGCCAATAATGGCGAGAACTGGTTTGCACTGGATGAGCGTGATGCGAAGCTCAATGATCTGCGCGACAAAATCGCTGGCGCGGGTTCCGTCGAGGACAGAAAGCCTCTTCTGGACGACCTGCAGAAATACGTACTGGAACAGGGTTACTTCATCCCACGCACGCAAATCGTCCAGCGCATCTACGTGCAATCGCCGAAGCTGAAGGGCGAAGTCTATAACGGCGTCGCTTACGCCAGCTATTACACAGCGTTCATTGCCGAATGACGCCAGCACCCACCAAGTAACGTCAAGGAGGTGACGGCATGAGCAATGCCTACCTAACCTACGCCGCAAAGCGGCTCGGCCAGGCGATCGTCGTCATCCTCCTGGCCTATGTCTTCACCTTCGTGGTCGTCAGCGTCCTGCCCGGCGACCCGATCACCAGCGTTCTGCGCAACCCGCAGAACGGTTTCACCGAGCAGGAGATCGCCGAAATCATTGCTGCACAGGGGCTGGACAGGCCGATCATCGTGCAGCTCTGGCACTCCCTGTCGGCATTCCTGACGGGCGATCTCGGCATTTCCATGCGCTCCAACCGACCGGTCTCGACACTCATTGCCGAGGTGCTGCCATCCACGCTGGTTTTGGCCTCCGCCGGGCTAACGGTCGCCTTGATCCTCGCCTTTGCCGTTGCCTACGGCACCCAGGTCGTGCCGAAGCGTTACGGCCAAGGACTGCTGCGCGCTTTCCCATCTCTGTTCCTGTCGACACCTAATTTCGTCATCGGCCTGTTTCTGATCCACCTCTTCGGTTTTCAGCTCAGGCTGTTCCGCGTCATCGAACCGGACAGCTTCTGGGCCACGCTGTTTGCGGCGATCACCATCGGCATACCGTTTTCCGCACAGATCGCGGAAGTTCTGATTGCCAATCTCGATCATGAGGCCGAGCAGGATTACGCAGCGGTTGCCCGCAGTCGCGGCATCGGGCCGAGACGGCTTTTCGCAACACATCTCCTCAAGCCCGCCTCCTTGCCCGTCGTGACGGTTATCGCTTTGACCGTTGGCGAACTTCTGGGCAACTCGCTGATCACGGAAACGGTATTCGGCCGGACCGGTATCGGCAGTCTCGTACAGCGTTCCGTCAGCACCCAGGACCTGCCGGTCCTGCAGGCGATCGTCTCGCTGGGAGCCGTGGTGTTTGTCATCGTCAACCTCGTCGCCGATCTTCTCTATCCGCTGCTCGATCCACGGGTGAAAATTATCGTTGGCCGAAAACGCCGCCTGTCGACCATCGACGACACGTCGCTTGGCCTAGAAACGGGGGCCAAACCATGAGCCTTATCTCCAGCCCGGTTTCCGTCAGCAATCCGTTGGAGAGACTGAAAGGTCTCAATATAACTGCGACGGTCGCCCTCTCCCTGCTTGTCATCGCCATCGTCGTCGCCTGGTCGGTTGCACCGCAGCTCTTCACAAGTCTGAGCCCGGTCAACGGTGTCCCGGCCAACAAGCTCCTAGCGCCCAGTGCCGCACATTGGTTCGGCACGGATCATCTGGGGCGCGATCTCTACACGCGCGTCGTTTATGGCACCGCGTCCTCGGTATCGAGCGCGCTCGTCGCCGTCGTCATTGGCGTGTTGGTCGGCGGCGTGATCGGTCTGCTCGCTGGATTTTTCGGCGGATGGGTGGATATCGTCTTTGCGCGTTTTGTCGACGTACTGCTGTCCATCCCGAAGTTCCTGCTCGCGGTCATCATCGTCACGGCAATCGGCTTCGAGACGATCAACGCCGCCATTGCGACAGGCATATCGGCGATCGCCTTCTTCGCCCGCGTGGCGCGTTCGGAGGTCATCAAGACCCGCCAGGCGACCTTCGTGGAGGCATCTTTCCTCGCAGGTGGCTCACGCGGATACATCGTGCTGAGACATGTCCTGCCAAACGCATCTCGCTCGATGCTGCCGCTTGCCGTCCTGCAATTCGGCGAGTCCATTCTTGTCATCGCCAGCCTCGCCTTCCTCGGCTACGGCGATCCGCCCCCCTCCTCCGACTGGGGCCTGCTGATTTCAATCGGCAAGGACTACCTCAAATGGCCCTGGCTCGTTTATGCCCCCGCGTTCGTTACGATCGTGACCGTCCTCTCTGTCAACAGGATCAGCCGATGGCTTCGCAAATCGCACTGAAAACAGCGCCAATCCTTCCCGAGTTCGTGGCGGCGTCTCCACAACACGCGACGCCCCTCATCGCGGTGGAAAATCTTGTCGTTGCCTACCGGAGGCAGGAGGTCGTCCATAATGTCGGCTTCGAAATCGGGCGCGGCGAAAGCCTTGCCCTCATCGGAGAATCCGGTTCTGGAAAATCGACAATCGCGAAGGCTGTGCTGCGGCTTCTTCCCAACGGTGCGAACGCTACGGGTCAGGTCGTTTTCGACAGGCAGAATATTTTGGCATTGCCGGAACGGCGCTTCAGGCCGTATCGCGGCCGCGAAATCGGCTTCGTGCCGCAGGATCCCGGCAACTCCCTCAACCCTGTGAGAACAATCGGCGCGCAAGCACTCGAAGCGGCAGCGCTGACCGAAGAGGTCAATCCGGCGATCCGCAAGGCACTTATCCTCGAAACATTCGCCAAAGTGGGTCTCGACAATCCGCAACGGGTTTACGATTCCTATCCACATCAACTGTCCGGAGGCATGTTGCAGCGCGTGCTGATCGCTCTGGCAATATTGCCGCGTCCTGCCCTGCTGGTGGCGGACGAGCCGACCTCGGCGCTCGACGTCACAATCCAGAAACGCATCCTCGATCTCCTGTCCCGCCTTCGGGATGAGCTGAACATCAGCCTGCTTCTCATTACCCATGATCTCGCGATAGCGGCAGAGCGGGCAGATAAGCTCGTTGTGCTGAAGAACGGCGTCGTGCAGGAGGCAGGCAAAACGTCTGCCGTTTTCTCCTCCCCTTCCTCTTCCTATGCGAAGAAACTCCATGGGGACGTGCCAGCCCTCAACCCTGACCGCTATGCAAAGTTTCGCGATCCGGGGTTCGGTCTCCTGAAGGGTGATAAGTCGCCGAAGATTGCGGTAGAGGGTGTCACCAAACGTTTCACCGTGGATGGCAAAACCCTGACGGCGGTGGACAATATTTCATTTACGGTTCCGGCAGGCACGACCCATGCGCTCGTCGGCGAATCCGGCTCCGGCAAGACGACGACGATCCGCCTGCTGCTGGGGCTCGAAGAGCCGGAAAGCGGCACAATCACGGTTGCCGACGAGACCGTCACGAGCAAAAGCCGGGCTTCGCTCCGTTCTGTCTGGCGGCATCTTCAACTGGTTTACCAGAACCCGTTTACGTCACTCGACCCGACGTGGAAGGTGGGACAGCTTGTGCGTGAACCACTCGATCGGTTCGAGATCGGGACGCCGAAAGAGCGCTCCGAGCGGGTACGGGAAGCTCTCGCGAATGTCGGCTTGAGTGAGCATTTGCTGGAACGCAAACCGTCGGCTCTCTCCGGCGGGCAGCGTCAACGTGTGGCGATCGCCCGCTCGCTGGTCCTCAAACCGGATGTGATTGTGCTGGACGAACCCACATCCGCTCTTGATGTCAGCGTTCAGGCTGACATCGTCGAGGTTCTGCTGTCGCTGCAGGCCAAGCTCGGCCTGACCTATGTCTTCGTTTCGCATGACCTTGCCCTGGTCCGGCAACTTGCGCATAGCGTTTCGGTGATGCAGCGGGGACGCATCGTCGAGCATGGAGCCGTCACCGAGATTTTCGGCAATCCGAGACACGAATATACCGCGTCGCTGCTGAACTCCATCCCGTCGGGCATTGCCGGAACGGTTCGCGTTCCCGCGGTCCGGCACACTCTGCGGAAGGAGCAACTCGCATGAATATTGCAGCACCTTCCCGCGACCTTCCCGCGTTATTTCGACCTAAGCAGCGGCTTGGCTTCAATACGCGGGTGTCGTTCAACGACGATGATGGTCCGGCACAGGGGTTGCGACAGGGCATTGAACTGTTCAGGCAGGCGGAAAAGCTGGGATATCAATCAGGCTGGGCCTATCAGCGTCACTTCGATCATTATCTGTCTTCCCCGTTGCCCTTCTTCGCGGCGGTCGGCCAGCATACGCGACACATCACGCTCGGCTCCGCCGTCATTCCGATGCGTTATCAGGATCCCATCCTTCTGGCCGAGGCGGCAGGAACGACCGACCTCTTGATCGACGGCCGACTTGAACTGGCGATTTCGACCGGGGCCAACGGTGCGTTTGACGCCGTCTTCGGAACAGTCGATGCCGATGCGCGAACGGAGGCAAAACGTCGCCAGTCGCGCTTCCTCGCAGCCATTGCCGGAGATGTATTGCACACTGTTACGGAGCGGGACCAAGGGGCGCCTCTGGGAGCCGAATTGCGGGTTACGCCGCACAGCCCAACCTTGCGGAACCGCATACGACAGGGCTCTGCCAGCATCGATTCCGCCATCCAGGCCGCCGAACTTGGTATCGGCCTGATTTCAGGAACCGTCCTTCACGATCACGCCGAAGGCGAGACATTCGGTCAGTATCAGGCACGGATCATCGACGCCTATCGCACCCATTGGCTTCGCATCTGGAAGACGCCGCCGCCGCCCGTCGCCGTTGCAGCTTCCATTCTGGTCGGGACCACCGCCGAACTGCGTGAGAAATATGCCGCTTACGACCTCGAGCGCCGCACGGTGGGAATTGCCGCGTCACGCCCGAAGGGTGCGTTGGCTCCTGCCGGCCAACCGGTCGGTGCGCAGATTTCTCCCGTTTTTCAAGGTACACCGGACGAGGTTATCGAGAGCATATTGAGCGACCCGGGACTGGCGACCGCAGATGAACTCGTTCTGTTTCTGCCACCCGCTTTCGCATTGCCAGAAAACATACGATTGCTCTCCGATCTTGCAACGACCGTCGCTCCATCTCTGGGATGGACGCCTGCTCCGGATCACGAAATGCCGTCACAGACGACAATCCAAGGTTCCAGGCAGTAAGGATAGTCGGGCAATATTTTCTACATATTCCATAGAAATAGAAAGACCTGTCTTCCTCATATGCCACGCCGGCATTAGCTTTTACCCGATATCCAGAAACACCAAGGAGCTCCCATGGCTGCGGAATTCATCAGCGTCAGCTTTCCCAACGCGTCCAATGATCTGAACCCCATCCCGGATGCTCCGGTCGATCCGCTCTTCCTGGAACGTTATGCGCGTGCACTGGACGACTACGGGTTCAACTACACGCTCATTCCCTACTCCTCGTCCTCGTTCGATCCCTTCACATTGGGCGCGACGGTGCTTGCGCATACGAAGAATATCAAGATCATCGTCGCACTCCGGCCCAACACCGTTTATCCGACGGTTGCGGCCAAATCTCTCGCCACGCTCGACCAGTTGAGCGGTGGCCGCGTCGTCGTCCACTTCATCGCGGGCGGAAGCGACGAGGAGCAGGCGCGCGAGGGAGATTTCCTCAACAAGGAAGAGCGTTACGAGCGGCAGGAAGAATATATCCGCATACTTCGTCTTGCCTGGACGTCAACCGAGCCCTTCGATTTCGACGGCAAATATTACCAGTTCAAGCAGTTTCGCAGCGCCGTACGTCCCACCAACGGCCTGATCCCGATTTCGCTCGGCGGCTCGTCGGATGCCGCCTATCGTATCGGCGGCTCGTTGTGCGACATTTTCGGCCTCTGGGGCGAACCGCTGGCTGAAACCAAGCAGCAGATTGACCGCATCTACGCCGAAGCCGCAAAAGCGGGTCGAACCGATCGCCCGCGTATCTGGGTCACCTTCCGGCCAATCGTGGCTGAAACGGATGAACTGGCCTGGGACAAGGCGCACAGGGTTCTCGACCGTCTGAACGAGAACCGCCAGAAGGGTCTTTCCCGCGCGCCGGTCAACGCAACACCACCCGCTAATATCGGCTCCCAGCGCCTGCTCGATATCGCCAAACGCGGCGATGTCCATGACCGCGCGCTCTGGTATCCGACGGTCACCGCAACCAATGCAAGCGGCGCGACAACCGCTCTGGTCGGATCACCCCGCACAATCGCCGACTCCATTCTCGACTATATTGATCTCGGCGCCGATCTGATTTCGATCCGTGGATACGACAATTATAACGATGCCGTCGACTACGGACGATATATCCTGCCCCTCGTCCGCGAGGGTATTCGCCAACGTGAAGAGGCAAAGAAGAAGGCCGCCGCGTGATGACCGCAGTCCGGCCACGCCGTCGGACCCATCCACCTCTTCTTCCAAGACGGGGATCATCCACGCCCGCAACGGATGATCCCGCCCGCCGACCTTTAGAAAGCCGTTACCGCATGTCCTACGATCCCACCGCACTTGACGCCGCCGTGCGCGCCGTTTCCGAAGCCGCACCGGATGCGGATCAGACCGGTCAATTTCCCTGGACCGGTATTCGTGCCGTTCATCAGGCTGAGCTTCTTGAGAGCACCGTGGCCACGCGTTACGGCGGTTCGGGAGGCAACTTGAACACCGCAGCCCATATTCTGGCGGCGCTTGGACGCGGTGACCCCTCTGTAGCGCTCATCAGCGCGATGACGATCTTCACGCATCTGGGACAGGCGGCAAAAGACCACTGGCCGGACGGTCTCTACAGGGAACTTCTTTCCAGGGCCAAACACCAGCCATTGCTGCTCAACGCCGCGCGTGTGGAACCGGAACTGGGTTCTCCGGCGCGCGGCGGATTGCCGGCCACGCGCGCGCACCGGACGGCGAATGGCTGGTCGATCACGGGCCGCAAGCGCTTCGTGACGGGCGCGCACGGCCTCACGCACTTCCTCGTATGGGCGCACACCGACGAGGCTCAGGCTCGGGTCGGTACGTTCGTCGTTCCAAACGGCCTGCCCGGCATCAAGATCATAGAAAACTGGAAAAGCCTTGGAATGCGGGCGACGGGTTCGCACGACGTCGAATATACCGATGTTGAAATTCCGGCGGAAAATGTGCTGGAGCTTGTTGATCCCTCGGTCGCCCAGCAGGATAATCGCGGCCATGCAGCAATGACCCTTGCGCTGACTGCAATCTATCTGGGCGCGGCTGAGGCCGCTCAGGAAGCGTTCATCCGCTTCGCGCATGAGCGCGTGCCCGCCAATCTGGGCCGTCCGATTGCGCAGACGGAACGTTTCGTCGAGCTCTCGGGTGAGATCGACCTTCTGGTTTCCGGAGCCCGCCAGATCATCTTTGGCGCGCTCGCAAACCATATCGGCGATGCCGAACACCTGATAAGGGCCCGGCTTCTCGCCGGCAGGCAAATCCGCGACGCTGTCCAGCTTGCTGTCCGCGGCATCGGCAATCCCGGCCTCAACGCCGATCTGGGCCTGGAGCGGCATTTCCGGGATATCCAGTCGGTTCTCGTCCATGCCCCCCAGGAGGATACGTCCGTCGCCATTCTCGGACGTACTGCTTTTGAGCGCTGGAAAACGGGCGAGAATGACCGATCAAAACACCCAGCCAGCCTGTCAGTCCTGAAGACAGCTTAAGGCGCAGTAGCGCGATCCACTTCCTCATGATCATCCGAGAGAACGTCCAATGAGCAACAATCTGATCGTCGGTTTCTCCGGCAATACGTCACGCCCATCAAACACGAAGCGTTTTGTTGAAAATGTCAGCGAAGCACTGGCCGGGCAACTGGGCCTGCAGCATCAGGTTTTCGACGTCGAGGATCTGGGGACATCGTTAGGCTCGGCGCGATCCGTAACGGATCTTGATGGGAACGCACAGCGGGTTGTTCAGACGATTATCGAGGCCGAAGCTCTGGTGATCGGCTCACCAACCTACAAGGGAAGTTATACGGGCCTCTTTAAACACGTCATCGATCTTCTCGACCCCGCCGACCTCAGAGGCAAGCCGATCATCCTGACGGCGACCGGCGGCGGAGACCAGCATTCACTTGTGGTGGAGCATCAACTCAGACCGCTATTTGCGTTTTTCGAAGCGTTCGTGACACCGACCGCAATCTACACCTCCGGCCTTGATTTTATAGAAGGTGCGCTTTCACCGACTATAAACGCGCGGGTAAATCAGGCAATCGCAGAAGCTGTCTTGCTCGTGAAAGCACGTTATGAAAGCGTAACAATCGCTGCGGAATAACGGGATCATGTGCAGGGATAAGTATGTAATGGCTCGCTCAAAACGCCCGTTTAATTTTTTATAAGATCGGATCGGTATCGCCAGCGCCGCGTGCTCAGCGAAATGAATGGTGATCAGGTCTATGATATTGGGATCAGTGGATGCACGGTTATACGGGACAATCGAGCGGCTCCTGATGGAGAGCCGATCAAGAATGTTGGGATCCTCATTGAGTTAATGCCAAATTGGGCTGGAGTATGTTGTTGCCGATTGAACATCGATACATTTTCAACTTTGGCTTCAGCTTGGTCTCCGGTCCGAAATGAACCGGGGCACTGGGGAGAACAAACCTTCAGTTTCTTGCTCCTTATAGTAACTGCATGGCCATCTCTTTCAGCAAGCATCTCAGGCTGGCTGACCGCGAATGACGCCGACATCGATACGCGATGTCGGCCGGCTCAAATGCGGTTCGTAAACTGGACTACCCTTGAACCATGTTGAGGCAAATGATGGTCCTGTCATCGCTGAATTCCGCCGTTGTCGAACCTTTGACGGACGGATACTCACGCAGCTTGTGAAAATCCGCCGCTTCGACACGTGCGAATTCCGCTTCCCATGCCGTAACATCCGTCCCCGCCGGCAGGGACAAATAGCCGTCGGAGAATATTTCAACGCTAGAGAGTCCGTCTTTGGCGATGCGGAGGTCAACCGTCCCCTCCTGCATGACGGTTCCGCCATTCACCGAGGCATAACCCAGTACATGCCCATGCCGGTTTGCGAATTGCGGCTGGACACGGATTCCACCCATCAGGAATTCCTCGACCGTTTCAATGTCGTTCTCGAGACCGCTCATGCCCGCTGCGGCAATGACGACATTTTCCGCATCCCGCGCCGTCATGATACCGTTTGCGACAGCCGAACGCAGGCCTGAGAAGATCGTCGCACGCGTGCGCGCCTCGGCCACATCACCATCACCGATGGCGGCGAGAAGCTGTTTGAACACGAATATACGCGCCGAAGTGCTTACCGTATCGATCAGCTTCGTGTGCTGAAACAGACGGGTGCCATTGATCCTCACGCCGGAATCGCCGGCAAGCAGCAGGCGGAAGCTGTCGCCCATATCCGCCACGATCGCCAGGGTGGTCGATGGCGGATGGCCGGCATTGATACGCTGCGCCTCCTTTTTAAGAATATCGCTGATATTCTGAAAAAGCGCGAGCGCGGCGAGCGTTTCCAACCTGCCGTCAAGGCTCATCTCAGCAACGGCATTGGCGGCGGCAAGGGCTGCGATGCGGCCGGAACTAAGCCCGCTGTAACTTGCTCCGGTCGGATCGGTCGCGCCGTCGAAAACGGCCAGAACCCGTCCGGGAATGAGAAGTGCCACATCGTCCCCCGGCTTTGCGGCGTTCTTGTATTTCGATTGCGAAAAGCTCGCGATATTCATCTTTCTGGTGTCCTTGCAGAGGGAGGCTGGCGGCGACACATGGATCGCCGCTGCTGCAGTTTTGAATGATATTTGATGGCTTCAGACGAAAGAGGCTTCCTTGTCCTCCGAAAGCCGGAAGACGACGAAGACGCAAAGTCCGGTGCTGACGAGAAGTAAGGTGGAAAGTGCCGCGGCCGTGCCGAACTCGCCGTCAATCACCTGAATATAGATCAAGACGGGCATCGTGATCGTCCGCGCCGTGTAGAGGATCAGCGTCGAGGACAATTCGTTGATGGCGGTGATGAAGCTCATTAAGGAACCGATGATGAGCCCGGGCAACATCAGCGGCACCGTCACCGATATGAACGTCTTCGCCGGCGAAGCGCCGAGATTGACCGCGGCCTCCTCGATGGACGGCTTGATCTGCCGCAGGATCGAGGTCGTGGAGCGCACGCCGTAAGGCAGGCGGCGGATGAACACCAGCAGGATGATGATGAGTGCCGTGCCGGTAATGTCAAAAGGCGGATAACGGAACGTCGTGACATAGCCAATCGCCATGACGACGCCGGGTATCAGGTAGGGAACCATCAGCAGAAGATCGAGCGAGCCTGATACTGCATTGTCCCGCCTGACCACGATGAAAGAGAGCAGGCCGGAAACGATGGCGATCAACACCACAGCGGCAAGCGCAAAGGTGAAGCTGTTGGCAATCGCCTGCGGTGAATCGCGAAGAATGCGGGCATAGCTGTCCAACCCGAAGCCGCCTGTGAAGACGGGACCGTTTGTTGCGAGGAACGATGTGTAGATGACCGTAAGGGACGGCAGCATGGCGACAAAGATGACCAGATAGCAGAAACCGTGCACGATGAAAGATTTCAGCGGGCGCATGGAGCGCTTCACCGGCCGATTGGTCAATGAGCTGGCATAACGGCGCTTGGCGAGAATGTGCCGCTGCAACAGAAGTGCGGCCATGGAAATGGCGATCATCACCATGGAAATCGTGACTGCCATGGTCGGTGTGCCGGCCATTTCGGAGGTATATTGCGCATAGGCGATGGTCGAGAGCGTCCTGATGCCCTTGCCGAGGATTGCCGGAGTTCCAAAGTCTGCGATGGACAATACGAAGCAGATGATCGCGCCGGTGCTGACTGCCGGAAAGACCAGCGGCAAGGTGATCTTGCGGAACCGTTGGAACGCCGTGCAGCCGAGGTTTTCCGCCGCATCCTCATAGGATTTGTTGATGGTGTTCAGCGCATTTTCCGTCATCAGGAAGATATAGGGAAAGAACTTCAGGCTGAAGACCATGACGATACCCGGTATCCCGTAAATGGTCGGCAGTGAAATGCCGGCGAAAGACAGGAGATTGGTGACCGCACCGTTGGCGCCGAACAGCATGATCCAGGCATAGGCGCCGATGAAGGGCGGCGCGCACAGAACCAGCACAGCAAAGGTGGCAATGAAGGTGCGGCCCTTGATGCGGTATCGCGAGGTGCAGAAGGCAAGCGGAATACCGAGCAGGCAGGCCCCCAACATGCCGAGCACGCCGATGACGAGCGTATTCCACAATGCCACAGTATAAAAACGCCGCGTCAGCACCTGAACATAGTTGCCGAAACCGAAAGCACCCGTCTTGGCATCGAAGAAACTGATGAAGAATACGCTGAAGATCGGCAGGATCAAAAAGATCGCCAGCATGACAACGGCAAATGCCGTCACGCTGGTCCAGAAGCCCGGCAGTCTCAGGCGGAAGCCGCCCGTGGTTACGGTTGCGGTCACATCCGTCATGACAGGCGCTCCCCGGTAACGCCCTCACCAAAGAGCTTGGTATCACCCGCAGACCAGGAGAAAACCGTTTTCTGGCCGGGCTGGAGGGCGATGATATCAGCCGACGGCTTGGTGATAGCCTCGATTTCCTCTCCCGACGACAGCACTGCGGCAACATTCATCTCGCGGCCGGTGAAGCTCACCTGTCTTATGGTGACAGGTAGTTCGATGCGGTCTCCGCCATCGGTTGCCCGCGAGCCAACGGTAATCGCTTCGGGACGGATGGCGGCAACGACCGTTCGTTGCGGCGCAATGGCATCGACCTGTGGCAGCCCCACCCTGTGCCCGGAAATGGATGTCTGGCCACCCGAACGATTCAGCGTCAGGAAGTTGTTTACCCCCACGAAGGAGGCGACAAAACGGTTGGCGGGATTGTTATAAACGTCCCAGGGTGCGGCTGCCTGCTGGATGACGCCACCATACATCACACAGACCAGATCGGACATGGCAAGCGCCTCCTCCTGATCATGGGTCACATAAACCGTGGTAATGTTCATGGCCTGCTGAATTTCGCGCAACTCGCGCCGCAGATCGACGCGCAGTTTGGCATCGAGGTTGGATAGTGGCTCGTCCATCAACAGCACTTTTGGATTGATGACGAGCGCTCGCGCCAGACCGACGCGCTGCTGCTGACCGCCGGATAATTCATGCGGCATGCGCTTGGCGTAGGGAGCGAGCTGCACGATATCGAGAATCTTGCCGACACGTTCACGAATCTCGGCGGAAGACGCCTTGCGCTGCTTCAAACCGAAGGCGATGTTGTCGAAGACGGAAATATGCGGAAAGACCGCATAATCCTGAAAAACCATGCCGACATCGCGCTTATGTGCGGGCACATGCTCGATCGCCTGTCTTTCGATACTGATACTGCCGCTGTCCTGCTGGTGAAACCCGGCAATCGTGCGCAGGAGGGTCGTCTTGCCGCATCCGCTCGGACCGAGAAGCGTAAAGAACGATCCCGAGGGGATGGAGATATTGATGTCGGAAAGGGCAACGACATCCCGGTAGCTCTTTTTTATGCTGGTAATTTCCACGGCGGCCATGTGCTGCTCCATGACAGATCCTGCACGGCCGGTGACCACGCTGGACAAACGAAAAGCGAATTGTGAATGGGATAAAGGGGGACGCCGCTTCTGCGCCGTCCCCGGCAATTATCTTACTGAACGTCGAGCAATGTCTCGTTCCACTTTTCCATCAGGCGCGCGCGATTGTCCGCAGCCCATTTGAAGTCGTATTTCGCGTCTGGAACATCGGAAAGCGGAACGAGTGCCGGATTGGCGGGAACATCGGTTCGAACCGAACGACGACCCGCCTTCACCACGATTTCCTGCGCTTCCCTGGAGACGATGAAATCGATGAAGGCCCTGCCATTGCCGGCATTTGGCGCTCCCTTCACAAGCGCCATGCCGTCAGGCGCGATTGCCGTACCCTCTTTCGGATAAACGATTTCGACCGGCGCGCTGCCAAGCTTGTAGCGCAGCGCGGCATCTTCCAGCGTAATGCCAACGGCCTGTTCGCCATCGTTGACGAAACGCGGCACCGCGCCTGAAGAGGTGGAAAGAACCGAGTTGCCGAGGATGCCGGTATAAATTTCCCAGCCTTTTTCTTCGCTGTCGAAATCCTGCAATACCGTTGCCATCTGAATATAGGCCGATCCGGACTGATCGGCGCGGGCCGACGAAATCAGGCCCTTGTATTCCGGCTTTGCGAGATCGGCCCAGGACGTCGGAACGGGAGCGCCTTTCAGGGCCTCCTTATTGACGATAAAGGCCGTGACGACAGCCGTGAAAGGCACCCAGTTCGCGCTCGGTGAGAAGGCAGGGTTGATCGACGCAGCCTCAACCGGCTTGTATGGTTCGAAAAGTTCGGCGGAGAAATCGATGACCGTCCCATCGACGCTCCAGATCACATCACCCGCCGCCTTGCCGCTCTCCGCCTTGATGCGGTTCATCAGCTCCCCGGACCCGGCTTTGACAAGCTCAACCTTGGTGCCGGTTTTCTTTTCGAACATGGGCAATAACTCGTCCATGAGCTGCTGCGGGGCAGCGGAATAGACCACGACGGTACCTTCGGCATGAGCGAAAGCCGCGCTGGCAAGGAAAGTGGCGCCCGCAAAAAGGCGCGCGAAAATAGTGCATGATTGACGCATGAGGGGTCTCCGTTTTTTTGTTCCCTGACAGTCCGGCCCTGCGACATGATTTCTTTTTGGTTTTGCCTGTCGCCACCCGCTGTCTGTTATTTATTTTCTTTACGTAAATTAATTAGTCAAGCCGAAATTTATTTCGAATATAAAAATAAAATATCCGATTGAAAAAGCACAATTCTTTATGATTTTCATTCACGGGCCTCCGATCTCTACGGCGGATTTTCCGGCAAAGCGCGGTGTACAATCGCGTAATTTTCGCTAATCATCCGGCATGATTTCTCGCGGGAGACTTTTTTGATCGATCTCGGCTACAACGAGCGGCGTCTGCTCGAGATTTTGCGCGGTAAGGGAGGCATGTCGCGTATCGAACTGGCGCGCGAGATGGATGTTTCCGCACCGACCCTTACTCGCCTGACCGCCAATCTTCTGGAATCCGGCCTCATCGTCGAAGCGGAGGAAGCCCGCAATGACGGTAAACGGGGCAAACCCTCCACCGCCATCGAGATCAATCCGAACGGGCTTTTCACGCTGGGGGTCTACTTCAATCCAGACGATCTGCGTGTCTGCGTGGCCGATCTCAACGGCACGATAAGGCAGGAAATCAGGTCGGAACTGGAGGGGCACAGTTTTGAGCATATCATGGAGATGGCCGAGGCGTCCGCCCGGCAAGTGCTTGAAAAAGCGAAGATACGAAAGAAAGATGTGCTGGGCTGCGGCATCAGCTTTCCCGGCCATTTCAGGCGGGATCGCGGCCATGTCTTCCGTATCAAGCAGTTCGAAAGCTGGCGCGACATCGACGTCGACAAGGACTTCCAGCCCTATTTCGACTTCCCGGTCTTTCACGAAAATGACGGCAATACCGTCATTCTTTCCGAGCTCTATTATGGCGCAGGCCGCAATATCCGCAATTTCGCGATGATCTGGCTGACATATGGCATTGGTGGCGCCGTGGTGGTGCAGCGTCATCTCTATCGCGGCACCAATGGCAATGCCGGCGAGTTCGGCGGACTGTTTCCAAAATCCCATCCCCGCCCCTCGGGACAGGACCTGTGCGACACTCTGGCTGCTCAGGGCATCGGCATTCGACGCCTGAAAGACATTGACGAAAGTTATGCCGACCATCCTGCCGTGGCATCCTGGCTGGAACGGGCAACGGATCAGCTTCGCCTTCTTTCATTGACGGTCGCCCGCACGATGGATCCGGCAGCCATTATTTTCGGTGGATCGCTGCCGGACTGGATTCTCGAACATATCGTGCGGCGTATCGGTTCGCTGGACATACTCGGCGAAGATTTTTTCGTCGAGCCGCCGGAAATACGCAAATCAATCATGAGCGACTCGCCTCATCTCGGCGCCGCCAGCATACCGATCTACCGCGCCATCACGCCCAGCTATTATTCCGGGCGGGCGCTGAAAGGCTGGGCATGACACGCCATGGCCACCAGAGCGTTTTCCTCTATTGGTCTGCGTGTTGATGACAGGGGGCGCCGTTACCTGGATATACGCCGCCGGAATTCCTCCGTACCCGCTGATTGTCAGGCACGGCCAGGTTCATATCGACGGGCTGCCCGGCGAGGAAAAGATGGACGATCCCGCCGATTTTCCCGACCGGTGGTCGATGGGAGCATATGATGCATCTCTCCATGCCGGCGAGCGTGAAGATCGACATATACCGCCATGGCGCTCGCGAGCGGATAAGACTGATCACTGAAGCGATCGAGAAGCCGCGTTAGTGCGGTTCGCGACCGCAGGCCGCGATGGAAACGCACGGTGCCACTGGCAGATAGACCGCCGATATCAAGAGGCTTGGCGTATGATGCTGCTGGCCCTGTACATTTACAGCGCCCTGGCGAAGCGTTCCAGTTTGCCCAGCGTTTGCTGACCCAGCTCCACGGCACCGAAACCCTTTGCCTGCTGGAACTCGGCTTCCGTGCTGAACACCATGCCCAGCACAACTTTCGTCGCGCCATCCTCATCTTCGAAGGAGGCCCAGGCATCGGCATGTTTCGGCCCGTTTTCGCCCCATAACAGCGTATAGGCGAGCCTCTCTTCGGGGCGGACCTCGACATAACGATGATGGTTCGGGAAGACTGTGCCGTCAGGGCCGATCATGTCGAATACCCACTCGCCGCCGGTTCGCAGGTCAATTCTCTTCGTGCGGCAGGAAAATCCTTCAGGACCCCACCATTGCGGCAGCGTCTTTTCGTTCATCCAGGCCTTCCAGACGATGTCTCGCGGCACCTTTATCACTCGTTCCAGCACCATGGTTCGACCGGCCACACTGGCCAGATTGTTGAGACCCGCGCTGAAACCCTGTTGATAACCGTCCCGCATATCCTCGGCCAGCGAGGAAAGCTGAACCGTTACGGTCAAGCGGCTACGCTCTTCCACAGCCCGAAAATCGGCAGTGACCAGCGCTGCCGACTGCGTTACGCCGCCAGAGGACACCACCTCGTAATTCACGCTGCGGCGGGCCGGCTGCAACTCCAGCCAGCCGCATTCACAGCGAATATCCGGCTGGCCGGCGACCTTGCAGAGGGAAACTTCGCGACCGCCCACCCTGCTGTCCGCCTCCAGGAACTCAACGGTAACCGCGGGTGTGGGAGAAGCCCACACCGCCCGGGCGGCGGGTGACAGCCAGACCTGCCAGAGCGCTGATGGCGGAACGGCAATTTCCCGTTCGAAGCTCAGCGTCGCAAAACGGTCCTGTGTGAGATGCGGTTCGGCGCGTGCGCCTTCCTGACCCGGCTTCGTCGTCATTTAGAATCCTCCTTCATGGCCTGCATTGCAAATGCCTCCAACCGGTCAAGCCGGCTCTCCCACATCGCCCGCTGCTCATCGAGCCAAGTGCGTACCGGCTCCAGCGCTTCCGGCACGATCGCGCAGGTGCGCACCCGCCCATCCTTGGAGGTGATGATCAGCCCCGCCTCCTCCAGCACGGAAAGATGCCGCATAACCGTGGGCAGACGCAGCCCCGTGGGAGCGGACAGCTCCATGACCGGTGCCGGCCCTCCGCCAAGCCGCGCCAGAATGGCCCGCCGCGTCGGATCGGCCAGAGCCTGGAAGATCAGTGATAACTCGGGATGATGCTTAGTCATATTGCTAACTATCACGCTCCACTGGGACGCCGCAAGGGAAACTTAGTAAATCAACTAAGTTTTCGGTTGTGGAGTGGCGCGAGGAATGAGGCGCCGATGCCTCGTTTCAGCATTTCGTTCAGGCAACCGAGCTTTTAATCTCTCCAGCGCCTGACGATCGGCAGCCGGCAGCAGATGCAACTGTCGAGTCGGAAATTAGCCATCAAAAGTTGCAGAAAAGGATTGACTCTCTTGGCTGTGTGAGTGAGCCTTGCCCGGAAAAAGACGGGGAAAATATCAAATCATCATGTCACCAGAACGCTTTAATCAATGCCTGCGGGTCATCCGCTGGACGCCGATCAATATTGCGTCCGCCCTGCAATGTGAGCTTTCGTGGATCGAGGCACTGGAGGCGGGCAATGAGGAAGTTCCCGCCGGTTTGGCCACGTGGCTTGAAACGCTTGCACAGGCCCATGAGGCTCTCCCGCCTCCATCCACCTACAGAGGAAAACGGTCGGCATTCTGATGCGGCCTATAGCTCTCAATCTTCATCAACAACTGGATTGTTCGAAATGAAATATGTCATAGCAGCTCTTGGCCTGATCAGCTTCTCAAGCCCTGCCTTCGCGGCATCCTGCGAGAAGAACTTCGCTGTCTCCGGCGTGCCGATGGTGACCGCTGTCTCTTACAAATCATGGCAGGAATTGCCGAAGGCAAAAGCGCCCGCCGTGCTTCAAAAGCTCGCTCAGGCTGTGGCAGCGGAAGGTTTTTCCGGCATTCAGGTCAACAAGGCGCTGTCCTCGATTGATGCGCACCAGGAGACCAGCGGCAGCGGTAGAATTCAGACGCTGCGGGTTGTGGCCCGGCAGAAAGGCGCCGGCGTGCGGATCGACGCTGTTTTCAACATTCAGGCAGGACAGATTGCGGACAAGAACGTCATCCGCGAAGGCATTTGCAATATCATCAACGGCGTGTGAAGCGCTGTAGATGAGACTGCCCATTCGACGGAGCGGGCCAGCCGCTTCGTCTGCACCGGCCGTGGCGTGACGGCCGCTTCTGCGGATGGCAACACGAAACAGGCCCAGGCCTCCACCATTCATTCACAGTCTCTATGACGATGGACACCGACATCGGAAATGGCACGCCGCCGGCTGACCCGGCACGGGCGGTGAGCCAGGCGCTGCTCCATGCTGTTTATGACGATGCTTATGGTATGGTGGGCGAACCCGGAATCTGCGATGGGTGCAGGCAGGGATAGTGTCCGTGGCCGCAAGCACGCCATGAAGCGACGGGGAAAAAATGCCGATTTATGAACTGGCTGCCGTGGGCGCCGCAACCTGCTGGGCGATGACCGGACTTCTGGCGGCACGTCCGGCGGGGCATCTGGGAGCGCTCGCCTTCAACAGGACACGGCAGCTTTTTGTCGCTTCCCTGCTGGGGGTCTATGTCCTCGCTTCGGGAACCTGGCGGGAACTGCAGCCCGAGGCGCTGTCGGCGCTTCTGCTATCCGGTTTCATCGGCATCTTCGTTGGCGATACGCTGCTGTTCACCTGTCTCAATCGGGTGGGGCCACGCCGCTCGGGGATCCTGTTTGCCCTCAACGCCCCAATTGCCGCCCTGCTGGGATGGGCGGTGCTTGGCGAGGAGCTTTCCGTAACGACGGTCACCGGCATAGGCCTGACGCTGTGCGGTGTTCTGCTCGCAATTCTCTTCGGCAAGCGCAAGGCGCAGCTGCACGAATGGGAAAGAGTGAAGGGACCACTCTGGCTCGGCGTGCTCCTCGGCCTGCTGGCCGCGCTCAGTCAGGCCGTCGGCTCGCTGATCGCAAGACCCGTCATGGCGAGTGGGATCGATCCGATTACCGCTTCCATGCTGCGCGTCGGGGTCGCGGCACTCTGCCTGACGGCGCTTACCATGCTGCCCATCAAGGCAGTGCGGCCGAACGGCCCGCTGACGATGAACATTTTCCTGCAGACGGCGCTTACCGGCATCATCGCGCTTGCCTTTGGCATGACGCTGCTTCTTTTCGCACTTTCCGGCGGCAAGATCGGCATCGTCTCGACACTGTCTGCAACAACGCCCGTCATCATCCTGCCATTGCTCTGGCTGAGAACACGGGAATTGCCGGCACCCGGCGCATGGGCCGGGGCAGCACTGGTCGTGGCCGGCATGGCGCTGATGTTCTGGAAGTGACCGAAGCCCTCAAAAGCGTCGCAGATGACGCCGCTCGCGCCACGATATACCACTGCAAATAATGTCGAGCTGTTCCGGCGGTACACTTGCGCGGCAACTTTCGCGTGTCTAAAAGACGCGCAAAGTTAATTCGCATTACAGAGGACCAACTTCGTGGAACAGGTAAACACTCCAGTCGGCAAGGGCCGGCGCATGGCTTTATGGGCAGCGGTTGCGGTTATTGCCATCGCGGCTGCAGGTGTCATCGGTGGTAAAGCCTTCTACGAAGCAAAGGTCGACGAGCTGATTGCCCGCAGCGGCGCAACCGCCCGTTCCGTGGACGTCGATTTTCTCGGACAAATCCATATTCGCGAGCTGACCCTGCCGCTTGAAGACGGCAAGAAAATCCAGATCGCAGCTATCGACGGGCGTCCCAAACTTCCTTTCCTGGAAGGCGCGCTCGATATGAATGGCATCGATATTGACGTGCCGACCGGCAATATCTCCATGGCGCATGCCCGTGTCGAGAACGCCGCTTTCAAGAAAGTGGAAACGGTATCTGGCGATGGCAACGCAAACTCCCTGTCCCGGCGCATGGAGCGCTTCGCAGCGACGCGCATTTCCACGCCTGAACTGACATTCACCCAATCTATCGCCGACACAGAGCAGAAGACCGTTTACAACAACGCGGCTCTGCTTGATATCGCCGATGGCCGGGTCGCCCGCTATACGATCGACAATGCCAGCTATGACATCAAGATGGCTCTGCCGGACAGCACTGGCACGATGGAAAAGAAGCACATGGTCGTCTCGACGGGTGCAATAACCGGCCAGGACTTCGACGCCGCCTATCTTGCAAGGCTCTACACGGAAAAAGCCGGGCCCGAAGACAAGGATGCAAAACCTCTTTACGGACCACTCTCCGTCAGCAAGATTTCCTTCTCCGACGGTGACGGTCAGTTCAGCTACGACGAAATACGCAGCGACGGCTTTACCGCTCGCATGCCGGCCGAGCCGCTGCTGGAAACCCTGAAGGCGCTGACGACAACCCAGAATGCCGATGAGCTTTCACCACAGGAGCGCCAGGCATTTTTCGGCAAGGTCGTGTCCATTCTGGACATGATGGGCAAGAGCAACATGCAGCTGCTGGGCTTCAAGGTCGACGCGCCTGATCAAAGCGAAGGGGCGGACGGCAAGCGGGTCAAGGCGACCATCGAGCGCATCGACATGCAGATGGACAGCCGCAAGCTCGATTTCGGCCTGAACGGCATGTCGATTGGCGATGGCGACGGCAAGATCGAAGTCGCCGAGGCAAGCCTCAAGGGCTTTGACTGGAGTTCCACAATCGAAGGTCTCTCCCAGATCGTCGGTTTCGATGAAACGAAAATCGAGACATTTCCGTTCAATCGGCTGATACCGGAACTCGGCAAGGTGCGTGTCGGTGGCATCAACGTTGATATCGCCGCACCGGAAAAGACCGATGAAGAGGCCGCAGGCACGCCTGAGCGCATCAAGTTCACGCTCAAGAATTTCGAGATGGGACTGACCAAACCCTTCAATGGCATCCCGACCGACATCGAGATCAGGCAGGAAGACCTCTCCCTGCCCATCCCGGCGGATTCGACGGAGGAAGTTTTTGTTGAAGCGCGCAAACTGGGTCTGGAGTCACTCGCCTTGTCTTACGCCCTCGCCGCTGGCTGGGACGAACCAAACAAAAACCTGCTGATCCGCGAAGTTTCGCTCAGCAGCAAGGATATTGGCAGTGTCAATTTTTCCGGTCTGGTGAGCGGCTTCACGGAAGAGTTTTTCTCCTTCGACCTTGGCCGCGCCCAGGCTGCGCTTTTCGGGCTTGCCGGTCGTGAGGTGAAATTCACGATCAAGGACGAAGGCATGATGGCCAAGGCGATCAAGCTCTATGCCCTGCAGAACGAGATGACCGAGGATCAGGTGCGTGGCACTTTGACATTGGTTGCCAACGTGATGCTGCAGCAGGTGGCCGCCGAACAACCGAAACTCCAGGATGCGGTGAACGCACTCGTCCAGTTCATCAACACGCCGGGAACCTTGACCGTCACGGTCAAATCGACAGGCCCAAATGGCCTTGGCCTTTTTGATCTTGCTGCAGCCTCCGATAATCCGATGCTTCTCCTCGACAAGGTCGATATTCAGGCAACCGCTGAATAAGCCGGCCTATCAGCCGCCAGTTATCTCAAGCTCAGTTACCTGAGCCTGAGATTACCTGAACATACATCCTGCCGCCCCATTTGCGGGGCGGCAGGTTGGAAATTATAATATAATTTTTACAAGCTTATTTAATTAGTTATCTTGAAAATCGAAAGTCAGACATTAACAAAGATCACAATATCCGGGTCGCATCAGCCGCGCGACACAAACCCGGCCGATTGAAAAATCGCATTCCGGTCCATCGCAGCTCCCGTGAAGGACGCAACGATGGACCATAAGCCACTCTTACCGGCCATACTGGTCCGCCACAGAGAGGCCAGACCGGACGGACGGGATATTATCGAGCACCGGCAAAAAGCCAGACGCTTTCACGGGGAATATCCACCCAGACCGGGCCTTCCGGCAGTGCCTTCGCGCCAAAAGCCTTGGCGGCGAAGTCGCCGGCCTTCAGGCGGTATTCCCAGCGGTCGCCGAGGTAAAGGCAGGCATCCAGATGCATTTCCCTGCGGTTCTGGCCGGGATTGTCATGCACGGCGATCTGCTCGACGCGGATGACCGCCTTGTCCTCTTTTTCTTCGTTCCTGCCGAAAACAATGCCATCAAGCTGCCAGTTTGGCCCGTGAATGCTGGCATCTTCGCCCAGACCGCGTATCTCGCCGCTGGCGACATTGTTCGCGCCGAGAAAGTCGGCCGCATAAAAGCTCTTCGGCTTGGTGTAAATGTCCTGCGGTGTACCTTCCTGAACGATGGCGCCGTTGCGCAAGAGCAGGATATTGTCGGATGCGGCGAGCGCTTCCGACTGATCGTGGGTGACGAGAACACCGCATATTTCCAGATCGAGGATGAGCTTGCGGATCCAGTAACGCGCCTCTTCCCGCAGCTTCGCGTCAAGGTTGGAAAGCGGCTCATCCATCAACAGGACACGCGGCTCATAGACCAGCGCGCGGCAGATTGCGACGCGTTGTTGCTGGCCGCCCGAAAGCTGATCGGGATAACGCTCGGCAAGATGGCCGAGACCGATCTTTTCCAGCGTCGCCTGAACACGTTTGCCGGCATCCACCCGGTTCACGCCACGCAGCTTCAGGCCATAGGCGACATTTTCCATCACGGTGCGATGCGGCCACAGCGCATAGGACTGAAAGACAAGGCCGATATTGCGGTTTTCCGGTGCAACCGTCAGGCCCTTGCTGCCATCGAGCATCGGTTTTCCACCGATGCTGATGAGGCCCTGTTCGGGCTGCTCCAGCCCGGCAATGCAGCGCAGCAGGGTTGTTTTGCCGCTACCCGACGCGCCGAGCAGGGAAACGATCGAGCCGCGTTCGGCGGTGAAGGATGCGCCCTGAAGAATATGCAGGCCGCCGAGATATTTGTGAACGTCGCGAACAGTAAGTTCAGTCATGGATTTTTGCTCCCAGACGAAGGGCGAGACCGAGGCCTGCGCCGGTAAGAACGATGCTGACGAATGCCAGCGCGGCAATCGTGTCCATTGCGCCGGACTGGATCATGGAAACCATGAGCGAGCCGATGACTTCGGTTCCGGCGCTCATGAGATAGATGCCGGTCGCATAGTCGCGCAGGAAGACAATCATGATCAGCGCCCATGCGCCGACGAGACCGGGGCGCACGATGGGAATGACGACGTCACGCCAGGTCTGGCCGATTGTCGCACCCGTCGTGCGTGCGGCCTCCTCCAGTTCGGGGCTGACCTGAATGAGCGTGCCCTGCAACAGCCGCAGGCCATAGGAAAGGCCAACGATCAGATAAGCGATGAACAGGCTTATCAGCGTCGTGCGCAGCGGCACCAGGAACGGAATGAACAGGAAAAGCCAGAAGAAGGCGAGACCGATGATCAGGCTCGGCATGGAGCGCGGCAGAAGAACCATGTAATCGAGAACGGTGTTGGACACGTCGCGATTGCGGTGCCCGGCAAGACCGACGACCAGATAAAAGGCGACAGCCACGGCACCACCAACGACCGCCAGTATGATGGTGTTGAGAACACCACGATAAAGGCTCGGAACCTCGAAAAGCGCATTGAAATGCTTGGTGGTGAGATGAGCGAAAGGATTGACGCCCTGCCCCCACGCATCGACAAAGGCGCGCAGGATAATTCCGCCGATCGGCAGGATGACCGACAGGAACAGCCAGAAACCGATGATGGAAAGCGCGATGATCTGGCCGGCGCGCCCCAGCCGCATGACGGTGGTGCGCGAACCTTTTCCGCCAAGGGCCGCATAACGGCGGCTGTGGCGCAACAGCCGGCGCTGATACCACACCAGCGGCAGGGTCAGGAGCACGAGCAGGACAACGACGACAGCCATCAGCTGATAGGTGGGAACGCCGAAAAGTGTCGTGAGCTTGTAGATATAGGTGGTGAGGACGTTGATGCCGCTCGGATCGCCAAGCACCAGCGGCACGCCGAACATTTCAAAGCCGATCAACAGGTTAAGCGCGGTGGCGAAGATCAGCGCGGGCAGCACCATGGGCACGGTGACATCCCAGCACACACGCCAGATGGGCGCGCCGGTGATGCGGGCCGCCTCTTCAAGATCGGACGGCAGGTTGCGCATTGCCGCTGACACATAAAGATAGACATGCGGGACATGCGCCAGCCCCGTGACAAGCACGATGCCGCTCAGTGAATAGATGTTCCACGGCACGAAACCGATGATGTCGCGCACGAGGATCGAGACGAAGCCGGACGGCCCGATGGCAACCGTATACCCGAAAGCAAGCACCAGCGCCGAAATGAACATCGGAACCAGCACGATGATTTCCAGCGCCTTGCGGAAATGCACATCGGTACGGGTGAGCAGGAAGGAGAGTGCTGCGCCCAGCGGGACGGCGATCGCCACCATGCCCACGGCCATGATGACCGTGTTCCACAGGGCGTCGTAAAACATCGGGTCGACGAGAATATATTCATATGCGCTCAGGCCGAGGCTGGCGCTCGGGCTGAAGAACGGACCATCGAGAAAGCTCTGGTAGATGATCAGGCAAATGGGCGTCAGGACGCACAGCGTCAGGAAACCGATGACGAGCCGGCGGAAGAGCAGCGCTTCGCCGGGCGGACGCGGCGTCTTCAGTCGCGGCTCGCGGGATAGTTCTCGGGGTGGGTTTTGGGTAATGGTATCCACCGGCATGGGTTGTAACCTCCGGGAAACAGACGTTTGTTGAATGGATTTTTTCATAGGAATGGCACGACCGCGGCCCTGGGCCAGACACCGTTCTGTGCCTTTAAAAAAGCTCGGTATCTGGCCCCGTCCTTGGGGGACTTGCGTGCCCGGGCGCGATCAGCCCTTGAGCGCTGCGCGCCACTCGTTGAGGAACTTCAACCGTTTCATGGGTTCCATGAAACCGAGGAGCGTTTCATCAAGCGCGATCGGCTTCAAATTGCCGCCGACCAGTGCGTTGAGCGTGTCGATATTATAACCTTCGGTGGTGTCCTTGCGCAGAGCCGGCATGCCCTTTGAAGCAAGCGCGTTCTGCCCGTCCTGCGACAGCAGGAAGTCCATGAACAACTTGCCGGCATTGGGGTGCGGCGCGTCCTTCAACAGGCCGGCAACACGCGAGAAGGCAAGCGTGTAATCCTTGCCGAAAGCAACACCAAGGTTCGGCGCGCTCTTTACCCAGTCCAGCGCGTAGGAGCCGATCAGGTTGTAAGCGAGGACATTTTCACCCGAGACCACGGTTTCGCGCATCGAGCCTGTCGAGGAGTAAGATTTGCCCTTCGCCTTGCCGAGCCCCTTGGTCATGTCCCAGAAATTGCTTGTTTTTTCCAGATCGCTGGTCTGAATCAGAAATCCGACGCCGGACTTTTCCGGATCGAAGGTGCCGATACGGCCGTTATATTCACCGCTGGAAATGAATTTGATCAGATCTTCGCGTGTCTGCGGCACCTTGTCTTCCGGCAGCGCGGTCTTGTTGTAGATCATGCCGACAGGCTCAACCGAGGTGGCGTAAACAATGTCCTTGAAGACCGCCCAGCTGGGCAGAGACGGCATTTCAGGCGACTTGTAGGCCTCCAGATAACCGTCGGTCGCAAGCTTCACGCCCTGATCCATCGCCGAAGTCCAGAAGACGTCGCCACCCACCTGCTTGGCGGCGGCCTCCGAAATGATGCGATTATAAACGCCATTGGTGCCGATATCGTTGTAGTCGACGCGGATGCCGGGATATTTCTTCGTGAAGGCATCGAGCGCTGCCTGCGCCTGCGCCTGGTCGGTGGCCGCGTAGATCGTGACCGACCCCTCCTTGCGTGCGGCCTCGACAAGATCGTCACTGGCCGCAAATACCGGCATGGCCAGCAGCAGGGCCGCCGCATTCGCGGTCAGCGCATAAGAGAAAAATTGCTTCATTTCTGGTCCTCCCACAATGATTCAAGAAATCCGGGGGAAGAGAAGCGACCAAGTTACGACAGACTTTACTTGCCGACACACGCCTGAATATCTCGATTATTTTAAGCAAAACAATAGTAATTCCACTTCTTACGAAGTAGATCAAGCCGCCAATAAAATCGATATCCTCCCACGGATATAGTGAAAATCATCCGTTAAACCGAATAGATCGCCACGCTACATAAATTTATCCATGATATCTGTCAGCAACCTGTCACGTTCAAATATGTTTTTGTTGTCATGTTCGATTTTTCATGCAATTCATGGCCCATGCGCATCCTCTTGGTCGAAGACACACGGGATGTCGGGGAGGCAATCAATCAACGGCTGGAGCGGGTGGGACACTCGGTTGATTGGGAGGCAGACGGACTTGTCGCGGCTGAAATTCTCGACTTCACCGATTACGATCTGATCATTCTTGACGTCATGCTGCCCGGGCTTGACGGGTTCGAGATATTGCGCCGTGTGCGGGCCGCCAAAAAAACGGTTCCAGTGCTGGTACTGACGGCCCGCTCGGAAATCGAGGATCGCGTCAGCGCGCTTGATCTTGGCGCGGACGATTATCTGGTCAAACCGTTCGATTTTCGTGAGCTGGATGCGCGTGTGCGCGTGCTGTTGCGGCGCAACCGCGGCGAAACCACCAATATCATCACCTGCGGCAATCTGCAGCTCGATCAGCAGAGCCGCAATGTCCGGATCGGCAAACGGGAAGTGCAGCTGAAGCGGCGCGAAATTGCCATTCTCGAGGTTTTTGCCACCCGTCCCGGCCGTCTGTTCAGCAAGGACGAGTTGATGGATGCGCTGTTCGGCTTTGACGAGGGCGTCAACCACAATGCGGTCGAACTTTATGTCAGCCGGATACGCAAGAAGATCGAGGGTTCAGGCGTATCGATCATTACCCAGCGCGGCATGGGTTATCAGCTGGTGATCGATGACAACCCGTGAACCATCGCTGTTTTCACGCCTCGTCATTCGTGTGGGCATGGTTCTGCTCATAGTGGCGAGTATCCTTATTTCCGCCGCCGGTTATTATGCCCAGACGGCCGCCAACAAGACCTATGACCAGCTTCTGCGCGGTGCCGCCATGCAGATTGCCGACGGCATTACCCAGAATGACGGCAAGCTGATCGTCAATCTGCCGCTCTCGGCTTTCGAACTGCTTGGCTTTGCGGAAAGGGACCGCATCTTCTATCGCATCGTCGGACCGGATGGCGCGATCGTCAGCGGTTATCCCGACCTCAATGCCGATTATGATTATGTCGCTGCCCGTTACGATCCGCAGCTCGAAACGGAACAATATCGCGGCGTGGAAGTGCGGGTCATCACCGTTTCGCGCGCGCTGGCCGATCAGGCGCAGGGCGGATGGATCTACGTCATCCTGGCGCAGACCACCGAGGCGCGCCGGGCGCTGGCCGCTGAGATAACCCAGGGCGCCATATTGATTGTCGGCATCATGATCCTGCTTGGACTTGGCGGCACCTTTCTCGCCGTGCGTTATGCGCTGAAGCCCGTCACCCGGCTGGCGCTTGCCCTGCGGCAGCGCAACCCCGAAGACCTGACGACCATGGAAATGCCCGCACCGCAGGAGCTGCAGCCGTTTCTGGGCGCCATCAACCACTTCATGAGGCGACTGGACGAACGTGTCGTGCGGTTGCAGCAGTTCATCGCCGATGCCGCACACCAGATACGCACGCCGCTGACCGGGCTTTCCGCCCAGGTGGACATGCTTGATGAAGCGAGCATGATCCCGGAAAATCGCGAGCGCACCCAGCGCATCAAGATACGCACGGGCGAGCTGGCGCAGCTGACCAACCAGTTGCTCAGCCACGCCATGGTCATCCATCGCTCCGGCACCATCCAGCTCGAAAACATCAATCTGGTTGCGGTGGCGCGCACGGCCTTCCACCATGCCGTTCCGCTGACCGTCGATCCCGACATGGTGATTTCGTTCGAGGCCGACGAAGCGTTGATGCCGGTCAAAGGCGACCCGGTCAGCCTGCGAGAAGCAATCGCCAACATCATCAGCAATGCGCTGCGCCATGGCGCGGTGTCGCGCCTCGATGTCCGGGTGATGCAGCATGACGAGCGGATCTGCGTCGAGGTGGAAGATGACGGACCGGGTATTCCGCCGGAAAAATGGGATCAGATGTCACGCCGCTTCAACGCCACGTCTCCCAATGTCGGCACCGCCTCGGGGCTCGGGTTTGCCATAGCAGCGGAAGTCGCGGTCGCGCATGGCGGCCTGATCCGCTTTCGCGAAAAGGGCGACACGGGTTTCACCGTCATCCTTGACTTGCCCTGCGCCGGGGAGGACAGCGCGTGAAAAAACTTCTCCTGGCAATCCTGTTTTCAGCGCTGGCCACGGGCTCGGCTCTCGCGCAGCCGACGGAGGGCACCTCGACATATTTTCCCGCCCCGGCCGAAGAGATGGGCCGTCTCGTCATCAACGGCGCGGCAGACACATCCGCCCTGACACCGCTTCTGCTCGATTTTCAGCAGATCGAACCGAACGTCGCCATCGACTACACCGATTTCGTCACCAATGATCTCTATCGCGAGGCGGACGCCGCCTGCCGGGAGGAGAAGGATTTCGGCGACCTTCTGATGTCGTCTTCGGTGGATCAGATGGTGAAGCTCGCCAATGACGGGTGCGCCCTGTCGCATGTGTCGAGCGAGACGCGCGCGGTGGAGAACCATGCCAATAGCTGGCGCGACGAGGTCTATGGCTTCACATTCGAGCCGAGTGTCATTGTTTATAACAGCGATTATGTTCCGCCGCAGGACGTGCCGCATACGCGCGCCGAACTTGCCGATCTGCTGCGCCGAAAACAGGAGTTCTATCGCGGCCACGTCGCGACCTATGATCTTCGCCAGTCAGGCGTTGGTTATCTTCTGGCCTTCCTCGATGCGGAGCAGAATTCCACCGCCTATGGCCGCCTGCTGGAAAGCATGAGCCGCGTCGACACCCAACTGCGCTGCTGCAACAGTTCCGTGCTCTCCGATATCTCCAACCAGAAAATATATATAGGCTACAATGTCATAGGCTCCTACGCCTATGCGGCTACCCTGCGCGATCCGAAGCTGAAGATCGTCTTGCCGCGTGATTATACCCTTGTTCTCAGCAGGGCAGCGCTCATTCCGCAAAAGGCAAGGCAGCCAGCGCTTGCCGGACGCTTCATTGATTATCTTCTTTCGGAACGCGGCCGGCGTATCGCGCGGGAAAAATCCTTCTTCTTCTCGCAGGACGGAACCATGCCGACCGGTGTCGATGGCCCTCCCTCGCTCATTGAAAGCGGTGTTGGACGCCTCATCCGCATCGGCCCCGCCCTTCTGGCGACGCAGGACGCCGCCCAGCGCAAACGTTTCATCGACGACTGGACCGGTGTGATGACGTCCGGAAACAATTCCGGAGCGAACTGATATCTTGGAAAAATAGGACGGCACCCGGCGCATTCGGGCCGGCGGTGCGACAATTGCCGCCTCCATGCTGCGATGGACCGGCGCGTGGTTTCGGATGCCCGCCCTTCGACAGGCATCCTTCAGATCATTATGACGCGCTTCATATAACGTGTCATGTCCGGGAGGCTTTCACCTCCCGGTGCCGAAACCTCAATAATGGACCGAGAGGGAATCGATCGGCGTGCCCTTCGACGGGGTGAACTTGGTCAGATCGATCCCTTCGACGGCTGCCTTATACTCTTCCGCACTCGGCGTGCGGCCAAGGATTGCCGACAGGACGACGACCGGGGTCGAGGCCAGAAGCGATTCACCCTTCTTTTCAGCCGTGTCTTCCACGACGCGGCCCTGGAACAGGCGGGTCGAGGTTGCCAGAACGGTATCGCCCTTTTCCGCCTTCTCCTGGTTGCCCATGCACAGGTTGCAGCCCGGGCGCTCCAGATAGAGGATGTTCTCGTATTCGGTGCGGTTGGTGGTCTTCGGCTTCAGGTCGTCGAATTCGAAGCCGGAATACTTCTGCAGGATTTCCCAATCCCCTTCCGCCTTCAGCTCGTCGATGATGTTGTAGGTCGGCGCGGCAACGACGAGCGGCGCCTTGAACTCGACCTTGCCTTCGGCCTTCTCGATGTTCTTCAACATCTGGGCGACGATCTTCATGTCGCCCTTATGCACCATGCACGAACCGACGAAGCCCAGATCGACCTTCTTGGTGCCGCCGTAATAGGACACCGGACGGATCGTATCATGGGTGTAACGCCGGGAGACATCGGCATTGTTGACGTCGGGGTCGGCGATCATCGGTTCGTCGATGACATCCAGATCCACAACGACTTCGGCGAAATATTTCGCATTGTCGTCGGGGGTCAAGGCAGGCTTTTCGCCCGAGCGGATTTCGGCAATACGCTGATCCGCCTTGGCGATCAGGCCCTTCAGTGTCTGGGCGGCATTGTCCATGCCCTTGTCGATCATGATCTGGATGCGCGACTTGGCGATCTCCAGCGACTCGATCAGCGTCTCGTCCTCAGAGATACAGATCGACGCCTTGGCCTTCATCTCGGCCGTCCAGTCGGTGAAGGTGAAGGCCTGGTCGGCGAGCAGCGTGCCGATATGGACTTCGATGATGCGGCCCTGGAACACGTTATCGCCATGCTGCTTCAGCATCTGCGCCTGCGTCGCATGCACGACGTCGCGGAAGTCCATATGCGGCTGCATCGTGCCCTTGAAGGTGACCTTGACCGATTGCGGGATCGGCATGGTCGCCTCACCCGTCGCCAGCGCCAGCGCCACCGTGCCCGAGTCGGCGCCGAAGGCGACGCCCTTGGACATGCGCGTATGGCTGTCGCCGCCGATGATGATCGCCCAGTCATCCACGGTGATGTCGTTCAGCACCTTGTGGATCACGTCCGTCATCGAATGATAGACGCCCTTCGGGTCGCGCGCGGTGATGACGCCGAAATTGTTCATGAAGGACATGAGCTTCGGAATATTCGCCTGCGCCTTCTTGTCCCAGACGGAGGCCGTGTGGCAGCCCGACTGATAGGCGCCATCCACCAGCGGCGAAATGACGGTTGCCGCCATCGCCTCAAGTTCCTGCGCGGTCATCAGGCCGGTCGTATCCTGCGAGCCGACGATGTTGACCTTGACGCGAACGTCCGAACCGGCATGCAGCACCTTGCCGGGGGTCACGCCGACGGCGTTGCGGTTGAAGATCTTCTCAACGGCGGTGAGGCCCTGACCTTCGATCGCGATTTCCTTGTTCGGAGCAAAGACCGGAGTCGCCTCGATGCCGAGCGTCTGAGCCGCAAAGGTCTGGAGCTTCTTGCCGAAGACGATGGCGTAGGAGCTGCCGGCCTTCATGAATTCCATCTTCTGGGGCGTGAAGGCGGCGGCAACGTCAACCAGCTCATTGCCGCTTTCGTCGCGAAGCTTGCGGTTCTTGGCGTCGATCTTCAGGACAGTGCCGGTCTCGACCGAATATTTCTGCTCGAGGATCGGGTTGCCGTCATTGTTGAGGATCGGCTTGCCGTCTTCACCGAGCTTTTTCACCCAGTTTTTCAGGTTGATGCCAATGCCGCCCGTCACGTCGACGGTAGTGGCGAAGATCGGCGAGATGCCGTTGGTGCCGGCAACGACGGGTGCGAAATTGACGAAGGGCACATAGGGGCTGGCCTGCTTGCCGGTCCACAGCGCCACGTTGTTGACGCCGGACATGCGTGACGAGCCGACGCCCATCGTGCCCTTTTCGGCGATCATCATCACCCGCTTGTCGGGATGCTGCTTCTGAAGCGCGACGATTTCCGCCTGCGCTTCCGGCGTGATCATACACTGGCCGTGCAGCTGGCGGTCGGAGCGCGAATGCGCCTGGTTGCCGGGCGACAGAAGGTCGGTCGAAATATCGCCTTCGGCGGCGATGAAGGTCACGACCTTGATCTCGTCTTCCACATCCGGAAGCTTGGTGAAGAATTCAGCCTTGGCATAGCTTTCAAGCACGCCCTTGGCGACGGCATTGCCTGCCTTGAAGGCATCGCGCAGCCGGAACATGTCGGCGTCATAAAGGAAGACCTGGGTCTTCAGAACCTCACCCGCCTGCTCGGCAAGTGCCGCGTCATCACCGAGCGTGATGTCGAGCAGCACTTCGACGGAAGGGCCACCCTTCATGTGCGACAGCAGTTCCAGCGCGAAGGTGGGCGTGATCTCTGGCACGACCGCTTCGCCAAGGATGATCTCCTTCAGAAACGCAGCCTTGACGCCCGCAGCACTCGTGGTGCCCGGCAGGGAGTTGTAGATGAAGAATTTGAGGGCGTCCGTCCGGTATTCGCTACCGGCATCCTTGATCAGCGCAATGATTTCGGCGGTCAATGCGCCGTCATCAATCGGCTTGGGTGCGAGCCCTTGTTGTTCTCTGCTTTTGATCTCAGCCAGGTAATCCAAGTAAAGGTTCATCGCTATCCCAACGTCCTGATATGTATGGAGCCAAAACCCAGCACCACCGAACTGTCACGTCAATAGGTCTGGGTCTTTTACCGGTTTCGAGTACGCCAACCGGGGCCGGCTGACAAGATGTCGCATTTCAGTATAATCGTTTCAATCGTTCCGTTGTCCGACTGTCGCGACAAAAATGGGCGGCCCTTCTGCGAACCGCCCATTCCTATATCAGACCATCGTCTTGCCGGCGATCAAAAGGAGCCGTGAATCCGCCGTCAAAAACGCGGCAATCATCAAAACTCCTCCCAACTGTCCGCAGAGGTGCTCAGTGCGGCATTGCCGGAAAATGCAGCCCTGATCCTGCCGCCGAGCGCGCGCGCCGGAGATGCCGCGGGCCTGTCGGACGAAGAGACGGTGCGGACCGGAGCGGAAGCTTCACTGTAACCGCCTTCGGACAGCTTGAACTGGGCGATAAGTCCGTTGAGCGAAGACGCCTCGCGTGCAAGACCGTGGCTTGCAGCCGTGCTTTCTTCCACCATGGCGGCGTTCTTCTGGGTATCCTGATCCATCTGGTTCACAGCCGTGTTGATCTGCTGGAGGCCGGAGGACTGTTCCTGTGCCGATTCCGCGATCGCCGCGACGTGCCGGTTGATATCCTGCACTTCGGTGACGATCAGTTCCAGCGCCCTGCCGGTTTCGCCAACCAGCTGCACGCCCTGCTCCACCTGACTGTTCGATGTCGTGATCAGGTTCTTGATTTCTTTGGCGGCACCGGCGGAACGCTGCGCCAGTTCACGAACCTCCTGCGCGACAACGGCAAAGCCCTTGCCCGCATCACCGGCACGCGCCGCTTCCACGCCGGCATTCAGCGCCAGAAGGTTGGTCTGGAAGGCGATCTCGTCGATCACGCCGATGATGTTGGAAATCTGATTGGCGGATGTCGCGATCTGTTCCATCGCCGCGACGGCCTTCTGCACAACTTCGCCCGACTTTTCCGCGCCGACCTTTGCGCGGCCGACGAGATGACCGGCTTCCTGTGCACGTTTGGTGGAGTCCTTCACCGTGATGGTGATTTCTTCCAGCGCCGCCGCAGTCTCTTCCACGGCCGCCGCCTGCTGTTCGGTACGTCTCGCCAGATCATCTGCCGCAGACCGGATTTCGTTGGCGCCGGCATCGATGCCGCGGGCATTCTGTGCCACCTGGGTAAGGGTCGACTGCAACTGTTCTGCCGCCCGGTTGAAATCACCGCGAATACCGTCAAGGCCGGCAACGAACGGCTGAACGATCCGGTAGGTAACGTCGCCCTGAGCGATCTTCGAAAGCGCGGTGGCAAGATTGTCGACGGCAAACTGTACGTCGGCAGCCTCTTTCGCCTTCTGTTTCTCGCGTTCTATCCGGTCCTTTTCAGAAGTCGACCGGTTGGCCTCGGTTTCATTTTCAAGCCGCACACGCTCGATTGCGTTTTCACGGAAGGCCTGAACCGCAGCGGCCATCTGGCCAACTTCATCCTTCCGGTCCATTCCGTCGATTTCGCCTGCCGTATCACCGGCCGCCAGCGATCCCATGCGCTCACGAAGCCGCGCAATCGGGGTGGTGATGCCACGCGACGAGACAAACAGGCCAAGTGCGATCAGGGCCAGGGAAACAAGCGCAATGCCGATCAGGCCCGTCCAGATCGTCGTATCGGTGCTTGCGCTGAGCTGCTGCCGGCCGTCATTCATGACTTGGATAAGCTGCTCGTTGCCGGCGCTGATCTTCGGCGACACTTCGCCGATTTTCCGAAGGACGTTCAGCGCCATATGCTGCGCTTCGGCGGTTTTTCCCGCCTGCATCAGGGCGATGACCTGATTGCCGATCTCCTCGACTTCAACGACACCCTTCAGGATATCGCGGGCGGCATCCGTGCGGGCCGGCACCAGTTCCATGATCTTGTTCTGGCGCTCTTCGAGCTGTTTGCGGTCTGCCCTGAACGTCTTGACCGCCGATTCGAAATCACTGCCGGCGGGATCATTCAGGCTGGCGCGAAGCATCTGCATGCCGAGCGCATTGAGATTGCCGCTGGTCCGGGCGTTCAGCACCGCCGCAAGAGCCTCGTTGGCGATGAAGTCGCTATAGACGCGGTCGGTATTGTTATATTGCAGGCTGACGTAGCTAATGCCGGAAAGCGACATCAAACTCATCAGCGAGATGACAAAAACGACCTTCGTTTTTATCTTGGTATTCTTCAGGAAAGACATGAATGGCCTCGGGGCAAGCGCTCCGCCAGCCGTCCGCATGGGGTGGCCGGGGAGAGATATAAAGAAACATCGCGGGTAGCTGTGCCCTTCATAGGGCTACAAGCGGACATCAACTCAAAACCGCAAAGGCGTGGGTGAGATGGGGTCCGATTGCTCTACCGGCTCCGCCGATGAAACCTTGGAACCTGCGTATTTTAGATTTCACAAAACCACTGAATGAAGTGTTACCCGGCCCATGCAAGTCATGACAATTTGCGACATTGCTAAATTATTTAGACGCTAATTTTCGTCAGCCGATCTGCGTCTCCGGGTGTCACGAAAGCGTTAAGGAAAGTCATTAGAAACGCCGCCGACCCGTTAAAAAATGCACGGCTGTGCAAAGGCGGGCCAGCGCCGTTCCGATCTTTCCAAAAAGGGTCAGCGCTCAACAATTCCACTCGCCGAGAGCACTGGAGACAGAGATGAAACGCCGCACCTTCATGATATCAGCAGCTGGCGCCGCCGCTGGCCTTGCCCTTGCGCCGCGCATGAGCTTCGCCGCCCCGGGCACGATCGACTGGTATACTGGCGCCGACAGCAACATCCTCGATTTCTGGACCAACACGGTCAAGCCCGCTTTCGAGGCGGCCAATCCGGGTATCAAACTCAACCTCGTGGACGCCGGTGACAATGCCGGTATTATCGCCATCGGCGAACGCGCCATTGCAGCAAAGCAGACAGGCACCGACCCGCAGGCTGACTATTTCGAGCATTCCGATCCGCTGCTGCCCGCAGGCGCGATCGATGCCGGCATCTATGTGAACATGGCGAAGGCCGGTCTCTCCAACTATTCGCGCGTCAACCCGCTTGCCATCCGCAGCGAATACAGCCTGCCCTATCGCGGCAGCCAGGTTCTGCTCGCCTATGACACAGCCAAGCTGAAGCCCGCGGATGCCCCGAAGACCTGGGAGCAGCTGGTCACCTGGATCAAGGCCAATCCCGGCCAGTTCGTCTATAACCGTCCCGACAAGGGCGGTTCCGGCGGCAATTTCGTTCGCCGCGCCATCCATCAGGCCAATGGTCTCGACCCCAAGGCTTTCACGGTCGACAACTACACCCAGGAATTCGGCGACAAGGCACTGGGCAAGGCGTGGGATCTGCTCACCGATATCGCCCCGTCGCTTTATGACAAGGGCGCCTATGCCTCCGGCAACACCCAGTCTCTGCAGCTGCTGTCGCAAGGCGTCGTGACAATGACGCCCGTCTGGTCCGATCAGGTTCTGAAGGCGATCGATCAGGGTGTGCTTCCTGCGGAAACGGGCCTCGTTCAGCTTCAGGATCTCGCGCTTTGCGGCGATTTCTCCCGGGCCGTGGTGCTGGCGAACGGCACCAATCGTGATGCCGCCCTCAAGCTGGCGAATTTCGTTCTCTCCGAAGAAATCCAGGGCGCCATCCTCACCGAACTCGGTGGTTTCCCCGGCGTTTCCTGGGACTATGTCCCAGCCGATCTGCGCAAGCGCTTCGCCGACATCATTCCGCAGACCATTCCGACCTTCCCGGCCGGCAAATGGGAAACCGCCATCAATGACGGCTGGTACCGTCACGTTGCTCCGAACGTCGACCGCAAGTCGTGACCGAGGCAGCAGAAGGAGCGGTCCGCCCGCTCATCGACAATATGGCAGGCAGGAGGCCAATCGGCCTCCTGCTCGTCGCCATTCCCGTTTTCCTGATGATCTGGCTGGTCATCTGGCCGGCCATCAACGCCATAGGGCGCACCGTCTGGCGTACCGGGACCAATGGAGAAACGACGTTCGATCTTTCGAGCTACGTCTTCTTCTTTTCGGATCGCTATAGCCTCGACAATCTTGCCGTCACGCTCTGGACCACTCTGGTCTGCGCCATGCTGCTTCTGGTGATCTGCCTGCCGATCGCGCTTTATCTGCGCTTTTCCCAGGGCCGCCTTTCGGCCTATGTGCAGGCGCTGGCGATCTTTCCGATGTTCGTGCCTTCCATCATCCTCGCCTTCGCCTTCATCCGCGTGCTTGGGCCCAATGGCATGGTGGATATTCTGCTCAACGCGGTCGACCTGCCGAAAATCCGCACGCCTTATCTGACCCCCTGGGGGCCGGTCATCGGCCTTGTCTGGGACAATATCCCGCTGACGGTGCTGATTTTGCTGGCGGGCCTCGGCAGTGTCGCCAACCAGTCCGTGGAAGCGGCGCGGGATGTGGGCGCCAATGCGCTACAGGTCTTCTGGCACATCATCCTGCCGCGCATTTCCAATTCCATTCTCGTGGCGCTTTCCTTTTCGGTGCTCGGCATCTTCTCCTCCTTCACCCTTCCTTATCTGCTTGGCCCCGCATCGCCGGAAATGATTGGTCCCTTCATGCAGCGCACCCTTCGCGATATGCAGGACCCCATCGGCGCCATGACCCAGGCCGTTATCGCCTTCGGCTTCTGCATTGCCTTCGGCCTCTTTTATGTGCGCTCAGTCGCACGCAATCAGGGGAAGTAACATGGCCGCTTTTGCACCGGCGCGCAGGCGCCTCGACTGGCCCGGCATATTCTTCGCCGCCCTTCTGACCGTTGCGATCGTCGGGCCGCTCATCGTCGTCGGCACCTGGGCTTTCACCGAAGTCTGGCGTTACCCCAACGTCGTGCCGCAACAGTTCGGCTTCCGTTTCTGGGGCCAGACACTCGGACGCCCCGATGTGTGGAACGCCCTGATGCTGAGCTTTCGGCTGACGACGGTGGTGACCCTGCTTTCGGCGCTGATCTGCCTTCCCGCCGCCTATGCCTTTGCCCGCATGAGCTTTCCCGGCCGCAACCTCTTGTTCTTCTCCTTCCTTGCCGGTCATGCCTTCCCGAAATTCGGGCTGCTGGTGGCAATTGCGGCGATCTTTCTGCAGCTCAACCTCATCGGCACCTTCTGGGGCGTCGTCCTGATCCAGCTCGTCGGCACGCTGATGTTCATGATCTGGATACCCGTCGCCGCGTTTCAGGCCGTCGATCGCCGCATGGAAGAGGCGGCCCGCGATGTGGGGGCCAGTCCCCTGCGGGTCTTCTGGTCGATCACGCTGCCACAGGCCGGGCCGACCATTGCCGCCGCCGTGCTCCTGAGCTTCGTCGGCACCTTCTATGAAACCGAAGGGGCATGGCTCATCGGCGCCCCCGGCATCCGCACGATGCCGGTGCTGATGATCAGCTACATCAACAACCAGATGGTCATCCAGTATGGCGCGGTCCTGTCCGTCGTGCTCTGGGTGCCGTCATTCATTGCCCTCATGTTCGCCCGCCGCGTCATTGGCGGCGGCGCCTTCGCCCGCGGCTTCGGCGGTTAGGAATATTCATGTCCGTACTTCATATCCGCGGGGTTACGAAAACCTTCGCCGGTGGCACCAAGGCAGTCGACAACTTCTCGCTCGACGTCGCCGATGGTGAACTCGTCTGCCTTCTCGGCCCCTCCGGTTCCGGCAAATCAACGCTGCTGCGCATGGTCGGTGGTTTCGAACAGCCGACCGGCGGACGGATCACCATCGACGGCGAAGACGTCACCCATCTGCCACCCGAGCGCCGGCCCACCGGCATGGTGTTCCAGAGCCACGCGCTCTGGACCCATATGAACGTCTTCAAGAACCTCGCCTTCGGCCTCAAGCTGCGGCGCATGCCGGCCTCCGTCATCAACGAGAAGGTCGAAGCGGTACTCGAACTGGTCGGGCTTTCCGGTTATGGCGAACGCGCCACCAGCCAGCTCTCCGGTGGCCAGCAGCAACGCGTGGCGCTCGCCCGCTCACTGGTCCTGGAGCCGAAAATCCTGCTTCTGGATGAACCCTTCGCCAGCCTCGACCAGCATCTGCGCGAGCGCCTGCGGGAAGAGGTGCGCGATATCCAGCAGCGTCTCGGCATCACCACGCTGTTCGTCACGCATGGACAGGACGAAGCCCTTTCCATGGCCGACCGCATCGTCGTGATGGCCAATGGCAGGACCGAGCAGATCGACCGGCCGAACGTCATTTATCGCGAACCGCAGACCCCATTCGTCGCCGGCTTCATCGGCACCATGAACCTGATCGAAGGCGTGGTTTCGGGCGGAAACTTCACCCATGCCGGCCTGACCTTGCCGCTGCCCGTCTCCGACGGTCCCGCCATTCTCGCCATCCGCCCCGAGGCCGTTGATCTGAAGGCATCCGAGACGCCGCAGGCAAGCGTTCACCGGGTAACCGATTACGGCACCCATGGCCTTGTCGATCTCGATCTTCCCGATGGTGTCAGGATCAAATCGATGGTCGCCCATCCCGATCTCTTCCGGGCCGGACAGGGGGTCGATATCCTGCCCCGCTCCGTCACGGCCTTTCGCGACAACCGGCAAATCTACCGGAGCTGACCATGAACATGCCCATCCTCCTCGAACGCGACGGCCACCGCACCTGGCTTAAATGGCATCGCGGCCGCCGCCGCGCCGCCGATCCCGCCTTCACCGGCGAGCGCATCATCGAGGCCATGTGCCTTGGCGCGAGCATCGAAGTCGATCTCGTCATTCACGCCGACCACGGCTGCGCCGTGCTGCATGATCTGACGCTGGAGCGGGAAACCACCGGCGCCGGAAGGGTGCGAGATGCCTCCGCCGCCAGCCTGCGCCAGCTGCATCTGCGCGATAATCAGGGTCAGCCCGTATCCTCAAGGGTGATGCTGCTCGAAGACCTCTGCGCCCTGCTCGCCCGCGAGATCATCCATCCCGATGCCCTGCTGCAGCTCGATTTCAAGGAGAACCGGCACGCCCTCACCCCGCAGGTCATCGCCGGTTTCAGCGCAAGCATCGCGCCATTGGCGGGCTCCATGATCCTGTCCGGCGGGGATTTCGACGCCATCGCCGCGCTTGCTGCATCGGTCCCCGGTCTCAAGACGGGATATGACCCGTGTGAGGAAGACACACTCACCAGGCTGCAGAGGGGCGAAGACTTTTCCGGCTTCATCGAACAGGCGCTCGCTACGGCACCGGCTGCCGGAATGATCTATCTCGATTACCGGATCGTCCTCGCTGCCGAAGATGCCGGCATCGATATCATCGCCCCCGTCCACGCCGCAGGCCGCCGCGTCGATGCATGGACCATCAACAGCATCACGCCGCAATCGATCACCGATGTCGGGCGGCTGCTGCGGCTCAAGGTCGACCAGATCACCACCGATGACCCGGAAGGGCTAACCGAGGCATTCAGCCGATGACCGTCAATTACACCGCCATTCTGGAAGACATGATCGCCACCACCCGCGAGGCCGGCGCATTGACGCTCGAGCATTTCAGGCGCTTCCGCGACATCGAGATCGGCGTCAAGGGACCGGGCGATTTCGTGTCCGATGCGGACCGGCAGTCCGAAACGCTGATCCGCGAACGCCTCCTCGGCCGGTATCCCTGGGGGCTGACCGGCGAGGAATTCGCTCCGGTTGACGGGTCGGATGCCGAACATCGCTGGCTGGTCGATCCCATCGATGGCACCACCAATTTCATCTATGGCCAGCACTACACTATCACCATTGCACTGCGCCGCGGCAACGAGACGATCTGCGGGCTCGTCTATAATCCCGTCGCCGACGAGATGTTCACGACGATCAAGGGCGAAGGCGCATATCTCAACGGCGAACGCCTGCACGTCAATGCCAGCGGCGATATCGCGCTCATGTGCGTCGGCACAGGCCTGCCAACGCCCAATCTTTCGCTTTATCCCGGCGCCTACCAGCGTCTGGACGATATTCGGGCCCCAATCGGCGCGGTGCGGGTCGTCGGCAGCGCCGCCAATTCCTGCGCTTACGTGGCCTGCGGCCGGCTTACCGGTTATTACGAGGAGACAGGGTTTGTCGATACCGCAGCCGGTATCCTGCTCGTTGAGGAAGCCGGCGGCATCGTGACGGACTGGTGGGGGCGCGGGCCTGAAATCTATGAGCGGACCGGCACGCTGATCGTCGCCAATGCCGCAACCCACGCCTATCTTCTCGAACGGCTTCGCGGCGTTCCGCCCAAGGACCCCTGAGCGGCACAGCGCGCGTGGTCAGTACATCCGCCGGCACGTATCCGCCAATATGCGGGTCCTGCGAAGGATAGCGTGATCAATAACCACCCGTCATCAGCACGGTTTCACCGGTCATGAAACTGCAGGCCTGCGACGACAGGAAGATGGCGGCACCCACCATTTCTTCCGGCTGCCCGGCACGGCCCATCCAGTTCAGCGTCCGGACGTATTCCGCCCAGCCTTCGGGGTCCTCATCACGACGGTGGGCATTGCGGTCGGTGTCGATGAGGCCGGGCGCGAGTGTGTTGAGCAACACATTGTCGCGCGCATAATCCCGCGCCTGACTCTGGATCAGATTGTGCTGCGCAGCCTTGGTTGCGGCATAGGCGGTAACGATGCCCTTCGGACGCAGCTGATTGACCGAGCCGATGGAAACCACCCTGCCCCATTTACGGGCCGCCATGCGCGGCAGGGCCGCCTGCAGCATATCCACCGTCGAGCCCAGATTGACCGCCAGCTGAAACGCCAGATCGTCCGGTGTCAGTTCCGAAAGCGCGGCGTTGATCTGGGCGCTGGCATTGATAACAAGAATATCGACCGGTGCTATCGCCTCGGCCCGTTCGATGAGGTCACGACCGGCACCGGGTTCGGAAAGATCGCCCGCCAGTTCCTGCGCCGTGCCGCCGCTTGCAACGATCCGGTGCTGCACGGGCGCGGCAGCGCCCGGCTTTACGCCATGCAGGATGACATGGGCGCCCGCGCCCGCCAGCCCCTCGGCAATGGCGGCGCCTATGCCACGGCTGGAACCGGTGACGAGCGCCGTGCGGCCCTTCAATCCAAAGACGCTTTCGAGACGCATCCTTTATCCTTCAAACAGCGAAATGCGCGCACCGGCAATTCCCGGGCGGCAGGAAAACAGGCCGCCGGAGAGCGGCGCGTCGGCGAGTGTGGAGGCAGGCAGGCGCGTGCGGGCGCTGGTGATGAACAGCGTCGACAGGTCCGGCCCGCCAAAGGCGATGCTGGAAGGGCGCGGCACCGGCATGTCGATCACCTGGTCCAGCTTGCCGTTCGGAAGATAACGGCGCACGCACCAGCCATCCCAGATGGCGCACCAGACACCGCCTTCGGCATCCACGGCCAGACCATCCGGCCGGCCATCGGCCACCGGAATGCGGGCGAATTCGCGGCGCTGCGACAGCGCGCCCGTCGCCGGATCACAATCATAGGCATGGATGAGGCCGGGCACGGTATCGACGAAATAGAACGTCCTGCCATCCGGGCTCCAGCCGAGACCGTTGGAAACGATGATGCCGCCTTCCTTGCGCTCGGATGCGCCATTGGCATTGATGCGATAAAGCGCACCCGTGGGCTTGGAAGCATCGATGCGCATCGAGCCGACCCAGATCGCGCCATCCGGCCCGCATTTGGCATCGTTCAGGCGGTTATCGGCAATGCCCGCCTCCGGGCTGACAAAGGGTGTCAGCCGGCCGGAGGCAAAATCCAGCCATTCGACGCCATCCTGCGACGCCACCAGCAATCGCCCGCCGGTGACCGGAATGACGGCGCTGACCAGCTTGCCAGTCTCGCAGGTTTCGTTGCGGCCGGTGGCAGGATCGAAGCGGTGCACCGCCGGATGCAGGATATCCACCCAGTAGAGCGCGTTTTCCCCCTCGTGCCAGACCGGGCTTTCCCCCAGCTGCGCACCCCAAGGCAGAATGCAGCTGAGTTCGGCGCTGGGGCGGCCCGTTGCCGAACGCGGGCGTGGCCGCGAACTGATCGCCACGGCCCCGGCTGCCCCGGTAATGCGGCGGGCTGCGGCAATCAATTCACGCCCGGCGGGATGGATATTGGAGGAATCCAGCCGCGACGACGGCCCGAGTGCAACGAGCACGCCCATCGGCGTATTGTCACGGCCCATGACAGGGGCGGCGACCGAATTCACGCCCGGCAGATGCTCCTCGTAGGAAATCGAATAACCCCGCGCCCGCGTCAGCGTCAGATCGGCCTGCAGCGCATCGAGGCTGGTAATGGTTTTGGCTGTCTGCAGATCGAGCGTCAGGCGATCCAGCAGCGCACGGCCAACGGCGGGGTCCTGAAAGGCGAGCAGCGCCTTGCCCGGTGCGGTGCAATGCAGGGGCACGCGGCGTCCCACCTCGACGCGCACCGAAAGACCGTTCGGCGAACGTTCGGCGAGATATTGCGTCATGGTGCCGTCAAGCCGGCACAGCGCAACCGTCTCACCCAGTTCAGCCGCCAGCCGCTCCAGTTCCGGCGTCGCCGCCGAGACGAGATCGAAGCTCTCCCAGACCTTATGGGACATTTCCAGAAAACGCTGGCCCAGCACATAGGTGCCACGGGCCTCATCCTGACGGACGAGGCCATAAGCAATAAGGGTGCGCAGGATGCGCGCGAATGTCGGCTTCGGCAGACCGGAGGCGCGCAGCAGCTCAGCAAAACGCAACGGTTCCGGCGCATCGGCGACCATGTCGAGCAGGGTCAGGCCCTTGGCCAGCGCCGCCGTGCCGCCCGGCGTCTCCGGTTTCATTGCCTCTGCTCCTTCGCGAGTCGCTGCCGCCTTGCGGCCGCCGCGTCGTCCAGCATCCGGTCCATCGTCCATTCCGCTTCAAACCCCAAAGTGTTTCTGATCCGCTCGTTGGACGTATGGTAATAAACGCCGTCGCCGGGAAAATCGACTGTCACGATGGGCAGGCCGGTCAGCGCCGCAATTTTCGGCAGAAGCACGGCGAAATCGGCCGGTTCATCGGCACCGAGATTGAAGGTCCCGCCCGCCGCCTCTGGGTGATCGAGAGCAAGCAGAATGCCCGCCACCATGTCGCGCGTATCGGTTATATGCATACGGAACGGCCGGCCTTTTTCATTGCGCGCCAGAATGTGCGACGGCTCAGCGATATCGCGGGACTGGAGCAATTCGGCGATGGCGGTGTTTCCGAAATTCTGCTGCTGGCGAATGCGCGGCCGCAGGAAAAAGCGGGGACCGGAAAAGAAACTCTCTTCATCCAGCAGTTCCGCCGCATCCTGCGTATGCGAAAACCGCAGGATCACCGTTTCCATGGTGCCGCTTCGCTGGTGAAAGCGCACCAGCTCTTCGCCCATAAGCTTGGTCACCCCATAGGGCGAATTGGGGCAGAGCGGATGGTCCTCGGTGACCGGCAGGAACTCCGGCCGGTTTTCCGGATAGACCTCACCCGACGAAGCGAAGACGAACCGCCGCACGCCAACCGCCGAAGCCGCATCCAGAAGCCGGCGCGTGCCCTCGACATTGACGGCGAACATGCGGTCGCGATCCGCCGGAGCCCATGACATGAAGGCGCCCAGATGCAGGACGGCACTCACGCCCCTGATAGCCTCGGATAATGCCTGCGCATCCTCCAGCGACCCGACGACTTCCTCGCCGCCGGTTGCCGATGGCCTCAAATCAAAACCGCGAACGGCGCGGCCCTGTGCGCGCAAGGCGGCGACAACGGCACGGCCGACACGGCCTGCCGATCCGGTAACGAGGATCATAGCCGTGCTCCGGTCTTTGCATCGAAGAGATAAAGCTGGGCCGGATCGAAACCGAGCCGGAGCGCCTCATTGCCGGGAAGGCTGCCGGTATGCGAGACGCGCGCGATCAGCCCCTTGGACTTGCCCTCCTCGCCATCCGCGACCCTTGCGCCTTCCGCATCGAAATAGACGTATTTTTCCGATCCGAGGCTTTCCACCAGCGTCGGACGGACATCGAAGGTAACAGGTGCATCGCCCAGAACGAGATGTTCCGGCCGCAGGCCGACAATCACGCCGCCCTGGCGGCCGACGGCACCCGGCAGGGAGACCTGTTGCCCAAACAGGGTAACAGTGCCGTCACGCAGTTCCGCATTGAGGAAATTCATGCCCGGCGAGCCGATGAAACCGGCAACGAAAAGATTGGCCGGATTGTTGAAAAGCTCGTCGGGTGCGGCAATCTGCTGGATGATGCCGCCCTGCATGATGACGACGCGGTCCGCCATCGTCATCGCCTCGACCTGATCATGCGTCACATAAACGGTGGTGACACCGATGCGCTTGTGTAATGCGCCGATTTCGGCACGCATGTGGACGCGCAGCTTTGCATCGAGATTGGACAGCGGCTCATCCATCAGGAAGGCCTGCGGCTGGCGCACGATGGCACGGCCGAGTGCCACGCGTTGGCGCTGGCCGCCCGAGAGATCCTTGGGTTTGCGATCGAGATAGGGTGTCACTTCCAGAATGCGCGCCGCATCATCAACCCGGCGGTCGATCTCGGCCTTGTCGGTGCCGCGCATCTTCAGGCCGAAGCCGATATTCTGGCGAACGGTGAGGTGCGGATAAAGCGCATAGTTCTGGAAAACCATGGCGATGTCGCGGTCACCCGGCGCCAGATCCGTCACTTCGTTGTCGCCGATGAAGATCTGGCCTTCGCTTGCCGGTTCGAGGCCGGCGAGGATTTTCAGCATCGTCGACTTGCCGCAGCCGGAAGGCCCGACCAGCACCACGAACTCGCCGTTCTCGATCTCAAGCGAAAACGGCCTGAGCACGTTGAGAGCGCCATAGGACTTGCTGACGTTGCGAATGGAAATATTGGCCATGCTTATTTCTCCGCGCCAGCGGTAAGGCCGCCGACCAAATAACGTTCCAGGAACAGGTAGATTGCGATGATCGGCAGCGCGATGAACACGGATGCGGCGGAAATGTCGTTCCAGTAGGTGACATATTCGCCCTGCATCGTGGTGATGCCGAGATTGGCCGTCCAGTTGTCCGGCGAGTTGACGAGGAAGGTGCGCGCATAGGCATAGTCTGCCCAGCTGAGCACGAAGGCATAAAGTGCGGTGGCGGCAAGCCCCGGCGTGGCGATGGGAAGCACGACGCGCACCATCGCGCCGATCGGCGAGCAGCCGTCGACCATGGCAGCCTGTTCCAGTTCCTTCGGAATGGTGTCGAAATAGCCTTTCAGCATCCATGTGGCGAAAGGAATGATCATCGTCGAATGCGCCAGAACCAGCGTCCACAGGCTGCCGATCAGGCCGAAGCTGGAAAAGATCGAAAACAGCGGAATGACCAGCAGCGTCGCGGGCAGCATCTTCGCCGTCAGGACGAAGAGGCCCATGGTCGCGCCACCCCGCATGGAATAACGCGACAGCGCGTAACCGGCGCTGACCGAGACCAGCATTGACAGCGCCACCGAGCCGATGGCCGCCAGCATCGAATTCCAAAGCCACAGCAGGATCGGTTTTGCCGCCCAGACGCGGGCGAAGATGTCCCATTGCGGATCGTCCGGCCAGAAGGTCGGCGGCAGGCGGTAAAGCTCATCGGTGGTGGAAAGTGCCGTGACCAGCAGCCAGTAGACCGGGAACAGGATCATCACCAGCGTGAAGATCACAGTCGCGTAAAGGGCAAGGCTCTGTAAAAATGTCCGTTTCATCAAAGCCTCCTCAATAGATCGATTTCGAACGCCGGCCGAGCATCAGGAGGCTCGCGACGATGCAGATCACCAGCGTCAGCACGCCGACGGCGGCGGCACGGCCGAAATTGTGATACTGGAAGGCCTGGTCATAGGTCATGATCGACAGCGTCTGGGTTGAACGCAGCGGCCCGCCGCCGGTCAGAACCTTGATGATGGAAAAGTCGCGGAATACCCACAGCAGCGTCAGCACCAGCGTCACGCCCAGCACCGGCATCAAAAGCGGCATGGTGATCCAGCGGAAACGCTGCCACACACTCGCGCCATCGACCTTGGCCGCCGCATAATAATCGGCGGGGATGGACTGCAGGCCGGCCAGACACATGATCGAGACGAAAGGAAAACCCTTCCAAACCATGGTGATCGCCACGGCCCAGAATGCGGCCGTGGAACTGCTGATCCACGGGATCATCTGATCGGTGAAACCGAGCTTGATCGCCAGCCAGCCGAACAGGCCGAAGGAAGTGTCGAACATCCACGCAAAGATGACGACCGCGATGATTTCCGGCACCGCCCAGGGCAGCGCCATTCCCAGCCGCGCGACGGTGCGGCCCTTGAAACGGTTATTGGCGAGAAGCGCCGTGCTGAGACCGACGGCGACGCTGCCGGCGGTAACGACCACGACCAGTTTCAGCGTTACCCAGCAGGCCAGCCAGAATTCCGGCGACGAGAACAGCCAGGTGTAATTGCTCAGCGAAAACGGCCGGCTGGCGCCGCCAAGCCTTGGTATCTTGACCTGCTGGAACGACAGGTCGATGGCCAGCACGAGCGGCCAGACGATGATGGCGGCAACCATCAGGACCGCGGGCGCGATCAGAATATAGCCGAGGAGATGTTGCCGGCTGGGACGCGCAAGATCGAAGAACTTGCGACGCCCAGCCCGAACGGGTTCGGTCATGGATGGTCCTCCTGCCGGATGCGAATGATGGCCATGGCCCTTTACGGGGCCATGGCAGGACAACAAGATCAGGACAATGGGGGATCAACCCTTGATGGCTTCGGCCTTTGCCTGCATGGTTTTCGCCACCTCCGCGGGATCGAGATCCTGAATGATCATCCGCTGGCTTTCTTCCATCACCATCTTGCTGAACTCGTTGTAGAAAAGCTCAAGCCCGGTCGGAATGCGGTCGATACCGGCTTCCGACGCGGCCTTCATTGTTTCGATCAGCACCGGAAAATGCGGGATGGTCTTTTCAACACCCGAGACATCCGCCTTCGGGCTTGGCGGGGTGTTGCCGCCAAGGGTGGCGTAACTGCGCTGGAATTCCGGCGTCATCGTCAGCTTGATGAAATCCCAGACCAATGCCTTCTGGTCGTCGGGAATATCGGCCGGCATGGCCAGCACGTTGGACGAGCCGCCAAGCGGCGGATGAAGCGGCGGCGCGACATAAACGATGTCACTCTTGGCCGAACCCTTTTCAGTCGTGCCATAAAGCCACGGTCCATCGAGCCGCATGGCCATCTTGCCATCGGCAAACAGCTTGCGCACGTCGCTGGCGCTCATGTCGACCGGGCTGATGCCGCTCTTCATCACGGTTTTCCAGCGCGAAAGGCCCTCGACCATCTGGGGCGTGTCGATGGTGATGTTGCCATCCTTGTCAGTCCAGTAGGCGCCGGCATCGATGATGTAGTTCAGCATTTCCGTCAGATATTGCCCCGGACCACCCTTGGTTTCGTGGCCGGTGCCGAACTGGTCGATGATGCCGTCGCCGTTCAGATCCTTGGTCGTGGCTTTTGCAGCGGCCAGAAACTCGTCATAGGTCTTCGGAACCGCGACGCCCGCTTCTTCCAGCAGCTTCTTGTTATAGGCCATGACGAAACCGAAATAGTTGGTCATGATACAGACGGTTTCGCCGTTCCATTCGCATTTCTGCTGGCCAGCCCAGCCGGTCATGTCGATGCCATCCTTCTTCAGCCACGGGTCGAGCGGTTCCAGCCAGCCGCTATCGGCAAACATCTGGAATTCGAAGGACGCCAGATGTACGATCTGCGGCGGCTGGTTGGCGGCGAAAAGCGTGGTCATCGTATCCGCGTAGGAACTGCGCTCCGCCTTGGTGAATTCAATCTTCACCCCCGGATGCTGTTTCTCGAAGGCGGCGATGGCGGAATGCCACCATTCGCCCGTTCCGGCATCGTCGGTCTGCCAGGAAATGAACTTCAGCACGGTATCAGCCATGGCGGGCGCAACAGCGCCCATGGTCATCAAGACGGCGGTCGCGGTGCTGAGCGCCAGCTTTTTCATTCTTTTGGTCATGGTTTCCTCCTCCAAAAAACCAAATCAGATACGTTCAATCAGACCGAGCGCCGCCTCCGACGGTCTTACCCCAAGTCCCGGTCCGGACGGCAGGTGATACCTGCCTTCGCGGCAATCCATGTCGCCTTCCAGCAGGCGGCGGTTCGGCTCGAAGATCGAGTGCTGGAATTCGTGTCCCTTCAGCATCGACAATGTCGACGACGCCTGCAGGCTGGCGGCAAGGAAGATACCGGCGCCAACGGTGGCGTGCGGGATCACGTCAATGCCGTGTTCGGCGGCAAGGGCACCGATGCGGATGAAATTGGTGATGCCCTTATGGCCCATTTCCGGCTGCACGATCGCGATGCGGCAGCGTTCGATGCGGGCGCGCATATCCCAATGGGTGCGCCATTCCTCACCGACGGCAATCGGCACGTCGGTATTCTTCGAAACCTTCTCCAGACCGGCAATGTCCTCCGTCCAGACGGGTGCTTCGGCGAACCACGGGTCGAAGGGCTGCATTTCGGCAATCAGCTCCAGCGCCCGTTCCGGCGTCTGGTTCCAGTGCATGTCTGCGGCGATCTTCGCCTGGGGCCCAAGCACCTGCCGGAGATTGGCAATTTCCGCCGCCGGGCCGTCATCGGCCACCGGCGTTGCGAATTTGAAGGCGTTGAAACCGCGATCCTGCCAGTATTTCGCCAGTTCCCCGCGCGCCTTCAACGTCCTTTCAGGCAGGCCGGAAACATAGGCCGGAAACGTATCTACCCCGCCGCCGAGAAGGTCGCGAACCGATTTTCCGGCTTCCTGCCCGGCAATATCCCAGAGCGCAATATCGAGCGCGGCGAGCGCATCGACGTAAAAGCCGCCGGTATAACCGCGCACCCGCATCATGTCGTAGAGGTCGTCATAAACAGCCGAAGGATCGGACGCATTGCGGCCGATCACGAAACCGGCGAGAAGATCATTGATGAGGGCGGCGACCGCGCCGGGGGCGACGATGCCATAGGTCTCGCCCCAGCCGACGGTGCCGGCCTCGGTCGTCATGCGCACCAGCACGCTGCGGTCGAAGGTGGGGTAGACCGTGCGATTACCCTTGCGCACGATGTAGCCGTTGGGATTGACCACCTCGCCTTCCCTGAGTGCGCCAAGATAGGGCACCATGCGCGGCTGGGTCAGCGTGAAGACTTCGACGGTTGCGATGGGGCTGTTCATGCGGCCTCCGCAGCAACAAGGCCGAGTTCGACCAGATTGGCGTCAATATCGGCAATGGCCGCCGCATCAAGCTCGGGTGTCGGTGCACGCACACCGACACCTTCGATCACGCCGCGACGGGCGAGTACATATTTGGTCAGCCGCATGCGATAGACCGCCTGCAACACCAGAAGCGGCAGGGTGCGGACATAGATCCGGCGAGCCTCTTCCTGCCGCCCGGCAACAAGCGCCCGGTCGATGGCCACATGTTCTTCGGCGATCTCCAGCGCCGGCATGGCCGCCGTAGCACCCCGGGCATATTCGTCGAGAATGTAACGCGCGCCGCCGCCACCGATGACGCCCTTCAGTGTCGAAGGCGCATGGGCGATGATGTGGCTGATGGCCGGGCCGGCGGGAAGCGTTTCTTCCTTGACATAGGCCACCTGCGGCAAGGCGCGCACGATCTCCACGATTGCCTGCGGCGAAAGGTCGGAGCCGCGCGGCGCAGGCGCGTTCTGCAGGATGATTTCAACCTCGGGCAGCGCCTCGACGATCCGGCCGAGGAATTCGATCAGCGCCGGCGCATCCGTGCCGACCGATTTGGGCGGCTGCACCATCAGGTGGCGAATGCCGAGCGCCGATGCCGCCCGCCCGTGCTCGACCACCTCACGCCAGTCGGCCGCACTGGCGCCGGCCACAACAGGCACCCGACCGGCCACCGCATCCACGACGATCTTCAGCAGCGTTGCGCGCTCGGCGGCATTCAAAGCCTCCACCTCGCTGGCGAAACCGGGAAACACGACACCATCCACGCCCTTGTCGAGCGCAAAGACCACCAGCCGCTTCATACCCGCTTCGTCAACGCCACCATCAGCCAGAAACGGCGTGGGCAGAACAGGCAAAATCCCCTTGAGGCCAGCCACCATCTTTCTCCTCCCAATTAAGTATCATATTTTGATACCTTGAACTCACTAATTGACACTACATAGACTCGCGCCCTATGACAAGCCCCAAGATGAAATGAACGAGGAGGTTCAAGACATGGCAGCAGCGGCGACATCGATCATCGTTGATTGGGGAACGACATCACTGAGGGCGGCGCTCGTTGGTGAAGGCGGCGAAGAACTCGCTCATCTGGAAACCGCCGACGGTATTTCGAGCCTTGGCAAGGGTGAGCATGAGGCGGCGCTGATGGCTGCACTCGCACCCTGGTTCTCGCGCCACGGGGCCTTGCCCGTCGCCGCACTCGGCATGATCACCAGCCGCAACGGCTGGGTTGAAGTCGCTTACGTGCCGTGCCCGGCAGGCCCGGCGGAACTTGCCGCCGGCACGGTGCGCAGGACGCTGCCGAACGGCTCCGACCTCGTCTTCCTGCCGGGTCTCAACGACCCCGCCCGCCAGCCCTTTCCGGATGTGATGCGCGGCGAAGAAACCCAGATCGTCGGCCACGGCCTTGGCGAAGACGCCACCCTCATCATTCCCGGAACCCACAGCAAATGGGCGCGGGTGAAGGCGGGGCGGATCGACGGTTTCCAGACATTCGTGACCGGTGAAATCTTCAACCTGCTCATCAATCATTCCTTCATCGCGCGCGGTTCAACGCAGCCGCCGGTCGATGATCCCGAGGCCTATCGCTGGGGTCTGAAAGAGGCAAAACGATCCGCCGCCATGCTGTCGCTGCTGTTTTCAGCGCGAACCGGCGGGCTTGCCGGCCGGCTTTCGCCGGATCAGCTGCGCTCCTATGTGCGGGGACTGGTCATCGGCCAGGAGTTTCGGCAGGCCCGCGATGCCGGATGGTATGCGGAGGGAGACGAGGCAGCTATCGTCGGCAATGACGGGCTGAACGATCTCTATCTGGTTGCCGCAGATGTATTCGGGCTCAGGACATCGATCGGCGCGGACGACATCCTGACAAAAGGGGCGCTCGCCGTCCTCAAGCAGACGCTTTCCTGAGCGCCGACCATCGTCGGGTGCAATTCCGACAGATCAGGGTTCAGGCAGAGCCTGTTCCTTTCATGAAACGAGGCGGCCCATAAGCCGCCTCGTTTTGGTATCAGCACAAGCCAGACCTCAGGCAGGTCGTTCTTCACCCGCATTCGGCCGCCAGGTGATCAGCCTCTTCTCGGCAATATCGAGAATAAGGTCGATGATGAGACCGAAGACGGCGGGAATGCGGGCCACCAAAGTTTTCACCGCAAACCGCCCGCAACGCGGACGATCCGGTTGCTCGGAATTCCATCCGCCATTTCCCGATACCGCCCTCCGACGCAATATTTTTTTATGACAGGGTCCTAAAGAGCAAATCCTGCTCGTCTAAACAACGAGAGAGAATTTGAACGTCCTGTCTCTCGGTGTGAGGAGAACCATGTGATGTATCTGACCAGGGAATCTGAAATCGCCATCGGCATTCTGACGAACTTCGTACACGAAACAGAGGAAGCCCATACGACGCGAAAGCTTGCTCATCGGCTTGGGGTCACAAAAGATCACGCCGCAAGGGTGGTCGCAATTCTGGTCAGAAACGGGCTGCTGCAAAGCAGGCGCGGACGGACCGGCGGCATCGTTCTCAATGTGGATCCCGAAAGTCTTTCCGTGGGCATGATCCTGCGGGCGACACAGCCGACGATTGTCAGGCGGCCGCGCACACGCAATGCCAATCCTTCCGGCACGGCAGGCATTTTCCACATGCTGGCGGAGGCAACCTCCGACTATTTCATCGAACTGGCGGACACCTGCAAGATAACCGATGTCACCCCGACGAAGATCGGCAGTTCAAAGTGTCGCAGCCGACGAATGACGCTGCCAGCGCCATCTGCGGGAGAAACCGAAGCTGTAAGCCGGTTGAATGCGACAATCTGAAATCATGTTGAGGAGAGTTGCATTTGATACGCATCGTCAGAGCCAAGTTACACGGCATCACCGTAACGGGAGCCGATCTTGATTATCACGGGTCGATCACTCTGGATCCCGAGCATTGCGACCTCGCAGGTATCAGGCCTCTTGAATTCGTTGATATCTGGAACAAGCAAAGCGGCGCCAGAATTTCGACATATGTGATTTTCGGCGAGGCAGGATCAAAATGCTGCATTCTGAATGGTGCGGCAGCACGCACCTGCCAGCGTGGCGATCAGGTCATCATATGCTCGTCGTCTTACGTTCAGGAGAGCGCGCTTTATGACACCGCGCCCATGGTCCTCACATTCACGCCGAAAAACGACGTCAAGGATGTTCTGCGCTATCGCGTCAAGGAAACGGCACGTCGTCCCTTCGACTTCTTTATCGAAACCCTGCCCAATGGGCAAAACACCGATATGGAAGACGAGGACGTGGCAGATCGAGCCATAGCCTGAAAAAATGCGCCGGCCTTAACCGGCTGGCGCGACTAGCTGCGATAGCCGGACTGTCTGGCGACCAGAGGCTGAGGCTGGTCATCATCTGTCATGGAGATCGTTGCCTGGTGGCGGGACGCCATCAGGCCGCAATCCAGACAACTGACACGGAGATTACTGTCAGGAGCAATCAGATCGGCAACCGTGAAGCGATCGAGAAGGCGGGCAAAAAAAGACGATGTCGTGGAGACGATACGGCCAAGCAATGCTTCGGCGTCCGACTGGGGCGATGAGAGGTTATCTGCGCCTTCCCCGAGCAATTCGGGCTGTATCAGCCGCAGCACCTCGGTCAGCTTCACTGCCTCCGGCTCCCTTGCCAGTTTAAGGCCGCCACCGGGGCCTCGTTCGCTCAGCAGCAGACCGTTTCGCGCCAGCAGGGCGACAACCTGATAGGTGTGGTCTTTCGTAGAACCGATTTCCTGCGAGACCTTTTGAACCGATACGATTTCGTTCCCCTGTCGCGCGCATACTGCAAGTATGCCAAAGGCGATTTCAGTCTGCCGTTTCAGATGCATCGTTTATGAACGTCCTCATGACGAGTTGGGGATCGTCGATCCGGTTCTCACACTACCGTGTTATATCGCTCCGTTCAATTGTTCCAGGGATATAAGCCGGCCTCCGGCATGCCGTATGGATGATCCTGCCCCTATTGCCTTACCTCGCGCGCGAGCCAGCGCTGCAGGAACAGGCCGCCCTTTATGGTTTCCTCGATAATCAGCGCCCACCATACGCCCGTCACTCCGAGATCGAGGAACGAGCAGAAAAACCAGGCCATAGGAAGGCCGAGCCCCCATGTCACGGTCAGGCTGACCAAAACCGGCCAGCGGACATCTCCGACAGCCCGCAGCGATTGAAACAGGATCGTGTTGAATGCAAATCCGGGCTGAATGAATATCGTCAGAAACAGCAGGCTGCCGACCAATTCGATGATCGCCGGGTTGTCGGTAAACAACCGGGTATAGGGAACCGAGGCGAGCCAGATCAGCGTGGCAAGCCCGGTTGTTGCGGCTGCAGCGATGCTTGCCGACCTGAGAGCCTGACGGGTCGCCGCGTCAAGCTTGCGTTCGCCAAACCGGTAACCGATCAGAACTTCGTTGCCCTGACTGATTGCCATGACGACAACGATCAGAAAAGCCATGGCAAGCATCGTGTAAGTGCGCCCCAGCACGGCCTCGACGCCGAATCTGGCGACCAGCCCCAGAAGAATGATCTGGTAAAAACTGTAGGCGATGTAATCGGTCACGCTCGGCAAAGCGATTGCGATCATCCGCCGGGCCATCGCCAGACGCGCAATCGTATCTGCAAGCGAAAAACGCAGCCCGAGCTTGCGCACCAGAACCGGTGTCAGAACGGCAGCGGTCAGCAGGCGAACGCTCAGGGTGCCGATTGCCGCGCCCGTCACGCCCATGCCCGGCAGAGGCCCGGCTCCCAGAATGAGAACCCATTCAGCAATGAGATAAAAGGCCGATACCCCCACCCCGAATGCCAGGATCAGCCTGCTGTGACCGAATGCGCGCAGGCAGGCCAGACCGGCAGCAATGAAGCCGTTAAAGATCATGGCAACCGCGACGATGTTTAGATAGAGGCCAGCTTCAGCACTCAGCGACGTCGAACCCGCCAGTTGCTCAAGCACGAGGGGTCCCGCAACGATCAATGACAGCCCAAGCGCAAGACCAACGATCGTGTTGGTCAAAAGCGCGACCGCAACCACCTGCCGCGCCGCCTCCACCTCACCCCGGCCAAGGTGCCGGGAAATGACGATGACGGCGCCGATGCCGATAAGTCCGGATAATTCAAACGCTATCAGCAGAACCTGTTTGGCGACAGCAACGGCGGCTGCGGCTTCTGCGGAATAGGCACTTATGATCGCCGTATCGGCCAGATTGACGAAGAAGCTCAGCAGCGAATGAAGCAGGAGCGGAAAGCTCAGCTGGAATAAGGTGTGCTTTCCATGCGTGTTGATGTCTTCTGTCCCGGCGGTTGCGGCGCCCTGTTCCATGGCTGTTATCCTGATCGGCTTCATGGACAGGTCAGGCGAAATTGCCTGACCTGATGCGCCGCTGCAATTGCCGTTCACGCCCCTGTACCCTGGTGTCGCTTCGCCCCCGTCCACTCTCCGATGGCTCGGCTTTGCCGTGCTGCAGATCGATTATGTGGCCAGCGAGCGTTTGCAGTGTCGGAAAACGGAAGAAATCCGTGACTTCCAGCTCGATGCCAAGCGCATCGCGAACCCTCGCGGGCATGGCGACGATCAGCAGGGAATCGCCTCCCAGCTCGAAAAAATTGTCGCTGACGCCAATATCCTCGCGCTTCAGCATCTGCTGCCAGACGGCGTGCAATGCCTGTTCGACCCGGTTTCCCGGAGAACTGATTTCGGAAACCGCCCTTTCAGAGCGATCCGGCAGCGGCAGACGCTTGCGATCCACTTTGCCATTCGCATTCATGGGAAACTCTTCCAGAAGAATGAAATGCGACGGCACCATGTAACGCGGCAACCGAGCCGAAAGCGCCCTGCTGAGCCGGATACCCATGGCACCCTTGTCGACCTTGCCGGAGCGATCCTCAAGGAGAACATAGGCCAGAAGCTGCTCCCTGTTCGCATCGAGCAGAACCAGAACCTGATCGACCCCCTCTTCTTCCTGAAGCAGGCTCTCGATTTCTCCAACCTCGATGCGATAGCCGCGCAATTTGATCTGGAAGTCGGTTCGTCCGACGAATTCCAGATTGCCGTCCGGCCTGCGCACGACAAGGTCACCTGTTTTGTAAAGGCGGGAGCCCGGCGTCAATGTCCGGTCATAGGGATCGGGAACGAATTTTTCGGCCGCAAGCGCCGGCCGGTCCCAGTAGCCACGGCTGAGGCTTATGCCACCAATGTGCAGCTCTCCCGGCACGCCTTCGGGAACGGGATCCATATAGGCGTCGAGGACGAGGAAGGAGGTGTTATCCAGACGGCCACCGATCGGCACCTTGCCGCTTCTGGAATGTGCCTCCTCCACCAGCAATGCACCAGCCCAGATCGTCGTCTCGGTCGGGCCATAGACATTCCAGAGAGAACCGATCTTTTGGATGAGCCGGCCGGCAAGCTGGGCATCGAGAGCTTCGCCACCGCATAGTCCGGTGAGGGATTTTTTTCCTTCCCAGCCGCTGTCCAGCAGCATTCTCCATGTGGCGGGGGTCGCCTGAAAATGCGAAATATCATATTCGCCGATTGTCCTTCCCAGCTTCTCGGGTTGAAGCAAAAGGTCCGGTTCGCGCATGACGGCCGTGGCGCCGACGCTCAATGGCCAGAGCATTTCCAGAACGGAGATGTCGAATGCCGGCGTCGTCACCGAGAGCATCCGATCTCCAGCCCCTATACCGGGGTGGCGCGCCATGGACTGGAACTGATTGAGCAGGCCCGTATGCGTAATCGGCACTCCCTTGGGTCGCCCCGTGCTGCCGCTTGTGTAGAGAATATAGATGTCACTGTTATCAGGCATCGCCGGAAGCCGGGCATCCGGCTGATCTTCAAGATGATGAACAGGATCGATGCAGGCAATGCCAGGGAAAAGCCCCGCATTGTCAGTCAGCACCAGAACCGCTGCGGCATCCTCCAGCACGTAACCGATCCTGTCTGCCGGGTGGCGCGGATCGATCGGAACATAGACCGCGCCGGCCTTTATGATCGCAAGGAAAGATATGATGCAGCTCGCCTGCCCCGGCAGCGAAACCGCCACGCGCATTCCCGGTTTCACTGGCCGGTCCAGTGTCAGAAGCGCTCTTGCGAGATTATTCGACGCCTCTTCGAGCTGACTATATGTCCAGCTCCTGTCCAGGCATTCAATGGCAATCTTTTCGGGATGGAGACGTGCCGCACCGCTTATCATGTCGTGCACCCCCTTGACCGGGAGAGGCCGCGCCACGAGCGCGCCCGCCGACAGAAGACCCTCACGCTCGCCGACGGAGATATATTCGAAGGTCGGTAAAAGCGCGTCGGGGGAAGCAACGACCGACCGCAGCAGGTTTTCAAAATGCTCCAGCTGCCGCTCCATTCGCACCGCCTCGAATCGGCCGGACCGATACTCGACGGTGACGAGCGCGCCCGATGCGCGCTCCATGATCATCCAGCTCATGTCGAGCTTTGCTTCCGCGACCGGTATCGCTTCCTGCCTCACCCGCAGGCTGGCATTGCCCAGATCGAAGCCCTGCGCATTCTGCTGCCTGTAGCCCTGGGTCTGGACCTGAAAGGAAATCTGGAATGGCGAATTTTCCACCCCTTCGCGGTTGCTGCCCAGCACATCCATCAACTCCGCAAAGGGATAGTCCTGATGTTCCAGCGCGTTGGCGAAATCTTCCTGTATGCGTCTCGCCCAGTCCCGGAATGACATGGCCGGGCTGAGATCATTGCGCAACACGATCGTATTGGTGAACAGGCCAATCAATCCTGCCAAATCGGGATCGCTCCGACCGGCAACGGGGACGCATACGGCAAGGTCACGGCGACCGGTATAGCGATGGTGCAAAAGCTGGAAAACGGCGGCAAACACCACAAAGGTCGTCGTACCGAGCCTGGCGGCCAGAGCAGACACTTCCGCCATCAGATCCTGCGAAATCTCCTTCACCAGCGTTTCGCTGGCCATGTCAGCCGTTTCGTGGCGGGGATAGTCGGCCGGAAACTCCTGCGGCTCGAGATTTTGCAGCCGGTTGACCCAGTATTGTTTTTGCCGCTCGTAATCCTTTGTGCCGGACCATTTTTGCCTCGCGCGGACAAAGTCGCCATAGGATTGCGGCAAGGGATCGAGGGCCGGTTCCTGACCGTTCGCCACAGCAGCGTAACACAACGAAAATTCACGCATGAGAATGCCGCGCGACCATCCGTCGGCAACCGTATGATGAAAGACGAACACAAGAATATGCTCGTTTTCTCCAAGCTGCAGCAGATGCGTGCGCATCAGCGGCGCCTTGGACAAATCGAAAGGGGTGCGGGCGATCCGGCCTATCGCATCGTCACAATCGGAAGCAGACATGTTCCGGCAATCGGAAACGACCAGTTCGGGCGCCATACTGCCGTGAACCTGCTGCCACGGCCTTCCTTCTTCGAGCGGAAACGCCGTGCGCAACGGCTCGTGCCGCGCGACGAGAATTTGAAGCGTGCGGATGATGGCGTCATGGTCCAGCGGGCCATCAATATGCCACCTGAACGGAATGACATAGGCCGAACTATCAGGGTAGATCTTCTGCTGCAGCCAGAAATGCATCTGCGATGACGTCAGCGGCAATCGCCCGGCAGCCCCGGTAGCGCCGTCGTCGGGAGCAACATCCTGCCAGGACATGCCACGTGATTCAAGCTGCGAGCGCAGCCGTGCCCGCTGCTCCGGGTCAAGATTTGCGATGCGGTTACGCAATAGAGCAATCGTCTCGGCATTCGACATCATCGCAAATCCTTCAGACCGCTCTGGCAACACGAACCGGCGGGCGGTTCGCTTCCACGAGTTTCAGCAGAAATGGCAGGCTGCCCATGACGAGGTCGTAATCCTGAACGAAATCGATCAAGCAGGCGATTTCATCGACGCCCATTTCCGCCAATGTATCCACCGTCGACTGGCAGCTTTCCGGCGTGCCGATCAGCGACCTGCCTTTCATGAAACCCTCGATGCCGAACTCGATCAGGCTGTCGAGGTCGTCATCGCTGAAATTATCGAGCGTAATGTCGACACCCATGCTCCGCCCAAGGCCTTCGAGAAGATGATAATGGGTGCGAAGATAATCTCCGAAAGGTTTGGAAACATTTGATTTTACCTTACCGGTATCATCGCCCAAAAATGTGTGGACCATCATGCTGACGGTTCCCGCCGCCGGATCATGCCCATGTTTTTCCCGTGACTTGCGGTAGGCCTCGATCTTTGGCGCAAGCGACTCCGTCGTCTCACCAAGCAGGGCCGTCAGAACATTGAGGCCGCGGCGGCCTGCTTCGATGAAAGTCTCCGTGGACTGGCATGCAACCCAGAAGGGGATGCGCGACTGCACGGGCCGCGGCAGGGTTTTTGCGTCAACGATGTTACCGTCCGCATCCTCGAATGCGACCGCCTCACCGGCGAGAAGACGGCTGATCTGCTCATAAGAGCGCCACATGGTGCTGCGGCGGTTCCCGTGCGGTTCCTTCGAGAAGACGAATTCGTCTTTCGTCCAGCCGGCCGCTATCGCGATGCCTGCCCTGCCGCCGGACAGATTGTCGACGACCGCCCATTCCTCCGCCACGCGGGCAGGATGATGCAGGGCGGCAACGACGCTGCCGGCCCTCAGCTGTACCTTGCGCGTGACCATCGCCAATGCGGCACTGACGATCGAGGGATTGGGGTAGAGGCCCCCAAATGCGTGGAAATGCCGTTCCGGCACCCACAGTGCCTCCAGGTCATTCGCATCCGCAAACTGCGCGCTGTCCATCAACAGGCGGTAGTTTTCCTGACCCGGACGCGACCCGTCACCGTCAAAATAAAAAAGGCTGAATTTCATCAGAATGATCCCGATTGTGTGTGAGCGTTATCGGCGTCTTCAACGCCCGGCCTCGACGTCATCAAGCATCGAGGCAAGCATATCCGCCTCATGGTTGCGGGCGTCGAGACCCTCCTGAATGACCCTGGCGAGGCCGGCGGCCGTTGGTGCGTCGAAAAGCAGGGCCCGCATTGGGATTTCGACGTCGAAGCGCTTTCGAAGCCGGGCGACGACCTGGATGGCGAGCAGCGAATGCCCGCCGAGTTCGAAGAAATTATCGGCAACGCCGATACCATTTATCCCGAGGAGCTCCGCCATGATGGCGACGACTTCTTCCTCAAGCGGCCCCTGCGGCGCGGCATAGGCGGCCGACACCCCGCTGCGGGCGGATTTCTGGCCGTTCACCGTGGCGTCGTCGGAACCCTGGACGTCCGCTGCCGGACGGTTTTCGAGATCATAGGGCGTGACGACGATTGACGCCGGCGAAGCCTGCGAAAGCACCAGCGCCGTGACCTGCCAGACCTCCTCAGGGGTTATTTCCCGATGGGCCGCATGGCCGGCCTCCGTCGCGTGAACCGATGCGCAGGCATCCCAGTTGACGGATTTCCAGAGCGGACCGGACGCGTGCCCTTTTGCGGAGACGAAAGCATCCAGATAGGCATTTTCCGCGGCGTATCGGCCAAGGCCTTTGCCGCCAACGATTGATGATAGCGACGACTGGACAAGCACGAAAATGTCGCTGCGCTGTCCAAGAACACGATCAAGGGCGTCAATGGTACCGGATTTTACGGTCTGAAGGCTTTTGGCGTCGAAACTTTCATTGCCGAGCAGCCCGAAATACTGGTCACCCATCGCGGCTGTGTGGAAAACACCCTTCACGGTGCCGAGGCTTTCTTCTCCCTCCTCCAGTACGGAGCGAAGCCATTTCGCCTCACTGACATCCCCCGAGAAGAGAAGATAGTCCTTGCCAGGGGTTCCGAGCGATCTGAGCGTCTGGATGAAAAGGCTGACCGGATGACGGGGGCTGTGAGATGCAAGCCAGCGCTCCCAGTCCGGCACCAGCGGAATTCCCGCACGACCCGCCAGAATGACTTTTGCTCCAGCTTTGATGAGCGCGCGGGCATAGACCAGCCCCAGCCCTCCCAGAAGTTCGCCTATGACAAGATAGGTTTCACCGGGCTTTGCAAGGGAACCGGCTTCAACATCGCTGAGTTCGACCCGCTCATGGGAGAGCGCAAACAAAATACCGTCGCGAAGGGCATAAATCTGCTCCCCTTCGACCAGAGGCGAAGAGACGACATCCCGAAGGCATCTTGCGGCATTTACGTCCGGCAGACCCTGAACATCGATACTGCGGCACGATAGTCCCAGCAGTTCCTGGCTCAGCATTCGCGCCAGACCGTTAATCCGGGCTTTGGCGGGCTGAACGCCATCGGCGGCAAAAATACCGTGCATGGACCTTCCGATGAATGTCACATCCGGACGCTGGTTGCCAGCGGCAAGCGTTCTGGCAAGAGCAAGCGCAAAATTCCACGCGGCGTCCGGCAGGTCCGTATCCGCCAAGCCGAAAGCGCTGATGATCTGATCCGGCGTCCAGTTCTTTTTGGCGAGATCGTCGAACAGGGCAAGGAGATGCTCGGCGCTTGCCGGATCGATCGTATAGGCTTTCTCCGCAGCGCTGAATGTCGCTCCCTCACCCACAAGAACCGCATCGATCCCGTGCGGAATTTCCGGAAGAGCCGCGCCGAAAACAAGCCAGCGACCTTTGGCGGCTGCCGATACGCCGATTTTCAACGGCCGCGTCTTCCACACCGGCTGATGGAACCATTCGGCCATCGGTCTGTGGGTTGCGGCAACAGCCGTTTCCCGCCCAACCGTGGGTGGCGCAATCCAGTATGATTGCCGCTCGAAATGATAACCCGGCAAACCCACACGGCGGCGCGGCGATCCGTCGTCAAGCGCCTCCCAGCGGACATCGATGCCCGCCAGCCATAGCTGTCCGAACGCCAGCAACGCATGGTCGGCAGCGTCGACCGTTCCGGCCGCATCCGGCAGGGATGTTACGATGCGGCAATCATCATTCGCCTGCTGGCGCGCCAGCCTTGACAGCGTCGAGCCGGGCCCGACCTCCAGCAGAACGGGAGCGGAAAGTTCGAGAAGGTGTTTCATCCCGTCGCTGAAATTGACCGCCCTGCGAAGATGTTCGGTCCAGTATGCCGGGCTGCGGGCCTCCTCAGCCCGCAGCCAGTTTCCGGAAAGATTGGACATCACATCGATTGCCGGTGCAGAGAGAGCGATGCCATCGAACAGGCCCGCAAACTCCTCGAGAATCGGCTCCATCGCCGCACTGTGAAACGCATGCGATGTCCTGAGCAGCCGGCAGCCGGCCCCGTCCTTCTCCAGTCGTTCGGCAAACCGGCGCAGAACCTCCGTGTCGCCAGCAACAACGCAGCTACCCGGGCCATTCACGGCAGCTATTTCCAGCCCCTCATCCAGCCGGGCGCGCAGATCAGCCTCGGTCAACATGACCGACAACATTCCGCCGGCGGCGCAACCCTGCATCAACCGCCCCCGTGCCAGCACGAGGAACATGGCATCCTTGAGGGAGAACACGCCGGCGAGGCAGGCGGCGACATATTCGCCAACGCTGTGGCCAATCATGGCCCGCGGCTGCAAACCCTTGTGCATCCACATTCTGGCCAGCGCATATTCGACGGCAAATAGCGCAGGCTGGGCACGGTCCGTGCGGTCCAGCCCGGTATTGGAGGCATCCGGCCCTGCAAGAAGCAACGCCCGGATTTGAAGATCGTCCGGTATCAATGACAGGCATTCATCGAGTGCTGCCCGGAAATGCTCTTCGCGCTCATAGAGTGACCGGGCCATTCCCACATGCTGGCTGCCCTGCCCCGAGAACATGAATACCAGGCTTGGGTCATGCTGCGGGATCTGGCCTATGGCGTAACCGGGTCCGGAGGCGGCTTTCAGTCTCTCGGCGGCGTCGGATAATGTCGTCGCAAGCGTGATGGAACGGTGGTTGAAGGTCTCTCGTCCCGTCTGCAGTGTATGGGCAACATCGGCAAGGGACACCCCCTGATGTTTTCCGGTTTTCGAAAGCGCATCCGAAAGGGAAGATTGCATTGCGGCGAGCGAAGCCGCCGAACGCGCCGAGAGCGGCAGCAGCAACGCGCCCGTCTCGCCTTCCGCCGATTCCTGTCGTGCGGGTGCTTCCTCTATGATCACATGGGCATTGCTGCCCCCCATGCCAAATGCACTGATGGCGGCGCGGCGTGGCCTGTCGGCATCGGCTTTCCAGTCGGATTTGCCTGCCGCCACCCGGAAGGGGCTGCTTTCAAAATCGCAGGCGCCGCTGGGCGTCGTGAAGTTGCCGCTTGCCGGCAGGCATTCATGCCTCAGGGCAAGGACAGTCTTGATGAGCCCGCCAATGCCGGCCGCGGCATCCATATGCCCGACATTTCCCTTGAGCGAACCGAGGAGGCAAGTCCGGCCTTCGGCGCGAAGCGACGGCCCATAGATACGGTTCAGCGCGGTCAGTTCGATCGGATCGCCGATCGCGGTCGCGGTCGCGTGGGCCTCCACATAATCCACTGCCGAGGGAGCTATGCCCGCATTGGCCAGCGCCTTCTTGAGAACAGACGCCTGACCTTTGACGCTCGGAGCCGTCAATCCGACCTTGGAGCTGCCGTCGTTACCGATCGCCGACCCGGCAATAACGGCATAAACCGTATCGCCGGCCGCCCTCGCATCGCCAAGGCGCTTCAGGATCACGGCGCCAACACCGTTGGTGAATATGGTGCCGCTGGCAGCCGCATCGAAAGGCCGGCATTGGCCATCGGGGGCACCGATGCCCCCTGCCTCATAGAGATAACCAGCAGGCTTTGGCTGGCCAACGGAGACAGCACCTGCCACCGCCATCTCGCATTCGCCCGAAAGCAATGCCTGAACGGCGAGATGCACCGACACCAGACCGGTGGCACAGGTTGCCTGAACGCCCACACTCGGCCCCTCAAGATCGAGGTGGTAAGCCACGCGCGATGCGATCATGCCGGAAACATTGCCGAGCCCCGCCTGCAGCGGTGCCACGCTGTCGCGCAGGGACGGGTCGGAATGAATATGGGTGAAGTGATAATTCAGCGAACCGCCGGCATAAACACCCGTGCGGCCCCGGCTTTTCCCGCTTCCATAACCGGCATGTTCCAGCGCGTTCCAGGCGCATTCCAGAAATACCCGTTGCTGCGGATCAAGCAGCTGGGCTTCCCTTGGCGCATAACCGAAAAACCCGGCATCGAAAGCGGTCGGATCGCTGAACCCACCCCAGACCCTGACATAGTCGGGCTGCCCCGACAATTGCGGGTCGATACCGGCGCTTTCGAGATCCGCATCCGTGACCGCCGTTAATCCTGAGCCGCCACCGGCAAGCAGCTGCCAGAAACCGTCAATATCATCGGCACCGGGAAAACGGCCTGCGAGGCCGATGATCGCGACGCGCTCATCATGGCGTTTCTGGAAAATCTCCAGACGCTCCCGCGCGTCGCGCAATATTCCGAGCAATGTCGCCTGATCGGGCTGACTGCCGGCCCCGGCCTGTTGTTTTACGTTCATCGGCGATGGCTCCGATCATCGATTGCATGAAAAGCGTGAGATTATTTTCGGCCTGTTCCAGCCTGCAGAAGTGATGACAGGGCAGCCAGCTCGGACGACAGGTCGCTTTCTTCCCCCGCTTCGTCCGACCGGGAATTCTGCGCCGACCTCTCCTGCACTTGCGTCGTTACCTCGGGGGCGAGGAGATCGCTGCACAGATGCTCCACCAGCGCATCGATCGTCGCATGCTCGAAAAACAGCGTCGGTTGCGTTCTGATACCCAATTCACGCTCCAGCGTTCCGGCAAGGCCGACAAGCGCCACGGAATCCAGTCCGAGATCAAAAAAACCGGCATTTGCAGCAGGCAGGGTTCCGGCAGGAAGACGGGAAAGCCATGAAACTTCCTCCCTGATCCACTGCCGAAGCAAAGCCGGATGCCGAGATCGGTCAACCCGAGACAATTGTTGCGCCCAGTCGACAACCGCACCCGGATCGGCAACCGGCGTGAAACTCGCCTGCGGGGCGGCCTCCCAACGCTCGACCACCTTGAGATTGCCGTTCAGCAGATCCTGGCGGCAGGCAAAACGCCGGACCTTACCGCTCGGCGTGCGCGGCAGGCTGCTGGGGCGGATGAGGACGATGGTGGCAAGCTTGAGCTTGTGAACACGGGAGATGGCCCCGCGAATGGCGTGCAGAACGGCTTCGGCATCCAGATTGCGCAGACCATCACGGGTAAGCTCGCAGACGAGACCGACCTGTTCCTCACCATCCACATCAAGCGCAAAAGCACCCGCCCGCCCCTGTGCGAGCGCGGCATGCGACGAGAAGGCGGTCTGCTCTATGTCCTCGGGGTGATGGTTCTGCCCCCTGATGATGATGAGATCCTTCAGGCGGCCGGTAATGAAATATTGCCCGTCATGGCGAAAGCCAAGATCGCCCGTGCGGCGCCAGCCACCCTCGCCGGCAATTTTCTGGTCAAAGCTTTCCGCGCTTGCTTTTGCCCTCGCCCAGTAACCGGGCGTGACATTCGGACCACGGATCCACAATTCGCCGACCTGCCCATCGTCGAGCAGCCGGTTTTCCTCGGGCTCCATGACAACGATCTCGATATCCGCTCCGGGACGGCCGCAGGCCGCAAGTTCGATTGCATCATGCTCATCTGCACCAGCAGGGAGCGGCAGCGCCGTTCCCTGCTTTGCCAGCGTTTCACGCTCGAAGCTCCGCAATTGCGGCGGATCAGACGGGGCATTTCCGGTCAGAAAAAGCGTGGCTTCGGCCTGGCCATAGCAGCAATAAAAGGCTTCGTGCCGAAAGCCATGGTCGGCAAACAGCGCGCTGAAGCGCCTCAGCGTATGCGGGCGCACCGGCTCCGCACCATTATAGGCGATCCGGACCGTGGAGAGATCAAGCTGCGCGGCCGCTTCTTCACTGTAGCGGTCGGCACAATGCTCATAAGCGAAATTCGGTCCGCCTATGATGGTCGCCCGGTTTTGCGTCGCCAGTTCAAGGAACCGCAGCGGCCGTCGCAGAAAGCTCGCAGGCGCCATGATCGACACCGGAAATCCGTTAAAGATGGGTGACAGGATGCCGTCGATCAGTCCCATATCGTGATAATGGGGCAACCATGTCGCGGACCGATCCTCCGGGCCATAATGAAACGCGAGGCTGATCTGCCGCAGATTGGCCATCAGATTGGCATGCGTGACCATGACGCCTTTCGGGTCACTGGTCGAACCGGATGTATATTGTAGAAATGCAATCCGGCTTCCGTCGAGGACCGCTGGAAGGCTCGAGGAAGGCGTAAGATCCTGCAGCGGAATATTGGGATCGGCGCCTGAAGGCGCAAGGCAAAATCCATGGCCGACGGCCCTTTGAAGCGGTTCCAGCAGCTCCTTCAATTCGGCGGCGCACACTATTCCCGAGATGCCGGCGTCTTTCGCAATATGCAACCAACGGTGTATTCCCTCATTCCGCCGCGGCGCCGGGACAGGCACCGGAACGGCACCGGCATGCAGACATCCGAGAAAGGCCGCGATGAAGGCGAGACCCGGCGAGTAAACGATGAGGACCCGGCCGCCCTGCCCGACAAGACCCGTTCTGGACACCTCGTCGGAAACAATTTTAACGCGAGCGTTCAATTCCCCCCATGTCCAGCCATCACTGCGACTTTCGTCGATCGCACCTGGATCGTCAGGATAAAAACGGAAGGCCTCATCTGCTGGACGGTCGGCAGCGATGTCCTCAAGCCTATGTATTATTGTTATAAAACCTCTTTCCCCAGATGGCTTTCGAGCGAACATCGGTATGATCTGCATCTGAAAAAGCTCCTGACGTCGGGACATCAATATTCGCGACGAGCAACCATAGGATGCTCACCGTTCCAATTGCCCATACTTATCCGCCAGCGGCAGTCGTCGCTGCTCGCCGCGTCTCGATGACAACAATTACCTCTTGCATATAATTCTTGAATCGCCTAGTCAAGAATAAGAAATTGAAATTGACGACCGGTTTCAGGCAGCTGAATATGCAATTAATAGTTGTTTTGCCGATGAGAACACTGCTGCTTGACGCCAGCCTGAAAGGGCTTGTCGCTGGTTCTCCGGATCGCGTGACGCCGATACAGCCAAGGGACGGCTTATGAATTACATCGAGCCAGTCGAAACCCTCATAACCCGGCTTCATCAAAACAATATCCGTGTCTGGATCGACGCCGGCAGCCTGAAATGCTCGGACCCTGACGGTCGCCTGAACGATGCCGTGATGAGCGAAATCCGGACCAGAAAAAACGACATTCTGGCATTCCTCAACATGGCGCACGCGGAGGCCGGTGCACCCGGCCAGAACAATATTCCTGCCCGCCACGAGACCCGCCCGCCGCTTTCATTCGCCCAGGAAAGACTGTGGCTGATCGACCAGATCTATCCGGGCTCTGCATTGCATCACATCTGCATTGCGCTCGACGTTCAAGGCACCCTCGACCTCGATGCGCTGAGGGCGGCGCTTGCCGCTGTCATGAACCGCCACGCGGTGCTTCGCGCCCGCATATACAGCGACAAGGGCGTGCCCGGACAAACCATATCCGCAGATTGTGACACGCCTTTTTCCGTCGTCAGTATTTCACCTGCCGATGCGGCAATCGAAGATGTCATTCATGCGGAAACGAGCAGACCCTTCGATCTTGCCGCCGAACCGCCCATCCGCCTGCTCGTCGTCAAGTGCGGCGATGGCCGCCATGTCCTCGTTTTTACGCTGCACCACATATGCGCCGACGGCTGGTCCACTGAAATCCTGCTGAGAGACCTCGGCGCGTTTTACAGCGCGCAGGTGTTTGGCAGCGCGACGCCGGAAGCTGCGTTGCCGATACAATATGGCGACTTCGCCGCATGGCAGCGCCAGCGTCTGGCGGCGGAAACGGCAGGAGCACTCGAGGAATTCTGGAAGCAGCACCTTTCGCAGCCTTTGCAGACAACGCAGCTGGTAACGGACATGGCGCGCACTGCAGGCCATGGCCATGCAGGTGAACTGCATGACTTCTCGATCGACAAAGCGACGGCCGATGCGCTGCGCAAGATTGCCGCAGCGCATGGCACGACGCTGTTCACGGCGCTTTTTACCGCCTTTAACCTGCTGATCCACCGCTATACCGGGCAGACCGATCTGGTGATCGGCACGCCCGTCGCCAGCCGCCCGCATGTGGAGACGGAAGATCTGGTCGGGCTGTTCGTCAATCCTCTCCCCGTCAGATCGCGTGTCGATCCCTACGGCAATTTTGAAAAGGCCCTGCGGCAAACACATGAGACCCTGCAGCAGGTCATCAGCCATCAGGACATGCCGTTCGAGCGCATCGTCGATATGGTCGGCGTGCAACGCGACCCCGACAGCCACCCGCTGTTTCAGATAAAATTTCAGCTCGACGCAGCACCACGCGAGCGCATCCGGCTTCCCGGGCTGGAAATGCGCCGGCTGGCGCGCCAGGACAAGGTTTCGAGGCTCGACCTGTGCCTTGATCTACGCGAGACGGAGGCCGGGCTTTCCGGCACGGTCGAATACAAGACCGCACTGTTCTACGCCGAGACGATCGGCCGGTTCGCCAGCCATTTCCAGCAACTGCTGAAATCCATCATCGCCAACCCCTCCCTGCCGATCGCAACCCTTGCGCTTTTGACACGGGAAGAACAACAGCAGCGGGTTTGCGACTTCAACAGCACGGCGCAGGAAAACGCTGGCCCGCACTACTTTCATGAGCTGTTCGAAGCGCATGTGGCGCGCGCGCCGGACGCCGTGGCACTCATCATGCCGTGCGCGGAAACTGATGGCATCCTGACATATGGCGAACTCAACGCGCGCGCAAACAGGCTGGCGCGGCTGTTGCAGCGTAAAGGCGTTACGCCGGAAACCGTCGTCGCAATCTCGTTGCCGCGCGGTTTCGACATGATCGTCGCCTGGCTTGCGGTCTGGAAAGCAGGCGGTGCCTATCTGCCTCTCGATCCGGATTATCCCGCGGAGCGGATTGGCGCGATGCTGTCGGATGCACGCGCCCGGCTTGTCGTCAGCCACAGCTCGATCGATCTCCCAGCGACAGCCGACCGGCTCAATCTGGATGAGGATTTCCCCCACGACGAACGCGCCGACAATCTTGAAACGGTGACGCATCCGTCACAGCTGGCTTATGTGATCTACACGTCGGGATCGACAGGCAAGGCAAAGGGCGTCCTTGTCGATCATAGCGGGTTGATCAATCTGACGAGGGACAAGATCCGCGCCTGCGACATCAGGCCCGGCGATTGTGTGCTGCAATTCTTCAGCTTCAGTTTTGATGCCTCCATTCCCGAACTCGTCATGAGTCTCGGCGCCGGCGCCAGACTTCTCCTTCTGCCCGGATATGCGACGCTTCCCGGCGCCGAACTGGCCGATATCCTGCACACGCGACAGGTAACGCACCTGACGATGACGCCATCCGCCCTGCTTTCCCTGCCGGTCGACGATCTGCCATCGCTGCGCACCGTTCTGGTCGGGGGAGAGGTTCCGATGCCGGAACTCATCGAAAGATGGGGAAAGAACCGTCGTTTCATCAATGCCTATGGCCCCACCGAAACCACCGTCAATGCCAGCATGGTCGACATGGGAGGCGGGCGTGCCGGCCTGCCGGTGCTGAGGCCTGCGGCAAACAAGCAGCTCTATGTGCTGGATGATAATCTCGAGCTGTTGCCCTTCGGCGTGCCGGGAGAACTTCATATCGGCGGTTGCGGCATTGCCCGCGGTTATCACGACCGGGCGGCGCTGACGGCCGAACGTTTCGTTCCCGATCCATTTGCCACAAACGGGAGAGCGGGCGTGCTCTACCGCACCGGCGATCGCGCCATGCTGCTTGCCGATGGCCGGATACACGTGTCAGGGCGGCTGGACAGCCAGGTCAAGATCCGTGGATACCGCATTGAGCCCGGGGAAATAGAGGCCGGCCTGCTTGCCCACCCGTTCATCGTTTCGGCGACTGTGGCGGTACGTGACGACGGACGCGGCGGCAAAAGGCTCGCCGCCTATGCGGTTCCCCAAACCGATCAAGACGTGGCAGTCAGACCCACGCCGTCGGAGATCCGCGCATGGCTGGCACACCGCCTGCCGAAATTCCTTGTGCCCGACACGTTCGACTGGCTTGACGCGTTGCCGCTCACCGTGAACGGCAAGATCGATCCCTCAAGGCTTCCCGCGCCGCGCGCCGAAACAAACCCCGATGGCCGGGCGCCGGAAGGCGAAATGGAAACCCGGATAGCCAGCGCATTCGGGCATGTTCTGAATATTGATCAGGTTGCCGCAACCGATGACTTCTTCGCGCTTGGCGGCCACTCGCTGCTGGCCACGCGTTTCTGCGCCGTCGCGAAAGAAAAATTCGGACTCGATATCGGCGTTCTCGATCTTTTCAATGCCTCCACAGTGGAAGCGTTGGCGAACCGCCTGCGGACCAGAGACGCCGGCGATAGCGGCAGCGACGAAGAAACCCTGCTGCTGAAGCGCGACATAAAGCTGGATGACGCAATCCGCCCGAGTGCGACGGCAAGAGCGGAAAGCGGTACCGCCCACGTCTTCCTGACGGGCGCGACCGGCTTTCTCGGCACCTATCTGCTCCACGAGCTGCTTCGCGCCCCTGCGAGAAAAGTCACCTGCCTGGTGCGTGGCGATGACGGAATGAACCGCCTGCGGCAGGCCTTCCGGCAATATGACCTGCCCCAATCCGTGCTGACGGAACGTGTGACGACTTTGACGGGCGAGCTTTCCAAACCAAATCTCGGGCTAGCCGCGGCAGACTACGACCATATTGTCCGGAATGCCGACTGCATTTTCCACAATGGCGCGGAAGTGCACCATCTGCATCGGTATGAGCGGTTGCGCGAGACCAATGTGCTTGGAACCCGCGAAGTTCTCAAACTGGCCTGCGCCGGGGCGGGGCGGCATGTTCATTACATCTCGACACTCAGTGCGCTGACGCCGCGCCGCGGTTCCGGCAGCGATGCCAGACCTGTCTGCGAACTGGAGAGCGTGGAAGGGTTTGCCCCACCCGCCGGCGGTTACAACCGGAGCAAATGGGTGGCGGAGCATCTCGTCAACGAAGCCGGAAAGCGGGGATTGCCGGTAACGATCTACCGGCCGGGAGCGATATCCGGCGACAGCGTTACCGGCGCCTTCAACGGCTCGGACATATTGTGCCGTCTGGTTCAGGCCTATCTTTACACCGGCACAGCGCCAGAAGGCGAAAGACTGCTCGATATGCTGCCGGTCGACCATGTGGCCCGGGCGATTGTCCATCTTTCCGGCAAGCCGGCTTCGGCGGGACAAGTTTTCCATCTCATTCATTCCTCCCCCGTTTCAAGCGCCCGGCTCTTCGAGGCCTGCGAAATGGAGGGGATCGAGCTTGAGCGGGTTTCGCAGCGGGAATGGCAGGACATGCTGGGCGATGTGGCGCGTGGAACGCCAGACCACCCGCTTTATCCATTGCTGGGACTGCTGCGCTCGCCTTCCGCCGCCGGCAAGAGCGATGAAAAACAGACGCGCAACTTCGATTGCCACCTCACGCAGGCGGCAATGTCCGACGCACCATTCCGCGAACCGGCCCTGACATTCGAGCTTTTGCGAACATATCTGCGCGCATTTGCCAAGGCCAACTTTCTGAACGCGACGTCCGATGACGCGCGAAAGCAGGGTGAACGATGAGCACAGTCATATCAAGCGAAGCCGGCAATTACGACCATTGGGCCTGGCTCTACAACCACACGCTTGGCCCGCGCTATAGCGAGCAGAAGATCGAGCCCCTGGCACGCGCGGTTCTTTCGCAACTGCCCGACGGCGCTTCGGTTCTCGATCTCTGCTGCGGAACGGGACATCTTGCAAAGCTGATGGCTGCGCGCGGATATGCCGTGACCGGGCTGGATGGTTCGCAGGACATGATAAACCATGCCCGCGGCAATGCGCCCGATCTTGAATTCGTTCTGGGGGACGCAAGGGATTTCACCTTTGAACACCCCTTTGACGGCGTGGTGTGCACCAGCGCATCGTTGAACCACATCCAGAATCCCGAAGACCTGCGGAAGGTTTTTTCAAGCGTTCGCCGTTGCCTGAAGGATGACGGAATTTTTGCTTTCGACATAAACCATCCCGGCCAGATGGTGCGCTACTGGCGCGATGTGCCGGCTGAGGGTGAACTCACCGACGATTATGCCTGGCTGATCACGCCTCGTTATAATTCACGGTCGAACGAGGGGTCCTTCACGGTTGAAATCCATACGAGGTCAAAAGAGGCGGGCTTCTCCCCGGTGGAGGCGGCATACAGGCTGGCGGCCCGGCTGCTTTCCAATCGCCGGCGGCTCGCTCTCATCGCCCGCTTCGGCATTCCCGGAAAGAACTGGCAGCGTCACTCCGTGACCAACCCTGTCTGGGGGCACAATCTGGAAACCGTGACCGAACTTCTCCGGGCATCGGGCTTTTCGGTGAAAATGCGAAGCACCGATGGCGGTCCGGTGACCGACGAGAGGGCGGTCTACTTCCTCTGCACGAAGATTGCCGGCGACGGCGCGGGGCAGGAAGTCACACAGGAGGCCGTCGAATGAATATTCACAACAATCCCGGCCCAGCGACTGCCCCCGCGACCGACCCTGTCACCACAATCGTTGCCAGCTTCAATCTCAAGACACCGGGTTCGAAGCGCGCCGCCGCCTATAACCGGGATTTCCTTTCGGACAAGAGCTCGATCGGCCTTCCCTTCACGATGCAAACCAAAGAGGCCCTGTATCCCATCGTCGCCACCCACGCGGAAGGCGCCTATTTGCAGGACATCGACAACAACAGATATGTCGATATTCTCATGGGCCTCGGGACCAATCTCTTCGGCCATAATCCGTCCTTTATCCGCACGGCAATCGAAGCGCAGCTGGCCAAGGGCTTTGCACTTGGGCCGCAATCGGATCTGGCCGGCGAGACCGCGGAACTGTTTTGCCGCATCACCGGAAAAGACCGCGTCACATTCAGCAATACCGGCACCGAAGCCGTGCAGACGGCCATGCGCATCGCCCGTGCAGCAACGGGGCGCGACAAGATCGTGCTGTTTACAGGTTCGTATCACGGCCATTCCGACCCTGCCCTACATAAGGCGACCAAACTGGAATATATCCGCAGGGGCGCGTTGCTGCGGTCTCATCCGGCATGGCTGGTGGCGCTGAAGCCGCTCCTGAAACGCATGGTGCTGACGAAAGCAGTTCCCGGCTTTTCGGGCGTCGCCCCTTCCTCCGCTCGCGATATCGTGCTGCTGGAATACGGCAATCCCCGCTCCATCGATTATATCAGGCGTCACGGCGAAAGCCTTGCCGGTGTGCTCGTCGAGCCCGTTCAGAGCCGGAACCCGGAACTGCAGCCGCGCGAGTTTCTGCATGAGTTGCGAAGCGTGACCCAAAAGACCGGAAGCGCGCTGATATTCGACGAGATGATCACCGGCTTCCGCGTCGCACCCGGCGGCGCGCAGTCCCATTTCGGCATAGATGCTGATATTGCCACCTATGGCAAAATCGCCGGCGGCGGGTTGCCGCTGTCGCTCATCGCCGGCAAGGGGCGGTTCATGGATTTCGTCGATGGCGGAGCATGGGCTTACGGCGACAGCTCCTTCCCGAAAGTGGCCCCGACATTTTTTGCCGGAACCTATTGCCGCCATCCGCTGGCGCTCGCAGCCGCAAAGGCGGTTGCGACGCGGTTGCTGGAAAACGGACCGGCCCTGCAAGAAAGCCTCAACGCCAGGACCCAGGCATTCGTGGAACGGCTGAACGGCACGCTCAGGGATGCGGGGTTGCCCGTTGCGTTCATGAGCTTCGGTTCGTTCTTTGCCATATCCGCTGCCCGCAGCCGCATCTCGCCGCAGGCTGTCACCATGCTCTCCTTCCTTCTTCTGACCTCCGGCGTTCACCTTCGTGCCGGAGATCGCGGCGGTTTTCTCTCAACCGCCCACAGCGATGACGACATTACCTTTGTTCACGACGCTGTTCTGCAAGGCCTGACGGCTCTGGCGGACCATCGTCTTATCGACAGACATTGATCGGAGTGACCACCATGAGTTCCCAGACCCCGGCTGAAGACCTGCACTACAACGTCGTGATCAGCGACGAGGAGCGATATTCGATATGGCCGGTCTACAAGGCGGTCCCGACAGGGTGGCGACCGAGCGGCTTTTCCGGATCGAAGCAGGCGTGCCTCGATCATATCGAGGTGGAGTGGACCGACATGCGCCCCTTGAGTTTGCGGCGGCTGATGGACGGCGAGGCAGTAAACACAACCAGCGTGCAAGAATAGGACGTGACCCCATGGACGACCAACCATGGCCAAGCCCGGTGCCCCGCGAGGACGCCGGACCGGACAGGGACTGGCTTGCGCAGGATGCCATTCTTGATCTGCTCCTGCCGGAGGCACTGGCACCGGTAATGGTGCCGGAAGAACACGAAAGAGCCCGCCTGCAGCACATCATCTGCGAGGCGCTCGAAGCGTTCACGCTGCATCATCCCGAATGCCGCGCGCGCATCGCCGCGCTTCTGGGCAACATGGAAAAGCCGATGTCAGACCCCGGCGTCGTGGATATCAGCGGCCTGCCGCTGACGTCCTTTCACGCCAATGACTACGACCGGTATTTCCGCGTGAACCGCATTACCACTGCCCAGCCCGCCCATGTTCTGCTGCGCAGCTTCCTGCAGGTCGCGCTGTCGGTTACCGATCTTTTCTGCCGGGCGCCACACCTGTCGGAAAAGGCCGCTAAAGCCCAGTTTGATGGTTTTAAGGTTCATGCAAGGCTTCTTGCAAGGTGCTTTGGCGTGGAGTGTGCAAGATGACCATTGCTTCCCCCTCGCCTTCCCGGATCTGGCGCGAATTCCACTGGGCGTTCTTCATGAACGTGCAGGGGCTGGTTCTGTGCCTTCGTCGTTTCAATATGCAGGTGCATGAGGGCAACCATGCCGAAGCGGACAGGGAATTGCGGGCCGCCGCGGTGCTTCTGCGCACATCTGCCAGCTCCATGGACCTCGCCGCAAGCTTCAGCAAGGCGGATTACGAAAATACCATCCGCGTGTCCATGACGCCGCCATCAGTCGAATCCGATGATTTCAGCGGGCTGATGTCGTTTGATCATGCCGTCCTCATTCAGGTCTGGCGTGAAATGAAGGACGTGTTCGCCACCCTGCCGGTCGAACTCCATGACGCACACGCGGAATTCGTCGCAGCCTACAAATATCTGGCGGAAGGGCATGTCGGCGTCTGCTCACGTTTCGTCGGCTCCGACGCCGGAAGCCTGCGATACGGCGACCGGAAGGCAATCGATACGCTCCAGCGTTTCGAACGCGGTCGCCTCGGCATGATCGATCCGCCCAAAAAAGGCTGCCCGTTCCACAAGTAACGTGCGTGTTCAATTTCTAATCCAGCGAGAACTGCATATGTCCGACTATACCAGCGCTTCAAACCAGGATCGGAATGCCTTTCGGGTCGCCGTCATCGGTATGGCAGGCCGCTTTCCGGGAGCCTCCGACATTGAGAGCTTCTGGGATAATCTGGTTCATGGCCGGGAGTCGGTCAAAGAATGGACCGACGAGGAACTCAGCGCGCTGGGTGTTCCGCCCGAGCAGCTCATCGATCCGGATTTCGTGCGGGCTTCAGCGCCGCTGGAGGGCGCCGACCAGTTTGACGCCGAATTTTTCGGCTACAGCCCCAGCGAGGCGGAGATTCTCGATCCGCAGCAGCGCCTGTTTCTCGAATGCGCCTGGGCGGCGCTGGAGCGCGCCGGATATCAGGGCGACACTTTCGACGGTTCCATCGGCGTCTATGCCTCGAGCGGCTTCAACACCTATCTTCTGAACCTGCACGCCAATGCCGCGGTGCGCCAATCGATCAGCCCCTTTGAACTGTTCGTCGCCAACGACAAGGATTTTCTGGCGACGCGCACGGCTTACAAGCTCAATCTGCGCGGACCGGCCATGACGGTGCAGACGGCCTGCTCTTCATCACTTGTTTCCATCCATGTCGCGGCCCAGAGCCTCATTGCGGGCGAATGCGATATTGCGCTTGCGGGCGGCGTGACGGTTTCCCGTTCGCACGGATATGTAGCGCGCGAAGGCGGAATATTGTCTCCTGACGGGCATTGCCGGGCATTCGATGCGGATGCCGCCGGAACCGTTCCCGGCAGCGGCGTCGGCGTTGTCGTGCTCAAGCGCCTTGAAGATGCGCTTGCAGACGGCGACACGATCGATGCCGTCATCATCGGTTCGGCCATCAACAATGACGGCGCGCTGAAGGCGAGCTTTACCGCGCCGCAGGTGGACAGCCAGGCCATGGTCATAAGCGAGGCCCACGCGGCTGCAGGAATATCGGCCGATTCCATCGGTTATATCGAAGCGCATGGCACGGGAACATCGCTGGGCGACCCCATCGAGATCGCGGCGCTGACGCAGGCCTTTCGCAAGACGACGACGCGCACCGGATATTGCGTCATCGGCTCCGTGAAGACCAATATCGGCCACCTCGATACCGCCGCAGGCATTGCGGGTTTCATCAAGACCGTGCTTTGCCTCAAGCACGGCAAAATCCCCGCAAGCCTTCATTTCAAACAGGCAAACTCAAAGATCGACTTCCCGGCAAGCCCCTTTGCGGTCAATACGGCCCTGCGAGACTGGGATGCTAAGGAAAGCCCCCGGAGAGCCGGCATCAGTTCTCTCGGTATCGGCGGAACGAATGCGCATCTGGTGCTGGAAGAGACACCAACCGACGCAGGCGCGCGCGCCAAGACGCAACCGGCATCGCCGCAGCTTCTGGTATTTTCGGCGCGCAACGATGCGGCGCTCTCGGCACTGCTTTCGGCACAGGCGAAAGCGTTCGAGGCGAACCCGGAACTTGCGATCAACGACGTTGCCTTCACGCTGCGTCATGGCCGGAAGGCTTTCAGCCATCGCCAGTCGCTGGTTGCGGATGATCTGGCGTCAGCCGCAACGGAACTGCACCGTCTTGCTGCGCAAAAACCATCCATTGCCGGCAGCACGCCGTCCGCGGTTTTCCTGTTTCCCGGACAGGGAAGCCAATATGCCGGAATGGGCAAGGATCTCTACGAGCGGGTGGAGCTTTTCCGTGCGCCTTTCGATGCCTGCGCGGATCGTCTTTCGAAGATCATGCAACGCGATTTCCGCGCTGATCTCTTTGCCGGACATGAGGATATCCATGATACGGAATTTGCCCAGCCGGCGCTGTTTGCCGTGGAATATGCCCTTGCAAAGGCATGGATGGCGCAGGGTGTGATACCGCAGGCGCTCCATGGCCACAGCATCGGCGAATATGTGGCGGCCTGCCTGGCGGGCGTCTTCGATCTGGATACGGCACTTTCGCTCGTGGTGGCGCGCGGCCGGTTGATGCAACAGGCCGCCCCGGGCGCAATGCTTGCGGTCGTTCATCCCGACGCGCCGATCGACCGCTGGCTTAACGCGGACATCGCCCTGGCGGCCAGCAATGCGCCGGGCCTCAGCGTCGTTTCAGGCAGCACGGATGCCATCGCAAGGCTCGAAACGGAACTCAAACAGGCGCGTTACGTGACGCGGCGGCTGAAGACCGGACATGCGTTCCATTCGCCGATGATGGCGCAGGCCGCAGCGCGCTATCTGGAGGAACTGCGAAATGTCAGGCTTTCCCCGCCATCCATTGCAATGATCTCCAATGTGACGGGAACGTGGCTGAGCGCCTCGCAGGCGACGGATCCGAATTACTGGGCCAGACATCTGGAACAGACCGTGCGTTTCGACGAGGGGATGCGAACCCTTCTCGGCATAGACAATACAGTCTTCATAGAGGCCGGACCCGGCTCGGCACTGTCGGGTCTCATCAGCGAACAGGCTATCGCGGAAGACCGGATCATACCCTGCCTTGGCCGTGCCAGCCCGGAAAACGAGACGGGCCAGTACCTTGCCGCACTGGGACGATACTGGCGGACCGGGGGGCATCTCGACTGGCAGGCCGTATCGGCTGAAGGCAGCCGCGTGCCACTCGCCACCTATCCTTTTCAGGGGCAGCGTTACTGGATTTCCGCCCAGACGGCAAAAAATCAGGCGCCCGTCTCCACCGCCGTCGACAGCGCCAGAATCTATCGTCCGACATGGCAGCGCCTGTCGCCGGCAACCCCGGCAGATAGCAGAAACCGCCGTGTCCTGATCCTTGATGAAGGACGCATCGGCAAATCCCTCGCCTCACGGCTGGAAGGCGCCGGCGCTCAGGCCTATCGCGCCATTGAAGGCGACAGGTTCGACGAGTGCGATTTCCGCTGCTTCAGCCTTGCCGGACATTCCGCGGCGGATTTTGCCCGGCTGCTCGACACAATGGGCGAACGCGGGGCTCTGCCACAGGACATCCTATATCTCTGGCCGCTGAAGCCTGGCCGGCGGGACGAGGTTACGACCCTGCTCAATCTCGTGCGGGCGCTCACCGCACAGGGGCACAAAAGTAATCTGACGCTGGTGACCAATGGCGCAACGGATGTCACCGGTCTGGAAAATCTCGACGAGCTGCAGTCTCAGTTGTCGGGCGTCCTGAAGGTTGCGGGCCAGGAATATGAAGACCTGACCTGCAGGCACATCGATATCATGGTCGCGCAGGACATGGCGGATCAGGCGGTTGCGGATCGCCTCCTGGCGGAATTCAACGGAACCGGCCCGGCGGTCGCCATAAGGGGCCCGCATCGCTGGTCGCATGGATTTGCGCCGCTCGACCTGCCTGAACCGCAGGCAGCCGCCCGCCTGAAGAAAAACGGCATTTATGTCGTGATCGGCAATATCGCCGAAGGTGTCGGCACTGTCTGGCTGGATCATCTGGCGAAAATATCCGGCACACGCCTGTCCGTGCTGCACTCCATCAAGGATGCGGAGACCGCCATTCAGTTGGATGCAGCTATCGATACGCGCCGGATCGACTGCAATGATCCCGTTGCCATCGGCGCAGCACTCGATGAGGTGGTGTCGAAGCATGGCCGGATCGACGGGATTTTTCTGAGCATGCCTCAGGCAAACCGGCAGGCGGCAGCGCCGCTCTCAATGATGGACGACACGCATCTCAGCTACAATGAAGCGGTTCGCATCGCGCCGCTGCGGGCGCTCATAACGGCGATGGAGCAACGGCGGGCAGGTTTCTGCTGCATCCAGTCATCGCTCGCAACCGTCATCGGCGGCGTGGGATTGGCCGCCTATACATCGGGATATCAGGCGGTGGAGCTGCTTGTGGCTGCCCAGTCGCGCAGCGCGAGAATGCCCTGGTTCGCCATTGGTTATCCGCTCATCGATGTGCTGGCCGCCGGCAAACGTTCCTCGCTCGATACCAACGCCTATGCGGTTGCCTCTGATGATGCCTGGGACCTGACGAGAAGGATCATCGAGAACGGCATTACCGGCACAACGATGCTTTCGCGCAGCGACATCACCGTCGCCCCGACGGCGGTCAAGAAGGCGCAGCTGTCGAAGGCGCCTGTTTCGGGCCGTGCAAGGCCGGCGATGTCCACACCCTTCATCGCCCCGCGCACCCACACCGAAACCACAGTCGCGGGCATTTTCGAAGAACTGATCGGCGTGAGCGGGATCGGCGTCGATGACGGATTTTATGAGCTGGGCGGCCACTCGCTTCTGGCCATCCGCGTTGTCGCCAAGCTCAGGGAAACATTCCCGGTCAAGATCGAAATGCGCGAACTCCTCTTCGAAAACCCGACGGTCGCCCGCGTGGCGAGCATGATTACCGCCCATATGCCTGATGAAGGCGACCTGGACGAGATGGCAGCGCTGTTGATGGAAATCGAAAGCCTTTCCGACAGTGAAGTCCAGAGCGCGCTTGGAGGAGCAGAAGCACGATGAACGAATTCTACGCCAAACTCGCGAACCTTTCGCCCGAGCGCCGTCGCCTCATAGAGCAGCGTCTTGCCGAGCGGGGATATCAGTCGGCTCTCGACTCCGCCATTCCGGGACGTGAGGAAGGCGATGGTGATCGGCCCCTGTCCTTTGCGCAGCAACGCCTGTGGTTCATGCAGCAGCTTGAACCTGACAACACGGCTTACAACATGCGCAGTATCCTGCGGTTTCGCGGAAAACTCGACAGGACGGCGCTGGAAGAGGCGCTGGCGAAGGTCGTACAACGGCATGAGCCGCTGCGAACGCGCTTCATTCCCGGCGCCGACGGCTTTCCGGAACAGGATATTCTTGCAGCCGGCGACGCGGCAATCGAATTCCTCGACCTCGCGCAGGACACCGATGCGGAAGCCACAGCCAAGCAGCACATCCTGCAACGGCTTTCCGAACCCTATGACCTGAGCCATCCGCAATTGCGCGCAATGCTGGTGCGCCTTTCGGCCGAAGATCATCTGCTGGCGGTCGGGCTGCATCACATCACCGGCGACCGGTGGTCGATGACCGTGCTCGCCCGTGACCTCGCGGGCTTCTACAAGGAGATGACCGGCCAGTCACACCATCTGCCTGATATTCGCGTTCAATATGCCGACTGGGCGATCTGGCAGGGAAAGATGCTGCGCGGCCCGGTGCTTGAAAACCAGCTCGCATACTGGAAAAAGGCGCTCGGAACGGATCTGCCGGTGCTGGACCTGCCATTCGACCGTCCGCGACCGGCCATCGCCACTTTCTTCGGCGCACAATTTGCGGTTTCCGTCGACCCTGCACTTTCAGGACAGCTGAGGGCGCTGGCACGGGCACATAATGTCAGCCTCTACGTTCTGCTTCTCTCCGCTTTCAAACTGGTGCTGCATCTCTATTGCGACAGCGACGACATCGTCGTGGGCAGCGAAGTCGCAAACCGCGACCGGCCGGAAACCCAGGCGATGATCGGCCCTCTGGTCAACACGCTGGTGCTGCGTACCGATCTTGCGGGCAATCCGGATTTCTCCGGCCTGCTGCAGCGCGTCGGCGAGACCGTCCGCACCGGTCTGGCGAACCAGGACGTGCCTTATGAGCGGATCGTCGAGGCTCTCAATCCAAAACGCTCCCTGTCCGAGATGACGCCGCTGTTTCAGGCAAAATTCGATCTTCAGCACAATCTGGCAAGATTGCCTGAACTCGACGGTCTTGCCATCGAGACACTGCGCCTGCCCGATGGTGCTGCAAAAAACGAAATCCGCTTCAACCTCGAGGACAATGACCCCGACATCGGCGGCAAGATCGAATATGCAACCGATCTCTTCAATGAGGAGACGGTCGCCACGATCTGGCGGCGTTTCGAACATGTATTGCGCACGATCGCCGAGGACCCCGCCCGCCGGATATCGGAATTCTCCCTTCTTTGCGACGACGAGCATCAGGAGCAGATCCGCCGGTCTGCCGGTCAGGCTCTGGCACAGAGCGGGCTTTGCCTGCACGAGGTGCTGACGGCGCAGGCGGCGCGCACACCGGAAAAATCCGCAGTGGCTAGCGAACATGGCGGCCTCACCTATCGGGAGCTCGATCAACGAAGCAACGCGATTGCCGCTGCGCTCGCCGCCGGCGGGTTTGGCCGCGGCTCCATCGTCGGCGTCTGCATGCAGCGCACGCCGGATCTCATCGCGGCCCTGTTCGGCGTGTTGAAAGCCGGCGCGGCCTATGTGCCGCTCGACCCGGACTATCCGTCCGAGAGGCTCGCCTTCATTGCACGGGATGCGGCCATCAGGGTCGTCCTGACGGATAGCGATCGGCTGGCATTCGACGCCACGGATGAACTGACCCTCCTTGAGGTCGGCAAACTTCCCGATGCGGTCTTTTCCGCCGCTCACGCCTGCGATCCGGCCGATCTCGCCTATATCATCTATACATCAGGCTCGACGGGACGACCGAAGGGCGTGGCGATCACGCATGGCAATGCCGCCGCCCGCATGCAGTGGACCGGCAGCAATTTCACCGGTGACGAGCTGGCAGGCGTTCTGGCATCGACCTCAGTGTGCTTCGATCTCTCCATATTCGAGATTTTCGGCACGCTTTCCTGTGGCGGTCAGGTGGTTCTGGCCAACACGCTCTTCGATCTGCCGCGTTTGCAGCATGTCGCCGAGGTCAGCCTGATCAACACCGTTCCGAGTTTGCTGCGCGAATATCTGCGCCACGACACGCTTCCGACATCCGTTCGCACCATCAATCTCGCCGGGGAGCCGCTGCCGCCGGTCCTGCTTGAAGAACTGGCAAAGAAGGCACCACAGGCGCGCATACACAATCTCTACGGGCCTTCGGAAGATACGACTTACTCGACGGGCGCGATGGTTTGCGCCGTCAACGGGGAAAAAACGGTTTCCATCGGCGCACCCCTGCCGGGCACGGAAGCGTATGTCCTCGACCGGGCCGGACGTCTCCGGCCTGACGGTCTTGCGGGCGAACTATATCTCGGCGGAGCCGGTGTCACCCGCGGATATCTGCGACGCCCGGGCCAGACGGCCGAGCGTTTCGTTCCGGACGCTTTTTCCGGCAGGTCGTCCGCCTATCTCTACCGCACCGGCGACCGGGTCAGACGCCGCGCGGATGGCACGCTGGAATTCCACGGACGTCTCGATAATCAGGTCAAGATCAGGGGCCTGCGGATCGAGACCGGCGAGATCGAGCACCGGCTCGAGGATATCGACGGCGTCAACGAGGCCGTCATTGCAGTCATAGGCGATGAAGCAAGCCCGGAACGCCAGCTGGCCGCCTATATTTCGCTCGATGCTGGGCGACAGCTGACAGTGGACGACATCCGCTCTGCACTGGCAAGGCAGCTGCCCTCCCACCTCGTCCCGGCCTTATGGACCATCCTGCCGGCCATGCCGCATCTGCCGAACGGCAAGATTGACCGGAGCGCCCTGCGCGCACTTGAAATAAAGACGCCAGAGGGAAGCGGTACCGCGCCGCGAAACCAAATCGAGGAACGGCTTGCAGCCATATGGCAGGACGTCCTTCAGACCAGCATGATCGATGTCGAGCGCAGCTTCTTCGAGATGGGCGGACATTCGCTGCTCGCCATCAGGATCATTGCCCGCATCAAGGCCGATTTCGGGGTTTCACTGCCGCTCAAGGCAATTTTCGAGACACCGACGATCGCCGGGCTGGCAAACCGGCTTGATAATGAGGCCGCGGACACCCTCAACGTCGACGGCCTTGCAGTGGTCCATAATCCTGAAGATCGCCATGAGCCGTTTCCGCTGACGGATATCCAGCATGCATACTGGATCGGCCGCAACCAGGGTTTCGAACTCGGCAGCGTCGGTTCCCACGGCTATCGGGAATTCGATATCGACAATCTCGATACGGGTGCGCTGGAAAACGCCATAAACGGTCTTGTCGCGCGCCACGACATGCTGCGCGCGATCGTTGATGCCGACGGGCGGCAGCGCGTGCTGGCAGACGTTCCCCATTACGCGCTGCCGGTCGTGGACCTGCGTGATGCGGCCGATCGGGCCACGTGCCTGTTGGACATCAGAAACAGGCTGTCTCACAATATTTTCAAGGCGGACCGCTGGCCGCTGTTTCACATCGAAGCTGCCCGGCTCGATGAAAAAACGACGAGGCTGTTCGTCAGTTTCGATGTTCTCATCGGTGACGCCTGGTCGCTGAAATTGATGGGTACCGAGCTCGCGGCGCTCATGCAGAAACGCGCGCTTCCCGAAATCGGACTGACATTCCGGGATTATGTTCTGTTTGAGAAATCCGCGCATAACAGTGCAGCCTATGAGCGGGCGCGGGAGCACTGGTCTGCCCGGATAGCCGCCCTGCCAGCCTCACCGGATCTGCCGCTGGCATGCAACCCATCGCAGATCGAGCATCCGCGCTTCACGCGTCGCCGGGGCCGGCTTGCCGCGAAAGAGTGGTCACGCTTCAAGGAACTGGCCCAGAGCGCCGGCCTCACCCCGACAGCCGCGATCATGACGATCTTTGCGGAGGTTCTGGCGCGCTGGAGCAGGCGTCAGGATTTCACCCTCAATCTCACCGTCTTCAATCGTGAGCCGGTTCATCAGGACGTGGAAAAGATCGTCGGCGATTTCACGGCGTCACTCCTGCTGGGGCTCGATTTTTCGGCCCGCGCCGACTTCACCACGCGTGCCCGTCAGGTTCAGTTGCGCCTGATGGAAGATCTGGAACACCGGCTTTTCAGCGGCGTTTCCGTGCTTCGTGAGCTGGCGAAACAGAACGGGCGCTCCGGCGGCGCCCTGATGCCCGTGGTTTTCACCAGCGTTCTAGGCCAATCCTCGAGAGACGACAATGCTCCGCGTCTCGATACACGACTGGTGGACAGCGTCAGCCAGACGCCGCAGGTCTATCTCGACCATCAGGTTTCCGAAGATCAGGGCGAGCTCGTCTATAACTGGGATGCGGTCGAGGAACTCTTTCCGCCTACCATGCTGGACATGATGTTTGCCGCCTATGAGACCCTGCTGCGGGCGCTGGCCAGCGACGACGCGGCATGGCAGACCGAGCCTGATATCGTTGATTGCCAGGCGTTCGAAACGCTGAACGACAGGGCGAAAATCGCGCTTCCCGACGACACGCAGCTCCTGCATGAGGCATTTTTCGAGAGAGCTGCGGAAAGCCCTGACAAGATCGCCGTCTGCGCAGGCGGCATCGAACTGACCTACGGACAGGTGGCCGAACGGGCGCTGGCGCTGGCGGCTGATCTGCAGAAGGCCGGTGCAGGTCCGAACGACCGGGTTGCCGTTTCTCTGCCGAAGGGCGCAGGTCAGGTAATCGCCTGCCTCGGCATTCTGGCAAGCGGCGCGGCCTATGTGCCTGTTGACCCCGACCTGCCTGCACAGCGGCGTTTCGAGCTTGTGGAAGACACGGCGGCCGATCTCGTCATCGCCGAAGGAGGCGACTGGCCGCAGCGGGTAACCGTGATCGCGGTCCCCGAAGATGGCGGAGCCAGACCTTCTCCCTCGGCGACCAAACCATCGGATCTTGCCTATATCATCTTCACCTCGGGTTCGACCGGCAAACCGAAAGGTGTGATGATCGATCATCGCGGTGCGCTGAATACGATCCTCGACATCAATCGCCGCTTTGGCGTTTCAACTGAGGACCGGGTTTTCGCGCTCTCGTCGCTGAGCTTCGATCTTTCTGTTTACGATATATTCGGTCCGCTTGCGGTTGGCGGCGCCATCGTCATTCCCGTGCGCGAGGAAGTGTCGGACAATGCCCGCTGGATGAAGCTTCTGCTGCAACATCGGGTGACTGTATGGAACTCGGTGCCGGCCCTTGCGCAATTGCTGCTGGCCGAGCTGCCGGCGCTCAGGGAAAAACCACCCCTGCGCCTGATCATGATGAGCGGAGACTGGATTCCCGTCAGCCTGCCTCCCTCCCTGAAAGCACAATTGCCAGATGCCGATCTCATCAGCCTCGGCGGGGCAACCGAAGCTTCCATCTGGTCGATTTTCCACCCGATCGGGGAAGCACTGCGGGACTGGACGAGCATCCCCTACGGCCAGCCGCTGGCAAACCAGCGCTGGTATGTCCTCGATGATCAGGGGCGGCCCTGCCCGCCATGGGTCACGGGCCGGCTGTTTATCGGCGGCATCGGTGTTGCGCGTGGTTACTGGGGGCGGCCGCAGCTGACCGCCGATCGCTTCATTCCCGACAGTTTCGCGGACGAAGAAGAGGCTGGAAACGGCGCGCTGCTGCTTTACGAAACCGGCGATCTCGGGCGGCTGCGGCCGGAGGGACTGCTGGAGTTTCTGGGGCGCGAAGATTTCCAGGTGAAGGTCAACGGCTTCAGGATCGAACTCGGGGAAATCGAGACCGCGCTGCTGCAAAATGAAAATGTCGCCGAAGCCGTGGTGACGACGACAGGCCAGCCACCTGCCCTCGTTGCCTATATCGTTCCGGATACCCAAGGCAGCCTCATCGGCAAACTGGAAGCGAAGTCGGGCCGGTCAGGTGATGGCGGCTTGGCCGATGGCAGATTGGGCGATGCCGGAAGAACCATCGACTTGGCCACGCCGGACGGCCTGTTCCATGAAGCGATTGCCCGGCAAAGTCATCGCCGGTTTTTGACCGCCCCGGCCGAGCTTCAGAGCATCGGCCATCTGCTCGCCAGCATAAGGGCCTTCGATGTCCCCGGCACACCGCTGAAAAAGGCGCTTTACCCGTCAGCGGGCGGACTTTATCCGGTTCAGACCCATATTCTGGTCCAGGACGGCCGGATCGAGGGGCTGTCCGCCGGCTGGTATCGTCATCATCCCGCCGAACACCGGCTGGAATTTCTGGCGGCCGTTTCGCAGGAACAGATCGCGGCAATCGCCGGTAAAAGCGACGATATAGTCAGGCAAAGCGCTTTCCTCGTGGTTTTCACCGGCCTCAAGGCGGCCATGGCGCGCAGCTACGGGCAAAAGGCCAGAGACTTCTGCCTGCTGGAAGCCGGCCATATGGCGCAGGTGATGATGCTGCATGCGACGCGTCTCGATATCGGCCTGTGCGCGGCCGGCGGCGTCGATCTGACCGCCATCGCATCGGCACTGGCAACCGAAGAAGACGAGGAGCCGCTTTACGTACTGGCCGGCGGTTCCATCGATCCCGCATGGAGCACACAGTGGCAGGCATCCGCTCAAATCCGGGGTGAAACCCTCTCTGAGCGGATGCGCGCCTTTCTTGCCGCAAAACTTCCCGCCTATATGGTCCCGCGCGAATTCGTGATCATGGAGCGGCTGCCTCTCAGCGCCAATGGCAAGGTTGACCGAAAGGCCCTGCCCGCACCGGGCGCGAGGGCACGCCACAGCGTTGCTCCGGCAACCGAAAACGAGGCCGTATTGCTGGCGATCTGGCATGAGCTCCTGTCCGGTAACAGCGCAGGCGTGGAGGACAACTTCTTCGAAGCGGGCGGCGATTCCCTGACGATCATGCAGCTGCTGTCGCGCATAAGGCAGGAGTTTTCGGTGCACCTGACCCTCGCTCAGCTCTTCGGGGCCACCACCGTCAAAGCCCAGTCGGAATTGCTCGGCTCTCTTTCACCGTCCCTGCCGGGCGGCGTGGAAGCGGGAATTTCTCCGATCGCCGCGCAGACATCCGTAAGCGACCTTTCCGATGATGACGTGGATAAAATGCTGGAGCAGCTGCTCTCCGGCCAAAAGGACCAGTAGACGTGAACACGATGGATATTTCCCGACTGACCGCAGATGAAAAGCGCCAGCTTCTGCAGCGCATGATGGCCGGACAGCAGGCATCCGAAAAAAAGAACTTCCGCCTGAGCCATGCTCAGGAACGTATCTGGTTCGTCGAGCAGATGCAGCCCGGCTCAGGCGCATATTCGATACCTCTGGCCATCAGGCTGAAAGGTCCGCTCGACCGGGACAGGCTGAAGACCTGCTTCGATATCGTCGTAGAGCGCCATGAAAGCCTGCGGACGGTTTTTAAGGTGCTTGACGGAGAGCCGTTCCAGGTCATTTCCCCCCGGTCAACGGCAGACTTCAGTTTTCACCAACCGGGCGATGACGAGACCGCACGCGATGCCGCCATAAGCCGCTTCGCGCGGGAGCCGTTCGAGCTCTCGCAAGGTCCGCTGTTTCGCGTTGGCCTGTTTTCCGTTGCACCTGACGAGCATATCCTCGTCATGGTCATCCATCACATCATTTCCGACTACGCCTCGTTGCAGATCCTCATCGACGAGGTCCACAGGCTCTATAGCGCGTCCGGATCTCCTGCCACCGGCCAGCTTCCGGCACTCGATATCCAGTATCGCGACTATGCCGAATGGCAGCGCAACGGCACTGCGGAGCTTTCCGGCCAGGTCGATTACTGGCGCGAACAGCTTCGTGATGCACCGCTGCTGCTTCAACTTCCGTTCGATTTCGCCCGGCCGGTGACGCAGGCGTTTCGCGGCGCCCGGCACAAGTTCCACCTTGGGCCGGAACTCTCCGCCGCCATCAAGGATCTGGCGAAAAGCCGGAAACTGACGGCATTCATGGTGCTGCTGGCGGCCTATCAAATTCTGCTCGCCCGCCTTTCGAGATCCGACGACATCTGCATCGGCACGACGGCATCGAACCGCAACAGGGCGCAGACCCGCAACCTCATCGGGCTGTTCGTCAACAATCTCGTCATGCGGACGCGTCTGCAACCGAATGACACTTTCGATGCGCTGCTCGAACGGGTTCGGGAGACGACGCTTGAAGCCCTTTCGAACCAGGATGTCCCCTTTGAGCAGGTGGTGGATGCGCTGAATGTCGAGCGTGACATCGGCCATAACGCCCTCTTCCAGTCGACTTTCGTGCTTCACAACGCCTCGGGTGGAACTTTCGACCTCGGCGATATCAAGGTCACGCCGATCGCGCTCGATTCAGGCGCCTCGCGTTTCGATCTCAGCCTCGACATGCATGAGGGACGAGGGAGCGAAGGTTTCAGCGGCATTTTCGAGTTCAATACCGAACTTTTCCTGCCTGAGACGGTGGCACGCTTCTCAGACTATTTCATGAGACTGCTCGGCGGGCTCGTGTCGAATCCCGGCGGTCGCATTGCCGAAATCGACCTGCTGGACGAGACAGAGCATGCGGCTATAGCGGCTGCCAACCGGACGACCACCGCCTTTCCATTGAGAGATGTCGCAGCGCTGCTGGAAGATACGGCGAAGGCGCGCGGCTCGTTTGCGGCCGTGCGCTGCGGCGACCGGCAATACTCCCATAGTGATATCAATGATGCCGCCAACCGCGTGGCGTCCGGTTTGCGTGATCGCATCGGCAACGGCAAAACCCATCCCCGCATCGCCATTTGCCTGCCTCGTTTTGAAAACCTCATCATCGCCATCCTCGCGGTGCTGAAACTCGGTGGCCATTATGTGCCTCTCGACCCCGGTCAGCCGGCGGAACGGCGCGCGCTCATTCTCGAGGACTGCAGGCCTGACATCATTCTCGTCAGCGAGGCTGACGATGACGCTACGAAAGCGGCATATCCATGCGATTGCATGGCGATTGAACCTCTGCTGCGCGCAACCGGCTCCTTCAGCAATCCGCACCGAGAGACGTTGCCTGACGATCTGGCCTATATCATCTACACATCGGGTTCGACGGGCAGGCCGAAAGGCGTGCCGATCCGACAGAAAAGCCTGGTCAATCTTCTGACCAGCATGGCGAGACGGCCGGGCATGTCTGCGGAAGACCGGTTCCTCGCCGTCACCACACCGGCCTTCGACATTGCCACCCTCGAGCTTTTGATGCCGCTCATGGTCGGCGGCCTGCTGATCATCGCCGAAGCCGATGATGTCTATGACGATATGGCCCTTTCGGAGCTTATCCGGAACCATGACGCGACGATGATGCAGGCAACCCCCGCGACATGGCGACTGATGGCAGATGCCGACTGGAAGGCTCCGGCGGGTTTCAGGATGCTTTGCGGCGGCGAGGCGCTCGAGCCGGGCCTTGCCCGCCGCCTGCTGGAGACCGGTGGCGAATTGTGGAACCTCTACGGCCCGACCGAAACGACGATCTGGTCCACCTGCACTCGCATAACCCCCGAACATCTGGAACTCCCTGCCCTGCCGATCGGCGAGCCGATCGCCAACACGCAGCTGCATTTGCTCGATGACGCGCTTATGCCGGTGCCCGCAGGCGTTGTCGGAGAACTGTATATCGGTGGCGAAGGTCTGAGCCCAGGCTATTTCAACCGGGACGATCTGACGTCGCGCGCATTCGTTCAAGGCCCAGCCGCAGGCCCGAACGGTCGGCCTGAAACGTCAAGGCTATACCGAACCGGTGACCTGATGCGGCGTTCCGCCGCCGGGCACCTTCTTTATGTCGGCCGCGCCGATTTTCAGGTCAAGCTTCGCGGTTTCCGCATCGAACTCAGCGAGATCGAGGCGATCCTTGCCTCGCAGCCATCCATCGAGCAGGCCGTCGTTACCCTTTGGCAGGATGAGGAAGGCTCGGGCACCCTCGTCGCCTATTGCCGCCGTGGGACTGGCGTGGTGGACGAGGAAGCGATCCGCACAGCGCTCGCGTCACAGCTTCCCTCCTACATGCTTCCCTCAGCCTATGTCTGGATGGACAGTTTTCCATTAAACGCCAATGGCAAGATCGATCGCAAGCGACTTGAGCGACCGAAACAGATAATCTCGTCAGCCGCCTATGCCGCTCCGCGCGACGGCACCGAGCAGATGGTTGCGGCCATATGGCGTGAATTGCTCGGCGCCGAAAAGATCGGCCGCGACGACAATTTTTTCACGGTTGGCGGCCATTCCCTGCTGGCGACGCGGATGCTGGCGCGTTTGCGGACGTCATTTGCCGTTGACCTGCCGCTGCGCACCATTTTTGAGAAACCCAGACTTGCGGAATTTGCCGGTGCCATCGATGCGCTGGTGGCCATCACCGGACGCGGATCGGAAGCGAGTTCATCCGGACTGGCAAAGCGGAACCATACCGGCCGAACACCGCTATCGCATGCACAGAACAGGCAATGGGCGCTGGCGCAGCTTGAACCGGACAGCCCGCTTTATAATATTCCGTTTGCCCTGAAGATCAGGGGACCGCTCGATTTCGCAATTCTCTCGCATGCGCTGGAACTGACGGCGCAGAGACAGGATATCCTGCGCGGCCGGTTCGTCTCCGTCGATGGCAAGCCATTCGTCGAGACTGACCCCGAGATGATATTCCGGATCATGCCGGAAGAGATCGGCGAGAGGGAACTCGAGGCTGCCCTGCTCGATTGCGCGCGCCGGCCATTCGATCTTGCCGTTGCGCCGCTGCTGCGCATTCACGCCTTCCGCACCGGCCCGCAGGACCATGTTCTGCTTTTCATATTGCACCACATCATCGGTGACGCCCTTTCAGCGGAAATTCTGCTCAACGACGTTGCCGAGTTTTACGGGTCCCTCTTAAAGAAAACCGCACCGCCAAGCGGGGCGCTGCCGCTGCAATATGCGGATTTTGCAATCTGGCAGCGGGAACAGGACACGAAGGACGAGGTCGATTACTGGCATAAAACGCTTGCCGGCGCTCCGCCGCTGCTGGAGTTGCCGACGGATTTTGTGCGGCCCGCCATACAGGGCTTCTCAGGTGACAGCATTCGCTTTTCGCTCGACGCAGTTTTGCTCGCAGGATTGCGAAAACTCTGCGACCGCGAAGGCGCTACCCTATTCATGGGAATGCTGACGGCGTTCTCGACGCTGCTCCAGCGCGCCAGCGGCATGCGCGATATCGTCATCGGGACACCGGTATCCGAGCGGTTCCACCCCGATCTGGAAAACATCATCGGGATGTTTGCCAATACGCTGGCGATCCGATTGCAGACCCAGGGCGGTGAGAGCTTCAATAACGCACTGAAGGCAACCCGCGACACGGCATTAAGCGCTTTCGCCAACCAGGCCGCGCCGTTTGAGAAAGTGGTTGATGCGCTCTCACTACCCCGGACATGGAGCCACAACCCGCTGTTCCAGGCCATGCTCGTCTCGACCGTCGAAACCCGGCGTGAAGCCATTTCGCTTGCCGGCATGGATTGGGAAAGACTGGTGCTTCCCGATACGTCGTCGCGTGTGGACCTGACATTGTTCATCCATGAAACGGCGCACGAACTTTCATGCCGTCTGGAATATCGCAGCGATCTTTTCCGCCGCTCAACCATGGAATCTCTTGGTGATGCGCTGGTCGCCCTGCTTGAAAAGATTGTCGAACATCCTGATGTGCCACTCGACAGGCTCTCCCTGCTGTCGGGCAGCCAGCAGAAAAGGCTGCGGCAATGGAACGAGACGGAGGCGGCATTTCAGCCGCAGCGGCGCTGCCTGCACGACTTCGTGAAAGCGAGTGCTGACGCCAATCCGCAGGCAATAGCAGTCACTGATCAGGACCAGAGCCTGTCCTATGCCGAACTTGACCGAAGAGCCGACCGGCTCGCCAGCGGGCTCACCGCAGCCGGCATAAGCAGTGGGAAACGCGTCGGCATTCGCCTTGAAAGAAGCGTGGGGCTGGTGGTCGCCATATTGGCCGTTCTTCGCACCGGCGCGGCCTATGTTCCGCTCGACCCGCGTTACCCCGCCGACCGCATAGAATTCATCGCCGCGGACGCCGATCTGGCACTCATTCTGATCACGACAGAGGATGATATTTCGGCTGCCGGACAGAATTTCCGCTGCATGACGCCGGGTATGGTGGAAAGTCTGGCAGGCGGCGCCGTGCCGACGCCAGCGACGTCAGGCTCCGATCTTGCCTATATCATCTATACATCAGGTTCGACCGGCAGGCCGAAGGGTGTGGCCATCGAACATCGCAACGCCGTTGCTTTCGTGCAATGGTGCCTGCACAGCTTCACCGGCGACCAGCTGTCCGGCGTGCTCGCCTCCACCTCGATCTGCTTCGACCTTTCAATCTTCGAAATATTTGCGACGCTTGCAGCAGGCGGGCGTATCTTCATGGTGGACGACCTCTTCGCCTTCCCGAGCGCACCGTTTTCAGGTGAAGTGACGCTGGTGAATACGGTTCCGACGCCGATGTCCGAACTGCTCAAACTCGGGCCCCTGCCGGAGAGCGTGAAAACGGTTTGCCTGGCGGGAGAGCCGCTGCCACGTGAACTTGTCGCGCGGATATACGCCAACGACCATGTCGAAGGCCTCTATAACCTGTACGGCCCCTCGGAAGACACGACGTATTCGACGGTGGCGCCGGTGCCCAAATCGGGAGAATGGTTCGGCATCGGCGTGCCGATTGCCAATACCCGCGCCTATGTGCTCGACGGCGAGTTAAACGAGGTGCCGGTTGGAGTTCCCGGTGAATTGTTCCTGTCCGGCAGCGGGCTGGCGCGTGGCTACTGGAACCGGCCCGGCCAGACGGCCGAGCGTTTTCTGCCCAACCCTTTTGCCGATTGCGGCGAACACCGCGTCATGTATCAGACCGGCGATATCGTGCGCAGACGTGATGATGGTGGCCTCGATTACATGGGGCGCGGCGACCGGCAATTGAAGCTCAACGGTTTTCGTATCGAACCGGGTGAAATTGAGGCCGTATTACTTCAGCAGGACGGGGTGCACGAGGCCGTGGCCGGGCTCTGGCGCGACGCTTCCAATCATCCGCGCCTGGCAATGTGGATTGCCGGTGATCCTGCCCTCGAAATCGCCAAACTTGTCGCAATTCTCCGGCAACGCCTGCCCGAGCATTTCATTCCCGTGCTTGCGACCAGGCTCGACGCGCTTCCACGCCTGCCGAATGGCAAGCTGGATAGATCCGCGCTGCCGGACCCGGCAGCCCATGGCGAGCGCTCCGGTGAAATTGCAAGTCCGCTCAATGATCAGGAAGACGTGCTGGCGCAGATATGGCAAGGCTTGCTCGGCTGCGGAGACATCCGGCGAAACGACAATTTCTTCTCGCTCGGCGGCGATTCCATCCTTGCCATCCAGCTGGTTTCACAGGCCCGCCAGAAGGGGTTGAAGATGACCCCGCGTGACGTGTTCCTCCACCCCACGCTCGCATCGCTCGCAGAAGCGACATGCACGGAAAGCACTGCGACGGCCGAAAAGGGTGATGCCGATGGCGAAGCTACGCTCGGCGCGATTCAGCGCTGGCTTCTGGATCAGGACCTGCCCGATCTCTCCCACTGGAACCAGGGACTGATCCTGAAACCCACCCGATCTCTCGATCTCGACCGGCTGGAAAAGGCGATCGCCAGAGTTCTCAACGAACATCAGTCGCTTCGCGCCCGATTTTTGCGTGAAAACGGGCAATGGCAACAGAAATTCGCCCCCATTTCGGCGATGCTCCTCATGCAACGACTGGCCGCCACGGATGAGAACGACGTCACGGATTTTGCCAGAAAGCTCCACGCCGGCTTCGACCTTGGTGCCGGGCCTCTTTTCGGCGCGATTTTCGCGACATTGCCCGATGGTTCCGGGCGCCTCATCCTCGCGGCCCATCACCTCATCGTCGATGGCGTGTCCTGGCGAATGATCGTCGCGGATATCGAGCGGCATTATCTGGAAACGGGCACCATCCGCTCCGGCGCGGTCGCGGCGGGCAGCTGGAACAGCCGGCTTTCACGGTCGGTGCTTTTCGATGGAGAGGAGGCATATTGGCGCGGCATCTGCGAAGAAGACGTGCAGGCGCTGCCGCTCGACAACCAGAGTGGCAGCAATACTCAATCGGATGCGGTGACGTACCGCCAGACGATCGATGCCGAAACAACAAGGCAACTGCTTCGGGATGTGCCGGAATGCTTCAGCATCGCCTCGAACGAAGTTCTGGTCGCAGCCCTTTATCTGGCGCTGCGGCAATGGAGCGGAAAGCCACGCCTGCGCCTCGAAATGGAAAGCCATGGCAGACCGCACCTGTTCGAGGATATCGACGTTTCCGAAACGGTGGGGTGGCTGACCGCGCTTTATCCCGTGTTGTTCGATACGCCCGATGACGCTACGCCAGACCGCCTGCTTCTCGACGTCAAGGACACCCTGCGGCGAATTCCCAATAATGGCGTGGGTTTCGGTGTTCTGAAATATCTTCGCAACAGGGGTGAGCATTTGGACTACGGCCAACCGCAGGTCCGCTTCAACTATCTCGGCCAGATGGATGCCATGTTCGGGGCCGACAGCCTGTTTGCTCCCTCCGGCATAACCTCCGGTCCAATGTACGGCCCCGGCAACCCGCGCGATACGATCCTCGAGATCAATGCCATGGTGGTGCGCGGCGAATTGCAATTGCAATGGGTCTATGGCGCGCAGCTGCATTCCGGGGACACCATCAAGATGCTGGCCGGCCATTTCCGGGACAATCTCGAAACGCTGATCCAGCATTGCCTTGATGGTTCAGGTGCTGGTTACAGCATTTCTGATTTCCCGTTGATGGATCTCGGCCAGGACGAACTCGACAATCTGCTAAAGAGCTTGTGACACAATGGACAATCGCCCGCTTGAAAGCCGCCGCCGCCCGGCTATCGAAAACATCTATCCGCTGTCACCGATGCAGGAAGGATTGCTGTTCCACTCCATCGCCACGCCTGACGAAGGCGTCTACGTGCCGCAGATCGTCCTGCAACTGAGAGGCGCGATCGATCCGCAAATCATGCATGATTGCTGGAGCGAGATGGTGTCGCGCCATGCCGTTTTGCGCACTACATTTCACTGGGAAGAAAGAGACGAACCCTTTCAGGTGGTCCACAGCGATGCCAGCCTTGCCTTGTCGCAACTGGATTGGTCCAGTCTTGATGTAGAGGAGCAGCAAAGACGCCTCGGCGCGCTTCTGTCCACCAACCGGCGGCAGGCTTTCGATCTGAAGACCGCTCCGCTGGTCCGCCTGCAATGGATCGACTATGGCGGGGAAAATTCGCGGCTGGTACTTCAGTATCATCACATTATTCTCGACGGATGGTCGGCGGGCCGCATCGTCGAAGACGCCTTCAGGACCTATCAGAGACGGTGCGGCTCATCACGTCCGCCGCTACCCGCACCACGGCCCTATGTGGATTATATTGCCTGGCTGAAAAGCAGGAAACGTGAAGCGACGCGTGCTTTCTGGACGGACTACACTGCCAGGATCGACGGACCGTGCAGGATTACCCGCGACGCTACCGGCGGCGAGGCGGATTTCTCCAGTCATAACCTCACCTGCGATCCCGCAGTCTCCACGCAGGCGGCAAAACTGTGCAGGGACATGGGGATTACCCCCAATACCCTGCTGCAGGCCGCACTTGCCATCGTCATGGCCCGAAAAACCGGCAACAGACATGTCGTCTTCGGTGCGACAACGGCCGGGCGTCCACCAGAACTACAGGGTGTGGAACACATGGTCGGCCTGTTCATCAACACGTTGCCGGTGTGCATCGACGTTGAAAATGGCAACCTTGCCCCATGGCTGCAGACATTGCAGAAACGCCAGTCCGCCTGTGCGGAGCATGACTATCTGCCGTTGCGCGAGATACAGGCCGGGCGGGGCGATCTTTTCGACTGCCTGCTGGTCTTTGAAAACTATCCCGTGCCCCGAGACATATCGGCGGAAGCGACATTCGCCGTGACCGGCGTCGACGTCGATGAATGGACCCATTATCCCCTCACCCTGTTTGCCGCTGCCGACGCCACGAAGATCGCGATTTCCGCCCGATACGACAGGCGCAGCATTGCCGTGCAGGAGGTAGAGGCTTTCCTGAATGAGCTGGGGGCGACAATCGGCGAGATGGCCAGCGGCACTCCAACGGTTCCGCACGTATCCGATACGGATGCAAGGCCGGTGCGTATCGACAGGCCTGCGCAGCCTTCGGCGGAAACACGCAATGATCAACCCCCTTCCGCTACCGCCTGGACGGAAACGGAAGAAAGGATCGCCCGGATATGGGCAGAGGTTCTCAAAGTCGAGGCCGAGCGCAATAGCGATAATTTCTTCGACCTCGGTGGCCATTCGCTTCTGGCTGCCCGGGTCGTCAACCGGGTGCGGCGAGAATTTGCGATCAATTTTCCCGTAAAAGTCCTGTTCGACCGTCCGGTCCTTGCGGCATTTGCAGCATTCATCGACGCGCTGAAAGCAACCGCCGCGCCCGTGGGCGAACACAATGCGATTGAAATATGATACAAGGACACACAATGACAGTTCGTCCCAGGTTGATCTGCCTTCCGCCAGCCGGTGCCGGCCCGAGCCTGTTCCGGTCATGGGTTCATTCTGAGAGCGTTTTTAACGTCACCCCAGTCGCCCTGCCGGGTCGCGAAGCGCATTTCACCAAGCCGCTGCCGCGCGATATCCAGAGCCTTGCGGAACATGTGGGACACGAAATCTCCGGGCTGCTTCATGCTCCCTATGCCCTGTTCGGTTACTCCATGGGCGCTGTGGTGGCCTATGAGCTGCTCCGGCACCTCTCCATCCGGGGCCTGCCGCTCCCGGAAGCACTCTACGTTCTGGGCTCGAACGCGCCCGACCGTGTTCTCGAAGGGCGTGAGCCCATTCACGTCATGACGCGCGAGGATTTTCACCAGTCGCTGGTCGAAATCGGCGGTACGCCGGACGAGATATTACGCGACACCGAGGCGATGGCTCTGTTCGAACCCGTTCTGCGCAACGATTTTCGTATTTGCGAGACTTATGAATTTACGCCCCCGCATGTCCCTGTTACGCTTCCGGTACATGTATTCGTGGCCGATGCCGACCATCTGGTCAGCTGGAATGCGGCGCGTGCGTGGGAAAGCTGTATCGGTCAGGATGTCACCATGCATCGGATCGAAGGGTCGCATATGCTTGCTCCGCAAGCGTTTGCGCACTTCATCGGCAGACTGGGCCAGCTGTGGCAAACCGATGTGATGCAGGCAGGGGCTGTTTCAGCGAGAGAGGCATGAGCCTGATTTGAGATGCGAATCTGACGGATGCGGCAGACAATGAGACATCATGAAACTGCCGGCGTCCCCGAAGCCAGCGATATTCTGACGGAAGCGACCGTTCTCCAGCAGTCCATGTGGCCCGAAGTGCCGTGCAGCACCGGCGCGATGCTTCCCGGCTGGACAACCGCTGCCGAGCTGTTTTCCAGCCCTTTGGCATTGCAGGAATTCCTGGATTATGAAGGGTCGTTCGATCCCGGCGTCGACCTCAAAAGCCGCGCCGCATTTCTGATGAGCGACTATTGCTACATCTTCTTCATGGCCACCGTTCCGTTGCTGGTTGGCCGCGGCATCGTGCCTGATATGTCGCCTGATGCCTTTTCGCTGCAGTTCTATACCCATCATGGCGAGCATGATGGAGAGCCGATGACGGTGCGGCGGGCCCGCGTGAGGCTGTTGTCACCGCAGATTTTTGCGGATCGGGATGACGGGCCGCATTCGACGGTCACGGACCACGCAGGCCTCTGCGAGCATTTCAGGATGGGCGTCGAGCAACATTTCCATCCGCTGGTGGAAGCATTGGCAAAAAGAACCGGCTTTTCGAAGAATGCGCAGTGGCGGCTGGTGGGAGACGCCATCGCCGGCAGATTTCTTGACGTCGGAAGACGGTTCGGCTGTCTCGCCGATGCGCTGTCGACGGCAATGGCGATCGTCAAGGTACAGGGATCGCCGCTGAACAACCGTCAGCTGGGGTATTTCGACCTTACCCTGCATGACAGCGCATTGAAGGAACCATTCACCTACACGTTTCGCGCGCGGGGCGGATGCTGCCGGTACTATACCGTTGAGGGTGCGGAAAAGTGCCCGACCTGCGTATTGAAGTCCAGCGATGAACGGGACGCCTGTCTGCTGCAGGAAATGCGCGCCCATTTCTGCCTGAAGTAGAATTATTATTTTCATAAATTTATTTCGACTTGAGAGTCCCATAGCCCCTTCCCTGTTCGTCTTCAGCATGAGTGGGCGGATATTGCCGCCTTTTGTCTGAATAGCTTATCGAGCGCGCGGGAGCGGGGGCTTCAATGGAATGCAAGGGAATTAACGGCAGAACGGCTCGAACCGGTCTGGCTGGATGGGTGGCGATGCTGCTCGCAACTTCGGTTTCTGCTCTGGCCATGCATGTGCCGGCCGCAGCGCAGGGCACCGGTCAGGCAAGCGCCTCGCCACGACAGATTTCGATTGCCGCAGGGCCGCTCACCTCCGCCCTCAATCAGCTTGCCACACAAACCGGCCTGCAGATCATGTTTGACGGATCGGTTGCCAATGGCAAAAGGTCCCGCGGTGCCTCCGGCAATCTGACGCCGTCCCAGGCGCTTGACGCAGTGCTTGCCGGCACCGGCGTCCAGTCGCGTTTCGCCGGTCAAAATCAGATCGTCCTCAGCGTTGCCGCAAATAATACCGATGCGGTCGGCAGCGACGGCACGACGGTGCTGCAGGCGATCACGATTTACGGCGCCCGCAATGCCACGACGCTGGCCAGCACGTCTTCGAGCATAGGTATCGTCACCGCGCAGGAAATTGCCGATGGGCAGATACACAGTTTTCGCGACAGCTTCCGGCGCATGGCGAACGTGATGGATGCCGACTGGGTGGATGGCGGCTTCATCATTCGTGGCGTCAATTCGGAAGGCCTGGTTCCCGGCGGAGCGCCGCTGGCGTCGCTTTACGTCGATGGCGTTCAGCAGACGGTGCGCGGCGCACGGCGTGGCGCGCGCGGATTGTTCGACGTCGAGCAGGTCGAGATCTATCGTGGCCCGCAGTCGACCCTTTCGGGACGCGCCGCCATGGCCGGTGCAGTCTACATCAAGACCAAGGATCCGACCTTCGAGAAGGAAGCCGAGGTTTCGGCCACGATCGGCACCGGCAATCTCTACGGCACCGCATTCATGGTCAATACGCCGCTGATGGACGACCAGCTTGCCGTTCGCATCTCCGGCGAAATCCAGAGAAGCGAAAACGACATCAACTATCCGACCTTCGTGGGTTACGATCGATATAACGATTTCACGCACGATCTCTATTACCAGATCCGCGGCAAGGTGCTGTTCGAACCGGCGGAAATGCCAGAAACGCGCGCCCTCTTCAGTTACTCATTCTCCCATGACGACCCCTATGTCCGCGACATTGGCGGCCCGGCAGGCGCGTCGCGCTTCCGTTTCGATGAGAAACGCGGCGATTATCAAATCCCTGCCTACATAGAATATCGCCCGACCGAAGTGCATAATGTCGGACTGGAAATCACGCATGATTTTTCAGACGAGTTGAAGCTGACCTCCCTTTCAACCTTCAGCTATTCCGACACCGACCGCTTCTCGCCCAACTATGGGACTGCGGGCGAAATCAACACCTATCATGGATACTACAAGGAATTTATCGCCTCGCAGGAGCTGCGCCTCAACTATGAAGGCGACAGATGGGACTGGGTCGGCGGCGTCTATTTCTCCTATGAAGACGAGAAGAATTTCTACGACCGTACCATTCCGCTAAGCGCCACCGTCAACCGCAACCAGTTCCAGCGCAACACACAGAAATCGTTCAATGCCGCCCTGTTCGGCGAGGCGACATATGAATTCATTCCGACCTGGAAAATCACCCTTGGCGGACGCCTGGACTATACGGATCAGGACATAACCCAGTATCTTCTGCGGACGCAGCCGCTTGGCGGCACCCGCACGGTTCTGACGGACTATGCGGCATCCTTCCACGAAACCAACTTCGTGCCTAAAATCGGTCTGTCGAAGGAACTGACCGACACCCAGACTGTCGGGGTTACCTATTCCCAGGGGTTCCGGACAGGCGGCGCGAGCTACGATTCCTTCCGGCGCACTTCCTACACCTACGAACCCGAAACGGCCTCCACCTATGAACTCTTCTACAAGGGAACATTCCTGGACGACCGGCTGACCCTGAACTCCAACATCTTCTACACCAAATATTCGGACCAGCAGGTCCAGATGCAGCTCGATCCCACGGACGCAACGACCCGCCGCATCATCAATGCCGCATCGTCGGAAGCATGGGGCTTCGAGTTCGAGCCATCGTTCAAGGTAACCGACAATCTCGAGACCTTCGCCTCGCTCGGTTATGTCCATACCGAGTTCAAGGACTTCAACGACCTTGCCTACGGCAATCTGTCCGGCCTGCCCTTCCCGGAAGCGCCTGAGTGGTCACTCGGCCTTGGCGCCCGCTACACCTTCGATAATGGCGTCTATGTCGGCGCGGACGCGAAATATACGTCGAGCTATCTGGCACGGCTGGGCAGCCTGCCGCACGACTATCTCGACAGCCGCTGGATCGTGAACCTGCAGGCCGGCTACAAGACCGAGCGGTGGGAACTCAACGCCTTCGCACAAAACCTTCTGGACGAGGAATATTTTGTCTACAACGACAATGATGTCGCCGCCACGCTCGGCGAGCGCCGCAGCGTCGGTCTGAACCTGAAGGTCAAATTCTGATCCATTTCCTGCGCGGCTTCCACGCCGCGCAGGTTTCCATTTCTGGAGTAAAGAATGATCCTGCGATCGTTTGTCATCTTGCTGATCGGGCTTTTTGCCTCCGGTGCCTCGGCGCAATGTCCGGGCAAGTCGGTTACATCAGGGGTTTATGACGCCCCCCTCTGTGTGCCGGATGCACCACGCAGGATCGTCGCGCTTGATCCGTTCTACAATCTGGGAATGGCGCTAGAGCTGGGCCTGCCGCTGGTCGGCGCGCCGCTTTTGACCGTTCAGGACCGCGACCTGAAGAAAAAGGCCGAGGAAGCCTCCGTCTCCGATATCGGCGACGCGCGTCAGCCGAGCCTGGAGCGCATCGTCGCCCTGAAACCCGATCTCATCATCGGCGACGCAACGCTGCATGGCCAATCCTACCAGAACTTCGCCAAGATCGCGCCGACCGCCCTCATCGACGCAAAGGACTGGAAGGAACATTTCAGCACCCTGGCGATGATTACCGGAAAAAGCGACGATGCGACCCGAATGCTGGCGGGCTACGAACAACGGGTCGTCGCCATCAGAAACAAGACAGGCTCCCGCACGATGTCGGTTCTGCGGGTAACACCCAGCGGCTTTCATCTCTATCTCGACGGCCCGGCCGCCTATGCGCCCTATGCGGTTCTGCGTGATGCGGGCGTCAAGCGAAGCGCCTACGAAACGACGCAGGATAATACCGTCTTCAAGCGGCCGGAATGGGAAGACCTCGCCCTTCTCGACGGCGACATCCTCCTTTACGTCGTTGCCGCCGGATATGACGCGAACCAGGACGATGCGCTTGCCGCACGCACGACCAGCAACCCGTTCTGGCAAATGTTGCCGGCGGTCGCCTCTGGAAACGCTCACCGGGTCACACGCGAAACATGGATGGGCTTCAACGGCATCGGCTCCGCAAACCGGGTTCTCGATGACATCGAACAATATCTGCCGGGCAAACCGTGATACCGTTTCGCAGACCGTCAGGAGCAGACACACCGATTCATTTCCGCCGTGCAGAGTTTTCCTGTGCGGCACTGCTCATTCTTGCAATCGCATGCCTGCTGGTTTCTGCGGTCGTGGCCATAACGGCCGGGCCAAACCCCATGTCGCCGTCAACGGTGCTGTCTGCAATCTTCCGCTTTGACGGCTCGCGCGATCATCTCGTCGTGACATTGCTGCGCCTGCCCCGCGTTGCAGCGGCGATGATCGCCGGAGCCGGCCTTGCGGTATCAGGCGCAATCATGCAGGCGGTAACAAGAAACCCTCTCGCGTCGCCGGGTCTTCTTGGCATCAATGCCGGTGCAGCCTTCGCGGTCGTCGCCAGCCTGACGATCCTTGGCGCTTCGGGTGGCAATGCGCAGGTCTGGTATGCTTTTGCCGGTGCGGCACTCGCAGCACTGTGCGTTTTCTTCATCGGTTCCGTCGGCCGCATCGGCGCGACCCCGCTGGCGATGGTACTGGCCGGGGCGGTGGTCGCAACATTCCTCACCTCGCTTACCACGGCAATTCTGATCTTCGACCAGACGACACTCGATGCGGTACGCCTGTGGACCGTCGGTTCCTTGAGCGGCCGGACGACGGATCAGGTCATCACCGTCATGCCTTATTCGCTTGCCGGACTGTTCGGATCACTTGTCCTTGCCCGACATCTGACGACCTTGAGCCTTGGAACCGATGTCGCCACCGCGCTTGGCCAGAACCCGGCCCTCTGGCGCAGCCTGTCGGTCGTCGTCGTCATTCTCCTGTCCGGCAGCGCCGTCGCACTTGCTGGACCGGTCGGCTTCGTCGGTCTCGTTGTGCCGCACATCGTGCGCCTGGCAATCAGCGTCGATTACCGCTGGGTCGTTCCCTTCAGCGCCGTCATCGGAGCGACCATGGTGGTCGTCGCCGATCTCGCCGGACGGATCATCCTCGCCAACCAGAGTTTTCCTGTTGGCGTCACGATGGCGCTGATTGGAGCGCCGTTTTTCCTCTGGCTGGCGCGTTATCGCACGGGGGCAGGCAAGCCGTGACACGCGCGATAACTGTTCTGATCATTCTCAACCTGCTGGCCGTGGTTGCTGCAATGATGTGGGGCGACCAATCGATTGCCTGGCGTGACGTTGCCAATGCGGTCATCGGCGGGGCCTCATCCGACCTGCAGATGATCGTCATCGAATTCCGGTTATCGAGGGCGATCCTGGCCCTGCTTGCGGGGGCAGGCCTTGCCGTTGCGGGGACGATTTCGCAAACCGTCATGCGCAATCCCCTGGCGGAACCCGGCGTTCTCGGCATCAATGCCGGCGCAGCGCTTTTCGCAAGCGTGGTGATCATCGTTTTTGCCGATGTCTCACCAGCCGTTCTGCCGTGGGCGGGCTTTGCGGGGGCCGTCACCATGGCGGCGGCGGTTTACGCCCTGTCCTGGAAACGCGGAACCTCCTCTCTGCGGATCATCCTTGTCGGCATCGGCTTAAGCGCGCTTGCCGGCGCGGGAACCAGCTTTCTGACCGCATTCGGCAATGTCGTTGATGTTCAGCGGGCGATGATCTGGCTTTCGGGCAGTGTTTACGGCGCCGACTGGAGCAAGGTCCAAAGTCTACTGATCTGGCTCGCGGCTCCGCTCGCCCTGAGCTGGTTCTCCTGCCGGCAACTGGATCTCATCCGTTTCGGCGACGATGTGGCGACGGGCTTGGGACAGAGGGTCAATCTCATGCGGGCATTCCTGATATTGCTCTGCACGTTGATATCGGGAGCGACCGTCGCCATGGTCGGGCTGGTGGGTTTTGTCGGACTGATCGCCCCGCATATTGCAAGGCGGATCGCCGGCCCTTCCCATCGAGCCCTCATTCCCGTTGCCGGGCTGACGGGCGGTCTTCTGCTGTTGATCGCCGATATTGTCGGCCGCACGGTCATCGCACCGGCGCAGCTGCCGGCCGGTATCGTCACGGCCCTGCTAGGTGCTCCATTTTTTGCCTATCTTCTGAAGGGCCGCAGGCATGTCTGAACACTATCGCCTCGCGACACGAGCGCTTTCCCTTGGATATAATGGCTCCGTCATCGTCGACGACCTGAACCTGGAAATCCCATCCGGGCGCTTCACCGTTCTCGTCGGCCAAAACGGCTGCGGCAAATCCACGATATTGCGCGCGCTTGCCGGGCTTCTCGCCCCGATGAAGGGAGAGATATTTCTCGACGGCAGGCCGACACGCAAAATGCCATCGCGGGAACGGGCAAAACAGATTGGCGTCCTCACGCAGGGGCCGCAGGCCCCGGAAGGGTTGACGGTCGCCGAGCTGGTCCGTCAGGGGCGTTATCCGCATCGCAGGCTTTTCGAGCGATGGTCCGGCCGTGATGAGGATGCCTGCGCCCATGCCCTTGATCTGACCAACATGACGTCGCTCTCCGGCCGACAGGTGGAATCCCTGTCAGGCGGCCAGCGACAACGCGCATGGATCGCCATGGCGCTCGCCCAGGAAACGGACATTCTTCTTCTCGATGAGCCGACGACGTTCCTCGATCTCGCCCACCAGATCGAGATACTGGATCTGATCCGGCAGCTTGTTCATGATCGGGGTCGCACCATCGTCGCGGTGCTCCACGATCTCAATCAGGCTGCCCGTTACGCCGATGAGATTGTTCTCATCAGGGATGGCAGGATATTTGACGCCGGAACGCCAAGCGCCGTCATTACCGACAGGAATGTTCTCGATGTGTTCGGCGTCAACGCCGTCATCATGCCGGATCCGCTTTCGGGAACGCCGATGTGTGTCCCCGTCCCATCCCGCAGCTGAGGCGAGCTGCGACCTGTGGCGGCCTCGCAACATTGGTTAGCTTTTTCGTAAATTACAATCCTGCCTCGCGCATCCCCACGCCTTCCTCCGTAAGGCCAAAAGATGTAATGAATCCAGACATAAACATGATAAAAAATATCCTCTTTTTGGCGGTGAAGGATTTTTTCTCGGTACAAACCGTAAATCATTGCACTTGCATCGCTTTTTACCCACCAGTAGAAATTCCTCCACGGCGATGATGGGTCAAAACTCTGCTGCCGGATGATGACTTGGGTCGGACGAAGGCCTTGGAGAGCTGCGGTTTGCGCTCCTTGTTCGCCCCTTCAGTTGTCGCAGATTGCAGCTTGCGGAGGATCAGGAAAGCGATGCGGACGTCGACGGCCAGCCTCAATGAAAGTGACGGAACCGACCTGCTGAACAGGGCGATCGTCGAGCATTACGGCGACATCATCAAGGCAGTGGGCGGACGCAGCCGGTCAGACGGGGCCGCGCGGGAAATCGTCCACGATCTCTACGTAAAACTGGCATTGCAGCCGGACGCGCTCTCCGGCAAACGGTCGATAAAAGCATTTCTGTGCCGCGCCGCATCCAATATGCGGATTGACCGGATCAGACGCGAGCAGTTCGAGTCCCGGCTTTTCTCCGGCTCCGATGAAGATGCAAGGGCAGTCGTCGCGATGGACAGCGCTCCCGATCAGGGACTGGCTGTCGAGGCGCGGCTGGCGATCCTGAAACAGGCCATTGCCGACCTGCCCGAAAAACGGCGGACGGCATTCGTGCTGCACAGGCTGCACCATCTCTCACCGGACCAGATTGCCGCAAAGCTGAAAATTTCACGCAATATGGTCGACCGGCACCTCAGGCGCGCGCTCAGCCATTGCCTCGACCGCCTTTTCGAAATGGAGTAAACATCCCAATCCACGCAGTTCATTCGTCTACACATTGGAGAGCATAATTGGAGCGTTCCGTGCAACGTAGACGTCTGACGCGCGATCAGCGCAAGCGAAACAGAGATGCGGCCGACTGGGTCTTTCGCAACCGAGACCCAGAGCAGCCCGAAACGGAGCGGGCGGAGTTCCGTCGCTGGATGGAGCAGGACCCGGAGAACTGTCGGGCCTACACGGCTGCGAAGCGCATTCTCGGCGAAGCGAGAACTGCGATCCGCTCCGATGCCGGGCTTCGTGACATGCCGGTTGAGACCTCACCACGCGGGCGCAACGCGATCATCTCTTCAATCGTGGCAATCATTTCGGCCGGCGCACTCTTCATCGCCCTGGATGGCCCCATGCGTCTGAGCGCGGATGTCATGTCCGGTGCCGGCGAAATGCCGGAAGTCACGCTGGAAGATGGTTCGCGGGTCCAGTTAAACGCATCGTCGGCAATCGCACTCGATTTCACCAGCGGTCGAAGGACGGTTCGGCTCCTGCGCGGGCAGGCCTTCTTCCAGGTGGCTCCGGATGAAAAACGTCCCTTCTCCGTCAGCACCGAGGATACGCTGGTCACAGCCCTCGGCACGGCTTTCGATGTTCGCCAAAGCGCGACGGACACGCGTGTTGCCGTAACGGAACATTCCGTAAGGGTAGAGTTCAAGACTGAGGGCAGTACCCCGGTGAAAATCGCGGAAGGTGAAGAAATGCTTCACCTGAACGAGACAGGCGAAAGCACGATCCGGAAAACCGATGCCGCGACCGCTCTCGCCTGGCGTCGCGGCCAGCTCACCGTGGACAACGTGCCGCTTTCCTATGTTATCGAGGAAATACAGCGGCATTTCCGCGGGCGCATCGTCATAGGAGACGAAGCGACCGCTCGACGGGTCGTCAGCGGCACGCTCTTCGTTACCGATACGGAGGGGGCGCTGAACTTCCTGCGCACCGCCCTCAAGGTTCAGACATACAAGATTGGCCCCATCATCGTCGTAACGTCCTGAGCCGATTGGCCGGGCTGCGGACTGTCCGCAGCCCCGATTTTTCCGTGGGGATATCGGATCGCGTTCACTTCTGAAAGAAGTGGATCACGCCCCGCCCGCTCGCCTGAAATCTGGCGGTCAGGCGCGCATCACTGCCTATCGCGCGGCCTGCGCGTATTTGATGGAATCCGCCAGAATATCCAGCCCGAGATCGATTTCGGCATCCGACACGGTCAGCGCCGGAGCGATGCGGAAAACGCCGCCCATGCCGGGCAGCTTGACGATATTCATGCTCATGCCGCGCAGCATCGCTTCCTGCATGATGCGCGCACCGAGTTCGAAACCCGGAGCCTTCGTATGCCTGTTGGCCACGACTTCCAGCCCCAGCAGCAGCCCGCGACCGCGCACGTCGCCGACGCATTCGAACCGCTGCTGCAAGGATAAAAGCCCGTCCTTCAGGCGCTTTCCGCGGGCAATCGCCTGTTCCACCAGACCGTCACGCGCCACCACATCGAGGACCGTCACACCGACAGCCGCCGGCAGCGGATCGGACACATGCGTCGTATAAAACAGGAAGCCCCTCTCGAAGGCTTTCTGCTCCACCTCGGCGCTTGTCAGCACGGCTGCAAGCGGCAGGCCGGCGCCCAGCGTCTTGGAGAGCGTCATGATGTCGGGCGTCACGCCATCGCGCTGGTAGGCGAACATGTGCCCCGTCCGGCCGACGCCGGTCTGGGCTTCGTCGAGGATGAGCAGCATGCCGCGCTCCTCGCATTTCTTCTTCAGGGCGGCGAGATAACCGAGCGGCAGTTCGAGAATACCGCCGCTTGAGAGGATAGGCTCGGCAATGAAGGCGGCGAGATTGCCGGTCGACTGGCGATCGATCAGTTCGAAGGCATCGTCAAGCTCGGCCTGCCAGTCATTCGATCCATCCGGGTTGCGGAAGCGTGGGCGGTAGGCATTCGGGGCCGGAATGACCAGCGAACCGGCTGTTGCCGGGCCATAGCCCCTGCGGCCGGCACTATAGGTGGCCGATGCCGCAGCGCCGGTCATGCCATGCCAGCTCTGGGCAAACGCCACGACCTCGTGGCCGCCGGTGACAAGCTTTGCCATGCGGATCGCCGCTTCATTGGATTCCGCCCCTGTCGTCAGCAATTGCACACGGTCGAGACCGGGCGCCAGCGCCGCCAGCCGTGCCGCAAGTTCGACGACGGGGCGCGACAGCATGCCGGAGAAGAGATGCGCAACCGAGGCCATCTGCCGGTTGACGGTGGCGACAATATCCGGGTGGGTGTGCCCAATCAGGGCGCTCATCTGGCCGGAGGTGAAATCGAGAATAGCGCGGTCATCCGCATCATAAACAAAACTTCCCGCGGCGCGTTCGACGATGATGTCTTCGAAGGCCGGCCCATAACGGGTCAGGTGTTTGTTGGCGGCGGCCCAGAAGGCCGGTTCATCGTTCAGCGAAATGGCGTTTTTCGAAATGTTGTCCATGACACGTTCCCCAAAGAGGTGATCCTGAAGAACGGTAACAGGCCCTTGCGCAGGCAGTCCAATTGATAGTATCTGAAGCAGATATCGATAATTTTGATATCTCCATGCTCGACCTTACGCTTCTCAAGAACTTCGTCATCGTCGCCCGCGCCGGCTCCATCAGTGTTGCCGCCATGCAGGTCGGGCGCACGCAATCGGCGCTCAGCACGCAGATGCAGCGGCTTGAGGAGCAGGTGGGCCACAGCCTGCTGCAACGAACGGGTTCCGGGGTGCGGGTGACTGCCGCGGGAGAAAAACTGCTTGCGCATGCCAATGCGCTGCTTGCCCGGCACGATGAAATCCTTGCGGATATGAGCGAGGCTATCCTTCAGGGGACCGTCAGCCTTGGATGCCCGGAGGACTATTCCATCGCCTTCCTGCCGGAACTGCTGCGGGGCTTCTGCGCAACCTACCCGAAAGTCGACCTGCGGATGGTCTGCGCGCCAACCATAGAGCTGCATCCGCTGCTGCGCCGCCGGCAGATCGACATGGCGCTGGTCTCACAGGCCGATCCTGATCATCCCGAGGTTCTGCGCAGGGAGAGTTTCGTCTGGGTGGCGGACAGGCCGGAACCCGACCTGCTGTCCAAGGACGTGTTGCCGCTGGCGCTCTCGGCACCGGCGACGCTTGATCACCGCGCGGCCTGCGATGCCATGGAAAGCGCCAATCGCCGCTACCGTGTCGCCTTTGCCAGCACCAGCCTTTCAGGCCTCATCGCCATCGCCCGCTCCGGCCACGCCATCAGCGTGCTGACGAAAACAGCCGTTCCGCCCGACCTTCATATCGTCAGCGATGGCCTGCCGCCGCTGCCGACGATCGGAATAGCCATCGCATTTTCCGATCCCCAGACATCATCGGCGGCCAGGGCGCTTGGCGATCACATTCGTGCGGTTCTTCCGGGCCTCAGTCTCTAGCGTGATTTCCCCTGGGCCGGAGCGCCGAGGCTGAGGAGATGATAAAAGACAATGGCGCCGATCGTCGCCGTGCCGATACCATCCAGCGTGAAACCGCCGACATTCAGCTTGAAGTTGCCGGCACCCAGCACCAGCGCGATACCCACGGTGATGAGATTGCGCGGCTCGGAAAAATCGACCTTGTTCTCGACCCAGATGCGCCCGGCGGTCGCCGCGATCAGGCCGAACACCACGACGGACAGGCCGCCGATGACGGGCCCCGGTATCGTCTGGATCAGCGCGCCGAATTTCGGCGAGAAGCCGAGAATGATGGCAACCAGCGCCGCAACGATGAAAACCAGCGTCGAGAAAATGCGGGTAATCGCCATGACGCCCATGTTTTCGGCATAGGTCGTCATCCCGGTTCCGCCAAACGCGCCGGAAAAGATGGTGGCGATGCCATCACCGATGAAGGCGCGGCCGAGATAGGGATCGAGATTGCGGCCGGTCATCGCGCCGATCGCCTTGATATGCCCGAGATTTTCCGCCACCAGAATGACGACGACAGGCGCGATCAGCGCGATTGCCGAGGCAGAAAATACCGGCGTGGTAAATGTCGGCAGTCCAAACCAGGATGCGGCCGCAACGCCTGAAAAATCCACGGGCTTGCCGAGACCGAAGCCGTTGGCCAGCACCAGATAGGCGATATAGGCAATGGCGCCACCGAGAAGGATGGGCAGGCGCCGCGCCATGCCGGGCGCATAGACCGCGATTGCACCGACGGATGTGACGGTCAAAATCGCAATCCAGCGCGACAGCTGGTCGCCATCGGGATTGCCGGGGCCGGTGCCGGAGGCGCTGGCTATGGCAATCGGCGCAAGCACCAGACCGATCGCCGCAACGATGGCACCGGTCAGGACCGGCGGCATCAGCCGTTCAATCCAGTTGTGGCCGGCAATCATGACGATAACGCCGATCAGGGCATAAAGCACGCCCGCGGCAATGATGCCGCCAAGGGCAAGCGCGATATTCGGGCTCGCCGCACCGGCTGCGGCACCGGTTGCCACCAGCACGGGACCGATGAAAGCGAAAGACGAACCGAGATAGCTCGGCACGCGGCCACCGACGGCGATGAAGAAGATCAGCGTCGAGATGCCCGAAAACAGGATGGAGACGTTCGGATCGAACCCCATGATCAGTGGCGCAAGCACCGTGGAGCCGAACATGGCGACAACATGCTGCAAACCGAGAACCGCGGTCTGCCCGGCGGGCAACCGCTCATCCGGCATGATGCGCCCTTCGGTTTTCAGTCGCCAGCGCGGAAAATAGCCACCTGTATCGCTCATCGTCGTCTGTCCCCCAGAAAGCGGCCGGCGCGATTTGACGAACGTCCCTGTTGCAGATCGCAGCCGCATAAAAGATTTGTCTTTATGTGATATGCGACCGTCGTTCCGGGCCGAATCGGTGGCGGCGCATCCTGTCTTCGGTAGCGCGATTGCCGGCTGCTGTCATCGGGCATCAAGGGGTTACCCACCCCTCAGTTCAGCCAAACCGGCGAACGGGTTCAATCTCACAGATCGATGTCATCACCTTGCCGCGCCCTTCACCCTTGGCGCGGTAAAGCGCTTCGTCAGCGCAGCGGAAGGCCTCGTCGCAGGACGTTTCCGCCCCGATGACGCTGCTCAACCCGAAGGACGCACCGATGATCATCATGCTGTCATCGACAACATAGGGCTCGGAGAGAAGTAGGCACAGCTGCCGGCAGCGCATCTCGGCTTCGGCAAGGGAAATGGCGGGCATCAGCACGGCAAACTCGTCACCGCCCAAGCGGAACACCACGTCGCGGTCGTGACAGGCAGCGCGAAGGCGGGTGGCAACCGCCTTGAGCAAGGCATCCCCGGCGGCGTGTCCGTGGCTGTCATTGATGGCCTTGAAACCGTCGAGATCAAGACAGGCGACAGTCAGGTCTCCCTGCTGCGACAACCTTGAGAATTCGGATGCGACGAGCGACCTGTTGGCCAGCCCGGTGAGGAAATCATGAGTAGCTGCGTGTCGCATCTGTCTTTCGGCCTCGACAAGCGAATGAACCGCACGGCGGGAAATCCGCACCGCGAAGATGCCACCGGCTATGAGGACGACAAGAACCGTGACGGCAAGCGGCATGGACTGACGGAGCAGATCCCGCGCCGGGGTCAGCGGTTGCCAGGACAGCGCCTGTGCCTGACCATTCGGCCCCATGGCAATTTCCACCCTTGCGCGGTCTGCCGGAACGCTGCCGGCCGGCCCGACGGAAGCATCGTCCAGAAGGAATCGGTTTCCGAGAAATTCCTGCAGGCTGCCGCCGATGGGGATTGCGGAAATGAGCACCGGCGCCCGTTCACCCCGGGGTGTCGCCGTCCTGAAGTCCGACTGGAAGAGGCTGGCTGTCAAAAGGACGGCGTCATCACCGATCACTTCGATCTTGCTGAAGGCGATCGGCTGCGGAATGCCCTCCGGCCTTTCGCCGCGTTCCTTCTCGCGCACGGCATCCACAAGCGAATGCGCGTCCTGCGTAACCACATCCGCGCCGCGGGCAAAAAACGGGCGTTGCAACACCTCGTCATCCGTCTTCGAATAGATCAGATCGCCGTCGCCGTTGAGAATGCTGACGAAACGTGTACGCGAAGTGCCGATGAGCGACCGTCCGATGTTCCGGTCGGTCCATTCCGGATCGAATGAATTGTCGATCTTGGCGATGGATTCATCCCAGATCGTCCATGCGGTCAGCGCAAACTCCACTTCGGAAATCCATATGGAGATATTGCGTCCTACCAGGGTTTCCTGCCGCTCGCGAAGCTCCGCATCGAGACGCGCAACACCATAATAGGGAATGGCCGCCAGCCCTGCCAGCAATATGGCGATAAGCACTGCGGCCGGTCCGGCAAGCCTGAGTTGGGTGAAACGCATCGTCATCTATGGTCCGATTATTTGTCGGATGTCATTTTCGACAAGGCACGTTTCACCGCGGTTACCGCAATGGGAATTTCAAGCGGGTCGGTTAACACTTGGTTCCCGACACTGGCAGGCGCTTTCGGCGGGAACGAGGCTTGTCGCCTCCGCGGCGATGCGTAGCCGGTCGTGATCGACGTTTCCACGCCATTACTCAGCCACAGCTTGCCGCACCCTCATATTGTTCAGCTGCAACAAAACCGCGAATGCTGCCGTGCTCATGATCCCGTGCACCGCAAACACCGCCTGCGGGCCGATACCGCCCATCAACGCCGCCAGAACCGGGGGAGCCAGGGCATTGATAAGGTTCATCGGCAGTGCGATGGTAGCCATCGCGGCCGCGTAGTCGGATTTTTCAAAAAACACCAGCGGCATGGTTGCCCGCGCCACCGCGAAAGCCCCGCTACCGACGCCGAACAACATGAGATAACCACCCACGGCGAGAAACCCCGCTCCTCCGAGCCATATCGCAACAAGGCCCACGGGGATCATCGCACCCGATACGACCGCAGTGGACAATCCGTCCCATCTTCGCCCGCACACGAGATCGATGACGCGACCGCCAACCTTGAAAACACCAAGCAGCGAGGCGACAGCGACAGCGCTTGCAAGTTCCATTCCCATCGCCTGCAAAAGCTGTATGCCAATGGCATCAATGCCAAAGGTGACAAAGCTGTTCAGGGCGATGGCAGCGACCAGGAACATGAAGACCCGTCCCTTTCTCCGGTTGCCATGACCCGCTGCCGCAGGAGCCGCTTGATGTGTAGCCGGCAAACCGAACAATACCAGCGGGCAGACAACCATGGTCATGGTGCCGGCATAAACGAGGACAACAGCGCGCCACCCCAACCCATGGTCAAGGAACGTGGTGACTGGCCAGAAGATGCTGCCGGCGAGGCCGGTCACCAGCATAAGTGTCCCAATCAGGCTGCGTGCCTGATCCTCGGCATATTCGGCAATATAGGCATAAGCGGAGGTTGTGAGGAACATCGCCCCCGCAAGCCCTGTCAGGGCCCAGCTCATCCAGAACATCGTGAGGTTCACAGACAAGCCAAGCAGGGAGAGGCCTAATCCCATGAGGCCGGCGCCGGCCGCCATGACCCGCCGCGCGCCAAACCGGCGGAACGCCCGACCGACCCACGGCGCGGCAAGTCCCATAGCCCCGAACATGACGGAGGTTCCAACAAAAACCGATGGAAGGGAGGTCGCAAACTCCGCCGCGACCGGACCGGCAAGCACCGGCAGGATTCCCACCGAACCCCAGCCGGTAATCTGCGTAAGGGCAATGAGGAGAAGAACATATTGGCGGCGCATCAATGACGCTTAAGGCCGAAGCGTGATGTTCTGATGACAGGCAATCAAGGCTCCTGTTCCCAAAGATGATCGGTCAGCGCAGACGACGCGGGAGCGATGAACTCCCGCGCCGAAGTTTTCTCACTCCGCCCTGTCGAGCGCCGTCAAAATCTCATAGGCCAGGGCGACACGATCCTCATTGGGATAGTTTTTATTGGCCAGAAGAACGACGCCGTGCTTCTGCTTTGGTATGAAAGCCACATAGGCCCCAAAACCGTTGGTGGAGCCCGTCTTGTTGATGAGGACGTCCTGACGCGGCTTCATCGGCGGGGTGATTTCGGAGACCGGAACCGTCTTCAAAAGGGCGCCGGAATTCGCGTCCACCAGCGTCTTCAGGGCAACGGGATAAGCATATTGTTCCCAGACCATGTCCTGCACCATCGCGCCGACACTGAAATAGCCCGTGTGGGTGTTGAGAAGCGCCTGCTGCATTTTTCCGTCCAGTGTCTCAAGGCCCATATTGGCGTTGACGAAACGGATCATGTCGCTTGCCGATGATTTGACGCCGTAAGCCTCCGAAGAAAGGATGGCCGGTGTCACGCGGGCCGGGTCGCCATTTCTCTTATAGCCTTGGGCATAATCCGCCATCTTTGCCTTGGGCACCACGGTGAAGGTGTTCTTCAGCCCCAGCCCGGGCAGCAGCGTGCCTTGCATCGCGTCATCAAAGCTCTGGCCCATGGCCTTTGCGGTGACATAACCGAGCATTCCGATGCTGGGATTGGCATAGGTGCGGTGGGTTCCGGCCTTGTATGAGGGTTTCCAGGTCTTGAGATAGGTGAGCAGCTGCTGTTCTGTCTTGATGTTGTCCGGCACCTGCAGCGGGAATCCGCCTGCGGTGTGGGTGCCGAGATGCATCAGCGCGACATCGCCGAACGGCTTGCCTTTCATCGACGGAAGATAATCCGCGACCTTGCCGGACAGCGACAGCTGGCCGTTCATCTCGGCATAGGTGCTGAGCGCGACCGTGAATGTCTTGCTGATCGAGCCGAGCTCGAACAAGGTCTGTGGCGTGACGGGCTGGCCGGTGCTTTTGGACATGACGCCATAGGTGAAGACGTGATTTTCGCCATTCATACTGATGGCGACGGCGAGACCCGGAATGCCGTTTTTCTGCATCACCGGCTTTATCGCGGCATCCGTTATCGCCTTCAGCTTCGCTTCATCGGCGGCAGAAGCCTGTGTGAACAGGCCGGCCGAGAGCAGTGCTGCAAGGGCGATATGTCCGTGATTGAGTTTCATCTTTCGCATTCTCCAAAACCTCAGGTAGATGACCGGCGTTTGCGCCGCCCCCAGCGAAAGAGCTTTAGCTGCCCTACATTGCACGAACAAACCATGATATCTCGGAAGAGATACAAGAAAATCTAGGTCTCAAATGGTTCGGCAATTTCTTCCCCTCAACGGTCTTCGGGCCTTCGAGGCATCGGCAAGACACCTCAGCTTCACGCGTGCAGCCATCGAACTCTGCGTCACGCAGGCGGCAGTGAGCCAGCAGGTGAAGGTGCTGGAAAAGCGGCTGGGCGTCTCGCTGTTTCAACGGCTTCCACGCGGGCTGAAAATCACCGCCGAGGGTGAAGCGCTTCTGCCCACCGTCACCAGTTCCTTCGACCAGATGGCGACTACGCTCGACAGGATCGAGGCCGGACAGGTGCGCGAATTGCTGTTTCTGGGGGTCGTCGGCACCTTTGCCGTCGGCTGGCTCCTGCCGCGATTGCAGGAATTTCAAAAACAGCATCCCTTCATCGATATCAGGGTTTCCACCAACAATAACCGGGTGGACATGGCGGCCGAAGGGCTGGATTTTGCCATTCGTTTCGGTCAGGGCTCATGGCACGGCACCGATGCCTTCCGGCTTTTCGATGCGCCGCTTTCACCCCTCTGCACGCCCAAGCTGGCGGAGACTTTAAAAACGCCGGCCGATCTTGTCGAGGCGACGCTTTTGCGCAGCTACCGGTCCGATGAATGGAGCACATGGTTTTCGGCCGCCGGCGTGACCCCGGCAGCGCAGGTGAATGCCGGGATCGTTTTCGACACCTCGCTCGGCATGATGGAGGCCGCACTGCAGGGGCTGGGCGTGGCGCTGGCGCCGCCATCGATGTTTTCGCGGCATCTGGCGTCCGGGGCAATCATCCAGCCCTTCCCCGTCACCATATCGCTTGGAAGCTACTGGCTGACCCGGCTGCAATCAAAACCGCAGACATCCGCCATGCAGGCCTTCTCGGACTGGATGTCGACCCATGCCGACTTTGCCTGAAAAGGCTTACAGCAATGCCAGCAGAACGCCGCCGGCAGCACAGATCACCACCACGACCCATGGCGGGGCCTTCCACACCGTCAACAGGATGAAACCCGCAAGCGCCAGCGTGAAATCCTTGGACGTGAAGATGGCGCTGGTCCAAACCGGGTCATAAAGTGCGGCGCCGAGAATGCCGACGACGGCGGCATTTGCACCCCGCATGGCCGCCTGCGCCAAAAGATGCCGGCGAAACCCTTCCCAGAAGGGCAGCGCGCCGATGAGAAGCAGCATGCCCGGCAGGAAGATCGCGACAAGGGCGATGGCCGCACCGAAAACGCCGTTCGGCTGCGGTCCCACCACCGCGCCGAGATAGGCGGCGAAAGTGAATAGCGGGCCGGGAACGGCCTGTGTCGCTCCATAGCCAGCGATAAATGCATCTTCCGTCACCCAGCCAGTGGCGACGACTTCGGATTGCAGCAGCGGCAGAACCACATGCCCGCCGCCGAAGACCAGTGCGCCGGCACGATAAAACGCATCGAACAAGGAGAGTCCCTGTGATCCCGCCACCGCCGCAAGCAGCGGCAGCAGGCCGAGAAGCAGGATGAAGGCCGCGAGTGCGATATATCCGACGCTTTTTGGCACCCGAAACTGAAGATGGGCAGCTTCCCGCACCGCACCGTTACGACAGAAGACAAGCCCGGCAACGGCACCGACGGCAAGTGCCAGGATTTGCCCGAAGGCTCCAGCCAGAAACACCACGCAAACGATGCCGGAAAGCGCAATGCTGGCCCGCTGCCGATCCGGCGCAAGGCTTTTTGCCATGCCCCAGACTGCCTGCGCCACCACGGCGACGGCGACGATCTTGAGGCCATGCAGCAGGCCGGTGCCAACCGGACCTTCGATGGAAGCGGCAATGGTGGCGAACAGCAAAAGCAGGACGGCGGATGGCAGGGTAAAGGCCGTCCATGCCATGAGAGCGCCGAGCGGCCCGGCCCTCAAAAGCCCGAGCGCAAAACCCACCTGGCTGGAGGCCGGGCCGGGAAGAAACTGACAGAGCGCCACAAGATCGGCATAACCGGCCTCGTCGATCCATTTGCGCCGCACGACCAGCTCATCGCGAAAATAACCGAGATGGGCGATGGGACCACCGAAAGAGGTGACGCCAAGTTTCAGGAAGGCGGCGAAAACTTCACCAGGGGTACCGGTTTGTTTTCTGTCGGTTTCGGCTGGCACTGCTTGCGTTGACGGCTTCACGAAAAGCTCCCTGAGCGTGCAACGGCTATTCGTCAACACAGATGGGCCTCAAAAAATAATGTCGATATCAGACACTATTGCGACAGGGATATGAAGGGGCCGGTCACGTCGACGCCGGAAAGTCGCTGACTTTCCGGCGTGTCCTGATGTCATAAGCAACCGCTACAGCAATTCGGAAAAGTGGGATATCCATCCCCGCTCATCGGTGCCGCCGGAGAAACCGGCCGCACCCAGAGTGATTTCATACTGCTTGCTTTTCCTGTGGATGGTTACCGCGACCGCGATCGGTGTCTTGGGTCTCCATGTAAAATTACTGTCCGGCCCCGGCTCGAGATGGCTGAGGGATTCGAGCTGAACGGCGTCGAGAAACATGACCGTGCTTTTTCCGGTTTTGTAGAGAGACTCCCACCGCGCCTGAGCAACGGCATTTGCCGCCTCGGCGAAGACATCGCCGTCCTTCCCGGGATCAGCCAGGGCTGCCTTGCGCCATGCGGCGAGGATATTGAGGATGTCGTTCATGTCGAGTCCCAGCTCCGCGAGAAACTCGATGGTCTGGGTGTTGCCAAATGTGTTGTAACCGTCCTCGCTGAAAGGGCGAATATGCTTGATCATGAAGTCGCTGAGAATTGGCATATTGTGTCTCCTTTGGACATGAGCCAGCTGTTCCCGGCCTTTGATGGTAAGGACAGGTTGGCATGGTTTTGAAGGGTTGCTGGGTGCCGGAATGCCTCCGGCAAGAGGTTGGGGTGCCGTTACGCGCCTGTGCGCGCAGCCGACATTCTGCTCGCAGGTTTAGCCGAAGGTGATGGCGGTGTGGCCGGCCATGCCGAGGAATTCCTGCAGGCCAATGCGCGTTCTGCTGCCGCCATGCCCTGTCGGCCATGGATCGAGGATATGAAGTTCGAGATCCTTGCCTGCATCGGTATAGCCGTAGACGACGTAATAATGGATATGTGTGCCGATGACGAAGACGCGGTTGTTGTCGATCTCGCCTCTCACGATCTCCGGCGTCAGATCGGCGACGAACCCACCCCCGGTCGTTGCATGGTCGAAGGCGTTCCATTGGCTGGAAACCAGCCTGACGATATTGCTGTCTGGATTGGCGCCGCCCATTTCATCGATGGCAGCGGATTGATCCAGAATAAGCGCCAGCTCCCAGCGCTCCTGAACCTCCGGGTCGACGGTCGCAAGCGCTGCGGTATTGCGTCTTGCGATAGCATATTGCGTAGTGGCGGCAAGTTCACGATAGGCCCGCACCATCTGCTCCACGGCGGCAAAGCACCAGGCCGGGGTTTCCTGAGCGACCAGCACCGGCGGGTTGTTGACTGTCGGCATGATATTCTCCTTCCTTAAAGTGACACGGCACGGGTTGGACTTCGATGGCGTCCGGATGCCGGTCGTTGATCTTGCATCGGGTGATGTGTTGACGTTTCGGTCTTGTTGCCCGTCCTGCCGGCAATTGTGCCGGCAGGACACTGCCCATGATCTCGAGACCAAAGGGGACGACCAGTGGCTGGGATCATGGAGACGCTGCCTGCCGGGCCGGGACAGGAGCGGCAGTTACACAAGCGTCAGGCGCTTTTGTTCAGGTCCTGACGATAGGCCTGCAACGACGCAATTTTTGCATCCGCTGCGGCTTCGCGTTCGGCGACGATGGCCGAGAGCTTTTCCGAGGCTTCCGCCATATAGTTCGTCAGGCCGGTGCCGGTGAGGTATGTCCCCTGCAGCTTATTGAGCTTTGACCATCCGTCCGCAAAGCTGCGGTTGAACCTGTCGCTGACGGTCCCGACCGCATACCATTGGGCGGTCTGCCTGACGAAGAACTCGTTGACGGAGCGAACGAGCTGGGCGAGACGGTTCTTGCGAATGACCTCCAGCTCGGCCACATTGTCGATCGCCTTGATCTGGTGCTCGGCATCGTCGGCCACGGCCTGCATGAAATCGGCGAAACTTTTGAAGAAAAATGCGATTTCCTCAATGATTTCCTTCATGCGTTTCAGCGCCGTAATGCTGACGTTGAGGGATTGAACCGCAAGCTTGATCTTATCGTCCTCAGCCTGCTTTCCCTTCAGCAGAGCGTTGATCTTTATGAGTTCGGCGGCCTGGGTACGGCGTTCGTTCTCATAGGATTCCGCCTTGTCGATCATCTTCATCTGCATTTCGCGCAGGCTTGCGGCCTGTTGCTGCTGCTCGTCGGTGAGCTTGCCCAGCCCCTTGTCGAGCGCGTCGAGTGAAGCCTGCAGACTGGAAATCAGAGTCTGCTGACTTGCGATCTTCTCCTCCTGCGTCTTCAGTTCCGCGGCGCGCGCGGTCAGACGCTTATCAAGTTCGGCAAGTTCCACGGCCTTGCTCGATTTCGGATCGGTGCCCTCGGCATCTTTCGCCAGCGCCGACCTGCTGTCTTCCAGCGCCTTGATATCCGTCTTCAAGGTGTCGCGTTTTTCCTCGCTCTTACGCAGTTCGGCCTTCTGCTCGGAAAGCTTGCTCTGCGTGGCGGCCCCATCCGCCTTTCCGCCGCCGGTTGTCGGTGTGCGGGAGCCGCCACCCTGCCCCTGCCCGTCCACATCCTGGCCGCCCTTGGGCTGTCCCGAAAGCGCGCCGCCGACCGACGAGGCCAGCATGGAGGCAGGACCGCCCGCCACCATGGCGATGGCGGGAATGGCGCTTGAAATCATCTGCGCGCCGACCCGGACGATCGACATGATGAAGGCGCGCTCCTCTGCCGTATTGGCCCGCTTTTCATATTCACGGGCCTTCTTTTCGAACTCCGCAACCTGTGCCTTCAGATCGTTCACAAGCGATTCCAGCTGCTGGCGCCGCGCATCGGCCTCGCGGATTTCCCGCTCCATGGTCGCCTTGTCTTCGAGACGCTTGCTCAAGACCATTTCGCTCGCATCGGTGATCTGCGCCGTTGCCTTGATGATGCCATCATAGGTGGAGGCGACCTCAAGCAGGTCGTCCCGCACTTCCAACGCCTTGTCGCGGATATTTTTCGCGAGCTTTATCAGGTCATTGGAGACGAAGGCCTTGATCTCGCTCTGGTCATTTCCCTCGCGGACATCCAGCCAGTCCGGGAAGAGGTCGTCGACTGAAATGCGGATGCGATTGGCAACATCCATCGCATGTTTCATGGTGCGTTCACTGCTCTGCTGCGCGGTTATCAAGCTGTCCATGATGGCGCTGATGCGTCCGCGAATTTTGCCCTCCTCTTGCGGCGTGGTGTTGTAAGCGATGTAGAGCAGGTCGATCGCATTGTCGGTGTCGCGCTTGGCGCGCTCGACATCGTAGGTCCCCTGGATTTTATCAACATAATACCGGACGAGCGCCGTATCCGCCTTGGGAAGGCTGAATTCCGGCTTCGACACGATCGCTTCGACATCGGCATCGATCGCGCTGTTGAGTTTGGTTTCCCGGCTTTCGAGATTGACGACATTATTCATTTTCATGCTCCTGTTGATGGTTGTTACGGACAGTCATGGGGTTGATCGTTCACGATCCGCATTGTTTCCTGACATCCTCAGGCAGTCCGGCCTCGGTAGAGGAAATGAACTGCGGCACGTCCTTGGTCAGGCCGTCGATCTCGGCGGACAGCCGGTCGACCTGACGTATTTTCGCGTCGTCAGGATTGACCTCGCTCGCTTCCTTGAGAGCATTGGTGAAGTTGCCGACCTGAATGTTGAAGTCCTGAACCTTGACGTTGATGGTGGAAATCGCCGCTTTGAGCCTGGTAATCTGCTCTTCCAGATTTTTCACCGCGCTCTGGTTTTCCGCGTGGCTCTGCTGTGCCGCTATCAGCTGGCGGCGATTGTTTTCGAGCTGGTTGCGAACGCCCTCAAGCGCCGTCCGGGCGTTGTCCAGCCGTGGCTGTGCGATGCGGTATTCCCGCTCCGCGTCATTCATCCATCCCAGCGCCTTGACTGCGGCGTCACCGGCCTGGCAAATTCCCGGCAGGAAGAAGAGGACGCCGCTGCATATTGTTACTCTCTTGGCCTGCTCGTCCCTTTCCCTTCGGGCTTTTTCGAACACGGCCTGACGCGCCCTGACGTTCTCGCTCTCAGACTGAACCAGTTCTTCATAACCCTTCACGGCCGTCTCGGACTGCGCCACCTGCCGTTCCAGCTCGATCTGCAGGTACATGGCCTCTCCCAGCGCCCGCTCCCGCTCGGCGCTGAGCTGCTGTTGCGCCGTCAGATGTTCCATCAGGCACACGGATCGGCGGCCGAGCAGCTCCCGGCTGGCTTCCGCCTGTTCAAGTTTTGATTGGAAAGCCGCCACCTGTTCGGTGGTAAGGGCGGCCGCATTTGCAATGGCCGGCTGGCCCAGGGACGGAATATCAAACTGCATCGCGATTGCCGCAAGGCCGGCAAAAATAACATGTCGAAGTTGCATCGCTTTATCCTCCTTCTGAGAATTGGTGGTGAATGGACGTGCCGCGGCCCAGCCGGCATTGCTGCCGGACGCGCCAGAAACTCGGTAGAAACATGCGGATGCCAGGCGGCTTCGGAATGCAGTTTTCGCCACTCCGTCAAGGCCGAAAAAACAACCATCAAAGATTGTGTTTTCGATTGCCCAACGAAAGATTTTATGTCCGAAGCCGAATAAAATTATGCAATAAAAACAGACGATAAAATTGTTGTTATCGCCGCTCTCGCAAACCGTTCTAAAAGGGCACATATTTCAATGCGCTCTTTAACACTCAATTTATGAGAGTATTTTTTAATACCCTCAAGGAGAGCGGCGCGGGAGTGCAACAAATTGCACGCATCTCCCGAACCCGGAACATTTCAGCTGTCATGCGGGCCTGAACGGCCGCGGCCGGCAAGCAAAACTCATATTTTGAAATTCGCCATAAAGTAGCGAAACTTAAGATTCCGTGGGAGAAGGGCATCTGGAAAAGCAGTTGCGCAGGATTCAAAATCGCTCCCGCAAGGAGACCCCGTTCGGCCGCAGCCGGACATGCTTCAGGAGAGGCTGACACCCCTTGCGAACCGGATTCTGAACGATGCCGCTTTTGACGAGACTGTCATCCGTCTTTGCGGGCAGATATCGATGGTCTTCAAGCAGGAGCCACGCCTCGTTCGCGCCATCGGTGATTTCGGCGCATTCGCAACGATCCTGTGTGCCATTTGCCTGGCATCGATCCATGGCGGGCAATTTACCCTGGCTGCGGTTCAGGCGGTCGTCGTCCCCCGAGGCTGGGCCTCCAGCCGCAGGACACGGGCCTTGATCGACTGGCTGGAACTCGAAGGCGCCGCCCGGCGGCATCAGCCCCGTGGCGACAACCGCGAACGTCCATGGTCGTTGTGTGGCTGGCTGATAACGGCCATCGAAACGCTCGCCGAGGCTTATCTTGCCGCAGCCGCGCCATGGGAGGCGCAGCCGGTTCTGGGCAGGCCGGCGAAAGATGACATCGGCGTCAACACCCTTGTCGATGGCGTCGGCTGGCTTTTGAAGCAACAGCAGGCACTCACCCCCATATCAATGGAAACCCTGATGTTCCTGGGCCATGCCCCCGGATTTCCTCTGCTGCTGGATCTGCTGTCTGCGGCGAAAACCAGCAGATCAGATGCGTCAGATTGTGAATTTTCCCGCAAGGCGGCTGCGCGTACCTATGGGATAAGCCGCGCCCACGTCACCGCCCTCTTGGCCAAGGCGGAACGCCTGAGCATTCTGAAGAGAAACGGATCCCGCATATGTCTGAGCGACAGGACATTGCAGAATGTACAAGGGGATATCGCCCATCAACTGGCATTCGTTGTCGTGTGGCTGGGGATTTTGAGGGACTGACGGCGTCAGCGCCTGCTCACCGCAATGGCACCCCTAGGAAAACCGTTGCCACCGGGTTAGAAGAGGCAACATCGGATCCGTGCCATGACCTTGCCTGAAACAACCCCCGCCGCCGTGGATGCCACAATCGAGGATCGCTCGCTGCTGATCCGCGAATCCCTGCGCAATGCCATCATCGACCGGCGGCTCGCGCCCGGAACCAAACTGTCGGAAGCCGAGGTTGGTGCACTCTTTGATGTCAGCCGCACGGTGGCGCGCGCCGCGTTGCAGATTTTGGCCTTCGAGGGGCTGGTAAAGACCGAGCGTAACCGCGGAGCCTTCGTTTCCACGCCCTCGCCGGAAGAGGCGCGCCAGATTTTCGCCTCGCGCCGCCTGATCGAGCCGGGCATCATCGCGGCGGCGGCGCAGCGCATCACGCCTGCGGATATTGTGCGGTTTGAGCATCACCTCGTCGACGAGGCACACTATATGAATGAACGGGGTCCGGCCGCGCGCCGGGCGGAAATAAAGGCCTCGGGCGATTTCCATCTCCTGCTCGCAGCCCTGTCCGGTAACCTCATCCTCCAGCGGTTTATGGATGAACTTGTCGCCCGTTCATCACTGGTCGTCGCCCTTTATGGCCGCTCAGGTGTTTCGAGCTGCGGCCACAATGAACACCTTGCCATTCTCGAGCTTGTCGCAAAGGGCGATGCAAAGGGCGCTTCGGATCTCATGATCCATCACCTCGATCATATCGAGGCCGATCTCGATCTGCAGCCGAAGCAGGGTGTCAGCCTGAGAAACGCGCTGGTACCACTTTCCTGATTGCCGCCGGATATCGATGGCGGACAACGTCCGTTGCGCCGAAACGAATGCTCTAGTTTGCCTTGAAGCGGTCGAAGGCGGTGAGATGCTTGACCGGGGGATCGGCCTCCCAGCGGTAAATCTCGGTCCGCAGGAAATGCAGCTCCTCATCGAGCTTTTCTTCGGCCACTTCCACCCACCAGGCTTTGGGTCGGCCATCCGAACCGTCCGACCAACGATAGCCGCGCTTTTTCAGATGATCCTTCATGTCGAAGGGGCTGTTTTCCGCATAAATGCGAACCCGGGAGCGCTGGCTTGCCTGGTACAGTTCTGCGAAGGGCGCTTCGTCCTGTCCCGCACGGGCGTGACCCAGCACTTCCAGAAGCGCAAAACAATCATCGACGGCGCGATGGCCGTCGTGGAAATAACCGGATTGTCCGATGAGATAGGCAAGTTTGCTGCCCTCAAAACCCCGCGCCCGCCAGTCGATCTCGGAAACCGAACAGGCCCATGCCTTCTCGCGGAAAATCGGCGAGAAGGCCTCGCAGAACGGACGGTCAAAGCCGGCATTATGGGCGATGATCAGATCCGCCCGGGCAACAAGCGCGCTCAGGCGGTCCATGTCGATCACCTGTCCGGCAACCATCTGGTCGGTAATCCCGGTCAGGCGCGTGATCTCTTCCGGGATAGTGACGCCAGGCTGCCGCAGGCCGCCATAGACGCCGGTAACATCGCCGATCGCGCCATGATCGTCGAATGTGAAGGCGATGACGCCGATCTCGATGATTTCGTCGGTTCGATGATTGAGGCCCGTGGTTTCGGTATCGAGGATAATGCCCTGACGGGGGAACTCCGGCCGCGGTCTGTCAACGACGGTACGCGGCATGAGCCGGCGTGAAACACGGTAATTTCCGGTGGATTCAAGATATCCAGCAAGCGTCTCGTCATCCGCGACGTTCTTCTGCACCGTTTCGCGGCCGGCCGCTTTTCGCCCCCGTTCACCCTGGGGAAGCCGCGCTGCCACGGAACCGAAAAAATCCAACTGGGAGCTCATTATGCGCCTGTCCGCCATATCCGGAAATCGTGATTTAAGTAATCCAGCATATGTGCATAGGCTCACGGTAACAACAGCGGTTGCTGTCATCCACAGAAACTGACCCACACAGGTTGCGCGATTATCATCCGTGCCGGCTTTAACATGATTATTTAAGTTAAGTATTGAATTCGCATCTGCCACGGGGTATCGCCTGAAGTCCAATCTCCAGGTCGGTCATGACGCAGCGCGACGACAAATTCCTTTCGGCATTCCTGAAAACCCAATCGGATATCAAGCGATATCTGACGCGGATGACGGGCTCGCGCGAGGATGCCGAGGATCTTGCCCATGAGGCATGGATCAAGCTGGCGAGAAACAGCTCGAATGCATCCGCAGCACCAGTGCCTTATCTCAAGCGCATCGCCAGGTCGCTGGCCATCGATCACGGGCGGGGCCGCAGGCACCGCGCCACGACCGAGCAGATCGAGGATGCCCTTTCCATTCGCGACGAGCGCCCGGGTCCGGACCAGCAGGTAATCGACCGCGACCAGATCCGGCAGCTTATGCGGGTCATCGGTGAACTTCCTGACCGACAGAGAAAGATGCTGGTCGCGGCGCGGCTGGAATTTCGTCCCTATGCCGAGATCGCGGAAGAGTTCCATGTCTCCACCCGCACGGTGGAAATGGAGATCAATCGCGCCCTCAACTACTGCATCGAGAAAATGGGACATGAGCGGCGCAGATAATTTTCGGATTTACCGTTTGTGATCGTTAGAGCTAATGAGGTTCATGTGAAATTCCGGCATCCAGACGGTTTTTTGATAGGGGTTGCGTGTTGAACGAAGGATCCGATGCGCTCAGAAGAAAGGCCACGACCTTTATCGTCAGGCTGCGCTCCGGCGCGGCCACGGTTGAGGATACGGAGGCGCTCCGCCACTGGCGCAGCCTCAGCGCCGATCACGAACGCGCCTTCGTCGAGGCGTCGGCGCTCTGGCGCGATCTTGGCCCCGCCCTGGAAGCGCAGGCGCAGACCCGCGTCAAAGCCACATCCAGACGATCCTTTCTGGTGGGCGGCAGCCTTGCCGCCGGCATTGCCGGCATTGCCGTCGCGCTGCCGGAACTCGGTTACCTGCCCTCCATCGGCGCAATGCTTGCGGATTTTTCAACTGGTGTCGGCGAGCAGCAGAATGTCAGCCTGCCGGATGGATCGACCGCTTTTCTCGATGGCGGCTCCGCTCTGTCGCTGGAACGCGGCGAACGGCAATTCGATCTCACGGCAGGTGCTGCGGTCTTCACCGTCCAGCAGGTGGCGAATATTCCTTTTGTGGTCAAAGCCGGCAATGGCCGCGTGCAGGCCTCCGGCGGCGCCTTCAGCGTCACCCATAATGCCAGCGGCGTAACCGTGGAATGCCTGTCCGGCCCGCTCAGCGTCCACTGTCTCGGCGATGCGCAGCTGCTTCCCGGAGAGGCAATCGTCTATTCGGACGCTGGCCTTGGGGAAAAATCCGCGATCGACCTCGAGACGGCATCGGCTTGGCGTGAAGGCATGCTGGTCTTCAACAACCGTCCGCTGGAAGACATCGTCGCGAGCCTGAACCGCCACCGGCGCGGCAGGATCATCATCACCCGTCAAAGCCTACGCTCCCTGCACGTCTCGGGCGTCTTTCAGCTCAACCGGCCGCAGGACATTATCGCCCATCTTGAAGAAACCCTGCATCTTCATGCGGTCGGCGCAGGCGGAATCCTGCTGCTTGTCTGAAGCCTCTCGAACCGGAGACAGCGCTGGATTCCGGACGATCCGAAAATATTACAAAAAAACTCCACAAATCTTTTCGGGTTCATGCGCCTCGGTCGTCTTCCCTATCAGAGGCCGCAGCAAGGCGGCGAAATGGAAGGGAATACGGGGATGACTTTATTGGCGACGGGACATAAATCCGGTGGTCGCGAACGGCGTTTGAGGCTTGCAGCATTCTGCGCATCACTGGCCTGCTCCGTATCCTTATATGCCCATACCCAGGCAGTTGCGCAGGAGCTGCGCCAGTTTTCCATTCCCGCCGGGTCCCTCGATGTGGCGCTGACGCGCTTTGGCGCTGCAAGCGGTATCCAGATTTTCTACGACGCATCGCTGACACGCGGGCTCAAGACCTCCGGCGCGGCCGGCTCCCTGCCGCCGCGGGAAGCACTCGGCAAGCTGCTTGACGGCACCGGCCTCAGCTTCCGCTTCACCGCGCCCGATCGCGTGACGGTTTCCAACGCCTCACAGGCACCGGAAGCAACCTCTGCGGATGGCTCGCTCGTTCTCGAAACAATCACCGTCACCGGCAAGTCAGGACGATATGGCAGCCCGGACGCACCTTATAGCAACGATGCCCCGACCGCCTTCATTTCGGGCGAGGATATCGAGCGCTTCCGCGGCTCAAGCCCGGCCGACATGTTTCGTGGCACGGCCGGCGTCATGTCCGGCGAAGCGCGAAACGGCGCCGGTGCCATCGACGTCAACATTCGCGGCATGCAGGGAATGGGCCGCGTCGCCACGACGGTCGACGGCGCTGAAAATTCCGTGACGGTCTATCAGGGGTACCAGGGCGTCTCGAACCGCACCTATGTCGATCCCGATTTCATCGCCGGTGTCGACATTACCAAGGGAGCCGATGCCGCTTCCTTCGGCAATGCCGGATCGGTGGCGATGCGAACGGTCGGCGCCGACGACATCGTCAAGCCGGGCGAGAAATGGGGGCTGAAGGTCAAGGGCGGCTTCGGCACCAATTCATCAAGCCCGACGGAAGGCGCATTGAGCGGCTACAGCTACCAGTCTGGCGCAGGCACCGCGACCCCGTCTGCCGATGGCATGGACAGACCCGCCTTCCTCAAGCCGACGACCGGTTCCGGCAGCGTCATCGGCGCTTACAAGGGCGAGGATATCGATGTCGTCGCCGGATATGCGCATCGCCGTCAGGGCAATTATCACGCCGGCAGCCATGGTCCTGTCGCGTCCCCGAAAAACATCGGCGACACGAAATATTGGGGCGGCACTCTGCCCAACACGATGATCAATGAAGGTCTGGCCAACTATCGCGGCGGCGAGGAAATCCTCAATACCGAGCTGGAAACGCAATCGCTTCTGGCGAAGGTCACGGCGCGTCTGTCAGACGACCAGACATTCCAGATCGGTTACATGGGATACAGAAGCGAGGCCGGAGACAGGCTTGCCTCGCGGCTGACCTCGAATACCGGACAGGCGCAGCAGCAGGAACAGACCGTCAGCACCAGCCTCGACACATTTACCGCCAGATATAACTGGAACCCCGAAGACAACGACCTCATCGACTTCAAGTCGAATTTCTATTTCAACCATCTTGAAGTCCGCAACCCCGTGCGCGGCGGGCGTGGCCTGACACCGGAGAAGATCGGCCTGCCATCAGGCTTCCGGGTCGGCACCGATACCAATATGTGGGGAGCGGAGATTACCAATCGCTCGCAGTTCAGCCTGGATTACGGCGATTTCGACCTGAATTACGGATTTTCCTACCGCGCCGAAGACACCAATGGTAGCAACCACACCGCCGTACTGGAGGGCTGGCTGACCCCGCGCGACGCCATTCGCCATGAAGGTGCAGCCTTTGCCAAGGCAGCTTACAAGCCGGTTGACTGGCTTACCCTTAATGGCGGCCTGCGATATTCCCATTATTGGGTTGAAGACCGATTTGATCCCTATGAGCGTTACCAGGCGCGGGACAAGCCGGTTGACCTGAAAGTGGATGATGGCGGGTTCAGCCCATCTGCCGGAGTGACGCTGGAACCGTTCGACAACACCCAGTTCTACGTCAATTATTCGAATACGCTGCGCTCGCCATCCATCATTGAATCCGTCTCGGCCTTCAACAGCGTCATCGCGAATGCCGGGGTCCTGCCGGAGCGCTCCAGCAACTGGGAAATCGGCACCAACATCATTCGCGACGGCATCTTCTCCGACGATGATACCGCCATGATCAAGTTCGGTTATTTCAACTGGGATGTGAAGAACTACATCTCGCGCACCGTCGTGACCGAACCGCAGCTGACGCTGAATATCGGCAATATTCCGCGCGCCAAATTTTCCGGTCTCGAAGTTTCCGGCCGTTACACCAATGGCGGATTTTCGGCCGATCTTTCCGCCAACTACTTCCTGAATGTCGAATATTGCCGAACGACCCAGACCTGCGACAGTAAATCTCTCTATGGCGACTATGCGACGAACCATGTTCAGCCGGAATATACGGTCGACCTGACGCTTTCGCAGAAATTCCTCGAGGACCGGCTGACGGTCGGCGGCCGCGTCTCCTATGTCGGCCCGCGCGCCATCGGCCACGGCGACGTCACCGCGCAGGGCGCGTCGCAATTCATCGCACTTGTCGACTGGGAGCCCTATACGCTGGTCGATCTGTTTACCGAATACAAGATCAACGACAATATGACGGCGAGCCTGCGGGTGGAGAACCTGTTCGACCGCTTTTATGTCGATCCGCTCGGCCTCGTCACGCAGCCCGGTCCCGGCCGCACGATCTATGCGAGCCTTACCGCGACGATCGGCGGCGGCGAGGCCCTGCCCGGCCTTTCCCCCTTCAGCAGCCCGACGGACTCATCCTTCGTGCGTGACTGGACCGGCTTCCATGTGGGTGCCCATGCCGGCGGCGATTTCCTGAATTTTGCCGGAAATACGACCTCGCTGGATGGCACATTCAACGATGCGGCCGCACGGGAATCGGCCGATTTCAACCTGCGGGGCGGCGCGTTTGGACTGCAGGCCGGTTATGACCGGCAGCTGGAAAACGGCTTTGTCGTCGGCGTCGAGGCCGATTACACCAAGACCTATCTTCGTGGCCTCGAAAAGTTCGGTTCCACCGATCCGGTGCTGGCAAAGAGCGGCCACGTGGACGCAACGACCAGCTACGATATCGACTGGACGGCCGGTCTGCGGGCGAAGCTCGGTTATGCCGTGAATGACAGGCTGCTCGTTTACTCCACCGCCGGCCTGGCGCTGGCGAAAGAAACCCAGTGGCGCGACCAGTATATTTCAGACGGCGCGAGCGCGACCAATCCTCTCGGCTCTGAAACGACGGCATTCTTCGTGGAGAAGGCTTCCGGAACACGTGCCGGCTTCACCGTCGGCCTCGGTGCGGAATATGCGCTGAACGACAACTGGTCGATCCGTGCGGATTACAGCTACAGCCATTTCCGCGCCAAACCGTTCAAGTTCAAGAACGCCCGCGCCGGCACCGGCAAGGATTATCGCACCAGTGAGCAGACGGGCACGGAGATGATCGATCCCGGCTTGAAGAATGATCCGAACATGGCCTGGCTCTGCGATTCCATGCCGGAAGTCTGCGAGCCCTATGAATCCCCGATCTACGAATATGTAGACCATGCCGGGACGTCCGGAATTGCAAACGGTCGCAATGCCTCGAACTCGTTGAACCTGCATGCCATCAAGGTCGGGCTGAACTATCGCTTCTGAGGAAACTTTCCGCAAACTTTCGAGCCGTGCGCCTACCTGGCGCGCGGCTCACCGAAACATGAGATTGCTCACGAAACCGGACGATTGAGAATGGTTTCGCAACTCGCCGGATTGCCGATGATCTCGCTGGTCTTGATGATGGAGCCGGCATCTGCCGTGATCTTGATGATGCAATCGCGGCGGTGTTCCTTGATTTTCATGCCCTCGGTCTGCGTCATCTGGGTCTGTCCATCCACGGACTTGTATTCACGCCGATTGCTCAGCCCGGCGTAGGTCTCCACATCAACCTTCAGCCAGTAGGATTCGGTTGCGCCCTTTTCGATAACCACCTTGTTGGGGCGGCCAAGCCTGGCAATGGCCGCATCCCGCGGCTGCCCCACAAAGGCTGCGACCGTGCGGGAAATATCGGTTTCTCCGGTTGAAGTGCAGGCGGTGACAATCATCAGCGCAGCCGCCAGACATCCGGTTTCAAGCCATCTCATTTTCAATCATCCCCTCGCAAAATATCGCCAGCCGCATAGGTCGCCGACTGCCGTTGCGGCGCAAATCTAGGGTCAACGATTTCATGCTGAAAGGAGGGCGGACCGAAATCGCGATCAACTTGTTATGATCGACGAGCGTCAGGCGTCTCTATCTGTTGCGGAACACGGTGCAGGGGACGCCGGCCTGCCGGATTTCTCCGCAGAGCCTGTTGGCTTCGGCGCGGGTCTCACGGCCTATGCGGGCGGCATAACGTGGGCGCGAGCCGAAATTCCCACCTCTTTGCCTGACGATGAGGGCACGTTCCGCATTGAGGGGTTCCGACAATCCGCCAATCGCGCGGGTAAACAGCCGGTTCGCCACCGCCGGATTGTAATGCGCCGCAAGCTGCACACCCCAGGGCGCCCAGTCGGCCGAGGAGATGAGAACGGGATCGTTCATGGTGCGGGTGTCGGCGAGACGCAGGCAGGCATCAAGGAAGGACCGGCCGTCATCCAGCGCCGGGGCGGCCTTTTCCGGCGGATTGTCTTTCCAGTTCTCGACAGGATATCCGGTGATGGCAAACACGTAATCGCGGGTTTCCATTGGCAGGCGGCCGGTGGCGATGAATGTCCGCAACCCCGCCTCGCCGGCATTATAGGCCGCAGCGGCAAGACCGAAATTGCCGAATTGACCATTCAGCTCGGAGAGATAACGCGACGACGCCTCAAGCGCGGCAATGATGTTGAAGCTATCCTCGAGACCACGCAGCCTTGCCGTTCCGGGCATGAACTGGGCGATACCCTCGGCCCCTTTCGGGCTGACCGCATCGGCGCGGAACAGGCTTTCGCGCCAGATCAGCCGGGCGAAATAATCCGGCGGCACGGCGTAACGTCCGGCCAGCACCTCGATGGCATGACACAGATCGCTATTGTAGCTGCCGACCCGAATGCAGAGTTCCGGCGCAACGGCATGGCTATAGGCGCAGGCGTTTTTCCCCTCCGCCGGCTGTTCAGCCCGGGCAGCACCGCCCGCTGTCACCAGCAGGCAGAAGACCAGAGCGACACGGCCTGTCCATATCCCTGCCCATATACCTGCCAAGCAAACGACCCCACACTTCCAGACGCAAAGCACCGATTATCGGGCAATCGCGAAAATATGCCCCGACCTTCGGTCCTGTTCAATGGTCGTTTCGGTTTCGCGCTGCCGATGCGCATCCGCGCTATCAAAAGGCTCGGCGTAAAACATCCAGCCGACCCGATTGCCGGGCCGGCTGGACGCTCTGCTTTTACCCGCTCTCACGAGAAACCGTCTAGAACTCCTGCCATTCATCGTGATTGACGGCAACCGCAGCAGAACCACGCGTCGCAACGGGCCGGGATACCGGGTGGCGCGATTGAGCCGGCGCCGGTCGTACCTCCGGGCTGCTGCGCAGGGAGGATGCCGGACGCGGCGCCTCATCGAACCTGAATTGCCCCAGAAGTTCGAACAGGGCGGCGGCTTCGCGGGCAAGGCTGTGGCTGGCGGCAGTCTGCTCCTCCACCATCGCAGCGTTTTGCTGTGTGCCCTGATCGACCGTATTGACCGCCTGATTGATTTCGGCAAGTGCGGTGGACTGCTCACGGGCCGCTTCGACAATCGCCACGACATTGCTGTTGATATCACGAACCTGCGCCGCGATTTCCTGCAGCGCCGATCCCGCCTTGGTAACCAGGCCGACGCCGTTTTCCACCTGCGAACCGGACGCGTTGATCAGGCTCTTGATTTCCTTTGCAGCGGTTGCCGAGCGCTGCGCCAGCTCGCGCACTTCCTGCGCGACGACTGCAAAACCCTTGCCCGCCTCACCCGCACGCGCCGCTTCCACGCCGGCATTCAGCGCAAGCAGATTGGTCTGGAAGGCGATCTCGTCGATCACGCCGATAATGTTGGAAATCTCGCGCGATGATTTTTCGATCTGATCCATGGCGCCGATCGCATCGCGCACCACCTGGCCCGAATGTTCGGCATGGTCGCGGGCCCGGGCCACGATCGTGCCGGCCTCTTCGGCCCGGCGGCTGGAATCGTTGACCGCAGTGGTGATCTCCTCCAGCGCCGCGGCAGTCTCCTCGATGGAGGCGGCCTGCTGTTCCGTGCGTTTGGCAAGATCATCGGCAGCGGAGCGTATCTCGTTGGAGCCCGAGGAAATCGCGCCGGCATTTTCAGATACCAGCGTCATCGCTCTCTTCAGCTTTTCCGAGGCCGCGTTGAAATCCGTCCGCAATCTCTCAAGCGAGGGGATGAACGGCTTGTCGATACTCTGCGACAGGTCGCCATCAGCCAGGTCCGTGAGACATTGGGCGAGCTTTTCGACATTTTCGACACGACCGGTCACGTCGGTCGCAAATTTGACGACCTTGAACACCTTGCCGTTCAGATCGAAGATCGGATTATACGAGGCCTGAATGAAGACCTTGCGGCCGCCCTTGCCGAGCCGCATGAATTCATCCGCCACGAGATCACCGCCCGCGAGCCTTTCCCAGAACTGCTTGTAATGCGCCGACTGCGTATAGGCCGGTTCGCAGAACATCGAATGATGCCGGCCCTGAACCTCCGACAGTGAGTAACCCAGTGCCGCCAGAAAATTCTCGTTGGCGGTCAGGACATCGCCACCAGGTGAAAACTCGATGATGGCCTGCGCCCGCGACAGGGCGTCGATCTTGCCCGCATCTTCCGCCGCCTTCAGCTTGCGCCCGGTGATGTCAGTGGCGATCTTGATCACCTTCACCGGCTTGCCGCGGCGAAACACCGGATTATAGGAGGCTTCTATCCAGACCTCCCTGCCGCCCTTGCCGATGCGCTTATATTGCTGCTGATCGAACTGACCGGCGGAAAGTTTTGCCCAGAAGCTCTTGTAGTCCTGCGAAGCCACGACGGCCGGCTCGACGAACATGCTGTGATGCCTGCCGATGATTTCCGCAAGCTCGTAACCGAGCGCACGACAGAAATTCTCGTTGGCGGCAAGAATTTTCCCGGAAAGGTCAAACTCTATAATGGCCTGGGATTTGGAAAGCGCGGCAAGAACCGCGAAAGCATTGGCACCACGATCAAGAAAACTCACGCGCAATCCTCCGATGGCAGATTAATGATTTCCGTTGAAAATCATTCAATAATATTACTGTTACATTCTTAAATAATATTTAAGGATAAAGATGCTGCCAGTTGAGTTCGATTGAAAAACTCAAACTGAATTTAAACCAGCTTTCGTTTCTTTCCGCAGCCGTTTCCCTCTGCCAAAGGGCCATTGGGCGGGCGTAACAATCGCGTATTATTCCTGTTTATACTCTGGCCATCAGACGAATCGGCTAAGGCTGTCCTTTGCAGATACGTTGCGGCTTGCCGGTATTTCCGGGAGAAACCATGATCGATGTCGTAACCGCACTCGCCGTGTGGGCCTATATTGCCGGATTTCTGTTTTTGACGGCGCGGCTGGCAAGGCAGACGGGCGAGCCGATCTGGCTCTTCGCAAAGGGTCGCGAACGGCAGGCCGTTCCCGCCATGCTCTTTCGCCTCGCTTTTTTCCTTGGCGCTCTGCTGCCGCTCGTCACCCTGTGGCTGGAGCCGCAAAATCCGGTCTGGCTTCTGAGCCGCAGCGATCTTGGCACCGCAATCCGGATTGGTGGCATGGTGCTGGTGCTCGCCGGCGGCCTGATCGCGCTTTATGCGCAGAACCATATGGGCCGGTCATGGCGCATCGGCGCGGCCGAGGGCCATCTTGGCACAATCGTCGACAGCGGTCCTTTCGGCCGCTCCAGAAATCCCGTCTTTGTCGGCCAGATCGTGCTGTTTGCGGGGCTGGTGCTGGTGTTTCCATCGGTTCTACAGCTTATTGTTGCCATCGCTCTTGTCATCGCCGTGTCGCTGCAGGTCACTATTGAAGAACGTGTGCTGACGAAAGAGCTTGGTCCGGCATATGAGGCCTATCGGCGCCGGGTGCGGCGCTGGCTGTAACGGCCGCCAAACCGAAGCCGTGGCGCGGCCTTCAGCTTTTTCGGAACATTCGTCTCCGACAAGCATTTTATGCCGAATGGGGGGTCGGCCACGGGCCGGCGAATTTCCTTGCCTGTTCAGGCAAGATGACGATCAGTTCCAACCAGGAGGAGCAAGCAGATGAAAAAGAACACGATCTGTATCTGGTACGACAAGGACGCCGAGGCCGCCGCCAGATTTTACGCCGAGACCTTTCCCGACAGCGCGGTAACCGCCGTTCACCACGCGCCGAGCGATTACCCCTCCGGCAAGAAGGGCGATGTGCTGACGGTGCAGTTCACCGTGGCTGGCGTATCCTGCATCGGTCTGAATGGCGGTTCCGCCTTCAAACAGACCGAGGCTTTCTCGTTCCAGATATCGACCGAAGATCAGGAAGAAACCGATCGCTACTGGAATGCCATCGTCGGCAATGGTGGCGAGGAAAGCGCCTGCGGCTGGTGCAAGGACAAATGGGGGGTCTCCTGGCAGATCACCCCACGCGTGCTGATGGACGCCATGGCCGCCGGCGGCGCTGAAGCCAAACGTGCCTTCGAGGCGATGATGGACATGAAGAAAATCGACGTCGCCGCCATCGAAGCCGCACGCCGCGGTTGACGCGGACGGCTTACTCAGCAGCAAGTAGCGAAGTGATATTTCAAACGTAAGTCGCTAAAATATAAGGGAAAATTCGGATTTTCCGGTTTTATCACACTTTTCCCGCCGCGCAGATCGCCCTGCGCGGCAAGTCATCATAAAACGTTCAACAAAGTGTAAGCGATCCGTCAAAGACGGCTGTTAGCAGAGCCCGTGGCTTCGTGCTGGGAACATGATGTTCTTGCCGATCAGGCCATTATTCCATCAACGGGGCTCAACTCATGAAATCTTCCGCTCTGACCTCTTTCGTGGCTGGCGTCGCCATTGCCGCCGCCTTCGGCGCCACGGCTGCCCACGCAGAAAAGACCAAGTTCGAATTCTGGTACGGCCTTTCCGGCGATCTTGGCGATCGCGTTCAGGAAACCTGCAAGAAGTTCAACGACTCGCAGGCTGAATTCGAAATCGTCTGCACCTCGCAGAATGATTACGACGCCACGCTGCAGAACACCATCGCCGCTTACCGCGCCAAGAAGCAGCCCGCCATCACCCAGATCTATGATGCCGGCACGCTGGACATGATGCTGTCCAAGGCTTTCGTTCCCGCCAAGAAGCTGATGGCCGACAACGGCTACAAGATCGACTGGGACAATTATTTCCCCGGCATCGCCAACTATTATGCCACCGCTGCGGGCGAGCTGAACTCCTTCCCCTATAACTCCTCGACCGCGATGTTCTATTACAACATCGACGCTTTCGAAAAAGCCGGCATCACCTTCAAGCCGGACACCTGGGAACAGGTTCAGGAAGCCGCCACGAAGCTCAAGACCGCCGGCTTTGAATGCCCGCTGGCCTTCAACTTCGACACCTGGATGCTGATGGAGCAGTTCTCCGCCATCCACAACCAGCCGATCGCCACCAAGGGCAACGGTTACCAGGGCCTCGACGCCGAACTGACGATCAACAAGACGAAGTTCGTCGATCACGTCAAGTTCTTCAAGAAGATGCAGGACGAGAAGCTGTTCGTCGTCAAGACCAAGCAGCTCGGCATGGACATCCTGCCCGCCTTCACCTCGCAGACCTGCCAGATGTTCATGACCTCGATCGCCAATCACGGCACCGTCGCCAAGACCATGCCGGAAGGCGTGAAGTGGGACGTTGCGATGCTGCCGGTCTGGAAGGGCACCGAGCGCCACAATTCGCTGGTCGGCGGTGCGTCGCTGTGGGTCATGGCCGGTCGTCCGGACGCCGAATACAAGGGTGCAGCCGCGTTCCTGAACTTCATCGCCCAGCCGGAGATGGTTCAGTGGTGGTCGACGGTCACCGGTTACATCCCGGTCACCAAGACCGGCTTCGACGCCATGAAAGCCAATGGCTTCTATGACAAGGCTCCCTATAAGGGCCGCGAAAAGGCGATTGAAAGCCTGACCTTCACGCCGCCTTCGGAATATACCCGCGGTATCCGCCTTGGCGGTTTCACGCAGATCCGCAAGGAAGTCGCCACCTCGCTCGAAGCGATCTTCATGCAGAATGCCGATATCCAGGCTGAACTCGACAAGGCTGTCGAGCGCTCCAACGCCGGCCTGCGCCGCTTCGAAAAGACCTATGCCGGCGCCAAGCTGAATTAAGTTTCTGCAAATTTTCTAAAGACTTGCCCGCAAAGCTTCAAGCTTTGCGGGCAAGTCCGCCCATTTCTCCAGCATTGCCGGTTTTTTCATGGAAAAGCGCGCCGTCTTCAAAAGCACGTGGTTGCCCGTGCTGTTCGCCCTGCCGCAGCTTCTGCTGATCTTCCTGTTCTTCTATTGGCCCGTGGCAGCGGTCATCAACTGGGCCTTCACGCTCGAACCGCCCTTCGGCGGCGCTGCGGAATTTGTCGGCCTTGCCAATTTCGAGGAAACCTTCCTCGATCCGCTTTACTGGCAATCCGTGCTGGTCAGCATGGTTTTCGCCATTGCCGGCCCGTTCTTCACCATCCTTATCGGCCTCGTGCTGGCGCTCTGCGTCGATCGCGCCCTGCCCGGCTCCGGTTTCTTCCGGGTGCTTTATATCCTGCCCTATGCCATCGCGGGTCCTGCCGCCGGCATGGCCTTCCGCTTCATCCTGTCACCCGAGCGTGGTCTCGCCGCCTCCCTCAACGCCTGGTGGCCGGATATCTGGAACCCGGCCAAATACGGCGAACACGCACTGATCCTCGTCATCGTCATCTTCATCTGGAAATGGGCGGGATACACCTTCATCTTCCTGTTTGCCGGCCTGCAATCCGTTCCGCGCTCGCTGACGGAAGCCGCCGCCATGGACGGTTCCGGCCCCATCCGCCGCGCCATCGATATCCAGGTGCCGCTGCTCGCGCCGACCCTGTTCTTCCTGACCGTGATCATGATGACCGAAGGCTTCGTCGGCGCCGACACGTTCGGCATCGTCGCCACCACCACCGAAGGCGGCCCCAACCGCGCGACGGAAGTGATGGTCTACCGCATCGTCAGCGAAGCCTTCGAGGGGCTGAACTATTCCGGCGCCTCGGCGCAGAGCCTCGTCCTCATCGGCCTCATCATGGTTTTCACCTTCATCCAGTTCCGCTTCGTCGAGCGGCAGGTCCATTACAAGTGAGGCGGCGATGATCCAGCGCACCCCCTATGCCGACGCCCTGACCTATATTCTGATGGTCGCCGGTTTCCTTCTGCTCATCGGCCCCTTCGTCGTCATCATCGCCGGAGCGAGCCAGACGATAACCCAGGTCAACAGCGTACCGTTCCACTTTATGCCGCAGGGCGAGTTTCTCGCCAATGCCGAGACAGCCTGGAAACGCGCCAATCTCGGCAATGCGCTGTGGAACAGCATGATCATGGCGACGCTCGTCACGATCGGCAAGGTCGCGCTTTCGGCGTTTACCGCCTTCGCCATCGTCTTCTTCCGCTCGCCGCTCAAACATCTGTTCTTCTGGACGGTGTTCATCACCCTCATGCTGCCGCTCGAAGTGCGCGTCGTGCCGACTTATTCGGTGGCGGCCGATCTTTTTCAGCCGTTCCGTTCCATTCTCGGCCTGTTCGGCATCGAGGTGACGGTGGAGTGGAACCTTCTCAACTCCTATGCGGGCCTCACCCTGCCGCTGGTCGCCACCGCCACCGGCACCTTCCTCTACCGGCAGTTCTTCATGACCATCCCGGACGAGCTGGCGGAGGCCGCGCGCATGGACGGTTCGGGCGCGATACGTTTCTTCGTGGAGATGCTCCTGCCATTGTCACGCACCAACATGGCGGCGCTCACCACCATCATGTTCGTTTATGCCTGGAACCAGTATCTCTGGCCGCTCCTGATGGTCACCGACCCTTCCTACAAGACGGTGATGATGTCGCTACGGGCGCTGTTGCCCGCCGAAGACGGCACGCCGGACTGGAACGTCACGCTCGCCGGCTCGCTCATCATCATCACACCGCCGCTTCTCGTCGTGGCCTTCCTGCAACGCTGGTTCGTCCGCGGTCTCGTTTCGTCCGAGAAGTGACGGCGCGCGGTTTTCAACAACAAGGTTTCCCATCATGGCTCAGATCGATATCCGCCAGGTCCGCAAATCCTACGGCAAGACACCCACCCTGCATGGCGTGGATCTCTCTTTCGAATCCGGCGAATTCGTCGTCATCCTCGGCCCCTCGGGCTGCGGCAAATCCACGCTTCTGCGCATGATCGCCGGGCTGGAAGACATTACATCAGGTGAAATCGCCATTGGCGGGCGCGTCGTCAACAGGCTCGAGCCGCGTGAACGCGGCTGCGCCATGGTGTTCCAGAATTATGCGCTTTACCCGCATATGTCGGTCGCCAGCAATATCGGTTATGCGCTGAAGGTTGCCGGCGTCGCCAAGGCCGAGCGCCTGCGCCGCATCGAAGAAACCGCAAAGATCGTCGGCCTTACCGATTTTCTGGAACGCAAGCCGGCCGCCCTTTCCGGTGGCCAGCGCCAGCGCGTCGCCATGGCCCGCGCGATCATCCGCGAACCGCAGGTGTTCCTGTTCGACGAGCCGCTCTCCAACCTCGATGCCAAGCTGCGCGTCACCATGCGCGCCGAAATCCGCAAGCTGCACCAGCGCCTGTCCGCCACCTCCGTTTTCGTCACCCATGACCAGGTGGAGGCGATGACGCTGGCCGACCGGCTGGTGGTGATGAACAAGGGCAATGTCGAGCAAGTCGGCCATCCGCTCGACATCTATCATCGCCCGGCCACCACCTTCGTCGCATCCTTCATCGGCTCCCCGGCGATGAACCTGTTCACGACAAGGGCCGAAGTCGAATCACCTGCCGTGATGCTGGGCGGCGCGGCGGTCAGGCTCTTCCCTGAGACCGGTCTCGAACTGCGCGGCCGCGACGTGACGGTCGGCATTCGCCCGGAACATTGCCTTGTCAGCAAGGAAGAGGGTGCTGGCGTACCGGCGATCGTCGATTTCGTCGAAGAACTCGGCTCCGGCCGCATCGTGCATGCCGAGATCGCCGGCGAAACCTTTTCCGCCGCAATCGGCGAAGACCTTTCGGTCAAACCCGGCCAGCGCATCCACCTCACCATGCCGCCTGCGCACCTGCATTTCTTCGACCCGGCTACCGGCAAGAGGATCGAAACGGAAGGAGCAGCCGAGGCCAGTAACGTCGGCAAGGAGGCATTGCTGGCGGTCTAAAAGACAAGGCCTTTCGGCTTACCCCTTCACGCCTGACGAAATCATGATGGCCTCCGTCACGCGGCGCTGGAAGATGACGTAAGCGATGATGACCGGTAGTGCTGCCAGCATCGCAACGGCCATCAGGCGGGCATAAGCGACACCGAAGGCGTCGTTGACCTGGGTGATGCCGACGGGGATCGTCATCATGTTTTCCGAGGTGACGACGAGGAACGGCCAGAAGAAGGCGTTCCACACCGAAATGAAGGTCACGATCGCCATGGCGGTCGTGATCCCCCAGTTGAGCGGCAGATAGACCCGGAACAGGATCGTGTATTCGCCGCCGCCATCCAGCACCACGGCTTCGCGCATCTCCTTCGGCACGCTGTCGAAGAACTGCTTGTAGACGATGATGACGATGGGGGTGATGAGCTGCGGCAGGATGATGCCGGCCCAGGTGTTGATGAGGTTGAGGTTCTTCATCAGGATGAATTGCGTGACGACAAGCGTCTGCGCCGGCACCATGAAACTTGCCAGCACGATGCCATAGAGCAGCCGCCGTCCCGGAAAGCGGATCTGCGACAGCGCATAGGCGCACAGCATGGAAATGAACAGGACGGAGACCGTGACGATGACAGCGGTGCCGATGGAATTGACATACCAGGTCAGCAGCCGCGTGTTGAAGATGGCGTTCACATAGGCACCCAGCTGGAACTCATCCGGCAGCAGCGATGTGTTGCCGGCGACATTTTCATCGGAGCGAAGCGACGTGACAAAACTCCAGTAGAGCGGAAAAATCCACACCAGCGCCGCCGAAAAGGTCAAAAGGGTGAGAACAATATTCTCGAGTTTTCGGGTCGGGCTCATGAGTTCCTCCGGATGCGCAGCAGCTGGAACTGAAGAACGGAAACGATGACGATCAACAGGAAAAGCACGGTCGCGACGGCCGAGGCATAACCGCCATTGTTCATCTGGAAGGCCTCCCGGTAGACCTTGAGGAGAAGCACAAAGCTGGAATTGAAAGGGCCGCCGCCGCTCAACAAGTAAATCTGGTCGAATATCTTCAGTTGCAGGATCAGTTGCAGCGTCAGGACAAGGGCCGTCACGGGCCACAGAAGCGGCCAGGTGACGCGGCGGAAGCGTTGCCAGGTCGTCGCGCCATCCAGTGCCGCCGCTTCATAAAGTTCGGCCGGAATATTGCGCAGGCCGGCAATGAACAGCAGCACGTTAAAACCGTTCGTCCACCAGATGGTGACGACAGCGACCATCGGCATCACCCAATAGGGGTTTTTGAAGACGGCGACCGGCTTGCCCGCCAGCAGCGAAATGACTGGTTGCAGAACACCGAACTGCAGATCGAGCATCCATGCCCAGATCTCCGTCACCACAGAAACCGGCAGCACGTAAGGCAGGAAAAACAGGCTCATGGCGATTGTCTGCCCGATGCCCGACAGCCGGCTGACGGCAAGCGAAATCATCAGCGCGATGATGGTGGTCGGCACCACGGTCAAGAGAACGAAATAACCGTTGTTCTTCAGCGAGGTGACAAACAGCCGGTCGCCCAGCAGTTTCGCGTAGTTTTCAAACCCGACCCAGTTTCCCTCGCCGATCAGCGGCGCATCGGTAAAGCTGATGCGCACCATCTCGATCAGCGGATAAAGGAAGAAAGTGGCGAAGACGACGATGAATGGCGTCACCATCGACAGCGCGATCAGCGACTTCTTCCGCCGGTTTTCAATCATTGCCATGGAATGCCTCCGGGCCTCTGCGCATTGCGCGATGCCCTCCAGCCATCGGGGCCGGAGGGCAGGCGTGGATTATTTGAGTTTGCCCTGAAGTTCGGACTGGATCTGCTCGACGGCTTCCGCGCTGCCGACAAAACCCTGAATGGCCGGTGCGATGACGTTGAGTGCCGCGTCATAGGCCGGAGAGGCAACCCCGGTAATCGTGGTCTTGGGGTCAAACACCGCCGCCTCCGCCAGCGTGGCATAGGTGGCGTTGGGCTGCATGGCCTTATATTCGGGACTTTCGGTAATCGATTTATAGGCTGGAATATGTCCGGCATCGGCCCAGCTGATGGCGTGTTTTTCCATCCAGCCGATCACCGTCATGACGGCGGCGCGTTTTTCGCCGGAAACCGTCTTGTCACCTTCATTGGGGATGGCAAAAGCATGGGAATCCGCCCAGGTGGCGCGTTTGCCCATCAAAGGCGGCACTTCCACCGCGCTCCATTTGAAACCGAGCTTGCCGTTCTTTTCCAGATCCTTGTAAGTCGGCACTTCCCAGACGCCATTCAGCTGGAAAGCAGATTTGCCGGCGGAAAACAGCGCCACCGAGGCCTCATATTCCGCCTGTTCAGGCGCCCAGCCGTTTTCCCGCCATCTGGACATTGTGTCGATGGCTTTGGCGGCCTTTTCGGCATTGTCGCCGGCCAGAACTTCCTTGCCGGTGACGAGTTCGCCACCCTGCTGCGACAGCAGCGTGTAAAACACCCGCCAGACCCCGCCTTCACCGCCCGACTGATAGGTGATCGGCGTCTGAACGCCATTTTCCTTCGCCCAGGCGAGCGCTTTTTCGAAATCCTCGATCGTCTTTATGCCGGTCAGCTTGCCTTCGGCATCGAGATAGGGAGAGCCCTTCAGAAGATCGGCGTTGTAATACAGAACAAGCGCGTGAATATCGAACGGCACGGCATAAAGCTTGCCATCCTGGGTGGCCGCCTCCACCGGCGCGCTGAAGAAGTCTTCCGTCTTCAGCCCGGCATCCTCAAGATCCTTCGCGGTGATTTCGCTCAGCACTTTTTCTTCAAGGCCAAGCGGCGCGCGCGACAGGTGATAGGTCATGATATCCGGACCTGAACCCACCGCAGAGGCCGTTCTGACCTTGGTGTAAAAGGGAACGCCCCATTCCAGCGTCGTGCCCTTGATCTGGATATCGGGATGTTCCTTGTTGAAGGCCTCGATCAGCGCTTTCATGCGCACGCCGTCACCCCCGGCCAGAAAGTCCCACCAGATGATATCCTGCTTGGCAAGCGCCGGCATGGCGGTCAAACCCAGAACCGTGCCGATAAGCAATGTCTTGATCAATCGCATCGTCATTCCTCCCGTTTCTTGAAACACCCCGTCAGGGGATGGTTTGCTGCATCGAAAGGCGCCTCCTCGCGCCTATCGCAACCTTTTGCCGTCGCTGTCGAAAACCAGAATCCGGTCGGGCGAGGCGCTGAGCGAGACGGACCGGCCATCCAGCTGCTCGCGGGAGCCCTGCCGCTGCACGATAAGCTCCTTTCCCGCCCTGGTGCGGGTGTAGAGGTAAGACAGATCGCCAAGCTCCTCGGCCACCTCGACGATGACGGGCAAGACGCCCTCATCCGTGATCGCCAGATGTTCCGGCCTGATGCCGATCTCCAGCCGCTGGCCGGTCGACACCGGCTGCGACAACCGCGCTTCGAGAGGCCGCTCGCCGCCTTCGAGCGCCAGCGTCACGCGGCCATCACGCTGCTCCACCACATCGGCTTGCAGGAAATTCATCGCCGGCGATCCGATAAAACCCGCCACGAAACGATTGTCGGGATCGTCATAAAGCGTCAGCGGCGCGCCCGCCTGCTGCACGATGCCGCCCTTCAGCACGAAAATCCTGTCGGCAAGCGTCATCGCCTCCACCTGATCATGCGTGACATAGATCATCGTCGCGCCGAGCTTGCGGTGAAGCCGCGTCAGTTCCAGCCGCATCTGCACGCGCAGTTCGGCGTCCAGATTTGACAGGGGCTCATCGAACAGGAACACCTTCGGCTGCCGCACGATGGCGCGGCCGATGGCGACACGCTGCCTCTGGCCGCCTGAAAGCTGGGAGGGCCTTTTATGCAGATGCTCGTCAAGCTGCAGGATACGGGAGGCCTCACCCACCCTCTCATTCACCTCCGCCTTCGGCCGGCGGGCAAGCCGCAGGCTGAAAGCCATGTTCTCGAACACCGTCAGATGCGGATAGAGCGCATAATTCTGGAAGACCATCGCCACGCCGCGATCCGCCGGTTCGACCGCGGTGACATCACGGTCGTCAATGGCGATGCGGCCGCCACTGGTCTCCTCAAGCCCGGCGATCATGCGCAACAGGGTGGATTTTCCGCAACCGGAAGGCCCCACGAACACCGCGAAGCTGCCGGTCGGAATTTCCATCGAGACGTCCCGGATCGCTGCGAACGATCCGAAGGACTTGGCGATATTGTTGAGACGGACACCCATCACCGCCTCACTGAACCTTCAGGCGCAGCACATGGTAGGACAGGGCCGGCACGGAGCCTTTGAGCGCCCCATCCTCGACAGCGACGCCACTGCCCGGCACCGGCACGACGCGGTCGGGCTGGTCGGGGCCGTTTCCAACCCGCAGGTCATATCCCGCCATCGCAAGATGCAGGCTGAGGGTGGCGGATGAAAATCCGGTGAGGCTGACATTGATCTCAGCCGCCTCGGTGAGATGGCGGTTGAGGACAAATAGCGTCACCACGCCCTCTTCCTCGCTGAAGACCCCGGCAACATCGAGATATTTGACGTCGTCAGCAGCGTTGCAATCGTAGGTCGGGCAATCCACCGCGACATTCAGCGCAACGCCACGGCCATAAAGCGAGGCGAACTGATAGGGGTAATAGATCGTCTGGCGCCAGGCCGGCCCGTTCTTTTCCGCGCGGATGGGGGCGATGACGTTGACGAGCTGGGCGATGCAGGCGATGCGCACCCGGTCTGAGCGGCGAATGAACTCATTCAGCAGACCGGCAACGAAAAGCGCATCCTCGAAATTATAGGTCTCTTCCAGCAGGGCCGGCGCTTCCGGCCAGTCCCAGCTCTTGATGCGTTTGCTGTCGTCTTCGCGGATGTGATACCAGACGTTCCATTCGTCAAAGCAGATGGAAACATCATTCTTGGCGCGCTTCTTGGCTTTCACATAATCGATGACGCCGGCAATCGTCTGGATATAACGGCCGGTCTCTTCGATCTTGCCGAAATAATTCAGCGTGTCGCGGCTGTTATTGCCGAAATATTTGTGCAGCGAGATATGATCGACATTCTCGTAGCATTCCTCCAGCACTTCGCGTTCCCATTCGGGATAGGTCGGCATGCCGTCATTCGAACTGCCGCAGACGATCGCTTCAATTGTCGGGTCGAAGCCTTTGAAAGCCTTGGCGGTTTCATTGGCGAGCCGGCCATATTCCACCGCCGTCTTGTGGCCGATCTGCCAGGGGCCGTCCATCTCGTTGCCGAGGCACCACATCTTGACGCCATGCGGTTTCTCGGTGCCGTGGCTGCGGCGCAGATCACTAAGCTCGGTGCCGCCAGGGAAATTCACATATTCAAGGAAGTTGCGGGCATCATCCAGACCACGGGAGCCGAGATTGACCGCAAGCATCATCTCGATGCCGGCCATAGAGGCCCAGTCTGCGAATTCATTGATGCCGATCTGGTTGGTTTCCTTCGACCGCCAGGCAAGGTCCAGACGAATAGGCCGCTTGTCGCGCGGGCCGATACCGTCTTCCCAGCGATAGGCCGAAACGAAATTGCCGCCGGGATAACGGATGGCGGGAATTTTCAGGTCCTGCACGAATTTCAGGACATCCCTGCGAAAGCCGTTCTCATCCGCCTGCGGATGGCCGGGCTCGTAAATCCCGCCATAGATCGCACGCCCCATATGTTCGATGAAGGCGGAATATAGGCGATCGTCGATACGCCCAATCCGGAAGTCCCGGTGGACTGAAACCCGCGCTTTCATAGGCTCTCCTCCCTGCGCATTTATATCATAAAATATGGTATAAACCATATTTGATAATATAGTTGCCGAGGGAATCCGCGCCTGTCAACCGCGAAAATCATACTTTTAAAATTTGAAGGCTCAGTCTGCCGTGCGCAGGCGCAGGACAATGTCCTGATCGTAATTTCCGAAACCCCGGCCGAAGATATTCAGCCCGCCCGGATGTTTCGCATCGGCCTTGACCTCGATGCGCAGACGGATGGAACGATGGCTCACCAGATCGATATCCGCCAGCGTCACATCCGAAATGCGGGTGCCATCGACATAGGTCCCCTGCGCCGTGATGCGCCAGGTTTTGAGCATGCCATATTGCGAACCGGAAAGTTTCCACCAATCGGGCGTAAACACACCCCGCTTGTCCCCGAAGTCGCCCGGAGAGGTCCACACGCCGATCTCCCTGCCGTTGACGGAAAGGGTTATGTCCGACGGCCAGTTGCTGTGCGTTCCCGGCACCTCGGAACTGACCTCCATGGAAAACTCGATTTCCTCGACGTTTCGGCCCTGAATCTTGGCATTATTGGGGAATTGATATTCCACGAAGCCCGACGTCAACCACAAGAGCGCCGTCTTCATGCGGTCAGGATCCATGAAGGTATCGGGCACATCCAGAAGCCCGATAATACCCTCAGGCGAACAGATGCCGCAGGGTGCCGTTACCGAACTCTGGGTATAAAGGCCAAGCGGCATGGCCACCGCAATGTAATTGGAGGCCGCCGGCGTCTCGGGTTTTCGGAAGGAAACGATGAGTTCGTCGCAGGTGGCAAAGCAGATTTTCTGGCTGCCCTTGCGCGCCTTGCGCGTCTCGGTTCGCAGCAGCCCCGCCTCTTCAAGAACAGCCACACCGGCGGATACCGTGGACTGAGGCAGATCAAGCCGCTGCGCGATCTCGTTGACATTCAGACCGCTCGTCTCATGCAGCAGCTTCAATATCTGCACGCGGATCAAAGATGCGGCCGCTTTCAGGACATCGAATTCTTTTTCAGCATCAACCAGGAGGAAATTGGGGGCCATTCTCTAATCTTCAGATTTATCGATCCAGATCAGGATTTCTGGCTTAAATACCCTATACTTGTCCAGTGTTGTTTATCGTTCGGGCATATCTGAAGGTTAAAGACATGAAAAAGGCATCGCCACGCAGCCTTGGCCACGTGGCGATGCCCCTTTGTCGTCAACCGCGCTTGCGCAGGGTCCGCGTGCCGGTGTCGACAAGATTCTGCGCCGCTTCATCCACGCTGGCGCGACCGAAGGCGAGCGAATCGGCAATCGGACGCATCACGCCGCGGTCGAACTCATTGGCGCCGATGGGGGCGGGCTCCGGATAGGGATCGAGTTTGCCGGACAGGCTCTCGATATAATCCACCGTCTTGCGTTCGGTCTCGTTGAGGCTTGGCAACACCGCCTCACGCACCTTCTTTGCCGGCGGCACGCCGCGCTCGACACCCAGCACCTTGCCGGCATCGAGATCATTGACGAAGAAGTTGATAAACTTCGCTGCTGCTTCCGGATTGGTGGAGGTGGACGAAATGCACCAGATGAGCCCCGGCCGGTAATAATGCCCGGTCGGCTTGCCAGCCCCCTCACCCGGCAGCATGCCGATGGACAGTGTCTTCTTGTTCAGCGCCTGATAACCCACAAGCTGGTTGGAATAGGCAAAACCGATGGCAGAATTGCCAAGCGTCAAGGCGTTGGATTCGATGGTGTTGTCATCACGCGTCTGGATATCGGCGGAAACGCAGAGCTTGTCCTCGCGCAGCTTCTCCCAATAGGCGAACCATTCCTTGGCGTCTTCCTTGTTGAAACCGATGGTGCCATCCTGAAACAAAAGCTTGCCGCGCTGGCGAAGCCAGACATCGAAGACATAGTGGTAACGCGCACCATAGGGCACCGCCCAGTAATTGCGCCGCGCCGGGCCGTTCTTCTTGAAATCGCGCGCCAGTTCCGCCAGCGCCGTCCAGGTGATCTGCCCTTCCGGCATGGAAACGCCGGCTTCCTTCACCGCTTCAGCATCATACATCATGCAGAAGGAATTGAGCCCGAGACCGACGCCGTAAAGCTTGCCGTCAATGCGGCAAAGATCGATCTCGCTCTTGCCGAAGCTGGAAAGATCAAGCGTCGAGCCGACGAACTTGTCCAGTTCCATGCAGGCGCCACGGCCGGAATAATCGGCGATGGTGGATGGTTCCAGCTGGAAGATATCGGCGACATTGCGTCCGGCCATCGAGGTCGCAAGCTTGGTCCAGTAGTCGGAGCCGGCGATCATTTCGCCGCTGACCACCGTTTGCGGATCGGCCTTCTGGTAAAGGGCGATAACGTCATTGGTGCGCTTGTTGCGATCGGCTGATCCCCACCACACGCAACGAAGCCGGGTCTCGGCCGCCAGCGCGCGAAAACCGCCCGCCGCAACCCCAAGACCGGCCAGCGCCGCCGTTACCAAAAATCCACGTCTGTCGATAGTTTGCATCTGCTCCTCCCGCGTTTTGCAAATTTTTCACTGACTACTTAATTCTTGCAAATTTTCTATATTTGCAATATTTGCATCATAATAGATTTTTTTGCAAGCGCAGGAGACGACATGAACGATACGCCCGACATCAGCCGCCCGCGCCAGTCGGATATCGCCCAGCGCGCCGGTGTTTCCATCAGCACCGTCTCTCGTGTTCTCGCCGGGGAAAAAGGCATCAGCGCTTCGATCCAGACCAAGGTTCTGGGGGTTGCGGCGGAACTTGGCTATCCGCTGCGGCCGGTCACCAGCCAGGCCGGCGGCGTGCCGCTGGAAGGCAAAAAGGTTCTCGCCTTGATGTCCGCCGAAAGGGCAACCGGCGATATCGGCGCTTTTTATCACGATATTTTCGACATGCTGCGCAGCCTCGCCCAGACGGACGGGTTTGAACTCGATATCCGGCTGCTGCACCAGAAACAGGTGGATGACGCGCTGACACAGCGGGTCTGCGAGGCGGACGGCCTTCTTGCCATCGGCCTCGACCCTGAAGAGGAGATCATCCACCGCATCACGCAGGGAGTGCTTCAGCCGGTTCTGGTCAACAGCGCCGACCCCTCGATGACGCTGGATTGTGTTTCGCCCTCCAATTTTTACGGCGGTGCGATGGCGGCGCGGCGGCTTCTGGAACTCGGCCACCGCAAGGTCGCCTATATCGGCCCGCACCACCGCCACACCATACGCGAGCGCATGCGCGGCTTCCGCCACACCATCCTCGAACAGGAGGGAGCCATTTATGAGGAATTCCTGCTGACGACGGTGGATAGCGGCTTTGGACAGGCGGGCGATGCGGTTCGCCAGCTGCTGGCCAAAAACCCTGACCTGACAGGCATTTTCTGCATGAATGATGCGATTGCGCTCGGCGCGCTGGGGGCAGCACAGGAGCTTGGCCTTGGCGTACCGGATGATCTTTCCATCATCGGCTTCGATGATCTGCCCTTTGCCGAACTCTCCACCCCTCGCCTCAGCACCATCCGCGTCGACCGCCGCGAAATTGCCCGCGAGGCCGTGGAACTGATGCGCCGCCGGCTGACGGAACCTTCCGCCAACGCCCGGCAGGTGCAGCTGGGCGTGCAGCTGGTGGAAGGAGAGACCGCCGGACAGGCGAAAAAGACGGGAAAGGCGATACGTAATGCATGATGCGGCAAACAATGATCCGATGACCCGTTTCAATCCGCTCTATGGTAATCCGCTCAAAACCCGCGCCGATGTCAGGAAGGCGCTGGATGACAGTTTCGCACCGCTTCTGCCCTATTTTTCGCAAAGCGGCGCAAGGGTGACACTTAGCGGCACTGCCGCGCATTTTGACCGGGCAGCGGCCGATCTGGAAGGATTTGCCCGGCCGCTCTGGGGCATCGCGCCGCTGGCGCTCAGCGGCGACAGCTTTGAGCATTGGCCGCTTCTGGCAAGAGGCATCACCAACGGCACCGATCCCGCCCATCCCGATTATTGGGGCGACGTGCGCCAGAAGGATCAGCGGCTGGTAGAACTTGCAGCTCTGGGCTTCGCGCTTCGGCTTGCGCCACAACATCTTTGGGAACCCCTCTCCGACACGCAGAAAGACAATGTCCGCCGCTATCTGCTGACGGCGCGCGAGCGCAATTATGCCGATAATAACTGGAAGTTCTTCCGGGTGATGGTCGACATGGCGCTCGATCATCTCGGCATAGATTTCGACCACAGCCTGACGGAAACTTTCAAGGCGGAGCTGGACGGCTTCTACATTGCCGACGGCTGGTATCGGGACGGCGATTATCGCCGCATCGACCACTATATCGCCTTCGCCATGCATTTTTACGGCCTGATCTACGCGAAACTCAGCAAGCCTGACGATGCTTATGCCGAACGTTACCGTGAACGCGCCCGCCTGTTTGCCGGCGATTTTGCCGGCTGGTTCGATGAGGATGGCGGGGCGCTCGCCTTCGGCCGGTCCATGACCTATCGTTTCGCCTGTGGCGGCTTCTGGGCAGGCCTTGCCTTTGCCGATGAAGAAGCCCTGCCCTGGGGCGAGATCAAGGGGCTTTATCTGCAGCATCTGCGCTGGTGGGCGCAAAAGCCGATCGCCGACCGCGACGGCGTTCTCTCCATCGGCTACGCCTATCCGCAGCTGACCATGTCGGAAAGTTACAATTCGGCCGGTTCGCCCTATTGGGCCTTCAAGGCCTTCCTGCCGCTCGCGCTGCCGGAAAGCCACCCCTTCTGGCAGGCGGAAGAAAAGCTGCCCGAAACCTCCACCAAACCACGGCCGCTCATTCATCCCGGCATGGTGATAATGCGGACCAAAGGCAACGTCACGGCACTTTGCAGCGGGCAGGAAACCCTCTCCATGCGCGGCGGGTCGGAAAAATATGCCAAATTCGCCTATTCATCCCGTTATGGTTTTGGTGTGGAAGTGGATGAGCGCGGCTTCAAGACCAATGGTTTTGATAATATGCTGGCCTTCTCTGACGACGGCCTGCATTACCGCGTGCGCGAAACCAACGAAAAGGTTCTGCTGGCCGGGGACAATCTGCGGGCGACATGGAAACCCTTCCCCGATGTCGCGGTTGAAACGACGCTGGTTGCCGCCGGCGACTGGCACATCCGGCTGCATCGGATCACCAGCGCCCGGCCACTTTCCGTCACCGAAGGCGGCTTCGCCATCAATCGCAACGACGGCGACAGCGATGCCGTAACCGAGACAGCCGGCCATGCATCGGCTGATTGCGGCACCGACATTTCCGCGATCATCGATCTCGGCTCCGTCATATCCCGTCAGGGCATCGCACTGAAGGCGCTACCCAATACCAATCTCATCAATGCCAAAACCACGGTGCCGCAATTGCGCGGAGACATTCCAGCCGGCGAAGCTCTGCTTGCCTGCGCCGTCTTTGTGGGGCTGGCCGGGCCAGAAAGCAAAAAAGCCCTGGCAGCTGTTCCAGCGCTCCCGGATATCAAGGCGCTCGACCGCCTGTTTGCAGAGCACGGCGTCCCGGTCAGCAGCATGGCGGCGACGGGAGAGCCACGATGACGAGCCCGCTTCCGCGTCTCAGCCTTGCCATGGACCCGGAGCGGACGCAGCATGTGCTGACACCACAGGCGCTCGAAAGGCTGTCGCAGAGCGTCGAAATCATCGATATCAGCCGGATCTGCGACTTTCACGATCCATCGGTAAGAGACCAGCTGGAACGGACGGATATTCTCCTGACCGGCTGGGGCTGTCCCGATATCGGCGCGCGGGAACTGGCGTTGATGCCAAGGCTCAAGCTGATTTCCCATGCTGCCGGCACGGTGAAATATTTCCTCTCGCAGGCGGTCTTTGAGCACGGCATCACGGTGTGCAGCGCGGCGGAAGCCAATGCGCAGCCGGTCGCCGAATTTACGCAGGCGATGATCCTGCTTGCCGGCAAGCGCGTATTCAGCTTCCGACGGTTTTATGGAAACGATCGCGGGCGGGAAAACGTCGATCACCTGCAATCGCAGGCCATCGGCAATCTCGGCCTGACGGTCGGGGTGGTCGGCGCGTCGCGCATCGGGCGTCGGGTCATCAATCTGCTGAAACCCTTCGATCTCGACATCATCCTTTTCGACCCGTTTTTAAGCGCAGCCGAGGCGGAGCGCCTTGGCGTGCGGCTGGTAACGCTTGATGCGCTGATGGCAATGAGCGACGTCATTTCGCTGCATGCGCCGTCGCTGCCGCAGACCCGGCATATGATCGGCGCAGAAGCGCTTGCCCGGATGAAGGACGGCGCAACCCTGATCAACACGGCGCGCGGTGCGCTCGTCGATGAAGAGGCGCTGCTGGCGGAACTGAAAACCGGGCGTATCGAAGCCGTCATCGATGTGACCGATCCGGAAGTGCCGCCGCCCGATTCCGCCTTCTACAGCCTGCCCAACGTCTTCCTGACACCGCACATCGCCGGCGCCGTAGGCCTCGAACGCGCCAGGCTGGGCGACATGGCAATCGCGGAAATCGAACGCTTTTGCCAGGGCGCGGCACTTGAACAGCAGGTGCGGCCGGAACATCTGGAACTGATCGCATGAGAATTTTCGAGCCGGGCCTCTGCTCCGTCACCTTCCGCTCCCTGTCGCCGCAGGCCGTCATCGACCTTGCCGTCGCGAACGGCATCAAGGCAATCGAGTGGGGCGCGGATATCCATGTGCCGTCAGGCGATCTCGAAAACGCAAGGGATGTGGTCGAGCGGACGGCCAAAGCGGGCCTGACCGTCTCTTCCTACGGTTCCTACATCTTCGCGCCGGATTTTACGCGGCAAGATTTGACCGCCGTTCTCGAAACTGCCAAAGCGCTCGGCACCGGCCATATCCGTATCTGGCCGGGCCAACGCAAAAGGCCCTCCACCGACTACTCTCCCGCCGAGCGCCGCAGGGCCACCGAGGCACTGGCAGAGATCGCCCGCCATGCGCAAGATTACGGCATGACGATTGGCCTCGAATATCACCCCAATTCACTGACGGACACCCTGCCTTCGGCCCTGCAACTGGCGCAGGATTTGGCCATGCCCAACCTCTTTTTCTACTGGCAGCCGGCACCCGGCCTGCCGCTCGAAAAGGCTCTCGCTGAAATATCGGAAATCGGCTCACGCATCTGCCATCTGCACGTCTTTGCATGGCTTGCCGACACCAGCCGCCTGCCGCTTGCCGACCGCGCGGATTATTGGCGGTCGTGTGTCGAGGCGTTACCCCAAAGCGACTGGACGAAACCGGCTTATGCGATGCTGGAATTCGTCAAAGGTGACGATGTCGGCCAGTTTGCGGAAGATGCGGTGGCGCTACGCGAGATCCTCGCCGGTCATACCGATTAGTGCACGATTGCAACCTCACACGCGACGTCATTCTCGGCCCTGTGCCGGGAATCTAATCACGTTGAACAAAATCAACATGTTGCAGATCCTCGGGACAGGCCCGAGGATGATAACGCAAGCTTTGCGGACTTCGTTAGCCGCCCTGTGGTGAGACAGCTCTCACCCACCCACTCTCATATCCGCCGCCCATCCGCCCCGAACAGATGGGTCTTGGCCAGATCGAATGCAAAGGGAATGGTCTCGCCGATGCGGATTGGGCGCTGGCCGTCCAGCAGCACGGTGGCCGGTTGGCCGTCCGGGGTGTTGGTGTAAACCACCGTCGAGCCGCCCAGATGTTCCACGAGCTGGATGGAAGCTTCGCCGAGCGAGGATTGCGCCTGCGGGTTGACGTGTTCGGGGCGCACGCCGAAGGTCAGCGGTTCGCCTTCGCCGGCCGCAACCGGCTTTTCCAGCACGATGCGCTGGCCGGCCACCTCGATGGTGCGGTTGGAGCTGTCGCCTGAAACCACCTTGGCGGAGAGGAAGTTCATCTTCGGCGAGCCGATGAAGCCGGCCACGAACTGGTTGGCGGGATTATTGTAAAGATCGAGCGGGCGGCCGACCTGCATGATGCGGCCGTCACGCAGCACGACGATCTTGTCGGCCATTGTCATGGCTTCCACCTGGTCATGCGTCACATAGATCATGGTGCTGCCGAGCGTCTGGTGCAGCTTGGCGATTTCGACGCGCATCTGCACGCGCAGTTCGGCATCGAGGTTGGACAGAGGCTCATCGAAGAGGAAGATTTTCGGCTCGCGCACGATGGCCCGGCCGATGGCGACACGCTGGCGCTGGCCGCCCGAAAGCGCCTTCGGCTTGCGCTGCAACAGCGGGCCGATCTGCAGGATATCGGCGGCCTTCTGCACCCGCGCCTCGACCTCCGGTTTTTTGTAACCCGCGGTTTCCAGACCGAAGGCGAGGTTCTTGTAGACGCTCATATGCGGATAAAGCGCATAGGACTGGAAAACCATGGCGATGCCGCGTTTGGAGGCGGCTGTTTCGTTGACCCTTTCGCCATCGATGCGAAGATCACCCTCGGAGATTTCCTCCAGCCCGGCAATCATGCGCAAAAGCGTGGATTTACCACAGCCCGAGGGGCCGACAAAAACGGTGAATTCACCCGGCTCGATCTTCAGATCGATACCGTGAACGACCGGAAAAGCGCCGAACCGCTTGACGATTTTTTCCAGAGTAATGCTGCTTGCCATGCTGTTTCTCCCGACTGTCGCGCCGCGCCAAGGGCGGCCGCGACAGTGTTGATGGTCTTATAAAATGTTTTCTCGGTTCAGCGTTTCATTCCCGTCGTGGCGATGCCTTCGATCAGCAGCCGCTGGAAAAACAGGAAGAACAGGAAGACCGGCACCAGCGACAGGTTGGACATGGCGAAAAGCGAGGTCCAGTCCGAGCTGCCGGTGGAATCCACAAAGGATCTGAGGCCGAGCTGCACGGTGTAGGTGTTGATGTCGTTCAGATAGATCAGCGGACCGAAGAAATCGTCCCAGGTCCAGATGAAGGAAAAGATGGCAGCCGTCGCCAGCACCGGCATCGACAGGGGCAACATGATCTTCCAGTAGATGCGGAAGGGCGAGCAGCCATCCATGACAGCAGCCTCGTCCAGTTCACGCGGGATACCGCGGAAGAACTGCACCATCAGGAAGATGAAGAAGGCATCCGTCGCCAGATATTTCGGCACGATCAGCGGCAGCGAGGTGTTCACCCAGCCCATTTCCAGAAACAGGATATATTGCGGGATGAGCACGACATGATAGGGCAACATCAAGGTGCCGAGCATCAGCGCGAACCAGAAATTGCGCCCACCGAACCGCAGCCTTGCAAAAGCGAAGGCGGTGAGCGAGCAGCCGACCACATTGCCGATGGTGGCGAGCACCGAGATGAAGAAGGAGTTCCAGAAAAACTGCCCGAAACTCACCTGCAGCCCGGTCCAGCCGCGGATATAACCGCCGATATCGACCGACGAGGGAATGAGCGAGGAAGAACCGAACAGCTCATCCTGCGGCCGGAACGAACCTGAAATCATCCACAGAATTGGATAGAGCATCGCAAAGGAAGCAATGATCAGCGCGGTGTGGAGCATCACCGATTTCAGCGGTGTGCGTTGCGGGCCTTGTCCGGGCCGGGGAGCGGTAACAGCGTCAGTCATCGTAATGCACCCAGTATTTCGCGCTGAGGAACGAGAAGGCCGTGAACAGCGAGATGATGATCACCAAAATCCAGGCAAGCGCCGAGGCATAGCCCATGCGGAAGAAACCAAAGGCTTCCTGATAGAGGTAGAGCGTGTAGAACAGCGTCGAGTTGATCGGCCCGCCGGTGCCTTCGGAAATGATGAAGGCGGGCGTGAAGGCCTTGAAGGCATCGATCGTCTGGATCACGGCGTTGAAGAATATCACCGGTGTCAGGAGCGGCAGGGTAATGCGGAAGAACTGCCGCACCTTGCTTGCTCCGTCGATTTCGGCGGCTTCATACATATCCTGCGGGATTTGTCTCAGACCCGCGAGGAAGATGATCATCGGCGAACCGAACTGCCAGACGGACAGGATGACCAGCGTGTAGATCGAATAATCCGGATTGGAAATCCAGCTTGGTCCTTCATAACCGAAAGCCTGCCACAGGATCATGTTGACGAGGCCGTCAGAGGCGAAAAGCTGGCGCCAGAGCACGGCAATGGCCACGCTGGAACCCAGCAGCGACGGCAGATAGAAGATCGCCCGGTAGAGCGTCAAACCCTTGATGCCGCGATTGAAGGCGAGCGCCACCAGCAGAGCGAAGATGAGCTTCAGCGGCACCGACAGCAGCACATAGGTAAACGTCACCTGCATGGCCGCTGCAAATTTCGGATCATCGGTGGCGATGCGCACATAGTTTGCCGCCCCCACCCAGTCCGGCGACTGCAACAGGTCATAATTGGTGAAAGACAGGTAAAGCGACGCGAGCGCCGGGCCCAGCGTGAGGCCGAAGAAGCCTATCAGCCAGGGCAGGAGAAACAGGTAGGCGTGAATATTGCGGTCGAACATCCGCTTCACGCTGCCCCGCTTCGGGAGAGCCGCGCCACGGCTCTCCCCCACAAGAGTTTCAGATCGAAATGCCATACGCAATCACTTCCGTTTGATAACGGTTTCAGATTCCTTGACGAGGCGGTCACCGCCCTCTTCAGGCGAAATCTTGCCGAAGCCAACTTCCTCCGCCGTGCGTTTCAGGACAAAGGCGAACTCGCCTGCACCCGGGGGTGGCGCCGGCGGCAGATCGCCGACGCCGGGAGTAATCTCGGCGATATATTCCACCATGCTCTTGCTGACCTCATCGAGCTTGGGAGTAAGCGCGTTACGCATGGATTCCGAAGCGGGAACGCCGCGTTCAACGCCCAGAATATCGATGCCCTGCGGGTCGGCGACCAGGAAGTTGATGAACCCAACCGCCTGCTCGATGCCGGCGCTGCCATTGGCGACGCTGATGAGCATGGAAGGTTTGAGATAGTGGCCGGAAGGGCCATCCTTCGTGCTCTTCGGATAGGAGCTTATGGCAAGCTTGGCCTTGTTGAGCTTCTGATAACCGACGAACTGGTTGGAATGGGCGAATGCGGTTGCCGCCTTGCCCGTCGTCAGCGGGTTGGTTTCGATATTGAGCTGGTCGAGCGCCTGCACATCGGCCGGCACACAGGCGCCGCTCTTGCGCAGATCCGCCCACAGGGTGAACCACTTGGTCGCATCAGCAGGATCAAAGCCGATGCCGCCATCCTGCGTGTAGAGCGATTTGCCGTTCTGGCGCAGCCAGTTCTCAAAGCTCGGCTCCACGCCACTGGCATCGGCCGTGGCGTAATAACCGGGTTTCGGCTTGTTCTTGCTGAGCTTGGCGGCGTTTTCGGCAAACTCTTCCCAGGTCTGGCCGATGGACGGCGGTGTCGCGCCGGATTTTTCCCAGGCGGCCTGATCGAAGAAAACGGCGCTGGAATTGACGCCGAGATTAATGCCGTAAAGCTTGCCATCGACCCGGCCGGAATCGATGTTCATCTTGCCGAAATCTTCGATCTTCAGGCCCTTGCCGATATATTCATCGAGCGGCGCAAGCGCGCCGCGACGGCCATATTCGAAGATGTAACGATAATCCATCTGGATCAGGTCAGGCGCGTTGCGACCCGCCACCTGCGTGGCAAGGCGCGGCCAGTAATCACTCCAGCCGGCAAACTCACCGGCAATATCGAGATCCGGCTTGACCTGCTTGTAGGCCGATATCGCCTTGTTGGTGCGATCGGCGCGTTCCTGCGACCCCCACCACAACATGCGAAGGCGCGCGGCCTGCGCCTGCGCCGACCCTCCTCCCAATGTTGCAAGCGACAGGGCCGCAAGCCCTGCTGAAAGCACACCTCTCCTGTGAAGCATCATGGGCATTGGCAACTCCTCCCTATTGACTGCCAATTGATGATGAACGTAAACGACACTTGCCGTTTTATAACTAATTGGTTACATGGGAACACTGATCGCAAACATTGTCAAGCGGGTGCTGAAATGGAAGAAACGACAAAAAACCAGCCACTCGATCCGGCTTCGGAAAAAGCGCCTGCCCCCAAGCGCAAACGCGCTACCGCACAGGTGCGAAACCCTGAAAGAACCCGGGCCGCCATCCTTGAAGCCGCCCGCCGCGAGGTGGCCGCCAAGGGGCTGGCGGGGGCTCGAATCGATGTCGTCGCCCGCCGCGCTGGCACCAACAAGCGGATGATCTACCATTATTTCGGCGATAAGGATGCGCTTTATCTCGCCGTTCTGGAAGATGCCTATCGCCATATTCGCCACACCGAAAGGCGGCTCGACCTTACCCGCAAGCCCCCTTCGGAGGGGTTGCGGGAGCTTGCGCTTTTCACCTGGCATTATTTCCTCGATCACCCCGAATTCCTGAGCATCCTCGCCACCGAAAACCTCAACAAAGCCCGCTATCTCAGGCAATCCCCGACAATTGCCGCCATGCATTCGAATTTCATTTCGGAGCTGGAAGAGGTGCTGCGGCGCGGCAGCGACGCCGGCGAATTCCGCGACGGCCTCGATCCGATCGACGTCTATCTGACCATCGCTTCACTCGGTGCTTTCTATCTGTCGAACCGGTTCACGCTGTCGACGATCTTCCAGCGCGACCTGACCGACCCTGCCGAACTGGAAAGATGGGGCCAGCACATCGTCGACACGCTGCTTGCTGCAGTGCGGCCAGTCTGAGCCGGCAGAACCGAATTCTCGTTTAACAACAGCGACGACGCGCTTTCGCATCCGCGAAGCGCGTCGTTTTCTTTTGCGGCGCGGTGAAGAAGCCAGACGGCGGCCTCTCTCGAAATTTGAATTTTGTCCGCCAAAAACACCTTGACAGATCGCATCCTTCACGACCACAAATAACCAAATGGTTACAAATTGCCATGTTTGACGGAAGCGGCTTTCGGGAAAAGGCCGCCTTGGGAGGAAATTCATGAAACGTATCGGCGTCATCATGCACGGCATCACCGGCCGCATGGGTTACAACCAGCATCTCGTTCGCTCCGTTCTCGCTATTCGCGATCAGGGCGGCGTGCTTTTGAAGAACGGCGAAAGGGTCATGCTTGACCCCATTCTGGTCGGCCGCAACGGCGCAAAGATCGAGGAAATCGCGAAAAAGCATAATGTCGCCCGCTGGACGACCGATATCGATGCGGCGCTTGCAAACCCTGACGATACGCTGTTCTTCGATGCCGGCACGACGCAGATGCGCGGCAGCCTGCTGGAGAAAGCCATCAAGGCCGGCAAGAACGTTTATTGCGAAAAGCCGATTTCCGACACGATGGAAGAGGCGCTGGCGATTGCCCGGCTCGCCGAAAGCGCCGGTATCAAGCACGGCGTGGTGCAGGACAAGCTGTTCCTGCCCGGCCTGCGCAAGCTCGCCATGCTGCGCGACAGCGGATTTTTCGGCAAAATCCTCTCGGTGCGCGGTGAGTTCGGCTACTGGGTATTCGAGGGCGACTGGCAGCCGGCGCAGCGCCCGTCATGGAACTACCGCCTGAAGGATGGCGGCGGCATCATTCTCGATATGCTGTGCCACTGGCGGTATGTGCTCGACAATCTGTTCGGCCCGGTAAAATCGGTGAGCTGCCTTGGCGCCACCCATATTCCGGAACGTTTTGATGAGCAGGGCAAAGCCTATAAGGCGGATGCGGACGATGCGGCCTATGCCACTTTCGAGCTGGAAGGCGGCGCCATCGCCCACATCAACTCTTCATGGGCGGTGCGGGTGCGCCGCGACGATCTCGTCACCTTCCAGGTGGATGGCACCCATGGTTCGGCGGTGGCAGGCCTGACCAAATGCTTCACCCAGCACCGCACCAATACACCGAAACCGGTGTGGAACCCCGACCAGCCGCAGACCATCGATTTCTACAAGACCTGGCAGGAAGTGCCCGACAATGTCGTCTATGACAACGGCTTCAAGGCGCAATGGGAAATGTTCGTGCGCCATCTGGTGGACAATGACCCATGGCCCTACGGGCTGATAGAAGGCGTGAAGGGCGTGCAGCTTGCCGAACTGGGGCTGAGATCGTGGAAGGAACGCCGCTGGCTCGACGTTCCCGCTATTTCCTGAGGAGGCGATGTTGAGCGAACTCAAACTACCGAAGGACGACCGTAGTATCGAGGTCTACAAATTGTCCGGCACGCCCGTCGCGGTTGAAAAACGAAGTGCCGCGGATTTCAACCGCGTCGCTTTCGCCGCCGCCCATGTGGTGGCCGATCCGTTTGCCGATAATGACCCGTGGTTGACCCCCGCCATCGACTGGGACGCGACGCTGCGCTTCCGTCACCGCCTGTGGGACCTTGGCCTCGGTGTCGCCGAGGCGATGGACACGGCGCAGCGCGGCATGGGGCTCGCTTGGCCGCAGGCGCAGGAACTCATCTCCCGTTCGCTGAGGGAAGCAGCCAGCCGCAAGGATGCGCTGATTGCCTGCGGCGTGGGCACAGACCATCTCGATAGTGGCGGTTATGATCTAAACCAGATTATCGACTCTTATCTGGAACAGCTTGATTTTGTTCAGGGAGAAGGCGGACGCGTTATCCTTATGGCAAGCCGCGCGCTGGCCGCTGCTGCCCGCTCGCCGGATGATTATCTCAAGGCTTATGCCAGGGTGCTTTCCCGCGCCGAGCAGAAAGTGGTGATCCACTGGCTGGGTGAAATGTTCGATCCCGCACTCGAGGGTTACTGGGGTTCCGGTGACCACATGCAGGCCATGGAAACCTGCCTTGCCATGATCGAGGAGAATGCCGACAAGATCGACGGCATCAAGATTTCGCTTCTTTCCAAGGAAAAGGAAATCGTCATGCGCCGCCGCCTGCCGGCTGGTGTGCGCATGTATACCGGCGACGACTTCAACTATGCCGAATTGATCGCCGGTGACGAACAGGGGTACTCGGACGCCCTGCTCGGCATTTTCGACGCCATTGCGCCGGCCGCCTCCAAAGCTCTCGCCAGCCTGAAGCGTGGCGCGGACAATGAGTTCTTCGATATTCTGGAGCCGACGGTGGCGCTGTCGCGCCATATCTTCAAGGCGCCCACCCGCTTCTACAAGACCGGCGTGGTGTTCCTCGCCTATCTCAACGGGTTGCAGGAGCATTTCACCATGGTTGGCGGGCAGGAAAGCACTCGCTCCACGCAGCATTTCGCCGAGCTTTTCCGGCTGGCGGACAAGGCCAATGTGCTTGCCGAACCGGATCTCGCAACGCACCGCATGAAGGCGTTTCTTTCGGTCCGGGGCATTGGCTGAGGCAGCAGAACCAGGGGAGATATCGATATGAGCCTTGAGGGCCTTTCCATCAATTTCGCCACCGTGCGCCAGGGCGGTGCTTTTGGCGCCATCGTTGATGCCTGCCTTGCCCATGGCATCACCGCCATTTCACCCTGGCGCGAACAGGTGCACGGCGTCGGGCTCGCGGAAGCCGCCCGCATTGTCGAACAGAACGGCCTGCGCCTCAGCGGCCATTGCCGGGGCGGTTTTTTCCCCGCCCCCGATGCGGAAGGCCGCCGCCGCGCCATCGAGGATAATAAACGCGCCGTCGATGAAGCGGCTGCCATGAAGGCCGATTGCCTCGTGCTTGTTGTCGGTGGCCTGCCCGCCGGCTCCCGCGATCTGAAAGGCGCGCGGCAGATGGTGGAAGACGGCATGGCCGAACTTCTGCCCTATGCACGGGACGCCGGCGTGCCGCTGGCCATCGAACCGCTTCACCCCTTTTACGCCGCCGAGCGCGCCTGCTTCAACACACTGAAACAGTCGCTCGATCTCTGCGACCGGCTGGGGGCCGGCACCGGCGTCGCCATCGACGTCTACCACGTCTGGTGGGACCCGGAACTGGAGGAACAGGTGGCGCGGGCCGGCAGGAACGGGCAAATCCTTGCCCACCACATCTGCGACTGGCTGGTGCCGACCACCGATCCGCTCAATGATCGCGGCATGATGGGCGACGGCGTGATTGACCTGAAGGCATTTCGCGCCATGATCGAGGCTGCCGGCTTCCACGGCCCGCAGGAAGTGGAAATCTTTTCGCATCGCTGGCAGGCGCGGCCAATGGACGAGGTTCTGTCCACCGTGGTCGAGCGTTTCAAGACTGTTTGTTGAGATATCCGGGAGAGAGACAATGCCTGAAAGGGTGAAACGCAAACGCTATGCGCTGGTCGGCACCGGCAATCGCGGCACCACCATGTGGGGTCGCGAACTTCTGGCCGGCTGGAGCGATTATGTCGAGCTGGTCGGCATTTGCGACCTGAACCTGATGCGCGCCGAACGCGCCCGCGCCATGATGGGTTCGAACGCACCGCTTTATGACGATTTCGACCGGATGATGCTGGAGCAGCGCCCGGAACTGGTGATCGTCTGCACGCCTGACGATACACATGACGACATCATCATCCGCGCGCTGGAAGGCGGAGCCGATGTCATCAGTGAAAAACCCATGACCACCACCCCGGAAAAGATCGACCGCATTCGCGCCGCGGAGGCCAAAAGCGGCCGCCGGGTCGATGTGTCCTTCAATTACCGTTTCTCTCCCACCGCCGCACGAATCAAGGAACTGATCGACGACGGGGCCATCGGCACCGTCACCTCGGTCGATTTCCACTGGTATCTCGACAACCAGCACGGTGCGGACTATTTCCGCCGCTGGCACGCCTTCACCGAACATTCCGGCAGCCTGTTCGTGCACAAGGCCACCCACCATTTCGATCTCTTGAACTGGTATCTCGATTCCGATCCCGTCGAAGTGAAGGGTTTCGGACAGCTGCTGCATTACGGCAAGAACGGCCCGTTCCGCGGAACGCGCTGTCGCACCTGTCCGCACAAGGATGAGTGCGATTATTTCATGGATCTCGGCGCCGATCCTTTCCTCGATGCACTCTATGAAGATCCGTCGAGCATTGACGGTTATATGCGCGATGCCTGCGTCTTCCGCGAAGAGATCGACATCCCCGATACGATGAGCGCCTCGATCCGTTATGCCAGCGGCGTGCAGGTTTCCTATTCGCTCAATACCTATATGCCGATCGAGGGTCATCACATTGCCTTCAACGGCCATAAGGGCCGCATCGAGATGCGCCAATATGAAAAGCAGCCCTGGACGGAGCCGCCGGCCGATGAAATCCTGCTGGTCAAAAGCTTCGGCGGCGGTGTCGAGCATATCTGGGTGCCGCATGAGCCGGGCGGCCATTATGGCGGCGACAACCGCATGCGCGACATGATCTTCAAACCGGGCTCGAATGACCGGCTGCGCCAGCGGGCAGGTTCACGCGCCGGCGCCATGTCGGTTCTGTGTGGCGTGGCGGCGCTGAAGAGCGCCCGCGAGGGCGGCTCCGAAGCGGTGAAATCACTGCCGCTCTAGAATCTTCGGCGCGCGGCCGCTTCGACAGCGGGCCGCGCGCTGCAACTGGCAAAAAGAACGGACGATATTCCGCAGATTACGCGCCTCTTCCATCCCGATAATATGATCATCGGGGGAAGAGAGAGTGAATTATGTCCAGTTTTGAAGCCTTCGTTCCGCTTATCATCATCGGTGCCAGCCTGTTTGTTTTCTTCAAATGGGTGGGACGCGATATGAACAGGGACGAGAAAAAACCGCGATCCCGCCGCTGACGTATGAACAGCTGCCATAACCCGGCACAGCTGCGGAACCTCGCGCTTCTGCCGGCGTTTTCCTTCCAAAGGAGAACAGGCCATGATGCAGCAGAAAAAACCGAAGAAAGACGAAAAGAGCCCTTCCAAGGCCAGCGAAATTCCGCCAGCCGGCCCGCACGCCAAACCTTCGCTTACCGATTATGACAAGACGCCGGGCGCAGGCAGCCTGCCGGATGGCGACAACTCGAAGGATGTTTCGCCTGGTGCCGGTTAACACGTATCCCGTGCGGCTGGCAGCTACAGAGCATCGCGGAAAACGTTTTAAAATAATTACTTACAAGAAATACTAAGATAACTTAACGTATTTTCCACCGCGCCCTCGTTGCAAAATTGAAAATTCCGGCTATATTTGCCCAATCGACCATTGCTTGTGACCGACGCTCCAGCCTCCGTGCTCTCGTTGGATTTCCTCTCAAATAATCGATCCAATCCCGCAAGGTATCGCGGGAACCACAACGATTGCTACGAAAGGAAATCGTTATGAACACTGGTACTGTAAAGTGGTTCAACGCCACCAAGGGCTTCGGCTTCATTCAGCCTGACAACGGCGGCACGGACGTTTTCGTTCACATCTCCGCAGTTGAGCGCGCAGGTCTGCGTTCGCTGAATGACGGCCAGAAGGTCACCTACGACATCGTTCAGGACCGTCGCTCGGGCAAAAGCTCCGCCGACAATCTGCGCGCTGCCTGATTTGTCATTCGCGCCGCTGGCGTTAATACGGCAGCGGGCGTAATGATTCTGAGAGGTCGGGTTAAGCCCGGCCTTTTACTTTTTTTGGCCATGGGAGGCTCTCATGCGCAAAAATCTTTACCGCTCCGGCGATGCGATTGTCCTCAAGGCGGGCGTCCTTGGCAGCAATCAGCCCAGCGGTCCTGGCCGGATCACAATGGTTCTGCCGGAAACACAGGGTTTGGTTCGTTTCAGGGTTCGTTTTCAGAACGAGAACTTCGAACGGAACATTGCGTCCGATGAAATCGATACCGCTTCGTCCTCATCGAGAGGAATGGATGCGGAAAGTTTAGCACCCCGTGCTTCGGGATCCAGCTGGATCAACTCGAGCACGATCAAAGTCAGAAAATAGCAGCGACGGCTGCTTTTAAGGAGATATTTTGCAGGTCATCGTCAGAGACAACAATGTCGAGCAAGCGCTTCGCGTCTTGAAGAAGAGAATGCAGCGCGAGGGTATTTTCCGCGAAATGCGTGCTCGTGAAGCTTACGAAAAGCCCTCGGCAAAGCGCGTTCGTGAAGAAGCCGAAGCCGTGCGCCGCCACCGCAAGCTGGCGAGAAAAAAGATGCAGCGCGAGGGACTGCTGCCGGCTCCTAAAAAGGCTGCCCGCACCCGCTAATTGCTAATCCTGCCTTCCCGCAAAGGAGAACGTCATGACCGAACCAAAAGAGGCTGTTTTCAAACCCGAAAAACTGTCCTCTCAGGATAAGGCCTCGATGACGGACAAAGCGGCAAGACAGATTATCACTGCCGAATCCGACCAGCGTACGCGCAAGACGGAACGGCTTCGCCAGCTTCGCGAAGCGCAGGAGGCGGCAACCGCCGCCACTCCGCACCCACCTGCCAAAAGGCCATCCGGTAAAAAATAGCGCCGTTGCGCATTTTGCCGTCGTCTACTCGAAAAACCTCTTGAACCTTATACGCAACAGGCGCACCTTTCGCCTGTCAGCAACCTGTTGAAGGGCGCTGGTGATTGAGGACAGACAGTCCTCGCCCCAAGCGAAAGGAGGACGTAATGTCTTCCGAGTTTTATTCACCAAGTCTTTCACGCAACCTCGTCCGCACCGGCGGCGCGGGGTATCGGGAAAATGCGTCGCTGCGCCTGCTTCTGAACGCAGCCGAAGAAACGGCCATCCGCCAGGATCGCGACGCTTATTTTGCAGCCTTTCCGGATTTCGGCGTCCAGACCGACGTGTCGAAGAGAACCGTTCCAGCGGGCCGCATCCGCCTGTCCAAGCCGACCCTGTCCTTCGGGAAACAGTCACTGCCGGGACCATCCTTGTCCTGACGGTGAAACCGCTTCCCACCCCTGCCCGCCTTGAGCGACGATGCTCAAGCGTCACATCAGATACTGCTTCAACATGAGGAGAACACCATGGCCAAGGGTCAATTGCGCAGCAACAAGGAAGTCCGCAAACCGAAGAAGGACAAGACCAAGGCTGCAGCCGCAGCGCCGACCGGTTCGCAGGTCAAGTTCGCAAACGCCACGACGGCGGACGGCAAGAAGAAATAACGGGGGCGTCTCAAGTGGCCGCCGGCAAATTATGGAGGGTAAAACATCCTTTTAATTGCCGGACTTGTTTTGGCCACATTGCCCATCTATATAGCTCATATGGCAACTGCTGGTGAGCGCGAATGAAATTGTCGTTCGCAGTTGTTTTAGTCGCTTTAGACTTTTGACCACGGATGTACTGGCACTGGTGTTGAAAGCGATATGAGGAAGGTCGGTGCAATATTGCCCCGGCCTTTTTTGTTGCCTGCGATGCAGCGGATGACAGATGCCGCAGATTACAAATATCTCCGAACGTGCGATCGGCAGCCGAATTAACTTGCCTATCAGCCCCAAAGGGCGCACGATTCCCCATCGGTAATTTATGGGCGTTACCGCCGTCAGGCTGATATGCCGTCCCAAAGCCCCCGTCCTGCGCATGTCGTTGACCGACAGGACTTTTCGCAATTTTTTAAACGACATGCACGGCGGCATCGGCCGGGACACCGGAAATGGTTTTCCTTGGTATCGCCCGTCGTTTCAAAACGTTGAAGCGTCCTTGCATGGCGTCCGGAAGGACGCGTGACGCTCCGGCTTTGTGTACTCCACAGAAAGGAGGACGTCATGCCTTCCACTTGCGACAATTGCATCATTTCATCACAAGACCTGAAAATGCTTCAATCGGTGCTCGAAGGTCTGGGTTATGACCACCACCTCGTTGATGACGAGGCTCTTCTTTACAACAATGCGGCCCGCAAGGTGATCCAGCTGTTTCAGGACGGGTTGACCGACCCGGACGATCTTTCGGGCGAAATGCTTTTTCTGTTCGGCGCTCACAAACATGAACGCGTGAAGGCCTGGAAGCCGCTGCCGCGTTACGCGATCCAGGGCCTGCCGCCGCTTTATCGATGATGGAAATGCCCTCGTGCCTTGCGTGAAGGGCAACCTTCAAAATCACCGATGAAAATAACGGCTTGGCAAATGCCGTATATCAGGCAAGACTGAAATGGAGCGTCCTGCACGCGTTCACGCGCAACACGGGACGCTTCCCGTATGGAATTTGCAGCATCGGACATTGCAGAACCGCGACTGGCTTGCGGCAATGTCCTGACCGGGTTTCATATCGGCAAGTTTTGCGTCTGCGTGGAGGGTGGAGTATGACGTATGACTGGAGCGGCCGCAGGATGCGGCGTATGCGAGCGGCGAAACTGACGATCATCAGCCTCGTCGCGGCTTTCGTGCTGACGGCTCCGATCTTTGCGCATTACTGAAGCCACGCAAATTTAACGTCCGATCAAACCGTCTGGCTGATTTTGGCCGGCTTTTTTCAGGCGGTTCTTCACCCATTTCTGAACGGGCTGATCATAATGCACCGTCAGCCACCATGACAGGCAGGTCGTCCCGACCAGGAAAACGATGCCGGCCGGCAAAGCCATGTTCGTCCCATCAACCGTGGGTATCAGAAGCTCCGTCCAGGCCAGAAGCGGAATATGCAGGACATACACCGCATAGGACGCCGTACCCAGGAACGCCGACACGACTGCCGTCCTGCGGCCCGGAACCGTCTGGCTTGCGACGAACAATAACAGCGGCCAGATGAGCAGCACGACCGCCAGATCGAAGAATGGTCGAAGCTCCCGCGTCATCGGCACGGCGAGGATGAAGCAGACCAGCAGAAGACAAAGAACAGCCTGTACTGGCCGCAGCTGCGTCGCGCGGTTGCGGTAACGATAAATCAGCACGCCGACGAAAAACGAGAAAAATACCCGTCCCATGCCGGCATACATCTCATGCCAGCGAAAACCCGCATGCAAGCGGCCAAACTCAGCGGCGGCCACCATCAGCACAATGGCGCTGACGGCCAGCACCGCAGCCGTCTGTTTCGCCGTCGCCCGCACACCCCAGCGGGCATAAAACACATTCACCACCAGCTCGTTGAACAGCGACCATGCCGGGCTGACGAGAAACAGCGCACCGTTGAGGGTGAGCGTGAAGGGAGCCGGTAGAAAGAGAAGCCCCGTCACCAGAGCGAAAGCCAGCTCGCCCGGCTCGATATGCCGATGAAGATCATCGATCGGCGTTGGCAGGCCCAGTACATAAAGACAGATGAAATAGGCGGCCATCAGGGCCAGCGCCAGGCCGTAAAGCGGATAAAGACGGGCAAAGCGCGCCTTCATGAAAAAGCCGGGGGAAATCGCCCCCTCGAGCAACTTCCTGCTATAGGCATGCGCCAGCACGAAACCGCTCAAGGCAAAGAACAGATCCACCGCGAGATAGCTCGACGCCGTGCTTTTTCCGAAAAGCTGCTCGGCATGACGGTGAACGATGAAGACGGCAGCCACACCCCTTATGCCGTCGAGCAATATGAAGCGTTCCGGGGATGATTGGACCATGATATTGTGGCTCGGTGGGGCTGAACGATATTATTCCGCAAAAACGAGGTTTACCGCGCAGCGGCTCATCGCTTCCAGTCACAAACTGTTTAACGCAGCATACACCGCGCAATATTATGAAACACTTCCCCTTGGCCGACACTCTTCCGCAGACGTGAAAGGCATGCTACGTCCGGATGTCATCGATGCTTTGCCCCTTTGACTTTGCGCATCACGCCCCGCGAAAACCGGCTTCGATTTTTGTGAGGGATACCCCGGGCGCAAATTGGGATCGGGCGGATCGGAGACAGGCAACTTTCGCGGAGTCCCATTATGTCCAGCATTGCAGACCGTATCAGAAAAATCATCGTGGACCAGCTGGGCGTAGACCCCGCCACGGTCGTCGATGACGCCAATTTTGCTGACGATCTCGGTGCTGATTCCCTCGAAGTCGTTCAGGTCGTCATGGAAATCGAAGAGGAATTCGGCGTGGAAATTCCCGATTCCGCCGCAAACACCATCCTGACCGTGGGTGATGCCATCCGCTTCATCGAAAAAAACAAGGCTTGATTTAAGGCTTGATTTTGGGCGTGCCCGGCAGCGGCGGGTTTACCCCCCGCTAACAGCGCCGCAACGGGTCGGGTTTCGACGCAGGCGGCGCGGCCTGTACCAGACCATGATATTCACCAGAGCGACGGCTAGAAAGACGGCCGGGCGTCATCCGCCCGGCGTATCTTTCGCTGGGCGCAAAAGATATATGATAAAATTAGTCATGTTTATTGCCACGGGGTGATTTTTCACCTATGCAGCCCGGGATCGCTCAATCCTTCCGACCGGGAACCCGCCTCATGTGGAGCAAGCCCACGTCCCGCGCGCTTATCGATGATGCCGTACAGCTCTATTATGAGGAACTGTGCAAGGCCATGAACCGGCGCGGACACACGACTGCCATTTCGCAGGAGATCGTCCACGATCTTTACGTGCGGCTGACCGGCAAACCCCGGCTTCCCGAAAATACCTCGCTCATCCGCGCCTTTCTGGTGCGCGCCTGTGCCAATCTCGGCATCGACCGCCGCCGCCGCGAACAATTCGAGCGCAGGCTGTTTTCCGGCAGCATGGAGGAAGCGCTTGCCGCGCCACAGCCGGTTAATGATGCCGATAGCCTCGCCGACCGGGAACATCGCCTGAAAGTGCTGCGCCGCGCCGTCATGTCCATGTCGCTACAGCGCCGGCAGGTCTTCCTTGCCAGCAGCATCGGCAACCTGAATTCGGTCGATATCGCCGCGCGAAGCGGCATCAGCAAAAACATGGTCGATCGTCATCTGCGCAAGGCCTATCTGCATTGCCTTGAGTGCCTGGAGGAAACGCTGTGACGGGATCGGCAAAAAGCGCCTCGACGCTGCGCGAAGAAGCCGTCGACTGGTTCCTGCAACGGCGGGAAAGCCCGGACGACCTCATACTGGCTGCGCATTTCGATGCCTGGATCGCCGGAGATGAACGACATGCAAAGGCTTATGAGCGTGTCCGATGTCTTATGGGCGACGCCGGCGCCCTTCTGGCGGGTGATCAGGCGTTTCTGGCAAAGGCAACGCGCAGACGCGGCGGCGGCAAAGCCAAAGCGGCGGCGGCCACCATTGCCGGCGTCTCGCTGCTTTCCGCCTTTTACCTCACCGACATGCCCATGCGTCTGCGTTCCGACCATATGTCCGGCACGGCGGAGCAACAGGTCGTTACGACGCCGGATGGTTCGACCATCACCCTGAATGCCCATTCCGCGATTGCACTGCGTTTCTCGAAAGAGGAGCGGCGCGTTGTGCTGCTGCGCGGGGAAATTTTCGTTGAAGTCGCCCCCGATGCGGCGCGGCCTTTTTCAGTCGAGGCGGCAGGCGGCACGACAACCGCGCTCGGGACAGCCTTCGATGTCGATATGCGCAACGAAGCAACGAGCGTGACGGTGCTGGAACACAGCGTGCAGGTGGAAACCGGCAAGCAGGGCCAGAATGGCCGGGTTCATGAAAACCAGCGCGTCGATTATTCGCCCAACGGCCAGCTTGGCAGCATCGAAACGGTCGATCCCTCCTCCGTCGCCGCCTGGCGCAACGGTCGCTTCATCTTCGAAGACAGGCCGCTTGCCGAAGTGGCGGAAACCTTCGAGCGTTATCTTCCCGGCCGCATCGTCGTGACGCGGGAGGGCCTGCGGCAAAAGCGGCTGTCGGGCAATTTCGACCTTTCCAACCCGAATGCCGCTCTTGCGGATCTGGCCGCCGCGCTGGAAATCCGCCTCATCAAAGCCGGCCCTTATCTGACGGTTCTTTATTGAGTGAAATTTTTTCGCCGGGGGTGTCCTTAAAAAACGGGCCCATTCGTTCGTGGAGCAGAACAATATCTGCCGCCCCGGAGAGGTGCCCGAAATGACCAGACCAGAACCCGCTTTCCGCCACGGGACACGCGCCCGCGCATCGTTATTTTCCCTTTTGCTTGCCAGTGCGGCCATGGCGGCTATTCCCGCACAGGTCTTAGCGCAGCAGACCCAGAAGGTGGCGATCAACCTGCCCGCCGGCAACATGGCGACCGCGCTCAATCGTCTCGCCAGCCAGTCCGGCCTGCAGATGGTCTATGACGCCTCCGTTGCCAGGGGTCTGAAAAGCGCTTCCGTATCGGGAACCATGACGCCGGCCGAGGCGCTGGAGCGGCTGCTTTCGGGAACCGGCATTCGTTACCAGTTCATCGGCGAAAAAACCGTCCGCATGGAAATGGCCAACCGTTCCGCCACCGCCTCCGAGGGTGGTGAAAGCACCGTGCTCCAGCCGATTACGCTCAAGGGCGGACGCGTCTTCAACGGCGATGCCCCAAGTGTGGTCGAGATCGATCAGGCCGCCATCGAGGCCGCACAGTCCAACTCCCTGCCGCAACTTCTTCAGAAAACCCCGGGCGTCAGCGCCAGCGGCGGCGTGCGCTCGCAAGGGCAGTCCACCTCCATTCGCGGCTTTGCCCGGCAGTCCGACGTGCGGCTGCTGCTGGATGGCGCACCGAAGAATTTCGAGCGTTACGACCAGGGTACCGTCTTCATCGATCCGGAACTGCTCAAGCGCGTGGAAATCCAGAAAGGCGCGACATCCGTCCGTTATGGCAATGGCGGCTTCGGCGGCACCGTCATCATGGAAAGCAAGACGGCTTCCGACATGCTGAAACCGGGCCAGAGCTTCGGCGCATGGGGCAAGACCAGCTTCCAGTCGGCCAACAAGCAGAAGCTCGGATCGGCGGCGATCTACGGCAAATCCGATTTCGGCGGCCCCGTGACCTATGACGGGCTTGCCTCGATCATCTGGCGCAAGAGCGACAATATGCGCGTCGGCGGCGGTCAGGTCTATGACGCGTCCAACGACAAGATCACCTCTTTCTCCGCCAATGCCGGTGCCGCCTATGACGGCCACGAGCTGCGCGCTTCGGTCATCTACGGCAAATCTGGCGATTACGGCCCGCTTGCCGCCAATCGCGGTGATCTCGGTCTGACGGCCTACTCCATCAAGACCTATGGTTATGATCTCGCGCGGCTGAGGGCACTGGCCTGGCGCGACATGGAGGATTTTTCCTCGACGCTGAAATATTCCTATGACGGTGACAGCGACCTTGTGAATTTCAAGGCGATGGCGAGTTTTTCCGCCACCAGCCTCGACATGACCCGTCCGGCCATTCCGGGTTTCGTTCCGACAGGCTCGCTCGGCGGCATGCAGGACGACACGAAATATACCGACTTCAAGCTTGAGGCGGAAAACACATCCAATTTCGAGCTCGGCGGCGTGTCCCATGTCGCCAATTATGGCGTGCAATATATGCGCCATGAGCGGGACTCGTGGATGTACGACATCGCCAACCGCACCAGCGCTCAATATAATTACGGCCGTTATGCCTCATGGATCAAACCGGAAGGCAAGCAGGAAACCATCGCCGCCTTCTTCCGCGACGAGATCAGCCTGACCGACACGTTCAAGGTGACGCCGGGCATCAGGTTCGACCATATCCGCTCGCAAGGCGTGCCCAATGCCGCGCCGCGTTACAACACACCGGCCGCCGGTCACGATTATTCTGCCGTGTCTCACAGCGGCGCGACGCCGGCTCTCAGCATGCGCTGGGAAGCGGTGCCCGGCACAACCTTCTTTGCCGACTGGGCCTATGCCATGCGCGCGCCGGTCATTGACGAACTCTATTCAAGCCAGAGCCTGGCAACCACGGCGTCGGGAACCTCGCGTAACCTGAAGGTCGAGCGCAACAACAACTTCAATCTGGGTGTTTCCCAGCGTTTCGATGATGTATTCCAGAACGGCGACAGCCTGACGGCGTCGATCGGCGGCTTTTACAACAACGTCACCAATCCCATCACCCGGCGGTTCGGCAGCGCCAACCTTGCCCGCGTCAAGAATGTGCCCTTCTACTGGAACACACCGTCCTACAAGATTTACGGCCTCGATGTCTCGGCGAGCTATGATTCCGATTACATCTTCGGAAATCTCGGGGTTTCCTGGATGAACGGTTCCCGCAACGGCGCGGTCAACGATGTCTATGGTCCCGATACCTATATGAACGACCTGTCGCCGCTGACCGCCAACCTTCAACTGGGTTACAAGCTGCCGGACTGGGATCTGGCGCTCAGCTGGAACGGCCAGTTCGTGGCCCATCAGGAGCGCACGCCCGTCAATCAGGGTACCGGATATTTCTACGCGCGGCCCGAAAGCCTGGGTTACGCCGTGCACGGCATCGCTCTCGACTGGACACCGAAGGAAGGCATGTTGGCCGGGCTGGAAGTGCATGCCGCAGTCGAAAATCTGTTCGACAAATATTACTTCCCCTATCTCAGCGATGGTATCGCCGCCCAGCCGGGCCGTAATTTCAAGCTGTCGATCAGCCGCAAATTCTGATCCCGGAAAACCAAAGGGGCGGAACCGTTTCCGCCCCCCTTCGCCCTTTTTTCACCCCGCAAGCAGATTTTCGGCATAGGCCATCATCAGCGGCCCGACGCCTTTGGCGTCATCGGAGACAACCGGCTCGGTCAGGTAATAGTCCGGAGAGCCATCACGATAATTGCCCTCGAAGCCGCCAAGCCCGGCAACATGGACGATGCCGGTTAGGCGGACGACACCCTCTTCATCAGCCTTGAGCCGCGTTTCCAGCAATGCATCAAGCGCCCGGCGGCCAGCCGCGCGGGCAACATCCGCCTCTTTACCTGATAAGAGCCGCAACCGGCTCGCCCGCAGCAGGGCGTAAGCGAACATGGCCGAGGCGGAGGTTTCCTCGTAATTGCCGGCAAGTGCCGGATTATCGAGCACCTGCATCCACAAACCGTTTGGCGTCTGCCGTGCAACAAGTCCGGCCAGAAGCAGACGCGTCTTTTCCCGAAGCTGCGCCGTCCTGTCATCATCCGGCAGGATGACCAGTGCATCCACCAGCGCCATCGCAAGCCAGCCCACCGCACGCGCCCAGATGGCCGGCGATTTGCCGCTTGCAGGATCGGCCCAGCGCTGCTCGCGGCTTTCATCATAGCCATGGACATAAAGTCCGCCGGCATCCGCCGTCAGTGCAAGCGCGGTTGCGAATTGCCGAAGTGCATCGTCGATCAGTTCAGCGCGACCGGTCGCCTGCGCATATTCGATCTGGAAAGGCAGCCCCATATAGAGCCCATCCAGCCAGACCTGATGCGGGTAACGCTTCTTGTGCCAATAATTGCCCGCCTTGATGCGCGGATGGCTGTGGAGTTGGCCCGTCAGATGTTCCGCGGCGGCCAGATAACGCGCCTCACCCGTTTCCGCCGCCAGCGGAAAGAGGACGCGCCCGGCGAGAACATGATCGATATTATATTCTTCCGGCGCATAACCGGTAAGCACTCCACCGGCCGATATCTGCGCATCAGCCAGACGATGAAGATGTTCGCTCCAGCGCCGGTCTCCGTTCGCCTGGAACAGAAGCTGCAGCCCCCGATAGATACATCCATCCTCATAACACCAGCTGCCACCCTTGTAGTGCCGGTATCTTTTTGAGAATTGATCAAAATAATCAGTGGCTTTCATGAGTTTCCTCAACAAGATTACGACGCCTGCCAGCCCGACTTGCCAAGACCCTTCAGTCAGGGATGATGGGTTTGCCTTGTCCCATCGTCTCGACGGAAATTATGCCGCAGCTGATGGTGGCAGCTTGAACAGCGCCTCAGGATTATCCACCAAAGCACGTTGGCGCGCAGCGTCATCCGGCAGCCAGCCCAGAACCAGTTCCGCAAGCCTTGCATCATCGGGATAGGCTGCGGTCTCCCTGATGGAATTATGCGGCCAATTGGTGCCCCAGACGATGCGTTCCGGCGCATGGGCCGCAATCACCCGCGAAAAGGCGGCGACGTCTTCATAGGGCCAGTTGTCACGCGAACTTTCATAGACGCCAGCAAACTTGAACCAGAGATTGCCACGGTCGACGAGCTTCAGGAGTGCTGCCATCTCCGGGCCGTCGGTCTTGATGCCCTTGAAGAACTTGCCGTGGTGATCGAACACCCAGCGCGAGCGGATTTTCTCAAGACGCGGCAGGTGATCGAGCAACGTATTGCCATCAAACTGCACCGCCACCATCCAGTCGGCCGCATGCGCCCGCTCATCCACGGCTTCCAGCTCGGACAGGTTCACCGCACCGCCCGGCAGGTCCATGATACGTGCACCGACGGTACCGGCAGCGGTGAGGCTTTCCATGTCCTTTTCGGTGGTGCTCGCATCAATGATGACAACCGCGCGGGCCGCTTCGCCGATTTCAGCAACGCAGGCAAGCGTATTGGCATTGTCGCGCTGGTGCGCATTGCCTTGGGTGATGATGACCCGGTCGATACCGAGCCATTGCATCAGCTTCCGATAATCGGCGGGACCGGGAAGCGAGCCCGGCGGCAGGCCCGGCCCGCCCGGCAAGGCGGGGTAGCCGGGCAGATAAAGATGCATCTGCGTATCGACAGCGCCTTTCGGAAAAGCAGGGTTCGGCGCTTCACCCGTCAGCTGGCGTTCAAGCTCACTCATGCGTCCGGCATCCTGAATTCGACAAGGGCATCCCGGTTGATTTCGATGCCAAGACCCGGACCATCGGGAATGGCGACAACGCCATTGACCGCTTCGATCGGCTTGCTCAGAACCGCCTGCCGGAACGGATTATAGGTGCGGTCGAATTCCATGATCGGCTCTATCGGATTGACGCGAACGGGATCTGGCGTCATCGCCGCCATGAATTGCAGCGCGGCGGCGATCTGCACGCCGGTGCCCCAGACATGCGGCACGATGCGCACGCCATGTAACGTGGCAAGCGTGGCGATCTTCTGCGTTTCGGAAAAACCACCGCAGCCGCAGAGATCGGGCTGGAGAATATCCACGGCTCCGGCGGAAAGCGCCTGCCACATGCCGTAACGCCCATGCCAGGTCTCACCGCCCGCAACCGGGATCGGCTGGCCGGCTCGCACGTGGGCATAGGCATCCAGCTGTTCGGGAACAACAGGCTCTTCGAACCAGTCGATGCCATAGTCGGCAGCGCGGTTGCCGAGCATGATGGCTTCGGTGATGGTATAACCGTGATTGGCGTCGATCATCAGCCGCATATCCGGCCCGATCACCTCGCGCACGGCGGCGATGACCCTGAGGTCTTCTTCAATGCCGAAACCGATCTTGATCTTGCAGGCGTGAAAGCCTTCAGCCCGGCGCTGCGCCATCTCGGACGCATTATCGGACACGCGGTCGACACCATCGCGCTTGAAGCTGCCGGTGGCATAAGCGCGCACGCTTTCGCGCCAGCGCCCGCCAAGCAGCATTGAGATGGAAGCACCGTAATGCTTGCCCTTGATATCCCAGAGCGCGATATCGATGCCGGAAAGCGCCGTGAGGCTGAGGCCGCGCTGGCCCTGATCGCGCAGGGCATTATAAAGCACGGCCCACAGCTTTTCGGTCTGGCGCGGGTCCTGGCCGATAAGCCAGCCAGCATAAGCCTGAACCACGGCGGCGTTCGGTCTGGCCGGGCCAAGGCATTCGCCCCAGCCGACCGTTCCGTCATCGCATTCGATCTCCACCAGAATATGGGCGCGTCGATCAAAGCGCATGGAAGCGCTTTCAAACGGCGTGTCCAGCCGGTGTTCGAGCAGATGCGTGCGCACCGCAGTGATTTTCATGGCTCCCCTCCCGTTATGCCGTGATCAGGCTTTACGCTTGTGCGTGCCAATCAGGGCTTCGAGCATGCCGATTTCCTCATTGGTCAGGTCTTTCAGCGGCGCACGCACCGGCCCGGCGTTGAAGCCCTGCAGGCGCACACCGGCCTTGACGGCGGAGACGGCATAACCCTTGGCGCGGTTGCGGATCGCCATGAACGGATAGAAGAAATCCGTCAGGATGCGTTCGCAGGTGGCGCGTTCGCCGGCACGCAGCGCCGCATAGAACTCGTTGGCAAGGCCAGGTACGAAGTTGAAGACGGCCGAGGAATAAGTGGTGAAACCGGCGCCGAGATAGGCTTCGGCAAACAGTTCCGCCGTCGGCATGCCGCCGAGATACATCAGGCGGTCGCCCATCTTGGCGGTGATCTGGCGCACGAGGCCGATATCGCCGGTGCCATCCTTGAAACCGACAAGGTTTGGGCACTCGTCACAAAGACGCGCCAGCGTATCGGCCTGCAGCACGGAATTGTCGCGGTTATAAACCATGACGCCGATGCCGACCGACTGACACACCTTCTTGATATGGGCGTAAAGGCCTTCCTGCGGCGCATCGATAAGGTAATGCGGCAGAAGCAGAATGCCATCGGCACCGACCTTTTCGACCGAGCGGGCAATGTCGACGGCAATCTCGGTGCCGTAACCGCATCCGGATACGATGGCGGTTTCGCCGGCCACTTCCTTGGCGGCGGAAACGATGGTGGGGATTTCATCCGGCTTCAGCGAGAAGAACTCGCCCGTGCCGCCGGCGGCAAACAGCACCGGCGCTTTATAACCGGCGAGCCATTCGACATGCGCCCTGTAGCTATCGGCCGCAAAACGACCCTCGGCATTGAAATGGGTGACCGGGAAGGACAACAGACCGGAGCCGAGCGCCGTCTTTATTTGTTCAGGGTTCATCATCGAAATTCCTCTGCAAGTTCACTGACTGAAAGCCACCTAAGCCGCTTGCCGCATCTTTGTCAACAACTCATCATACATCTTGTATGATGAATTTCGAAAATCTGTGACAGATTAACGCGCCAGCCAGCCGCCATCGACATTGAGAATGGCGCCATGCACGTAATCCGCCGCCGGCGACGCCAGAAATACCGCCGCGCCGGCAATATCCTGCGAGTGCCCCCAGCGACCTGCCGGAATACGCTCGAGGATGGCCTTGTTGCGGGCGGCATCCGCACGCAGCGCCTCGGTATTGTTGGTTTCGATATAACCGGGCGCAATGGCATTCACGTTGACGCCCCTGGCGGCCCACTCATTGGCCAGAAGCTTGGTGAGACCGGCAACGCCATGTTTCGCCGCCGTGTAGGACGGCACGCGGATGCCACCCTGGAACGACAGAAGCGAGGCGATATTGACCACCTTGCCGGAGCGGCCTTTCGCCAGCAGCTCTTTCGCGAAAGCCTGCGTGGTGAAAAACAGCGCTTTCAGATTGACGTCCATCACCTCATCCCAATCGAGTTCGGAAAACTCGACGGAATCGGCGCGGCGGATGATGCCGGCATTGTTGATGAGAATATCGAAACCGGCGTCAGCGAAACTGTCCTTCGCCGCCAGCGGATCGGCGAAATCGATGAGCAGTGCGCTCGCCTTGCCGCCTTCTTTTGCGATTATATCAAGAGTTTCATCCGGCGCGCGGCGGGCGGCGCAGACCACCTCTGCGCCAGCGGCGGCAAGACCAACAGCAATCGCCTGGCCAAGACCGGTATTTGCGCCCGTCACAAGCGCCTTGCGCCCTTCAAGCGAAAAGGGGTTCCTCATTTCAGATCCCCCGGCTGGATGAAGTCCATGTCGGTGTAATCGACATTGTCGCCGGCCATTGCCCAGATGAAGGTGTAAGAGCCGATGCCGGCGCCGGAATGGATGGACCAGGGCGGCGAAATGGCGCCTTCTTCGTTGGAAATGAACAGATGGCGGGTCTCCTGCGGCTCACCCATCAGATGCAGCACACGCGACTTCTCATCCATGCCGAAATAGAGATAGGCCTCCATGCGGCGATCATGAATATGCGAGGGAATCGTATTCCAGACCGAGCCGTCCTCCAGCATGGTATAGCCCAGCACCAGCTGGCAGCTTTCCATGACCAGCGGGTGAATGAACTGGTTGATGGTGCGCTTGTTGGAGGTTTCCGTCGCGCCGAGCTTGACTTCCTTGCTGTTGGCAAGCGTGACGAGCTTGGCCGGCAGGCTGCGATGCGCCGGGCAGGAAGTGATGTAGAACCGGCCAGCGCCATCAAAGGTGACAGCACCGCTGCCCGCGCCGAGGTAAAGCACATCGCCGCGATTGAGCGTGTAGGTCTGCCCGCCCGCGCTGACGGTGCCGCTCTCGCCGATATTGACGATGCCCATTTCGCGACGATCGAGGAAGGACGGCGTCTTGGTTTCTTCCACCTTGTCCAGCGTCAGCGGCGCACCACCAGGCACCGCGCCACCCATGACGAACCGGTCATAATGGGTATAAATCAGCCTGATTTCACCGGAACGGAACATGTCGTTGGCGAGGAAATGCCGGCGGAGCCCTTCGGTATCCAGTGTTTTTGCATATTCCGGGTTCACGGCCTGCCTTGTTTCGACGGTCAACATCAAACTCATCCTTCATGATTGTTGCGTATGGCACATAATATATGTTATCCGCTTTTTGTACGATCTGTATGACAAGGTCAAGAGGCGCCGCCATATCTCGACTGCGTCGGAGACGGCAAAGCTGAGGGAGAATGGCAATGAAACGGCTTCTTGTTACCGGTGCGGCGGGCCAGCTTGGCCGCGTCATGCGTGAACGTCTCGCACCGATGGCCGAGATATTGCGTCTTGCCGATCTCTCCCCGCTCGATGCGGCCGGTCCGAACGAGGAATGTGTGCAATGCGACCTTGCCGATGCGGATGCCGTGAATGCCATGGTTGCCGGTTGCGACGGCATCGTTCATCTGGGTGGCATATCGGTGGAGAAGCCCTTCGAGCAGATCCTTCAGGGCAACATCATCGGGCTTTATAATCTCTACGAGGCCGCTCGCGCCCACGGCCAGCCGCGGATAGTCTTTGCCAGCTCCAACCATACGATCGGTTATTATCCCCAGACCGAGCGGCTCGGCCCCGACGTTCCGGTGCGTCCGGACGGGCTTTATGGCGTCTCCAAATGTTTCGGCGAGAACCTCGCCCGCATGTATTTCGATAAATTCGGACAGGAGACGGCGCTGGTGCGCATCGGCTCCTGCACGCCGGTGCCCAGTAATTACCGCATGTTGTCTACCTGGTTTTCATACGATGATTTCGTGTCGCTGATCGAGGCGGTGTTTCGAGCACCAGTGCTCGGCTGCCCGGTTGTCTGGGGGGCCTCGGCCAATGAAGCCGGCTGGTGGGACAATTCGCATCTCGGTTTCCTGGGCTGGAAACCGAAGGACAATGCCGAGGCCTTCCGGCAGCATATAGCCGAGACCACACCGATGCCGGACCCGAAGGATGCGTTGGTGCGGTTCCAGGGCGGCACGTTTGTCGACAACCCGATCTTCAAGCAAGGCTGAGTGATCAGCGGGATTGCAAGCCGGGCAGCGAATAACGTATCGAGGACATCCGGACGCAACCCCGCACCCTTTTTAGAACGGCGACACAGATGACAAAAGCGACAACCTCCGAACCGGCAGCTCCACAGGGCAGAACGCTTGTGGTGAAGGTTTCGGAGGAACTCCGCAGCCAGATCGCCAAGGGCCGTTACAAGACCGGCGACCGCCTGCCATCGGAAGCGCAGCTGACGCAGGAATTCGGCGTGAGTCGCACCGTGGTGCGCGAGGCGATTGCCTCGCTGCGCTCCGACGGTCTGGTGGAGCCGCGTCAGGGCGCTGGCGTCTTCGTGCTGGAGCCCGCGCCCACCGAGCGGCGGCCTTTCCACAATATAGATCTCGCCCGCGTCTCGTCGCTGATCGAGATGCTGGAATTGCGCACTGCCGTGGAAGGCGATGCCGCCGGCCTTGCCGCCATTCGCCGCTCGCCGGCGCAGGAAGAAAAGATCATCGAGGCCTTCGACGCCTTCCGCGCCAGCGCCGCCAGGGGCATTCCGACGGCCGAGGCCGATTTTGCCTTTCATCTCGCCGTGGCCGAAGCGACCAACAATCCCCGCTTCAGCGAGTTTCTGCAGGTGCTTGGCCCAACCGTCATTCCGCGCCGCGCCGTGGCTGATAATGGCGCAGAAACCGTGCTTTCACCCGCCGATCTCAGCCGTCTCGTCGGCGAGCATGAAGCGATCCTGATCGCCATACAGGATGGCAACGAGGATGCGGCGCGCAGCGCCATGCGCAACCACCTGAAAAGCAGCCAGACGCGTTATCGCGCCATGCTGCGTGCGCCGCGCTGAAAATCGACATTACAAGACTGAGGAGAACGACATGCAGCAGCTTCCCAAATTCCCCACCGTTTCACCCGATGACGGCGTGGAACGCACCGTGCTTTCCGAAGCACCGGAGCTGATGGTCGTGTCCTTCCGGTTCAAGACCGGCGCAGAAGGCAAGCTGCACAGCCATCCGCATGTGCAGTCCACCTATGTCGCCAGCGGCAGCTTCCGCTTTTACCGCGATGGTGAGGCCTATGACCTGCAGAAAGGCGACAGCCTCGTCGTTCCCGGCCATATCGAACATGGCTGCCTGTGTCTGGAAGAGGGTGAGCTGATCGACTGCTTCACCCCACGTCGCGACGACTTTCTCTAAAGGCAGGAACGGCGGCAGGCCGTCACTGCCGTGACAGATCCCTGAGAGGGCGTGGCAGGCTGTTCATGCATTCCGCACCTGACGATGTGACGAGGAACTGATCCTCGATCATCAGCGCGCCCAGCCCTTCGCCATAGAAGGGCGCTTCGAGTGCGACCACCATGCCGGGAAGGATGATTTCCGGATTGTCATGGGAAAAGAACGGCCATTCCTCGATACCCATGCCACCGCCGACGGAATGGCCAAAATGACCGCGATAATATTCGCCGAAACCTTGCCTGCGCATCGAGGCCAGCATGGCCGCGTGCACCGCGCCAAAGCTGTTGCCGGGGCGGATCGCTTCCAGCCCGCAGGCGAAGGCTGCCTCCAGCGCCTTGAAAATCTCGGACGCCAGAGGCGACACAGGTCCCCATGAAAAAGTTCTTGCGCCATCGGACGAGTAACCGTCGACCAGCGTGCCGACATCGGCCTTGATCAGCGCGCCCGGTGTGACCGCTGCCGTCATATCCGACAGGGCTGGACCGACGGAAATATAGTCCCAATGCCCGCTCAGCGAAAAACCGGATGTCGCGGCATATGTCTGCGCACCGGATTTCCAGGCGGCGGAGAGCTGACCAAGGGCTGCTCCCGGTCGGACGGCGGCCGCCATCTCGACCAACCCTGCCTCGGCGGCTGCTGCCGCCTGCCTGAGAAGTTTGATCTCGCGTTCTGACTTCACCGCCCTCAGGCGTTTCAGCACCGTCGAACCATCAACCCAGTTCACCTCGGGCAGCGCCTGCCGCAGCGCTGAAAAATCGGCGGCGGGCATGAATTCAAGGTCGGCACCAATGCGCGCCGAAGCCAGCCCGCGCTCACGGAGCAAATCGGAGAGCAAGCCGAAACAGGCGGTGCGATCAAACGTCTCCGGCCGCGGCCCACCGGAATGGTTGCGGCGATAGGCGTCGTCCACCTGCGCGACGGTTTCCACACCCGAAAGATCGACCATATCGATCCAGATGCGATGGCAGCGCAGATCGACATCAGGTGCCGCCTTCCTGATGAGCGGGGCGGCGTGATCACTGACGACGGCAGCGAGCCCTGCCCCGGCATCGGCCGGCACCAGCGCAATCGCGGAACCCGCCTTGCCCCACATCGTCGCCACGCCGGCAGGAGCACCGAGCGCATAACGGAAGGCTTCGGGCTGGAACAGTACCAGCGCATCAATCTCCGCCTCCCGCATCAGCTGCTGCGCACGGCTTCGGTCGATATCGCTCATGGGAACCCCGGTGATTGTTTGGCGGCAGGTTTGTGAACCTACGCTTTAGCAGTCGCCGGGAGAGGAAAGAAGGTGGAAGATGATGTCTCCACCCTGAGATTCGTCAGTGGGAGCGAGCGGATGCCCCTTGTTTCTTCTCCCCGCCGGGGAGAAGTCCGCGGCAGCGGGATGAGGGGGCGAGCTCGCCGTAATCCGGCAACGTTACCCCCTCATCCGACCCTTCGGGCCACCTTCTCCCCGGCGGGGAGAAGAAACAAGCGGCAACGCTCTGCCCAATTTCAATAAGGCGGCGGATAAATCCGCCGCTCATTGTCTTTCACGCCTCCAGCCACTTCACCTGCTCGGGCGTCAGCGCGATATCCAGCGCCGAAAGACTGTCTTCCAGCTCCGCAACCGTGCGCGGCCCGATCAGCGGGATGACCGGGAAAGGCTGGGCGATGACATAAGCGAGCGCGATATGGATCGGGTGGCGGCCGAGTTTTTGCGCAAGCTCGATTGCCCGGTCGCGGCGTACGAAGTTGCGGTCGGAATACCAGACGCGGACGATTTCCTCATCGTCATGCTTGTCGCGCCCTGCCCGGTCGGTGAAGAAACCGCGCCCCTGGCTGGACCAGGCGAAATTGGGGATCTGGCGCGATTGCAGCCATGCCTTCCACTCATCGTCTGATGCCGCAACGCAGCCTGCCCAGATGGGATCGAGCATTTCGGCAAGCGAGAAATTGTTGGAAAGCGCGCCGGGGGCCTGTTTGCCGTTCTTCTGCGCGTAAGCCGCGGCCTCATCCATTCGCTCACGCGTCCAGTTCGAGCCGCCGAAAATGCCGCGAATGCGGCCGCGCCGGACTTCGGCATCCATGGCATCGACAAATTCACCGACCGGCACGTCGGGATTATCGCGATGCATGAAATAGGCATCGACATAATCCGTCTTCAGCCGCTCCAGCGACTGATCGAGCTGTTTGGTAATCATATCGGGATAGCAGAGCGGCGAATGCGCGCCCTTGCCGATCAGCACGATCTCCTCACGCGGCACATTGCGGCTGGTGTGCCAGTCGCCGAAAATCGCTTCGGTCCTGCCTGCGCCGTAGACATAAGCCGTATCGAAAAGATTGCCGCCGGCCTCGTAAAAGGCATCGAGCGTCAGGGATGCAGAGGCGAAATTGGGGAAGAATTCGAAACCGAGCGCGACCACGGATGCCGGCTTGGCAAGGCCCGGTATCTGCCGCTTGGGAACCGAATTTCCGGCGACGACCTTGCCACCGGCGATATTTCCGATGCGCGATGTCGCCTTTTCGATGCTGTATTCCAGCCCTACGGAAGCCCGCCACTGGTCCATGACACGCAGATTGCCGAGGCTGTCGGCCCAGGCCATGCCGGGTGCCGCGAATTCGTGTCTGCCCTGGCGAATTGCCTCGCCGGCGGCATCCACCTCGAAGGAATAAAGCCAGCGATCCTCGGGCAATTCGATGGTTTCGACCTTGTCGCCCCTGATGATATCGATCCGGCCGGTGCCGCCCTTGTGGCCGGCGGCGAACCAGAAATCCTTGACCTCGATGCGCCCTTCCGAGCCGATGATGCGCAGCACATTGTCCTGCGCCGCCATGATCGAGCACGAGACTTCGGCGACGATGCCGTTTGCGAATTTCAACACGGCCGAGGCCCATTCATCAACGCCCGACTGGCCGAGATGCGCCGCACCCGAGACCTTTTCCGGTTCGGCAAAGGGTTTTCCGTCCACGGCACCGGCAATCATCCGCACCATGGAAACCGGATAACCGCCGACATCCAGAATGCCGCCGCCCGCCGTTTCATTGGCGAAAAGCCGGTGATCGGCCCGGAAAGACCCCATGTTGAAACCGAAGCTGGAGCGGATGATGCGGATATCGCCCACCGCGCGGGCCTTCACCAGTTCCAGCAATTTCGCCGTCTGCGGATGCAGGCGGTACATATAGGCCTCGCCGGCGAAAACGCCGGCCTTTTTCGCCTCGTGGAAAATGGCGTCGGCATCATAGGCCGAGAGCGCGATGGGTTTTTCCACCAGCACGTGTCTGCCGGCCCGGATAGCCTTGATCGCCCATTCGGCATGGCCGGTATGGGGTGTGGCGATATAGACCGCATCGATAGCGGGATCGGCAAGCAGGGCATCGTAACCCTTGATAATGCGCGCGCCGGCAAAAGCTTCGGCAAGGCCGGGCTTGTCCGGATTGCGGGTGGCGATGGCCTCTAACCTGCCGGTGCGGGAATGGGCGATACCGTCAGCAAAGGTTCTGGCAATGGTACCCGGGCCGATGATGCCCCAGCGGATCGGTTGTACGGTCGTCATGAAATCCTCGTCTTTCATATCAGTCTTGGGTGCTTGGGAAAGGGTTCAGCGCAGGCGTTCGCCCTTGCTGTCGAAAAGGAAAGCCCGGCGGGCGGAAAGGCCGACCGTCAGCCGGTCGCGATTGCCGACATCGCGCGATTCCGGCCGCTCGATGATCAGCTGCTCGCCGCCTTCGGTTCGGGCATAGACATAGCTGGTATTGCCGAGATGTTCGGCGACATCGACATGCACGGTGAGATCGGCATCGCCCCCGCCCGCATCGGCAAAATGCTCCGGCCGGATGCCAAGCGAGACCTTGGCCCCCTCGTTGACGCGTTCCTTTATCGGCAAAGTCAGCCGCACCGCAGGATCGCTGTCGAGAGCGAGCGTGACGCTGTCGGCGCCGCTGCCGATGATGGTGGCGTCGAGAAAATTCATCTTCGGCGAACCGACGAAACCGGCAACGAAGCGGTTGGCGGGATCATCGTAGAGATCAAGCGGCGCGCCGACCTGCTCGATATTGCCCGCCCGCAGCACGACGATCTTGTCGGCCAGCGTCATCGCCTCGGTCTGGTCATGCGTCACATAGATCATCGTGGTGCCGAGCTGCTTGTGCAGGCGGGAGATTTCCACGCGCATCTGCACCCGCAGTTCCGCATCGAGATTGGACAGCGGCTCGTCGAACAGGAAGACCTGCGGTTCGCGCACGATGGCGCGGCCGATGGCGACGCGCTGGCGCTGGCCGCCGGACAGCTGTTTCGGCCGGCGCTGCATCAACTCGTTGATCTGCAGAATTTCGGCGGCGCGGTTGACCCGCTTTTGCGTATCGGCCTTGGGGTTACCGTTCATTCTAAGGCCGAAGGAGAGGTTTTCGGCCACCGTCATATGCGGATAAAGAGCATAGGACTGGAACACCATGGCAATGCCGCGATCTGCCGGATCGGCGTCGCTGACAGTCCTGCCGCCAATCACGATATCGCCACCGGAAATATCTTCCAGCCCGGCGATCATTCTGAGAAGCGTGGACTTGCCGCAGCCGGAGGGGCCGACGAAAACGACGAACTCCCCGTCCTTTACCTCCAGATTTGCGCCATGGATCACTTCCAGCGCGCCGTAACGCTTGACCACGTTGTTGAGCGAAAGTTCCGCCATGCGGCCCCCTTACTTGACTGCCCCGGCGGAAATGCCGGCGATGAAGTGACGCTGCAAAGCCACGAAAACCACGAGGATGGGTGCGGTGAGCAGCACCGCGCCGGCCATGATGCCGCCCCATGACACTTTGGTGAGCCCGATGAGGGTGCCAAGCGCCACGGGTGCGGTCATCATTCCTGGGCGGGAATTGATGAGAAGCGGCCAGAGGTAATTGTTCCACGAGGCCAGGAAGAGAATGATCGACAGCGCCGCCATGGTGGGCCGGGCCAATGGCAGGGCGATGCGCAGGAAGATCTGCCATTCCTTTACGCCCTCCACCCGTGCCGCATCGAAAAGCTCGGTCGGCATCATCGAGAAGGATTGCCGCATGAACAGCACGCCAAGCGAGTTGAACAGCGGCGGCACGATCAGCGCCACCCAGGTGTTGGCGAGCTTGAATTCCCGCGCCACCATGATGAATTGCGGAATGACAACGACGGCAAAAGGCAAAGTGATGGTGCCGAGAATGATGGCGATCACCACCCCGCGTCCGGCAAAGCGGTAACGCGCCAGCGCCCAGCCGGCCATCGACGTCAGGAACACCGAAAGCACGGTGTAGATGACGGCGACGGTGATCGAGATGAACATGGCCCTGAGGAAATTGGTATCCGCCTGCAGATTGTTGAAATTCTCGACGAAATTGGTGGATGGCACCAGAACAATGTCCGGGCTGAAAATGCCGTAATCCGGCATGGTCGAGAACACGAACATCATCCACAGCGGAAACAGCCAGATGATGGCAAGCGGCGTCAGCGCCGCATGCAATGCGATCTTCTGCCAGAAAAGCGATCTCGATTTCGATCTCATTTCGGCTCCCTCCCGACCCAGAGATTAAGCAGCGAAATGGCGATGGCGAGCGCCGCCATGGTGTACGCAATGGCCGAGGCATAACCGAAATTGAGCGAGGTGAAGCCCTGGCGATAAAGGAACAGCCCCAGCGTCTCCGTGCCGCCGCCCGGCCCGCCCCTGTTGGTGATGAGGAAGGGTTCGGCAAACAGCTGCATTGTGCCGATGACCGACAGGACAACGCAGAACAGGATGATGGGTTTGAGGAGCGGCAGGGTGATATAAAAGAACTGCTGGCGCTTGCTCACCTTGTCCAGCGTCGCCGCTTCATAGACATCGCCGGGGATCGATTGCAACCCGGCGAGGATGATGATGGCGTTATACCCCGCCCAGCGCCATGTCACGGCAATGATGACCAGCGCCATGGCCGCATTGGCATTGTCGAACCACGAGATGGGCGAAAGGCCGACGGAGGTGATGAGCTTGTTGATGATGCCGAAGTCGGCGCTGAACATCAGCCGGAAGACAGCCGCATAGGCCACCTCGCCAACGACGACAGGCGCAAAAAAGGCAAAACGATAAAGCGGCCGCGCCTTCAGGAGCGGCGAATTCAACAGCACCGCCATGACGGTGGCGAGCGCGATCATCACGGGCACCTGAATGACCAGAATGATCAGCGTATTATAAAGCGCATTATAAAAGGCCGGATCGGAAACCAGCCGCCCCCAGTTCATGGAAGGCGCAAACCGCCACGGATTGATCCGCGTGTTCTGGAACGACAGCATGAACGAGCTGATGATCGGCCAGACCCAGAAGGTGGCGAAAATCAGGAGATAGGGCGCAAGGAACGCATAAGCGATCCTGTTCCTGGACGGCATGACGACCTCCATATGCCGGGCGATGGCCGGATAAATGGAAAAGCTTGGAGGCCTGCCCCCGTTTGAGGGCGAGACCATTGCAAAACGGTGCGGCCTATTTCTTCTCCCCGAGGGGGAGAAGGTGGCCCGAAGGGTCGGATGAGGGGGCTGGCTCTCCGGATATCGCTACCCTCGCCCCCTCATCCCGCTGCCGCGGACTTCTCCCCCTCGGGGAGAAGAAAAGTGCAGCACCCTCTCGGTCCATAAAACAGCCACCGGCTTACTGCGCGACGGGCAGCCCCGTCGCCGTTTCGATCTGCTTGGCCGCATCATCAAGCGCTGCTTTCGCATCGGGATACCCGCCGGCGAAATATTTCGTCTGCGTCGCCTTGTAGATCGCATCCGCATCCGACTGGAACGCCGTGCCGCGGCTCGGCACGATCTTCGGCAGGGTGGCCAGAATATCGGTCCACACCGCCTGCCCGCCCCAATAGGCCTGCTTTTCCTTGACGAAAGGATCATCGATGGCGGACAGCAGTGAGGGAACGAGGCCGAAGGATTTCAGCATCGTCACCTGGCCTTCATTGGTGGTCAGCGCGTAATCGATATATTTCCACGCCGCTTCCTTGTGTTCGGATGTCGAGCTGATCGCCAGCGACGAGCCACCGAGATTGGCCGCATGCGGACCATCAGCCGTCAGGCTCGGCATCAGATAGACGCCCCATTTGCCGGAAAGATCAGGAGAGCCGGAACGAACCGTACCTTCATACCAGGCGCCATACATCTGGCTGGCGGCCTTGCCGGCGGTATTGGCCTGGATTTTCTCATCCCAGATCGCCGCCGTGATGATGCCGGCGTCCTTCATTTCCTTGACCTTTTCAAGGGTCGCGACACAGGCGGGCTGGTTGATGGTGATGTTCTGGCCATCGGTCGAAAAGTAACCGCATCCCTGCTCATTGGCGATCATGCGAAACCATTCGCTATCGCCATTGAAATCGGCCTGCGCCATCACGGTGCCGGGATTGGCGGCCATGACCTTCTTGCCGGCGGCGATGAAATCATCCCAGCTTTTGATGGTGGCCGGATCGACGCCTGCCTTCTCATAGAAGTCGCGGCGATAAAATACCGCCACCGGACCGGAATCCCACGGAACCGCATAGGCGACGCCGTCAACCTCCAGTTCCGTGCGCTTGAAATCAGGGAAAAGCGCCTGTTTCTCAGGCGTATAGCCAAGCTCGGTCAGATTGGCGAAACAATCGGGAAAACGACTCCAGAACAGTTCCGCCTCGAAATTTTCAATGGTGACGATATCAGGAAGACCGTCGCCCCCGGCTGCGCAGGCAGCCAGCGTCTTGTCAAAAACCTGATTGTTTCCAAGGTCTTCAACGACGATCTTGATATCCGGATTCTGCTTGTTGAAGCCCTCTACCGTGGATTTCAGCGCGGAAGCCGCGACGTTCCAGCTCCAGATGGTGACGGTTTCTGTTTGCGCGAAAGCCGGGGCTGCGAGAAGCAGCATGGCCGTAGACGCGCCAAGAAATTTCAAGCACATTGAAAACCTCCCTTTTTCAATTGCCGTTCTTCAGCGAACATGGGCACATTAGCGGCGGCAGGAAATCTGTCTCGTAAAAAAGGAACATCGATTTGGCGGAAAGTAAGATTGCTGAAAGAGCCTTCTACCAGCCGGGTGCAAGCAGCATCGAAGGCATGCCGACAACGCTGCAGCTTTTTCACAATCATCCGCCCATCATGCTCAGGCCCCACTGGCACGCGCAGGTGGAAGTGAATTACGTGATGTCGGGATCGGTGCATTATCGCATGGGCGATCACGACCTGACGCTCGATGCCGGCCAGATGTGCATCTTCTGGGGTGGCCAGCCGCACCAGATGGATCACTCCTCCGACGATTCGTTTTACGCCGGCGCGCATCTGCCGCTGGTGCACTTCTTCCGCATGCGGCTGCCCGCCACCGTCTCCAGCCTGCTGATGGGTGGTGCTACGATGGTGAGCGCTGAGACCGACCGGGCAGATGCGGAAAACTTCGGCCGCTGGTTCCGTTACGTCACTTCGGGCGAACAGGCGAAAGCCCAGCACGCGGTGGAGGAATTGCTGCTCAGGGTCGAGCGGATGTTCCTTGAGCCCTACTCCGTCATATCATCCGCCGCCAATGGCAAACGCAGGGAGGATGACGAGGGCATGGCGCCCTCCATCGGCGTGGTGCGCATGTGCGACTTCATCGCCGCCAATTTTCTCGACGATATCGACGCGACAGAGATTGCCCGTGCCGCATCGCTGCATCCGAAATATGCGATGAACCTGTTCCGCAAATCCACCGGCATGACGCTGATCAAATATCTGACCCTGCTGCGGCTTTCGCGCGCGCAGGCGATGCTGATGACCGGCAAGGACAATATCCTGCAGATCGCCATGGAAAGCGGCTTCGGCTCCGTCAGCGCCTTCAACAAGGCGTTCCGCCAAATCGCCGGCATGTCGCCTTCCGATTTCCGCCGCGACATGCGGGCGACTGCGGCTTAACCTTCGATCTCTTCGAAATCGGAAAAAGCAGCGCTGCGCTGCCGCGCCGCCTGCCGATAGGCCCTTGGTGAACTGCCCAGCATTCGCCGGAACATGGTGGTGAAAGCCGGGATATTTTCATAACCGGCATCCAGCGCCACATTCGTCACCGCTTCGCCGGCCGCCAGTCTCGGCAGGGAGGCGAATATACAGGCCTGCTGGCGCCAGGTGACGAAACTCACCCCCAGCTCGTTGCGGAACAGCCGTGTGAACGAGCGTCGGCTGATGCCCATGGCCGCCGCCCAGTCATCGATCTCCACTCGCGCCACCGGCTTTTTCAGGAAATCGCGGCACAGCGCCGCCAGACGCTGATTATCTGGAAAAGGCAGTCCGAGCGGCCTTTCCGGCAGGCGGTTGACCTCGTCCAGCAACAGCGCCCGCACAAGGCCCTGCCGGTGAAAAGCCGTCGGCTGGTGTTCCTCACCCAGCAATTCCGAAATCAGGCTGGAGGCGAGATCGGTTATTTCCACCACGCGCGGTGCGCCCGCATGAAACAGGTCCGGATGGACGTAGATCGAATGCATCTCCACCGTCGAGATGGTTTCCGCCTCATGTTGCAGCCCGGCGGGAATGAGCAATCCATGACCGGGCGGTATCATCCAGCGACCATCCGCAGTGCTGACAAGCACGACGCCCTGACGGGCGCACCAGATCTGCACGCGGCTATGGCTGTGGGGCGGCGTCCGGTGCCCGGTGGGGTAAACGCGGCAAAGCGCCAGCACCGGCTCATTGGTGCCGTCGATCAATTTCAGACTGCGTTCATGCTCGTCATGCGTCAGTCCTGAAGGCTGCCGCGATTTGATTTTTGCCATTTGGCCCACTCACAAAGAAAATCGTCCAGAACACAAATGCAGGCCAGAAACAATATGAATAAAAGCGGGAAGAAATAAAGACATGTTTCCCGTCTTCCGCCGGGAACCCGAGAGGACTTCATCATGGCCACTGTTACCAGCGCCGGCAACAGCTTCAATCCGCAACGCACGGCGTTTTCGATCATCGCAGCCGCCAGCTTCTGCCACATGCTGAACGACATCATGCAATCCCTGCTGACGTCGCTTTATCCGCTGCTGAAGGCGAATTACGCGCTCGATTTCATGCAGATCGGCCTGCTTACCTTCGCCTTTCAGGTCACCGCCTCGCTGCTGCAGCCGGTTGTCGGCATGGTGACAGACCGCTGGCCCATGCCGTTCTCCCTGCCCATCGCCATGCTGTCCACCTGCGCCGGCCTCATCACGCTTGCTTTTGCCCATAGTTTCGAGGTTCTGGTGATCGGCGCCTGCCTCATCGGCATCGGTTCGGCGATCTTCCATCCGGAAGCCTCCCGCGTTGCGCGTCTCGCATCCGGCGGCCGTCATGGTCTGGCGCAGTCCTTCTTCCAGGTGGGCGGCAATACCGGCACGGCCATCGGCCCGCTGCTCGCCGCCTTCATCGTCATCCCGCTCGGCCAGACGAGCCTCAGCTGGTTCTCGCTGATCGCGCTCGTCGGTTTTGGCGTGCTTTCCTGGGTTGGCGTCTGGTACACCCGCCACCGCCGCGCAACGGTCGGCAAGGCGCCGGCCAGCCGCACGCTTCCCCTTGCGCGTGGCACTGTCATGATGACGCTTCTGGTGCTGGTGGTTCTGACCGCCACCAAGAATGCCTATCTCGCCAGCCTGTCCAGCTACTTCACCTTCTACACCATCGACAAGTTCGGTCTTGGTGTTCAGGACGCGCAGGTTCTGCTGTTCCTCTTCCTCGGCGCTTCGGCACTGGGCGTGTTCTTTGGTGGCCCGATCGGCGACCGTTTCGGCTCGCGCGTCGTCATCTGGTTCTCGATTCTCGGCGTCATTCCCTTCGCGCTGCTGCTGCCCTATGCGAACCTGTTCTGGACGGCCATTCTCGTCGTCGTCATCGGCTTCGTGTTCTCCTCCGCTTTCTCGGCCATCGTCGTGTTCGCGCAGGAACTGGTGCCGGGCCGCGTCGGCCTCATCGCCGGCATGTTCTTCGGTTTCGCCTTCGGTTTCGGCGGCATCGGCGCTGCGGTTCTGGGTGTTTATGCGGATAAGGAAGGCATAGAATTCGTCTATCGCATCTGCTCCTACATGCCGCTGCTCGGCCTGCTCACGGTGTTCCTGCCGAAACTGCCGAGCCACCGCTAAAAGCCTCGCGTTCAACGCTTTTCAACACGGCGGTCACCTGTGATACTCAGGTGACCGCCGTATTCCGTTGAGCAAAGCCCTGCCCATGCAAATCCCGATAAAATCGATCCTTGTTTTCCACGCCGCGGCAAGGGCGGGCAGCATTTCCCGGGCGGCGGAGGAACTGAGCGTCACACCATCGGCCGTTTCCCAGCAAATCCAGTTGCTGGAAGGCCAGCTCGGCACGACGCTGATGGCGCGAACCGGCCGCAAGGTGACGCTGACGGAAGCCGGCGAGCGCTATTTCTCGATGATCACCGCCCAGATCGAGCAGATATCGGACGCCACCGACAGTATTCGCGGCTTCCGCTCGGTCACCACGCTGACGATCCGGGCGACGCCGACAATCTCCAACAAATGGCTGCTGCCGCGTCTCGGCTCGTTTCTGGAGGAGCACCCCGAACTTGAAGTGCGCCTCGACGGCACCAACGAGCCGACGGATTTTTCGCAGGAGCTTGTCGATATAGAGCTACGCCATGGCGATGGCCGCTGGCCGGGCCTCTTCGTGGAAGGGCTGGTGGAGGAGGAATTCCTGCCGGTCTGTTCGCCGAATTATCAGGGTGCGGGTAAATTTCTGCCCGAGGAATTGCAGAACCAGCGGCTGATCCATTCGGTCAAGGCGCAGGCGCAATGGAACCACTGGTTCCCTCTGGCCGGTGTCACGGCTGAGAAGCGCTGGCGGCGAGTCCTGTTCGACCGCAGCCACATGGCCATCGATGCAGCCGTTCTCGGCATTGGCGTGGCGCTGGAAAGCACCTTGATGATGGAGCGGGAGCTGCAGGACAAGATGCTGGTGCCGGCCGTGACGGACGCGCCGCGCATCAAGCTCGTCACCCAATGGATCGTTTGCCCGCATTCCCATCTGCGGCAGAGAAAAGTCATGCTGTTTCTGGAGTGGATGCGAAAACAACGCGACGAGTGGCAAGCCCGTCGCGTTGTCTGATGGTTCAGGCAATCCGTTTTCGCGTCAATAAAGCCCCATCAGCCGGATTGGCCCGAGCGTCAGCACCGGGAACAGCACCAGCGCGAAGATGGCAAGCGTCAGCACCGTCATCGGCGCCAGCGAACCCCGAATGACATCCTCGATCTTCATATTCGCCACCTGTGCTGCCGCAAACAGGCAGACCCCCACCGGCGGCGTCACCAGCCCGAGCGTCAGCGTCATGACAGTCACGATCAGGAAATGGATCGGATCGATGCCCAGTGCCTCGACCGGCGGCATCAGCACGGGGATGAGGATGAACATCGCCGGGATCGCTTCCATGAAGATGCCGATGATCAGCAGGAAGACGAAGATGACGAGCATGCCGGTCATGGGGCCGAGGTTCATGGCCTGCAAAAGCTCGGCCACCTGTTCGGGCAACCCATCGAAGGTGAAGACCCAGGCGGCAAGCTGCGAGGTAGCGGCGATGAACAGGATGGTGCCGGAAATGCGCGCCGTCGAGATCAATATTTCCGGCAGTTCCCGCACCGGCAGCGTGCGATAGACGATGACGCCAAGCACCGCGACATAAACCACCGCGATGGCTGCGGCTTCCGTTGGCGTGAACAGGCCGCTGGCAATGCCGATGATCAGGATCAGCGGTGTCAGCATCGGCAGGATGGCGCGCAGACCCGTGACGACCACCAGACGGAAATTGAACGGTGTCGGCGGATTGTAACCATAATGCACCGAATAGAAGTGGTTGAAGACCAGAAAGGCGAAGGCGATGAAGAGGCCGGGCACCAGACCGGCGATCAGCAGCGTGCCGATCGACACGTTGGCGATGGAACCGGCAATCACGATCAGGATCGACGGCGGAATGATCGAGGAGAGCGTCGAGGTGCAGAGCGTCATGCCGACGGCATAACCCTTTGGAAATCCATGCCGCTCCATGGCCTTGATCTCGATGGCGCCGACCGAGGCGATATCGGCGACGGACGAGCCGGAGACGCCGGAAAAGATCACCGATGAGATGACGTTGACGTGGCCGAGCCCGCCCGGAAGCCAGCCGACCATGGCCTCGGCGAAATCAAAGATGCGCTCCGCCACCCGCCCCCGCTCCATGACCGTGCCGACCAGAATGAAAAGCGGCACGGCGACAAGAAGGAAGGAGTTCATCGACGAGAACATCGTCTGCGACAGCAGGTCCATGGGCATGGAGGTGAAGAGCCACAGCGTGCCGACACTGGCGAGCGCCAGCGCGATGGCAAGCGGCACGCCAAGCATGCTGAGACCGAAAAAGGCGATGAGAAGAAAGACCGACATGGCTCAATGTCCTGCTGAAATGGAGATATCGGCATGGGCGATCTCGTCCGCCGGCAGGCCAAGCTCGGGAAGCGCGATGAGCTCCCGGCGGCTGCGCAGCGATTCGATGATGGCGAGCACGGCGATGATGGCGGAAACGGGCAAAACCATGCCGATGGCCCACATCGGGATCGGCAGGGTGGCGGCGGTCTCGTTCATCATGATCTGCTGGCGCACCAGGGTGAAACCCGTCCAGCCCATCATGCCGAAGAAGAACACCGATGAACCGACATAGATCGGCACCGCCAGCCGCCGGAAGAAGCGGTGGAACAGCACCAGAAACACCACGACACGGGCGCTTTCCACGGTGCGGAAACCGGCGGCAAGGCCAAGGAAGACCATCCAGATGAAGAGAAAGCGGGTCGCCTCCTCGGTCCAGGGAAGCGGACTGCCGATGAGGCGGCCGATGACCTGAAGAAGCACGACGATGAGAATGCCGGCGCAGGCTGCCCCCGCGGCTATATCGGCGATGAGTTTTACGATGGTGCCGAGCACCGAAGGTTTCGTATCGCGCATGACAATACCCTTCCACTGCTGAAACCGGATATCCGGTGAAACGAATGTCACCCTGCCGTTCTGGCAAAGCAACGCCTGCTGACGTTTGGGGACGACCGGGCCTGCCAAAAGATGCAGGCCCGGCGTCCAAGTGCGGGAAACGTCAGTTCGTCTTCAGGAAAGCCTGCGTCTTATCGAAGAACGCCTGATCTTTCACCAGCGCCGAGAACTTCGCCGAGAGACCGGCCGCGACCTCTACGAACGCCTTGCGCTCGTCATCGGTCAGCGTGTTGACCTCCATGCCGTTCTTCTTCAGCGTCTCAAGCGACTTGTCGATATCGGCAGCGTCGTTCTGCGCTTTCCAAAGCTCGGTTTCAGTCGCCGCTTCCTTCAGCGCCGTCTTGAAGCCCTCGTCGAGACCTTCGAAGCGGGCCGGGTTCATGCCCAGCACCCAGGCGTCAGCAATGTGGTTGCTGATCGTCAGATACTTCTGCACTTCGTAAAGCTTGGCGCTGACAGGCACGTTGACCGGATTTTCCTGTCCATCAACAACTTTGAGCTGGAGCGCATTGTAAACTTCAGCAAAAGCCATCGGTGTCGGGGCAGCCCCCATGGCGCCGAAGAATTCGACCCAGAGTGGATTGTTCGGCACGCGCAGCTTCATGCCCTTGAGATCGGCCGGCGATTTAATCGGCGCCTTGGAATTGGTGATCTGGCGCAGCGGCCGCGACCAGAGATCGAGCCCGAGAATGCCGATCTTGCTCAGATCGGTGGAAAGCTCCTTGCCGAGATCGCTGTCGAGATAGACCCGGAGCTGGTCGATATCACGGAACTGGTAGGGAATGGCGATGGCCGTGAACTTGGGATTGAAGGTCGCGTAAAGCGAGGTCGAATTCAAAAGCATGTCCAGCGAACCGCCGGCCAGCTGCTTGACGCCCGCCGAAGGGTCGCCGCCATACAGCGTGCCGTTCGGGAATACCTTGATCTTGAGTTTGCCGTCGGTCTTTTTCGAAACGATCTCGGCAAACTTGTTGGCGGCGAGCGTGATTTCGGAATTGTCGGCATCCGGCGTCGAAAGCGTCAGCGTTTCAGCCTGCGCTATGGATGCGACCAGCATGGTGGCGGCGAGAGCCAGCCCGTAAAGTTTCGAAATTTTCATGTGTTCCTCCCTTGTTATCTATGAAGCACGTCCGGTTAAAACGGAATCTTTGGACGTGCTCTATCTCTTTGTTTTAGCGCATTATCCGGACGTAAAACCGCTACGCACTTTTACTGGAAATGCTCTGGACAGTTTCGAGCGTTCCTCCGAACGCATTCATGCGCTTAATCTCAAGGATCACACCGCTGTGATCAAGCTCACCCGCGCCATGCTCGACCATGGAGCGGAACAGCCGGTCAACCTCCTCGCCGACCGGTAATTTCAGGCCACGGCTTTCGGCGAAAGCCAATGCCGTGGACGTATCCTTCACCTGGTATTTCGCCGGGCCGCCGGGGCGGAAATCGCCCTCCACCATGCGTTTGCCGTGCTGGCGGAAGACGGTGGAGTCGGCAAAACCGCCAAGCAAAGCCTGACGCACCTGCGCCGGGTCGGCTCCCCCCGCTTCAACCAGCGTCAAAGCCTCGGCAACGGCGCAGATTGTCGAGGCGACGATCAGCTGGTTGGCAAGCTTGGCCAATGAGCCGCAGCCCACCGGCCCGACATGGGTGACGCGGCCAAGGCAATTGAGGAGTGGCCGCAATGCATCCACATCCCGCTGTTCACCGCCGGCCATGATGGCGAGCGTTCCCTCTATCGCCCCCTTTTCACCGCCGGAAACCGGTGCGTCGACATAAGCGACGCCATAAGCCTTTGCCGCCTCCGCCTGTTCCCGTGCGCTGTCGACCGGGATGGAACTCATCACCAGCAGAATAGCACCGGGCTTCATGGTGGAAACGACACCCGAGGCACCGAACAGAACCTCGTTGCAGACCGACCCGGAACTCAGCATGCAGATGACGACATCGGCTTCGGCCGCAGCTTCGGCAGCCTTGGCCGCCGGCTGCACGCCCTTTGCCGCCAGAACCGCAGCTTTTTCAGCGCTGCGATTCCAGGCTTTGACGGAAAACCCGGCCTCCGCCAGACGCCCCGCCATGGGGGCGCCCATGATACCCGTTCCGATAACGGCGATCCGGCGAATGTCAGCCATCGTTTCCATCCTTCAGAGCCATTGCCGGTTCAGGAAACGCACCGGCAGTTCTTCTTCGATGAGGGCGGGAAATGCTTCCCGAAACCGGTCGAGATGGGGTGTCTTCAGATGGTCGTCGAAAGCCTGCCTGTCGTCATAGACCTCGTAGAACACCACGTTGTTTCCGGTTTCCGGCCGCACCACATCGAATTGCCGGCAGCCCGGTTCATCCTGAACCGAATGCCTGGCGTCATCGCGCGCCGCATCGAGAAAGGCGTCCATCGCGTCGGGCTTCACCCGGAATTCTGCGATCACCACGAAAGCTCCCTTCGACATGTCCTCTCTCCCGTCCATTACGCCGCGGCGTCCTTTTGCGGACGGAACTGGTTTTCCATGTCCTGGCGCAGCTTCACCACATCGAGATCATTGACCAGCTCCACATCGTCGAAGCTGACGATCTGGTCTTTCTTGATGGCGCGCTTCAGCTTGACATTGTGGGCAAGGCCGATCGGCAGTGCCTTGATGTCGAGGCTGCGGGTGGCCGGAATGGCGTTCGCCCAGACCGCGTAACCGCCCTCGCCGTCGAGCATCTCGCCGGGCTGCATGTCCTTCTTCGCGGTCGCCACCGCATCGCCGCGGAACTCCCTGGAGCAACCGGTCGCTTCATTGCGCAGCACGGCGGAAAGCACGCTGATCGAGGTTTCCAGCCCGATGATGTGGAAGGGGCGCCACATGGAGGCGTACCAGCCGGAGGGATCGGTCAGCAGGCCATATTGCTTGAAGCAGGCGCGGGCATATTCATTATGCGCCTTGAAGGTGACGAAAACGCCGTAGCGAATGTTGTTGAACACCTCGCGTCCGTCCGGCTCCTGGCTCGCGGCAATATCGACCAGGCCGGAGCGCGACATACGGCCGCCATCGGCAGCGGGGCGGAAGACGCGGGCGAGATCGTGCAGGCCGGCCGGTGGGAAGGCCAGACCGTCATCCGGGCAATCCAGCCCCGTGCCGTTGGCGACGGCCGCCATTTCGATGGCCGCCTTGGTGCCGTCGGTGAAGGAATTGTACATTTTCGGATTGAAGTCGCCCCTAGCTACTTCCTCGTCCGTCCAGCCGAAATAACCCCAGACCGTGTCCGGCGTCGAATAACGGTAACGCGGCTCGAAATTCATGCCCTTGCCGGCGGAAACGACCTCGAAGCCGGTGGCGCGCGCCCAGTCCACCAGCTCGCAGATCAGCGCCGGCTGGTCGCCGTAAGCCATGGAATAGATCAGGCCCTTGGCCCGGGCCTTCTCAGCAAGGATCGGCCCGACCATGACATCGGCTTCGACATTGACCATGACGACGTGCTTGTTGTGCTCGATGGCGCCCAGGGCATGGCGCGCGCCGGCCAGCGGATGGCCGGTCGCTTCGATCACGCATTCGATCTCGCCGCAGGCGAAAAGCTCGTTCACATCGTCGGTCACATAGGTCTTGCCGCTCTTCAGCGCATCGGCGCAGCTCGCCGCGTCGTAACGCTCCTTCGGCCAGCCGACGCGGTCAAACGATTCCCTTGCCTTGCCGACATTGAGGTCTGCGACGGCGACCATGTGGAAACCGGCGATACGCTGCGCCTGCGCCAACACCATGGAGCCGAACTTGCCGGCACCGATGAGACCGACCCGGACAGGTTTGCCGCCGGCTGCACGCGCTGACAGAAGAGAATAGAGATTCATGTTTTGACATCCTTCGCTGGGGAAATTGCTGGCGAGAGTGTCCAGTCTGCCCGGCGAAGGCCATGCGATACCGAGGCTGCGAAGGTTCACCCCTCGCGGCGCTGGCCACATGACGTTTCTGCGTTCCTCCCGGATCCCGGCACACACTTGCGCCGGCTCTCGCGGTCGCCTCCCAAAGCAACCTTGAGATCAGAGTAGGAGCGTTCAGATATTAGTTCTATTTAGAAAATCAGATTTTTCGTTTAGTTTATCTAACAAGCATCAGGCCGATTTGCGCAGCATCAGATCGGCGCTGAGCAGGATGCGTTCACGCATCCGCGTCGTGTCATCCGTCTCATCATCCAGCTTCTGCAGCAGAAGCTCGATCGACAGCCTGCCGATCTCGTTATAATTCTGCGCCACCGTGGTAATCGGCGGGCAGGCATAACGCGACAGCGGATGGTCGTCATGGCCGGCAACCCTGAGATCGTAATCAGCGCCATGGCCAACCTTGATGCCCTTCTGGAAGGCGGCGGCGATGACGCCGAAGGCGATACGGTCATTGGCGCATAAAATGGTGCGCGATGGCAAATGCCCTGCCCCATCCAGCAGCCTGCTCGCTTCATCAAAGGCGAAACGTTCGAAATCCCAGGTGACGATGCCGGGAACATCGATGACATGCGGCTCGAAGCCCAGACGCTGCATCGCCTCCTCATAGGCCGTGCGGCGTGTCGCAGCGTTGGTATTGACCTGCGGCATATCGAAGAAACAGGGCGGTTCACCCGAACGGCAGAGATAATCCACCATCAGCCCGACACTCTGGCGGTTATCCGTTCCGACAAAGGCCGAGGTCTCATCCAGCGGCGAATCGACATAAACGATCGGAATGCTGGCCGCGAGCTGCTCCAGCGTGGCGCGATGGGACTTGACGCCGAGCGGCGCGATGATGGCGCCCGCCACATTCATCGACTTGAAGGTGCGGATCGCCCGGTCCTCGATTTCCGCCTTGCCATCCGAAGACAGCACGAAGGCAAGGAACCCCGCCTCATTGGCGATGAGTTCGATGCGGCTCGTCAGCGCCATGTAGAACGGATCGGTGGAGTTCGGAATGATGATGCCGATGATATTGGAACGGCGGCGGTTGAGGTTGACGGCGAAGATATTCGGCCGGAAGCCCGATTTCTTCAGCGCATCCTCGATAGTGTCCCGCGTCTTCTTGCGGACCGAGGCCGGATCATTGAAGTATTTCGAAACAGTCGGGCGGGAAAGGCCGACGAATTCCGAAAATTCTTCCATCGTCCTGATAGATTTGGCCAAAGTGCTTGCCCCCATGAAATATTACATGTGGTACTCTATATCGACCGGCCTTCGCACGAAAAGCCGGTCGAATGGTTATCAACGGCCAAACGATCATTCGGCCGCAAACTGCACTTTCATCGTCGCCGGATCAGACGGTTTTTTCGTAAAAAATGGCAGCATTTCCGAAAGCGGCAGCCGGTGCGACACCAGCCGCGCCATGACATCGCCATCCGTCTCCAGAATGGCAAGCGCCTGCGGTATGTTGCGGTTCAGCGAATGGGAGCCGACAAGCTTCAGCTGACGCCGGAAGATTTCGAAAGGCGCCACCGAAATGCGGGCATCCGGCGCGCAGACGCCGAAAAACAGCGCGGTGCCGCCATCCGCGACCAGCGGGATCATCGCTTCGGCAACGGCGGCAATACCCGTCGCATCGGCCACAAAATCGAAAGACTTCTGCTGCCGCAAGAGCGCTTCCGAGCCGGAAACCGCCACCTTGAGTCCGAGGCTTTCTGCAAAGGCCAGTCTGCTTTCATTGATATCGGCCATCGTCACCGCTGCAATGCCGCGGGCTTTCAGCGACAGGGCAAGCAGCAGGCCGATGGGACCGGCGCCGAACACCAGCGCACTCTCCGGCACCACACCATTCTCACTGATGCCAGCGCTCTGCATGCCGTTGACGACGCAGGCGAGTGGTTCGGCCAGTGCCGCGACATGATAGGGCATCGAACCGATGCCGTGCAGGTGATCCGCGCGCACCACACTGAATTCGGCAAAGCCGCCATTGTGGGAAACGCCATAGGCCTTCAGCGTGCTGCAAAGGTTGGTCAGCCCCTTCCTGCAGCTGGCGCAGGTGCCGCAGGGCAGATTGGGATCGACGGCCACACGGTCACCGGCCCTGAAGCCTGTCACATCGGAAGCCACGGCTGCAACTTCACCGGCATATTCATGGCCGGGGATAACGGGAAACGCACCGTCACCATAACGCGCATGCAGCACGTCTATATCGGTGTGGCAAAGCCCCGAAGCCTTGACCCGCACGAGCGCGTGACCCGGCGGCAGATCGGCGACAGGGAGTTCCGCCAGCACGGCGCGTCCCTTCTCGACGAATTGAATGGCATGCATGGTCATCTCCGGCTTTTCAGCTCATCCAGTTGCCGCCGTCGACATTGTATGTCTGGGCGAGAATATAATCGCTGTCGGCGGAGGCGAGGAAAACCGCCAGCCCCTTGATATCGTCAGGCGTGGCGAAACGGCCGATCGGCACGGATTTGGCCACCGCCGCCTTCTTCTCGCCGGGCTTCAAGCCTTCCCACTTTGCGAAATGCGCATCGACCACTTCCCAATGCTCGCCATCCACGACGCCGGGCGCAATGGCGTTGACATTGATGCCGTGCTTGACGAGCGCCAGCGCCGCCGACTGCGTGGCGGAAATGATCGCCGCCTTGGAGGCGCAATAAAGCGTCACCAGCGCCTCGCCGCGCCGGCCGGCCTGGCTTGCCATATTGATGATCTTGCCGCCGCGCGCGCGCTCGATCATGACATTGGAGACAGCCTTCATCATGAACAGCGGCCCCTTGAGATTGATGTCGAACACCCGCTCATAGCTCTCTTCGGTAATGCCGTTGATCGGCGCCATATCGAAGATCGCGGCATTGTTGACGAGAATATCGATGCCGCCGAACTCCTCATCCACCGCCTTCACCACCGCATCGATCTGAGCGAGGTCGGTAACATCCAGCCGCACCGCCTTTGCCGAAGGACCGATGGCGGCGGCAGACGCCGTGGCGCGGGCAATATCGATATCGGCGATGATGACCTTTGCGCCCTCATCGGCGAAAGCCTGCGCAAAACCAAGGCCGATACCGCGGGCAGCGCCGGTGATCAGCGCAACCTTGTTGTTCAATCTCATGTCGATCTCCGTGATGCATGGCGGGTCAATTGGCCATGCTCGTTTGTTGTTCGATGCTTTTCCTCACTCCCCTCATTCCTGTGCTTGTCACAGGAATCCAGCCGACGCGGCTCTCACGCGGCGAGAAAGTCCTTCCAGCCCAAAGACTTGGGCTGACTGGATTCCTGTGACAGGCACAGGAATGAGGGAAGAACTGGCCCTCAATCCCCACCCATGCCGCCCGCCACCAGAAGGCAAACGGGCGGCACGCCGGGAGGACGCGGCTACTTGATGTAGCCCGCGCGGGTCATGTCACGTTCGACCTGTTTCTGCGCGCCTTCGAGCGCCGCATCGACGGTCTGCTGGCCGGAAAGGGCTGCCGCGATCTGCTGGCCGACAACCGTACCGATGGCCTGGAATTCCGGTATGGCGACGAACTGCACGCCGGTATAGGGCACCGGATCCTTGGTCGGCTTGGACGGATCGGCAGACATGATCGCCTTCAGCACCGTATCCGCGAAAGGCGCAGCCTTCTTGTATTCCGGCAGCTCATAGGTGGATTTGCGCGTGCCCGGCGGCACGGCCACCCAGCCTTCGCTTTCACCAACCGTCTTCACATAGGACTTCGAAGTCGCCCATTTGACGAAGGACTTGGCGGTTTCAAGCTTCTTCGTGCTGTTTGGAATTGCAAGGTTCCAGGACCACGACCAGCTCGAACCGTTGGGCGTTGCCTCGACCGGAGCACGCGTAAAGGCGGTCTTGTCGGCAACCTGGCTCTGCTTGGGGTCATAAACGCGGCCCGCCGCCGAGGTGGCGTCGATCCACATGGCGCAACGGCCGGATGAAAACAGCGTCTGGTTTTCGTTGAAGCCGTTGGCGGCCGCACCGGGCGGACCGTAGGAGGTCATCAGCGCCACGTAATCCGCAATCGCCTTTTTCCAGGGCTCGCTCGTCAGCTGCGGTTTCCAGTCCATGTCGAACCAGCGGCCGCCATAGGTATTGATCATGGTGCCGAGGAAGGCCATGTTTTCGCCCCAGCCCGGCTTGCCACGCAGGCATATGCCATATTGCTGTTTCGACTTGTCGGTCAGCTTGGCGGCGAAATCCTTGATCTGATCGTAGGTCGGATTGTCGGGCATTTTCAGGCCTGCGGCGTCGAACAGATCCTTGCGGTAAAGCGTGAACGAGCTTTCGGTGTAGAACGGCACGGCGTAAAGCTTGCCGTCAACCGTCAGGCCCTTTTTGATCGGGTCGAGCAGATCGGCGTAATCATAATCGTCGCCGAGATCATCGACCGGCGCCAGCCAGCCCTGCTTGCCCCAGATCGGCGCTTCGTAACCGCCAATGGTCATGATGTCGAACTGGCCGCCATTGGTGGCGATGTCGGTGGTGACGCGTTCGCGCAGAACATTCTCTTCCAGCACGATCCAGTTGATCTTGTTGCCTGTTTCCTTCTCCCAGGCGCTGGAAAGCTTCTGCATGATGATCATGTCGCCATTGTTGACGGTGGCGATGTTGATCTCTTCCGCCTGCGCCAGCCCGGCCAGAAGCCCGGCCCCAACCACAGACGACGACAGAATTCCAATGAATTTGCTCATGATACCCGCTCCTCCTTTACGGATGTCCACGCATAACAATACATGCGTAAATTTTTTATCTCGCGAAATTGCATCCATTGTCAACATCCAAAAATAAATCATCGCGCAACCGAACCGCCCGAAACCCGCATAAATCCTTGTTTACACCGGTATATTCACTTAATAATTTATTATTTCGAGCATTTCCCTTGCTGCATTGCAGCAGATATTTCATCCATTAATATATTGACGCGCGTAAACTTTAACTGATATCCGAGAAAACAACAGACCGGAAATGCACCTGCCCGGCAGGACGGCAGCACATGCTTATGGAGGAGACGATGAGGCAGGCATCTACACTGGCGCCGCAGACCCAGGGCCCGACCATCACGGCCGGCGAAATCCTCGTGGAGATCATGGCGACGACGGTGGGAAACGGCTTTCTCGAGCCGCAAACGCTGATCGGCCCTTTCCCGAGCGGCGCACCGGCCATCTTCATCGATCAGGTGGCGCGGTGCGGCGGAACCGCCGGCATCATTGCCGCAGTCGGTGACGACGATTTCGGCCGCCTCAATGTCGAAAGGCTGCGCCGCGACGGCGTCGATGTCTCGGCAATCGCCACTATTCCAGATCGCCCGACCGGCAGCGCCTTCGTGCGCTATCGCGAGAACGGCGCGCGCGACTTCGTTTTCAACATCGCCCATTCGGCGGCCAGCGAAACGCAGATGACCGATGAAGCGCAGGCACTCATCGAAAAAGCCGGCCATGTGCACGTCATGGGATCGGCCTTCGCGATTGCCGGCATTGGCGACATCATTCTGGCGGCGATCAGACATGTCAGGGCACGTGGCGGTTCGGTGTCTTTCGATCCGAACATCCGCAAGGAACTGGCGCAGGGTGACGAAGGCCGCAGGCTGATCGACGATCTGCTTGCCGTCACCGATCTCCTGCTGCCGTCAGGCGAAGAACTTCAGGCCGCCTCCGGTCTGGATGATGAGGCAGCGGCGATAGAAAAGCTGCTCGCCTCCGGTGTCGGCGAAATCGTGCTGAAACGCGGCGCGAAGGGCGCAAGCCATTTCAGCCGCGCCCATGGGCGCATCGACGCCCCCGGCCTGAAGGTGGCGGAAATCGACCCGACCGGTGCCGGCGACTGTTTCGGCGCAACCTACCTCACCTGCCGCCGCCTCGGCATGCACCCGGCAAAAGCACTCGCTTACGCCAATGCATCGGGTGCCCACAACGTCATAAAGCGCGGCCCGATGGAGGGCGCTGCCAGCCTTGCCGAACTCGATGCCTTCATGGCCGCGCAATTGTCGGAGGAAGTCCTATGACCGCCATTCTGGAAAATCTCGCCGCCGCCCGCCGCGCCGGCAAACCCGCGGGCATCACGTCCGTCTGTTCGGCCCACCCCGTCGTCCTGCGCGCCGCGATCCGCCGCGCCGCAGCCAGCAAGACAGCCGTGCTGATCGAGGCGACCTGCAACCAGGTCAACCATCTCGGTGGTTATACCGGCATGACACCGCGTGATTTCGTTGCCTTCGTCAACAAAATCGCGGCGGAAGAAGGACTGCCCGGCGAACTCCTGATTTTCGGCGGCGATCATCTCGGCCCCAACCCCTGGCGCAGGGAGAAGGCCGAAGAGGCGCTGACAAAAGCCGCCGCCATGGTCGAGGCCTATGTGGCATCGGGTTTTCGCAAGATTCACCTTGATGCATCGATGGGCTGCGCCGGTGAGCCGGCGGCGCTGGATGACGTCACCATCGCCAACCGCGCGGCCAAACTTGCCGCCGTTGCCGAAAAAGCGGCCACCGATGCCGGCCTGCCCAAACCGCTGTATATTCTCGGCACCGAAGTGCCAGTGCCTGGCGGTGCCGACCATGTGCTCGACACGGTTGCGCCAACGCAGCCGCAGGCGGCGCGCAACACCATCGACCTTCACCGCGAGATATTCGCGCAGCACGGTCTTTCACAAGCCTTCGAACGGGTCATCGCTTTCGTCGTGCAGCCGGGCGTGGAATTCGGCAGCGACAATGTCGTCGCTTACGATCCGCAGGCCGCAGAGGCGCTGAGCGCCGTTCTGGATGGCGAACCGCAGCTGGTGTTCGAGGCCCATTCCACCGATTACCAGACCGAGCCTGCCCTTGCCGCACTGGTGCGCGACGGATATCCGATCCTCAAAGTCGGTCCGGGCCTCACCTTCGCTTACCGGGAAGCGCTTTATGCGCTTGATATGATCGCATCCGAAATGGTCGGCACCTACGGCGACCGGCCGCTGGCGCGGACCATGGAAAAACTGATGTTGAGCGCGCCGGGCGACTGGCAGGGCCATTACCATGGCGATGACATCACGCTGCGATTGCAGCGCCACTATAGTTACAGCGACCGCATCCGTTATTACTGGACGCGGCCGGAAGCGTTGCAGGCCGTTTCCGCCTTGCATAAGGCGCTGGATGGGAAGACAATTCCCGAAACCCTGCTGCGCCAGTATCTCGGCGAATTACCGCTCGCAACAGTTGCGGGCGAAGACGCGGAAGAGATTTTGATCGCGGCTGTGGATCAGGTTCTGGCGACCTATCACGCGGCGACGGGCGAAGGCCGTCACTGACGGCAATCATGAATCCGGATGCCCCTGCGGCAGAGGCCGCCGGAGCGAAATGGGGGAATTGCGAGCGGTATTCATCTGAAGTCCCGCTCAAACTCATAACTGTATCCGTGAGGGAGGACGACTAATGGCAACTCGAAACACGAGCGGTCTGGCGCGGGTTATGCTTGCGCCATCGGTGCTGTTATTGCTGGTATGGATGATCGTGCCCCTGGCGATGACGCTGTGGTTCTCGTTCCAGAACTACAATCTCCTCAACCCGGCCAATGTCAGCTTTGCGGGCCTGTTCA
>NZ_JALPZP010000008.1:0-190361 GCF_041414895.1 Agrobacterium sp. O3.4
AGCGCGATGCCAGCGTGCTCGCCTGGCTCGACACACTCTGAAATAATGCGGAGGAACATCGACAAGAACGGCGAAAATCCGCCGATCAGGCCGCGCTCCTCCGCATTACGACGACCTCGTGATTAGTGAAGCGCCAGAAGAACGATGCCGCGGATGCCGAAGCGATCGTTATCGCCGCGCAGCGACCTGAGATGCGCTTCATCACGCCGAAGGCAGAGGAACAGCAAGCGCAAGCGCTTCTGTTCCGCGGAAGAGAGCGACTTGTGCGTCAGCGTACGGAGCTAGTGAACGCGCTGCGCTCAATCCTTTACGAGTTCGGGCATCCGACTCCGCAGGGCATCGGGCATTTGAAGCAGATTGAGGCGATCGTCGAAGCCGAGAACAGCGATCTGCCAGTACTGGTTCGCGAGGAGTGCCTTGATCTTCTGCTGCAGGTCGCCGAGAAGACGCAGCGAATTGAGACCAGGACCAAACAGATCGGCGCTCTGGCAGCACAGACTGACACCGCGCGTCGGCTGCAAACGATGCCGGGCATCGGACCGATGAGCGCGTTGGCCGTCGAGGCTTTCGCACCGCCAATGGAGAGCTTTCGACGCGGGCGAGACTTCGCAGCGTGGTTGGGCTTGGTGCCGCGGCAGCACTCGTCCGGAGGAAAAGAGCGGCTTGGGCGCATATCGAAGGCCGGACAAGCCGACATCAGGCGGTTGCTGATCATGGGAGCAATGTCTCGTTTGAACTGGCTCGGGCGAAAGACGATCTCGGAAAGATCGTGGCTGTCCCGGATGTTGGCTAGGAAGCCGAGGATGCTTGTGGCCATTGCGCTGGCAAACAAGATGGCGCGAGCGATCTGGGCCATGCTGACGAAGGAGGAGGACTATCACAATCCGGCGCAGGCTGCTGCTGCATGACGGAGGTGCAATGCGGGGCAGTTTAGTGTCGATGACGGAGGTGTGAGAACGTCGATGACCCATATGGGCAAAATGATCGAACAGATCTGGATCAGGAAAACCAGTTCGGGGCTAGGAGCCATTCAGCTCGCTGAATAGATTTGGACCTGATCCGCTGATCACCATATCGGCCAGCGGCTTCCAAAGTGCCGCATTTGAAGGCCTGACAGAAGACCGCACTCGATCACACCTCAATGGCTCAGAAACTTCTTGCATCACGGGCGGCAACCACAGAAGCCCCTAGATTTGTAGACGCCTTCTTTCCTAATTTTGAGGCAGGAAGAGCATCATGAGCAAAACGAATTTCACCGAAGAATTTAAGCGCGACGCTGTTCGCCAGATCACCGAGCGAGGTTATCCGGTTGCGGAGGTTTCGCAGCGCCTCGGCGTGAGCCAACATTCCCTGTATGAATGGAAGAAGAAGTTTGCTGCGTCGAACGCCAAGCCCTTTTACTGGACGAGATCACGTCTGCACTCGATCCAGAACTTGTCGCAGAGGTCCTCGATATTCTTCGTGATCTGGCAGGGCAGGGAATGACAATGATCCTCGCTACCCACGAAATGCAGTTCGCAAAAGAGGTCTCGAACCTCGTCGTCTTCCTGGAACAGGGCCGACTCCTCGAGGCCGGGCCGCCGGCCCAGATCTTCGGATCCCCTACCCAGGAACGCACGCGCGCATTCCTTAAGCAGATCATCGACGCAGGGCGTCTCTAAGACAGGCACCAATCCTGCCTGTCGAGACTGGCGATTACCAGTGGCCCGGTGGAGGCCGTTACGCGGCCCTCGCTTCTGATGCAGGCAGTGCGCGAGGCGGCGGGCGAGTTACTGGAGGGGAGGACGGAGGCTGCCTCTCAGTAAGGAAGCCCGACATAATTCTCCGCAAGCGCGGTGGAAGCGGCGCGCGATTGCACTAGGTAATCCAGCTCCGCTTCCTGAACGCGCTGGCCGAAATCCTCCGTGTCGGGAAAACGATGCATCATCGTCGTCATCCACCAGGAGAAGCGCACCGCCTTCCAGACGCGGGAAAGCGCCTTCTGCGAATAGGCATCGATGCCGGCTTCAGACCTGTCGCGATAAAACTCGATCAGCGCCTCGCTCAGATAATGCACGTCGCTGGCGGCGAGGTTGAGGCCCTTGGCGCCCGTCGGCGGTACGATATGGGCGGCGTCGCCGGCCAGAAACAGACGGCCGAACCGCATGGGTTCGCTGACGAAGGAGCGGAGCGGCGCTATGGATTTTTCAAAGGAGGGGCCGGTCACCATGGCATCCGCCTGGTTTTCCGGCAGGCGGCGGCGGATTTCATCCCAGAAACGCTCATCGCTCCAGTCTTCCGGCCGGTCCTCCAGCGAACATTGAATGTAATAACGGCTGCGCGTGCGCGACCGCATGGAGCAGAGGGCAAAACCGCGCGGGTGATTGGCATAGATCAGTTCATGGTTGACGGGCGGCACGTCAGCCAGAATGCCAAGCCAGCCGAAGGGGTAGACCTTCTCGAATTCCTTGATCGCGCCTTGAGGCACGGATTTGCGGCTCACCCCGTGGAAACCATCGCAGCCGGCGATGAAATCGCAATCGATCCGATGGGTTACGCCCTCTTTCTGATAAGTGACATAAGGGCTTTCGCCATCGAAATCATGCGGCTCGACATCAGATGCATCGTAGATGGTTGAGAGGCCGGCCGCTTCGCGTACATCCATCAGGTCGTGGGTCACTTCGGTCTGGCCATAGACCATCACGCGTTTGCCGCCGGTCAGGTCGAAGAGATCGATACGGTGGTCGCGACCGTCAAAGGTCAGCGAAAAACCGTCATGCGGCAGGCCTTCCCGGCGCAGGCGTTTATCCGCGCCGACCTTTTCCATGAGTTGCACCGTGCCTTCTTCCAGCACGCCGGCGCGGACACGGCCGAGAATGTAATCCTTGCTGACCCGGTCGAGAATGACGGTCTCGACGTCGGCTTTCGCCAGAAGCTGGCCAAGCAACAGCCCAGATGGACCGGAGCCGATGATGACGACCTGTGTACGCATTGTTTCCTCCCGAACTTGTCTCCGGTCAAGAAATTGACCAAGCGATGCGGGAAGCTCAATGGACTTTCCGGTCCGTAAATTGCACAATCCGACCATCAGGCGCAGGAGGGAGCGGAGTTGCGGGTGACTGCCAATGAAGGGCTCTATGGCGAAGAAGCTGCACAGGGCAGCGATTTTCGCTTCCATTGCGAGACGCTTTTTTCGCGGAGCAGCCTGCACCGCTTTGAAATCGGCCTGCATCGCCACTCTGCTTTTTTGCAAATCTTGTACATTTTTGGCGGCGAGGGCGATGCCTTGCTGGATGGCCGCATCGAGCCGATCCGCCCGCCGGTCGCCATCATCGTGCCACCCGGTTTCGAACACGGCTTCCGTTTTTCCCGCGATATTGGCGGCGTGATCGTCACAATGCTGCAGGGGGCGCTGCCGGCATCGGTGCAGGCGCTTCTGCTGCGGAATTTCTCCCAACCGGTGCTTCTGCCCTTGCAGTATTTTGCCGATGGAGAAGGAGTGCGAAGCGGGTTCGAACGGATTTCCGCGGAATATGAGGCCCGCGAGCTCGGTCGCGACGCGATGATCGAAGGTCAGCTTGCGACCGTCGTCGCGCTTCTTTCACGGGCGGCGCGGCCGCTTCTGGAAACCAGCGGTGAGGGCCTGGCGGAGCAGCGTTTCGAACGGTTGCTGTCGCTGATCGCCCGCCATATCCGCGAGCCGCAGAAAGCCGGTTTTTATGCGAGGAAGCTCGGCCTTTCGGAAACGCACCTCAACCGGCTTGTCCGTTCGGTTTCCGGGCTCAGCCTGCAGCGGCTGATTGCCAAGCGCCAGATCGAGATCGCCCAGCAGGAACTGGTCTTCACCGTCTCCAGCGTACAGATGATCGCCGAGGGTCTTGGATTTGCCGATCCCGCTTATTTCAACCGCTTCTTCAGGCGGGAAACCGGCATGACGCCGCGCGCCTGGCGGCTCGCCGAGCAGCGCAAGATGGGCGATACCGGCGCGCGGCAGACGCCGCTTCAGGCCAGCATTCTCGCCAGTTCCCGCTGAACGGCAACGAGTGCGGGCAAATATCGCTCCACAAGATCCCCCATCGTGGCCATCGAGGCGGCGAGCCCGACATTGAGAGCGGCGATCGTCTGACCACGCACGTTTTTCAGCGGCACGGCGATGGAGCGAAGCCCGATTTCGACTTCCTGATTGATCAGCGCATAACCGCGATGGGCGGTCACCCCGATTTCGACGAGCAAGGCGTCCATGTCTGTGATCGTCTTTTCCGTACGGGCGACGGGCCGGGAGGCTTCGAGAATGTTGCGCTGCCGCTCGGGCGTTTGCACCGAAAGCGGAACGCGTCTGCTTGCGGCTTGGTGATTTACTGACTCCGGTCCTGTCTGCGCATGGGCCACCATGAAGACATTGCTCTCATATCCTCGATGACCACGGAGGGCATGTAGAATGGCTGACAACTGCTCTTATCTGGCGCGGCCGTTGACCGACTATCCAATGGTCCGTTCCTCTCCGACCCGACCGACCGAAGCACGTTCCTCCTTGGCCGCTCACCTGAGGGGCCACTGCTACAATTCTTCAACTTTGGATCTGCGGGCAGGGCTGCTGCCGGTCCAGCCCTTGAAAGCCCGTGAGAACACAGTCGATTCGGCGTAGCCAAGCGCCGCTGAAATCTCTTCCATTGATACATTGCCCTGCGCCAAATATGCAGTCGCCATCTGCTCGCGATAAACCCTCAAAATCGCACGCAACGACGTCCCCTCGTCCGAAAGGCGTCGTTGGAGAGTGCGCGGGGTGATTCCCATTTCCGAGGCAAGGTCGGCCAATTCGACAGACGAGATTCCCAATCGAACGCTTATCAGTGCCTTAACTTGCTCGGTAGCAGACATCTCCTGGTTGCTCGCCGCTATGACAGAGGCCATATGCTGGTTTAGGATGTTAATGAACTCTCGGTCCTCAACCCTGTACTGTCGATCGGCGTCAGAAGGGTCGATAATTATGCAGTTCCTATTCTGGGTGAATTGAATCGGCGCACCGAAGATGCGCTGCAGCGCGGCTTCTTGGCCAACAGACCCGTGCTCGAAATGGACCTCTAGGGGCCTCCAGTTGCCGTCAAAGGCGGTTCGGAGTTGACTGCATATGCACGCGAGAGTGAATTCCGTGTCCTGTCGCAGAAGGTTCCTTGGCCTTATGTCATCGTGGATTTTATAACTGCACATCAAACCTTCCGGGGAGACCTGGACCGAAAATGTTGTGGCCGTCTGAAACGCTGTGGCGTAACGTGCATAGTAACTCAGAGCCGATCCGATTGAACTTGCTTGCATTAGCAGCAATCCGATCGGCCAGAGATCTCCCGGGCGCAACGCGAACCCGAGTCGAGCGCCCAGCACTGGGTCTTCAAACGTCCTCGCGGCGTCTTCAAAAAACTCAAGGTAATCACGCATGTCGACACGTGCATTCGGATCGCCGATGCGCGCATCCGAAAGGCCGTGACGCGTGAGCAATTCTTTCAGGTGGATGCCAGCGCTTGGAAGGTTCTGGATAATCGCCTGCAAAACGAACACCCGGATGGATGCGGTTCGGTGCGTGGTGTTAGGCGCCATGTGTCCTCCGTTTCGCGAATTGTCGTGAATTGTCATCTTCCTGGCATGCTCTGTAATGGACCCGGCGCACAGCGCGCGCATCATACACTAACAAAAATCAAGCAAACTTGCAGGGGAACCACATGTCAGATAACGAAGTATCTAAATTTGGGAAACGAAGCCTCGCAGCCAACTCAGTCGGAGTGGCGCATATTGTTTTCTTTGTCGTGGCCGCTGCGGCGCCCATGGCTGCGGTAGTCGGTGCCACACCTCCTGCCTTTGTCTTCGGTAACATTGGCGTTCCCGGCGCGTTCATTTTGGTGGGGCTACTATACCTTATCTTCTCCGCTGGCTTCACGGCTATGGCACGCCATGTGAGCAGCGCGGGCGGATTCTATGCCTACATTTCTAAGGGACTCGGCCGACCATTCGGCGTGGCGGGCGCATTCCTCGCGATGGTGACCTACTTTGCCATCCAGATCGGGGTCTACGCCCAAGTCGGTGTCTTCGCTCGTGCAGCCCTGGAGCCATTGGGGATCGGTCTGCCTTGGTGGTCCTGGTCGCTTCTCGTACTGGCGGCGGTCCTCTGGTGCGGCCAGCGGCATATCGTTTTCTCCGGGCGGCTCCTCGGCATCTGCATGATAGCGGAGCTGCTGATCTTGTCGCTGTTCGCACTTGGCGTGGTCCTGTCCGGTGGTGGCAGCGAAGGCTTGACCGCCTCGGGCCTACAACCGTCCGACGTCTTTGCGCCGGGACTTGGTGTGACGCTGATATTTGTCGTTAGCGCTTTCATTGGTTTCGAGGCGACTGCCATATTCGGGGAAGAGGCCGCTCATCCGGACCAGGCAATTCCACGAGCAACCGTCGCGGCCGTCATTATCATCACCGTGTTCTACGCATTCGTCAGTTGGGCAGTCATTCAGTATTATGGGTTCTCCGCCGTTGCCGCCAAGGCGGGCGAATCGATGGAGAACTTTTATATCGGCGCGATCGCCGGAGTGCTCGGCGGCTGGTCCACCGTGGCCGTGAACATCCTGCTGCTGACAAGCCTTTTTGCTTGCTTGCTCTCGTTCCACAATACGCTCAACCGGTATTTCTATGCGCTCGGTCGGGATGGCCTCTTGTGGACCGGGCTCTCGTCCGTCCACCACGCGAATGGCTCGCCGAATGTAGCCGGCCGCGTTCAGTCTATTCTTGTCGCCGCTGTCCTCATAGGCTTTTCCCTCATCGGCGCTGATCCCTACGCGGTCGTCTATGCCTGGACTTTGGCCTTCGCAGGTATCGGCATTCTGGCTGTCCAAGTCCTGGTATCGATCTCCATTGTCTCCTTCTTCCGGACGGAACGACGCGGCTTCTCGACTATGCGCGTGGTGATCGCTCCGGCTGTCTCAGGCATGGCCCTTGCTGCCGCCTTCTTTCAGGTCTCGAGAAACCTGCCGCTGCTCACCGGCAGCGAGAGCCCGATCGTGACCTCCTTTCCAATATGCGTAATCCTCATCGCGGTGGCTGGCATTCTTATCGCCCTGCACATCCGACGCACCAACCCCGCCCTATACGACCGGCTCGACCGCACCTTCGCCGAGGCGACGGCCGAGACCTGAGCCGTTGCTTCGGCCGGTAACCACCCAGCCGAGCATCGGAGCCCACGTAAGACAATGACCCATTCCGGGATGGACTGAGTTCGTGCCCTGAAATGAACGGAGCAAAAAATGAAACTCGACTATGAGACGTCTCTCCAGAACTTTTCGGAGACATTCCATCTTTCCAAAATCGAGACACGGAAGGGCAGAGACTTCGTTCCCGGCGGCTTCAGCAGACGAACCTTCAATTATGGTCCTCATGCGGTTTTCGCCGAGCGCGGCGAGGGGCAGTACATCCATACGATCGACGGACAGAAGCTTCTCGACCTCAACAACAATTTCTCCACTAATGTCCTAGGCCACAATCACCCCGCGGTCATTAGGGCTATCGAGGAGCTTCTTTCTTCCGGGTTCTCGTTTGGCAACCCAACTGGCCACGAGCTCGAGCTTGCGGAATTGCTTTGCGATCGCATTGAGTCGGTCGAGCAAGTAAAGTTCTTTTGTTCCGCCAGCGAGGCCTGCCTCGGCGCGATCCGCATTGCGAGGGGGTATACAGGCAGGAAGAAGATCGCCAAGTTCGAAGGCGGCTATCATGGCTTTACCGATGACCTCGCCATCTCCACGCATCCAAGCCCGACCAACTTTCCCGGTCCCGACTTCAGTCCGAGGTCGGTCCCGGACTCCGACGGCATTCCTGGGTACAAGATCGATAATGTCATCACTTTGGTTCAAAATGACTATAGGGCGTGCGAGAGCATTCTGAAACGGCACGCCGGCGACATCGCGTGCATCATCATGGAACTTCAGTCTTGCGCCGGCGGTATCGTCTCCCTCGACAAGGAGTTTGTGCGCAAGTTTGGCGATCTCGCGAAGGAACTCGGCATCCTGCTGATATTCGACGAAACGATCACGCTGCGTGCCGCCTACGGCGGTCTGCAGAGCCTCTACGAGACCAAGCCGGATCTGACAGTCATGGGCAAAATGATTGGTGGCGGCCTTCCGATCGGCGCTGTCGGGGGTTCGCGCCAGATATTCCGTGTCGTCGAAGAAAACCAGGTCATGATGTCAGGTACTCACCATGGCCATCCGATGGCCTGTGCGGCCGGTCTTGCAACCATGAAGGTCATGGACCGTGACGCCTACCAGAAGCTCAACGCGATGGCGAACTCGGTCCGTGATGAGCTGAATTCGTGGTCGAAGGAGAAACGCTATCCCTTTGTCGTGTTCGGTGGCTTTTCGGTCCTCGGCTACGCCTTCACCAAGGAGCCCGGTCAGACGATTAAGACGCACAGGGATTACTGGAACAAGATCGATGACGAAAAGATGACGATCTATGCGTTGGAGATGGCGACGCGCGGCTATTTTCCCGTCCATCGCGGACAACTCGGCCTTACGCTTCCTATGACGGAGGAAGATATCGCTGGGTATATCGAGACCACAAAAAACATCATCACTGAAATTTACGCGCCGAACTAAGTGCGAGGACCCCGTCAGCGCCCCGACAGGTGGAGGATGTCCCAGCCCTGGACAAGCCGGCGCGACCCAGGCGGCCTAAAATGTCCGGTTCGACTCTTTACAGGGTAAGCGGTGTTCTCAGACCACGGCCTTGAGGATCGGCTTCTCGGCATAAGCCCAGGGCATAAGGTCATCGATCCGGCCGTTGGGATGGCCGTTGACGACCCTCGTGATCACGTCGGTAAGATAGGCCATGGGCTCGACGTCATTGAGCTTGGCGGTTTCGATGAGCGAGGCGATGGTCGCCCAGTGCTCAGCGCCCGCATCAGAACCAGCGAACAACGCATTTTTCCGATTGAGGGCTATAGGCCTGATGGAACGCTCTACGGTGTTGGAGTCGATCTCGATACGGCCGACATCGATGAAGCGGGTCAGCCCGTCAGAACGTGAGAGCGTGTAGCGGATGGCTTCGGCGAGCTTGGTCTTCTGGCTGATGAGGGCGAGCTGCTCGGTCAGCCAAGGCGCGAGGTCGTCAACGATCGGGCGGCTCTTGTCCTGCCGGACGGCGCGGCGTTCCTCGTGCGTCCTGCCGCGGATATCGTCCTCGATCTTGTAGAGCTCGGCGATACGCCTGAGCGCTTCGCTGGCGATGGGCGCAGGACCGGCGGCCGACAACTCATAAAATCGCCGTCGCACATGGCTCCAGCAGAATGCCAGAGACACGCTGTTGCCGGCGGCGAGCGCTCGATAGCCCACGTATCCGTCCACCTGCAGGACGCCGACGAAGCCATTGAGATGCGCCATTGGGCGTTCGCTCTTGCGATCAGGCGCATAGACATAGACGACGCCGGGCGGATCGGCTCCCTGCCATGGTCGGTCATCGCGAGCGTATGCCCATAGCTGCCCGGTCTTCGTCCTTCCCCGACCCGGATCGAGCACCGGGGCGGTCGTCTCGTCGGCGAAGAGCTTGGACGAGGCCTTCAGATGCTCGAGCAACCTTTGATGAACCGGGCGCAGGTGCCAGGCAGCGCGACCGACCCAGTCGGCAAGTGTCGAGCGGTCGAGGTCGATCCTCTGGCGCTTGTAGATTTGCGCCTGTCTGTAGAGCGGCAGGTGATCGGCGTATTTGGAAACCAGCACCTGGGCGACGGTCGCTTCAGTCGGAATGCCACCTTCGATCAACCGCGCGGGAGCTGCCGCCTGGACGACGACTTCCTCGCAGGCCCGGCATGCATATTTGGGACGACGCGTTACCAGAACGCGGAACTGGGCTGGCACGATGTCGAGCTTCTCGCTGACGTCTTCGCCGATCCGATGCAGGCCTTTGCCGCAGCAGGGGCAGTCATGGCTCTCGATGTCGATGACCACATCGATGCGCGGCAGATGGGCAGGAAGGGCACCACGGTTTGTCCGCCGCTTGGCAACCCGCTCCCGGCGCAGATCGCTCGATGCGTGCTCCTTGTCTTCCAGACCGTCCGCCTCGACCTGCTCGGCTTCCTCGAGCCCAAGGAGAAGCTGATCCTCTGGAAGCGTCTCGGCGCGACGGCCAAAGCGATGACGCTGCAATTCCTTGATGATCTGGCGCAGCCGGGCATTCTCCGCCTCGCGCGAAAGCACCATGGCCTTGAGCGCGTTCAGGTCGTCGGGAAGCTCGTCGGCCGTCATCGTCATGGAATGACAACAGCATAATCGGCCAACCAAAACGAGGGCGTGGATGAGGCTGATTCAATTGGTCGCGGCGGCTATCCAGCCGTCTGCGGGACACGCGCCTCGATCGGCGCATGAACGCGCTTCCAGTCCAGCCCCTCGAACAAGGCCGAGAACTGGGCGGCCGTCAGGCGCATCGCACCGTCCTGCATTTTGGGCCAATGGAACTCGCCATCCTCAAGCCGCTTGGACACCAGGCAGACGCCGCTGCCGTCCCAAAAGACCAGCTTGATCCGATCCGCGCGCTTGGCTCGGAACACGTAGATCGTGCCGGAGAACGGGTCGGCACCCATCTCGGCCTTGACCAGCGCCGCCAGGCCCTCCGCACCTTTGCGGAAGTCGACAGGTCGGGTGGCGACCATGACCTTCACCGCTCCGGAAGGCCCGATCACGACTGCGCCTTCACGGCCTGAATCACCGCGGCAATCGTGGCGGCGTCCGCACCGGAGGCGATCCTGACGATCGCCCCGCCGATCTCCAATTCGATTGCGCCGCTGCTCGACTTCTTTCTCGAGGCACGCGCCGGTTCCGGCTCTTTCGCTTCAGGCTTCGTAGGCACGTCAAGGATCGCTGGCGCAAACATCGGAACGACCTCGACGACCGGCACAGCTTCGAGCGGCTTGCGGGCGAGCCGACGCCACGTGAACAATTGCTGCGGGGTCAATCCATGACGCCGCGCCACTGCGCAAACCGTCACGCCCGGCTCATAACTCTCGGCGACGATCTGCGCCTTGCGCTCGTCGCTCCACTCCCGCCGTCGGCCGCTTCCCGTGAAAACCTCAAACCGGCGCACCGGCTCTTTATCGCTGGATGTAAGCGTAAGCTCTGAAATCGACATATGTCCAAGCCCTCTTTCGGGCTCAACATCGTCAATCACGCCGTGATCCGAAAGGTGGGTGCAAAACACCGCTTACTTTACAGGAGCTTGCATGAGATCTAGATATATGTGTGACTGAGACGGATACATATGTATGTGCCTATGTCATGCCAATCGCATAAGGCGATCTCCTCTATGACTGTTCCGCGTCGAGAAAGGCAAGATTGTCGAACATTGGGACATGTCAGAAGCAATTCCACCGAGGTCCGGATCTAATCTCTAGGAGTCCCATGCCCAGATTTTTGGAGAAGCACCATGACAACGACATCGGTTATCGAAGTTGTAACCCTGACCATTCGCGACGGCCTCTCGATTGAGCAGTTTTCGACTCTGGATCAGACCGTGGAGCGAGAACATGTTGCTTTGCAGCCAGGCTTTATCTCGCGGGAATCTGCTCCGGGAGAGAGCGGGACTTGGCTTGTTATCGTGGACTGGGCGCCCGTGGCGGATTCGGAGGCTTCTATGTCTTCGTTCTCTTATGCGGCGGCCGCTTCGGCTTTCATGAACGCCATTAAACCAGACAGTATGGTTATGACGCGCTATGGAGGTACCTTAGCGTAAAGTTTCATATTGCGCCGAATTTTGATTCAGAATCGATAGAGCCGATATGACCTGATTGCTTCGAGTGGTGCGTGATCCAGTCATTACTATCCACACGCCCAGGTCTATCGCACGCGTCTTTAATTGGCGCGTGCTGAACGGCATGTAAGGGTGCTGCTGCCGAGAGCCCCACGGTGCGACGTGGCCGTCCTCCAAAATCTCGCATTTGCTTCAGCAAAGGGCTTAGCACGATCGCGATCTGATCGACGGCGCACTTCTCCAAGCTGCCTCTCCCTCCTATGACGCGGTCGCGGTGGATATGATCCCAACTTGCCTCAATCAGGCTGTGGTTTCGCGCTTATATGCCCTAGCGCTTCGCAGACGGCATTGCGTAGCGGCAACTCCGCCTTAGGCTGGCAACGGGGCGCATGTATAGTTCGCCGACCCGCGGTGCGCTCTGACACGCGCTCGCATTAACGGCGCAAGTACGCGAGCACCATGTCTACCGCTTGCTCGCGTTGGCCGACAATATGTTTCGAACTCTGAAAATCCTCGTCCAATACAATCGAAAGCGTATGCGTGTTCGAAAAATAGAAATACCCCAAAGCCGAAATCGAGACGTATAGATGTTTTAGATCGACGTTTTCTCTGAACAAACCCTGTTGTTGGCCAATTCTAATAACGTTGCTGAGCTTTTCCAGGAGTGGTGTATACAGAAGTTTGATGCTGAGGGCTTGCTTCAAAAAACGTGCATTCTGTACGTTCTCGTGAGTCATCATCCTTACGATCTGCGGGTTATTGGCAAACGTATTGAAGGTCGATTCGACAAGTTTCCGCATGGAATTGACGGGGTCGTTCTCATCGAGGTCGATCTCGTGCTGGGATGCACGAAGCCGCTCATATGTATGTGACAGGCTTGCTATGTATAGCTCATCCTTGCTTGTGAAGTATTTGTAGATGAGGCTTTTGTTCGTTTGAGATTGCTCGGCAATCGCGTCAATGCGCGCCCCATCAAATCCCCGCTCGGTAAACTCGTCGATAGCGCACTCAATTATGTGCTGTTGCGTCCGGCGCGGATCGCGAATTCTCTTCTTTTTGGCTCCCACCTCGGTCTCGATACGCATTCCCTGATCCAATACGTTGTGAATGCCCCGTGAACAGGGCTTCGAAACAAACAATTAATCCGAAACCAAGCCGCCACGCAAATCGCTAGATCCTGCGCGTGATTATCGCCGTTTCGTCAGTTAAGTTGCTGATATCGCAACATAAACGAACTAAATTCATGCCCTCCAAAAAAATTCTGTTGACTCATTTCGACAAAGGGACTAGCTCTCTCGTTAATAAACTAAATAGTTCTATAACGAACAAAAATGGGTGCGTCAATGAAACTGGGTGGGAATCCATTGAAGATATCGCGCAGGGCCTTTCTCGGATTTTCCATCGGAATGGTCGCTGCGCCTGCTATCGGTCGTCCGCAAGGCCTTCAGCCGTTGTCGGCGCGCATGGACTTCGCCCCCTGGGGCGTTCAGGCGGCCATGCATCTCTGTCAGGTTAAGGGCTGGTTCAAGGATGTCGGCCTTGAGGTCGATGTGCAGGACGGCCGAGGTTCGGGCAACACGCTGCAGCTGGTAAATGCAGGCCAGGTCGATGTCGGACAGGTACAGTTGGGCCTCGTTCCGCAAGCGCGCGTCAAGAGTGCGCTAGTAAAAGGGATTGCCGGATTTGGTCGCGCCACTGACCTAGCCGCGGTTGTCGACCGGGATTCCGACTACAAAACGGTCGCCGATTTCAAAGGCAAGAGCATCGTCTGTTTTGCTGCAAGCCCATGGGCGCCCTTCATTGATTTCTGGCTCGCGCAGGGCGGCTTGGATCGCTCCACCGTGGAATTGCTTCTGGTTGATCCGGCCGCGCTCTGGAGCACCTATACGACACGCCGCGCGGATGTGATCCTCTCAACCGGACCGTCGATCATCCCTCCAGCGGAAGCCGTGCGACCGTCGAGAGGCATCCTGGCCAGCGATGCGGGCGTGAACTTTCCGAGCTATGGCCTGATTGCAAGCGACGCGACGATTTCAAAGCGAGGTGATGCCCTCAAGGCGCTTGTGGCATCCCAGCAGAAGGCCTGGGCGTATCTACGCGATGGAAACGCGGCGGAAGGCGCTGAAGCTATGATACAGCAGCGTCCGAATGCAAAATTGATCAAGGACGTCCTTATCCGTCAGATCGATATGACCATCGAGACCTTCAATACCGAAGCCACCAAAGGCAAGCTGATCGGCTGGCAGGCCGAGGAAGACTGGCAGGCCGCTCTCGGCACAATGGAAAAGGCAAGCGCAATCCCATCGGGCCTCGCGCTCTCCGACATTTTCACCAACGAATTCATCGGGTGAAGCCACGATGCTTGATCAGGTCAGAGACAACTACATCCAGGTTGCCGACGTCGACAAGCGCTATGGCGGCAACGAGGGTTTGCTCGTTCTAGAGAACATAAACCTCGACATTAAGAAGGGTGAATTCGTCAGTATCCTCGGTCCCAGCGGCTGCGGCAAAAGCACCTTGCTCAAGTGTATCGCGGGGCTGGAACCAATTTCCGGAGGCGGCATATCCACGCGGGGGCAGGCCATCAATGGTCCGCCGCACGGTCTTGGAATGGTGTTTCAGCGGGACATGCTCCTCGATTGGCGCACGATACTCGAAAACGTTCTTTTCACGGTCGAAATCAAGGGCAAGGTAACTGCTGAGATGAAGGCGCGTGCCAGCGCGCAACTCGCTCGCTTCGGCCTTGGTGGATATGAAAATAAACGGCCATGGGAATTGTCAGGTGGTATGCGCCAGAGAGCGTCAATCTGTAGAGCCCTCCTGACAGATCCCGACATTCTCCTGATGGATGAACCGTTCGGAGCGCTTGACGCCATGACACGTGACGACCTCAACGTGGAGGTGGCGCGCATCTGGCAGGAGACGCACAAGACGATCCTCTTCATCACGCACAGCATCAGCGAAGCAGTTTTCCTCTCGGATCGCGTGGTGATCCTTGATCGGCATCCCGGGCGGATCGTCGAAATCCTCGATATCGACCTCCCACGTCCGCGCGAACTGTCAGTGCGGGAGACCCCGGAATTTGGTCGTTATAGCGGTCACATCCGCCAGGTGTTCACGAAGCTGGGGATTTTCAAGAATGCGTGACAAGACATCAATCGCCGCCCGCTTACTTCCCGGCTTCGTTATGCTGGTTTCCGCACTGGCTGTCTGGGAGCTGTCCGTAAGGTTCTTTGCGATTTCGCCGATCCTGCTCCCGTCCCCCTCGGCGGTTTGGGCGGAGTTCTGGAGAATGCCATCATTCTTTTTGTACAATGCAGGGGTGACCTTGGCCGTAACCGTGATTGGTTTTCTTCTTGCGACAGTTTTCGGGGTTCTACTGGCAATCGTCATCGTATCGTCGAAGACGCTTGAACGACCAGTATTTTCTTTCCTCGTGGCCCTGAACTCAGTGCCTAAAGTCGCACTGGCACCGCTTTTTGTGGTCTGGATGGGTATAGGACCGGAACCGAAAATCGCCATTGCGGTCATGCTTGCGATCTTCGCCATCGTAATCGACACGGTACTTGGCCTTCGATCCGTCGACCCCGACATGATCAATCTGGCGCGCGTCGGCCGCGCCAGCAAGTGGCAAATTCTCACGAAAATCCGGCTTCCCTGTGCTTTGCCGAGCATGTTCGCCGGGCTGAAGGTGGCGATCTCGCTAGCGCTGATCGGCGCAATCATCGGTGAGTTTGTCGGCGGCTCCTCAGGGCTCGGATTCGCAATTCTCTCGGCACAAGGGCAATTCGACACGCCCGGCCTGTTCGTCAGTCTGGCGCTCCTCATCGCAATGGGATCGCTGTTGTTCAACATCATGGAAGGGATAGAGCGGCTGTCGATCCCTTGGCATACGTCAGTCCGCTCTCACTGACCAAGAAAATTCACCTACAAACCACCCAACGGACGGGGTTTACCCCGGCTGCGGGAGAACTTGACCCGATAAACGGCGCGGATGCGCAGGAGGCAAACGATGGACAACGCACGCATTGGCGTTGATATTGGCGGAACTTTCACCGACTTGGTGCTATTTGGTGACGCTGGCGAAACCTTTTTCACGAAGGTCCCCTCGACACCCGCCAAGCCTGAACAGGCTGTCCTGACCGGTATTCGTCAAATCACGGAGACGGCCGGCCTGGACGTTAGCAAGGTGGCTGAAGTCGTTCATGGCACGACAGTCGGTTCAAATACGCTTCTGCAAAAGGTCGGGGCCAAGACGGGCCTCATCACGACCAAGGGCTTTCGCGACGTCTTAGAAATCGGCCGCGTTCGCACGCCGACCATGTTCGATCTGAGCTGGGAAAAGGCCGTGCCCCTGATTGCGCGCCGCTACCGCCTGGAAGTTGACGAGCGTTCGACCGCCGACGGTCGTGTGCTCAAGCCGCTCAACGAGCAGGAAGTTATCGAGATCGGCCGCTTCTTCGAAAGCGAGGGCGTTGAATCCGTCGCTATCTGCTTCCTGAACTCCTACCGCAATCCGGAAAACGAGACGCGCGCGCTCGAGGTGATGAACAAGCACTTCCCGAACATGTGGGTGACCGCGTCCGTTTCCGTTTTGCCGGAAATCCGCGAATACGAGCGCACCTCCACGACGGCGGTTAACGCTTACGTCCTGCCGTCGCTGCGCGCCTACTTCGAACGTCTCGAAAACGGACTGCGGGAAATCGGCGTCTCGGCGCCCCTCCTGATCAGCAACTCCAACGGCGGCCTTTCAAGCGCTAAGATGGCGCAGGAAAAGCCGGTCTTCTTCATTTCCTCGGGCCGCTCCGCCGGTGTGGTTGGCGCTGGCCGTCTCGGCGAGGCCATGGGTGAAAAGGATCTCGTGGTCTTCGATATGGGCGGAACAACCGCTTCCGCCTCGCTAATCCACAAGGGCGAACTGTCGCGTGCCAACGAATACGAGTTCCGCGCCGGTATTTCGACGCCGAGCCGCTTCATCAAGGCCGGCGGCTATCTCATGCGCGTGCCGACCGTCGACGTTGCCGAAGTTGGCAGCGGTGCGGGCTCCATCGCAAGCATCGACGAAGGGGGCCTCATGCACGTGGGCCCGCTGTCGGCTGGCGCCGATCCTGGCCCTGTCTGCTACGGTATCGGCGGGCAGTCGCCGACCGTCACGGACGCCAACGTCGTCCTCGGTTTTCTGCCTTCAGCGCTCGCCGGCGGCAGCATGAAACTTGACGTTGAAGGTGCTCGCGCGGCCATAAAGCGCGACCTCGCCGACAGGCTGGGCCTGTCGATCGAGGACGCGGCTTTCGGCATCCGTGAAGTGGTCAACATCAACATGGCTCGCACGATCAAGGCAGTCACAGTAGAACGCGGCGTTGATCCACGCGACTTCGCGATCCTTGCCTTCGGCGGATCTGGCCCGGTGCACGCCTGCGACCTAGCACGTACGCTCAACATCTCCCGCGTCATATTTCCGAAATCTCCCGGCGTCTTCACGGCGACCGGTATGCTGGCCGCCAAGGTGGAGCGCTACTTCCTGCGCAGCCTGAACGGCATGCTGGACCAGCTTCCGATCGACCAAGTCAACAGCCTGCTCAGGGACATGCGTGCGGAGGCCGTAGCCTCGCTTGCCGAAGAAGGCTACAGCCCCGAACAAATCGAATGCGGCTTCGAGGCCGATCTTCGCTTCAAGGGCCAGGATTTCGAACTCCCGATTGCTCTGCCGGAAACGGTCACAGAGCGCGATCGCGATCTGCTTCGTGCGGCGTTCCTTGAGGCCTACAAGGGGATCTACGGCTATGCCTCGGACGATAGGGTTGAGATCGTCAACATTCGTCTGAACGCGAGCGGCAATCAGGGCAATCGGCTGAGCTTCGTTCCGCATGCGCCGGACACTGCCACAGCAGAAGCCACGAGCCGCAAGATCTATCATTCTCGCACGGACGGCTGGGTGGATACGCCGATCTACGAGCGCAGCACCTTCAAGGGTGGCGTGCAGGGACCGCTCATCATTCAGAGCCCGGACACCACCATCGTCATACCTCCGCGTGCCACCGCTGACCTCGACGCCTTCGGCAACGTTGTCGCCACACTTGCTTGAGTCTTTCGGAAGGAACAGCCTCATGGCCCAGAAAACCAACGATCCGATCACCTTCGCTGTCATCAAAAATGCGCTCGACACCATCGTCGACGACATGGCCTTCGCCGTCATGCGCACCGCACGCTCCCCGATCGTCCGGGACGTTCTCGATTACTCCGTCACGCTTTGCGACAAGCATGGGCGCATCCTGTCGCAGGCAAAAACGGTCGCGTTGCATCTTGGCGCCGTGCCGGATGCAATGGACGTCATCATGGCAAAGTACGCCGACAACCTGGCTCCCGGCGACGTGATCGTTTTCAACGACCCGTATGAAGGGGGCATGCATCTTCCGGACATCTTCATGATCCGGCCCATCTTCCACGCCGATACGCTTCGTGGATTCTCGGTGGTCATTGCGCATCATTGTGACGTCGGCGGCCGCGTCCCCGGCTCGAATGCAGCGGACTCGACCGAGATCTACCAGGAAGGTCTTCGTATTGCGCCGATGAAGCTTTACGACAAGGGCGTTCTCAACGATACGCTGATACGCATCATCACCAAGAACGTGCGTCTGCCGGAACTGGTCCTCGGCGACCTCGAAGCGCAGTTCGCCACCTGCAATCTCGGCGAGCGTGAGTTGCTCCGCCTGATCGAGCGTTATGGTGCGGATGAGCTGGACAGCTATTTCGACGACCTGATCGACTACGGCGAGCAGCTCACGCGTGCCGCTATCCGCTCGTGGCCGGATGGCGACTACTATTTCGAGGATTTCATCGACGGCGACGGGTTTTCAACGGACGCAATCCCGATCAAGGTCAAGCTCACCGTCAAGGGTGATCACCTCGATGTCGATTTCGCGGGGTCTTCGCCGCAGGTTAAGGGCGCGATCAACTCGACGCTATCCTTCGTCAAGTCGGCAACTTATCTGTCCGTGCGCTGCGCGCTCGACGCGGAGGTGCCGAACAATGCTGGCGTGTATCGCGCCATCACTATCACCGCGCCGGGAGGTTCGATCCTCAACCCGCAGATGCCGGCGCCGGTGGCAGCCCGGGCTCTAACCGGCTATCGCGTGGTTGACACCGTCCTGGGAGCGTTGTCGCAGATCGCACCCAAAAAGGTCATGGCGGCGGGCGAGGGCGGCAACACAGTTCTGGCCTTCGGCGGCTGGGATAAAGAAACCCGCGAACCATTCGTTCTGGTCGACATGATCAACGGCGCCTGGGGCGGCCGCTGGAACAAGGATGGGGTCGAGGGCGTCACCAACCCCTCGCAGAACATGTCGAACCTGCCGGTGGAAACGCTAGAGGTCCGTTATCCGCTTATGATGGACGAATACAGCCTGCGCCCCGATTCATGCGGAGCCGGAGAGTATCGCGGGGGCCTCGGCCTGATCCGCACTTACCGCCTCCTCGCCGAGGAAGCCGTTTTGCAGATTCGCGCGGACCGGCATGATCATGCGCCCTACGGCCTGTTCGGCGGCAAGCCGGCAGCACCTTGCGTCAATATCCTTGATCCGGAGGGCGAAAACACTCGCCTTCCCGCCAAGATCACCCGCACCATCGGCCGCGATGTCGTGATCCGCCACGAACAGGCTGGCGGCGGCGGCTACGGGGATCCGCTAAAGCGCTCGCTCGAGCTCATCGCCGACGATCTCTCGAATGGCAAAATCACTGCCGCCTTTGCCCGTGAACACCACGGCATCGTGTTCGAAGAAGACGGTATCACCATCAATGCAGCAGCAACCGGCGCACGACGCGCACAGGAGGCTTTCGCGTGACCCAGTACGATCTTACGCGCTTTGCGATCAATCAGATCACGACCCCCACATGGACCATGCCTCAGGCGATCGAAGGCTATTCGCGCCAAGGAATCAGAGGTATAGCGGTGTGGCGGAACTTCCTCGACGATTATGGCGTCGAACAAACCGCCAAGCACCTGCGCGACGCACAGATGTGGGTTGCTTCGCTCTGCACGAGTGCATGGGTCAGCGAAACCGATCCGGCAGCTTACCGAGCCAAGATCGATGAGAACCGCCGGATCATCGACCAGGCGGCTGCCATCGGCGCCCCCTGCGTCGTCATGGTAATCGGCGGCTTGCCGCAGGGTGACAAAGACTTGCCCGCCCAGCGCAGGCGCATTCACGATGCTTTTGCCGAACTCGCGCCTTACGCGGCGGCCTCAGGGGTAAAACTCGGACTTGAGCCGCTGCATCCGATGTATTGTGGCGATCGCAGCGCACTCAACCTGATCACGGATGCCAATGATCTTATCGACGAGTTAGGTGACAAAGCTGCCAGCCTGGTCGCGGACGTCTATCATTGCTGGTGGGACCCCGCATTTGAGCGAGAGCTTCGCCGTGCCGGGAAAGACCGCATCCACACGTTCCACTATTGCGACTGGCTAGTCCCGACGCGGAACCTCCGTGATCGTGGCATGGTGGGCGATGGGGTGATTGATTTCGCTACCATTCGGGGATGGCTTGATGACATCGGTTACGACGGTCCGTTCGAGCTGGAACTTTTCTCTGAACTGGACTGGTGGGAACGGGATCCAGAAGAGACTGTGCGTATCGCCATCGAGCGTTGTGGCCCATTCGTAGGCCCGCGCTAATATCGCGTCTGGCCCGCGAGCTTGTGGGTCGGACGTTCCCTAACCGCCTGTTGGATCAGGCTTCGATTCAGGAGACCCTGATGACAGACCAAAGCTTCATTTCGATACGAAACCTGCAAAAAAGCTATGCGCAGGGACAGATTAAAGTCCTGAATGGCTTGAACCTCGACATGCAGAAAACTGACCGCTTGCTTGTAATCGGTCCCAGCGGCGGAGGAAAAAGTACGCTTCTCCGCTGCGTCATGGGGCTCGAGGATGTCCAGGGCGGTGAGATCAAAGTCGACGGCAAAAACTATATCGCCGGCGCGCCGAAAAAAACGACCATTAACGCCGAAATGCAAAAGCAGATCGGCATGGTTTTTCAGAGTTACACGCTCTTTCCTCACCTCACCGTGCTTGGTAACCTCACTCTTGCGCCCGTTAGGTCACGTGGCGTGAGGCGTGATGAGGCAGAAGCGCGCGCACTCGAATTGCTCAACCGGTTTGGGCTCAAGGCCAAGGCCAAGGCCTATCCGGCTGCTCTTTCCGGCGGTCAAAAACAGCGCGTCGCGATCGCAAGGGCGTTGATGCTCGACCCGAAACTGATGCTGTTCGATGAAGTGACATCGGCACTCGATCCGGAACTCGTGAACGAAGTGATTAGCATGGTGACCGAGCTCGCGGACGGCGGCATGCCGATGATGATTGTCACGCACGATATGTGGTTCGCAAAGAAGATCGCAACTAGAGTGGTCTTCTGCGATGGCGGTGTCGTTGCCGATGACGCTCCACCTGACGAATTCTTCCGTGCGCCGAAGACCGCCAGGGCGCGTGACTTCATCCACAACGTGCTGCATGCAGATCGCTGAGATGGACGAACGACCATGCAAAACATCGATTTCTTTTTCGTCCTCAATGCCTGGCCCGCGCTTCTGGAGGGATTAAAAATCACCCTCCAGCTCACGGTGTGGGCAAACATCATCGGGCTTGTTGCCGGGTTTCCTCTAGCCCTGCTCTCGAATGCCCGCATCGCACCGATACGGTGGATCGCGCGCTTCTATATCGACCTGTTTCGGTGTACGCCCGTCCTCGTTCAGGTCGTGTGGTTCTTCTTCTGTATACCGATGATCTTCGAGGTGTGGTGGTCGCCGGTATTCATGGGGGTCCTCATCCTCGGAATGAACCAGACGGCGTTCAACGGTGAAGCATTCAGGGCTGCCATCCAATCCATTCCCGCAGCGCAAAGGGATGCTGGTGTCGCACTTGGCCTCGGCCGTTGGAACTACACCAGATACATCGTGCTACCCCAGGCAATCAGGACTGCGACGCCGGTCCTGATCACAAATGCGATTGGTATCTTTCAGCAAAGCTCGCTTGTTGCACTCGTGGGTGTTGCCGACCTGATGTATCAGGGCAAGCAGCTCTCGACCCAGACCTACCGCCCAATCGAGACGTTTACCTTCCTCGCGGCGTTTTATCTGGTTGTCGCGATCCCCTTTGGTCGTCTAGCCGCGTTCTTTGAACACCGGCTGGAGCGTATGAACAAGGTGTAAGATCATGCAAGATCTCGATTTCTCTGTTGTTCTGCAATACGGTCCGGCGTTGCTCAAAGGGCTCGTTCTGACCCTCCAGATTACGGTGCTTTGCGGACTGGCAAGCGTTGTGTTCGGCTTTCTCATCGGTGTTGGACGCAAGTCCAACGTTCGACCGGTCCGCTGGGCCTGCTCTCTCTATGTCGAGGTGCTGCGCGGTACGCCGGTCCTGATTACCTTGTTCTGGGTCTTCTTCTGTTTCCCGATCATTCTCGACGTTGAGCTCAGTCCCTTCATCTCGGCCGTGATTGCCCTGACACTCTATACATCGGCGATCACCAGCGAGTCCTTTCGGGCTGCCTTGGGATCGATCGGGCAAGATCAGCACGATGCTTGCAAAGCGCTTGGTCTGAGCCGTTTTTCGAAGATGATGTATGTGGTCGCGCCACAGACAATCGTACGCGCCATTCCCAACCTGATGTCGAACCTGGTGAGCCTGTTCAAGGAGAGTGCGCTCGTTTCGGCAGTCGGCGTGGTCGAACTTATGTACACGGCTCAAAACATATCGAACGTGACTGCGAGACCTGTCGAGGTACTGACCACCGCGGCTCTCGTCTACTTTGTTATCGGCTGGGTGCTCACGCGACTGGTCAATGCCGCGGAAACGCGCCTGCTCGTCAAAATGGCAGTGTGAACCCTCAAGGCAAACGGGCCCTCCGTTAAGCCACCCACCTTCACGCATAGCGTGACATGAAAAAAGATTTTTAAGGAGATCAGCAATGGCAAGTACAAATGAACAAACCTCTTCGCCGCTCGCGGTTGTCACCGGCGGCGCAAGCGGGATTGGCGAGGCCAGTGTGCGCGGCTTCGTGTCTGCCGGCTGGCGGGTTGTTATCGCAGACATCAACGACGAACGGGGAAAGGCAATCGCTGCCGAATTGGGTGCCGCGGTCAGCTACCGTCATCTTGATGTGTCCGACGAGCAGGCGGTGAGGCAATTCAAAGAGGCGGTCTATGCAGAGCATGGACTTGTGTCGGCACTTGTGAACTCTGGCGGCATTTTGCAGAACGCCACCAAGGTGACGAAGATGCCGGTCGAAGAGTTCGATCGCATCATCGACGTCAACCTTCGCGGAACGATGCTCACTGCGCGCGCCTTCGGCGAAGAGATGGCGCAATCGGGCGGCGGATCGATTGTGAACCTCTGCTCGCTGACCACTTTCCAGCCCTGGCCACAGCCGGCATATGCCATGAGCAAGTCGGCGCTGAAGATGCTGACCGAAATCATGGCCGCCGAACTTGGTCCGCAGGGTGTCCGTGTCAATGCGGTAGCGCCTGGATATACGATGACCGAAGCGATGAAGAGCCGCATCGATCGCGGCGAACGCGACCCCTCTGTTGTCATTTCCAGGTCCGCGCTGCGACGGTTCGTCGAGCCGAGGGAGGTTGCAGATGCAATCCTCTTCCTGTGCTCTCCGTCCGCGTCCGCCATCACTGGGATCACCATGCCGATCGATGCGGGCTGGCTGGTCTATACGTCCTATATGAGCGCGGCCGCGCGACCAGCGGACTAACACAGCAGGTAGCAACCGGCGTCCCGACACATCACGGGAGCCGGCCGGGTCTCTAGTGCAGAGCATTGCACGGAAAAAATTCTGCCCGCAACACCTAAAGGGCTATTGTCGACAATTGCAATCGGTGCCAAGATCGCTTTTAGCCAGGCCGAGCGCCGATTGGACACGATAGAAAGGAAACCAACCCAGCAGAACCCACCGAACAGATGCATGCGAATAAAAGCAATCAACGGAACAGCAGCAACAATTGGGAGTGTTAAAATGAAACTTACGAAGCTCATCACCGGGTTGATCCTCGGCGCAACAGTTCTCGCTGGAGCAGGTCAGGCCAATGCCCAGTCTGCCGAAGGTTACTGGCAGGAAATCCAGAAGCGCGGAACGCTCCGTTGCGGCGCGGCAGTCGCGCCCCCGCACGTTATTCGCGATCCTCAAAGCGGCGAATACAGCGGTACATTCGTCGACCTCTGCAAGAAGTTTGCTCAGGACGCCCTTGGCGTAAAAGCTGAAATCGTCGACACGACCTGGGACAACATCGTTGCCGGCTTGCAGGCCAATCGCTGGGACCTGTCCATGGCTTTGAACCAGAATCCCAAGCGGGCTATGGCGATCGCCTTCAGTCAGCCGGTCGTTCAGTACGAAGTTTCCGGCGTTTACGACAAGGCAAATCCGAAGTTTTCCACGGCACCGAAGTCTATCGCAGATCTCGACGTCGCCGGCGTGACGATCATCATCATGTCGGGCACGGCAATCGACGGAACACTTACGCGCCAGATCAAGAATGCAACGATCCTGCGCCTGCCCGATATCGACGCCACTCGCCTGGCGCTCTCTTCACGGAGAGGCGACATCCTCGTCGATGACAGCGACAGCAACACGCTGTTTTCAGCGACGGGCAAGGATCGCTGGGTGACGCTTAACCCCGAGCCTGCTATCTCGAAGCAGGGCATCGCGTTTGGCCTGCGTCGTGATGCTTCGTATTCGGATATCCAGTCGCTGAACTTCTTCATCCAGGAGCAGACCGCGATCGGCGAAGTCGACCGCATCGCGAGCGGATACATCGACAAGCTCGCGGGCGAAATCAAGAAATAGCGACAGTCTGGCGAGGCGCTGCAATCTGCGGCGTCTCGCCAATACCGTTCCGACGAATAGTGAATGCAACCCATCGCTCTCGAAGATGGCGGGGAGGGGTGCTTCGAATGGAGAACATGATGACCGTCGACAAAAAACCTCTCCGTAGCGAGGCATGGTTCAAGCGCATTGACAATACCGGGTATGAGCACCGCACCCACCTCAAGGCGCGTGGTGCGCTACCAGATATGTTCGAGGGCAAACCCGTAATCGGCATTGCCAACTCGGCATCCGATCTGGTCCCCTGCAACGCCCATCTCACGGAACTGGCGGAATGGGTTGCTCGCGGTGTGCTCGAAGCTGGCGGCTTCCCGCTTGTGTTTTCCACTATGTCGATCGGCGACTCCATCATGCGTCCGAGCGGAATGCTTTTCCGCAATATGATGAGTATGGAGCTCGAGGCGACACTTCGCGCAAACCCGCTCGACGGCGTGGTTTTGCTAACAGGATGCGACAATACGGCGCCCGCCTACATGATGGGGGCAGCCAGCGTCGATCTCCCGACCATCGTCGTGCACGGTGGGACGATGCTGAGCGGTCGCGTTGGGATGCGGCAGGTAGGTTCGGGTTCCGACATTTTTCGTATGCACGGCGAATACAAGGCAGGGCGTATGACGAAGGACGCTTTCCTTGCGTCGGAATACGGAATGTCGCGCAGTAACGGCGCCTGTAACACGATGGGGACGGCAACGACGATGGGCTGTATCGCAGAAGCCCTCGGCCTCAGTCTCACGGGATCTGCTGCCATTCCCGCGGTTGATGGGCGTCGGAAGGGCTCCGCGCAGTTGTCTGGTCGGCGAATCGTCGAGATGGTCAGAGAAGATCTGGCGTTCTCTAAGATCGTCGATCGATCGGCGCTTGAGAATGCAATCCGAGTCAACGCTGCCCTCGGCGGGAGCACGAATGCAATCATTCATTTGCTGGCTTTGGCGGGGCGCCTGGAGATTGAACTGACCCTTGCCGACTTCGAAGAAAACAGCCGGTCAATCCCGCTTCTTGCCAACATCCTTCCGAACGGCAAGTACCTCGTCGAGGAATTCTTCTCCGCGGGTGGATTGCCGGCCGTCATGGCATCGCTTGGGGAGAGGCTCAACCTTGATGCGCGTACCGCAGGCGGAACGACGCTGCGGGAGGAACTCGCTGGCGTCGAAAGCCTTGACCACGACGTCATCGCGCCGTTCGACAAACCGATCAAGCCGCAGAACGCGCTGCGCATCATCAGGGGCAACATTGCACCAAACGGTGCTGTGATGAAACCATCAGCCGCAAGTCCGCACCTGATGAAACATACGGGCCGTGCCGTCGTGTTCGAATCCGTGGAAGATCTCGACAAGCGCATCGATGATCCGTCTCTGAATATCGACGAGACCTGCGTACTCGTTCTGAAGGGGATTGGCCCCAGAGGTTATCCGGGCATGCCGGAACTTGGAAATATCCGTTTGCCCAAGCATATTCTCGAAAAGGGCGTCACCGATATGGTCAGGATTTCGGACGGCCGCATGAGTGGCACGGCTTATGGTACGGTCGTGCTTCACGTTGCGCCCGAATCCTCGATCGGTGGTCCGCTGGCTCTGATCCGTGATGGTGACCTGATTTCGCTGGACGTCGAGGCGGGCACATTGTCGGTCAATCTCACCGATGACGAACTTGAACTGCGGCGGTCGCAAGCCTCCTTTGCGCCCATCAGCCATAAGCGCGGTTACGAGCGCCTCTTTGTTGAGCATGTCTTGCAGGCTGATAAGGGGCTCGATTTTGATTTCCTGGTGGGGCGAAGCGGGAACGAAGCTCCGACGAGACGACCGTTCTAATCCTGATCACTATTAAGCAGCGCCGCTACTCCCGCGCGTCCGGGAATAGCGGCGTTCTCAGTCGCCGTCGGGACGTGATAACGAACCGGTGAGCTTTTGACCTTCTGTAATGTTGTGTTGCTCAGCCAACGTCCCAGCAAGAACCGAATCCCGTTCACGGATAGCATTCCAGATCGGTTCATGCTGGACGATAATCTCCAAGGGATCTTCTATCAGAAGATTGCTTGATCGGATGAACACGCGGATTTGCTGCTCTATCAGCTTATATTGTTGTTTTAGGCGGCTATGCCCGGACTCGTCGATGATCGATTTGTGAAAACCGAAATCGGCCTCAGCAATTGTTTCAGAGCTCTCCGTCACTGTATTTTTCAGCCGGTCAAATGCGGCCTCAATACGCGACATCGCCTCATTGTCGGCATTGGTCGCAGCAAACTGTGCCGCCAGACGTTCGATAGCACCTCGTAGCGTGTAGAGCTCCCAAACATCCTGATGGGTGAGTTCAACGACCGTCCAACCCGTGTAGGGAACGAGACTGACGAGCCCTTCTTTTCCAAGCTGATGCAGCGCCGTGCGGACAGTGGCACGGGAAAGACCCATGCCCTCCGAAAGCTGGACCTCTGTCAAGCGCGATCCCGGTCGGATCGATCCGTCCACGATTTGGGATCTCAATACGCCAAGCGCTCGCACGTCCGCTGGCATTTTTTCGATTTTTGGTAGCTTCATTTGCGTCATCGTCGGCCCACAGTTGCTTGAAATTCAACATTAACGCTCCCCCAAGGGGCGAACAAGAGAACTATATCGAATTCCCGCGCAAAGGCTATTGTCGACAATAGCCTTTTAGGCTATTTATGAGCGTATGAAAATGGCCGGCCTCAAGAAAAGGCCTGATCGCAATTACGAATTCAAAACAAGTCGGAGGAGCTGTCCGGATGTTCAGGGCGAACAAAATTCGAAACGCTGACGAGATTGCCGCTCACGGGGATGCGGCGTCACGCCAGATTGTCCTTGAAATCGCGGACCGGACACTTGAGCGGCTCGATAGCTACAAGCGCATCCGCAGCATCATGCGACTTGAGGGCGATATCCTGCACATCGGCACGAAGTCGTGGGACCTGTCGAAGAAGCGCAACATCTACCTCTTTGGTGCGGGCAAGGCCTGCAACCACATGGCCATGGCGGTGGATCACGTCCTTGGCGACCGCCTCACGCGCGGAATAGCCATCGTGAAGATCCACGAGGAAACCGATCGTTTCAACAAGACCGAGGTTTACGTTGGCGGCCATCCTCTGCCGAACGAGGCAGGCTACCAGGCATCCAGGAAGATGATCGAGATCATCGACCAGGCGGGTCCGGACGACCTTTTTATCGGAGTCATCAGCGGTGGCAGTTCCGCTTTGATGTCCTGCCCAATCGACGGTATTTCGCTGCAGGACGAGATCGACACGACCGACGTACTGCTGAAATCCGGCGCCGGAATCTACGAAATCAACGCGGTGCGCCGGCACATATCCGCGCTGAACGGGGGCATGCTCGCCAAGCGCATTCAGGACGTGGGCGCGGAGCTGATCGGCTTCGGCATCAGCGATGCCGTCGGCTCACCGGCAACCGGTGACATCGCCGTCCCCTACGCTGCCTATAAAAGCACGCCCATTGGGCCCGATGCGACGACACTGGATGATGCGCGCGCTACCATCGTCAATTATGACGTGGCCGACCGCCTGCCAAAGAGCGTCGTCGACTACCTGATGAATGCCGGGCCGGACAAGGAAACGCCGAAGGCCTTTCCGAACAACACCTATTTCTTGCTCAACACCCTGCCGGATTCCTGCATCTCCGCCAAGGAAATCTGTGAGGAGATGGGTATTCCTGCCATTATCGTCTCTTCTTTCCTGGAAGGTGAAAGCAAGGACGCAGGCACGTTCTTCGCTTCGATGGCGCGTGAGATCCAGACTTACGGCAACCCGGTCAAGGCGCCGTGCGTGCTGCTCAGTTCTGGCGAGGTCACGACTCAGATTCTCGACAACAGCGTCATCCGCGGGCACGGCGGACCGGGCCAGGAGATGACGATCAGCTTTGCGATCACCGCCGCGAAAACAAAGGGCGCGTGCCTTCTGTCGATTGACAGCGAAGGAACCGACGGGACGGCCAAGGTGGCCGGCGGCATCACCGATTCCGCCAGTCTGGCGGCTGCTGCGGGAAAGGGCATCAATCTCCATCAGACGCTGCGCGAGCACAGTTGTTTCGAGGCGCTCGACGCTATCGGCTCCGCTGTCTTCACCGGCAACACCGGCACCAACCTGTGCGACCTCAACATTCTTTACGTACCAGCCCTGAAGGAGGGCCAGTAACATGGAAGACAGGATTGCCTCAATCTTCGCCCAGCAGATCATCGACTGCAAATGCCGCCCAGCGGTAGAGGTGGAAATCCGCACCGAAAGCGGTGCTGTCGGCCGCGGCGCGGCTCCGACCGGGAGCTCGGTCGGCATGCACGAAGCCTTCGTGCTGCGCGACGGCGACAAGTCGACCTATGGCGGCCTTAGTGTTCACAAGGCGGTCCAGAAGGTCGAGACGATCATCGCACCAGCGCTCATCGGGATGGACGTCTTCGATCAGCGCGCCATTGACGAGAAGATGATCGCGATCGACGGTACGCCAGATAAGGGGAGCCTTGGCGGCAACACGATATATTCGGTATCGATCGCGGCTTTCCGTGCTGCGGCCGATGCGCTGCGCATTCCGCTCTATGACCACATTGCGGGCGGTACGATCAAGACTGTGCCTGTTCCCTGCTTCAACGTCATCAATGGCGGAAAATACGACGGTTTCATCCAGTCCTTCAACGAGTTCCTGATCGTTCCCTACGGTACGGACAGTATCGACGTTTCGATCGAGATGGCGGTTACCGTTTTCCAGGAGCTCTCGCACGTGCTCACCAGACACCTCGGCCACAAACCGCAGGTCGCTAGCTCTTACGGTTACGCAGCGCCCTCGGACGATCCGGAAGTGCTTCTCGATCTCATGCAGCAGGCTATCGACGCCTGCGGCTACACCGGGCGCATCGCTTTCGCTCTCGATTGCGCGTCGAGCGAGTTTTTCGACGCTGAGAGCCGTACGTATCTTCTGAAAGGGCAACGCGTGACCAGTGACGAGCTGATCGCTTACGCCAAGCGCCTGACGGAAAAATACGACTTCGTTTTTATCGAGGACCTCCTCGATGAGAACGACTGGGATGGCTATGTTAAAGCAAACCGCGAGATTGACCGGACGATCATCCTTGGTGACGACCTAACGGTAACCAAGCTCCAATACCTCAAGCGCGCTTTCGAAACCAAAGCTGTCGGCGGCTTTATCCTGAAGCCCAATCAGGTCGGCACGATCACAGAAGCGATGGACGCTCACCGCTACGCGAGCGAACATGGCATAATTTCCGTCCCCTCAGGGCGCTCCGGCGGTGTCGTTGACGATGTCGTGATGGATTTCTCGGTCGGACTTCAGGTTCCGTTTCAGAAGAACGGCGCGCCTCGTTCCGGCGAGCGCATCGAAAAGCTGAACTTCCTGATGCGTGCCAATGCCCGCAGCGCCGGATGCCGCCTTTACGACATCAAGCCTCTCCTAAAATTCTGACGATCAAGAAATCAGCCGATCGAACCTTCATCCATAGGGAGCTCCATTATGACCACGAAAATCGACTTTCTCTACCTTTCCGAACCCGACATGATCGCCGCCGGTGTCAACGACGCAAAGCGTTGCGTGGAAATCTGCGAGGAGACTTTCAGCCTGCTGGGCGAGGGCGACTACCTCATGGGCGGTGCCAACCACAACAGCCATGGCCTCAACATCGTCTTTCCGAAGGAAACGAAGTTCCCGAACATGCCCGTCGCCGGCCCGGACCGGCGTTTCGCCGCCATGCCCGGTTATCTCGGCGGCCGCTTCGACGTCTGCGGCAACAAGTGGTACGGCTCGAACCATGCCAATACCCAGAAGGGCCTTCCGCGCTCGATCCTAACGATGATGCTGAACGACAAGGAAACCGGCGCGCCGATGGCGCTGATGTCAGCGAACCTGCTCAGCGCCGCGCGCACAGGCGCCGTACCGGGCGTCGCGGCAAAGCACCTCGCCAACAAGGATGCTAAGATCGTCTCCATTGTCGGTTGCGGTCCGATCAACAAGGCCTGCTTCACCGCCATCATGACCCAGCTTCCCGCCGTCGAGAAAGTCGTCTGCTTCGACGTGTTCCTGGACAAGGCAAATGAACTCGCGCGCTGGGTCGCGGAGACCTACAAGGTCAAGGCCGTCGGCGTCGACGAGGCCGAGGCAGGCTTCCGCAACATCGACGTCATCACCGTGGCGGCTTCGCGCCTCAAGCCGCTCTACTTCAAGGACGAGTGGATCAAGGAAGGCGCGACCATCCTCGTTTCCGGTCCGTTCAACACGGACGAGTCCTTCCTCACTGGGGCGACGATCGTCTACGATCACACGCCGCTTCAGGAAGCCTATGTCGAGGACGCTATCGCCTCGGGCAACAAGGATGCCTACTACGGCGGCGTGATTGGCGGTCCGTTCTTCCGTCTCATCGACGCTGGCAAGTTGCCGGCTCTCAAAGACTCGACCGGCCTTGGCGACGTGGTCAACGGCAAGAAGCCGGGCCGCGAAAGCGCCAAGGATCGGGTCATCTTCATCGCTTGCGGCATGGCTGTCTTCGACATCAGCTGGGGCTTCGAAATGTATGAGAACGCCAAGAAGAACGGCATCGGCCAGTCCCTCAATCTCTGGGACAAGCCCGCCCTCGCTTGATCAGGCGCCGGCCGCGTCGTTTCTGGCGACGCGGCCGGCAAACGGATGGGTCCGTAGGTTCGCCCGGTGCAGCCCTTGCATCCGCTGTCCGGGGCCCGGTCTGCCGCTCGATGTACAAGCCATGATGAGGAACGCGCATGCTTTCGTTGGCCGACCCGGTTCAAGCGACCAGCACGGATCATTTCTTCGGTCCATCCATATCGGAGATACATATTGAGGAAGGTTCCCGGGGCAAGCGGCCCAAGGCTCTCAAACATGTCATCAGGGCCATGGAGAACAGTGTTCTCGGTCAAAATCCCGACGTACCCGGCACTTTGCCAGCCTGCAAGATGCTCAATCTTCTTCAGGCCAGTGGCGTTCGCAGCGTGTCCGGACCACGCTTGCAGCCCGAGTTTCGGCTCCGCGGCGAATTTAACACCGCGTTGAACAGTTTGGCTAACGAAGGCCCGAACTCTCAGTTCCTGGCGGCAGCGCTGGATGAACTTGAAGATGGCCTCGTCTGGTATTCGGCAAAGAGCGGTCCGTTTGCCAGCCTCAATTTCGAGCGAAACCACGCTCATGCCGTTTTGGGGGCGCCCAAGACAGATAGTAGCGACAAGGTGTTGCTGGGCATCACAATCATGGCGCCATACACCCGCTTTCCGGACTACGTCCTGCGCTTGCCGCGGGTGATGTTTCCTCTTTCGCCTGGAGAGTACAAATCGATCAGCGGTGAGTGGAAGAGCCACCAGATCGGTTCCCCGATTGTCTGCGCCGCAGGTCGTGAGTTTGCGATGCGGTGCGCGTCGCAGCCGCTTCTTTCCCTATGGTGCCAGAGGCTGGCGACCTGATCGAACCCGCGTGCAATTCAACAGAGCGGAAGGGCTTGTCCCTGGCCAGCTCCGCGACCCCAACCTCGAGGACCGTACAATTGGATACTGCAACCATCCCTCAGCCCGATCAAATCGACGCGCCATTTCTTCAGAGCGTTGAGGCCTATATCGATAATGCTATGACGCATCTGTCCCTTACCGAGGGGCTTGCCGAGCGGATCAAGGCTTGCAACTCGACCTACACAGTCCGTTTCGGCGTCCGGTTGCGCGGCAGAATGTTTAGCTTTACCGGCTGGCGCTCGGTGCACAGTGAGCATGTCGAGCCGGCAAAAGGCGGAATTCGATACTCGATCCACTCCGATCAGGAAGAAGTCGAGGCGCTCGCTGCGCTCATGAGCCTGAAGTGCGCGGTCGTCGACGTACCGTTCGGAGGGTCGAAAGGTGCGCTCAAAATTGATCCCACCGAATGGGATGCCCATGAGCTGGAGCGTATCACGCGCCGATTTACCCAGGAACTCGCTAAGCGCAATCTCATATGCCCGGGCCGAAACGTCCCCGCGCCAGACATGGGCACAAGTGAACAGACCATGGCCTGGATGGCGGATGAATACAAGCGCACTGGTCCATCCGACATCATGAATGCCAACGCCTGCGTTACCGGCAAGCCACTGGCCAGTGGCGGGATCGCAGGAAGAACCGAAGCGACGGGCAGGGGGGTTCAATACGCTATCCAAAGTTACCTGCGCGACGCCCAGGAAAACGGCATAGACGGGCGCCGGGATTTGCGGACCATGTCCGTTGTCGTCCAGGGATTTGGCAACGTCGGGTACCACGCAGCCAAATTCCTGAGTGAAGACGATGGTGCCAGGATCATCGCGGTCGTTGAGCGCGATGGATACGTCACCAATGCCGACGGGCTGGCCATAGAAGAGCTCAAACGCTTCCACGGTGAACATGGGACTATCCTTGGATTTCCGGGGGCGCAGAGCTATACCGACCGGGCCGCAGGTCTCGAACTTCCGTGCGACATCCTCATTCCAGCGGCTATGGAAAACGCCATCACGCTTGAAAACGTCGGCCGCATTCGAGCAAAGTTCATCGCTGAAGCAGCAAATGGACCCATCAGCTTCGAGGCTGAGCGACAGTTGTCCGATCGCGGCGTGGTCGTTCTGCCCGACCTCTTCGTGAATGCCGGCGGTGTAGCGGTGAGCTACTTCGAATGGGTCAAAAACATTACACACATCCCTTTCGGGCTGATGGAGCGCCGGCGCCGTGAGCGCAGGAATCTCCATATCACACACGCTCTCGAAGCGATGACTGAGCGGTCATTTCCGAGCGACATCCGCGACGAATTCCTGGAGGGCGGCGCGGAAATCGATCTGGTCAGGTCGGGGCTGGAGGACGTGATGCGCAACGCCTACCAGAAGATTGCCGAGGTGAAGCGCTCATCTGCGGAAATCAAGACTTTCCGAACGGCAGCTTATGTCATCGCCATCAGGAAGATCGCCGACGCTTATCAGGCTATCGGTATCTGAACCGGTCTCGCTGCAGGATCGTAGATTTAAGGAGAAGCAAATGCCCGTCATACGTGTCGATTGGCTTTCTGGCCGCAGCCAGGAGCAAAAGAAGGAAGTTGCCTCGGTGTTTACCCGGGAATTGGCCCGCATCGCCAAATGCGGACCGGACGATGTCCAGATCGTGTTCATGGACGTTGAGCGCAAGAACTGGTCCGTTGGCGGCGTGTTTGCGGAAGACCCGACACTCGAAAAGTAGCCGGTAAAGGTATCAACGAGCGAACTCCTTTGCCTTTCGCGAGATGAAAGGTGTACTTGCCGCAATCTACTCCACTGAAGAATTGGAGCCTGCGGATATCACCTCTGAGGCCGCGCAGGTTGAGAGGGGTGTGACATGCGTTTCGGGCAACGAGTTCCTCCAAGGAGACGTCATGCCAATCACAAAAATACTTGTTGCCAACCGATCCGAAATTGCGATCCGCGTTTTCCGGGCAGCCAACGAGCTCGGGATAAAAACCGTTGCGATTTGGGCGGAAGAGGACAAGCTGTCTTTGCACCGCTTCAAAGCGGACGAGTCCTATCAGGTCGGCAGGGGGCCGCATCTCGCCAAGGATATGGGACCGATCGAGAGCTATCTTTCGATCGAGGAGGTTATCCGCGTTGCGAAGCTCTCCGGAGCGGACGCGATTCATCCCGGTTACGGTCTTCTGTCTGAAAGCCCCGAATTCGTGGAGGCCTGCAACAAGGCGGGCATCACCTTCATCGGACCGACGGCGGATACGATGCGCCAGCTCGGCAACAAGGTTGCAGCGCGCAATCTCGCGATTTCGGTTGGCGTTCCTGTTGTTCCCGCCACCGACCCACTACCGGGCGACATGGCGGAAGTGGAGCGTATGGCGGAGGAGATCGGTTATCCCGTCATGCTCAAGGCCTCCTGGGGCGGTGGTGGCCGTGGCATGCGCGCCATCCGTAAAAAGGAAGACCTAGCCCGCGAGGTGACGGAAGCCAAGCGCGAGGCCAAGGCCGCCTTCGGCAAGGACGAAGTCTATCTCGAAAAGCTGGTCGAGCGTGCGCGTCACGTCGAAAGCCAGATTCTCGGCGACACGCACGGCAATGTCGTGCATCTGTTCGAGCGTGATTGTTCGATCCAGCGGCGTAATCAAAAGGTCGTCGAGCGTGCGCCCGCGCCCTATCTGAGCGAAGCACAGCGTCAGGAGCTCGCCTCCTACTCCCTGAAGATTGCGGGTGCCACGAATTATATCGGTGCGGGCACGGTCGAATATCTGATGGATGCCGATACCGGCAAATTCTACTTCATCGAGGTCAATCCGCGCATTCAGGTGGAACATACCGTTACGGAAGTCGTCACCGGTATCGATATCGTCAAGGCGCAGATTCACATTCTGGAAGGCGCGGCCATCGGCACGCAGGAATCCGGGGTGCCGAGGCAGGAGGATATCCGCCTGAATGGCCACGCCCTCCAGTGCCGCATTACGACGGAAGACCCGGAACACAACTTCATTCCGGATTATGGCCGTATCACCGCTTATCGCTCCGCTTCAGGCTTCGGTATCCGTCTGGATGGCGGCACGTCCTATACTGGCGCTGTCATCACCCGCTACTACGATCCGTTGCTTGTGAAGGTGACGGCCTGGGCGCCGCGGCCTGACGAGGCGATCAACCGTATGGATCGCGCTTTGCGCGAATTCCGTATCCGCGGGGTGGCGACCAACCTCACATTCCTAGAGGCCATCATCGGCCATGACAGTTTCCGCAACAATACCTATACGACGCGCTTCATCGATTCGACGCCCGAGCTTTTCGCCCAGGTCAAACGGCAGGACCGCGCTACCAAGCTTTTGACCTATCTCGCCTATGTGACCGTGAACGGCCACCCGGAAACCAAGGGACGCGCAAGGCCCTCGGACAAGGCGGCAAAGCCCATCGTGCCCTATATCGATGCGCCGACGCCCGACGGCACCAAGCAGTTGCTGGACAAGCTCGGCCCGAAGGGTTTCGCAGACTGGATGCGCAACGAAAAGCGGGTACTCGTCACGGACACGACGATGCGCGACGGACATCAGTCGCTGCTTGCGACCCGCGTCCGCACCCATGATATCGTCCGCGTCGCCAGCGCCTATCCCAAGGCGCTGCCACAGCTTCTGTCGCTGGAGTGCTGGGGCGGTGCGACATTCGACGTTTCCATGCGCTTCCTGACAGAAGACCCGTGGGAGCGTCTGGCGCTGATCCGCGAAGGTGCTCCCAACCTGCTGCTGCAGATGCTTCTGCGCGGGGCAAACGGCGTCGGGTACAAGAACTACCCGGATAACGTCGTGAAGTATTTTGTCCGTCAGGCCGCAAAGGGCGGCATTGATCTTTTCCGTGTCTTCGATTGCCTGAACTGGGTGGAGAATATGCGGGTCTCGATGGATGCCATCTCGGAGGAAAACAAGCTCTGTGAAGCGGCCATCTGCTACACCGGAGACATCCTCAATTCGGCGCGTCCGAAATACGACCTGAAATATTACACCAATCTCGCCCAGGAACTGGAACGCGCGGGCGCGCATATTATTGCCGTCAAGGATATGGCGGGCCTGCTGAAACCGGCTGCCGCCAAGGTTCTGTTCAAGGCGCTGCGGGAAGAAACGGGTCTGCCGATCCATTTCCACACCCATGATACGTCAGGAATTGCGGCAGCGACGGTTCTTGCCGCCGTGGATGCGGGCGTCGACGCGGTCGATGCCGCGATGGACGCCTTCTCTGGCAATACGTCGCAGCCGTGCCTTGGTTCGATCGTGGAAGCGCTTGCCGGGTCGGAACGCGATACGGGCCTTGATACCGAATGGATTCGCCGCATTTCCTTCTATTGGGAGGCCGTGCGCAACCAGTATGCGGCTTTCGAAAGCGATCTCAAGGGGCCGGCGTCCGAAGTCTATCTGCACGAAATGCCGGGTGGTCAGTTCACCAACCTCAAGGAGCAGGCGCGTTCGCTGGGTCTCGAAAGCCGTTGGCACGAAGTGGCGCAGGCTTATGCCGATGCCAACAGGATGTTCGGCGATATCGTCAAGGTGACGCCGTCTTCGAAAGTCGTCGGTGACATGGCGCTGATGATCGTCAGCCAGGACCTGACAGTGGCCGACGTACGGAATCCCGAGCGCGAGGTCTCTTTCCCGGAGTCCGTGGTTTCCATGCTGAAGGGCGATCTCGGACAATCGCCCGGCGGTTGGCCGGAAGCCCTGCAGAAAAAAGCGTTGAAGGGCGAAGCGCCCTATACCGTTCGTCCGGGTTCACTATTGGCGGATGCCGATCTCGATGCCGAACGGAAGACCATCGAGACCAAGCTGGAGCGCAAGGTCGATGATTTCGAGTTCGCGTCCTATCTGATGTATCCGAAGGTATTCACGGATTTCGCGCTCACCGCCGAAACCTATGGTCCGGTCTCGGTGCTTCCCACCCATGCCTATTTCTACGGAATGGAGGATGGCGAGGAACTGTTTGCCGATATCGAGCGCGGCAAGACGCTGGTCATCGTCAATCAGGCTTCGTCCGGCGTTGACGACAAGGGCATGGTGACGGTGTTTTTCGAAATCAATGGTCAGCCGCGCCGTATCAAGGTGCCGGATCGGACGCATGGTGCTTCCGGCTCTGCCGTGCGCCGCAAGGCCGAACCTGGCAACGCGTCGCATGTCGGGGCACCTATGCCGGGTGTCATCAGCCGCGTCTTCGTCAATCAAGGCCAGGAGGTCAAGGCTGGCGATGTGTTGCTCTCCATCGAGGCGATGAAGATGGAAACGGCGCTTCACGCCGAGCGGGATGGCAAGATCGCGGAAGTTCTCGTGCGCCCGGGCGACCAGATCGATGCGAAGGATCTACTGATCGCTTACGACCATGGGGCTGTTGGGGCTTCCGGTGATCAGTGAACTGTTAGTGCAGCAATTGCCCAACAAGGCGGGTAGCGGGGAAGTCGATAGATCGGGAAGGCCGAAAATGATCTCTGGCAGCACGAAGACTTTCTACATGATCGCTCATCCGATCCACCACGTCCGGACACCGGAGATTATCAATCCGGTATTCGAAGCGCGAGGGATCGACGCCATTATGGTCCCAGTCCATTTTACACCCGAGGACTTCAAGACCGGTTGGGAGGCGATAAGGCGCACTCAGAATCTGGGTGGGATCGTCGTCAGCGTTCCCTTCAAGGAGCTTGCATACGAACTTTCCGACGAAGTCGATGAGATGGCGCGCCCGCTTGGCGCTGTGAATGTCGTGCGCCGGACCGGCGCGGGAAAAATGGTCGCGACCAACCTTGATGGTGACGGTTTCCTTGGCGGCATGTTGAATGGCGGCCACGACGCGAAGGGACGCAAAACCCTGGTTATCGGCGCCGGAGGCGCCGGGAAGGCAATCTCATTCGCACTTGCCGGTAGCGGTTGTGCCTCATTGAGGATTACAGACGTAAACGGGGATAGAGCAGCGGCATTGGTGGATGATATCAGCAGGCGATATGGAGATCTGGATGTTGCGGTCTCGGGCAACGCTTTATCCGATGCCGATCTGGTCGTAAATGCAACGCCCTGCGGCCTCCATCCTGAGACTGATCCGCTTCCACTGGATACCGACCTGCTTCGGCCTGGAATGATCGTGGCCGACATCGTTATGAAACCGAGAGAGACCCCGTTGCTGAAGGCGGCCGTCTCCGCAGGGTGCGACGTTCGATACGGCGCGGGGATGCTGGACGCTCAGATCGATCTGATGATCTCATATTTCGGGCTATAGAGGAGCAGTCTGCGCAAAGGGCGCAGACTGCTATCCCGGCGCTACAACTCTATCTGCGCCAACCGATTGACCGATGACCAAACATTCCTCGCGTAATGTGGATCGAACAGCGCATGGTATCCGCCGGTATGCCAGAACACGATCGGCCCCTTCAGTTCGTTTCTCGACGCAAGATCCACGATGGCGGCAATCGCCTTCCCACTGTAAACCGGGTCGGTGAGTATCCCTTCTGTGGTTGCTAATAGATCGATCGCGTCGTAGACACGGGGCGACGGACGGCCGTACCCTTCACCAAGATATTTCTCTGTGAGCTTGATATCCTCTCGCCGAAGTTCGTAATGGGCGCCAATAAGGTCTGCTCCGCCGCGCGCAAAAGCAAGATATTGCCCAACGACGTCAGGGTAAACCTCCCCTGCGACGACGATCCCGCGAATATTCCACTCAGATCCATGAAGCGCATTGCCAAGGACCAGGCCCGCATGGGTGCCCCCCGACGAACTGGCATGCACGATGGTTCCGGCCGGGCGTCCGGCTTTGATCATCTGGTCGCGGAGCTCGTTGAATCCGATGGCAAAGCCGAGGCAGCTTCGCTCCGACGCACATCCTATCGGTAACCGGTAGACGCGCTCACCAGAACGCTCCAACTCCTCGACGACGCCAGCCGCCCTCCTGGAGAGTTCATGCCAATCGATATCTCCAACGAACCTGAGCTCGGCGCCCAACAATCCGTCGAGCATGAGGTTGCCGACGGGTTGTTTGGGATCGTCATGGCAAAGCACCAAGGTGCATTTCAGCCCGAGCGCGGCGCTCGCCGCCGCCACAGCGCGGGTTGCGTTGGAAAGACGTGAGCCTTCGGCCACGAGATGTGTCGCCCCCTGAGAGAGCGCGTGGGCCAGTTCGACTTCGAGTTTACGAACCTTGTTTCCGGCAAGCCCGACTGAGCCGATGTCATCGCGCTTGCACCAGACCTCGGCGCCGATGGCGGCACTAAATCGCTCCAGATATTGGACCGGAGAAACGAAGCCCCGCAGATCGAGGCGTGGAACCTGTTCAAGGGCATGCAAAGCAGACATGTAATCCTCCTGTCGCGCAGTTTCACAATGGTCTATAGTGCAAAGCGGATATCGAAATCCGGACACTGGATCATTGCAATCGGACAAAAGCGCTATGACCCGTTCACTTTGCAAATGTGCCGACCTGGATCTGGGCGACGTCGTCGCCAGGCTTGTCGAAATATCCGAAGTCACGACCTTCGCAATGGAGCGCCATCCATGGGGCCAGTTCGTGTATGCCTATGCCGGAGCAATCGAGCTGAAGGTGGAGGGAAGGAGATACGCCGCGCCGCCTGACTACGGTTTGTGGTTGCCCAAGGCGACGGAGCATCTTGCCTGGGCCGTGCCCGGAACATCCTATGCCCTCATCGATGTCGACCCTAGCTTATGTGAAAATCTGCCAACAGTTGCCACGGCTATCTCGGTCAGTCCGATTGCCGACGCTATATTCCAGGAATTGCGCAGGCGAGGAGGCTTTGATGTTGGAAGGCCCCAGAACGAGCGCCTCCTTCGCGTGCTGCTCGACCAGTTGAGTGAAGGGACTGCAAGCGACGATTTCCTTCCGTTGTCAGAAGATCGTTTCCTGTCGCTGGTCCTCGAAGCCCTGATCTGCGATCCCGGCGACAGGAGGTCGCTTTCCGACTGGGCGCGCCATGTGAATGCCACCGAGCGGACCCTGGCGCGCAGATGCCTTCGTGATCTGGGCATGACGTTTCAGGATTGGCGGCAGCAACTGCGGCTGTCACGCGCTGTTGCTATGCTGTCAGAAGGCCGTTCGGTTCGCGTAATATCAGAGGCTCTGGGTTACCGTACGCCGTCGGCCTTCATCACCATGTTCACTGCGGCCAAGGGCTGCACACCCAGCGTATACCGCGCTCAACTGGCTGCAGGACACGCCGACTGTCCCTAACGCCAGCGGTGACACAATGATCGATGGGTCGACCGTAGCTTTTCATCTCGATCAACGAACCGAACAAGGCGCTGGTTCGTGCATTCGTCATGCTGGTCAATGGACAGATGGAGAAGCTTACGACCTACTTCGACGGCGGATGATATCGGTCGCCTTTATCGTCAGTTGAACTAAGACGGGGACACTTGCTTCGAACCGGATCTCGAACGCTTTAGCCGCACCCGCTTCGTCACCTCTCTTTCGCATCTTACATTTCGCCTTGTTCTTTCGACGGTGGGCTACTTGACTCATCTATAAGCAATATTTCAATATTCCAATATATTGCAGGTCGATAGCGCGAGGGGTGTCCATGAAGGTTTGTATGGTTGGCCATGGCATGATGGGCACGTGGCACTCCGACAGCCTGAAGGAGGAGGATTGCGTGCTCCATACGTTGGTCGGGCGCGAACCCGATGACACCGCGGAGTTTGCGCAGACGTTTGGCTATCGAAAGTGGACCGTGGACTACGCGGAAGCGCTCGCCTCTGATATCGACGTGGTCATTATTGCAGGGCCGAGCGCAACGCATGCCGCCATGGCTATTGAAGCGCTCGACGCGGGAAAACATGTGCTCGTAGAGATCCCGCTCGCCATGAACTACAAAGACGCCGAAGCGGTTGTTGCCAAGGCTGAACAAAAAGGACTGGCACTCGGCGTCGTGCACCCCATGCGTTTTCGAAGCGAGCATATTGAACTCTGCAGAAGGGTTGCTGAGGGCACCGAAAGAATCCGCCACGTTCACTCGCGGCTGTTTCTCCACCGCCTTGAAAATATCGGCTCAACCGGTCTTCGAAGAACCTGGACAGACAACCTCCTCTGGCACCACGGCGCCCATCTGGTCGATGTCGGACTGTGGCTTTGCGGTGGTGGCGATCCCGAAGCCGCCGCCAGCCGGATTTCGCGGTCTTTCTCGATAATGCCGCCACCGCTTCCTCAAACGGGTATTCCGATGGAACTGGCTGCAATCGTCGAAACGGATGAGCATCAATCGATCGTGTGCACGGGATCCTATTACTCACGCGAGAGGATCTTTGATGTTTTCGCGGTGACTGATAGGGATTCTTACCGCCTGGATATCTTAAAGGGATTTATGTCAGTTGGCGGGCAAGAGCATTCCGTTCTGTCCGAACAGGACAACAATGCTCAGGTCAGTCGGGATTTTATCAACGCAGTTCGAGAGGGGAGAGCCCCTCGCGTCACCGGTCGATCTGTCCTTCCGGCTATGCGTCTTCTTCAGGACATCGAGGATCAACAGTCGCAATGGTGGGCCAATCATGCGCAAGAAAACTGATCCGATGACGAAAGATCCGGTTCTCGGCGTCGCCCACAGCGAAATTATTAGCAATGTCCCCCGGGGTGCTTGCGACTGTCACGTCCATGTCTTCGGAAATGATGCCGAGTTTCCGATGTGGAACGGCCGTTCCTACACGCCGCCGCCGGCGCCCGTCGAAGCTTTGGCAGCTCATCAACGCGCCTTGAGCTTCGATCGCGTTGTTATTGTCCAGCCGAGTATCTATGGAACCGACAATCGGTGCACACTCGACGCAGTTGCCAAGATCGGCCCCGGTGCGCGAGCGATCGCAGTGGTGGATAACGAGACGCCTTCGCGCGACCTTCAAGACCTGGCACATGGCGGCGTTGTAGGTATGAGGCTCAATCTGGCGGCCGCCGCGGCCGCAGATCTCGACAGGATTCGAAAGCAACTCTATCAAGCGATTGAAATCGCGGAACCTCTTGGGTGGCATGTCCAGATCTTCACCGAGCTCAAGATCGTGGCTGCGTTGGAGAACGATTTCAGACAGGCACCGACGCCTTTGGTGATCGATCACTTTGGCCGCGCGAACGCTGGTGAAGGTATCGAGCAGCCCGGCTTCGACGTCTTGCTCGATCTTGTCGCAGCGGGGCATGTATATGTGAAACTCTCCGCACCCTACCTCGTGTCGTCATCTCCAACGCAAGACGACGTTATGCCGCTCGTTCGAGCACTGGTTCGCGCCAATAGCTCCAGGCTCCTCTGGGGATCGAACTGGCCACATCCAGGTGCCGGCACCGGGATCCCTGCGGAAGGGATCGTTCCTTTCCGCCCGATCGATGACGGGGCAGCAATCGACAATTTCGCCTCGCAGCTGAACGACCAAGAGGTCTTCAGGCGCATTCTCGTAGACAATCCGGCAAAGCTGTTCGGCTTTTCGGATACGGATGGATTGGTCCCATGAAAAAGGCTCCCGAAACGTTGAGAAGCGCCAGATGGTTCGCTCCTGACGACCTCAAAGGGTTTGGACATCGATCGCGCATCATGCAGATGGGCTACGATGTGGAAGACTGGGCCGGGCGGCCTGTCATCGCGATCATCAATACATGGTCAGATATCAACCCCTGCCACGCCCACTTCAAGACCAGGGTCGACGATATCAAGCGGGGTGTGTTTCAGGCTGGTGGCTTTCCGATAGAGCTGCCTGCGCTTTCGCTGTCAGAAAACTTCGTGAAGCCCACGACCATGCTTTATCGAAACATGCTCGCTATGGATACCGAAGAGCTTATTCGATCGCATCCAGTCGATGGCGTGGTGCTTATGGGCGGCTGTGACAAAACCACGCCCGGATTGATAATGGGAGCGATCAGCGCGGGCGTCCCGGCTATCTATGTTCCTGCGGGACCAATGCTCCGCGGCAATTGGAAAGGCAAGACGCTTGGCTCCGGTTCGGATGCCTGGAAGTTCTGGGATGAACGCCGTGCCGGGAACATTACCGACAAGGACTGGCAGGATATCGAGGGTGGCATCGCAAGAAGCCATGGCCACTGCATGACCATGGGTACGGCGTCAACGATGACGGCCATCGCCGAATCGATAGGCATGACGTTGCCCGGCGCATCGTCTATCCCGGCCGCTGACGTCAACCACATCCGCATGTGTGCCGAAGCCGGGCGCCGCTGCGTCGATATGGTCTGGGACGATCTCACACCTTCCAAGATCTTGACCCGCAACGCCTTCGACAATGCCATTGTGGTTTCGATGGCCATGGGCTGTTCGACCAATGCGGTGATTCATCTGGTCGCCATGGCACGTCGCGCAGGACACGATGTGACCCTCAACGACTTCGACCGGGCAAGCCGCATCATCCCCGTCATCGCCAATGTCCGGCCGAGCGGAGATACTTACCTGATGGAGGACTTCTATTACGCCGGCGGGCTGCCAGCGCTTATGAAGCGTCTGGAGGCCAGTCTGTTTCTTGAAGAACGCACCGTCAACGGCAATACCATCGGTGAGAATATTGCCGGCGCCGAGGTCTACAATGACGATGTCATCCGGCCGCTGGACAATCCGATCTACGCCGAGGGCGCGCTGGCGGTCCTCAAGGGAAATCTTGCCGAGGACGGCGCGGTCATCAAGCCGAGCGCCTGCTCCCCGCAATATCTCAAGCACACCGGTCCAGCTCTCGTCTTCGATGATTTTCCTGCCATGAAGGCCGTCATCGATTCTGATGATCTCGAGGTGACCGCAGATCACGTGCTGATCTTGCGCAATGCGGGACCTCAAGGCGGGCCAGGCATGCCTGAGTGGGGCATGCTTCCAATACCGAAAAAGCTTGTGAAGCAGGGTGTCCGTGACATGGTGCGCATTTCCGATGCGCGGATGAGCGGGACCAGTTATGGAGCATGCATCCTTCACGTGGCGCCGGAAGCATACATCGGCGGCACGTTGGCCCTTGTCAGGACTGGCGATATGATCTCGATCGACGTCCCCAACCGGACGATCAAACTGGAGCTAGACGATGACGAGATCGCTCGCCGCCGCGCCACATATCAACCGCTCCCGCCACGTTTTACCCGAGGGTACGGAGCAATGTTCTCGAAGCACATTCAGCAAGCTGACAAAGGCTGCGACTTTGACTTCCTGGAATCGGCTTACGGCGGCCCGACCGATGAGCCCGCGATATTCTGATTGCGGTTCCAATCGGCTTCAGCTGTCGCAACGGGAAAAGTCCCGGCGCATCGAGCGCCGGAACCGAAGGATTCTTGATTAGCCGGCCTGCTCAGGCAATCGTTTCGAACAACGCCTCAGAGAAGATCGCAGGCTCCTCCCACATGGGATAGTGGCCGCATCCCTTCAGCACGCGGAGTTCGAAATCAGGGAACCAGGAACCGATCGTCTCGCGCAGCCGTTCCGGCACCGCACCTGGATCCTTCTCGCCGACGATCACACGCACTGGCACGCGAGCATTCTGAATTTCTTCGGCAAATCCTTTGCCGGTCCACGATGCCATATAGGCTTCCAGCACGTCGGGACGGGTGCCAGCGAGGCTGGTGTCGCGCAACCTTTCGACCCAGTCATCGGATCGGATGCCGCCGGTGTTTGCACTGATCAGCTTCTTTCTTGCGTCGGGGTCGCGCACCGCGGCCAGCAAAAGCTCCCTGCGCTGGTCATCAATCCTTGCACCCGAAGCTGGCACAGGTGCCAGCAGGATCGCCGAAAGAAGCCTCTCCGGAATATCAATGGCCAGACGCTGCGCCGACATCCCGGCCATTGAGTGTCCAATAACATGAAAGCGGTGCCATCTAAGTCGATCGGCGCAGGCGACAATGTCCGCTGCAATCTGCTCGACAGTATAGGGGCCGTCTTCCTGAATCCGACTGCCATAGCCGCGCGCATCCAGAAGCGCGAAGCTGTAGCGTTGCTTATCGATCAGCGGCAGGAACGGATCAAACAGACGGTGATCGCCCATCCATCCGGTCACCGCTATTATCTGAGTTGTGCCATTCCCGACAACCTGTGCCGGCGAAACGTTTACTGTCATTTTTGATTTTTTCTCCCGTTTCAGTATGTGCTTTTGCCGCCTGATTGCTTCGTGGGCTCGGTTGCCCCGGTTGACCTTGATGCGCTCCTCAGATCACGGAACGTTTTGACACTCGCGGCAGCTGCGCCCGCCAACAACCTGACATCGTTCGAGACCGTGACCATGTCGAATCCCCATTCTGCAGCTTTGGCTGCATAGGTTGGCGTTCCGCAATGAAGTGCCGCGCTGATCCCGGCGCCGTGCGCCGCACTCAAGATCCGCTTGATGTTCTCGATCAACTCTGGTTCTTCCCGATCGAAACCGGTCGGGTATTTCATGCCCGTGAGCCCGATCGTCAGATCGGCAGGTCCGATATAGACACCGTCGAGACCGGGTGTCGCGACGATCTCATCGAGATTTCTCATTGCTTCCGCTGTTTCGATCATCGCAAAGCAAAGTACCTGATCGTCTGCTTCCTGGCCGTAATTGGCGCCCGCCGAGATAGCGGCGCGGGACGGTCCAAAGCTACGAACTCCTTTCGGTGGATAGCGAACGTAGGACACGAGCCTTTCAGCCTCGGCTCGCGAATTGATCATCGGGCAGACAATGCCGTAAGCGCCGGCATCAAGAGCCTTCATGATCAGGGCAGGGTCGAGCCAAGGAACACGAATAAGCGGGACGACGCCGCTTGCTCGCATCGCCTGCAGCATGGAGACCGCCGCCTGGTAGTCGACAATCCCGTGCTGCAGGTCGATCCCGATACTGTCGTAGCCTTGCTCGGCCATAATTTCCGCCGAAAAGGCATTGGCGATTGAAAGCCAGCCGTTGAGGACACAGCCACCCTCCGACCAGATCGTTTTGATGGCGTTGGCCTTCATTGATAGCGGCTCCCTAATACTCGACCGTATTTCTTGACGACATCCAGATCGGGCTCGAAGCCGATTCCGGGTTGGTCCGAGACGCGGATCATGTCGCCGTTACGAATACCCTCTACGTCGGCAAGCCAGGCTTCCGGTTGAACAAAATTGTACTCCAGCGCGGTGATCGATGGACGTGCAGCCGCAACCTGTAGCGAGGCATAAAAGCCTGGGCCGAAGTATGGGGAATGCGGCATGAGCGTCGTATTGGCCGCATCTGCCAGATCCACAATTCTCAGATACTCGGAAATCCCGCCAACTTTGGTCATGCTCGGCTGCAGAAAATCGACAGCGCCTGCGTTCAAAGCTTGCTCGATCTGGAAGCTTGTGCACCAGTTTTCACCGGCGGCGATATTCAACCCCTTGCCGCGGAGCGCAGCCAGTGCCGAAAAATCCTCAGGTGGGTAAATCGGCTCTTCCAGCCACGTGAGAGCGAGCGCCTTCAGTTCGGCAAGGTTGTTCTCAATGAATTCGCGCGACCAAGCACAATTGACATCGACGCAGATATCCGTGTGATTTCCCACCGTCCTCCGGCATGCGGTGATCGCAGGCAGCGTGATCTCATGCAGTTTGATGCGGTTGAAACCCGCGTCCGTCACCTGCTTTGACGCATCGACCACGAGGTCGTGCTCAGCATACCGAACCAGGCTGGCGTAGAAGGGAATTTCGTGGCGGACCTGGCGCTCTCCTGCCAGGAGCTGATAAAGCGGCTTTCCGGCTCGTTTCGCCTTGAGATCCCATAGAGCGATGTCAACACCGGAAATCGCGAAGATCGTCACTCCGTAACGCCCGAACATATGTAACTGGCGCTGCGTCTTTGCATTCCACGCTGGAATGTCATCGATCTCCGTCCCTACCAGAAGCGGCAGGATCAAGCGATCGATCACGGATTTGGTGGCGTCTATCAGCGAATAGCCAAAGCCTTCACCCCACCCGACATTTCCGAGCTCGTCCTCCAATCGCACAAGAGCAAATTCCAATGTCTTCCAGGCGGTAGGCATTATGCCGACCCCCGTTCCGCGCAGTGCAAAGGGTATCTCGACAAGAAAAACTTCGGCCGATATGATCTTCATATATATTCCTCCCCGTGATTAATCTCTTGCTCTAGTCACGCGTCGGTGCGGGCAGCGGGTTAACGGCAAAAAAACCGCCCACTTTCGTCGTCGCCTCGGCGGGCAATTCCGATAGCGATCGAAACTCCTCGGCTCTGTGGTCACCGGCGAAATCCTGCGGCCGATAGCCGAGCTGCTCGGCGCGGATGTTGTCGAACACGGCGTTCGGGCAGTTCGACACGGAATAGACGACGTCACATCCGATCTCGGGATGCATTAATCCGATCTCGATCAGCTGGACCATGTCCCGTCCACTGGTCCAGATCCGTTCGCGCCGGCCGTCCACCACTTTGGGATCAGCATTGCCTATGCGCAGGAGCATGGTCTTGATGCCGTAGCGTTGGGCATACATTGCGCTGGCAGCTTCGCCAAAGGCTTTGCTCAGACCATAATAGCCATCGGGCGCGGGCGTAACAGAATGGTCATATTGACGAGCGGAAGGATACTGACCAACAATATGATGACTGCTGGCGAAAACGAACCGGCCCACTTTCGATGCCCGGCACGCTTCAAGCAGATAAAGAACAGCGCGATAGTTCGGATCAAGCGTATCCTCGAAGTCGACATCGGGCCCGACCAATCCGGCGAGATGCACAACGCCATCGACACCTCGCACGACCTCCCGGCAGAACGCCGCGGATGTGAGGTCACCGATGACTTTCTCCTCTCCGACCTCAGTGGCAAAGTCATTCCGCCCCGTGACCCTGAGCATATAATTATCCTTCATCAGGGGACGGATCAGTCGGCCGACATTTCCAGCGGCTCCGGTAATCAGGATCGTTTTCATGGTGTTGGCCTAGTGCAAGAGCTGTCTGAGGAAGGCCCGCGTACGCGCCTCCCTGGGATTGTCGAAAAACGCGGCGGGCCGCGCGGTCTCCACGATCTTTCCATCTGCCATGAAGATCACACGATCGGCGACCTGTCGTGCAAATCCCATCTCATGGGTGACGCAAAGCATGGTCATTCCGCTCTCAGCGAGATTGACCATGACGTCGAGAACCTCCCGGATCATTTCCGGGTCGAGTGCGGAGGTCGGCTCATCGAAGAGCATGATTCTCGGCTTCATCGCGAGAGAACGGGCAATAGCGACGCGCTGCTGCTGGCCGCCTGAAAGTTGTCCTGGATACTTGTTAGCCTGTTCAGGGATCCTCACCTTTTCAAGGAAGCCCATCGCCACATCGTTGGCCTCGGAACGCGACATGCCCCGCACCGACCTGAGCGCCAGGGTGCAGTTCTCGAGGATCGTCTTGTGTGGGAACAGGTTGAAGTGCTGAAACACCATTCCGACCTCCCGGCGAACGGCTTCAATCTGCTTCCGTTCGTTGGTCAACTGAACGCCCTCGACCAGAATCCGCCCCTTCTGATGTTGCTCGAGATGATTGATGCAGCGGATCATCGTTGATTTGCCCGATCCCGAAGGCCCCGCGATGACAATCCTCTCTCCTTCCTTCACCTGAAGGCTGATGTCCGTCAGGACCTGGTGGTTGCCATACCACTTGGAGACGTTGTCGAACTCCACGGCGCAGTTGGCAGACTTTTCGGCCATCGAAAGCTCCATATTGGTCACGCCTGCACGACAACCGGCGGCTTACTAGCCGGCGCGACACGATGGCGGAGATGTCGGGTAAGATACAATTCGAGAACGCCCCACAGCCGACGGATCGTTTCCACCATCATCAGGTAGAGAACAGCGGCCCATATATAGACCTGGAAATCAAACGATCGCGAGAAGGCCAGCTTCGTGGCCTGCATCAGCTCAGGAACAGTGATAACGCTTGCGAGGGCCGAAGCCTTCAACGAAAGGATCAACTCGTTTCCAAGCGGGCGCAACGCAATGATCATCGCTTGGGGGAGAAGGATCTGGAAGAACGTCGTTGTTTGGCTGAGGCCAAGTGAGTTTGCGGCTTCAAGCTGACCGCGGGGCAGGGAGCTCAGCGCGCCCCGCAGGATTTCAGCCTGGTAGGCGATAGTGTTCAAGGTGAAAGCGAAGAGCGCGCAGAAATACGCATCCCGGAACAGCCACCAGACTCCAAGGGCTGTCAGTTCAGAACGGATCTGACCTGCACCATAGTAGATCAGGAATATCTGCCCGAGCAGCGGGGTTCCGCGAAAGAAGACGATATAGGCCTTGGCCAAATAGCGAGGAATTGCATAGCTGCTGTTGCGCACAATGGCGAGCGGGAGAGCAAACACCGCGCCGATAAGCGCTGAGGTCAGGACAAGCTGGAGCGTGACAACGAGGCCCCAGAGGATTTTCGGACCGTAATTCGACAAAAGCTCGAAATTCATCAACGGCCTCCCACAATCCCGCGATTGGATCGCGCTTCAAGCAGGCCTATGGCGCCCGACGAAATCATCGAGACGGCGAGATAGATCAGACAGGCGACGGCATAGAAAAACAGCGGTTCCTTGGTATTCGCGACGGCAAGATTAGTCTGACGCATTAGATCCGAAAGCGAGATAATGGAGACCAATGACGTATCTTTAAGGAGCACGAACCAAAGATTGCCCAGGCCGGGGAGGGCAAGCCTCCAGAGCTGCGGGCCGATGACGCTTGCAAAAGTGCGCCACCGCGACAGACCAAGGGCTGCGGCAGCCTCGTGCTGCCCACGCGGAATCGAGCGCAGCGCAGCCACAAATGTCTCGGAGGCGAAGGAGGCGAAAACGATACCGAGAGCGATCATACCAGCGATAAATCCGCTGAATTCTCCAAAAGGGACACCGAACAGCAGTTGTGAAACACTTTGCAGGACCATTCCGCCGCCGTAGTAGATGATGAACAGCGTGAGCAATTCCGGCAGCGCGCGAAATGTCGTCGCAAAGACAGTTGCCGCGCCGGCAAGCCATTTCCGCTTGCCGTTGATCAACAGTGCGAGACCCAAGCCGAGCAGAAGTCCGAACGGAAGCGTGGCGAGCGCCAGCCTGATCGTCAACGAAAGCCCTTCGAGCAGCGGTCCGCCCCAACCTTCAGGGTCTAATGAAAGTAAATGAAGAAGATCCACCCGTCGTCTCCCGAAAAGATCAATGCCCGGCCATTGCTGGCCGGGCGCCAGGATGATCGGTCTCAATAAATCGAGAAGGGGAAATACTTCGCATTGATGGTCTTGTAGCTACCATCGGCGAGGATTTCCTTCAGCGCGGCATCGAGCTTCTCACGCAGTGCCGTATCCTCCTTGCGGACACCAACACCCTTGCCGGCGCCAAACAACGGGTCACGCAGATCGTCGCCGACCAGTTCGCAGCAGGACCCGTCCGACGACTTCTTGAGCCATTCGTCGAGCAGGATCTTGTCGGACAGGACAACATCAAGGCGACCAGCGGCCAGGTCGGCGCTTGCATCATCAACGGTTGTGTAGGTCTTGATCGTGGAATCTTTGTATTTCGCTTCAAGGAAATTCTGCTGCGTCGTCGACCCCTGGACCCCGATCGTTTTGCCGGCGAGAGCGGCGGGCGAGATATCGGTGACCTTGGCATCCTTCGGAGCCATGAACTTCGCAGGCGTGTCGTAGTATTTCGCGGTGAAGTCGATCTTCTTCTTGCGCTCTTCGGTGATGTTCATCGAAGCGACAATGGCGTCGAACTTGTGCGCGACAAGAGCGGGGATCATGCCGTCCCATTCCTGAGTGACGATCTCGCACTTGAGCTTCGCCTTTTCGCAGAGCGCGTTGGCGATGTCGACGTCAAAGCCGGTCAGCTTGCCGCCTTCGACATAGTTGAACGGAGGGTAGACGCCCTCGGTGGCGATCTTGATTGTGTCTTCCGCGTGCGCGGTAGAAATCAGCGTGAGCGCCAGCGCGCTGGCAGTAGCGATAAGCGAGAGTTTCATGTCATTCCCCTTTAGGAAGGTTAAGGATGGCGCGGGTTTTCCCGTCTTTTGTTTTTGCGTAGGCCCGAGGGCCTACGAGAGTTCGGCGAGTACCTCGTCCAAAGCGGACAAGAAGAGGTCGGCGTTTTCCACGGTGAACGGCAAGGGAGGACGAATCTTCAGGACATGCCCGAATGAACTCGAAGCGCTGATCAGCATGCGCTTTTCACGAAGTCCATTCACAACGCCAAGCGAGAGTTTGCCGTTCGGCGTCTTCGACTTGCGGTCGGTTACGAACTCCATACCCATGAACAGGCCTGCACCGCGGACCGCGCCGATTTTTTCGTACTTGTCCTGGAGTTTTCGCATGCCGCCGACCATGTATTCACCGATCTTGGCGGAATTCTCCATCAGCTTCTCGTCCTTGATGACGTCGAGAACAGCCTGCGCGGCGGCAATGGAAACCGTATTGGCGCCGAAGGTGTTGAAGTAGCGGATATCGTTGCCGAAGCGCTCCAAAACTTCCGGCTTAGCTGCGACGCCGGCGATCGGCATGCCGTTACCCATCGGCTTGCCCATAACCACGAGATCGGGAACGATGCCGTGGCGTTGGAAGCCCCACCAATGCGTACCGGTGCGGCCGAACCCGGGCTGAACTTCGTCAGCGATGTAAAGGCCGCCGGCGGTGTGAACGACGTCGACCGTCTTCTTGAGGAAACCTGCTGGTTCGGTCAGGATGCCATCGGTCGAGAAGATGCCGTCTGCGATGAAGGCCGCAAGCTTGATACCATGGCGCTGCATCGTCTTGATTGCGTCTTCGACGCGCTGGGCAAACACTTCGCCAACGTCCTCGCCCTCGCTGCGATACTGGTCCGGAGCGTCGACCACATAGACATGCTGGCCGATAGGGACATTCGGACCCATCGAAGGCGAGATCTCGGCGACGGCGGTCGTCAGCCCGTGATAGGCATTGGCGGTGACGATGACACCGGTACCGCCGGTATAGTAGCGAGAGATGCGCAGTGCCAGGTCGACGGCTTCGCTACCCGTGCAGGTATACATGACATTGGCGATTTCGCACGGATACGTCGCGAGCAAGTCCTCGGAATATTTGAGGATCGAGTCATGCAGGTAGCGGGTGTGCGTGTTCAGGATAGCGGACTGCTTGGCTATGGCATCGACGACGCGAGGATGGCAGTGACCGACGGAGGGGACGTTGTTGTAAACGTCCAGGTAAGCATTGCCCTCTGGATCATAGAGCCAAACGCCTTCCCCCCGCACGACATGTACCGGGTGCTCGTAGAAGAGCTTGTAGGAGGGGCCGAGAAGCTTTCTCCGGCGCGCGATCAGCGCCTGTTCATCGGCGGGTAGCTTGTCAACGGTGCTGGGATCGAAACCGTTGATCATATATGCGGAAGCGGATGAGGACATCGAACGTACTCCTAGAACGACAATGCGCGAGCAAGCATGTCTGCTGCCCGGGAATGGGGGATTTCGGCGAGACGGTGAAATTGGAGCCAGGCCTGCGGTGTATTGCGCAGGATGTAGGCGCGGTTTTCCGGGAACCGGACAGCCCGCCATTCGGTTATTGCGATGCGCATGACCGTGCGTGCGACAATGGTCGTAAACAGCACGTCGACTTCCTCGGCCAACAACGCGCGTCTGCCATGGAAACCCGTGAGGAAATCGCAAGCCGCAGCCATAGGATCATCGGCCTCGGTCAACTGGTAGGCCGCGGCCACCGCGGCATCAAAGATAACCGGTGTGCGCACCATGTCGCCAAAATCGATGATGCCAACGACTCGGTCGGTTTCATGAGGGTCGACGACGACGTTGTCGCTGTTGAGATCGTTATGGACCACTTGAGCGCGTAGGGAAGGAATTTTCGGAACGACTTCCATCGCAAAGCGATCCACCCAACTTAGGAGCTCCGCCGCTTTGGACGCATCCTTGATCTCATCGATCATCGGCTTCAGGGAGAGCGTGTTCTTGAGATCCCATGTTGAAAAGTGGTCTTCAGCCGGGTGACGGAAATCTTCGAGCGCTTCTTGCAGACGTGCCAGGCTTGCTCCGATATTCCGGCGCTGCCGACAGGTTTGCGGACTTTTACGCTGCAGCTCGCCCTTGGTGAATGTAACAAGTCGCACGGCGCGACGGTCATCGGGGCCATAATCAATCTCGAAATCCAAACGTCCATCACGAGTAGGGACCACCCGTTGGACCGGCATCCCCGGATCCCGTTCCTCGACATGCCGTAGTGCCATCGTGTGCATGTTCGTGACGGCGGGATCTTCCCCTGGATTAACGACTTTCAGCAAATACTCGTCTCCACCTTCGGTGGAGATACGGAAGTTGCTGTCTTTCTCTCCAGAGAGACGGTGGGCTCGAACTCTGAGACCGTAGTGCTGAAGCGCTATGTCCACGGCCTCGTCAGAAGTCAGCAGAGTTGATTTCGCGGTGAGGGCCGGCGTGACTGGATTTCGCTTTGATTGGAGCATTCATGAGTTCCCTTGCCCTTCGTTACCGATATATTGGTATATAAATATTCTGTTGGCAAGCGAGAATCTCCGGATGCACACCGACAAAAGTTTTGGAGTGTTCCGATGTATTGGTATATTGTTTGGAAAATCGCCGCGTACGCGCGGCTGTCGGAGAGTATCCCAGAGGTGACCGTGGATCAAATCGTGCCGTTGTTTTCCCCCGACCAATTGGATGGTCGGACATCAAAATCGGCGCAGGTGTACGAACTCCTACGCAATGCGATCATCTCGCTGAAGATGCCGCCGGACAGTGCCGTGGTTGAAAAGGATATTTGCGCCCAGTTGGGAATTTCACGAACACCATTGCGCGAGGCAATCTTACAGCTAGCGAAAGAAAGTCTGATCAAAATCGCTCCAAGCGACGGAACTTTCGTGAACAAGATCATCCTCCGGGAAGTGTTGCAGGGCCAGTTGGTCCGGGACACGATTGAGATGCGATTGACACAGCTGGCAGCCCGGAATTTCAAACCGGAGTATGAAAAAGAGTTCGAATTGGCGCTGTTCAAGCAGAAAGCCGCGGCGAAGAGGAAGGATGTTGATGAGTTCTTCGCGCTCGACAACGAGTTCCACAGACTGATATGTGAAACGGCTGGCTTTCCAGATGCGTGGCTGGCGATCCACAACGCAACAGGACAACTCGATCGCGTGCGCAGGCAGGCTTTCCCCCTTGAGAGCCATTATTCGGTCGTTTTCGATGAGCACCGTGAGATCTACGAGCGGATAAGGAAGCGCGACGAGGCGGGCGCTGCAGCGGTTTTCCAGGTGCAACTGGACAGCACTTTTCCGTCCATCCAGATCTTGCGAGAAAAGCGACCGGACCTGATCAGCGGGGACGCCGATATCTCGGTCACCGACATTCGGTGATGCGAGACTTATTGACGGAACTGGGGTGCTGCCGAACATCGCGTCGGCAGGAGAAAGCGACGGTGGCTTCGTTCCCGCGATACTGATGCGACGCCTTTCTCGGCTCTGATCTTAATGCGCGCCCAGCGCATCACGATTTGCGTATAGGCCCCGAGCCCTCGCTTCGATGTTGAATTAAGGCACATATTGAGAATACGGCCTGAGTCCCCACTTTGTTCGCCCATAGGCTCGCCGATAAACGCTTCCAGCAAAAGTACGGTGCGATAATTCGGTTGGAGCGTATCATCGAGGATCACTCGCAAGGCGAACGATCTTCGTAGATCTCCTGGCGGGTAATCTCGTTGAAGCCTTGGACGCGATTTGCGAATTCCTCCCACTGTATATCGAGAAATTTGCGTCAGGAGACGGTTGTGCCTTGCTTGGTTCTGGCCTCAACAACCTTCCGACAGCACTCATGATCCCAGTCATAAGCAATTTCGACGCACGCCATTTCGATGTGACGGTTCAATGAAAATTTACTGGTCATCGTCAGTATATCGATATATCAATACGTGGGGGTGCGTGATGAAAGTATATCTTCTTGAGTGCCTGACAAAGCCGATGACCACCATCTCGCTATCGATGCGTGCAAAAGTCGGGATGGCCATGGGGTTGCTACTTCTCAGCACCATTGGTCTGGGTGTCGCGGGGTTGGATCGATTAAACGCCGTGAACGCGACGGCGACGTTGATAGCGAACAAATGGCTCCCGTCCGCACAAAGCCTTGGAATGCTGGCCGCCCGCTTCGAGACCGTACGGTCACGTCAATTGCAGCTTCTTCTCTCGGGTGAGGATGATCGCACAAAGGCCGAACGGGAACTCGAAACCGGTCTGCTCGATATGTCTGACTCCATTAAGGAGTACGGAGCGCTGGCGGTCGGTGATGATGAAACCAAGAACTCCGATAACATTTCCCTCACTTACGACGCTTACATAAAATTCACAGCGCCTCTGGCTGGAATGCTTTCAGGTGGCGACTCGGCTGGAGCGCATGACCTACTGCTCGGCCAATCGCAGCCCTACCTGAAAGGGATTCGAGATGCGATAAAAAGGGGCCAGCGATACCAGAAAGAAAACTCATCATCCGCTGTTGTCTTAGGCACGAGAGCAGCCAAAGAGGCTAACTTATTCTTTGTAGTCGGTTTGGCTGTGGTGACCAGTTTGTGCATTGGCGCATTCGCGTGGATGCAGTCGCGTGTTGCATTCCCGATCGTTAGGCTCACGAACGCGATGCAGGGTCTGGCCACAGGCAATCGAACGATCGCAATTCCCGGTCTCACGCGGCGAGATGAGATCGGTTCAATGGCTCAGGCGCTGGCATTTTTCCGTAAAGCCCTGGATGAGCGCGAAATTCTTGAAAATGAACAGAGGCGATTACACGATGATACTGATCATCGCTTGCGCTCGACGGAACTGGCATTCGAGGCTGCCAGCATTGAGCAGCGCCGAGCCCTGTCAGTACTTCGTGACGGGCTGGTCCATCTGTCCAGGGGCGATCTAACGATCCGGATCGACCAGATTCTTTCAGCTGAGTACGAGGATCTGAAGACAAATTTTAATGACGCGGTTGAGGCATTGGAACAAACGGTCGCTTCCGTCGTCGAGACGGTCGTCGCTGTAAACCAGACCGCCGCTCAAATGACCGCCATCTCTAATGAACTGGCGAGGCGAACTGAGCAACAAGCAGCTTCTGTCGAGGAGGCCGCGGGTGTACTGTCGGAAATTACCTCTACGATCGGGCGGACCGCGGCCGGAGCCTCCAATGCCAACGAGGTTGTCCGGTCAGTCCAAACGGAGGCGAAGCAATCCGAAGCGGTCGTCGAGGATGCGGTCGCTGCGATGGGCGAGATCGAGGGGTCATCGTCGCAAATGTCGCAAATTATAGCAACAATCGATCAAATTTCGTTCCAAACTAATCTTCTGGCGCTGAATGCTGGCGTTGAAGCAGCGCGGGCCGGAGAGGCCGGAAAAGGATTCGCAGTGGTCGCTGCCGAAGTTCGTTCGCTCGCCCAAAGCTCGGCAAGCGCGGCTAAGGAGATCAATAACCTTATTTCGACCTCGGGAGGGCAGGTTGCGCACGGTGTTGAGCTAGTCGCGAAAGCTGGAACGACTCTGAAGCTCATCGCATCGCGCTTCGAACAAATTGCGCAAATTGTCCACGAAATTTCCGTCGGCTCAAATCATCAGGCGGAAGGCTTGCGCGGCGTTAACGCAGCCGTCGATCACATTGACAAGATGACTCGAGAAAACGCTCATCTGGTGGATGATTGGAACAAAACCGTGCAAGAGATCCTGCGCAGGTCACAAGTTCTAAAGGTTGCCGTGAGCGGCCTCACCCTTCGATCGCGGGCGAGTTTCGAAGAGAGGATGATCGCGTGATCTCCAGGCTGTCCAGCTCCGAGAGTACAACAAGTTCCATAAATCGCATTATGCGAGATGTTATAACGTTACATGAAAAGGAGCGAAGAAGAGATTTCGACTTTCCGAGGCACCTTGGCTGCCGTCGACCAGGTCCCGGCGGCAGCTCTTTTTGTTGGGGCGTCGCCAACTCACCTCCACCGATGTTTCGATGAGGGCACTCGGTGCCACGCTCTCCGCCGACCACGGCGCAACCAACCGCGATTTTTGTCATGAAGGAATGGATACTTTCGCCGCTTGAAAAGAGCTGCATCCGATGGATTTATCGAGGCAGAACCGTCGCCGAGATCGCATCCCTCGAGGGTAAGAGCGTTGTTGATATCGAAAACTGCCTGCGAAGTGCTTTACGCACGCTGGAGGCAAAATCGATCGCGGAGGCGCTCCAGAAGGCGAACCTCCCTAACCCCGATTGAGGGGCAAATCACTCCCGACGCCCGCTCTTGACTTGAAAACGGAAGCGATCTTGTTGCCGAGAGCCGCGGGAAGCGTCTGGCTCAAATGCGAATGCCGTACCCGACAGAGCGTTCCAGCTGGAGCAAACCAATCCCGCTCTTTTGGATGGCGTCCTGGCCCGGTGCCGGATCTTCCACGATCAACCCGCAGGGGGTCCGCTAGCAAGCTGCGGCCGCTCCGGCTTCGCCTCGCGGTGATCGCGCCCGTCCTCGGGCCTTGTGAGGAGCCATCGAGCGGGAATTGGCCCGCTCCCGATGGAGCCACTTCAAATGTCGCACGATCTTTCTCTCGCCCAGTCCCACGCCTTCCAGCTTTCCCGCGACCTGATGGTCCCGGTCACTCTGTTCACGGTCGACGGCGAATACGGCGTCCTTCCGTCCGACGAAATCGACGCCGACGACGATCTGGAGATCGTCCATGAATTTTTCCCATGGGCGGCTCATTGAGCCGCCGTTCCTGAGTGCCGCTTGCGAGCGGCAGGCCGCAAGGGAGGCTTCGCCGCGGCCGACCCAGGCATTGCATGATCCGACAATTGTCAGCCGCGCCCTGGCGGCCTTTGCTCTTCGCGGCTGGTGGAAGCGTGCCCGAGAAGAGACGGGCAAGGAAATGCGAGGAAGAAGAGGCATGGACAGAAGAGAAATAGAGGCGCTCCGCGAACGGGTGAAGTGTGCTGCCGTTCTCGAGCAGACGGGCTTCGCCATCGATATGAAGGAAAGCACGCGGCGGGCAGTGAAGTTTCGACGGGGGAGCGAGATCGTCATCGTCACCCATGAGGGGCGCGGATGGTTCGATCCGCTCAGCGATGCAAAGGGCGACGTGTTCGGTCTCGTCGCGCATCTCGACCATGTCGACTTTCTCGAATGCGCCGGACGTGTTGCCGCGCTCGTCGGTATTTCGATCACGGAACCGGAATGGCGGTCTCCAAAGATAGAGCAAGACTACGACCTCTCTTTATCCGAGCGATGGCAAACACGCCGCCGTCCATGGCCCGGTTCGTCGACCTGGGCTTATCTCGATGGTCAGCGTTTCCTGCCGGCATCTTTGCTTCGCGCCGCGATCCGGCAAGATCGTCTGCGCGAGGGGCCATATGCCAGCATGTGGGCAGCGCATACCGACAGCGCCGGAGCCGTCACCGGTTGGGAGGCGCGGGGTCCCGAGTATCGCGGTTTTGCCTCCGGAGGGACAAAGGTTCTCTTCCGCCTGGGGCAGGACACGGCGTTGCGCCTGGCTGTCACGGAAGCTGCGATCGACGCCATGAGCCTCGCCGCCATCGAGGGGTTGCGGGATGGAACGCTCTATCTCAGCACCGGCGGCGGATGGTCGCCGTCGACGGAGGCGGCGCTGCGGCAGATGGCATCGCGGCCCGAGGCTCTGCTAGTTGCGGCGACAGACGCCAATCCGCAAGGCGAGATGTTTGCCGAGCGGTTACGGGCGCTCGCTGACGACGTCGGCTGCAACTGGTCGCGCCTTCGCCCGCCGGCGGACGACTGGAACGAGGCCCTGAAAATCAGGGAGAAAGAAAGGAGGGAGAGGAAGGAAGGCGGCGTGCCGCATTCGCTTCGCCCGCGTCAAGGGAGGCTTCGCCCGGCGGAGCCGGCCCTTGACCCGGCCGGTCGCGATGCCGGCGGCCCGGAAGGTGTCATGAAGGACTGAAGAGGATGGCAAGGTCGGAAGGACAGTGCCGCACTTCGGTCCGGAACCACTCCGAAGGAGCCGCAGATGAATCCCTCTTCCGCAATCCGCAAAGTCTTCCAGGGCGTCGCCTCACGCCAGCAAATGTACCGGATGTTCGATCGTCACGCCCAGCGTCCGAACCGCTGGGAGGATGACGCTGCCCCGCTCTATGCCGGCGAATGGTTCGAGATCGCCGATACCGAACATGACTACATGTTCGAAATCCTGCCGCCGCTCTGGATCCGTGGATCGATGTTTGCGATGCGCGAGTTTCTGACAGGATCGGTGACATCGGTGTTCTTTGCGCTGCGGATCGACGGCGTCATCCGGCATTTCCATGGCTATTGCGATCTTTCCGACCGCCAGGCCGTTGAACGCATGCGGGTCGAAATCATCGAGCGCGAGAGCCGGCCGGTGCGCGCCATGTCGCGCGAGGAACGGCTTGAGCATATCTGGAGTATGACGGCGGACGACTATCGTGGTTATGCTGGCGAGCGCTGGCCGGAGGAGTCGCGTGGCAAGCGCACGATCATGCTTTACGGCGGCCAGACGGGCAGCACCCTGAAGCTGCTGGACGATCTCTCCGACGACGAAATCGCAGCCAAGCTGCCGGTGCAACTGCGCCACCTCCCCTCGCCGATCGCCGCATGAAGGAGGTCGCGCCATGCTTTCCTTCCCGCTCACATCCGTCCGCGCGGTGATTGCCCGCGGTCGGGCCGATGCGGAGGCCAATGGTGGCTTTCGTGATCTCTATTACGGCCTGCGCCCTGGCAAGGACGAGAAGCCGGGCCTCTGGCTCGTCGGCGATCACGGCGTTTATCTGATGTCCAACGGCAAGCTGCTCGATGGCGCCAAGCCCTTGGTCGTCTATGCCGAGGAGTGCGATCCCAGCACCAATGACGACTGGTTCGACGTCAAACGCCGGACATTCGGCGGCGACGACGGCGTCGATTTCATCGACGCGGAACAGCTGGAACCGATGATGGCGGCGGCTCCAGAGGCGACGCACCTTCGCATCGCATTTCATCAGGACTCGATGCAGCTCACCCTGATCGCGAAGTCCTGATCACTGAGACCACCGGCCCCCGTCAGGCCACCAATCCCTGAACCCAGAGCGTACTTCAATCCCGCGAGCTTTTCCGCGGGTGATGACGCTCGCCTTTCCCGAGGAGAACTTCATGAGCAACGATCCCTTCACTCTCGACATGTTCGGCAGCAGCGCGCTGTCGTCCGGCCTTGGCCTCGGCGGCGTCACAGCATTTGGCGGTTTCGATGCCGTTGCTGCCAATGACGACGACCCCGAACCGACACCGCCCTCTTCTGCCCCGGCCTTGCCGGTCGCGACGGCAAAGCGTCCGGCGCCGCGGCGACAGGGCGGCCGGTCCAACTTCTACCTCGACGATGCCGATCGCGTTCTTGCGGCGACGTGGAAGGAACGGGCGCGCATCAATGTCGCGGCGATCCTGATCGCAAACAACATCGAGAAGCAGGACCGGCCGGCCACTCGCGAGGAGCAGCAGCGGTTGATCCGCTTTACAGGCTTTGGCGCATCGGAACTTGCGAACACGATATTCCGTCGTCCGGGCGAGCCTGACTTCCGCGCCGGCTGGAGCGAGCTTGGCACTTCGCTCCAGAGTGCGGTTTCGGAGGGAGACTACGCGTCCCTTGCCCGCTGCACGCAATATGCGCATTTCACGCCGGAGTTCATCATCCGGTCCATCTGGGCGAGCTTGCAGCGCCTTGGCTGGCGTGGCGGCCGGGTGCTCGAGCCTGGCATCGGCACCGGCCTGTTCCCCGCGCTGATGCCGAAAGCATTGCGCGATCGGAGTTTCTTCACCGGTATCGAGCTTGACCCTGTCACCGCCAGGATCGTCCGCCTGCTACAGCCGAAGGCGCGGATCATCAACGGCGACTTTGCGCGCGCCGATCTGGCGCCGATTTACGATCTCGCCATCGGCAATCCGCCTTTCTCCGACCGGACCGTCCGATCCGACCGGGCCTATCGCTCGCTGGGCTTGCGGCTGCATGACTATTTCATCGCCCGTTCGATCGACCTCCTGAAACCCGGCGCGCTCGGCGCCTTCGTCACCAGCGCCGGCACGATGGACAAGGCGGATGCGACAGCACGCGAACACATCGCCAAAACCGCGGACCTGATCGCCGCGATCCGCCTGCCGGAGGGCACCTTCCGCCGCGATGCCGGCACGGACGTCGTGGTTGACCTGCTCTTCTTCCGCAAGCGCAAGACCGGGGAGGCTGAGGGAGACCTCTCCTGGCTCGCCCTTGAGGAGGTGCGACCGGCGACGCAAGACGACGGCGCAATTCGGGTGAACCGCTGGTTTGCGCGACATCCTGATTTCGTGCTTGGCGATCATGCCCTGACCTCCGGCCCCTTTGGCGAGACCTACACCTGCCGACCGCGTGCCGGCGAGGACCTTGAGGCGGCTTTGCAGCAGGCGATCCTCCTGCTTCCCGAGGGCCGCTATGACGGCGAGCCGACCGAAATCGACATCGACCTCGAGACCGAGCTCGGCGAGATCGTCGACCTTCGCCCCGACAGTCGACAGGTCCGGGAGGGTAGCTTCCTCATCGACATCAGACGCGGTCTCATGCAGATGGTCGACGGCGCGCCGGTCGAAGTCCAGGTGCGCAAGGGCCGCACCGGCGACGGCATGCCGGAAAAGCACGTCCGCATCATCAAGAAACTGATCCCGATCCGCGACGCCGTGCGCGATGTGCTGAAGGCCCAGGAACAGGATCGGCCGTGGCGCGATCTGCAGGTTCGCCTACGAATCGCCTGGTCGAGTTTCGTGCGCGATTTCGGGCCGATCAACCACACCACCGTCAGCATCACTGAGGATCCCGAAACCGGCGAGGTGCGCGAAACGCACCGCCGCCCGAACCTGCAGCCCTTTCTTGACGACCCCGATTGCTGGCTGGTCGCCTCAATCGAGGATTACGATCTCGACACCGACACGGCCAAGCCCGGCCCGATCTTTTCCGAACGGGTGATTTCGCCCCCTGCCCCGCCGGTAATCACCAGCGCCGCCGATGCACTCGCTGTTGTCCTCAACGAACGTGGTCGCGTCGATATCGAGCATATCGCCGAACTGCTGCACAGACATGCCGATGCGGTCGTCGATGAACTCGGCGATTCAATCTTCCGGGATCCTGACGACGGGTCCTGGCAGACGGCCGACGCCTATCTCGCCGGCCCGGTCCGCACCAAGCTCGCTGTCGCTGAAGCGGCCGCGGGACTGGATCCAGCCTATGAGCGCAACGTTCGTGCGCTTCGGGCCGTACAGCCCGGCGACCTTCGCCCCTCCGACATCACCGCACGTCTGGGTGCGCCGTGGATTCCGGCGAGCCATGTCGTGGCTTTCGTCAAGGAGAGGATGGGCGCCGACATCAGGATCCACCATATGCCGGAGCTTGGCAACTGGACCGTGGAGGCGCGGCAGCTTGGCTACAGTGCCGCCGGTACATCCGAATGGGGTACCAGCCGCCGTGATGCCGGTGAACTGCTCGCCGACGCACTGAACAGCCGCGTTCCGCAGATCTTCGACGTCTTCAAGGACGCCGGCGGCGAGCGGCGCGTCCTGAACGTGGTCGATACCGAAGCCGCGCGCGACAAGCTGCAGAAGATCAAGCAGGCCTTCCAGGATTGGGTGTGGACCGACCCGGATCGCACCGACCGGCTGGCGCGGGTCTATAACGACCGGTTCAACAACCTCGCGCCGCGCAAATTCGATGGTTCGCATCTCAAACTTCCTGGCGCCTCAGGCGCCTTTGTTCTCTATGGGCACCAGAAGCGCGGCATCTGGCGGATCATCTCGTCCGGCTCGACCTATCTCGCGCATGCCGTCGGCGCCGGCAAGACGATGACGATGGCGGCCGCAATCATGGAACAGCATCGCCTCGGTCTGATCGCCAAGGCGATGCTGGTCGTGCCCGGCCATTGCCTGGCGCAGGCGGCGCGTGAGTTCCTCGCCCTCTACCCCAATGCCCGCATCCTGGTGGCGGACGAGACCAACTTCACCAAGGACAAGCGGGCGCGATTCTTGAGCCGGGCGGCGACCGCCACCTGGGATGCGATCATCATCACGCACTCGGCGTTCAGGTTCATCGCTGTGCCGTCGGCCTTTGAACAGCAGATGATCCACGACGAGCTCGAACTCTATGAGGATCTGCTGACCAAGGTCGACAGCGAGGATCGCGTCTCGCGCAAGCGCCTCGAACGACTGAAAGAGGGTCTGCAGGAACGCCTGGAGGGCCTCGCGACTCGCAAGGACGATCTTCTCACAATCTCGGAAATCGGTGTCGACCAGATCATTGTCGACGAGGCGCAGGAGTTCCGGAAGCTTTCCTTCGCGACCAACATGTCGACGTTGAAGGGTATCGATCCGAACGGCTCGCAGCGCGCCTGGGACCTCTACGTCAAATCCCGCTTCATCGAAACCAAGAATCCCGGCCGGGCGCTGGTGCTCGCTTCCGGCACGCCGATCACCAACACGCTTGGCGAGATGTTCTCGATCCAACGCCTGCTCGGACACGAAGCGCTTGCCGAGCGCGGTCTGCACGAGTTTGACGCCTGGGCATCGTGCTTCGGCGACACGACGACCGAGCTCGAAATACAGCCCTCCGGCAAATACAAACCGGTCAGCCGGTTCGCGAGCTTCGTCAATGTTCCGGAACTGATCGCGATGTTCCGCGCTTTCGCCGATGTCGTCATGCCGGAGGATCTTCGCGAATTCGTCAGGGTGCCTGATATCTCCACCGGCCGGCGGCAGATCCTCACCGCTAAACCGACGCCGGCCTTCAAGGCCTATCAGCAGATCCTCGATGCCCGTATCAAAGCGATCGAGATGCGCGAGGGACCGGCACAGCCCGGCGACGATATCCTGCTCTCGGTCATCACCGACGGCCGCCATGCGGCGATCGATTTGCGCCTCGTCATCCCGGTAAACGATAACGAAAAGGACAACAAGCTCAACCTCCTCGTCCGCAACGCCTTCCGGATCTGGCAGGAGACCAGCGAGGCCACATTTATTCGCCCGGACGGCAAGGCTTACGAGCTGCCAGGTGCGGCGCAGATGATCTTTTCCGATCTCGGCACCATCAATGTCGAGAAGACCCGCGGCTTTTCGGCTTACCGTTGGATCCGCGACGAGCTCGTGCGGCTCGGTGTTCCCGCTTGCGAAATCGCTTTCATGCAGGACTTCAAGAAAACCGAGGCCAAGCAGCGGCTCTTCGGTGATGTGCGCGCCGGCCGGGTTCGGTTCCTGATCGGCAGTTCCGAGACAATGGGCACGGGTGTCAATGCGCAGCTCCGTCTGAAAGCGCTGCACCATCTCGACGTCCCGTGGCTGCCGTCTCACATCGAGCAACGCGAGGGCCGAATTGTCCGGCAGGGCAATCAGCATGACGTGGTCGATATCTTCGCCTATGCCACGGAAGGGTCGCTCGATGCTTCCATGTGGCAGAACAACGAGCGCAAGGCCCGCTTCATCGCGGCAGCGCTCAGCGGTGATACATCGATCCGCCGGCTCGAGGATCTCGGTGAAGGGCAAGCCAACCAGTTCGCCATGGCGAAGGCCATCGCTTCCGGTGACGAACGGCTGATGCAGAAGGCTGGACTGGAGGCCGATGTCGCCCGTCTGGAACGGCTGCGCGCCGCCCATGACGACGACCAATATGCGGTCCGCCGGCAAATGCGCGATGCGGAAGGCGACATCGAGGTCTCGACCCGCCGCATCGCGGAGATCGGCCAGGATATCGGCCGGCTGGTGCCGACTACCGGCGACGCTTTCGCGATGACCGTTCTCGGCAAAGCCTACCAGGAGCGCAAGGATGCCGGCCGCGCGCTGATGAAGGAAATCCTCACTCTTCTCCAACTGCAGCAGGAGGGTGAGGTTCATCTGGCGAGCATTGGGGGTTTCGATCTTGTCTATGAGGGCGAGCGCTTCGGAAAGGGTGATGGCTATCGTTACCTCACCACGCTCCAGCGCACCGGCGCGGATTACGAGATCGATCTTGCGGTGACGGTGACGCCGCTCGGCGCCGTGTCCCGCCTCGAGCACGCGCTCGACGGGTTCGACGAGGAGCGGGAACGCTATCGCCACCGCTTGGAGGAAGCGCGTCGGCGGCTTGCCTCCTATCGCTCGCGTGAAGGCGGCGTTTTCCCCTTTGCGGATGAACTTGCCGAGAAGCGCAGACAGCTCCGCGACATCGATCAGGCCCTCGCCGATGATGCGAGGCGTACGGACGAAGCCGCTGCTGTTGCCGCTTAGCTTGCCTGTTGCCGCAACTCTTCGATGAGTTCCGGATGCCGGTCGAGAAGGCGCAGCAATTGGCTGGTCGGGCCGCTTGGCTCGACCAAGCCGCGCTCGTATTTGTCGAACGCGCTTTCACCAACCTTCAGGATGCCGCCTGCTTCACGTTGCGACAGTTTTAGTTTTTTGCGCACTCTGCGGATTGTCGACGGAGAGGGAATGCCTTCAACTTCTTCCTTCAACGCCCGCAAGGCCGCGTCCGTTGCCTCCATGTCGTTGCCGACATGAACACCTTCGTCGCCGCTATCGGGATAATATCCCGGCAGGTCGACCGTTTTGCTCTTGCCCTTGTAGGTCACGACAAACGGTCGGACGTCCCGGCGCAGCGTCTCTCCGGTTTCCGGTGAGATCATCGTTTCGGGCAGTATATTTGCTGCAACCGCCATTATCATCTCTCCTTGAATGACATGATCCGGAATTCCGTGATCACGTCCGCCTGGAATTTCACATAAAGCACCATGCCGTGCTCGGGGACCGGCACATGATAAACATCTTGCCATACCCGATGGTCTGCGTTCGCTGTCATCGACTTGTAGAACATACGGCGCTCGATGGTGTCGATGGTCGCGACGATGCCGGCGCGGTCGTAGCCCAATGAGGCGGCATCCCGCAGCGCCGTCGTCGTGATGGCAAGCGTCGAAATCGACCCCAAAACAGCTTTAACGGCCTCGAGATCGTATGTCGGGCGCCTTTTCTCCATGACTTTATATGACACCTTAATGGTGTCAAATCAAGCTTGTCGTTGTGGGGAAAAGATAGAGGAAAATCCGGGAGGAGAACCGGTCGCAGATCGGTCGTCCCGTCGCCGCTTGCGCTCAACCGCCGCCTCCGCATCCCGGCCACTCGTCCCGCGCAGGGCGCGAGGCACCCCGCTTGTCCTTCGAAGCAGGGACGCTCGGCCGCAGTTGCGCCGGTCCGCCCGTCCTGCGGTTCGGAAAGTGTCTTCGGAAAGAGATGAAGACAGGAAGGACCGGCAAGAGGCCGCGTCCCCGCATCCCGGAAGAGGAAAATCCCATGCATATCATGAAGGTCGATCCGCGCTCGTTGAAGGACAATCCGGACAATACCCGGCAATCCAAATCCACCCCGCAGGCCGATGCGCTGCTGCTCGCCACCATCAAGGCCGTCGGCATCATCCAGCCGCCCGTCATTTTTCCCGAAGTTGGTGGTGGGAACGGCTACGTCATTGAAGCCGGTCATCGTCGCACCCGCATGGCCATCGCCGCAGGCCTCGAGGAAATCGAGGTGCTCGTCGTCGAAGCCGCAAACGACAATGGCGCCATGCGGTCGATGGTCGAGAACATTGCGCGCGAACCGCTGAACCCGGTCGACCAGTGGCGCGGCATCGAACGCCTGGTCGCACTCGACTGGACCGAGGAAGCAATTGCGGTGGCACTCGCCCTGCCCGTCCGGCAAATCCGCAAGCTGCGCCTGCTCGCCAACGTCCTACCGGCGATGCTCGACCAGATGGCGTTCGGCGACATGCCGAATGAGCAGCAGCTCCGCACGATCGCGGCAGCACACCTCGATGAGCAGAAGGAGGTCTGGAAGGCGCAGAAGCCGAAGAAGGGCCAGCCCGCCGCATGGTGGCAGATTGCCAACGCGCTGAGCAAGACCCGGATGTATGCCAAGGATGCGAGCTTCGGTGACGATCTCAGAGAAGCCTACGGCATCGAATGGATCGAGGATCTGTTCGCTCCCGCGGACGAGGACAGCCGCTACACCACCAATGTCGAAGCCTATCTCGGCGCCCAGCAGGAGTGGATGACGAACAATCTGCCCAAGAAGGGAATGATCGCCGAGGTTTCTCAATGGGGCGAGGTGAAGCTGCCGCAAAAGGCAAGCCGCGTCTATGGCAAGCCCGGCAAGGGTGACCACACCGCCATGTATCTGGATCGGAACGGCAAGGTTCAAACCGTGCATTACCGGATGCCCGAGGAGAAGAAGACCAAGGGCAAGGGAGCGGTCGTCGGAGGTGGCGACACCGCTGGCGAGGATGCGATCGACGGGCCGAAGCAGCGTCCCGACGTCACGCAGAAGGGCCTCGATATGATCGGCGACCTCAGGACCGACGCGCTGCACGAGGCGCTCGCCCGCGCACCGATCGAGGACGACACGCTGATGGCCCTCCTTGTCCTCGCCTTTGCCGGCATGAATGTCCGGGTTGACTCCGGGGCAAACGACCACGTCTTCGGCGCGAAGCGGTTCGCCCGCCATGCGGCTCGGTTGCTCGACGCTGACGGCAAGCTCGCCTTCGACCGCGACACCTTGCGGGTTTCCACCCGCTCGATGCTGGTCGATGTGCTGTCGTGCCGCCGAGGCATGTCGAACAGCGGCATCGTGTCGCGCATAGCCGGCGACGCCATCGGCGCGGACGGATACCTCCCGAACATGGGCACAGAAGACTTCCTGCTTTGCCTGTCGCGGCAGGCGCTCGAGGCTTCGTGCGAGGGCACCTCGGTTCTCCCCCGCCCGAGGGTCCGCGAGACCCGTGCCGCACTGGTCGAGCACTTCAAGCAAGGGCATTTCGTCCATCCGGCCGCCCTGTTTGCCCCCGATCCGAAGGATCTCGCCGAACTGATCAAGCAGGGCGAGGTCGTGGAGGATTACGATACGGTGACCTCCGAGGAAACAACGGATCGCCTCGAAGGCGAACTTGCTGACGGCAGCGTCGCCGGCGAGGAGGCCGATTTTGCTGTCGCCGATCCGGAAGCCGGTGACGGCGCCGACGACGCGGTCGAGACCGCCTACGGCATCGCGGCCGAATAGCCGAAGCCCTCCCATCTTTTCCGATCGATCCCCCGCCGCCGGCCATCACCGGCGGCGGTTCGTTTCCATGAACACCGCAGAATTTCAAGGAGATGTCCAATGTCTGCGTCCCTGATCTACGATCTCGTCCCGATCGGCTCCATCATTGCCTGGTCCGATGGCACACCCCGCCCGCCCGAGCGCTTCAAGAAGAAGCTCGCGGCCTGGCAGACGCGCAACAGCAAGGGCCGGCTGATCCGCAAGGAGGGTCCGCGCTCCGGAAACTACAACTCGCCTGGCTATTTCACACTGCATGAGGCGGATTTCGGCGGGAAAAACACCATCGTCATGCGCATTCACCGAACCTTCGGCCTCGACTCCGATCTCACCTTCAAGGTGCTCGAGCGCCCCGCCCTCGGTTCGATCCGCGTCTTCGATCGCGCCGGTTCGAACGCGGAACTTGTCCATCTCGCGGACAATCGCGAGGCGGCCGCGGTCTGGCTGCAAGAACACGGCTATCCGAACGCCGTGCTCGAAGAGGTGACCGCCGACGAGGTTGCGGCTGCTCAGGTCGAAGGGAGGGCCGCCGCATGAGGACCTCAGAACTTCAGCATGAGCCGGTATCGGCTTTAGAGGATTTGGACGTGGAATTCGGCGTCAGCGCCGACGGATTTCCGGTCGCCCGGATCGGCGATACGCATCTGGCAATGATGCCGGCGCGCGATGGCGCGAGCTTCCTCGCGAGCGCTTGGCGGCTCGTCCATCCGCTTTCCGAGCTGACGCGCGCAGATTTCTACGGTCACGATGGCCGCCTCGAGGATGAGGCGGCTTTTCGCGCCCGGGTCTTCGAGACGGCCCAGCACAAGCGCGAGTTATCCGCCCTGAGGCGGATCCAGACCCGCATGACGGCCAGTACGCCCTGGGGACCGTCGCAGCTTGCGACCGTCTACGCGGAGGGGATCGTGTCCCATATGACGGCTGGCCATGGCGGGTTTCATCTGTCGGCCGAACGGAATCTTCGCGTCTCCCCGTTGCTGCGAAAGTCCTCGCACTGGTACGAGGAGGATGCCGAATGGGCCATCGTCGCCCTCTCCTTCCCGGAGCTCTTCACCTCATACGAGCGCAAAGGTGCGGACGAGACATTCCGCAACAGCTGGCCGACCGCATGGGAAGAGATCCACGGGCGCGAACTCGGGTCCGGCCAATCCTGGACGAAGGACCGGCAAGCCTTCGAGCGCAGGCATGCCGGCGACTGGGTCGTCGTCTCGGCGATCTATTCCAGCCACTATGCCGATATGACGGAGGTGGTCGCCACGCGCGGCGGCATGCGGGACCAACGTGCCGACGAGCGGCGCTTTCTTGTTCCGAGCGCCGAATATGCAACCCGCGGGCCGTTCGGCTTCGTCATCGATGAACAACGTCACGCCGTCTATGACGGTCCTTCGGACTTCATCGGCTGGCAGTGGCGGAGGACCGGGACATGACCCCGATCAGTCCGTGGGTGCTCCTTTCCCGCATGGAGGCGGCGCGTCGTCAGACGCGCCATCATCTCGATCTCGTCCATCGGCAGATTGCCACACGCGCTGAGCGCCTGGCCGTGACCGAAAAGGCGAAAGCCAAAAACCGCACGCACAAGCGCTCCGGCTCACGATGGACTCGGTCGGATGAGATGCTGTTTCAGGATCACCTCGATCGCCTGTCATTCGAACGTCGCGGCGAACTCGAGGCGCTCATCCGGAAACTGGAGCGTCAGGACCGTGCCATCACCACGCTACGGCTGAAGCTCGGTGACGCGGTTTGGCGAGAGGCAGCGTGAGAGGCAGCCGCCGGCAGCGCATTTGCGGAGTGTGCCCGCGTATTGGTGAGAGGCATTGCGAGGATGGCCATCGTTTCCCACATTCGGTTTCGGGGAGAGTCTCAGCCCCGTGCCGGCCTGCCCTTCGTGTTCGTTGCGGTCTGAACCGGCGGCCGGTCGTTTCAAGGCCGCTTTCGCGCCGCGGTGCGGCCAAAACAGCCTCGCTGCGCAAAGCGAACCCGCGTCCCGCGCAGGGTGCCCCCGCTTGGTCGCAAGCCCGCTCCGCTCGCTCAGCCGCTCCGGACCTGTGAAATCGCCCGTCCCTCGCCGGTTCCTTTTGACCGCACCGAAGGGCAGACCGGCACGGGGCCGGAACCGCTTCGGACCAAACCGAAAAGGAAACCGTTATGGCCAAGCCCGCGACCCCCAACCGCTCTTCCGCCCGCGTCGTGCAACTCCGCAAGGGTGCGACCCTCGAAATGGTCCGCCTCACCTGCCCCGACAGCGCCCAGGCGCTCAAGATCGCCGAAAGCTTCGGAACCGCACTGGTCGACAGCGACGGCATCCGCGACCTGCATGAGCGACTGATCAATGAGACCGCCGACAGCCTGGCGGAGGGCCTCGGCGAACGGGCGATGCAGATCCATCTCCAGCGCATCGTCGGCGCCTTCGTCGGATCGGCACATGGCGCCGGGCAGTTCTACTCTCGTGCGGTCACAGAAGCCCGCGACGCCACGGCGAAGGCGTCCAACGATGCCCGCGACGAGGATCTCGATGGTCCCGTTGGCTACGACAGCGCCGCCCAGCGCAAGCGCGAGTTCGCGGCCGACATGGGTGTCCAGGCTCATGCGCTCAGGATGGCGGCCGAGGGCGCCGTCGCAGCCTACGAGCAGGTCGTCGGCGAGACCTGGAAGCCCTTCGATCGCCCGGTCGAAAACCCCGGCGCCAATCTCGACCGCAAGGCGGCCGAAGCGCAAATGGCCGCCCTCGGGTAAAGCGGCCCGGGCGGCGCCCACGTGCCGCCCTACCCTCATCTTTCCAGCTTCCATCGGCCGGCTCCCAAGAGGGGCCGGCCTTTCCGCATGTCGCGCTGCCCCAGGGGAAAAACAGGCAAGGAAATGAGGAACCGGCCTATCGCGGCCCGTCCCTGTCGGCGGTCCTGCAGGAGCCCGGCTTGTGAGGTGCAACGGCTTCGCCGTCCTCCACGCTGTTTCGGCCGTTCCGGTGCGCTCCAAGCCCTTCCGCTCCTGCCCTCGGACCTCCGCGACGGGCCGCGATAGGCGCGGCTCGGAATAGGAGGTTTGAGACATGAACAGGAAAACCGAAGGCGAACGCGGCGATATCTACACGAGGATCACCGACCGGATCGTTGCCGATCTGGAAAAAGGGGTTCGTCCCTGGATGAAGCCGTGGAGCGTAGCCAACACTCAAGGCAGGATTACGCGGCCGCTACGGCACAACGGGCAGCCCTATTCGGGCATGAACGTTCTCCTTCTATGGTCCGAGGGGATGGCGAGAGGTTTCGCCTCTCCGGTGTGGATGACCTTCAAGCAAGCGCGGGAGCTCGGAGCCGTGGTTCGCAAGGGCGAAACCGGCTCGACTGTGGTGTTCGCGAGCCGCTTCACCAAATCGGAAACCGACGGCAATGGCAAGGAGGTCGACCGGGAGATCCCTTTCCTGAAGGCGTATTCTGTGTTCAATGTGGACCAGATCGACGGTCTGCCGGACCATCACTACCATCGTCCGGAACCGACTCTCGATCCGGTCGAGCGGATAGAGAATGCCGATCGCTTCTTCCGCAACACCGGCGCCGTTATCCGCCATGGCGGGACGCAAGCCTACTATTCGCCGGTGACCGACCATATCCAGATGCCGCCGTTCCAGACCTTCCGCGATGCGGCTTCCTACACGGCAACGCTGAGTCATGAGGCAACGCACTGGACCGCGAACCCGCGGCGCGTGGGCCGCGATCTCAGCCGTTATGCCAAGGACAAGAGCGAGCGCGCCCGCGAGGAACTCATTGCCGAGCTCGGCAGCTGCTTCCTATGCGCCGACCTTGGAATCGTACCGGAGCTCGAGCCACGGCCCGATCACGCGTCGTACCTTGCCTCATGGCTCGCCGTGCTTTCCGAAGACAGGCGGGCGATTTTTCAGGCGGCCGCTCATGCGCAGAGGGCAGTCACCTTCCTGCACGATCTGCAGCCTGATGCAGCTGATGAGAAAGTCGCGGCTTAAAAATCAGCGTCGGTCGTTGCATCCGCCAACGGCCGACACCTCTCTCGGCTCTCTCTGCTTGAGCGCGCCCTGATCTGGTGTCAGGTCCAGCTTGCCCCAGATCGAGGTTTTGCGGTCGGTCGGTTTGAGCTTTCGGGATTGCTTGATTTCGACGGTAAACGGCTTTGTCTGCTGACGCATGTATCCTCCAGGCGACGAATCGCGAGCACACGATACCGGGTTGATTACTGGAGGCAACTCCCACTCTGGCCGGTCCGTCGCCACCGAATTGCGGCTCTGGCATTGCGATAGAGAAACGGTTCGACCACAGCAATGTTCCGCTGGGTGAGGCGGTGGCAGGTTGCCATCAGCGTGTTCCTCTTGACCCGTCGGCATAGGCCACGTCCTTTGCGGGCTCGATGAGGCATGTCTGATCGGGGAGCGGCTTCGCCTCGATCGTCTTCCCGCAACGGCCATGCAAAACTTTCTTCCCCTGGCGGCTACGCCGCCATTCCTCGCGCGGCAACAAAGTTTCTCCCGGCCGCCCTCCATTCCATTCCGGCCTTATCAGGTGCGGTCCGATCGTCCCCGATCCTTGCGACAGCCATCGAGGCCGCGAAGGGCGCGGCCCGAAACCAACGAAAGGAACACGAAAATGGCAACGATCGGCACCTTCACCTCCACCGAAACCGGCTTCAACGGCTCGATCCGCACGCTTGCCCTCAACGTCAAGGCCCGCATCGCCCGCATCGAGAACCCCTCCGACAAGGGCCCGCACTACCGCATCTACGCCGGCAATGTCGAGCTCGGTGCGGCCTGGCAGAAGCGCTCCGAGCAGGACCGCGACTACTTCTCGGTCAAGCTGGACGACCCGAGCTTCCCCGCTCCGATCTACGCAACCCTCACCGAAGTCGAAGGCGAGGACGGCTACCAGCTGATCTGGTCCCGCCCCAACCGGGATTGAGATCCGGACGAGGCCCCGCTCGCCAAGGCGGGGCCTCCTCCCGACAACAGGGCGACCTCCTTCGTGCCGCGGCTTTTTCCCGTTCGTTCTTCCATATTGGATGAAATTGGATGGAAAAATGGATCTCGCTATGTCATACCCCATTTGGATGGAAACGGATGGGAAAATGGATGACGGCGCTCGATCTCTCCAAATTGCGTATCACGCCTGAGATCCTGTCGTTGATCGCCGAGATTGACGAATTCAAAGGCGCCTGGCGAGCGCTTGGTCGCATCGCACCCGATCGGCTGTCCAGCTTGCGGCGGGTTGCGACGATCGAAAGCATCGGATCGTCGACACGTATTGAGGGCGCGAAATTAAGCGACCGCGAGGTCGAAAGGCTGCTCTCGAACCTCCGTATCGGCTCGTTCTCCAGCCGAGACGAACAGGAGGTTGCCGGCTATGCCGAGGTGATGGAGACGATCTTCTCCGCCTTCGACGCAATCCCGCTTAACGAAAATCACATCCGCCAACTGCATCGGGATCTGCTCGCGCACTCGGTCAAAGATGAACGACACAGGGGAAACTGGAAAACCCTTGCCAACAACGTCGAAGCCTTCGACGAGGATGGACGAAGTCTGGGCGTCGTCTTCGCGACAGCCTCCCCTTTCGATACGCCGGGCCGAATGTCGGAACTAGTGGCCTGGCAACAAGCTCAGGAGAAGGATGGCACGTTTCACCCTCTACTCGTCGTCGCTGTCTTCGTCGTCGTCTTTCTGGAAATCCATCCTTTCCAGGATGGCAATGGCCGACTGTCGCGCGCTCTGACCACTTTGCTGCTTCTTCGGGCGGGTTATTCCTATGTGCCGTACAGCTCACTGGAAAGTGTTATCGAGCAGAACAAGGAAGCCTATTATCTCGCGCTTCGCCGAACGCAGGGCACGATACGAACGGACCAACAGGACTGGAATCCGTGGGTCGAGTTTTTCCTGCGGAGCCTGCAACGCCAGAAGCAGCGTCTCGAGCGCAAGATCGAGCGTGAGCGCATTCTCCTCGGCGACCTGCCGGAGTTGTCCGTCGCGATCCTCGAACTGGCGCGTGAGCGCGGGCGCGTCACGGTGATGGATGTGGCCAAAGCGACAGGCGCGAGCCGCAACACCGTCAAGGATCATCTTCGGGCGCTGACCGAGCAGGGACATCTGACCCTCCACGGAGCCGGTCGTGGGACCTGGTACGGCTTAAGCTGACGCCGGAGCGAAGCGTCCCCCGATCAGCCGAAATCGGAGCTATGGTCCAATTGTGCGCAGCCGCCATTGCCACGTGCCTTTGCCTGATATAGCGGGGCTCCATTCGCGGGCTCGATGAGGCATGTCTGACCGGAGACCGGCGTCGCCTCGATCGTCCTCCCGCAACGGCCATCCGAAACTTTCTTCCCCTGCGGACGCAACCCCACTCGACAGGCCGAGTGGGGACCCCGGCGTGCCGCATTCCTCGCGCAGCAACAAAGTTCCTCCCGGCCGCCCTCCATTTCATTGCGGCCCGGCAAGCCACCCCACGGCGCGATGCGCAATGGGGACCCCGGGGGTGCGGTCCGATCGTCCCCGGTCCTTTCGACAGCCATCGAGGCCGCGAAGGGCGCGGCCCGAAACCAACGAAAGGAACACCACAATGGCAACGATCGGCACCTTCACCTCCACCGAAACCGGCTTCAACGGCTCGATCCGCACGCTTGCCCTCAACGTCAAGGCCCGCATCGCCCGCATCGAAAACCCCTCCGACAAGGGACCGCACTACCGCATCTACGCCGGCAACGTCGAGCTCGGTGCGGCCTGGCAGAAGCGCTCCGAGCAGGACCGCGACTACCTCTCGGTCAAGCTGGACGACCCGAGCTTCCCCGCTCCGATCTACGCAACCCTCACCGAAGTCGAAGGCGAGGACGGCTACCAGCTGATCTGGTCCCGCCCCAACCGGGACTGAGATCCGGACGAGGCCCCGCTCGCCAAGGCGGGGCCAAGCGGCCGAATAGAGAAGCCGGGAGCGGGCATCGAGCCCGCTTCCGGCTTTCCTGGTGCCATGCGGAACCGGAAATGTCTGCTCATAGCGCTCCAGTATGCCGTGCCGGCATGGCGGCCTCAAGGACGAGCGGTCAACCCCCAATTTTGCCTCCGCTTCGGTTCCCGCCGCTCCAACAAAATCGGCTCCCCCACTCGCCGCCGCTGGCGGTCGCGTTCGCGATCCCTGACCCCGCCATCCCGTCCCGCCCCGCGTCGTCGTCTTTCACGAACTCAAGGAGATGAGACGATGACGATCGAACAGCACATCGAGGAACTGCGTGCCGAACTGAGGAACGCATGGGGCGCGGCCGAGCGGCGTCAAATCGAGGCGGAGCTCCAACTCGCCGAGGCCGATCTGGCCGTCATGCTTGCCGAACAGGAGGGCGCCGTCGAAGCCGAGCCGCCATTCTGAGCGGCTCGTTCCTCCTGTTATTTGAGCCGGTCCGCCGGCTCGACCGGCCTCCCGGCTGTCAGGGATTTCACCCCTCAACGCTCCCCCCGGCTCCCGCCGGAGACGGTCGCGTCCCCTACGGGTCCGCGGGTCTCTTCTCTCTATGACCTCCCATTCTACTCCAGCAAATCCGGCGTCAAGGACGGCGCGGTCTCCCCCAATTTTTCCGCCGCCAGGCTCTGGAAAAATCGGTTCCCCCGCTTGCGAGCCGCGTCCCGCGGTCCTTGACCCCTCTTTGCTACAGAGTGGCCGATCTCCGTCATCAACGAAGGAGATCACATCATGACAACCGATCAGAACATCATGCTCTACGCCAAGCTTTCAGGCTTCCGTCTCGTCGTCCTCGCAAACCGCATCGGTTGCGACAGCGAATTCTCGCGAGCGCTCCACGATCGCCTGATCAAAGGACTGGAGGCAGCAATTGGCTGCGTGCGGATCATCATGGCGCTGGAGCGGAGCGTTCTCACCGGAGGCGAGGAGTTCGCCGACTATCAGTTGGAGGGGGAGGCCGAGATATTCGGGCGCTTTACTATCAACTTGCTGGACGATCTCGAATTCGATTTCGACACGCATGAATATCGCATCAACGGCGGCGATTGGGCCATCGCTTTGACGGCGGACTATACCGGCGTTGATATCGACTATCCGGAGCTGATCGCGCTCACTGACGACGAACTCGGCTCACTTGCGCCGATCATCACGGCGATCACGCGGGAAACCGGCACCCCGGTAAATGCGTCCCGTATCAGCTACGACGATCACGCAGAATCATAATCAGTCTTGCGGTGCAGTTTCATCCGAGGGGCGGCGAGAGCCGCCTCTCAATAGGGATGTCGAGGAGGCATCGCGATCGTAGCGATGGCGACCAGTTGAGCCTCTTCCTTTCGATCCTGCTGTCATCTCTCATCGGGGATGTTGCAGCCCGTTCGTCACGACGCAACCTGCCGCCGCCAGAATTTTCCCCACAGCACTGCTGCTCCTCGCGGATCAAAATTCAGTCGCCGGCAAGTCCTCCACATTCGTTTCGGTGCGTCCCTCCTTTCCGGTCTGCCGACTATCCCCGCGATGACCGCAATTCGAAAGGAGAAACAACATGCAACAGCTCGCTCAATTCCTCGCCGCCACCGGCCGTCGGCTCCGTACTCTCTGCAAGGTGATCAGCCACTTCTTCCGCAAGGGCAAGCTCGGCTTGAAGCTCGTGATCAAGATCCCCTTCTTCGTCGAGATCGAAGTGTCCCTCGAGACCGACTGGGACCGGCGTCGCTGAAACGCCCTCTTGGCCCGCTTCGGCGGGCCTTTCCCAATTTGCCACAGAGGCGCGCGGGCGGTAACCGCGTTTGCGCTTTTGTCGAAGCAGATCGAGAAACAGTTCGACAGCTTCCTCTTCCCGCCCGAAATGATGGACCATCATTTGACCCTTCGCGCCAATGCGGCCCCACTTCCTGAGTAGGCAAACATCGCCAAAGAGGTTCGGTTCGATCGACATGGCGTAGTAGCGTGCCATGTTCTTCGCGACATCCGTGCGTTCGACATAGAGATGGTAGGGTTGCGCGATCATGAGATCAGAATCGCCGATCGCGGGAATCGCGTCCAACGACACTTTTGAATCGGTCGGGGTGGATCGATTCACATCGGTGATGAAATCGGAAATGTCATGACAGGCTTGGGCGGGACGCCTTCGGCGCACGGCTCTATTCGCGGTGCTCACGGAGCCCGCACACGATCTCCGCCCCATGGTGACGATCCTCTCGCGGCTCTCAGCCGCACCATCCATGTCGAGCGCCGTCCCAGCGCCGGGCGAGGCCCTCGTTGACGAGGGTGTCTCCAAGCGAGCGCCCTGCCCGCGTCACGGTACGGAGCTTGCGGCCATACTTGTCTTCGTCGCACAACCCGGCTGAAAGCGAAAACTTGCCAGCATTGAGCAGCGCCCGCAGGCGTGCTTTCGCGGCCTCGCCCTTGATCCTTTCCGCCTCGCAGCGCGGCGGGCTGAGTTCCGGCGTGTCGATATCCGCGATGCGGATTTTCTCTCCCTCGAACCAGAACGTATCGCCGTCGACGATGCAGTTCACATGGCGATCTGCACCGCAGAATGAAAATGCCGCTGACGATGAATCCGCTGTTGGTGTGTTGGCCGCAGTCACAAACCCAGAAAGCTTATTAATACCCCCGAAGGCAAGCCAGCCTCCCGCAGCAATGACCATGGCGCAGACGATCGCGATCAGGGGTTTGCGCGGGCGGCTCGGTCCCGATCGGGGTGACTTCCCCTGCCAGCGATGTCGATCGTTCCTGCTGCCGGACTTCCTCGGCTTTCTGAACGGAACCACATTCGATTTCGTCACCTCGGTCCTCTCCTGTATTCCCCAACTTATCGGCTTCGGTTCATCCGCGTTTATGAGCAAGCGTGCTATCAGACGGTGTGCGGGAGCGGGGCGCGGTCGGTCCCGCCTCCCCTTCGGGCCTCTTTGTTGAGGCTCCTGCGGCTGCGCTATTTCCCGCTCCTCGCACGACGAGAATTCCCGAAATCCCGCCCTTTCGTGCGACGCTGATTTCTCCGATACTCTTCATTTTTCTGGATCGACCTTGCTCGCTGCTCTGCGCGCCGGCTCGATCAGAGGGGCTTCGGGTGGGCTTCCAAGCTTGTGAAACCTGTTCGTGCCAACACAAGCTTTCATGTCGTCGCGCCGAAACCAGATCGCGCGGCCGCATCGAAGCGGCGCGTTCCCCGCCGTGAAGACGATCTGTTCGTCAGCGCGCATGCGAAGGACTTCGTGCGGCTGGATCAACGGTCGTGCGGCCAACTGCTTCGACCGCGTCCGCGACGATCCTTTCATCTGCGAACTTCGGCTGACCTGGTCGATCTCGGCCGTCGTCATGCCGCAGCGACGCGAGATGTAATCCGCGGTTTCCGTATCGTTGATCGCCGCGAAACTGATCCAGCTCGCGCTCTCGAACCACTTGCTCGCGGCATCGCGGCCGCCGTAGGTTTCCCGCATCTGGCCGATTGACTGGTAGATCATGAGAAGCGTGATGCCATACTTCCGGCCGGCGTCGCGCGCGGTCTCCAGGATCCGCATGTAGCCAAGGCGGGCAACCTCATCGAGGAGGAACAGTGCTCTGCCCTTCATCAAACCATCGCGGTTATAAATTGCATTGAGGAACGAGCCGATGATGACGCGTGCGAGGCCCGCATGCGTCTCCAGGGTCTTGAGATCGATGTTGATGAAGACGTCGGTGTTTCCATCGGCAAGATCCCCCGTCGAAAACGTCTTGCCCGAAACCAGCGCGGCGTAGTTCGGATAGGACAGCCAGTGGGTTTCCTTGATGGCATTCGCATAGACGCCGGAGAAGGTTTCAGGCGTCATGTTCACGAAGGCCGCGACGTTCTCCTTTACGAAATCCGAGTCCGAATTGTCGTAGATTTCCTGCAGGCGTTGGCGCAACTGCGGTTCAGGTTCGGAAAGATTGGCGCGGACCTGGCGAAGCGTCTGGTTCTCCTTCTCAGTATGTCCGGAAAGGCAAACGTCGGCGATCATCGCCGTCAACAACTGCAAGGCCGAGGCCCGGAAGAAGTCGTCGCGCACACCGCGCGTACCGCCGCTATCGCTCATGATCCATGAGGCAACGGATGCGATATCCTCTTCCTTGGTGCCGCCGAATTGCCCGATCCAATCCAGCGCATTGAATCCGGTTTCCGGCTTCTTCGGATCGAGGACGAACAGGTCTCGGTCCGCGCTGGTGCGATGGGCCGACACCATTGGGGCAACCTCATTCGACGGGTCGAGGACGATCAGCGAGGCGCCCCATTTGAGCGCCGTCGGGATCGTCACCGATGTCGTCTTGAAACCGCCGGAACCAGCGAACACGATGCCATGCGACGAACCGAACGAACCGTCGAAGCATAAGAGCGGTGACTTACCACCGGCACCCCATGTGTCGGGATCATCGGCGCGAAACGCGCGCGTCCCTACGCTGTCCTTGTCGACGCGATATCGCTCGCCGACGACGATACCGCCGCCCTCCGCAAACAGGCCCGTCGTCTCCTGCATTTTCATCCAGTCGGCCTCTCCATGCAGCGCCCGCTTGCCGCGTATGCGTTTGGGCTCGGCACTGGCGAAGGCCGCGTTGCCGACGAGCGCAACGCGGAGGGCGAAGCAGGCAGAAAGCGCTGCAGCTGCCGCTCCGATCAGCGTCGCCGGATCGAGATAGGAGAGGAGCGACTTGCCGACCGGAACCTGGTTCGCGAATGCCGACAGCCTGATCGCCTCGCGAACGATGGCGACAATGATCGTCGCTAGCCCTCCGGCGGCGACGCCCCATCCTGCCGTCTTGATCCTGATCGCGCCGGCGCTCGCGAACAGCAACACGATGCCGATGACCGCCGCGGCGACATAAGGCAGGGCAATGCCGGCGCGGCCGAGCGTCTGTCGAGCAGCCTCCGTCTTTCCGAAGCCGGACAGCCAGTGTTCGATCCCGGTCAATCCGATCACGACCAGGATCATCAGCACGACAGGCGCCATGAAAAGAATGATCCTATTCATCGCTGTTGCCAAAGGCCCCCGCGCCGATCGCCAGCAGCCGCGGCCGTTCGGTCTCATCTGCTTTGAGGCGCTGGCTCAAATCGATGAGCGCGCCCAGCAGCAGCGCCCGTTTCTCGTATCGAAGGCCCGCTTTGACGATCAGACCGCCGAGCTCGATCTTTTCCCGCGTGTCCTTCTTGCGGGCGTCGGATGTGGTCGTGCGCGCCATCCGCTCAAGCCTCAGCAGTCCCGCCCGCAGCCGCGCCAGTCGCGTTCTGCGTGGACGGTGCCCTGCTTTCGCCTGCGCCTGCTCCCCTCTTTCCTCCGGTCGTACGAACCTCGCCTCCGCGAAACCGTTTCGCCAGGTCCTCGAAGGCCGCCTGCAGCTCTGCCTCGTCGACCTCGATCTCGCCAAGTCCGGCCTTGAGGGCGATCCGGCCGATGCGCTCGGCCTCACGGGTCTCGGCGATCTTTAGCTGCTCCTGGAGTTTGGCGATTTCGTCGCGGATCTTGGAGGATGGCCTTTTCATTCCGTACGTCTCCTTTGGGTTGGAAAGCTTGTCTTTCGAACCCAGTTTCCCGGAGGAGCGTGCGGAACGCACTACTGTGAATCCTACAATCGCCAAAGCGCCAGCTTTGGTGAATGATCCCGGCCGTTCCGAAGGAGCGGATCCGAAGGGCGCAATTATACGTCGCTGACGCGACGTTCTGCTTTTTGCCCCTGGCGGGGCCTTCCGCTTCCGACGAACCTGTTGATTTCGTTCGCAACCGGGAAAGAATTGCTGTGGCCGTCCCCCATTTCTCCGTCAGCGTTGTCGCCCGCGGCTCCGGCCGCAGCGCCGTGCTGTCGGCGGCCTACCGGCACTGCGCCAAGATGGAGTTCGAGCGCGAGGCTCGAACGATCGACTACACTCGCAAGCACGGATTACTGCACGAAGAGTTCGTTATTCCCGCAGACGCTCCCGAATGGCTGCGAACGATGATCGCGGATCGTTCGGTCGCCGGTGCTTCCGAAGCCTTCTGGAACAAGGTCGAAGATTTCGAGAAGCGCTCCGATGCGCAGCTTGCCAAGGACGTCACCATTGCTCTGCCGATCGAACTGAGCGCTCAGCAGAATATCGCGCTCGTGCGGGATTTCGTCGAACGGCACATCACGTCGAACGGCATGGTGGCCGACTGGGTCTATCATGACGCGCCGGGCAACCCGCACGTTCATCTGATGACAACCTTGCGGCCGCTGACCGAAGACGGTTTCGGCGCCAAGAAGGTCGCGCTGCTTGGACCGGACGGCAATCCGATCCGCAACGATGCCGGCAAGATCGTCTATGAGCTCTGGGCTGGAGGCATCGACGATTTCAACGCGTTTCGCGACGGATGGTTTGCCTGCCAGAACAGGCATCTGGCGCTGGCCGGTCTCGACCTTCGCGTCGACGGCCGCTCCTTCGAAAAGCAGGGGATCGATCTCGAACCGACCATCCACCTTGGCGTCGGGACCAAAGCGATCGAGCGGAAAGCCGATGTTGCTACGAAGCCGGTCGAGCTCGAGCGCATCGAACTGCAGGATGCGCGCAGAGCCGAAAACGCGAGACGGATCGACCGGAGCCCAAAACTCGTCATCGACCTGATCACGCGTGAGAAGAGCGTCTTCGACGAGCGTGATGTCGCCAAGATCCTGCATCGTTATATCGACGATCCCGCCCTGTTCCAAAGCCTCATGGTCCGGATCATCCTGCATCCCGACACGTTCCGCCTTGAGCGCGAGCGGATCGACTTTGCCACTGGTTCCAGATTGCCCGCCAAATACACGACGCGGGAAATGATCCGGCTGGAAGCGCAGATGGCCAATCGCGCCGTCTGGCTATCGCAACGGTCGTCACATGGCGTGCGGGATCCGGTGCTCGCCGCGACTTTTGCCCGTCATGACCGCCTGTCGGATGAGCAGAGAACTGCGATCGAGCACGTCGCGGGAGCCGAGCGGATTGCCTCGGTGATCGGCCGCGCCGGCGCCGGTAAGACGACGATGATGAAGGCGGCACGCGAAGCCTGGGAGGCGGCCGGCTATCGGGTCGTCGGTGGCGCACTTGCCGGCAAGGCGGCCGAAGGGCTGGAGAAAGAAGCGGGAATCCCTTCTCGGACACTTTCGTCCTGGGAGCTTCGCTGGAATGCGGGAAGAAACCAGCTCGACAGCAAGACGGTCTTCGTTCTGGACGAGGCCGGCATGGTGTCGTCGCGGCAGATGGCGCTGTTCGTCGAAGCGGTGACGAAGGCCGGCGCCAAGCTCGTTCTCATCGGCGATCCCGAACAGCTCCAACCGATCGAAGCAGGCGCCGCGTTTCGGGCGATTTCCGATCGCATTGGGTATGCGGAACTCGAAACCATCTATCGCCAGCGCCAGCAATGGATGCGCGATGCCTCGCTCGACCTGGCGCGCGGCAACGTCGGCAAGGCAGTCGACGCCTACCGTGCCAATGGCAAGGTGATCGGGTGGGATCTGAAGGCCGACGCCGTCGACAACCTCATCGCCGCCTGGGACCGCGATTACGATCCGGCGAAGACGTCGCTGATCCTGGCTCATTTGCGCAGGGACGTTCGCATGCTCAACCAGATGGCGCGCATCAAACTCATCGAGCGCGGGGTTCTCGACAAGGGAGCTATGTTCAAGACGGCGGACGGCGATCGCAATTTTGCCGTGGGCGACCAGATCGTGTTCCTCAAGAACGAAGGATCGCTCGGCGTCAAGAATGGCATGTTGGCCAAGGTCGTTGAGACCGGGCCGGGCCGCATCGTCGCGCAGGTTGGCGATGGCGAGCTTGCGCGCCAGGTGCTGGTGGAACAACGCTTCTACAACAACCTCGATTATGGCTATGCCACGACGATCCATAAAAGCCAGGGCGCCACGGTCGATCGGGTCAAGGTGCTGGGTTCTCTTTCTCTTGATCGCCACCTCACCTATGTCGCCATGACTCGTCATCGTGAGGACCTGGCCGTCTATTACGGCCGAAGATCCTTCGCCAAGGCCGGCGGCTTGATCCCAGTCCTCTCGCGCAGGAACGCCAAGGAAACGACCCTCGATTACGCTGGTGGTCCCTTCTACCATCAGGCCCTTCGCTTCGCCGAGGCTCGAGGTCTCAATCTCGTCAACGTGGCCCGCACGCTCCTCCGCGATCGGCTGGAATGGACGGTTGGGCAAAAGCAAAAGCTCATCGATCTTGGTGCGCGGCTGGCCGCGGTCGCCGCCAAGCTCGGGCTCATCATCGGCTCTGTGAAATCCCCAATTCATGACACTGTCAGGAAGGCAAGACCCATGGTTTCCGGCATCACCACCTTCGCAAAATCAATCGACCAGGCGGTGGAGGACAAGGTCACAGCCGATCCCGGTTTGAAGAAACAGTGGGAGGAGGTTTCGACCCGTTTCCACCTCGTCTACGCGCAGCCGGGAATCGCGTTCAAGGCGATCAACGTCGACGCACTGCTGAAGGATGGAGCGGTGGCGAATGCCACCATCGGCAGGATCCGCGATCAACCGGAAAGCTTCGGCGCCTTGAAAGGCAAGACCGGTCTACTGGCAAGCGGCACTGACAAGCAGGCGCGGGCAACAGCGCTGACCAACGCGCCGGCTCTGGCTCGAAATCTGGAACGCTATCTGCGCCAGCGTGCAGAGGCGGAGCGCAAATATGAGGTCGAGGAACGCGCCGTCCGTCTGAAGGTGTCCATCGATATTCCGGCGCTCTCGGCAAACGCAAAGCAGACCCTCGAACGTGTGCGCGATGCGATCGACCGCAACGACCTGCCGGCCGGTCTCGAATATGCGCTTGCCGACAAAATGGTGAAGGCGGAGCTCGAGGGATTTGCGAGAGCTGTATCGGAGCGTTTCGGCGAGCGGACCTTCCTGCCTCTTGCCGCAAAAGGCACCAACGGACAGACATTTAACACCGTCACCGCGGGGATGACGGCCGGACAGAGGGCCGAAGTGCAATCAGCATGGAATTTTATGCGGACCGCGCAGCAGCTGGCCGCGCATGAGCGCACGACGGAGGCTTTGAAACAGACGGAAACCCTGCGTCAGACAAAGAGCCAGGGACTGTCCCTGAAATGACGGCGCAAGTCTCTGTACGTCGGATGCGACCTGCGCGACGATCGAATGCCGTCGTGCTTTTGTTGGTGGCGGCAACCGTCGTTGGGGGCAGTGCCGCTGCCGCCAAGATCGGCGGCTACCGCATCAACCTGACGCCGAGCGAGCCCCTCGGGATATGGCGCATCTCGGCGCTCAATCGAGTGGTATCGGCAGGCGATCTCGTCTTCATTTGCCCTCCGCAAACGCCTGTCATGCGAGAGGCCAGAGCGCGTGGCTATCTCCGCTTCGGAACCTGCCCGGGCGGGGTCGCTCCGCTCATCAAGACGGTCATCGCGGTTCCCGGGCAGCATGTCGAAATCGGTGCGGGCGTAACGATCGACGGGCATGCGATCCCTTTCTCCGATCTGGCTCAGCGCGACGGCAAGGGTCGGCCGATGGTGCCGTATTTCGGCGGCGCCGTGCCGGCACAAAGCGTCTTCCTCCATTCACCGCACAGGAGCTCCTACGACTCCCGCTACTTCGGTCCCCTTCCCGTTTCGGGCATCCTCGGCCTGGCGCAACCGGTGCTCACCTATGTGCCGTAAGCGCGTTCGGCCGGTCCTGTTGATTGCCGCTTCAATCATCGCCGGAACGGTGGCGTGGAGCGGTCACGTCCTTTTCCTTCCGCTCGCATGCACGTTTCCAACCCTCTGGGCGCTTGCGCGGTCACGACTGGCGGCCGCAGCGGTTTCCGCCGGTTATTTCCTCGCTGCATCACGCGGTCTGCCGCAGGGCGTTGCCACCTTCTATTCCTCCGACCTCTGGCCGGGACTGCTGCTCTGGCTCAGCGCATCGCTGGGCTTTGTCGGTGTCCACGCAATGTTCTGGACGAGATGCGAACGTACACGACCGTTTCGCTACCTCGCGGCAGTCTTGCTCATGGCCATTCCGCCAATCGGTATCACCGGCTGGGCGCATCCGATCACGGCCGCGGGCGTGCTGTTTCCGGGATGGGGATGGTGGGGGCTCCTTGCCGCGACAGCCGGCCTCATGGGCCTCGTAACCCGCATGTGGCCAGCTGTCGCGATTGTCCTGGCAGGCTTTTGGATCTGGTCCGCCGCAACCTGGGACGAGCCGAAGCTAACGGAAGCGTGGCGGGGCGTCGATCTCGAATTCGGCGCTTCACTCGGTCGCGACGTCAGCATTAGGCACCACCGTGATCTGATTGCCACGGTGAAGGATCGAGCATCCGGCGGCGCCCTCACCATTGTCCTCCCCGAGAGCGCCCTGGGCTTCTGGACGCCGACCGTCGAGCGGCTCTGGGTAAATGGGCTGCAGGGCACTGACGTCACCGTCATTGCCGGCGCTGCGGTCGTCGATACGGGCGGATACGATAATGTTCTGGTCGCTCTCTCTCGTAACGGTGCTCGCGTCATTTATCGCGAGCGCATGCCGGTCCCGGGCTCGATGTGGCAGCCTTGGCGTCCCCTGCTGGGTCAGAGCGGTGGCGCGCGGGCGCATTTCATCGCGGACCCGGTAGTGGCGGTCGCTGATGCTCGGGTCGCACCGCTGATCTGCTACGAGCAACTGATCGTCTGGCCCGTTCTCCAATCCATGCTCCACGATCCGGACGTCATTGTCGCCGTCGGCAACGGCTGGTGGACCAAGGGGACATCCATCGTCGCCATCCAACGCGCCAATGCGGAAGCCTGGGCGCGTCTGTTCGATAAGCCCCTCTTGATTTCCTTCAACACCTGAAGCCCGAGGAGACCTCATGCTCGACGCTGCCCTGATCCAACAATGCGCCGACCCCTCATTGAAGCCGGCAATCGTCGAACAGTTCGTGACCGCTGCGGGCTCGAACGATCCGCTTGCCGTCACGGTCAAATCGGGTGGCCGATTGATCCTCGTCCCGAAGGCGATGACGCCGGACGAGGCCATGGCGATCGTCCGGCAGTATGTCGGCCAGGCAGTGGTCCGCGTCGGCTTGACACAGTTCCCTGCGGGTGTCGGCGTCAAGGATACGGCCGACTTAAAGGCTGATCTCGTCGATCCTTGCGAAAACCTTCGCAAGGGAACGGCGATGTTCGCGAAGGTCTTGCGGATCGTTGCCAAATGGTACGGCAATCCGAAGAGCGATGACGTCTTCCCTCAGATCTTCGAGGACGCTGTCTACGCCTGGAAGACCGGCGAGTTCGAAGGCGTGAGCGTGTTCCAGGCGGAGGATCCGAGAAAAAGCGTGACGATAGACAATGTATTGCCTCCAGAGGAGGCCGAGGCGAGCAGCGACATACCTCCTGCGGATACAAGCACTGAAGGCGCCGAGAAAAGCGAGAACGTTGGGTCAGCTGAGATGCGGATCGACCTGTCGAGGATCGGAGGAAAATGATTTCCTTGGAAGGTGACTATACTTCCGGAAGCGAATAGCGCGTGAGAACCGCTTCCTCTCCGTCGAGGGTTACTTCGATGACTGCGTTGACCATATCCTGCGCGCCTGCCAGATCCTGCAATATGAGGGCAAACAATTCTCGTTGCAGCACAGGCAGCACCTGCGGGACGATAATCACCAGACCCGCATGCAGCTCTTCCTTGGCATAGAGCTTCCGGAAGTCGCGGGCGTTGTTCGTCACGAAGGTGAAATCTTCCTCGATAATCCGAGGCATTAGGTCCCAATCGGTCTCGCCGCTCAGTCCCAGCCAATTTACATGGAAACAATCGTGGCCGTGCTCTTGAGCCACGGCCACGAGAGACGTGTGAAGGCATTCATCGATAAGAAACTTCACGAGGTCGAGCCAGACGTTTTAGGGACGTTCTCGTTCCGAAGGATCAGGCGCTTCACGGATTTCACCTTCAGGCCCTGCTCCGAAAGCTTCCTCGGACGTCCTCTGGCGGGATGGGCCGCAACCCAGATCTCGGCAAGTTCCACCATGCGCTCGGTGAGCGAAGGATAGCCCTCAACGATTTCCGCTGTACTTGCGCCTTGGGTCTTCATCGCGGCAATCGTTCGCACGGGAACACGGGTTCGCTTGAAAACCGGCTCGCCGCCCACGACGCCTTTCACGCTTTCAATCAGTCGTTCGGCTTCTCGAAGCGCCTCGGCCCGCGCGGCCAGTTGTTCTCGTGCTCGCGCAACGTCGATAATGAGATAATCGTCTGCCCTAACAGTTTCGGCATCGGGGTTCTGGTCGATCGTATCGAATAGGCGCTTGCGGCGCTCGGCAGACAAGATCGATCCGACGCCGTACCAGAGCTTCAACCGAAGCAGATCCTCATCGGTGAGTGCTCGACCCCTGCTACCAACGAGATGAGTCTCGATGATGCGCTTGTCGATCGCATTGTGCACCGACTTCACAGCGATCTCGCTGACAGCCGCCGCCTCGGCGGGTGTGTAGGCGTGTGATGTGCTGGCCATAATCATTCTCCTTGTGGAGAATATATAATGCGGCCCGCCGCTCGTGTAAAGCCTTGACCCATGCTCAATCTCAGTGGTCGAGCTGTCCCAATCGATCGATGCACATCGGCTTCGGAGCGGAAACCGCCTCCGAACCCTAAAATCCAGTCGACCACGGGCGCGATTTGCAGATCAGTTCGATTTGGTCACAAGCTCGGCGGGTTCGACGCCCAGCGCTTCTGAAATCTGGCCAAGGACGGTGAGGGTTGCCGACATTTCGGCGCGTTCAATGGCACCGATATGGCGTGCGCTCAGGCCTGTGCGGTGCGCCAGTTCCTCCTGCGTCAGTTTCTTGCCATGACGTATTCGACGCAAATTGACCGCCATGACCTCGTTGAGATCCATGACGTGAGCGGAACCTGAATCGGAATTATTGTTCTAGGAACTATAGTTCCGATTCGACATGTCCTGTGATATTGGGGGCAATCGATCTTCGACGGATTTGCAATGTTGGTCTTATGATAGTCTGTAGCGCGGCCGCACAGTGCGGGACCAAAGCATCGTTTCGAGTGGTGAAGGAATGAGTTTCGAGGAAAAACGAATGAACGATGCGGAGTCCTCTGAGACCGACAAGAGCGAGCGGGATCCGCGGTTCTGTTCGATGCCGAAGGAAGCGTTGGAGGAATTGGCGGTGTCGGCAATACACGAACACCGCCGGCTGCTCGCCGCGGATGAGGCTGTCTACGAGGAATGGACTCGCGCGAGCGGCGACCCCTCGGTTTCCAGCGACGTCCTGGCAAACCTGCAGGATGAATACATTGCCCGTCAGAAGAAGTCCGAAGCCCAGCAGGAAGAGCTGTCGCAGATCATCGACGCACTTGGCTACATCCCCGACGTCCCATTGGACGATTCAGCACGGTGTTTCGAACATACAATCCGGCCATCAGTATCATCGTATCGGGCGGAGAAGACTGGAAGCTAGCTCGTTGTGTTCATGTTGGTATATTGCCACCCATAAATTCGACGCCCAGTTCATTAAACCTACGCCAACGTATTTCACATTGACGCCGAGAACCGCCTTCCAGCGCCAGCTCGAACACGTTGGGAAGTTCCATCGTCGTTTCCATGACCAACCGGGCGCCACCTGCAGACAGATTGCGGATCGTGCAATCCCGCGTGGCCACGCCGTTGTTATAGATGATACGCGCGCCCTTGAAGGCGCGTATTCTGGGGGACGCCCGCCGCTCATCCACGGCAGAGCAAACCGTCGGGACGTGCAACGTGGTATGGAGCCCCGTGCGGCCACATCAGTAGTTGGTGTAGCATGCTTCGGCTTTCAGCTGAGTGCCGCCCGCCAGGGACGTCAGGAGATTTGGCACAACGGTCGTGAACTCGTATTCGATCCTCGCCTTTGAAAGACCTTCCAAACCGTTGCAGCTGGCACTGCGATCGAGAGTGATCGCCGTCGGATCAAGTTGGATGAGCCACCCCGCCGCTTTGGACTTCGCAAATGCGATCGCATTCTCCGAGCTGTAGGCTCCACCGTCTTCGCATTGGATCTGCGGTATGCCCATGCAACGCGCCGTGGCGATTGCTGTTTCGTGAAGAGCATGGGTCGCCCAGAACAACCGGGCAAATTCGATCATACCAAACAGCAACAACAAAAAGACCGGCGCGACCAACGCAAACTCAACGGCGCTGGCGCCGGAACGTTCACGAATGAACCTGCGTATGGAATACCTCATTTCGTCTGCACCATTGCGTTGGCGGCAATGGAACCGTCCTTGACGACATCGAACATCGTGAAGAACGGGGTATATGCCTGCTTTGCCGTTACAGCGACATAGCGTCCGGCACGCCCGCCGTCAGGGCAAGACGAGTTGCAGGTGACTTGCGACCCCCACTCGACAGATGCGGCATTCCCCTTCGGGCAATAGCAGGCATTGGCCTGACTGGAGACGCCACCGATCTTGATCGTCGCCCCGTCATAACTGGCCTGCGGACCGTTATTGACCTGTATTGCCGCGGTGGCATCGCCCCGATAATTGCTGGCGATCATGAGGGCAAGATTCTTGGCCAGTTCGCTACCGTTGCTGCCATCGACCTGGTCGGCATGGGCGATTGCATAGCTGGCGCTTGCCGAGACGGCCGCCTCCAGTTGAAATCGCGAGAACACCAGCATTCCCAGATCGACACTCGCCACGAAGACGAGAGCGAAGATGGGAACGACCAAGGCAAATTCGATAGCAGCATTGCCCTTTGTGTCTTTCAACACAAAAAGCGGATGGCCAAGGCGAACGCGTGCTCGCAGCGCCATTATTCTCAGAAACGTCTTCATTGGACCAAGGCCACCTTTCGGGTTCCACTCAGTTGCGTACATTCGGACATCGCTTGGGAGCCGCCGGATAGCGAGATGCTCGTGCCGATCAGTTGCAGACAGCCGTTACCCGCGTCCCCGAGCTGACCACCACCGCCAAAATCGATCACGCCATTTGGAAAATAGAAGGCGCCCGAGATTTTCGCTCTGCCGCCGGAGGTGATCTCAGCGCCTGTCGTATTCTTGGAAGACTGCGGACCGATAACCGCCAATTCCGCATAGGGGCCGGATTTCGGGGCGTTGAGCGTGATGGCGTTGCCGCCGGTCAGGCAGAATGACTTTCCGCTACATTCCCAATCAGAAGGTGTTTCGGTGCCTGACAGGACGATGGTGACGTCCTTGCCGGAGACCGCGACGTTGTCGCTGCATGCGGAGCCGCCGGTATTCACCGAGAAGTACCCGTCAACGGTATAGGTACCAGCGCCAAGTCGTGCACCGCCTGCCAGATTGACGTTTCCGGATATGTCATGCTCGGCGCTTGCGGGGATGGTGATGCAGCTACCGCCACCACCGCCGTTCAGATCTCCGTTCAGGCGGAAAACACCCTTTCCGGTGCTGGCATCCGCCATGACCGTGATGGAGCCGCCATCAAGCCCGATGGCGTTGTCGCCGCTGGATTTCCCGATGGTGTAGCTGTTGGACGTACCGGCCCCGAGTTTGAGTGTGGCGCCTGCACCCGTGTAGAAACCTGCGTCAAACACGAAGGCGCTTGGTCCATCTATGGTGACTTTGCCCGAGGCACAGAGGCTATAGCGGGCATCACCACATTTCTCGCCTCCCATGCCGAAGTGGAACGAACCAGTTCCAAATGTCAGGTCCGCACCATAGACCCCCTTCTCGACGTTGAACGTGCCGTCACCGAATTCGAGCTTCGTGCCGAAGTCGTTCTGAATCCTGCCCGAGAAGTTATAGACTGTCGACTTGACCCCCGAGACGTTGAACTTCACCTGGAGGTTGCCGTGGACAAGCAACGAGCCGATGTTGATCTTGGAACCGCTGCAGGTCACATCCCACTTGTCCATCCAGTACTGATTGTAGTTGGCCGGATCGTAGCTGCATCCAATGGCCTGCAGGGCGGCGGCAGTGTCCGGGGGTGAGGTGCTGCCACCGAACTCGATGTCCTTGCCTTTGGTGACCGAAGCCTCAGTCGGCCAGGACGCCTTCCGAATTATGTCGAGGCGAGCATTGAGTTCCGCCACGCCCGCGTGATTTTCCAAGGGATCGGAGGTGTACTGCTTGGTGACGGGAGCTTCGCTGCCGTCGCCTTTCACAATGTTCGCTGTCCACGGACAGGGCTGCGAAGAACCCTCAAAGTAGGTGGCACTCTTGGCTGTGATCTTGGTACCACATGGTGCGATCAGATCGTTGTTAGAGGCCACGTAGCAATTTGGCGCGCCGACCTGGACACCACCGGAAAGCGTCACGCCTGTTCCCGATTTATCAAGCGCGATGATGCAGGCACTTTCCGCCGCGCCAAACGAAGAATAGGCCTCTGCTGCGACGTCAAGCTGAGGTTTCACCCCTAGAACCGGCGCCAGAAACAGCGTGTTCGTCGTCTTCACCTCAACGTATACCGCCTGGAGCTTTTCGTTTTTCGGTGACGCCGCAAGCGAGACGGAAACGTTCGCGGGATCGACGCCGTTGAGCTTCGCAACATTGAGCGCGGCAGACCTCATCCGATCCTGCGAGCTTGTTTCACTATAGGCGAGCGCGCCCGCGTAAGATGCCAGATCAGCAGTGCGCTGATTTTCGTCCCGGACCAGCAACCCGTATCCATACTCGACGGACAAAGCAGCAAAACCAATGATGACCGGCAGCAGTATTGCCGCCATGATCGCGATGCCGCCGTGCCGGTCGGCGCTCAAACGTAAAATAAGGTGGTGAATAATCTTCATGGTCAAAATTCTCTTTGGGAGCCATGGGCCAGTGCAAACCTGATGGCCGGGCGCCTTTGCTCTTCATATTTTTTGTCTGGCAAATGGCGACCCGGCTCCGTTCCACGAGGGACCCCAAAACAGGGTTCTCGCTCCAGCGATGGGACCGAAAAACGAAGTGCTCTGCGCTGTTCCTGGCTGCACTTCACCGCGAACGCGGACAGAGCCCGACGGAATGGACACCACTGAGCAATCGCTCAGTCCGCGTTCTCAGAACGCCTCCCAATCTCCGGTAGCGATTGCTGCATTGCCCTGACTGGCAAATGTTTCACGCAGTTTCGACCGAAGGTCGCGCGCCGGAGAGGACGCCGCGTGCACAGTGGCTTTCCCAACAGGGCGAGGACGCGCGATCGAACCTCGGCCGGTGTTGAAATCGCTGAGCATACCCGTGATACGGCTGACCTCCTGGACCAGAGCATGGCTTGCAGCAGTGGATTCTTCCACCATCGCGGCGTTCTGTTGCGTTCCCTGATCCATCGTGTTGACGGCAGTATTGATCTCCTGAAGAGCGGTCGCCTGCTCGCTGGATGCCCTGACGATCGCCCCGATGTGACGGTCGATCTCTTTCACTTCGCCGACGATCTCCGTCAGAGCTTCACCGGTCTGCCCGACCAGCGATACACCTTCCTTTACCTGCTCGCCGGAATTGTTGATCAGTTCCTTGATCTCCTTGGCGGCCTTGGCCGAGCGTTGCGCCAGTTCGCGGACTTCCTGGGCGACAACGGCAAAGCCCTTACCCGCATCGCCGGCCCTTGCGGCTTCGACACCCGCATTGAGCGCCAGGAGGTTGGTCTGGAAGGCGATCTCGTCGATCACCCCGATGATGCTGGAGATTTCCCGCGATGAGCTGTCGATCGCACCCATGGCGGAGACGGCCTGCTGAACAATCTGGCCGGACTTTTCGGCGCCTGCACGGGCCTTGGCAACAAGGTGCCCAGCCTCTTCCGCGCGTCGGCTCGAATCCTTGACAGTTGTCGTGATCTCCTCCAGCGCCGCCGCCGTCTCCTCGATCGAGGCGGCCTGTTGTTCGGTGCGCTTGGCGAGATCATCGGCGGCAGAGCGGATCTCCTGCGCGCCGGCGCTGATCTGGGTCGCGGCACCATCAATATGCTGGATCGTCGTCGACAGCTGTTCCAGTGCATTGTTGAAGTCGTCTCGCAGCACATGATAGGCCGCCGGTAGATCGTCATCGATCCGGTAGCTCACATCCTTGGCGGCGATTGCCGCCATCGCCTTGCCGAAACAGTTGCAGACGAGCTGACGCTCCGCGTCGATGGCTTCTGTCTGGGCCTTCTGCTTGGCGATCTCCGCCTCGTCGATATAGACGGATATCGCCAGGTCCATGTCCAGCATCACGGCCTTCACGAGACCGGCGAGTGCTTTGCCGAACTCTGCCGGCTTCATCGTCTTCTTCGAGAACATCCCGCCCTTCGGGAATATCTCTTCGACGGCGCTGTTGATCAGATGGTCGAGAATGATGGCGTATCCACCGATATACCATTGTGGCTCCAGGCCGATGCGGGCATGCACCGTGCCAATCGTCCGCACCTTGGCAACATAATCCTCGTTGAAGTTGCCGTCCGCGATATTGACCCAATGACCCATCTGTGCGCCCTTGGCGCGGGAAATGTGATCATCGGAGGAGAAGAAGCGGCTGGCTTCGGGGGTTATTCGCAGTTGCGTGTAGAATTTGTCGAGGCCATGTGGCAGTTCGCGTTCGACGAGGGCCTTCAGCGATCGGATCCCGGCGCGTCCTTCCTGATCGAGTTGCATGAAATCGAGACGACGCTCGACACTCTGACTTTTTGACTTTGAGACTACAGCTGCAGCACTCTGGACGGAGTTGCTGCAGGTATGCATGGCGGACTGGCTCGACATTCCCGACCTCGATTAAAATGGCTGAAACGGTGATCGGGCAGTGCCTCAATCACGTCGAAACCCGTCATCATGTCCGGCTTTGGCGCTCATCCGCCTTTCTCGACGACCCCAAATTTGGCCGACCTGGTTAATTTGGTGTTAACCGAAACCCATAGGTGCTTGACCCTTCACCCTTAGCTGCGCCCATGGGACATCGCGTGCGAATTTCGGATATTATCGGCCGATACTGTCGGGATGAAAAATGAGCGGTCATTCCGACGCGATCAATTGCTTGGCAGGCACACGACCGCCACCGCATGTGCTATGCTCGGCTCATCTACCTCCGCGGCCCGCTCTGGCACTCCGGCCGTTGCGAGTGATCAGCGCTCACTTCCCCTGATGAGCCTATTTCTTGCTTAGGACAGCATAAAGCTGCTCCTGAGCGCTTTCGACGGGTATGCGATCATCGTCGAAAAAGTTCGCAAGAACCGCGATAAATGCTTCGGACATCTGGGCGGGCATTGCCATGGATTGGGCGCTAACGTCGCTGTTCCTTGCGATCATTTCCAATCCAAGACGACCACAGCGATCAAGGTTACTCGGATCCACGTCTGTCCGTACGGGAAGTGATCCCTTGAGCCCGCTGAAAGCAACCTGATTGACCGGGTCCATGACCACGCGGGCAAAATCCCGCTGTGCTTTGATTGAAGCTTCGCGATTTGTAATCGGGAAGGCGAAGGCATCGACGACCATGAAGTAGGCGATTTCCGTACCCGGCACGAGGCTGCATTGGAAGTCCTTGTCCAAGACATAGCCTCTTGTCATCAGTTCTCCCTTGGCCCAATCACCCATGAACTGCATGCCGGCATCCCCGCTTCCCACCGCCGCAGCAGCATCCGCCCAGGTTTTGCCCACCCGCCGCTGCGCAGGCTCAGCATAGCTGGACAGTCGTCGCAACATCGAGAGCGCTTCAGCCATCCGGGGATCACGTATCATCGACGCGTCACCCCGGATTACGCGGGCATATCCTTGCGAACCCAGCTGCTGGTACATGATGTTATTGAATATGAGCGAGATCTCCCAGCGGCCGCCTCCCAGTGCGAGAGCAACATGCCCCTCCTGTTTTATCCTGTCGGCAGCGCCAATAATTTCCTCCCACGTCCTCGGCGCCGGAAGTCCCAGCCGATCAAAGAGGGCCTTGCTGGTCCACAGCCAGTTCTCGGCATGAATGTTCGTTGGTGCGAAGTAGATCTTCCCCTTGAAGCTTATCCGATCAACCACGGTCGCAGGTAGCACCTCACGCCAGCGGTCTGCCGCGGCAACCTCTTCCAGATCCAGGACGATTCCCATTTCCGGCAATTCCCGGGAACCTTCATTGGCGTTCCACTGCATGACCGCGGGTGCGTAGCCGCTGGCGACGCGATCACTCACTGTGCGTTGAACGGCAACCTTGTTTTCCATAGGAAGATCGATCCAACGGTTTCCCGCACGCGACCAAGCATCCCGAAACACGTCGAGCGCTCGTGCCTCACTCTTCGACACCCAATAATGGACGACATCGATGGCGCCGCGCTCGTCTGCCGAAACAGGACTGGAGGGCAGGCCAAATACCAGTGGCGCAAGAACCAGACCAAGATGCTTTGCTTTGTTTGAAAAGGTCATTTTGCATTTGCTCCGGAATGATGCGTCAATGTGCGCCCGCGGCGACCGGGTGGATTGTTTCGACAAACGGTACGAATTGGACCGCAGGAATGTGAGAGACCGCAATCTCAGCGGGCGCGGGTTTGCCGAACAGGTAGCCTTGACCCAGCTCGCAGCCGATCTCGAGAAGGAAGCGGCTTTGGGCATCCGTCTCGATACCCTCGGCGACGCATCGTTTTCCGAGATTGTTGGAGAGGTCCACGATTGCGCGGATGATTTGTGCCGACCGCGGATCCGTTTCGATGCCGGAAACGAAGCTACGATCGATTTTCAGTTCGTCGAAGGGGAAGTCCCGCAGATGGACCAAGGAAGCAAACCCAGTGCCAAAATCGTCGAGCGACACGGAAACGCCCTGTCGACGAAATCCCTCCACAGCGTTGAGAATCCGCTGGGAACCTCGGTTGAGGAATACATCTTCTGTGATCTCGACAGAAAAATCGCTCCATTCAAGGCGGTTTTCTCGGATTACCTTCGCAAAGATATCATAGCTTTCGTCCGTCAGGAGAAGCATCTCTGGCAGGTTGATGGCGACGGTGCCGGGCGCCAAGCCGGAACGCTTCCAGAAACGAAGGTCACGGCCAACAGTCGATATGACTGCCTTGGTCATACCCTTCATGAGTTGGGTGCCATCCATCAATGGCAGGAACCGACCGGGCGGCAGCAATCCGAAACATGGGTGCTGCCAGCGCACCAGCGCCTCAAACCCCACATGCTTGCCTGTGAGGAGGTCGACCTTTGGCTGATAGTGAACGACAAACTCCTGTCGGTCGGCTGCGGTGGCAAGTGCAGCCAAGAGCTGAGTGTCCTCGATCCGGTTGGCAAGTGCAGCTTCGTCGATGACGACGGCGGCACTACGTTCCCCCTTGGCGGCGTACAAAGCCACATCGGCCGCTTGCAGCAGACCGGTGCCATCATTTGCATGAAGAGGCGCGATAGCCCCACCAACGGATGCCGACGTCCGAAGAATTCGCCCCTCGAAGACGATATCTTCGGCAATGGCCTGCCTTATGCGCTCCGCAATAGAAATTAATAATGACGCATCCGTCACGCCAGGAAGAAGCATCGCGAATTCGTCTCCCCCAAGACGCACTGCCGTATCACCTGCACGCACAACCTGCCGAAGCGCCTCTGCGACATGCCGGAGGATCGCATCTCCGGCAGTATGACCGAAGCTGTCGTTGATACCCTTGAAGTGATCGAGATCGACCAGGAGTATTGAAAAACCCGGATCCTTGCGTCCGAGTTCAGAGACAAGATGCGTAAGAACGGTGTTGAACTGGGAGCGATTGCCAAGCCCCGTCAAACCATCCGTATGCGCAAGATGCTCCAGTTTGGACTGGTAGTCTACGGTCCGGAAATGCTCATTGCGCAGTTTCTGCAGCAGGGGGCGGAACACCAGCGTGGCTGTGACGAGGACGGTCATTGCGATGAGCGCAAGAAGACACACGCCCGCAAGTTTCGCGTTGTAGACACTGAGCGTGCTTCGTTCGTGAGTACGCTGACTGAGATCTGAAAATCCGCGCATCAACATGCTGTCGGATGCTGCCGCAAAATCTATCGCTCCCCAGAACGAATATCGATCCCGCCTCTCTTGCGTGCCGGCCGTTGCGATTTGCTCAGCTCGCCCAAGGAATTCCACTACAGACTTGCCCAAATCCTCTCTTGCGCGCTCAAACGCCTCGTCCTGGGGGAGTAGACGTTCAAGGTAGTTCCCCTTGATTTCTGCATGCATGGTTTCCAACCGGCTCGCCACGGAGCGGAGGTCCGTAATTGCCTGGAGGATGTCGTCACGCATCGCATCGACAATATATTCGGGCAGCTTGAGGTCAGCCGAAGCGCGCATCAGAGCACGGGTCTGGTTGGCGAGTTGTTGAAACCGTATGAACTGATTGCTGGTCAGAAAGCTGATGTTCTGCTGCAGCGAGTGGCGGTCCAGCGCCACCAGCACCGTCGCGCACGTAGCCCCGATCAACAACATCATAATGATGACCGTGTTAAGGTATTGCCGGCTGATCGACCGAATATACCGACCCATGGACTTGTTGTGTTCGCTTATGAGCTGTCCAGCAAACGGCATCTCATCAGCCCTCGCCGGCAAGTTCGGAGGCAGCACCCCGCCCGTTCGCGGCCCAGAGACCAAACTCCGTATGATCCAGCAATTGAATTCGAGGTGCGGCAGCGCCTTGCGATGCAGAAGCAGTTATCGCCATGCGGATCTCTTCGAGCTGTGCATAGACCTCCAGAATCTGGTCACGTACAGCCCGCAGCTCAGGGGATGAATGCTGTTGGAACCTGGTACTGGGAAAGGAAATGAGATTAGACATTTTGAGAGTATTCCCCTAAATCATGCAATTCGTTGGTCTTTCAGCGCCACCAGCATTGTGACATTCCATCTCCTTCCCGCACGCCTTCCAGTAGCGAATAGCCCTCACGGCATTTCGCAACGACGCTGTATTAGGAGAAATTGGGAACCGGCGGATCGTAAGGATGAGCTGACGCAGTAGTCTCGATGGCGGTGAAAGTTGATATCGACCAGGCACAGACCCCGGTCGTATCGAAATCCGACATCCTGCCAGCCCCGGCGTTCATCCGCCTTTCCGATAAAGCCCAGAATTGGGCTCAATTGTAAATTTGTGATTAATCAAATATTGGCCAGATGAAGGCGAACAAATAGGTTGCGGATTTCGGATATTCGGCACGCCACAGGGATATCCGGGAAGAAAGCGACCGTCGATGGAAACGGCGCCTATCTAAACGAACCGGCCGGGCAAGGTTGGAAAACCCTTCAAGGTCTCCGCCCGCCTCTTTCAATCGCGCTGGGCTTGGCTTTCCCGACCCCTGCGAATTGTCTCATTAGGCAATTCCCCGAAAGCCGCTTTGTAGAGAGCTGAAAAATGGCCCATGTGGACGAACCCGTAGCGTCTGGCCACAGCTGAGACCGTCAAGTCTCCCGAAACGAGAAAATCGCGCCGGACGGCTTCCAACCGCAATTGCCGCCAGTAGTCGGATGGGGTCGTGTCCTTGAACTGCTGGAATGCTGATTGCAGAGCGCGGATGCTCACACCAGCGGCTATTGCGAGGTCCGCCATCTCTAGCGACGTATCAAGGTGAGCCATCATGAAGTCTATCGCTCGCTTCACGTGGCGAGGCACAGCGGCCGCCGCCGGGTCTTTGAGCGCGCTGGAATAGGTGTGTGGCAACTGTTCCAGCATGCATACGAGCATTGACCGGAACAGAAGCTCCGTTGACCGGAGTGGCAAGGCTTCTTCTTTGTCGTTTGCAAACGTCGACCACAGCAAGCCTCCCAAGGACATGAGATATCCGTGCAAGGTCGTGTTGGCTTCGATCTCAATCGCGAAATCCACATCCCCCGTCACAGGCCGATCGAGTAACAAGCTCAGTTCCCGTTTGAGAGCGTTCTGGCTGAAGGTGACGCCGATATGCGAGCGTCCCGCATGCTTACGAACGAACTCCGTCTGCTGCAGTTTGCCGACCAGAATACTATCTGACTTGGAAACGAGATCGAGGCCGCGACAACGAACTTCCATTGCCCCCGCTATTGGAAGGTACAGAGCACACGAGTCGGGAGGGGCATCGAAACTTGCCTCGACGCCGATGCCACAATCCGTCCGCCAGATGTCAAAACTGCCGGCGGAAAACTGCAGGTTCTCCATGCTGACCTTTCCGGCCTTGGAGAGAGGGCGGAGTTTTACGCATTCACGGCTCTGAGGAAGCTGTTCCTGAAGTTCGTCGATGTCCATTTGCACGAACTTGAAACGAGACGTTTGAGGAGCCCGCACCATCAGTGCCCCCGGATGCGTGCGGATCGGGCAGGGAGCTTTTGGGTAAGTTCCGTACCGCTCCGCCCAGATTCTCGCCAGATTTCAGCCGAGGGATACCGAAGAATGGGAAGTTGCCCGTGGGCAACAGTATCCGCACAAGTCGGCTTTGCAAATTCGATGAACATTGTGGTACGTACCTCAGAATACTCAAAATGCGGTGTCGTGGAGGCGAGAGCTCGTCTCTTCCTACCCCAGATTTGGGTCGATTCGCTAATTTTCTGCTAAAATGAGGACGGGCTGCCGAGCAGATGTTGCCGAAACCACGATGGCTGCGCCGTTATATTTCACGTGAAGTTAGAGCAAAGACTCCTGCATCATATTAGATGCCGGCGAATTGCTTCGGCGATCGCATGAGCGCGGTTAGCCGCGCCCAGCTTCTTCGCCGCGCTCTTCAGGTAGCTGTTGACAGTTTCGGTTCGATACTCGGAAACCCCGGAAATTTCCTCGCTGGTCAAGCCAGTGCTGGCGAGCTGAAGGCAACGCAGCTCACCATCTGTAAGCCGCAAGGCATCAGCGGCAAAACGATCCATCAAAGGCTTTGAAATTGTCCGGTGCAACGGCTCCGCGATGAATACCAGGAACTCTCGTTCGCCTGGGGTAAACGCCCGCTCCGTCGTGAAGGAAACACCGCCATAAACAACACCACCCCTGGCGACGGGAATTTGCAGGCGCTTGCCGATCTCGTAAGAGCGATGCAGATAGGAAAGACGTTGGGCCGGCGGCGAAAGGTCAAATGCCTCTTCCTCTGTCATCGGTGTCGCCTGTGCAGTCGACCGAACAAGCAGGGGATCGGAGCGGTTCCACTGTTCCGAAAAGTATGTTTCGACATAGGCTGGCGGCATGTCGCTCTCGATCGAGCGCCCTCGCCCGATGTGGTATCCGTTCAGGTCAAGTCCACCGAAGGCGACGTGCCGGAACCCGACAGCCTTTCTCACATGTTCAAGCAGCTCGTTATCGCGCAGTTGTCGCTGAACTGGAACTTCCGAAAGGTTCTTGAAGCGGTCAAACCCCTCCCCGTGTGTATGCCCCATCACTGATCTCTCGCCGAATCCTGAAAACCACATTTTTGCGCTGAATGCTTAACGCAATATCAATCGTCAACAGGCAACTTCTGGCTGATATTTCAGCTTCGCTCTCAGATTGTCAGCCGGGTCTCGGCGATTACACAGGGTATATGCATGGCAACGGGCGTCTGGGAGCGGCTTGCGGGCAATCTGGCATTTGTCGTTTTGTGCTTCGCCATGTGGGCACATTTTTCGATCTGGTACCGTCGGCTAATCGTTCGGCACGACAAAGTTCTTTTTGGTGCGTTCGCGGGCTGCACTTCTATCGGCTCCATGTTGCTCGCAGTCCAATACCAGCCCGGAATCTATCTTGATCTTCGTTTTGTTCCGCTTGCGCTGACCGCTGCATTGGGCGGCCCCATATCTGCCATCGGTGCAGTAGTCCCAGCCGCTATCTTTCGCCTCTATCTTGCCGGAACGGCTACCCTTGACGGGATCGTGGCGATCCTGGTCGTGAGCTCGGTGGGAGCGGCGACCTATTTGCTGCCGCGCACAAAATTCTCAGCGGGACGCATCCTTCTATTTCTCAGCCTGGCCCTGGCGCTTGCGCTAACCCTGGTGCTCGCTATTCTTCCAAGCCTGTCGGAGGTCCAAGCGCTCTCGGCCATCGGGTTCCCACTCATCACGGCAAACTGTGTCGCTGCAATCCTGTGTGGCCTCATCATGCTCAAGACAGATCGGGTGCAGCTGGAGCGCCGAATTTTGGAAACGGCATTCTCGCAGTCCCCCGACTATCTGTACGTTAAAGACAGGGAGAGCAAATTCCTGACCGTGAACGACAATATGGCCCGGCTATTCCGTTTTCCCGCAGCTTCCGACATGATCGGGCTTTCCGACTTCAACCTGCGCACTCCTCCAGAAGCCGAGGAGCTGTATTTCCGCGAACAGCAGATCATGCGCACCGGCGAACCGCAGATAGACTTTCAGGAGCGGTTGAACGATCGCCACCTGCTTGCGTCGAAGGTCCCTCTTCGGGATAGTGAGGGGCACATCGTTGGCCTCGCAGGCGTCACCCGTGACATTGCCGAACGCGTGGAACTCGAAAGCGAGCTTCGCGAAAAGCGAAACCTGCTGACGCTTGCGATGCATGGCATGTCCGAGGGTTTCGCCATTTTCGACAAGAAGGGGTTCCTCGTCTTCTGCAATGAGCAATACCGGGACGCATTCCCGTTTTCACGCGATGCTCGAGTCGTCGGTGCGCATATCAGCGACATCTTACGCAGCGTAGCGGAAACGGGCGAGCGTATCGACATGCCCGACGTGGCTTCAGAGCAATGGATCGAGCTGGCGGCAGCAAGCCTTCCTGTCAACAAGGACGAAGAAATCCAGCTTCAGAACGGCGAGTGGCGCGCACTTAAGACCCGGCTCGCCCATGATGGCACGGCGATGGTGGTCGTGTCTGACATCACGGCGACGAAGCAGGCGGAAATCGCTCTCCAGGAATCGGCTAACCAGCTCAGAGCCCTTGCAGACACGGATGGACTGACCAATCTCACCAATCGCCGCGCTTTCGATCGGGCTTTTGCGGCCCAAACCGAACATTGTATCAGCAGGGGTATGCCGCTCAGTGTCCTGATGATCGATGTCGACCGCTTCAAAGCCTACAACGACACCTATGGCCATCTTGCTGGTGACGACTGCCTGCGCATCGTCGGAAGATGTCTAGACAAGTCCGTGAAGCGCGCAGGGGACCTCGTGGCGCGTTACGGCGGCGAGGAGTTCGTGGTTCTACTTCCAAACACGGACGAAAAAGGCGCTGCAATCGTTGCCGACGAATTTGCTCATCTCCTGGCCAAAGAGAACATCCCACATGCTGGGAGCGAGTTCGGGCGAGTGACCGCGAGTGTAGGAATCTCAACGGTCACGGGGAAAGGTCTGCACTTCGGCTCAGCACGCATCCTTTCGGAAGCCGATGACGCCCTCTATGAGGCGAAAGAGAACGGTCGCAATCAAGTGGTGGCGCGGACGCTATCGGACGGACAGACCGTGACAGTTAAGTAAGGACCGAAGGCATCATAATGGCGGCCTTTCGCTGTTGCCGCCAAGCCCAAACACAGCAGAATTGGGCGCGTCTGCAGCTCGTATTCCAATTGTGGGAGGGCTGACGCGACGATGCTAATTAGAGCTTAGCAACCCACGATCTTTCGCGATTCCAACAAGCTGCGGCACTGATTCAGCGCCCAGCTTGGCACGGGCTTTATCGAGGTAGTGCTGCACGGTCCTCGAATTGATGCCGGTCACAGCGGCAGTTTCGAGTGTGTTTTTTCCTTTCATCGCCCATGTCAGGCACAGCATCTCGCGTGGTGACAGCACCTGCTTCGGATTGACGGCGGTTTTGGCAGCAATCATCTTCAATCGATAATGAACCATCATCACCAATTGGACAGCTCTCTTCGAGTCGAATGCGGCCGGGACGTCCACGTCTCTTTCCGAGGATGCAAAGGTCAGCATCATCGACGCGCCGTAACCACCTTCAACAGGGATCGTCATGCCGCAGCGGATCCCGTGGTCGATCGCCTCGTCGCGAAATTTTCTGAGTGGTGAAGAACCGCGGGCCGGCCAATCCTCCGCAGTCCAGAAGAAAACGTCCCGTTTGCGCTTCGCTTCCGTCACCACCGGATCGATGCTGGAATAGTCAGCCGAGAGGTAAAGACCCTCCCAGGGTTTGGGATAGGAGTTGAATGTCCTGATCTGGGCGCCTTCTTTTTCGAGATAGGCAAACCGTTCGTATCCGCAGGAACGCGTGAACTGCCTGAGGGCGCCCTTGACCATGGCCTCGTCTTGCGCGACTTCCAGCATATCAACGAGCGAGCGAAATTCTCCGTCCACGAACGCTTCTCCTATGTTTTTGACCCGTAACGCGGTCCTTTATTTGCCAGCCGAGACGCTGGATGATGGGCATCGTCGTTTGGCAACAGGCGGACCTGCTAATCGCCAACTGACGATAGCTCCGCAACCGGCGGTGCTTGGTTGATGCAAAGCAGTCCCTCTTGCCGTGTACGTTAGCACTACCCATAAAGGGGGAGCTTTCAAGGCTCCCTGCCTCAAAAAGATGACAAATCAAGAAAAGTTTTTGCGGGCGAATGGAAACCGTGTTCTGACGCGAGTGCTATGTACTGAAGAGAACGCGATATAAGGCCCGGCCCGTTTGCCCACGCAAGGCCCCAAATCCTAAAACTGCCAGCGCTTTTCAAGCGGCAAGATCACTTGGCGTCGATACGCGCCCGCTCGGATCTGACGGCTTTGATGATACGCCAGTTAATTCCCGGCTCGCGTGGCATCTGGATATCGTCCATGTTGTCGAAATCCGAAAGCCGGGTGTAAAACGCACTTCGAAGGCGCGAGATAAACTGCTTCGGCAAAGCGGTGTTTTCGAGAAGGTCCGGGTCGTCATCCGGCAAATCGCCAAAATCCATTTCTGTCATCGCCTATCCTTTCCTGCGTTGAGCAGGACCATCCGGCACCATTTCTTCAGCCAGCGCAACTCGCAGATTTGCACCTCTTGCAGACTTGGCGTTTCCTTTAGTTTATGCGGTAAGCCGACGGAAAGATGATGTCCTGGTCGACGAGGACGTTGAACTTATAGCCGGGGCGTATCTGGATCGTCGGCTGTACATTCAGGTTCTTCGAGATTGTCTGCTCGGCGACGCGACCGAAGCTTTCAGCAAAATTCCGTCTGGCGGCATCGGACGCCGTATCCTGCGTCGCAAGCGTCGAACTCTCCGGCATGGACATGTCGATCCCGGTTCCGATCAGCGCGACGAGTGCTGCCGAACCCCAGGTGCGCCAGAGATGTCGATCGACTTTATCCTTGAACCCGCCATATCCCTCGGCATCCGTGCCCGCCATGCCGCCGATCTGCAGGGTCGATCCGTTCGGAAAGATGAGGTCGGTCCAGACGACGAGTACGCGCTCCTGGCCAAACGACACCTTGGAATCGTAGCGGCCGAATAGTTTGGACCCCTGCGGGATCAGGAGCCGATAGCCGGTGGCGCTGTCAAAAACGTTCTGGCTGACCTGAGCGGTGATTCTGCCCGGAAGATCGGAGTTGAGCCCGGTGATCAACGTGGCCGGAATAACCGAGCCGCGCTTCAGCTCATAGGGCGAGATCTGCGGTACGACCCGGTTCGGCAGATAGCCGAGATCCTTGATGTCCTGATTGAAAAAATCCTGCTTCGAAGTCTGGGTGTTCGGATCGACGTTCTGTCCCATCAGCCCTGATTTGACAGCGGAGGCGTAGAGGTCGGAGGCATTGTTGGCTGTCGCAGTTGTCGTCTGCCGGCCCGTGTCTCTGGAATTGTTGGCGACTTTTTCGACATCGGAAATATCCACCTTCAATGGCGAGTCCAAAGCCGTTGCCCGCGCCTGAAGGCGGGCCATACGCTGGCGCTGCGCCTCGCGGATATATTGTTCGTCCTGCTCCCGTTTCAGGCGGGCTTTCCATTCCTCTTCGGATTCGAGCCTTGGCCGCCGTTCTTGCCTTTCCGCGGACTGGCGGTCGACAACAGATGTTTCCTTCTCGACCTTCTGTTCGACGGCGGGCGTTGGCTGAAACGCTTCGCGCTCAACCGGCTCGCCGATGATGCCGTCGGTAACGCCGCGTTTGAGTTGGTCTCCAAAATTGGTTGCGGGAGCATTCGAGGCGCTCTCGATATCATTGTTCCGATTGAATGCCAGCCCGCGCCACGACAGCCCGACCACGACCACCCCGACGAACAACGCGATGATGATGATGGCGATGATGATCGGCAGCCGATTGAGACGGCGCATACCCTTCTGATCGTCGGCTTGGTTGGAGGCGCCAAGCTGGAGAGACTGGACCATGTTCGCCTCCCCTCAGTTGCGTTGCATGATGGAAAGCGGGCTTGCCGGCGTGGCGCCGGCCGCCGTGGCCGTGTAGGCCCGACCAAGGGCAACGGACGGCGTGGAGAGCCGTGCGAGCACCTGGCCGTCGACGTCATCGATCGAATAAACGAGCTCGACCGTCTTCACATCCTTCCCTACCTTGCCGTCGGTGATGACGGTGTAGCCCCATCCTTTCAGCGCCGCCTCGAGCGCCGCCGCGAAATCTGACGTGTCCTTTTCCATTTTGAGCGTCGTCGTGCCTGCCGGATCGATCTGCTCGGCGAGGCGGCTCGCCATGTCGCCGGCGATGGCGCTAGCGGCTGGGCCGGTGACGGCGACCGGGGTTGAACTGGTGGTCAATCCATCCTCGGCTGTCTGGCAGCCTGAGAGCAGGGTGGCGGTGATGATGATGACGAGAAGCTTGCGCATGGTTCAGCCTCCCCGCCGGATGGTGATCTTCTGTTGGCGCCAGCCAACGCCGGAGACGAGGATCGCCTTGTCGACCGCGTAGTCGACGATCATCATGTCATTCTTCATCCGGTAATTGACGATGCGGTTCTGGCCGCCCGAGACGACGAAGAGCACTGGCGCATCCTGCCCCGAGATCGATTTCGAAAACTGGATGTAGGTTTTGACGCCATCCGAATAGACCCGTTTCGGCTTCCAGGGCGCCGAGCCACTCACGGAGTACGAGAAGTTCAGTTTGTCGGGCGCCGTGCCGGGAATGCCGCCGGTCTCGAGCCGGGAATTGATGTCGGCGAGCTTGGTCGATACGTCCTCCGGATATTCGAAGCCGATGCGCGCCATGTACTGGCTCGGATGGGATTTCAGCTGGATGTGGTAGGTGCGCCGCGATGTGGTGACCACCATCGAGGTAACGAGTCCCGGTTCCGACGGCTTGACGATCAAATGGATCGCCTGCCCGCCCGTGGCGCCGGAAGTCGCCGGTTCGACCTTCCAACGAACCGTGTCACCGACAAGCACATCGCGGACGATCTCGCCGCCTTGCAATTCGATATCGCAGACTTGAAGCGGCGAGCAGACGACCGACGGCTGGGTTTCTCCGAACAGGAAAATGACCTTGCCATCCGGGCCGGTCGTCACCAGCCCCGATGTCCCGCGCCACTTCCTGGAAATGTTGGTGCCCTTCACCTCGTTGTTTGTCATGCTCTGCGCCTCGATGCCGCTCGCGAGGACGAGCGTGGCCAAGCAGCCGGCGGCTGCGATCAATCCTGTTCTGTGCATTGAGAAATCCCCTGCCCTTAAAGCTGCGCTGTCCAGTCGAAATCCCGGACATAGAGACCGATCGGATTGAGACGGATGGTCGCCTCATCCTGCGGTGCGGTGAGCGTGACCGTTGCGATCCCGCGGAACCGGCGCGTGCCGATTTCCTTGCCCTTGCGGTCGCGTTCGTACTCGGTCCAGTCGATCTGATAAGTCTGGTTCGAGAGCGCCACGATGTTGTTGACCTCGATGGCAACGGTCGAGGACTTCGCTTTCTCGAACGGCGAGTTGCTCCGGAACCAGTCATTGATCTTCTGCGTCGACGGATCGGAGGTCCGAAGCAGCGCATAGGTCCGATCGATATATTGCTTCTGCACCACGGCATCCGGCGTAATGCTGCGGAAGCTGGTCACGAAGTTGCCGAGCGTGGCGCGCACCACCCGGACATCGGCATATTCGATCTGTTCGGGGAACCCTGACGTCACCGAGGTTCCAAGCTTGTCGACCTGGACGATGTAAGGCACCAATTTGACCTGAGTGCTCAAGTACATCGAATAGCTAAAGCCGATGACCGCCATTGTCAGACCGAGGATGCCGACAATGCGCCATGCGTCGGCGGCCTTTACGTAAGAGCCGTATCGTTCATTCCATTCCTGGCGTGCGGCGAGGTACGGGTTTTCGGGGGCGCGGTTCGCTGCCATCGATCCATCACTTTCTAATTGCGGTTAGTCTTTGCGTTCGGGAGGTGGCTTTGGTCCGCTATGCCCGCTACGCGCCTGGTCGAGCTTGGCGTTGGCAAGACCGAGGATCGAACCTGCATAGGCGCCGGGAGAACCGATGGCCTTCTCCTTGGCGGCCGAGCCTGCCGCATGTCCGGCCGATCCGATGCCAGCTCCGATCCCGCGAAGCATTGCGCCGGCGACGGATGAACCTGCAGCTCGGGCAGCCTGACCAGCCGCGAAGCCGGTCCCCGCGGCACCCGCTGCGAGGAAGCCAGCGCCTGTGGCGAAGGACGCGGCCTGCCCACCGTGCCGGATTGCTTCCATTCCGCCTGAGACAGAAGCTCCCTGCACGACGCCCTGCATGATGTTCGGGACGTAGATGGCGACAATGAAGACGACGACCGCAATGCCGGCGATCGCAAGTGCCGTCTGGAATTGGTCTCCAATGTCAGGTTCGTTTGCCAATCCGATCAGCACTTCCGATCCGATGCGCGAGATCATCACAAGCGCCATGAGCTTCATTCCGACCGAGAATGCGTAGACTAGGTATCGGACGGCGAAGTCCTTCGTATAGGACGAACCGCCAAGGCCGAGCATGATCATGCCGGCGAGAAGGCCGATATACATTTCGACCATGACCGACACAAAAATCGCTGCAACGAGCGAGAATGAGATGACCACGACGACCATTGCAAAAGCAGCCGAGATCGCCAGCGCATTGTCCTCAAAAAGACCGAACTGAATCTTTTCCGACATCTTCGTTGCGACGGCGAGTCCGGCATTGAAGACGTCGGCTGGTGACGCGGTCCCGCCACCAGCACCAATCTGGAACAGGCTGTCGACTACCGCCTTGGCGAAGGTGGGACCCTGCGCCAACACGAAGGCGAAGAAGCCGACGAACATGATCCGCCGGACAAGCTCGGCGAACCAGCTGTCAAGCGATGCGGCCTGTAGTGCCAGCCAGACGGCGGCGATGCCGATTTCGATCGTCGCCAGGATCCAGAATAACGATTTCGCCGCATCCATGACCGTGGTTTCCCACCCCTTCGCGGCCGTGGTGATCTGGCTCTGCAATGAGGTTAACACCGAGCCTTCCTGGGCGAAGGCTGGCTGGGCCGCCAGTGCGCAGAAGGTCGCAAGCAGCATCGCTGCCCTGAACCGTTGAAAAGGTATCCCCGTCATCTGCTCACCACTCGACCTTCATTCTCTCGCCGCCAGAGGTCGGATACTTCTTGGAGGTGCCAAAGAACTGTTCGCGACGCTCCTGCGCAGCCTGCTTTTCGGAGATGAGCAGCCAGATGCCGGTGCTGCCGGCCGCCACGATGGCCGCGAGTGTGAGCAGGATCAGTTTCGTTCTCACCATTCCACCTTCATCTTCTCGCCGCCGGACGTCGACGGGGCTGTCGCGCTGAAGAATTTCTCTCGTCGCGCCTGAGCCAGGTCCTTGTCGGTCTGCTCGGTCTGCAGCCAAGTCCCCATCATCGTCATTTGCTGGGAGACGAGACCGCGCAGTTTCTGCATCTGCGCGACCTGCTGTGCGGCGATCTCGTGCCCAACCTGGAGGGCCTTCATCTGCCCATCGGCGGTCTCGGACATCGATCGTAGCGAGGACATCGTGCCTTCCTCGCTGTCGAACTGATCGGCCGTCAGGCTTGCCGCTTTCAGGGTGCTGGCGATCGTGTCCCGGTTGGTATCGGACCACGACTGGTAGCTGGAGGAAAAGCTTGTCGCGCCCGGCAGGTTGGCCCTGAGGCTTGAATAGCTCTGGAAGCGCTGCTGCAGCACATCGTCTGCATTGCCCATCGAAAACGAAATGCTCTGGCCCTGGTCGATGAGGCTGCGCAACTGATTGAGGTCGCTTTCGACCTGTCCCCAGATATGCGACGGGAGGGTCGCCGTATTCTGCAGCAGGTTCTGGTAGATATTGAGCTGCGTTTCGATCTGTTGCGCGAGCTGGCTGATCTGGGTGAGCTGGTTCTGGATTTGCTCGCCGGATTGGCCAACGAGGGATACGAGTTCTCCATTGTTGAGGACCTGCGTCCATTCGGTCGCTGCACCTGTGGCGGTGCCGGCACGCGCTGGCGCGGCTGCACTTAGTGCAACGATTACAGCCACCAGACTGACGACGAATCTATTCGAAGTTGAGCAGCGACGCGGCATCGTGAACTCCTCTCATTTGAAGCCAGTGAACCGGCCAGTCGCGGCCGTGTTCGGAACTAAGCGTGCGAATGCGCTTCAAGTCTTCCTTGCCGGATGCGCCAACGAAGCTCAGCGCCACGGGGCCGAGCGCCATATCGAACAACCGACGGCCTTCGGGGGTGACGACGTAGTATTCGCGTTTGGGAATGGCGTTCGAAACGATCTCGATCTGTCGCTCGTTAAAGCCGATCCGTTCGTAGAATTCGCGCGTCCCAGATTCCCTTGCGGCGCCGTTCGGCAAGCAAATTTTCGTTGGGCAGGATTCCTTCAGCACATCGATAATACCCGAGCGTTCGGCGTCGGAGATCGACTGCGTGGCGAGTACAACGGCGCAATTGGCCTTGCGCAGCACCTTGAGCCACTCGCGGATCTTGCTGCGGAATACCGGATGACCGAGCATCAGCCAGGCCTCGTCGAGCACGATCAGGCTCGGGGAACCGTCGAGACGCTTCTCGATCCGCCGGAACAAGTAGGTTAGCACGGGCACAAGATTGCGCTCGCCCATGTTCATAAGGTGCTCGATCTCGAAGGTCTGGAATGCGCCGAGGGAAAGGCCGTCCTGTTCCGCGTCGAGAAGCTGGCCCATCGGGCCGTCGACCGTGTAGTGATGAAGCGCGTCCTTGATCTCGCGCATCTGGACGCCGCTGACGAAGTCTGACAGGGACCGTCCGGCCGCGCTGCCCATCAATCCGATCTGGCGAGAGATCGCGTTGCGATGATCAGGGGTGATGGCAACACCCTGAAGGGCGACCAACATTTCGATCCATTCCGTTGCCCAGGCGCGATCCGCATCGCTCGCGAGGTCCGATAGTGGGCAGAAGGCCAGCGCCTTTGCCTCTTCTTGGGCGTCGCCACCGATCTCATAGTGATCGCCGCCGGCGGCGAGCGTCAGCGGCAGGAGCGAGTTCCCCTTATCGAAAGCGAAGATCTGGGCGCGTTCGTACCGTCGGAACTGCGCTGCGATTAGTGCCAGCAGCGTCGACTTGCCCGAGCCGGTCGGCCCGAAGATCAGGGTGTGACCGACGTCATCGACATGGAGGTTCAACCGGAACGGAGTCGAGCCGCTCGCCACCTGCATAAGGGGTGGCGAGTTCGGCGGGTAGAATGGGCACGGCGCCGCCGGGCTGCCGGACCAGACCGAGTTCAGCGGGACCAGATCGGCGAGATTGCTGGTGTTGATTAGCGGCTCGCGGATGTTGCAGTACCAATTGCCGGGCAGGCTGCCGAGATAGGCGTCGGTGGCGTTGAGGGTCTCAATCCTTGCGCCGAATCCTTCCGCCTGGATCAGCCGGCGAATGGCTTCCGCTTTTTCCTGGAGAGCCTCACGGTCGTGATCAAACAGGACGATGACAGGCGTGTAGTAGCCGTAGGCAACCAGCTGCGAGGAGGCTTGCGCGATGGCATCCTCAGTCTCGGCTACCATGGTCATGGCATCCTGGTCGACGGAGCGGCTTTGCGTCTGGAAGAGCTGATCGAAGAACGGCCGTACCTTCTGCTGCCATTTCTTGCGGGTGCGTTCGAGTTTCTGCCGTGCCTCTTCCGCATCGAGGAAGATGAAGCGCGATGACCAGCGATAGGTGAGCGGCATCAGGTCCAGGCTGTTGAGAATCCCCGGCCAGCTCTCGGCCGGCAGGCCATCGATTGCCACAACCGCGAGAAACCGATTCTCGACCTTCGGCGTCAGGCCATGCTCGAGCTCGGCTGTCGCAATCCAGTCGAGATACATCGGGGCATCCGGCAATCTGATCGGATGGTTTTCGCCGGTGACGCAAAAGCGAACGAATTGTAGCAACTCGTCATAGCGGGCGAGCCGCTCCCCTCCCCTCTCCGCGACTTCGCGCGTCTCCATGCGCCGGATCGAAAGAGTGTTGGCAAAATACTGCTCGATCTCGCGGATGGCGTTCCTGAAGATGAAGAGCACCGTGTCGGCATAGCTCTTCTTGCGGCTCTCCTCGTCCGAGTAAATGTATTTGCTCAGCGCGGTCTTTTTGGACTCCAGGGGCCGATAGGTGAGGACGAGCGCGTGCTTGCTCTCGAAATGCCCCTGCTCGCGCCCGAAATGCGCCCGCCGCTCGGCGTCGATCGCGCGCGTGACCGCATCTGGAAAGTGGCAGCGATCGTCAGACGGATAGTCGAATGTCGGGATGCGAACGGCTTCGACCTGGATCATCCAGCCGCTCCCGAGCCGCGACAGGATCGTATTGATCTGCCGTGACAGGTCGTTGCGCTCGAGATCGGTAGCACTTTCGGAGTCGGGTCCCGCAAAATACCAGCCGGCCATCAGGCTTCCGTCTTTCAACAGAAGGACGCCATTGTCGACGAGGCCGGCATAGGGGACGAGATCCGCAAAGGATGGGCCGGTGGCCCGGAAGCGTTTCAGAGCAACCATGGCTTGCCCTCAATACCGGCGCCATGGCGAGGAGGTCGCCTTGTAGTAATGCTTGTACGAGACATGGCGGATATAGACCTGTCGCATCAGCGGGTCCGCCTTTGCCATCATTCTCAGGAGGCCGACGACGACGATCCAGACGGCAACGCCGAAGAGCGCGGAATAGATCGTCAGAACGACGAAGATGAGGATGACTGCAGCAAGACCGGTGATCAGCACCAACTCCCGGTCCGCGCCCATCAGCAGGTTCGGACGCGACAGCGCCCGATGAATGCGGTTGCGTTGCAGGCCAGACAGGGACTCAGCCATGAGCCCCCTCCCCTTCCCCGCTTTGATTGATTGAGATGGTCTGCTCGTCGGGCAGTCCGATCGAGGCACCGGTTGCGCCAAAAAGGCCGACGATGTTGGTGGCGCCAAGCAGGATGCCAGCGACGAGCACGATGTACATGAGCCGCCGCGCGAAATCGTTCAGTTCGCCGCCGAAGATTAGCATGCCGCCGGCGATCGCGACGGCTGCAAGCGCAATGGCGCCGGCAACTGGTCCGGTGATCGATTCCTGGATCTGCTGCAGCGGCCCTTCCCAGGGAAGACTGCCGCCGGAACTGGCGAGCGCCGGCGAGACCGAGGCAAGAGCGATGGGTGCCGCAAGGAGTACAGCGGCGATGAATGCGTTTCTACGCGACATGGCGCGCCTCCTGTTCTTCCGTAAGCTGGTCGGATTCGATTTCGTATTGGCCGCCCGCGAAGCGCTCGACCTGGATGACGTCGCGAACGCGCCGCCCGCGCGGCGTTCGCTCGATCGAGACGACGAGATCGACCGCTTCCCCGATCACTTCATGCATCGGCTGCTGGCTGGCTTCGGCAGTTAGCTGCTCGAGGCGGCGTAGCGCCGACATAGCGGTGTTGGAATGGATGGTGGCCACGCCTCCGGGATGGCCCGTGTTCCATGCTTTCAGCAACGTGAGCGCAGCGCCGTCGCGGACCTCGCCCACGACGATCCGGTCTGGGCGCAGACGCATGGTGCTCTTCAAGAGCCGTGCCATGTCAACGGTATCGCTGGTGTGGAGAAGAACAGCGTTCTCGGCCGCGCACTGGATCTCGGCGGTGTCTTCCAGGATGACGAGGCGGTCTTCCGGGGCAGACTTGACGATTTCGTCGATGACGGCATTTGCGAGCGTCGTCTTGCCCGACCCGGTGCCCCCGGATATGATGATGTTGAGCCGGGACGAAATCGCGCTGCGGATAGTCGAAGCCTGGTGTTCGGTCATCACGCCGGAGCGCACATAGTCATCGAGCCGGATCAGGCGCGAGGCTCGGCGGCGAATGGTGAACGCCGGCTTGGCGACAACGGGAGGCAACAGCCCTTCGAAGCGGTGACCGCCGATCGGTAGCTCCCCGGATATGATTGGTTGCTCGGTATCGACCTCGGATTGGAGCGCATGCGCGACCGTTCCGATCACCATCTCGGCGGCGGCAGGCGACATCTCACCGGCAGGCGCGACGCCATGACCGAGCCGTTCGATGAAGAGCTTGCCATCGGGATTGAGCATGATTTCGACAACCGTTGAGTCTTCCAGCGCAAAGCAGAGCTGGTCGCCCAGTGCCTCCTGGAGTTTGCGGACAAGTCGAGGATGAGATCGAAGCTGGTTCACGGCTTTTCTTTCTTACGCTGCTTGGCTGACGGCGCTGAGTTCGGAACGGTAGTTGGCAGGTCGGAGCCGTTGGAATGTGTCTGCATTCGCGGGAAGGGTCCCGGCGACAGCCATGGTCACCCCGATCTTCTTCGGCTCCGCCAGCCGCTGCAGGGGCCAGCCAACACGAGCGAGGATCCGCTCGAAGCGGAGGTCGGTCACCGTGACGATCTCCGTGTAGCCGTTCGCCATGCACCACTCGATGATGCCCGCAAACATGGTCAGGGTCGCCTCATGGACGGAGCCGTCTCCCCTACCCTCCCCGAGAGTCGTATCGACGCAGAAGCGGGAACTCTCGATCATGGCGGTGTGCGCATTCAGCTGACCATCCGGCAGCAGCGTCGGAAAGATGTTCGTCACCATCGTCGCGCCAAGAGCCGGGAGTAGCCTGGCGCAACCAGTCACGGCGCCACCGTCGGAAATTGCGAGAACGTAGGTCGGCATAAGAGCGTCAAAGGCGTCCGCCTCTTGACCGTCGACGACTTTGACCTCCCAGCCCAGGCGCTCGGCAAAAACGCGCGCACGTAGCTGATGATGGCGGTGGAGAAGCCGAGCTTCTTGAATATTTCGCGGTTTGGAAATCGCGAGAATCTGCATGAATTTCTCCGTCGGATATTGGTCGGCGGGGAAATCAGCACGGAACAGATTCGGGTGGTAGTTGTAGGATCCTACAAGCCCGATTGGAGTGAGTCGCGGCGCAACCGTCCCCTTTTCCGCGAAAGCAGCCTTGTTCCCGCAACAATTCGGTTAGGCGGTTGTAGGATTCACAGTAAAACAGACCATGAACCTGTGGGAGTGACGTGCTTTCTAAGGCAATGTTTCTACGGCTAAAAATTGATTGCGTTGGACGCCTTCTTTCTTGAGCGTTAAGCTTTCGTTAACCAAAAAGCTCTTGCTCAAAATCCAGAATCGACGCTTATTGCCAGTGGCGGAACTTTTGAAGTTTCGCGAAAAATATCGCCACTGGCAAGAAATGGGTTTTGAGATGGCGAAGACCGCCGCGAAAACAGCGCCCGTATTTGAAGGGTTGACCGCATTGATGGAGCGTCATGCAGACGCCCTCTCCAGCCAACTTCAAGCACATCATCTCAAGGTCTTCCCTCCGACCTCCGAGAAGGGAATTCGAACATTTGCGCCATCCGAGGCGTCCAAGCTGCTTGGCGTCGGTGAGTCTTATTTAAGGCAGACTGCTTCGGAAATGCCAGAGCTGAACTTGACCATGAGCCCAGGTGGTCGGCGGACTTTCTCGATCGAAGACATCCATGCAATCCGCAAGCACATGGACCAGGTCGGCCGCGGGAACAGACGCTACCTGCCGCATCGCCGAGACGGTGAGCAGCTTCAGGTTATTTCAGTGATGAATTTTAAAGGCGGGTCGGGTAAGACGACCACCGCCGCGCATCTCGCACAGTATCTGGCCATGCGCGGGTACCGGATTCTGGCAATCGATCTCGATCCTCAGGCAAGCCTTTCCGCCCTCTTCGGTAGTCAGCCAGAAACAGACGTGGGTCCGAACGAAACTCTCTACGGCGCCATCAGGTACGATGAGGAGCAGGTACCGGTCGAGCAAGTGGTCCGAGGGACCTATATTCCCGATCTCCACCTCATCCCCGGTAATCTCGAACTGATGGAATTCGAGCACGACACGCCGCGTGCGCTGATGAAGCGAAAGGAAGGCGATACGCTCTTCTACGGTCGGATCAGTCAAGTCATCGAAGACATCGCGGATAACTATGACGTTGTCGTTATCGATTGTCCTCCCCAGCTAGGCTACCTCACGCTGTCGGCATTGACGGCGGCAACCTCCATCTTGGTCACTGTGCATCCGCAGATGCTGGACGTGATGTCCATGAACCAGTTCCTGGCCATGACATCGAACCTGCTACGCGAAATTGAGAACGCCGGGGCCGAGTTCAAGTTCAATTGGATGCGCTACCTGATAACGCGTTTCGAACCAAGCGATGGACCGCAAAACCAGATGGTAGGTTATCTTCGGTCGATCTTTGGTGAAAATGTTCTCAATTTCCCGATGCTTAAGACGACAGCGGTTTCGGACGCCGGCCTGACCAACCAAACCCTTTTCGAAGTCGAGCGCAGCCAGTTCACGCGCTCGACCTATGATCGAGCCTTGGAAGCCATGAACGCGGTCAACGACGAAATCGAAGGCCTGATTAAAAAAGCATGGGGTAGACCGACATGAGCCGCAAGCACATCCTCGGGGTCTCGACAGACGCACCCGAAACGCCCGCAGCAGAGAGCCGGACGGCAAAGAGCCGCTCCATGCCGCTTCTCGGGGTGGTGAGAAAGGAGCGCGACCCGTCAACGAAGCTGACCGCAAACATTGGCAACGCGCTACGCGAGCAGAACGATCGACTTGGCCGCGCGGAGGAGATTGAGCGGCGGCTTGCTGAGGGCCACGCCGTGGTGGAACTGGACGCTTCGTCCATCGAGCCCTCCTTTGTGCGGGATCGCATGCAGGGGGACATCGACGGACTCCTTGATTCAATCCGCGAGCAAGGGCAGCAGGTCCCGATCCTGGTGAGACCTCATCCCGACCAGCCAGGCCGATATCAGGTGGCCTTTGGCCACCGCCGACTGCGCGCGGTTCTAGATCTTGGCCTTCCTGTAAAGGCAATCGTTCGTGACCTGACGGACGAGCAACTCGTCGTCGCGCAGGGCCAGGAGAACAATGAGCGTGAGGATCTCACCTTCATCGAAAAGGCGCGCTTCGCGCATCGACTGAATAAGCAGTTCTCGCGAGAGATCGTCATTGCCGCAATGTCGATCGATAAAAGCAATCTGTCGAAGATGCTCCTTCTTGTCGACGCCCTCCCCTCCGAACTGATCGATGCCATTGGGGCCGCTCCAGGAGTTGGACGACCCAGCTGGCAACAACTGGCAGAACTGGTCGAGAAGGCAGCTTCGCCGTCGGACGCGATCAAATTTGCGGCCTCAGCAGAGGTGCAGACGCTGCCATCGGCAGACCGCTTCAAGGCGCTGATAGGCCATCTCAAGCCGCGTCGCATCGCGCGCGGGCTTCCGGACGTCATGTCGACCCCCGATGGCGACAGACTTGCGCAGGTGACACAGAGCAAGAGCAAGCTGGAGATTACGATCGACAGGAAAGCCACGCCAGACTTTGCCGCCTTCGTACTCGAACATTTGCCGGCGCTTTATCAGGCACACCGTGCAAAGCATCCACAGAAACAGGGAGACTAACCCGCAAAAGAAAAGAGCCCCCTCAACGTTGCCGTCGTGGAAGCCCTTCTGTCTCTTTAGCACGAACAGAATCGCATTTCCTCGAATCTTCGTCAAGAGTCTTTGGCGCCGTTTTGGTGAGCTGATTTCTTTTGCCTGCTGAAAGGTGAAAGACGATGCAGACAGGAAGTGTGACGACGCCATTCGGGCGGCGGCCGATGACGCTTGCGCTCGTGCGGCGCCAGTCGGCTTCGGCCGATATCAAACAAGGCAAGGCAGCGGATAAGTGGAAAGTCTTCAGAGACGCCTCCGCCGCCATGGAACTACTCGGGATTCAGTCCAATAGCCTCGCGGTTCTTGACGCGCTTTTGAGCTTTTATCCTGAGAATGAGTTGCGCCAAGACGCCCAACTGATTGTCTTCCCCTCGAATGCTCAGCTTGCTTTACGAGCGCATGCGATGGCGGGCGCGACTTTGCGCAGACATATCGCCATCCTGGTGGAAGCAGGCCTAATCGTCCGCAAGGATAGCGCCAATGGAAAGCGCTACGCCCGTAAGGACGGCGAGGGACGCATCGAGAGCGCCTTCGGTTTCGATCTGTCGCCGCTCTTGGCACGGTCCGAAGAGTTGGCGATGAAGGCGCAGCAGGTGATGGCCAACAGAGCGGCGTTCAGGAAGGCCAAGGAGAGCCTGACGATCTGCCGACGCGATGTCCGCAAGCTAATTACGGCCGCGATGGAGGAAGGCGCCGAAGGCGACTGGAAAGCGATCGAGGACATCTATGTAGCGCTTGTGGGCAGAATCCCGCGCGCTCCGACGCTCACCGATGTAACGACGATCCTTGAAGAAATGGAGATGCTGCGCGAGGAGATAGTCAATCGGCTGGAATTTCACGAAAATTCCGAAAATAATAGCACCAATGATGCTCACAATGAGCAGCACATACAGAATTCAAATCCCGAATCCATCCGTGAACTTGAACCTAGCTCTCGAAAAGAGCAGGGAGCGAAGCCGAGCGAAATCCGCCGGCCGAAGAGCGAGCCGCTTAAGGCGTTCCCGTTGGGTGTGGTGTTGAAGGCATGCCCGACGATATCGGACTACGGGCCGGGTGGCGCAATCGGAAACTGGCGAGACTTGATGTCAGCGGCGGTAGTCGTTCGATCGATGCTGAAGGTGAGCCCCTCGGCCTATCAGGAAGCCTGCGATGCCATGGGGCCGGAAAATGCGGCCGCGGCTGTCGCTTGCATCCTGGAGCGCGCAAACTTCATCAACTCGGCTGGCGGCTATCTGCGGGATCTGACAAGGCGCACGGAACGAGGAGAGTTTTCGCTTGGTCCTATGATAATGGCGTTGTTGAGGGCCAACGGGCAGGGGAGTTTGCAAGCTGGGTAGGTTTCAATGAGCCCGAACTCGAAAATTAGATGCGGGTGGAGCGGCCAAGAAAGCATCTGGGCAATTTTCTTGGTGGTCAGCTGACCACAGTCCTAAGCAGCTGAAAATGAACGTATGTTATGGGGGCAGGGTCGTTCCAGCTCTCTGGGTTGGGGGCTGTGGGACGCGTGTGCTGTGTTGAGAACAGGGGGCGGCGCGCCCAATTGGAAGCAGCGGATTGAGAGGACCACGGCGCCGGGAAGGGCTCGACGGCGCACCCGGCGGTGCGATCTGGCCGGAGATCGGCGGTGGAACGCATGCGGCTGTCCGCGACCTCTTGGGCCGAGTTCAGGGATGGCTGCGCCGCTCCAATAGGGCGCCGCTGTTGAAAGGTTTCGTAGATCCATCTGCCCTTGCCAGGCGACGATGGCGCCCCTTTCGCCTTCAGCGATGACAGCGGTATGGGGGGCGGTGATGATGCTTCCTGAAGAAGTCAGCCTCACAGCCGTGCCCCTCAGGGCACAGGGCGCCGAGGGCATCTTTTTTAGTGGTCAGCTGACCACAGCCTTAAACAACTGAAAAACAATCGTTTTTCGAACGTGATTCTGGAAAGAGAGTTTCTTATCTCATGATCCGCGGATCACGTACTTCCGCGAAAAGCCAGCCACGTGAAGCGGTCCATGCAACCCAAATTCCGCTACTGATCGAATTGCTTGGCAAGCCTACGAACCTTGGCAGCAAGGTCCGTCTCGGGGCTTTCCCCTTCAAGACCCTGCGCTTTGTCGAAACTATCGACCTGCAGTTCATGCAAGGCGAAGAAGTCATGGGTGTAGATTGCCTTCTCACTCCCGGCCGTCTTCACGAACACAACGATGTTCTTGGTGTCAACCTGCGCTTCGAGCCGTATCAGGTGCTCGCTGTAGGCGTCGAAATTTGGGTGCACAAAGCGATAGTTATTGCTGTCTTGAAACTTGGTTGAATCGTCCGCGTCTACGACAAAGCCGTCTCCGCTACGCTTGAACTGCATGTTGCACCGCTTGCACGCGGCCGCGAGATTCCAGATCGCATAGCTGAATGGTTTGTAGACCGGCTTTCCCTTGGGAAGGATGTGCTCGCGATCGGTCATGTACGGGCCCGCACCATTTAGGTTCAGGCGGCAATAACAGCAATTTCCGCCATGGCGCGCGAGGTGATAGGCGAGGATCTTGTCCTTCGCGCTTTTGAGCGCCTGCAGTTCGTTCTGGTCCTCGGACTTCCAGTCCCAGGGCTTCTCTATTTCCAAGGCCTTCCCGACCGCCGCAGCTTCCTCCACACTCAGCTGAAAATCGTCAAGCGCCGGCAAATAGCGGTCAACCATCGCTCTTGTTGTCCCCGCGCCGCTGTGCATCGACCTACTCCATCAAGTCTTCAACCGCTTTGAAAAACTTCCGCTGTTTTTCGTCGAAGCTCTTGATCGCCATATCGTTGACGAGCGCAATCGCGCTGTCGCGGGTAATTTCACCGCGTTCTACCCGCGCAACGACACCTACCATCTCCTCGCTCACGAAATGGCTTGCTGGCGTGATCACATCAAAAGCGCGCCAAAGGACGCCTTCCACGTTCGCTGCTGAGTCCTTGGCCTCCTGCAGATCGAGTACGGACGGTTCGCCATCTTGAACTTGAAACACAGAGACAATATCGGGCAAGGCTCCAAGAGCACCAACGACGATCAAAGGCGCGTGGGTCGCGACGACGATCGTGGCGTTGCGGTAAAAGACTGCCGCGACGATCTTCTCGAGATACTCCCGCTGCCAGCGGGGATGTAGGCTGTTCTCTGGCTCGTCAATCAGGATAACCGGTTCCTGGCCGATGGAGCTGATCAAGAACACGAGGGAGGAAATCAGTGCGAGTTCACCCGAACTGGCATTCAGTAGCTCAATGACTTCGCCATCGTGCCTTTCGAGAAAGACCTGGATTCCGCGAATGCGTCCAAGCCGTCGAAGGCTATCCTCGCTTCGGAGGATAGCTCCGAATTCTCGACCCAATGAAAACGACAACGCCGATTCCCCTTGGTGAATCCAGAGAATTTCGGCAGGGTTATGCCGACGCAAGAATGCGACGACTGCGTCGTAGTCGTTTGGATCGAACAGGAAATCTGCTGGGTCTAGATATGCCGTGTACGGGTCCGAATCGACGAGGAACCCGAACCGTGGCCGATAACCGCAGTATTCGAGGATCGCGCCGATCTGGTAAAATCGTGAGTCCGGTTGGTCGATGGTCCTTCCGATCGCGCGCTTGACGATGCTCTTTGGAGACCTGCTGCCTCTGCCGGCCGTGATGCGCTTCAATCCACGCAAGCCGGAAAAGCGATCATGGGCGGTGTTGGAAATGATTGCCAGATCCCGATCACCACGGATCTGGATCGCGAGTTCGCGAAGAAAGCGGCTTTTGCCGGAGCCGTTGGGTCCGACGAGGATGGCAACCTTCTCAGCGACGGGCCTTTGGTTCGCCAGTCCAAGCCGTTGCAAGTTTGAGGAGGCCATTTGATGTCCTGGACGGCACGTTTCGAGTGTGAGGAAGGGCTACGCTACGTAGAGGATCCGAATCAAGCCCTCCGATGAATACCCTATCCGCCATCCTCTTCAATTTCGTCCAGCGCGGTCTTCAGAGCATCCGGGCGGCCTTGCCACTTCGCCGTACCGCACTGTTATAGTAGCTCGACGCCTGCTGGACCGATCGATGCCGCGACTGCTCCATCGCTTCGGGTAGGGGAATGCCTCGGTTCGCAGCCTCCGTGAGGTACCCGGATCGCAGCCCGTGCGCCGAAAACTCCGCCGGCTCCAGCCCGGCCATCCTTACCCGCTGCTTGACGATGTCGTTGACGGCCTTCGGATCGAGCGCCCGGCGGCTGACATTGCCCCAGCGGTCGATCGCCCGAAACACGCTGCCACTTTCGATTTTGCCGGCCGCCAGCCAGGCGTTCAGGGCGACTACCGGTCGGCCGGTCAAATAGACGACTTCGTCCTGATCGGCGCCGGAGGTCTTGGTCCGACCGAGGTGAATCGACAAAGAGGGGAGGAGGCTTCCATCCTCAGCCTCAACCGGGGCTTCGATCGTCAATTGTTCTCTTCGGAGGCCGGCGACTTCGCTGCGGCGACGACCGCCGGATGCGAAGGCGACCATGAGGATCGCCCGATCGCGCAGATCGCGGAGACTGTGTTCGCCGCAGGTTGCCAGCAGCTTCGCCAGCACGTCGCCGGTCACCGCCTTGGCGCTCTTACGAAGGCGTTGTCGCGGCACGGCACGGACGGCGAGGCGAACGGCCGACTTCAGGGCAGGGGAGGCGAAAGCACCTTGAGCGCCGCGCCATCTCGTTAGCGTCGACCAGTTCGCGAGCCGCCGCCGCACCGTGTCCGGCGCATGCGGGCCGGTGGACCTGAGGAAGCCGCCATCCCGCAACGCGTGCTCGACGTCGGCCGGCATGCCGTGCTCGGGATCGGTCTCGCGCTGGCGCGGATTCCAAAGATGATGCACCACGAATTTCAGCAGCAGCGCCTCCGGCGCCGGCCAGGGCAGGGGAGATCCGGTTGCGGCTAACGACCAGGCTTCCAGATAGGCAAGATCGGAGGTCAGCGCGCGCAGCGTGTTTTCGCCCATGCCTTCGTTGACGAGATGCCGCAGTGTCTCGACATCCTGGTCGGTCAATAACTCGGCGAGCTTGTCGCGCCGGTCGATCGGCAGCACCGCGGCGATCGTATCGAGCTGTTCTGCGCGGCGCTCGACCGCCGGCGGCACCGCCGGCTGACCCGGCCGCGCGACCATTAGGCCTGCTCCTTCTGTGGCCGCCACCGCGCGATGATCTGCTCGATCTCGCTCCGGTAGTCATACGGGTAGACGATGTCCTCCTCGCGGGCGAGAAAGGTGAAGATCGTCGCCATGTCCGCACCAATGTGCGGATCGACATTGGCAAGATCGGTGAGATCGAAACCGCCATGCACGTCGGCGTTCCACCAGGCAAGCAGGAAGTTGGCGACGCGCCGGCCTTGGCCGGTGTCCTCGTGGGCGACGTTCAGGAGCTTTTCGAGCGCAAATCTCACCCGGTCATCCATGGCACCCTCTTCCTCGTCCGTGAGTGCAGCGATTGACGACGTTCATCGGGGCAGGCCGTGGTCGTCATGGAGATCATCGTGGTTGGAGGTCGCATCAGCGGGCACGGTGGCGCGTCCCTCGGCAGCCAGCCTCAGGACCTCGTCCATCGTCCCTTCCCCGGCGGCAATCGATGTCAGCGCAGCAATCGGCCGCCTGTGGCGGCAGATCAGGATCTCATCCTGACCTGCCGCCAGGTCAATCAATTCCTCGAGCCGTGCCGAGGCCTCGTCAATCTCAACCAGGAGTTTCATGTTCAACGTCCTCTACCAGACACGTTCGTGCAGCACTGCATCGAATACCAGATCGGTGGAGACGAAAGCGCAATGCTCGAGCCGCGCCTGGGCCGCCAGAATCCGGTCCCAGGGGTCGCGATGCTCCCAATCGAAGGCAGCGGCGAGTTCGGCATGCAGATCGCTGATGGCAAGAGTCTGCAGGCCGCTGGCGGTCACCGCGGCGCGCAGTTCCTGCGGTTTCAGGTCGAGCTTCTTCAGCCGCATCTTGTTGTCGAGTTCGTAGAAGGAGACGGCGCTGACGAGGATCGTGTTGGCCTTGTCCTCGATCAGCGAACGGGCGGTCGCCGAGAGCCGATCGCTGCCGATCGTCCACCAGTAGACGGCATGGCTGTCGAGCAGCACTTTCATGAGCGGTTCTTAGGATCGCTGGACTCGCCCTGCCAGATGCCGGTTTCTTCGGTGAAGTCGCCGGCGTCGATCGCCGCCTGTTCGGCATCGACGTCGTCGAACAGGTCGTCGGGAAGTTGGCGATGACGCAACAGGCCAAACGGTCGCTTGCCGCCATCGGCGGGGCCGATCCGGGCATAGATTTCGTTGCCGCGCATGATGATGATTTCCTCGCCCTGATTGGCGCGTTCGAGCACCTCGGCGAAATTCTTGCGCGCCTCGCTGATCTTGTAGGTCGACTGCGGCATGGACGGCCTCCGAAAGCTGAGATGACCGCTATTATAGCTCAATTGGCAAGGCGTACAAGCAGGCTGTACGCATCACTTTTGATAAGGGTTACTTATCGATGGTTAGAATGCCAACCGATAATCATACCATGTGGCGAACCGTAATATTTAAATAGAGTTCCTTTAGCAAATCATTTACCATAAATTCAATGGCTTACGATCTCACGAAAATCAGCATGAGTGCCCTGATGCAGCCGGCTTTCGACGCCGGCTGTGGCTTTTAGCTTCCGATTTCAATCGAAGCGCTAAGCGAGAAATTCGGCACCGAAATATCCCCTTACGATTTCACTCCGGAGTAGGGGAGGGCTCACCTAAAGCCCTGATGCCTTGGTCAGATTCACGCGGAAGCGATCCCGCCGCCGCTGATATCTGCGGGTCATCTCTGCCGACGCATGACCGAGCTGTTTCTGGACGTAACGCTCGTCGACTTCAGCGGAAGAGGCCAAGCCCGCGCGAAGGGAATGGCCTGAAAACTTGAAGGCGCGTTCAAGTTCGCTGAGATCCCCTCGAACGCCTGCGGCCATCGCGGACCTTTTCACAAGCCGAGCGACTTCCTTGTCGTTCAGCCGCTCTGACCCGACTGCCTTCCCTTGCCCTGTCACACGGCGAAACAGAGGGCCATGAGCCAGCTTGGCGAACTTGATCCAGGTCTCGATTGCGGCGACCGGGCAGGTCGTATCGGCCGAGCCGCGACCGACCTCGACTTCTCGCCATCCGGTTTTGCCGCGCAGCGTAATAAGCATGCCCTTGTCGAGGATCTCGATCCAACCGCGACCGTCCTCAGTCTGGTCGGCCTTCAGGTCGAGGCCGACGATCTCGGAGCGCCGAAGGCCGCCAGCAAAGCCGATGAGCAACATTGCCCGATCGCGCAGGCCGCGCAGGGAGCCGCGATCGAGCGTCTCGACCATGGCTATGATATCCTCAGCCATGACCGCTTCCTTTTGGACAGGTGGCTTGGCGTGGCTGTTGCGTATGCCGGCCATTACGGTTGCGATATGCCTGTCTTTGCGATCGAGCGAGAGACCGCGCTGGGCATAGTTCCAACTGAGGGAGGAGAGGCGTCGCTCAATGGTCGAGACAGAGTTGGCCTTGGTGCTTCGGTCAACCGTGCCGGAAGCACAGGCTGTGATGTATAGCCCGACGGTTTGTGGATTCGGAGGGAGCGGAGCAAGATTGGACCGCCGGCACCAAGCAGCAAAATGCTTCCAGTCGGAGGCATAAGCCTTGCGCGTATTTGCGGAACTGGCCGCTTCAACATAACCCCGGGCGCGATCAGCAAGGCTTGCAAGATGGGCGGGCGTCTGATCCTGAGCAGCGAGGGAGGGGAGGGGACTTTCACCTGACACCTCTGGCGCGGAAACATCGCCGCCCGAGGCTGTGCTGAGAGACGGCGCTGAGGTCTCCTCGACGTCAATTTCGGTGTTCTGCTCGATGATTTGGGCCATTCTCTATATAAAGAGCAAGACGTCCGATAATGCAAGATTATCGGACATAATATTATGCCGACATGCTGTGCGTTTTAAATCAATTATCTGGCCTAAACCGCACAGTCCGGTTATGATCCCTGCATGGATTTTCCGACGCCCGCACTATCGACCCCTCATGTTTGGTTGCCCAGCCTGCCCGGTTGGGCGCTGGCCCGCCGTCGGGAAACGGATGAAGCAAGCGCTGCCTTTGCTGCCGGTATCGCTCTGAAATCAATAGATGATTTGATCCGAGCAGACCTGCCATGGCTCGGCTGCTGGCGCGACCGCCTCGCCCTGAAATCGGCTGAGGTTGCGGCAAAAATGGTTGGTCGCGCTGAGGAAGAAAGTGCCATTCGCGATGCGGTATTGCTCACTGGTGCAGGTGACGATCCAGGTCCTGCCGGAAAGATATTTCTCGCCACACGATTGCTTGTGCGCCGTTCCGGCCCGATTGGGTCACTTGTCGTGAAGGAACTTGCCGATCTTTTGCAGCTTCGATGGGATGACGCCCTTGCTTCGATCCCGGATGAGGTCGATTTCGCGATCCAGTCCGCACGCGCGCCGCCTTTCGTCGCGGCGGATCTGATAGCAACAATTTGCACCGCCCGTGCCGATGCGGAAGTTCTGGCGTTGGGTCTCGCCGATATGGTGTTGGCGCAAAAACTGAAATGGCCCAAACCTGTGCCGCTGCTGCTGCCCGAGCGTTTTGGGCCTGCATTCCGCACGATCGGCGGTAGAGGACGTGTGCGGCCGGGCGAGCCTGCTTATTCGAGGGCGATCTGCCTGGCAGTGGTCGCGGGCGTGGAGGCGGCGTTACGTTCGGGTACCGACATTGATCGCCGCGCGGCACGGTTGATAGCTGCAGCGCCGAAGGTGCGGACCAAGGGGGCCAATGCGGTTATTCAAAAGCTCCTCAGCGAGGACGCTGTTTCGGCATCTGCGCCGGGTAGTCATCTGTCACGCTGGGCAGCCACTCGTCTGTTCGATCGATTGGAGAGTTTTGACGCGGTCCACGAGCTATCAGGTCGTCCGTCATTCCGAATATTTGGGTTGTGACAATGAGCAAGTCTCCAGCAGCCAAATCCGTAAGGCGACCATCACGAAATCGGCAGCAAGACGTCCTGTATGATCGCGAGTTGGAGGATCTGCCGCCTGAGCTGCGCTGGCGGGAGTGGATGCTGCGGGTTGAAGCGGTTATTTTTGCCTCAACTGAGCCGGTGAGCCGTGAGTTTCTTGCGCGGGTGGTTGGTTCAGACTGCAGCATCGACCTGGTGATTGACGATCTTGTCGAGGAGTTGCAGGACCGTCCCTACGAGCTGGTGTCGGTGGCTGGCGGATGGCAGCACCGCACCCGACCGCGGTTCGCCGAGACTATCCGCGTCTCGACCGCCCCGACACAGTCCATAGCGGCGTCGCTTTCTGAAACCGAGGCGATGGTCGTGACTGCCATCGGATACTTTCAACCCGCCACCCGGGCAGAGCTGTCGGAGATTTTTGGCAGAGAGATTAGCCGTGACACGATCGCCGGGCTGCGGGATGCCGGCTTTATCGTTTCGGGGCCTAGGAGCCCGACACCCGGTGCGCCGTATACATATGTAACAACAAAACTGTTTTTGTCCGTATTCGGATTTGAAACTCTTCGTGATCTTCCAAATATCGAGGCACTGGAGGATGCAGGGCTTCTGAGCAGGCGAACTGTGGCAAAGGCTGGTAATGATGCAAAAGCCGATATTGGCTACGGTGACGATGACGATTAACAAGCCGGCTGTAGATACTTAATTCTCCGCTGCACTTAACTTGACACTGAGAGCATCCGTTCGGAGCTGAGCTGTCATGGGTGACGTGGTGTCGGTAACACACTGTTGTGTTGTTAAGCTGTCCAGATGACTGTGACATGTAGGCAATTGGTCGGTTGCGGCTTGCCGCCGGTTATCCCTAGTCTACGGGCAAACCCGTCCACAACATTCTGATCGCCACGTTGTTTCGTGACGCAGCTTGATCGGCGCCGTCAGTATTAATACAGAGTTCCACCGCCATCAACCGACCGATAGTCGAATAAAGAGATCTCACATACGCGACGCCGCAAGCTGCGCAATCTTGACGGTCGCGTCGTAACCGACGCCATTGGACATGATGGTGATGCTGTCTTTGCCCTTGAACGTGTACACCGAGTAAAAATTCATAGGATTTTCGGTGATCTTCAACCCCCAGGCACTATCTCCTAACGCAGGAATCTCCACGAGTTCCCCCGGCTTGTTTTCGGCCTTCATGATTTCGATACCCTGATCGAAATAAGCCCGCTCCGCTCCAGCGGGGATACCAAGGCTTTCGCCCTTGAAATACATGACCTTTACATAAGTACCCGATCTGCTGCCCTCCCAGGAACAAAGACCGTTGTTCGTTTCCCGGACACGTGCCGGAGCGCCAACGAACTGCTCCATATCGGCCGCAGGCACCTTCAGGCAAGCCGGCTCGTTGGGATTGACCGACACTCCTGGTGCTTTTGCTCCGTCCGCCGCTATGGCCGTGGTGGCTATGCTCAAACCCAATAATGCTAGTCCGGCATGTTTGCGCATAGCTCATCTTTCGGCTTCAACTTTAACTTGAATGGCGGATATTTACTCGCGATGGCTAATTTTTAGGCTATTCTATCAAGTTATTTATAATTCATAAACAGATTGACCCTAGATTTAACGGGTGCGCCCATGATTGTCCAATCCTCGGCGAGTTGAGGATGGGGATCCTCAGCGAAGCATCATTCTGCCAGACAGCCCCGAACAGTTGCCGAATTATCCAGAGACGTGCGTCTCTATTGCCTGGTTGAGGATGTAATGACTATCCGTGTGAAACTGCTTGCCTGCATCTCGGTGCTCACCGCTACAATTATGATGATTGCTGCCTTTTCCTTCTACGCGATGGAAGAAGAAGCGAAAATTGCTGACTCCATCGTGGTTGATCGCGTCGAACCGATGGAACATTTGAAAATCATCGGTGATCGCTATGCGGTCAACATTGTCGATACCGTTCACAAGACCCGTTCCGGGGTCCTGTCGCCGATGCAGGGGACAGCGAATGTTCAGTCCGCACTGACTGATGTGAACGATCATTGGAAGGCGTACACAGGTACCACCCTGACAAGTGAAGAAAAGGAGCTTGCCGATCACTTCGAAGAAGCGCGCCGGAAGGCAGACGTCCACGTCCAAAAGCTTCTCGGTATCCTCACGTCGAAAGATGCTTCTGCGCTCGCCAGCTTCGCAGACAAAGAACTTTATCCGGCAATCGATCCTCTGGGTGGAGATATAGCCAAGCTAGTCGAGGTACAGATCCGTGTTGCCAAGGAAAAGCTGGCGGAAGGCAATGCCCTGAAGTCTATGCTGACAACCTTGATGATAGCGCTGATAGCAATGGCTGCCGCCGTTTCCACCTTTTCGATCTGGACTGTCATTGCCGGCGTTATCCGTCCTGTAAACGCCATTACTGGCGCGATGGACGCCCTAGCAAAGGGCAATCTCGACGTCACCATTTATGGCGAAGGACGCTCTGACGAAATTGGTACCATGGCGTCCACGGTCGGTGTTTTCCGCGATAACGCACGTGATAGGGTTCGGCTTGAACAGGAAGCCGCAGCCAACCGTTCGCTTTCCGAGCAGGAGCGTGCTGACCGTGAACGCCTGCAGGCACAGGAGGCGTCGGAAGTTCGCTTTGCAGTCGATAGCATCGGCAGTGCGCTAGGCCGTCTCTCTGAAGGCAAGTTGAACTACAGGATTACCGAAACCTTTGCAGACCGGCTTGATCAGGTCCGTCTCGACTTCAATGATGCCGTCGCAAAGCTCGAAGACGCCATGCGGCGCGTCGGCCAGAATGCCCAGGCAATTGCAGCCGGGTCCAATCAGATCCGTGCGGCGGCCGACGATCTCTCGAAGCGGACGGAACAACAGGCAGCATCGGTCGAGCAAACAGCAGCGGCACTGGAGCAGATCACGACGACGGTCACCGACTCAAGCAGGCGTGCCGAAGAGGCCGGCAACATGGTCCAGCAGACGCGCCAATCGGCGGAGCACTCAGGTGCGGTGGTCAGCAGAGCTGTCACCGCGATGCACGAGATCGAGACTTCGTCGAATGAGATTTCCAACATCATCGGTGTCATCGACGAGATCGCCTTCCAGACCAATCTACTTGCACTGAATGCCGGCGTAGAAGCCGCCAGGGCGGGCGAGGCGGGCAAAGGCTTTGCCGTCGTTGCACAGGAAGTGCGCGAACTCGCGCAGCGTTCTGCAAAAGCTGCAAAAGAGATCAAGGCGCTGATTGGCAAATCGGGAGTACAGGTCAAGAATGGCGTCGAACTGGTGACGGAAACCGGCAAAGCTCTGGAACAGATCGTCGCGCAAGTTCAGGGTGTCAGCACCAATGTCACGGCGATTGTCGAAGGCGCTAAGGAGCAGGCGACGGGACTGCGGGAAATCAACACTGCCGTCAACACCATGGACCAGGGCACTCAGCAGAATGCCGCCATGGTCGAGGAATCGACGGCGGCAAGCCATTCGCTGGCCAGGGAAGCGGAGGCACTATTCCAACTGATCGCCAGTTTCGAGATTGGTTCAACCCATGCAGCCACCGGTCCTCGCAGAGAAATGGATAGAGCGTCTGCGCCGTCTCCGGCAAGACGTCTGATGGCACGCGTTTCTAACGCCGTGCGTGGCAACACCGCTGCGAAGGTCGATAGCTGGGAAGAGTTTTAAAAATCTGAACTGATACCTGTATCCCCACTCTATTGACGCAGCTTCCGCCTAATCTTGTCGAAACGGTTAGGCGGAAGGCTTCAAGCTCGACGTCTACATCTCGTTCGCGCGCGAGTACGTCGCCAAAATTCCTGACAATGTTCAGCCGTTGATTTCAAAAAGATCATCTGGAATATCTTCGTGAATTCCAGAAAATTGCCGAGATCGATTCCATCGCCCGTTTCAAAGATGCTCCCGAGGCACAGGCTTTGAAGTGAATTTTCAACATTGGCAACGGACGATCGCGGTTGCATCTCTCCTGCACAACGGCGACGTCACCGAAACCCGTCTCATTTGCTGAGCGGTTGCAAGGAAGTGCGAAAGATCGACAAATGGTCGGCTACCGCCAACCGCCGACCGCCCCGGTTGACGGGCGAGCGCATCCGTGAGCAGTCGGATTAGGACATTATTGCCACCATCTTTCGCGATTGGCGATCCGAGAGCCCGACCAACCCCATGAACATGCCGCCTGACTGTGCCGTCTTCGTATGGGTGGCATACAAGTTGCTCGTAGCATCGTGCACGAAATGACGCGGACAAACCAGTCAACAACTTTCGCTGATGGACGCCGGTCAATTGAGGGATGTCCATTAACCGCCGGACGAGCAGATTGTCGATCGGGGATCCGGCAATGAAACCGCTGCCAAAGATTTCATGGATGCATTGGTCAAGCTTTATCACCGCCGGGCATAGGTAGATGGTCGAGGCACGACGGAAGTCGTGACCACACCGGGCACAATAGTGGTGCGGTTTGAGTTCGCTCTGATCAAAGGCTGCCACGGGCTGATTGCAGGAGGTGCATCGATCTCGCAACCTGTTGCTATGCTTTTCGCAGGTAAGTCGTGTTGCCAGCCGCCACTCTCGCCGAAAGTATGGGTGCGCATCAGTAGCCAGGCATCGCGGGCAGAATTGTAGCCATGTCGACCCCTGCCGTCGGTGAAGGTTTCGGAGGGGTAAAAAAAGCTGCCTTGTTTGATTGTCCGGCAGTGTCATAGCGGTTAGCTGTTCAGGTGTGATATCCGCATACGTCTGCAGCTGTTTTGCCAAGGTGATGGAAAGCTTTAGATCAAGCCTGGCGGACCACATTCCAGGTGTGAGCCCCAGTACTCGGGCGAAAGAGCGCCCTGGTACACCGTTGGCATAGGCAAGCCTGTGTAGCCAGCTCGACAATAGCTCGTCTGGCTGTGGCATGAAAGTGATGGGCCACCGTGTGGAAATTGTATCCAGGTAGCGCTCTTGGATGTCGATGAGTGGTGCGTCGATTTCTATGCGGGTCATATCAAACACCTGCGCAACGCCGCATTGCGCCGATGCGAAATGGGGGTGTAGCCAAGCTCATCGATACCGGTTTTGGTAATGCGTTCCGCTCCAGAACGAAGCGCCCCCACGGCAGCTTTGGTCACAACGGAGACAATCTCTCCGATCAAACCTTCCGATAGGCTGAAAATTCGTTGAGCCAATGTTTCATCCGATAGATCGGAGGCCTTCGCGAGAGGCAAAGCCGCTTCGAGGCTGTCGAGGAGGGTCAGGTAGCTTTCGTCATATTGCCACCTCGGGATTGCAACGAGGTCAAAGCGAGTTGCCATCTCGCTAGTCGCGTTGACAAAATCGTAGATGGCGACTTCGCCGATGAGGACAGGCGAGATATCATACTGCCGGCCGATCCGGCGGAGAAAGGCAAACACCCCTTCGACGTCGCGGGACCGTCCCCGTAGAGCATTGTGGAACTCGTCAAATATCAACACCCTGGGTTTGATGCTCTCCAGCAGGTGATCCAACTGCTCCGCCTTCCGGCTAACATTCCATATATCGCCACCAGGCGCATGAAACGCCTGAAGAATACTGCCATAGAAATGGCCAAGTCCTGCTCCTTCACGTGTCTGAACAATCCAAACTCGTTGGTTCGGCGATGCCCGAAGGTGCTCCACCGCGAACCGCTCCGCGATCATGGTCTTCCCATTTGCATAGGGGCCTATGAGCATTAGCCCTTGGGTCCGCAGTGACACAGGTCGGGCCAGCAAGTCAGCCAGTCGTTGTTGGGTGTCCTTCGCGATTTGATGGCCAATCCACCTCGGCGCCCGCATATAGGCTACGCGTTCGTCATCTCCGAGGTCGAGAATGGGACGTACGTGGTCAAATAAATGATCAGACATGCCGCTTACCAGTCTTCCACCGGCAGACGATTCTTCTGTCTCTTGGGGTGAGCCCGGTTGGCCGGTGCTTCGCCTGGAGCGATTGAGGCGTAGGGCTTTTTAGCTGCCGTGGCATGCGCTCTACGAACCGCGTCCCGACGCTCCCGTTTGGAGAGCTTGGCAGCATCAGCGATGGCAGATATCTCACGGCGTAGAGCCACTTTTTCTATGCTTGAGCGCTGGTTGATAGCGCGCAATTGAGCGCGTTCCGCATCATGCTCCCACAAGGTCACCGGTTCAATGCGGCCATCGCGGCGTCCGACGGGTCGAAACGATCGGGTATCTGGATCACGAACATAGATATGGCTGATATCACGGGGATCGTATCGAACCTCAAGCTTACCGAGCCGGTCGCGTTCTGGAACGAAAGACCCGAGCCAGGAGCAATAGTAATGCAATGCGAACATGCTCAATCCCTGTGGTGAAAGTTGTCGGCCAGCGCTGGGCAGGAATGACAGAAGTACTCGTTGCGGCTCGTCCTCGTGTTCGGGCGACCCCCCGCTACCGCGTAGCCATTCTGCGGCCGGCACTTTCAGCGTTTTGGAATTCTCCTGTCTATTATGATCAAGGATTGCCAACGCCAGGCAGCGTTCCAATTCAGAGAAGCTCAGGCAAGCGCGCTGATGTGACGGATATTCGTCGCGATCGGCCACAGAACTTCCTGACGAACCGGGATATGTGGACAGCACCCCATTGAGCTTGCCCAAAAGCCGCTCGACAACGCCGCCTTGATGAACTCTACCGCGGTCGCGATGGCGAATACGAATCCCGTAGTCGTCGCAACCATGCTGAAAAGCATTTCCCTTGAATTCCTTGGCCGAGTCGGTGAGCAGAAGCTTCGGACGGCCGAACATTGGCCATGCATGGTGTATCGACCGAGCGGTAAGCCATTCGTCTTTCCGGCAGATCGCGTGTGCCAGACAAAGCGCAACAGACAAGACAGAGGGCTTTTCTAGGGTAAGGCAGAAGCCAAGAATGGCGCGGGTCGCAACATCGATGACGATCGTCAGATACGGTCGACCGATGAATACGCCGCCGTTGTTGACCACCTCCACGAAATTTATGTCGGTCGGAGTATGGTCGATCTGGCAGACATCAAGCGGGTGCGGTGCGTGGATATAACCCGGCCGCGGCTTGAGCCGCATGAGATGCTTAGGATTGGCCGACCGTTTTTTGGCGATCTCTTCCACGGAGAATAATGACGGGATTCGCCGGGAAATCGTGACGTAGGAAGGGATAACGACGCCGGCTTCCTGACATCGGGCGCGGATCTCGGCAACAACCGGCGCAAGAGGCGGCGCTTCAAGTGTCATCCACTGCTCGCGCAATGTTGTTTGGATGATCTCCTCTGCCTTCTCCGATAGCCGCTTGCGCCGCTCGGAAGGCAGCCGAGGCAATAATGCTGTTATCGTTCGCTCAACCCGATACCGGGCAAGGAGATTATAGATTTGTCGGGATGTTAGCTGAAGTTCAGCCGCTGCCCTGGCAATCGCGTCTTTCTTGGCTCGTCCAGCATCCAAGACACGATCGAGTTCGCGGGCGGTTCTCCGCGCCTTCAACCAGTCTTCCTCGGAAGGAAAAGGGCCGGCTCCACGATTTTGAAGTGGCTTTGGCATGCGCTGCCCCGTCGAAGTCGTTAGCGAAAATCTGGGCTATTTTTGCGCGCTAACTCTAACAAACGTATGACGTTTTGCCGTTTGAAATTCCAAAGTAAAAGCGACACCGGCATTGCGCTCACCCGTCTCGACGAGCGGATTTCTCGCTCGCCCGCCGGCGCTGGCTTCCTCGAGAGGCAAGACTTCGCCGACGCCTGCGCCTCGCTGTGGATCGACGGCGAGCTCGTCCATCTCGAGGATCTCGTTCTCCACGACGCCACTCGCGACATCCGCACCCCGACCCACGAACTGACCATCGCCCGCGACGTCCTGCGTACCCGCCGGCGTATCGCCGCGCAGCCGCCCGGCTGGGCGCTCAGCCCCGACGGCCTCCGCAGCCTGCGCAGGCACAACGTTTTGGCGGGGCAGGCGTGGCCTGCAGCATCTCTGGATGACAGCGCCACCGAGAGCAAAGACGCCGCGGTGCCTGTTGATGCGACGGAAGCCGGGGAGGGCGAGGACAGCGACGACGCCAGCGTCCTCGACGCCGAGCTGGCCGCCATCGATGCGGTGTTGGCGCGCTCGGAAGCCGTGTTGAAGAGCGCGGCCGCGCCAACAAGTCGGGTGCGGGATCGTGACCCACTTGTCTATGATCTCGACTGGGACGAGGACGCGCGGCTGGAGGAATGGCGCACCGTGCTGCGCCAGGCCGAAAATCTGCCGCCGGTGCTGCAGGCCGTGGTCGCCCTCGATGCCTGGAACACGATCGAGGTTCTGCAGCACGCGCCTTGGCTCGGCCGGCACCTCGCAGCCTCGATCCTGCGCCAGGGTGGCATTGCCACGGGCGCTCACCTGGTGGCGATAAATCTCGGCCTGAAAACCATCCCGGTTGATCGGCGCCGGCATCGCAGTCGAGAGGTTCGGCTGCTGGCCATTGCCGACGGGCTGATTGCGGCCGCCGAGATCGGGATGAAGGAACATGATCGCCTGGCGCTGGCTCGAACACTGATGGAGCGAAAGCTGGACGGGCGCCGGACGTCTTCAAAACTGCCGGAGCTGGTTGAGTTGGTGATGGCCAAACCATTGGTGTCGGCAAAAATGGTGGCGAAGACGCTCGAGGTGACGCCGCAGGCGGCGCGCAGAATTGTTATGGAGCTGGGGTTGCGGGAGATGACGGGGAGGGGGAGGTTTCGGGCATGGGGGATTATCTAGTCGGATAAGTTCTTCTGCCGCCGTCTGTGACGCTGTTTTCCCGTAGCCCTGGCTTCGTAGGCTCACGTTTTCTTCTGCGCACCTCTCTGATGAGCGCTAACACGAAGTCCGGATGGGAAACAGGTCCTCGCCGTAATGGTGAAGCCTCGTGTGATGGCGACGACATAGCCACCGGACTTTCAAAGGCTCATCATATTGATCGTGATGGGCATCGACGGCTGCGTTGCCGCAGACCTCACACGTGTTCTTCCTCAGTTCGCCCACCTTTAAGGCACGCTGCACGATGAGGTGAGCCTCATACTTTGTCGGATTGGCTCGTCGCCAGTTTGCCTGACGGGTATCGGTCTTGAGCATCTAGGTAGTCTTCCCGATCAGTTCAGGGTGTAGCGCTTCCAGGGTATCGCCTGCATAGGCACCCGCGACAGAAAATTAACGAGATCACGTCGACCACGATATGTCGGGACGCCCCGGCTGTTTTGCGCCATGAGAACAATCGGCACGCCGGGGAATGCTGGCTGGAAGCTATAAGCAACCTCATCGGCTTGAGGGCCGCTGTTGAGAACGTGCGGCTTAACAATGACGACGGCGAATGTGACGCCCTGCTCGCGAACTAATGCGCCTTCAAACTGCATTTCTTCTCTCCTTTGATGAAGAGGCCGCCTCACTCCAGGCGGCCTCAGGTTTTAACCACGTGGCGGGAACGGGTCGCGACCGTAGGAATCCTTGTCCCGGATTTGACCGTTGGGACGGTGGATGACCACTTCGCTCTGCTGGTTGATCGCAATCTTGCGAGCAGCAGCAGCCGCGTCGGCCTGCGTTCCATGCGTGGAGGTCACTCGCTCATTTCCAGCGCCCCGCACGGCCCATTCGCCGTTGTGGGGAACCACATGCTGATTTTTCTTTGTCATTGCATCAGATTCCTTTTTCTTGAGTGCCAATCGACTTTACATTAATTAAAATTTAATTGTCAATATGGCTAATGTGGTTTACGGACTGGGGTATATATTTTACGCATGGAGTGATCATGACCATTGAGATGAAAAATGTGCTGGAGTTAGCCGATGCGGCGTTATCCGCTGACTACACGCGCGTACGCAGAGCCGCGAATGCGCTCGCGCGAGACCTCGACAAGAATGGTGAGACCTCCATTGCCAAGGAACTCAAGGCGCTGGTTCGGAAGAGGGGGGTGCCTTTGAAGGCGTCCGGTTACATGGAGTCCCTGCCTGTCGACTCGAAATCCCGGTTGCCGCTTGTCGAAGAGCAGACTTGGCCCGATACACCTATTTTCCTAAATGAAAGCGGTTGGCGCGTGTTCAGCGATTTCATCGCGGATGCCCGTCGCATTGATGACTTGAGTGCCAAAGGATTGGCGTCGCGACTAGGGCTTCTGCTCTCCGGCCCGCCCGGAACAGGTAAGTCTCTTCTTGCCGGGCACATCGCTGCACAGTTGTCACGACCCCTCTACGTCGTCCGGCTCGACTCCGTGATATCCTCGCTGCTCGGCGATACGGCAAAAAATATTCGCTCGGTTTTTGATTTCGTACCGGCGCGGAACGCTGTTCTATTTCTTGATGAAATGGATGCTGTTGCAAAATTGCGGGATGATCGACACGAGCTGGGCGAGCTCAAGCGTGTGGTCAATACCGTCATTCAAGCGCTTGATGGGCTGGACCCGAGTTCGATCGTGGTTGCTGCAACAAATCATGCTCACCTTCTCGATCCTGCGATCTGGAGAAGATTCCCCTACAAGATAGATCTTGGGCTTCCGGAGGAAAGCGTCCGTGCCGATCTTTGGCGGCATTTTCTCTTTGAGGATAAAGATGAAGATGGTCGCGCCGAACTGTTTGCTACAGTGTCCGAAGGACTATCGGGGGCCGATATCGAAACGATGAGCTTGTCAGCACGGCGTCATGCGGTCCATGATTCGCGTGACATCGATTTTGGAGCCGTCATTGCGGCTCTGTTAGAGCCCAGCTCAGGGCGGACCGCCCCTGTCCAACGGCAGCCATTGGACGCCGAGCAAAAGCGGCAGGTGGCGATAGCATTGAAGGAGAAACACGGTATTGCGGGCGCGGATACCGCCCGCATCCTTGGTGTGTCACGGCAAGCCATTTATGCATATTTGAAGCAACAGGATGGGGAGGCATAGCATGGCGGAAGTTCGAGACCAGCCCCTTCTCTATCCTGTTTTGAGCCTTCAAATGGACCCGGCGCTCCGGAGTCCTACAGGGCGCGGCAAGGGCATTGAAAGTATCGTCACGGAGCGCCTCGGCCGACAGCAGGAAGTTCTTGCGAGCGAAACACGCGATATCTATGAGCACCGCGCGGAGTTGCCGACATATTCGGGGCTAACTCACCTCGTAGTTCGTATGTTTACCGAAGATTCCCTCGCTCCGACACACACACCAGACGACCTCTTCTCCCAGCGTCACGGCTGCAGGCTGGTTGCACCCCTTCCAAGCGGTTATTTGATCGAGGCCGACATCAAACAGTTGCCTCGCCTTCTCGACGCGATCCAACGTCCGGTCGGCTATGCGGTGCAAGCAGACATATCGCGAGTTTCGTCACTGGAGCGATTTGATGCGAAAAGTCGATTGCGCGGCCGGTCAGTCAATGAGCTCTGGAATTCCGCGCCGGAGGATGACGATGGACGTTTGTTCGTGGTCTGGCTTGCTCCTTTTCGTGATCGTGATGCCAAGGTAGAGGTCCTGGAGCGTATTCAGGGCTTTGCCAATGAGAGGTTGGTATTGCCGACTTTCACGAGTGTACGGTTGACGCTAGGCACATCAGAGCAAGCGGAAGAACCGCGCGCTTTAACGACGCCGCGACAATCCAGCATAGCAAGGGCCATGCGGGATTACCGAAACACCGGCGTCGGCCGAGCCACGGTTCGTATTCCGAACAAAGAAGGATTGCGGCAGCTAATCGCCTCCGGTGCTTCCTATCGAATCGATCCTGTGCGGCCCATCAGAGTGGCGGCCCCTGGCGAAGGAGCTGAGCCTCCTGCGCCGGTAATCGATCAAAACGCACCCGTCGTCGTTGTCGTGGACGGGGGACTGCATGCGAAAAGTTACAGCGCAGCTGAAGCCTTCAAGGCAACGCCTTTCGTGACGAATGCCCAAGCTGATAAGCTTCATGGCAACTGTATCAGCTCACTCGTTGTCCATGGCCACGCCTGGAATAATAATCGATTGTTGCCGGAGCTGAACTGCCGCATTGGATCGGTTCAGGCGGTCCCCCATAAGAACGCAAACCGTCGTTTCGATGAGCGTGAGTTGGTTGACTACCTGACGGAGGTTGCACGTCTTTATCCAGAGGCACGCGTCTGGAATATTTCCGCCAATCAAGATGGCATCGGCTTAGACCCCTCAGAAGTGAGCGTTCTTGGGCACGAAATCAGCCTCCTGGCGAGATCGGCGGGCTTTCTCCCTGTGATCTCCGTTGGAAATGTCAGCCCGGACAATAATTCTCGACCCAACCCGCCAGCTGATTGTGAAGCGGCAATTGTTGTCGGTGGCCGTCAGGCGCTCCCAGATGGAACGCCGGGCGACCGTTGCCCTGCCTGCCTGCCCGGTCCTGGCCCCGATGGGATGATGAAACCGGACTTATCGTGGTTTTCAAATCTCAGGATGCTGGGTGGAGTTGTCGATACGGGAAGCAGTTACGCAACGCCGTTGGTATCGTCTTTGGCAGCCCACACTTTCGATAGCTTACGTGAACCAACGCCGGATCTGGTTAAGGCTCTCCTCATCAATTCAGCGGAACGCAGCGAGCACGATCCCAACCTCGGTTGGGGAACGCCGTATCAAGGGCACCTTCCTTGGACCTGCGCGCCTGGCAGCGTCACGCTTGCGTGGCGGGCACAACTCGAGCCGGGAACCGCATACTACTGGAACGATATTCCCATCCCTCCCGAGCTGGTGCGAGATGGAAAGTTGTTTGGGCGCGCCAGCCTGACCGCCGTGCTGCGACCCCTCGTTTCGCCGTTCGGCGGCGCGAATTATTTCGCCTCTCGGTTGGAGACATCTTTGATGTACCCTACTGGGCCAAAGAAATGGCCCTCCCTTCTTGGTTCAATGAAGGAATCGACACTGCCGGAGAACGACGCTCGTGAAGAGCTGCGAAAATGGCAACCGATCAGAAGGCATTGCCGGGATTTTACCAAAAGCAGTGGGCTAGGCTTTTCCGGGTCGCATATGCGGCTATATGCGCGCGTTTACATGCGCGACCTCTACCAATTTGGGTGGACGCATCACAGTCAGGCTGGGCCGCAAGAAGTGGCTTTCGTACTCACGCTTTCGAGCGCTGATGGAGAGAAGTCGATCTATGACTCGACAGCTCGTGCGCTTGGAAACTTCGTTGAAAGCGCGGTCTTGAACCAAGACATCGAGGTCTCGAATGAGATTTAGAAGGTCGACGTCTTCCGAATCTGCAATTACCCCTGCAATCGAGGCAGTTACGTGAGGAGTGGCCGGCTTTCCTTCGGTTTTTCCGAGAGAGAATTTGGCGAAGCGTTGGCTCTCAGGACCGCTACCGTGGGAGTGAGGCCGGTAGATGCCGTCGAACAGCTGATGACACAAATTCTCGTCGAAAATCTTCGGCAGCAAGCAACTTTAGAGCTCCGGAAGATCCCCTCGGTGAAGCTTCACTCGATGTATTTCAAGGAGCGCTGTGCATCCTTGGCGCGGCTTGCGGACATCGGATACGAAACCTGGTATGTCGAGCTGGCCTTTTCCACAACCAAAGAGACCATGGTTGACGTCGTTGAGATTGACACGCAGGGTTTGCAACTCAGTCCCATAAATTATGGCCCTGCGGGGCTGATGTCCATCGACTTTGGTCGAAGCAGCTAAAAACGCAAACAAACCACATCCTGCGTCTGAACCACGTGACGATTCCGCCCAGCATGTTTCTTGAAACCAAGAAAATGATGGAGGCGATCCCCCTTGAGCAGCCGCTGGTCGCGAACCCTCGACCTGGGCCGCGTACGCAAGGCTATGAGTTCGGGATCGAGGGCTTTGAGTTTGTTGCATTTGACCATTTGATTACCGGGGAGCGTTGTTTCTGTTCATGCGCACGCCCGGCCCATGGCAAAATGATATCAGAGGCTATGCGGATTGCGTCTCATTCAGGCGCATGGACCTATCAGGTTGTTCGATTGTTGTCGGATGCGACCTACATCGACGAAATATGCCACCTGTGTATCGCCCGTCGCTCGGGACCGGAGGCTGCTGCTGATCTCTACGGTGATGATATTGGGGAGTTTATCGCGCCGTATATCGATCAGCTGGACCCCTCTAAAAACCTCCCCCTTTTCGGCAAATCGTGATTCAATCCGACATGCGCGATTTGGCGGGAGCAGATGATGCGGGGGCAGCCTGGTTTCTTTGATCTGGACGAGCGTTATGAACGGCTGAGCGCCGTGGGCGATCCGCTCGAGAAGCTGAATGCCATCATCCCGTGGCCTGTGTTCGCGAAGCCGCTGGCCAAGGCGCTGAAGCGATCGGATGGATCAAAAGGCGGGCGTCCGCCGTTTCCGGCGGTGCTGATGTTCAAGATCCTGGTGCTCCAGGCGCTCTATAATCTCTCCGACGACCAGGCCGAGTTCGTCATCCAGGACCGGCTTTCGTTTATGCGGTTCCTGGGGCTCGGCCTTTCCGACAAGGTGCCGGACGCCAAGACGATCTGGCTGTTTCGCGAAAGTCTCGTGCGAGCCGGTGCCATCGATAATCTGTTCGCTCGCTTCGACAAACATCTGTCGCGGTCCGGGTATCTGGCCAAGGGCGGGCAGATCGTCGATGCGACAATCATCCAGGCTCCGAGGCAGCGCAATAATCAGGAAGAGAAAGACGCGATCAAAGCCGGTGAGATACCGCAGGACTGGAAGGAGAAGCCCGCCAAGCTTGCCCAGAAGGATCGCGATGCGCGTTGGACGGTGAAGTATTCCAAGGCGAAGCAGCCGAGGGAAACGCCGACATCAGCGCCAACGAAGACCCATGACATCGCCATTCCGATGTTTGGTTACAAAAATCACGCGGGCATCGACCGGGCACATGGCTTCATACGGGGATGGACGGTGACAAGTGCGAGCGCCCATGACGGTGCCCAACTCCGGAATGTCGTGACCAAGGACAATAGCGCCTCAACGGTCTGGGCCGACAGCGCCTACCGATCCAAGACGAACGAGGAGTGGCTGGTAAGGAATGGCCTGAAGTCGGACATTCATCAGCGAAAGCCGAAGGGCAAGCCAATGCCGGAAACGACGTCGCGGGCCAACGGGCGACGATCCAAGATCAGGTCCGCTGTCGAGCATGTCTTTGCAAGGCAGAAGGATAAGATGAAGCTCTTCATCAGGACCATCGGGATTGGAAGGGCCAAGGTGAAGATTGGCATGGCCAATATCGCCTACAACATGCTCCGATACGTCTTCCACGAAGGTCGCCATGCCGCCGCATGACGACGGCCACCCCGCAAGGGGCGGGAATGCCAATACAGACAGTTCAAATATCACCACCGAGAGCGGCGGTAGGCTCAGATCACCCCGTCAATGCAGGAAATCGGGGTAAATCGAGGTGTCCAGCTGATGTTGATGCCTGGAATGGACAAGCCCACTGCGCGTTCCGAAGTCCAGTACACTCTTGGTCTTAGCCGATGGGTGAGGGAGGCGGAAATGTACAGTCTGCTGAAAAAGCTATTTCCCGACCAAGTTATCCTAAGGGAGGCGTCGCCCCCATGGCTGGGGCGCCAACGATTAGACGTGTATCTGCCCGCCATCGGCCTTGCTCTGGAACACCATGGTGAGCAGCACTACAGAGCCATTGCTGCATTCGGAGGAGAAATGGCGCTGAAACGGAACATGGAGCGCGATGCCTTGAAGAGAAGTCTCTGTGAACAAAATGCGGTCCAACTTGTCGAGATTCGATTTGATGAGCCAATGACTTTGCCAATTCTTCGCCAGAAACTCCGGCGTTTCATGCGGACCTAGCTGATCTAGCGGCATTCAATCGTCCCGTAGGGACCGTTCTATATTCTCTATGAAGGTTTTGATCAGATCGGCGGTTTCCTGAACGAATACCTTGGTAAAGATGCGCAGTTCGGTTCCTTCCTTGTCAAAACCATTGCGATGGACACAGTCATGTCGAAGCAGCACCGCCTTGAAAAGGCGTGGCTTGTCTGTGATCAGGTTCAGGATGCGGACCCCTAGCGCGATGTTGTAGAGAACGTCGACTTTGGCGAGATTGTGATACTGAATCGACCGGAGATATTTGCGGACCCGTTTACCAACCAGAGCCGGATCTCTCGAAATTTCGGCGAGTGTGAATTTCTCCTTCGCCAGCTCCTCGTCTTGCCCAAGCAGCCGCCTGAAAGCCTCCGGGTCGCGCTCGACTTGATTTATCAGCCGGTCGGCCAGATAGGCTTCCATCGCAGTGATCTGATGCGAAAAGATCATCCGATTGACCAAGTGACCGCCACTGTCGCCTCCATAGTCCGCGAGCAGGTCGCCTGTATGATGGTAGGAGCTCATGAAAACTGTGAGCGGATCATCCGGAACAGAGTAATCGACCCATTCGTCAGGTTCCGGCTCACCGTGCTCCAGCCCATAATCGAAATCCCGTATGACCTCGTGCGGTCCTGCATTGGTGATATGGTAATTCTCGATACCGATGGGATACTCCCACAGACCCCAGCTTAGCTCTCCAAGTTCCGGATGATCGATGACAGCTTCATAGTGGATTTCCGATCCCATCTGCCGTTCATCACCACCGACTGCGTCCCAATCCAGCTCGTCGCTTTCGATTTCGTAGATTTCGCCAGTTTCACCATGCCTAATTTGAGCCGTTCCCCTGCAGTAAATCTCCATAAGCTCCTCCCATTTCAGGCTCGGCGAGATGCGGTGGAATTAGAATGAACGCGGCCATTATGATTCGCTACCGTGCGCCTTTCATTCGGCAAGAGGTTCATTCTCATGGGCCGGCCCAGAATTTCTTCCTGAGGCAATTCGCCTGACTTCCAAATCCGGTGGAATCAGATATCCTCCCTTTCGGAGCCGATCGCCAGGGCTGCAAGCGACCCTAAAGGCGGCAATTTAGAGATACCAGTCCTCACCTAAACGGCAACCAATCTGCCGGCGCAAGGTGACATGAAGCGCTTGTGTTCACCGTATCAGACGCCGGAGTGAATTGGATTTGTCATGTCTATCCACAAAGAATGCGTTGACGCCCTGCGTGCGAAATACCGCGCGTTGACGGGGAACAAACTTGTCGCGGGACACGCCCACGAAATTGTTGCCGCCTATTTCGGATACGGAACTGCGGCAGCACTTCGCGCGGAAGGGAAATATCCGCTTACTTCGCTCGAAGAAGCTGAACTCCTGATGCCGGCGCTCGCGGTTATGGACCAGAGAATTGCTGAACTGCAGGGAATTCCCGATGACCTGCCAACCTCAGACGAACTTGCATCGCAGATTTCAGCGTTTCTTGTCGAAGCGGGGCATTTCTCGGGTAAGATCTGGAGCAACAGAAACATCGGTGAGGAAGTCAGTACATACGCTTACGAAAATCCGCTTACGATCCTTGACGAGCTCTCGGGGGAGATGGCGACGACGAATGCGTACTTCGATGGCTTTTATATCGATGAAGTAGACGTATCATCGAATGACGAAGGCCTCACAGTGATGCTTACAGGTACTGCCGAGGGCGAGCAGGATCAAGACAGGGTGTTTTCAGGCGACAAGATCAACTTCACAACCTACGTGACGTTCGACCTCGTGGCTGGACGCGTGGCCTATCGAGAGGCTGAATTCGATACAGGTGGCAGCGTCGATGACTCCTATTATTTCGACGATGATGCCGCGTGACTGAGGTCGGGACCGTGATTGATGACAGCGATGGCGGTCCCACACACGCTCGCACCTTCTGGCCGTTCGGCACGAATTTCGACACCCCGCGTTCGCACCGGAAATTCTGAGAGGCTGAATCGCATGGGGAATCGACGCTAGTACCTCAGAGCTTGGACTGGGCGAGACGAGACGACAGGAACTTTTCGATTTTGCTGCCGATCTCAGGAAATACGAACGTGAGAAATGGTAGCGTATCTTCATCGGGTAGATAGCGTTGATCACCTGCGCGGATGTTCTCCCGGATCGTGCGGGCGCGCTTTTCCCACTTTCCGCTCTTGTCCTGGGCTTTGATCAATTCCTCGCATCCATATTCCTTGAGGGCAAATCCCATCGCGAGCGCGTGTTCCGGATATCCGTCGCAAATGCGGTGCGCGACCTCGATGAGGTGTTTGAAGTCCCAACCGACCGGGCGCTTTTCGCGTGCGCTTAGGACGCCGTTCATCAGACCAGTAACGGCGCGGTCGTGTCTGTCGTTCGTTGGAGGTGTAACGCCGCGGGCCGAGAGTTCTGCGACCAGGCTCCGCCACGTTTCCTCAGCGGACAGTGGGTCGGGAGTGTGCTGATTGCGCGCCAACCAAAATGCGCAAATCCTTTCACGCAGGTCGCGATCCCGCGTTTCGAGCTCGATCCTTGCGTTTTCGAGGAGCAACTGAGACTGGCCGTCGTAGTCGAAGGCCCAGGCTGACTGTGATTCCAGATCTATTCTCAAATCGCGGAAGGCGACGATCTGAGTTGCCCAGTCATCTCTGATGACGCCCGATACCAGTTCCGGGACGCGGTAATGCGCACGGAGGTAGAATATGCCGCTACTCTCGGACAAAGCCGCTGTCTCTTCATCGACAACGAGAATGTTGGAGTTATTGGAGAACAGCAGGTCGTCCGTCGTCATGCGCCGATAATCGGGGTCAAATCCTGCCATAATCCAAATGAGCAATGCGCCTTCACTGCGGTAGAATGTGCGACGTCCTGCTACCACGTCGAGGAAGGTCGTCGACAGCTGCGCCTCGAAAGCCACCCGGCCAAAGGTGGTAAGAGCCTGCACATCGGGCTGACGTCGGCTGCCGGGGTCTCGGGCAGAGCGCCACTGCCTTTCAGAGAGGATTTCGCTGTTCGAGGGGTCGGCTGCAAGACTGCGCAGGAGCCGTTCCTTGATCTTTCGATGAGCGACACTTTCTCGCTGGCCATCATATTTGAGCGCCCGGATCTCATCGCGGCTCAATGCCGAACGGGTGATCGACGGGCAAGAACCATCCTCCCGGCAGTGGCGAAAAAAGAAACGCTTCTCGCGAGAGGCAACCAGATAGACTGGCGTCGCGCAAAGCCCGCATGCGAAAAGCGGCTTGTCCGCTAGATTTTCCCGGATCGAAACGCGCTCCGCGACCAACCGGTCATAGCGCTTTTGAGAGATAAAAGCTGTGGTTTCAAAGAATTCCCCGCTCTCCAAATCGAGAATCTCGGTGATCTCAGGCTTTTCGACGGGCTCGGCAAAAGCGAGTGGGTCAAAGGTGACATTTCCTTGCATGATCGCACCTGGTTTCACGAGTCACTCGAAGATAGGCAGATTCGGTTGCTTTCATGCACGCAAAATGAAGAATTACGTTTGACGAAAGAGCGTAGGTGAGGCGCAAGAAATGAATCGATCCTTTTCCGATAGACATGGTTATCGTGGCCCGGAACCGGAAATCACGATCCGCGAGGATGCTCCCGACTTTCTGCGGTTCCAGGTCGCGAGCATCGCGCGAAGCTGCGGACTAAGCCCGACCGCGATCCGGACCATCGTATGCGATATATTGCTCGAGGTTCCAGATCCTCGCAACTGGAGCGAATACCCAAACATCTGGGATGAAGTCCTCGGCTTGTTGAGAGGGTGCGACTGGTACAAGGTCTATGACATCGCTGAAGCACTTTGGCGCAACTTCGAATACCGCCCAGACGAACAGCGGCGCTTCGAGGATGATTTGAACAGGGTGTTCCGCGAGAAAGGGATCGGTTGGGAGCTCAAAGATCCGGATGGAATAGTGTTTCGTGGTGATCCGACTTTCGCGATTGCGACTGAGCAGGCGGTCGAAGCTTTTGCGCAGAGCGGTAGGTACACGGCGGCCGGCGAAATCCGTGAGGCGCTGAAGGATATCTCACGTCGTCCGGATCCAGACCGCACAGGCGCCATTCAGCATTCGATGGCTGCGCTCGAATGCGTCGCTCGAGACATGACAAACGCCCCCAATCAGAATCTCGACCAGATTATCAATAGTCTGGCCCTGACTCCGCCTTTGGGGGATGCGGTCCATAAGTTATGGGGTTACGCCTCACAGAATGGACGTCATGTGCAGGAAGGCCGAGACGCGACGGCCGCCGAGGCAGAGCTCGTTGTCAGTGTTGCGTGCAGCCTCGCCGTATTTCTGCTGAGGCGGACTTAAAACCCGCGGCAAATCGCTCTGTGCCGGTAACAACTATGCCTGTGGGATAGACCGCCGCTACAGTCGTGGAACGATGTTCTTCTCTCTTTTTGCGGGTATATTCGCGAGACCACGAGTCTCGAAGGATCCACGATGCATATCTCCCGCGTTCAATTGGTAAACTATCGAAATTTCGAGCGGGCAAACTTTCATTTCAACAAGGGCATTAATACGATCATCGGCGAGAACGGTTCGGGAAAGACGAACCTGTTCCGCGCAATGCGGCTGATGCTCGACGATGATTTCCTCCGCTGGGCGTACCGGCTTGAAGAGGGTGACTTTCACCGCGGCCTCGGCAATTGGCGGGGGCATTGGATCATCATTAGCATTGAGTTTGCGGAGGTGTCCCAGGAGGAAGCAATCCAGGCCCTTTTCCTCCATGGCACCGGCGTCATCGAAAACGACGCCGTCGCGAGAGCCACTTATAATTTGATTTTCCGACCTAACGCCGCGACGCGCACGCTTCTCAGCCAACTTGCTGAGGGAGATCATGCCGGCCTCGCGGGGATCTTAAACACGATCACGCTTGACGATTACGAGACGGTCTTCACCGGTAAAAGCACTGCTGATTTCTCCGATCCAGCCGTCTATCAGGCGTTGGTTGGCGATTTTGCCACAGTGCAGTTTCCCGAGGAGCTTCAACCCGCGAGCCTCGGCGGTCGGGTTCCAGGGATCATGTCCGTGAGCAAGGAGGTCTGCTTCACTTTTGTCCAAGCGTTGCGTGATGTCGTCAGCGAGTTCCAGGGGCAGCGGACCAATCCATTGCTGACGCTTTTGCGCAGCAAGAGTGGCGAAATTGACCCCGCTGCATTGGCGCCGATCACCGAGCGCGTCAAAGCGCTTAATACCGAGATCGAAGCGCTTCCCGATGTTGGCGAAATCAGAGCCGATATACGGCAAACGATCCGCGATGCAGCGGGAGAAACATATTCGCCTGCGAGCTTGGCGGTGAGGTCGGCGGTCCCCCACGAAGCCGACCGGCTGTTCCAATCATTGAAGCTGTTCGTCGGCGAAACGGACGACGACTATGAGGGAGCCATCAACGAGTTGAGCCTCGGTGGTGCCAACCTGATCTACCTGACGCTGAAGCTCCTCGAGTTTAAATACCAGAAAGCGAAGCAGGCGTGCGCAAACTTTCTGTTGATCGAGGAGCCCGAGGCTCATATCCACACGCACATCCAGAAAACTCTGTTTGACCGCCTTAGCTACCCCGATACCCAGGTAATTTATTCCACCCACTCGACCCAGATCTCAGAAGTCAGCAACGTTGAAAACGTTAATATCCTAGGGCGCAGTGGCTCACGCTGCGAGGCTTTCCGGCCGAGTGCGGGACTTGATGAGCCGGAGATCAGAAGCATCCAACGGTATCTCGACGCGGTTAGAAGCAATCTCCTTTTCGCTAAAAGTGTCATCCTTGTTGAAGGCGATGCGGAAGAAATCCTCGTGCCTGTCCTCGTCAAAGAAGTTCTCGGGGTGAGCCTCGATGAACTGGGCGTCAGCCTGATCAACATCCGCAGCACCGGATTCGAGAATGTCGCGGTGCTTTTCCACGACCTTAGAATAAGAAGACGATGCGCCATCGTCACCGACCTTGACGCGACGTTCTTCAATACGGAGCCCGCCGAGGACGATACGAAGGCGCTGAAGGGCGCGAAAGAAAAAGCAATCGGAGCCCAGGCGGCCGGGGTCGCCCGGCGGGCAAGACTGACGGCGTTCAAGGACGGCAACGACTGGGTGTCCGTCCATTATGCTCCGAGAACGTTCGAAGTCGACTTCGTGGCGGCGGGAAACTGGGAACTTGCTGTTTCAGTCTTGAACGCGGTCTATAAGGACAATCCGACCATAGTTGCTGCAACTGCGGAGTTGAGATCCAACGATCCGGCAGTGTTTGGCCGTCGAATCCTTGCCATGGCGGATTATGCCGGGAAGGGTTGGCTCGCAATCCAGATGGCCAAGCAGGTATCCTCCTCGACGCGCATCCCGGACTATCTGGTCGAAGCGATCTTTTCCGCCCATCGACCGATCGGTCGCGCTGTTCTCGCAAATATGATCGAGCACCGCCTGAAATTTCACCAGGATCCCGCGGTGATCGGCGACGCACAGCTTGCGCAGCTCAGGGAGCAGGTAAGATCATTCCGCGCTGGCGAGCTGGCGATAGAGCCGCTCCGGGAAGCATTGATCGCTGCGGTCGCCGGCGACGTCATCATCGATGTCATGGGACATGCCTGATGGTTTTCGTATGGCAAAATGGCGACCTCAATGATGAGCAGACTGATGCCGTCCTTCATGACGGGAGCGTTTTCCTTGCTGCATGCCCGGGGAGTGGGAAGACGAGAGCTCTGACGTACAAGATCGCCCTCGAACTGTCGAAGCTGGAAAGCGAACGCCACTGGGTGGTCGCCATTACCTACACGCATCGTGCCGCCGAAGAGATTGCTGAACGTATCGAGAAGCTTGGGGTGTCGACCGATCGACTCTGGATCGGCACGATACATTCGTTTTGTCTCGACTGGATCATTAGACCGTATGCTATCTATCATGATCGTCTTGCCAAAGGGTTCCGGGTGATTGACCAGCATGAAACCGATGACATCCTGACGGAACTCTGCCAGCAATCTCCGAATTTTGTCCGCCCGCTGGATTGTCGGTATTATTTCACGACGACTGGTTTCGAGCTTGAGGGAGCAAATCCGAACCGCCGAGCAGCAGCAACAGCCGTCCTGCAACGCTATTGGGATCGGCTTCAGGAACACCGGCAACTGGACTTTGAGATGATCTTGAGCTGCGCGCACGACTTGATCGCCAGCAATCCCACGATTCCCGTGCTGCTTGGATCTCTATTCCGCTATATCCTCGTTGACGAATATCAGGACACCAAAGAGATCCAATACGCAATTGTTGCCGCCATTCTAAGGGGATCGGCCGGAAACACGAGAACGTTTATCGTCGGGGATCCCAACCAGGCAATATACGGTTCCTTGGGCGGCTATGCGATGACTCGGCCAGAATTTGCTGCGCGCGCTGGCATCGATCTCGCAGAGAAAAGCCTGTCGAACAATTACCGCTCCTCCGAAAGGATCGTCGGCTATTTCTCGAACTACTGTGTCGTGCCTGCGGCCATTGAGGCTGTCGGCAAAGACCGCGACTACGGAAGCTTCATTTCCTTCGACCAGGAGATCAATCACCAAGAGCTGGATGATGAGATCGTGCGGCTCATTCGCCATAATGTCGAAACGCTTGGAATTTCGCCGCACGAGATCTGCGTTGTTGGACCGCAATGGGTGCAACTGGCGGCGATAACTCGACGCCTCGTGGCGGCGCTGCCCGAATACAATTTTGACGGCCCGGGCATGGCGCCATTTTCGCGAGACCAAGAAAATATCTGGTTCAAGATATCTCGGCTTGCATTAACTCGGCCAGAGCCACAAATGTTCGTTCGAAGGATGCGCTGGGCTGGCGAGGTTCTGGAGCATTTTCGGTCTGTAGGCATCGACACGTCGAAAACCTCTCGACGGGATCTTTTGCGCCACTGCAATCAAATTCAGATCCTGGTCGATGATGGCCTCGAATACCTAGAGCTGTTTTTTGACGAGCTGCTGCTGTCGCTCGGGATCGACATTGCGCTATTTCCGTCGCTCGATGATCATCGCACGGCATTTTTCGAACGTTCGAGAATCCAAATCGAACGGCTGGAAAACGCCGGTGTGCAAGCGGTATCCAACATTGCGATGTTCAGGCGCGTGTTCGCGGCACGCTCCGGAATCACGATATCAACCATTCACGGTGTCAAAGGGGCTGAATTCGATTCGGTGATAGCATTTGCGCTGCTCGAAGGCATGGTTCCGCATTTCGCTGATCCTAACGCGCTAGATAGCGCCAAGAAGCTCCTATATGTGATTGCATCGCGCCCGCGAAAGAACCTTCATTTGATTGCCGAGGTCGGGAGGGTCAATGGGATCGGCGAGCCGTACGAGACGACAGATATCCTTGCCGAGCATATTTTCGGTTATGACCTGATAGAAGCTATTGAGTAAGTAGACGCCGAGCTCGCTCGCGAACAGCGGGTCTCGGGCCGAGATGGACTTTAACTTGGATCAGGTGATCGTCGATCGGTATTGCACAGGCCGCAGCTGAATATGTGTGGTCCTCTACGTCGAATAAATTATCAAGTGCTTTCAGGCGTTTGAGAGACGTGAGAATTGAGTGTTGGTTCGATTCCTTTCACATCAGGATTTTTGTCAATTGGTCATTCGAGTGGCATCGAGTTTCTCCGTTTTAGGTGGATCCATGGTCTGAGCCCATAGCAATTACCGGCCCGTTCTCGCGCCTGTACAACCTCACATCCGGTCGCCGCTCTTGGCGGCAGGCACCAATTTCCCGCTTTCGCGGGCGCGGGCTCAGGAGAACGGGACCAATCTCAAGACCGGCGGTTTAAGCCAAAAGGAATCCCGGTCCGTTCACCTGGATCCGACAGGGCTGATCACACCCTGAGGATTAGAATTTGCTTTCGCAGCCGTTTCGCGTGTCAGGCGGCTTTCATGATTGCACCTTCGATCACAACGCCGGAGCTCACATATTTCCAGAGTGCAACGAGCAGCTTGCGGGCCAAAGCCACAATCATCGGCTTCTTCAGACGGCCGCCGTTGCGAGCGATACGCTCCTTAAACCAGCAGGTCAGTGCCGAACTCGGTTGATGCCGCAACCATAGCCAGGCGAGCTCGACCATTGTCGCTCGCAGTCGCGGATTTCCCGCCTTCGAGACCCCTTGTTCGCGATTGACATTGCCGCTTTGCCAAGGGGAGGGGGCGAGGCCAGCGTAGGAGGCGATTTGCCGTCGATTGTCGAAGTGTCGGAACAGACCTTCCGTGTAGAGTATCGTAGCAAACTCCGGACCAATTCCTCTTATGCCCAAAAGAGCGGTCGCGCCCACCGGCGTTTCCGGCGTCTCGTGGACGATCAAAGCATCTCGTTCTGCTTCTACGGCCTTGATTTGGGTGAGCAACAATTCGAGGCGATCAAGCTCTCTACAGATTTCCGCTTTCAAATGCTTTGCAAGCGGACGGCCATCTCCTGTTCGCAGCTCGTCCAGACGTTGCCGACGGTCGCGATTTAGAGGTTCGTATTCTCGTATTCCTTGCGTGAAGAGTAGCCCCTTGATGCGATTGACGTGGAAGACACGTTCGGCAACCAGTGTCTTTCGCTCCCGTCCGATCCGACGATTATCGTCCTCCTCAGGTGTGAGGAGCTTGACCATTGAGCACGCACGCGGCTCGCCACGTTTCCAAGCCATCAAGGCCCGGATCAGCGTTTCGCCGTCGATGCGATCCGTTTTTGCCCGGCGATGGCGGCGGGGCATGGCAATGGACGCGGCCTCTACAATGTGGCTCTCAATCCAGGTTTCCTTGCTTAGTACCCGTCCTAGCCAAAAGCCATCAAGTCCAGCCTCCTGGATCACCACCAGCGGGTACTGCTTCTCCTGACGCCGCTGGGCTTTTTGGCGAAGTGCGGCAAAACACGAGAATAATCCAGCGGTGTCGCCTCCTGCGACGGTATGGCGGGACATCTTCTCGCTTCCCGGCGACAAAGCCGTTACAAGCCACGTCGATTTGCTCAATTCCAACGAGACGAAAATTGCGCCAAGATCAACGGGGGTAGCGGTCTGTGCTTGAGTTCGATCTGCTGTTATCGGCATGATTGGCCTCCAGAGAGTTTTCTAGCGACCTCACTCTGCCACTGTGCAGGCCGCTACTCACCCCTGATGGGATCTCAAGGCGAAGAGGAACCAGATGTTGGCGCCCGCCTCTCTATCGGTATCGGGTAGAGGCAGATGGTACGGAGGGGCGGGATCCTACGCCTGCTCGGCATATCGGTCGATATTTGTGTCGAGAAGTTCCAGCAACTGGTCGCGTCCGGGATCACGAACAGCTCTTGCCCAGGCTGCGGCAAGAGGCAGTTTCCGGAGTGAAATGCCGCCAACCGTCATGAGGGGAACGAAGGTCACCCCGGATACCGCGAGTTTCGCGGTCCAGCGGGGGACGATGGCAGATCCGATACCTGCCGCAACGAGGTTGATAATCGTTTGTTTCTCGTCAGCAATCTGGGCGATGCGCGGGTGTAGTCCGGCGTCCTCGAAAAGTTTCATGGTCAGGTCATAGCTGTGCGGGCGAGAGCGACGCTCTGGAACGATGAGGGGCTCGTCGCGCAGTTCATCGACGGAGATCCGCTCGCGGGTCGCGAGCGGATGCGTGATAGGCAGTGCAATAACGGGTGTTTCCTGCGTGAGGGTGCGAATATCCAGGTTCCGGTTCAGTCCGTCTCGAGGTCGAATGAAGACGATATCCAAACGCCCGGCAATCAGTTTTGGAATGAGACGTATCGATTTGTCTTCGACAAGTTGCGTGATGATCCCGGGGCATCGCTCCCGAAAATCATGCAGCAGCGGCGGTATAAGACCTGCTGCAGCGCTGTCTATTGCACCTATGCGGAGCACGGTCGCCTGCTGAGTTTTCCTTGATCGAAACTCTTCCGCAAGTGTCTGGAGACGATGAAGAAGGGGCCTCACCTCCTCTAGCAGGGCGACTCCATCTTCGGTCAGGGCGACACTTCGGGTTGTCCGAGACATGAGGCGAGTGCCGAGCGACTCCTCCAACAGTCTTAAATGCCGTCCCAGCGATGCAGGTAGCATTCCCATTTTCTGCGCAGCCCTACCGAAATGCAGTTCTTCGGCCGCAGCGACGAAGCATTTTAATTGTTCCAGTTCCATGACATGCCCTTATATCATTTAATTATATAATTGAAGCATTGTCGCTTGGGAGAAAAGTACGAATTAACGTCCTCCCCAAAGGCGCAGGAGGTGCGCCCAACGGATCATTGGGAGGAGTTCGCTATGAACAGCGACCTGGAGACGCGCGTTCTGCGCAAAATCACTCTGCGCATCGTGCCATTTATTATGCTGCTTTATTTTGTAGCATTCCTGGACCGGGTGAATATCGGTTTCGCCGCATTGACCATGAATCAAGACCTCGGTTTTTCGTCGACCGTCTTCGGTATCGGAGCAGGCATCTTTTTCGTCGGCTACTTCCTGTTCGAAGTTCCGTCCAACCTCATTCTCAACAAAGTCGGTGCGCGCATCTGGATTGCCCGCGTCATGATCACCTGGGGGATCGTTTCCGGCCTTATGGCCTTTGTGCAGGGAACAACCAGTTTCTATGCTTTGCGCTTCCTGCTCGGCGTCGCCGAGGCAGGCTTTTTTCCCGGGATTATCCTCTACCTGAGCTTCTGGTTCCCGGCTCGTCGACGTGCGGCAGTGACCGCGATTTTCATGGCCGCAGCCCCGCTGTCGACCGTGCTCGGTTCGCCGATCTCCGGAGCGCTTATGGAGATGCATGGATTCCTCGGTCTTGCAGGCTGGCAATGGATGTTCCTGATTGAAGCCGCTCCTGCGGTCATCCTCGGCGTCGTCGTCCTCTTTTACCTGACCGACCGTCCGGAAAAAGCCAAGTGGCTCTCGGAAGATGAGCGCAACTGGCTTGTTAAGACTATGAACGCAGAGCAGGCCGCAAAGGGCAAGGCCAGCCACAGCATCCTGGCAGGGCTCGCCGACATCCGGGTCATCGCACTCGCCCTTGTCTATTTCGGCACGTCCGCCGGTCTTTACACCCTTGGCATCTGGGCGCCGCAGATCATCAAGGAGTTCGGCCTGTCATCCCTTCAGGTCGGCTTCATCAACGCGGTACCGGGCATCTTCGCAGTTGTTGCAATGGTTCTCTGGGCACGTCATTCCGACAAGACCGGTGAACGGACCTGGCATGTGGTCGGCGCTTGTCTGCTTGCGGCAGTCGGGCTTGCCTTTGCCACGGGTGCGACAAGCGTCTTGACCGTCCTTATTGCGCTGACGCTGGTTAATATCGGCATTAGCTGCTCGAAGCCGCCGCTCTGGAGCATGCCCACGCTCTTCCTGTCTGGACCAGCGGCTGCAGCCGGTATCGCTACCATCAACTCGGTCGGTAACCTGGGCGGCTTCGTCGGCCCCTCGATAATCGGCTGGATCAAGGACACTACGGGCAGCTTTGCGGGCGGGCTCTACTTCGTCGCCGGTCTGCTGGTCGTATCCGCGATCGTGACGCTCGTGTTGTCGCGCACCGCACCGGAAAACGGGGGCAAAGTCGCCCCGGTCCAACATCGTTAAATCTCAAAGTGGAGAAAAGACATGCGTGAATACAAGATTGCAGCGATCCCCGCGGATGGGATTGGCCCTGAGGTGATAGCGGCGGGTCTTCAGGTTCTGGAGGCGCTGGAACAGCGAAGCGGTGACTTCAGGATCCACTCCGAGACCTTCGACTGGGGTTCGGACTATTACAAGAAACATGGCGTAATGATGCCCGCCGACGGGCTGGAGAATCTGAAGAAGTTCGACGCGATCTTTTTCGGAGCAGTCGGCGCCCCGGACGTTCCCGACCATATCACGCTCTGGGGCCTGCGCCTGCCGATCTGCCAGGGGTTCGACCAATACGCCAATGTGCGCCCGACGAAGATCCTGCCCGGCATCACGCCGCCCTTGCGCAATTGCGGCCCAGGCGATCTCGACTGGGTGATCGTGCGGGAGAATTCCGAAGGCGAGTATTCCGGCCATGGCGGCCGCGCCCATAGGGGCCTGCCGGAAGAGGTCGGCACGGAAGTGGCGATCTTCACCCGCGTCGGCGTCACCCGCATCATGCGCTACGCCTTCAAGTTGGCCCAGGAGCGTCCACGCAAACTGCTGACCGTCGTCACCAAGTCGAACGCCCAGCGCCATGGCATGGTGATGTGGGACGAGATCGCCGCGGAGGTGTCGAAGGAATTCCCGGACGTCACCTGGGACAAGATGCTTGTCGATGCGATGACAGTGCGCATGACGCTGAAGCCGGATACGTTGGATACGATCGTGGCGACCAATCTGCATGCCGACATCCTGTCGGATCTGGCCGGTGCGCTGGCCGGCTCGCTCGGCGTCGCGCCGACCGCCAACATCGATCCGGAGCGTCGCTTCCCGTCGATGTTCGAACCGATCCACGGCTCGGCCTTCGACATCACCGGCAAGGGCATCGCCAACCCGATCGCCACCTTCTGGACGGCGGCGCAGATGCTTGAGCATCTCGGCGAACGCGAGGCCGCGGCGCGGCTGATGAGTGCCGTCGAGCGCGTGACCGAAGCAGGCATCCTGACCCCTGATGTCGGGGGCACCGCCAACACCAAACAGGTCACCGATGCCGTATGCAACGCAATCGCAGGGTCCAATATCTTGAAGATGGCCGCTGCAGAATGACCTGGAACGATGTGTCCGCTCGCCAGGTGCTGCGTCGAATTTTCGACGCAGCCGTTGCCAGCGCGGATCCGAAAATAGCTGTTGTCAACAACCTCCCAGAGCGTCCCAGAGGTCGCTGCGTTGTGGTGGGAGCGGGCAAGGCGTCGGCTGCTATGGCGGCCGCGGTCGACGCCGCCTGGCCCGATGTCGATCTCTCGGGCATCGTGGTCACTCGCTACGGCCACGCCGTTCCGGCGGGGCGCATCGAAATCCTGGAGGCCTCCCACCCCGTCCCGGATGAGATGAGCATCAAGGCTGCAGAGAAGATTTTCGCCGCCCTCCAGGGCCTTAGTCCGGACGATCTCGTGGTGGCTCTCATCTCCGGCGGCGGTTCGTCATTACTTGTCTCGCCTGCGGGCAAGATGACTTTGGCCGACAAACGAGCGGTCAATCAGGCGCTGCTTGCCAGCGGTGCCACCATCTCCGAGATGAATACCGTCCGCAAGCATCTTTCCACTATCAAGGGAGGACATCTGGCCCGCGCAGCACTGCCGGCAAAACTGGTGACACTGGTCATCTCCGACGTGCCGGGTGACGATCCATCGGAGATTGCCTCGGGTCCAACGGTCGCGGATCCTACCACTTTGGCAGACGCAGCAGCCATCGTCGCCCGCTACGGCATTGTCCTGCCCGATTCTGCGCGCGCAGTGCTGGCGCAAGGAAACGAGACACCGAAGGCAGGGGAGGTTGCAGGCAAGATTCGGCTGGTTGCTGCCCCCTCGATAGCGCTCGATGCGGCCGCCGCGGCCGCGCTGGAAGCCGGTTTGCGTCCACTGATCCTCGGAGATGCCCTGGAAGGTGAGGCTCGCGAAATGGGGCGTGTCATGGCAGGCATCGCACTCTCCGCCCGCGAGAAGGGCCTGCCTGTAGCAGCACCTGCCGTCATCCTGTCCGGTGGTGAGGGTACCGTTTCCCTTGGTGCCATGACCGAGGGGCGAGGTGGAAGAAATACGGAATTCCTTCTCAGCCTTGCTGTTGCCCTCAAGGGAGCTTCCGGCATCTGGGCCATCGCCGGTGACACCGATGGTATCGACGGTGTCGAGGATGCTGCGGGGGCGCTGGTCGCGCCGGACAGTCTTATCCGAATGCGTGATGCTGGTATCGATCCACGGGCGACCTTGTCTGCCCACGATAGTTACACGGCCTTCAAGGCCATCGGCGACCTGGTGGTCACAGGCCCAACGCTCACGAACGTCAACGACATCCGCGCAATTCTCATAGGTTAGGTTTGAACATGTTCATACGCAACAACCGGCGATCGAAGATCGTCGCGACGGTCGGACCGGCGTCAAGTTCGCCCGACATGCTTCGCTCGCTGTTTCTCGCCGGTGTCGATACGTTTCGCTTGAATTTCAGCCATGGTGCCCGGGCCGATCACGCGGAAGTCTACAGGAACATCCGAACTCTCGAGCAGGAGCATGATGCTGCTATCGCCGTGCTGCAGGATCTTCAGGGTCCGAAGATCCGGATCGGAGTTCTGGCACATGGCAGGCTCGATCTCGCACGTGGATCCACCATCGGATTTATCCTTGGCCGCGAGGGTGGCGACGGAATGAACGACATTCCGCTACCACATCAGGAAATCTTCGAGGTGGCGGTGCCCGGGATGGACCTCCTGATCGACGACGGTAGAATAAAAGTCCGGATCATGGAGGAGGTGGACGGGCGGCTTGTTTGCGAGGTCCTCAATGGAGGCGCCTTGTCGAACCGCAAGGGTGTCAACGTGCCCGGCGCTATCCTCGACATTTCCCCGCTCACGGTGAAAGATCGTGAGGACCTGGAATTCGGGCTCGAGCTTGGCGTCGATTGGGTCGCGCTTTCTTTTGTCCAGCGTGCACGCGACATGATGGAAGCCCGGTCCCTCGTTGGAGACAGGGCTGGCCTCATTGCTAAAATCGAGAAACCGTCTGCCTTCGATGACATCGACGATATTGTTAGGCTTTCGGACGGCATCATGGTTGCGCGAGGCGATCTCGGCGTCGAGATCCCGCCGGAGGATGTGCCGGGTAAACAGAAGGAAATCATCCGCGCATGCCGCCTAGCGGCCAAGCCGGTGATTGTTGCCACACAGATGCTCGACTCGATGGTCAGTTCGCCAACGCCGACGCGTGCTGAGGCCTCGGACGTTGCTGGTGCCATCTATGATGGGGCGGATGCGGTCATGCTTTCGGCTGAGTCCGCAACAGGCGCCTTTCCGGTGGAGGCGGTCGAAATGATGAACCGGATCATCGAGAAGACGGAGAAGCACAAGCACTACCGGCCGATCCTTGAGGCAACGGAGCCCGATGTCGCTCAATCACCGCCGCATGCGGTTGCCACTGCGGCCGCCAACGTTGCCGTGGCCCTGGGATCGCCGGTTGTGGTGGCCTATACATCGAGCGGAACAACCGCGGCCAGAATCTCGCGTGCTAGACCGGCATTGCCAATTCTGGCGCTCACTCCGTCCGAACAAGTCGCGCGCCGGCTCAACATGTTCTGGGGGGTGGTCGGCGTGCGATCACAAGATGTCCACACCTATGAGGCGTCGCTGCTTCATGCGCAACAGGCGGTGAAGGAAGCAAAGCTGGCAAGTCCCTCCGATCACATTGTCATCGTGGCGGGATTTCCATTCGCGCAAAGGGGCAGCACCAACAATCTCCGCGTTGTGCAGATCGCCGCAACCGACAACCTAGAGGTTGCGTAGATTGTATCGAGCGATAAGGGGGATGAGTGCGTCATGCGCGTGTTTGCGGTGCAGCCGTGCGGCGCGGCTTGCAGCATCCCCATCACCCTGCTCGATTGCCTCTATGATTTCCCGATGCTCACCGGCCGAGTGCAGCGGCAAGGGCCGTAGGTTGAGGGTGAACATGCGGGCGCGATGCAATTGATCGGCGACGGTCCCCGCCATCCGCATGAGGCGGCTGTTTCCGCTCTCAGTTACGAGGGTGTGATGAAAATCCTCATCGGCGACAGCCCATCGTGGAAGGTCATTGTCCGCCAATGCCTCAATCATCCGCTTCGTGGCGGCCTTCAGAAGCTGGATGACCGGTGCGCGTTCCTCTATCGGCAATCGGGCGAGCCGTGCCGCCGCTGCACCCTCGAGCGCGGTGATGACTTCGTAGATCTCTTCGATATCCGCGGGAGACAGGGCGCAGATGATGATGCCCTTCTTGGGAAGTATCCGGACCAGTCCGTCTTCCTGCAGTCGCGCCATGGCTTCGTGCACCGGGGTTCGGCTCATGCCGAGCTGACGTGCAATTTCAATTTCCGCGGCTTGATACCCGGGGGGAAAGGCGTTGGAGCGTATCGCATCCTTGATGGCTAGATAGGCGGCAGAAACCCTACCCGAACCGTTAATGTCGGAGTTTGCTGAATTCTGTTCTGTGGCCGGATCGCGTGGCGCGGCTCCGGGAATGTCGATCGTCTTGATCATGAACTGCCTGTCGCTGTGTCAAGGCTCGTTATAGCCGCTCTCTCGGAGCTTGACAAACCGGCGCGCATAAATAAATGTAAACTTGCATGCAAGCTAGCATGGAAAAGGATGTGGAGGCATCCTTCGCGATCTCAGGGAGGAAGCGCGATGAAAAAGGTACTGTTGTCCCTCACAGGTGTCCTGTTTGCCATGTCCAGCCATATGGTGCTGGCGCAGGAGAATTATCCTGATCGACCCATCACAATCGTGGTGCCTGCAGCCGCAGGTGGACCGAGTGATACCGTGGCGCGCCTGGTGGCACAGTCGATGTCCAAGACCCTTGGCCAGCAGGTGCTGATCGAAAACATGGGCGGCGCCGGCGGCTCTCTTGGTGCCGCAACAGTGGCGCAGGCCGACCCCGATGGCTACCGGTTGCTGCTCTACCATATCGGCGTAGCAACCTTCGCTGCACTTTACCCGAACCTGACCTACAAGCCGATCGAAGACTTTTCGAGCGTCGGGCTGATTACCGAGGTCCCGATGACGGTCGTCGGCAGGAAGGACTTCGAGCCGAAGACGTTCACCGATCTCGTTTCATATGTGAAGGCGAACGGGCCTGCCGTCACCTTCGGGACCGCCGGCACGGGTGCCGTTTCCGATCTCTGCGGCAGGTTGCTGCAGGATGCCCTCGACACCAAGATCACACTGGTACCTTACAAGGGCATGGGTCCCGCGATGACCGATCTCATCGGCGGCCGCATCGATCTCGCCTGCGACCAGACGACCAATACGATGACCCAGATCAAGGCCGGCGAAGTTCATCCCTATGCGATCACGACGAAAGCGCGGATCGGCGTTCTGCCGGATCTTCCGACCGTCGCGGAGAGCGGCCTGCAAGGGTTCGAACTCAGCGCCTGGCATGCGCTCTGGGCGCCCAAGGAAACGCCTGAAGCCATCCGCAACAAGCTCGCAGACGCGCTCCGCGCCGCACTCAAGGATCCGGTCGTGATCGAGCGTTTTGCAAGCCTTGGAACCGCACCAGTTTCGGAAGACCTAGCGACACCGGCGGCACTTGACCAGAAGTTCGTGTCTGAAGTCGAGCGACTGACGAAGCTGATCAACGAGAGCGGCAAGTAAGCTCAGTTGGGTCGGCGGCTGGCAATGCGCCGCCGACCCGTCACTCGTCATGACAACGAGCCATGAACCCGGCGCTTGATGCTGAGCGCGATATCCTCCAATAGGAGCTTCCCATGCGTGAATACAAGATTGCAGCGATCCCCGCGGATGGGATTGGCCCTGAGGTGATAGCGGCGGGTCTTCAGGTTCTGGAGGCGCTGGAACAGCGAAGCGGTGACTTCAGGATCCACTCCGAGACCTTCGACTGGGGTTCGGACTATTACAAGAAACATGGCGTAATGATGCCCGCCGACGGGCTGGAGAATCTGAAGAAGTTCGACGCGATCTTTTTCGGAGCAGTCGGCGCCCCGGACGTTCCCGACCATATCACGCTCTGGGGCCTGCGCCTGCCGATCTGCCAGGGGTTCGACCAATACGCCAATGTGCGCCCGACGAAGATCCTGCCCGGCATCACGCCGCCCTTGCGCAATTGCGGCCCAGGCGATCTCGACTGGGTGATCGTGCGGGAGAATTCCGAAGGCGAGTATTCCGGCCATGGCGGCCGCGCCCATAGGGGCCTGCCGGAAGAGGTCGGCACGGAAGTGGCGATCTTCACCCGCGTCGGCGTCACCCGCATCATGCGCTACGCCTTCAAGTTGGCCCAGGAGCGTCCACGCAAACTGCTGACCGTCGTCACCAAGTCGAACGCCCAGCGCCATGGCATGGTGATGTGGGACGAGATCGCCGCGGAGGTGTCGAAGGAATTCCCGGACGTCACCTGGGACAAGATGCTTGTCGATGCGATGACAGTGCGCATGACGCTGAAGCCGGATACGTTGGATACGATCGTGGCGACCAATCTGCATGCCGACATCCTGTCGGATCTGGCCGGTGCGCTGGCCGGCTCGCTCGGCGTCGCGCCGACCGCCAACATCGATCCGGAGCGTCGCTTCCCGTCGATGTTCGAACCGATCCACGGCTCGGCCTTCGACATCACCGGCAAGGGCATCGCCAACCCGATCGCCACCTTCTGGACGGCGGCGCAGATGCTTGAGCATCTCGGCGAACGCGAGGCCGCGGCGCGGCTGATGAGTGCCGTCGAGCGCGTGACCGAAGCAGGCATCCTGACCCCTGATGTCGGGGGCACCGCCAACACCAAACAGGTCACCGATGCCGTATGCAACGCAATCGCAGGGTCCAATATCATCTGAACGGGAGGAACCGTCAGAGGAGGCCAGAGGGAGGAGACCATGGCTACACTCGAAAAGCACACCCGGAGAAACCTGATTGCCGGTGGCATATTCATTGCTATCGCAGCCGCATTCGCTGCGCAGGGTCTGCGGTATGAGTTCGGGACCGCGACACAGATGGGGCCGGGCTTTTTTCCGGTCGTTCTAGCGTTCGTCTTGGCCGCACTGGGCAGCGTCATCTGCCTCGATGGTTTGCGCAGTGAACCGGAGCCAAACGATGGTGCCGTTGCCTGGCGTGGAATCGTCCTCATCTGTCTCGCACTTGCCATCTTTGCAGCCGGAGCCCGGGATCTTGGACTCGTACCCGTCGTCCTTCTTTGCACGTTCATGACAGCGCTCGCGTCTCGCCGAAACTCGCTGGTATCGGCGGCTATGATGGCCGCCGTCATCGCCACTCTTTGCTATCTGGTCTTTAAAGTGGGGTTGGCAATTTCCATCCCGGCTTTCGGGCCGGTCTTCGGACTTTGAGGTGCCAGCCATGATGGATCTTGTCTCGAATCTTGCCCTCGGCTTTGAAACGGCCCTCACGCCGATAAACATCGTCTGGTGTTTTGTTGGAGTGCTGCTCGGAACACTTGTTGGCGTTCTACCAGGTATCGGGCCGACGGCGACGATCGCAATGCTCTTGCCGATCACTTTCACCTTCTCGCCGGTCACGTCGCTGATCATGCTGTCGGGCATCTATTACGGCGCCCAATACGGTGGGTCCACGACGGCAATCCTCATTAACCTGCCCGGGGAGAGCTCTTCCGCCGTGACTGCGATCGATGGCTATCAGATGGCCCGAAAGGGGCGCGCTGGTCAAGCATTGGCAACTGCAGCGCTCGGATCGTTCTTCGCGGGCTGCGCCGCAACCTTATTGTTGGCAATCGCCGCTCCGCCGCTTGCTTCTATCGCGCTTGAATTTGGTGCACCGGAATATTTTGCCCTGATCGTTCTCGGGCTTCTCGTTTCGATCTCGCTCGCTCACGGTTCAGTGCTGAAGGCGCTGGGCATGATCGTAATCGGCTTGCTCCTTGGGACGGTAGGCCAGGACATCTATACGGGCGAGGAGCGCTTCACATTTGGTCGCCTGGAATTGTCACAGGGGATCAACTTCGTCTCGATTGCCGTCGGCATCTTCGGGGTCTCCGAAATCTTCCGCAACCTTCAGGCTGAACACACGCGCGAAGTCGGGGTAAAGCACGTCACGAACCTTTGGCTGACGAAAGATGATTTTCGGCGGATTATCGGCCCTGTCCTGCGGGGAACGGCGCTTGGCTCGCTTCTCGGCGTATTGCCGGGCGGCGGCCACGTACTGGCGTCCTTCGCCAGCTACTCGGCCGAAAAGAACCTGTCGAAAAATCCGTCAGAGTTCGGTCACGGTGCGATCGAGGGCGTGGCGGGCCCTGAAAGCGCCAACAACGCCGCGGCACAGACATCCTTTATTCCGTTGCTCACCCTCGGCATTCCGGCCCATCCGGTCATGGCACTCATCGTCGGCGCCTTCATCCTGCAGGGGATCACGCCCGGACCGGACGTCATTACGAGCCAGCCGGCGCTGTTCTGGGGTATCATTGCTTCGATGTGGATCGGCAATTTGCTGCTCGTCATCCTCAACCTGCCGCTGATCGGCCTGTGGGTGAAGATGCTGACCATCCCCTACCGTATGCTGTTCCCGGCCATCGTGATTTTTGCCTCGATCGGATGCTATTCGATCAACAACAATCCGTTTGACGTCTATGCGATCATCATCTCCGGCATACTCGGCTATGTCCTGATCCGTGTGGGCTGCGAACCAGCACCGCTTCTCTTGGGCTTCGTTCTTGGCCCTCTGCTCGAGGAGCATCTCCGTCGAGCGATGATCATCTCGCGCGGCGACGCGACGGTGTTCATCACAAACCCTATCGCGGCGTCGCTGCTCGGTATGGGTCTGGTCTGCGTATTCCTAGCGCTCCTACCGTCGATACGTTCCAAGCGCGATCAGGTGTTCGTGGAGGATGACTGATGCCGGACATTTTCATGTCCTCGGGCCCAAGGCGAGTTATCAAGTTATGGGTGGGGGAGCTACCTTCCTTAGTGAACGCCGAATGGTATGATTTCTCTTAGTTTCCATAATCGTGGCTATGCCGACGGCTTAAAGATTCAACGCCTTACATGTTGTGGGGAGTCATGGGTCGTAAGTTCGTATCTCATCAAGAGCTATATGCGGCCAGAAACCAACGGTCGAAAAAGTTTTGAGCAAGACCGAGCATCGAATCCGCGGAAACCGTGACCTGTGGGGGGCGCTACGTCGTAGAGGAGGAGATGTAAGAGCTTGCACAGGCTCGGATGGCTGTCGGCTTGATAGCTACTCAGCGTCCGACTTCCCAGCCTCCTTCCCCATCGCATCCGCGAACTTTCGCATCAACCGAACAAGATCGTCGATTTCCGCCGGCTCCCAATTCGCAAAAACACCAAGGGCGATCCTTTCTCGTGCAACATCGATCTTGTCGGTCATCGCCTTGCCCTTCGCCGTGACAACAACTTCATTTACGCGACGGTCAGCCGGGCTTTGCCTGCGTTCGGCAAGCCCGAGGCTCTCCAACTTCGCGACCTGGCGACTAACCGTGGTGTAGTCCCGCCCGACGCCGGCCGCCAATTCCACAATGCCGATCGGACCGCGCCGCTCGATCCCGACAAGGAGCGGGAATAGAGCTCGATCTAGGGCGATTCCTGCCTCCCGAACGAGCGCCTCGTCACGTTGGGGTCGGTTCATGAGCGTGACGATATCGATTAGCGAACCGTGCAGTTCACGGACCTTTTTGCTAATATGTGTAATTTGCACATTATTCCTTGACGGCATAGCGCTTCTCCTATTATGTGCATAATACACACATGGAGAACGACATGACAAACGAATTCGAAGCAGATGTGCTCATCTGCGGCGCGGGAGCGGCTGGCCTTACGCTAGCAATAGAACTGGCGCGGCGAGGGGTCTCTTTCCGCCTGATCGACAAGACGCGCGAACCGTTCCCGGGCTCGCGAGGCAAAGGCATTCAGCCAAGGACGCAAGAGGTCTTCGAGGATCTCGGTATCCTGGATAAGGTCGTCGCGGCGGGGGGCGTTTACCCAAGGATGCGCGAGTATCGCGACGACGGCAGCTTCATGGAGAAAGATTTTGGGGAGCGGGCTCAGGCGACACCCGCGGAGCCGTATCATATTCCGCTGATGATCCCGCAGTTTCTGACTGAGAAAATCATGCGGGACCGGCTGGCGGAGCTGGGTGGGCGGGTTGAGTTCGGAAGCGAGTTGACGGGCTTCGAGCACGATGGCGACGGAGTTACGGCGCGTCTTTCTGGTTCAGGCGGAGCGGAGACGGTTCGCGTACGCCATCTGATCGGCGCGGACGGAGGTCGCAGCTTCGTAAGACACGCACTTGGTATCGCGTTCCCCGGCAAAACCCTGGGCGTGCGCGCGATTGTCGCTGACGTTGGCCTGACCGGCCTAAGCCGTGATGTTTGGTGGCAGTTCAACACCGGTGACATGCAGCGGATGGTTGCCATCTGCCCGCTCATGGGTACCGATCTGTTCCAGATACAGGCGCCGGTCTCTGCGGATGGGGACCCGGACCTTTCAGCAAATGGTTTGGAAAAGCTGATCGTCGAGCGGACGGGCCGCAACGAGGTGAAGGTCCACGACGTCAGTTGGGCATCGGCCTACGCTATGAACGCCCGACTAGCCGACAGATACAGGGTCGATCGCGTATTCTTGGTGGGCGACGCTGCTCATATCCACCCGCCCACCGGCGGTCAGGGACTCAATACCAGCGTTCAAGATGCCTACAATCTCGGCTGGAAGCTCGCGGCCGCGCTTTGTGGAGCCGGCGATGAACTTCTCGACACCTACCAGGCCGAGCGCCGTCCTGTGGCGGAGGAGGTTCTGGGTCTGTCAAGTCGACTGCTCGAAGCGGGAAAGCATGGCGAGATCCGTCGCGGGCGCGAGGTGCAGCAGCTCGACATCGGATATCCGCAATCGCCTCTCGCCTTGCGCGCAGCAAGCCGCAACAGCGGTCTGCAGGCGGGCGATCGCGCACCGGACGCGCCCATTAAGGGGGCAGGAGGGCAGCCTTCGCGGCTCTTCAGCTTGTTCATCGGGCCGCATTGGACGCTGCTCGTAAACGGAGAATGGAGCGTGGCATCGCGGCCGGGATTGCATATCCACCGCCTCGGCCAGCGCGGCGACGTGCTCGATGCGTTCGGTCATATCCGAGCCGCGTACGGATTGGAGGCGGATGAGTGCGTCCTCATCAGACCAGACGGGTATGTCGGTGCGATTCTGGCTTTTGACGCGGAAGGCGTGGCGCAACTGGAAGCCTATCTCGAACGCGTGGGCTTGCCGTCAGGCGAGGCCGTATAGGGGGGGATGGAATATGACGACCAAACCGCAATTCGACATCAGTCCATCCAAGCCGCTCGATTGGCGGATCATCCTTCCGGTCTTTGCAATCGTCTGCGCGAACACCGCCGGCACCGCTTCCGTTTTGCCGGTTCTGCCCTTTCATGTCCGGGCAATGGGCGGCACACCGCTTGTTCTGGGCATAGTTATCGCCGCCGAGGCAGTCGGCCAATTCGCCTCTGCCCCTGCTCTTGGGCAGCTCTCGGATCGCTTCGGCCGGAGGAATGTCCTGCTGACGAGCCAGTGCGTTGCAGCGGCGAGCCTTGCGCTACTTGCAATCGCGCCGAGCGTTGCGTTCATCCTTATCGCTCGGGCACTCTTCGGACTTACCGGAGGCAACATCTCTGTCACTGCGGCCTATATTGCAGATCACACCGATGCCTCAAACCGCAGACGTGCCATGGGGATACTCATGGGCGGTGCGGGCCTCGGCGGCATCGTTGGCGCAGGGCTTTCAGGTTTCCTATCCGAGATGTCGCTGACAATTCCCGTCCTCGCCGCGCTTGGGTTGGTAGCCACGTCCATTGTCGTTACATCTCTTTGCTTGGATGGAGGGCGTCCAACAAAGACTGGAAAAGAGCGGCCGCACGATGGGCACATATCGCTCCGCGCGATCGCAGCGTCGCCTGTCGTTCGTGCTCTCGTCATCGTCATGCTATGCCACTTCTTCGCCTACGGGACATACATTTCGCAAATGCCGGTCTTCCTTGCGGAGACCTTTCAATGGCATGGTCATGCTTTCGGCGCGAAGGAATTGAGCTACCTCATCATGTTGGATGGTGCGGTCAATGTCTTTGCCCAGGTGTTCCTACTCGGCTGGCTCGGCAAACACCTTACCGAACGTGATCTGATCCTCCTGATATTCCTTCTGATTTGCTTGGGGTTCATCACCGCCGGTGTCGCTAACCGTATACCCGTGCTGGTCATCGCGGTTCTGTGTATCAGTACCGGCGATGCTCTTGCAAAGCCGACATATCTCGCAGCTCTTTCTACCCATGTGCCGTCCGAGCGGCAGGGCGTGGTTCTGGGTGCCGCCCAGTCCCTGCTCGCAGTAACAGATATTATCGCACCGGTCCTCGGTGGGTTCATCCTTGGATACGCGCTCTATAGCTTATGGATTGCCATTGCAGTAGCCGTGGCAATCGTCGGCGCACTCATAGCGGCGGCCCGGCTTCCGCGTCAGGGCGGCGCTGAAGCGTGACGATGCGCTCCATGCCGAGTTCCTGCGGGTTTAGCGCAAATGTCATTGCGCTATGTCTTCTCTTTTTCCTCAGCGGGTGTACGGCACCCGCTCGCCCGGTATACACCGCATCGCAAGCCGGGCGGGCACAAATCGTCGGCTTCGGAAATATAAGGGCTCATTTGGATGATCCGCGGCCCCCGGAGTCAGTGCACGCCTCCTGGCGCCCGGTTATCGGTAAACAAAAGCCGTCTATGCTCGCCATATCGGGCGGTGGCGCTGGAGGCGCGTTTTCTGTAGGAATTCTCTCCGCCTGGAGCGAACTCGGCAGCCGACCACAGTTCGAGGTGGTAACCGGTGTGAGCACAGGGGCCCTGATTGCGCCGTTCGCATTCCTGGGGCCCGCCTATGATGCGCGGCTGAGGCGCCTCTATCTTTCCAATGAAGCTCGTAGTCTTGTCGACATCAACTGGAGAGGGCTTGGCGTCCTCTCAGCAAGCCTCCTTCAGGGGGATGCTCTTCGAAAGATGGTCGAAGACAACATTACGGATGAAATCCTGCGCCAAATCGCGCGCGAACATCAAGCGGGACGCCGTCTCCTGGTCATGACCACAAACCTCGACACGCAGCGGGCCGTCGTCTGGAACATAGGCGCCATCGCGGATAGCGACAGCCAGGATGCTCTCGCTCTTGTGCGCCAAATACTAATCGCATCAGCAAGCGTTCCCGGCATCTTTCCGCCGGTTTCTATCCGGGCGATAGTGGATGGCAGGCAGATTCGTGAACTGCACTCTGACGGAGGCAGCTCGTCGCAGTTTCTGACATTGCCCGAACATCTGTTCGTCGCATCGGGTCAAGCAGGCAACGAGAACCTCCATATCTATGTGATCATCAACAACGCGCTCATTCCGGAGTTTTCGATGTCACCTGAACGGGCGTTGCCAATCATGGCACGAGCATACGCGATCCTCCTCAAGTCACAGACGAAGCAAGGGTTGATCGCCCTTTACAACTATGGACGGAGATCCGCCATTGATCTCAATATCGCGGCGATCGATGAGCAGGTGCCCTATTCCATGACCGACCCGCTGAACGGGAGCTACATGCGCACGGTGTATGACATCGGCTACCGAAAGACGGTCGACGGTAGTGTTTGGGCGCAGCGGCCAACGTTTCCAGGCTCGCAATGACACCAAGCGGGCCGAGAGAGTCTGCATTCCTGTTTAAAGGTTGCCGGAGATGTGAGCTGGGTCGGTGACCGGCCAAGATTAGTTCCCGCACCACGACACAGTCATGAACCATGTGCTGACCGGCGATGGGTCCTCCGTGCGGCCACGACACAGTAGGCTAATTTCACTAGCCGATGAGCGTCCGGCATCAGATGAACGAGTCGCTCACTTTCCAATTCCTGCTTGACAACCGCCTTTTCGTCTCAGCGAGCCTTTCTGCAGCAATAGTGGCCTAGATGAAGGCGGCGATGCCCCTTTTCCGAGTCTCCTGAATAGCCTACGCGGGGCCGCCGCGGGTAGCCATTTCCCGGGGGCCATTTCCCGGGACCATGGCTTCCGTCACGCCCGTCACGTCTCCGGCAGCCCCATCTTGTGCAGGACCGAACTTTGCGTTTTTATGCGCGACAATTTCTCTGCGCATGAAGAGATGAGCGCACCTGGAGCCTCGAACATTTGAAAAAGCCACAAAAGAACTTTGTCGTTGAGTACAAGGGTGCGCGTCGAAAACCCGTTCCGCAATCCAATTCGATCTGGGGAACGGTCGATTTGCGCCAATTCGCCGAGCACGATGGCAACTTACAGGCACCCGGGGCTGGCGCATCTCCCGCAGGCTCAGATGCAGCCGTAGACCGGCCACAGCGCGCACCCGCGTTGACAGCAGCTATTCAGCAATCGCCAACATCAAACTTTTTTCCGGAGGAACAAATGTCTGACGAAACAAACGTGCCCGAACCGACGTCCACCGAAGTCGAAACCGCTCTGCCGAAGATGCCGGAGCCCAGGAAGCGTGGCCCGCGTGCCAAGAACGCAGCGTCGGAAATTGCAACTTCGGATGCTTCGGTTGAAGCCCCGACCGTCAAGAAAGCTCGGGCGAAGAGGGGTAGCAAGAGCGTCGCAACCGAGATGAAGCCATCAGCTCGCCGAGGCGGACGCAAAGCCAAGGTTGCTGCCGGAGAGGTTGTCGAACCCGCCCAGCAGGCTGTCTCGCCTGTCACGGCTGCCGGTGAGGAAATGGAGGATCTGCTTCAGCTCGAGCAGGAAAATCAGCGACTGCGGAAGCTGCTTGCGGAAAAGCTCCGCACGGAGAACGCGGATCTTCGCAAACGCCTCGGCCTTGACTGAGGTGATGTCGGAGGATTGGTTGCTGCCAGGTCGGCCTTTCGCTTCAGCGCGATGGTGCTCGGCCGCTGCAACGGACATCTCCGTTTCCCGGCGGGTTACCGGAGCGTACGACAAGATGGGAGTTGAGAAGCGATGGTAAAGTCGCCTTGGAAACTTCTCACCGGATTGCTGTCTCGGGGCAAGACGGCTAATCAGCGTTATGTTGACCAGGCCAACCCCATCGAGGTTCTCAACGATGCTGAGAGGCCCGGAACTCGTTCCAACCCCTCTGAAACAGCGAACGAAGGCGAGCCCGCACCTGGGCAAGGATCATCGGCCGCATCGCTAGCTGGCAAGATCGAAACAGGCGATCGTCAGGAGCCATCGCCGACAATCGCGGCAGAGGTCGCTGACGGGACGCCGGCCGGAGAAGACCCCGCTTTGACCCCGGATCGTACTATTGGCACCGTGGGCGCCGAGCGTCGAGATCCGAAGCGCAAGGCGTTCCCAACGATCCGCCGAAAAACCAGGGCGAAGGTGCCGTGGCACACCAGGGATGCGGAGCTGGACATTGCTTTGGCGGATCGGCCTGGGCCAATCGAGGCAAATCCCGTGCAGGCACTGGACGGCGAGATCAGGGAGCTGCGGTCCCAACTGGCAGTGAAGCTCCGGCTTCAGAATGATCAACTGAGGCAATTGCTCAAGCGATTTGAACCGAAGTGATCCTTCTGTCGATGTGCGCGCTTACTGGACTTTGTCGGTCGGCACTCATCGCTGTTCCCGTGAAATGCTTCTACGGAGGAAGCATATGTGTCCACGCTCAGGGAGCGAATTGTAAGGGCGGCGGTTTAGATCCTTGTCAAGACCTCATGCTGCAGACACGATCCTTCTTGATCCACTTCGCGCCGAAAAATGAATGGATGGATCATCGATGTTCGCCAGCCTGATCGCGAGGATGGAAGGTGGCGCCTGCTCGAAGGCGTCCACACAGTGAGGGTCGAATTGCGTGCCGGCACGGCTAAAGACATGTGCGACGGCGCGCTCGATGGTTTAGGCCTCCTTGTAGGGGTAAGCCGTGGTCAGCGTGTTGAAATTGTCGGCGACGGCGACAACGCATCCTGAAGGCGGAATCGTTTCACCGACAAGGCGAAATGGAACCAACACCCAAAAACTGGGATCGCCGGGGAAGACGAGGCCGACCAGTCGCCCGAGCGCGCCGCCGAGAATAAGGAAACCAAACCGGTTCGCGCCCGACCAGACGACGTGCTGTCCTTTACGTCTTTAAACCTTCCTAGAGGAGGATTTAAATTGTTTCGAACTGCCCTCGTACGCTAAACTTGCCGCCGAAAGATCGGCAAGCGCGGTACCAACCGCTTTGAAAACAGTGACCGCATCTCGAGACTGTCTGCCGGGGAGGCGACCTGATACGATGTCGGCCAGGGTGCCTTTCACGTGGTCGCGGTCTATGGCGTTGCTTCGTTGTGGCTGGATCAAGTCACCGGCCTCGTGAAAAGCCTCCATCGTGTCGACATAGACGTCCGCCCTAGCGATACATTCGTCGTCGCTTTCGCGCATGTCTGCTGTGAACGCGCCAATGAGATCGACATGTGTTCCGGGATGCAGCCATTTTCCAAGAACAAGCGGTGTTCTCGACAACGTCGCGGCTGACACGATGTCGGCCGAATTCACAGCCTCTTCCAGGGATTCTACGATCTCGCAACCGAAACCATCGTCTGTCAGCTTTAAGCGTAGGCGTTCGGCACTAGCCGGGTCGATGTCCCAGATCTTGACGTGCTGGATATCGCGCACTGCTTTGTAAGCATAAGGAATGAGGCTCGCGATACGGCCCGAACCGACTACGGTAAGTGTGGTCGCATCCGGCCTCGACAAATAGCTGGCGGCAAGTGCGGAAACGGCAACGGTTCTCCGTCCTGTTATCGTGTTGCCATCCATCGATGCAAGGTGTTCGCCAGTGTCACCGTCGAACAGATTGTAGATCGATGTCAGAGCAGGCTTTGAAATCCGCGCGTTTCCTGGGAAGACGTTGACCTGCTTGACGCCGAGATACCGTCGTGGCCCCTGCTTCGACCAAGCAGGCATAAGAAGCAGTGTCGCGTTTTCCCCTGAGGCGACGTCAATCTCATGGTGTTCTCGAGGAGGTGCATGGCATCCGTCTTTGAATGACGTTCGCAGAGCCTCGACGAGTTTGTTCATGGGCAAAAGCGAAGAAAGATCTCGCTCGGAGATCGATATTGGTCCTGTCGTCATAGGTGTTCCCTTTGTTTTTGATTAATGCCGCACGATGGCGGAGTTCAGGCGTCGAGCACAAGATCGCTCAGAGGGACAGCCTGGCAAGTCAGGCAGGTCCCAGGGTCGTCTGGTTCGCTTCCGTGCAGGTGGCGCACCGTCCCTGAAACAATTCTCACCGCGCAGCTTTCACATTGTCCCACCCGACATCCGTTCGGGAGCGTTAGGCCCAGCCGCGTTGCGAAGTCGAGTAGAGGGCCATCAGCAGCCGACCAGAAAACCGGAGGTTCCTGGGACTGCGAGAAGGTCACCGCATGCTTTCGACCGTCATCGACGACCGGACCTGGTGGCGACCTGAAGATTTCGCGGAAGATGTCAAATTTGAAGACCCCACGGGCGGCGAGACCGTCGGCAAACGCGTTCATCATCCCCGGTGGCCCGCACATGTAGACCCGCGGCCTACGCTCGATCAGGTGGTCTGGGACTGCGTCGGCGCTGATCCGCTCGTTGCTGTCGTAATCCACCCCTTGAACGTCCTCGGGTAGGGGGCTGTCGTAGTGATCGATCACTTTGAGGTTCTTCAGGCGGCGCGCGTGCCACTTGATGCGCTCTCGAAAGGCGTGGGTGCCGCTGTTCAAGTTTCCGTAGAAGAGCCAGATTTCGGTGTCGCTGTCGTCGTCTAGCGATTCCAGCAGACTTATGAACGGCGTTATGCCGATCCCGCCTGCCAGCAGGATCAAGGGTTGTAGAGAATGTCTCGGGATAACGAAGTTTCCGGACGGAGCTTTGAGTTCGACAACCTCGCCAACTCTGAGATGGTGGTTGATATAGGTAGACATCCGCCCTTGGTACTGGGTGCCCTCGCTACCAATCGTCTTTTGATGGCGGACCGCGATGCTATACCGTTGTCTTCCGTCGACGATCGCCGCGCCCGTGAGCGAATATGCTCTATCGACCCTCGAACCATCGGTGAGGCGGACCTGGAGGTGCTGACCTGGAAGGAAGTCCGGGAGTTGGCGGCTATCTTCCGCTTCGAAGGCGACCGAACGGACGCCCTCGGCCTCCGCCTTTACGGCGACTACCCGAAAATTCATGAAGTCGCGCCACCCGCGTTGCCGAGTCTCGGTCAAGGGATCAAGCTCGATGTTGCATCGGAACGAGCGATGCGGAATGGAACCGCTGACGGGATCGATTGCGTCGGCCGATATCAGGCTGTTGGCGTTGCTGCTTTCCGGACCCGTTGTCGAAAACGAACCGCGGCCCAACTCCGGGCAGGATTGCCACCAGCCGAACTCAGCCACGACGACGTCGTCTGCGAGTTTTGGGGTGACCTTCGCCACGAAGCGTGCGCTCCCATTTCGTGTGGATATCCTGATCCAATCGCCGTTCCTGACGTCCCTGCTATCCGCTAGTCCAGGGCTAATTTCCGCGATCGGATCGGGGGCCTTTTTCCTGAGTGAGGCGAGGCCGCGGTGCTGGCTGTGGCAGTAGTAGCCATTCTTCGCGGAACTCAGGATCAGAGGAAACCTTCTGCCTTTTCCAGCGCGCTCCACAATCTCGTTTTCTGACGGCGGCACGTAGGTTGGAACCCCAGGTTGGCCGTGGCGATGAAGTAGTTCAGAGTAAAATTCGACGCGGCGTGTCTCCGTGTCGAAGCCTCGAACCCGACCGCTGCCGTCGTGGTGAGGTTCAAGATACTTCTGCTCTCGCGCATCTATCTCGCAACGGATTCCGCCGGAAGTGTTTTTCAAAGTGTCTACGGACGCGCCAAGCGGCTCAAGCATGTAGTCCCAAGCGGCATGCAAATCGCCGCCGAAGAAATCTTCGTCCATTCCCAGGCGGGTCGCGAGATCAAAGACAATCTCGTTATCGGAGCGGGATTCGCCACGCGGCGTCACCATCCGTGGACGCATCTGGACCAGCGAGGCGGCGTCGTCGTTTATCTCGAATCCGAACCTGATGCCTTCATGTTCCCAAGGCGAGTTCACAGGTAAGAATATATCGGCGTAGCGTGCCGCGGGCGTTACAAATAGGTCGCAATGAACGTGGAACTCCAGGTTTTTCAAGGCCTCTTCCGCCATAGCGGTATCAGCTTGGGAAACTGTGAGGTTAGTGCCGAACGCCATGAGCGCTCTGACCTTGTAAGGCTCGCCATCCGTGATCGCGCGGTACATGTCTCGAGCAGTAATCCATCCCGTCGACGGTGGACCGATGGGACGAGCCTCAATCCCCAACGCCTTCGAAAGCTGTTCCTTGGACAGCTCTCCGAGCGCATTTGTGGGACGGTAGAATGGACCGCGGCGGACCCTGTTACCTCCGATCCGATCGTAGCTGCCAGACAACGCGTAAAGCGACGCTACCGCGCGCTCCGTCTGGGTGGCATTGGTATGCTGACCGATACCGGTCCAGGCGTGATAGGCGATCCGGCGGCCGCCTTCCAGGAGTTGCGCGGCAGCTCTCAAGGCGTCGGGTGCAACGCCCGTTATGCCTTCCACCGTAATGGGATCATACGCGCGGGTCGCATTGTGCAGCAACTCGAATGCTGGTGAACATCGTACGGGCATCGAGTCTGTCGACGGAGACACATCGACGGTGCCCAGCAGCAGCACCCGATCGCGCAAACCTTCATTGATCGCTCGACTGTCGTCGACTGGAACAATAGTGGACGCAATCTCGTCCCAAACCAAATATCGATTGGTGTTTGCACCGGGCCAGATCATCTGTTCGCGCAGGAAGAGCCCGTTGTCTTCTCGCACCAGGTAAGGCGCATTCGTCCATGTACGGACGAAGACATCGTCGAAGGTTTCGGCGTCTAAAATCAGGCGCATGAGGCCAAGAGCGAGCGCGCCGTCTGTACCAGGACGCACTGGAAGCCAAACGTCCGCTTGTTTGGCGAAAGCGGTTGGTCGCGGATCAATTACGAGAAGCTTTGAGCCTCGAGCTTTGCCTGCTGACACAGCACTTGCCTGTGCCAGCCAGGTGTTTGCCGGATTGTGACCCCAGAGCATGATCGTGTCTGCGTTGGTGTAGTCCGCAGGTGGAATACCGCTACCGAATGTGAAAGCGTGCGCAGAGTCCTTGTGCCAATTGCAGATTTCGGTTCCGTAGCAGATATTTGGACTGCCGAAGTGACGGATGAACCGCTCGATCCAGTCGATGCTGTCTGACAGGGGCGTTCCACTGGGCGTCGTGACGGAAAACGCCACGGCCTCCGGGCCGCTTTCGGCTTTTACCCGTCCCAGCTTCTCCGCCGTTTCGGTGAGGGCTTCCTCCCAACTGATCCGTACCCACCCCGGGTCGGCGCCACCCTTGGGAGCGGTACGCCGCATCGGAAAGAGTTGACGGTGAGGCGAGTGTACGAGCTCGGGTGCTGCTCTACCCTTCATGCACATCGACTTGCCAGTCGGATGGCTTAGGTCGGGTCGAACAGCGACAAGCCTATCATCTTCGACGGTGTTGATTGTGCCGCATCGCGAGCGACAGAGGGTGCAGTATCCGGCTATCTCTGCAGTCACGGAAGGCCTCATTCGACTTGTAGCGCGTGATAGTAGTGCATTACTAAAAGCAGCCAATGGTCGTTGTCAATGCGTCTTTCATCGGGAATCAAACTCCTAATAAGCCGCTTGACAGGTCCTCAGTAGTGCGTCACTGTCGCGCATCACAAAGGATCGGCATCAAGATCGATCGAGGGGTTCAAAACAGAAATTGGTGCGCCCGCTTTAACAAGCGCTCGTATGCGTCCGCGTGGCTACCACGGGACCCTTCGCTCGACAGATTGCCATCTCCGCAGTTGACACGCGTCTACCGGCGCGTAACCCGTAACCGAGGGAGCTCCCCATGGCTGTGCTGGAAGCGCGAAAAATAAGCATCGCATTCAACGGATTCTACGCCGTGAAAGGGGTCGACTTCAACCTGGAAGAGGGCGAGATCCATGCGGTGATCGGGCCGAACGGCGCTGGCAAAACGACGCTCTTCAACCTGCTCACCAAGTTTCTTCAGCCTACGGAAGGCAAGATTTTTCATGACGGGGCAGATGTCACCATCATGAAGCCGGCTGCCATCGCGCGGAGGGGCGTCGTGAGGTCTTTCCAGATTTCCGCTGTCTTTCAGACCCTCACTGTCCGGGAAAACGTAGAACTCGCGCTACTTCGTCGAAGCGGCTTGCAATGGCGTCTCCTCGGAAACGCGCGCCGTGACCGAGCTCTCGTCCAGCGAACAGAGGAGATAATTGAGCAATTTGGTTTTCAGCGCGAGGCCGACACCGCCGCTGCCCAGCTGTCGTATGGGGGCAAACGTGTTCTCGAGTTAGCCACCACCGTCGCTGCCGATCCTCGCGTTTTGCTCCTCGACGAACCGATGGCAGGGCTTGGAAGAGAAGACATCGACCGTGTTGTCGACTTGATCCAGACGACGGCAATCGGACGTACCGTTCTGCTGGTCGAGCACAATATGCAGGTCGTCGCGCGCCTAGCCCACCGCATCACCGTAATGGTCCGCGGACAGGTTCTCGCTTCTGGGACGTATTCAGACGTCTCGACCCGGCCTGAAGTCATTGCCGCCTATACGGGAGGAGCACACTAATGGGTCAGGTCCTTTCAGTAAACAAACTCGAGGCATGGTACGGCGAATCCAAGGTGCTTCACGGCCTTAACTTCCACCTCAAGGAAGGTGAGGTGGTTACTCTTCTTGGCCGCAATGGCGCAGGTAAATCGACGACCCTCAAAGCGATTATGGGGCTGATGGAGAACCGCTCCGGTTCGATCCGTTATATCGACGACGAGTTGGTGGCTGCAAAGCCCTACGAGGTCGCGCGCAAGGGGATCGCCTTCTGTCCAGAAGAGCGCGGAATCTTCGCAACGCTTAGCGTGCGCGAAAACCTCCTGTTACCTCCAGCCATCGCCGCCAACGGCATGTCGGTCGAGGAAATCCTCGACCTGTTTCCGAACCTTCGCGAGCGCATCGACAGCCCTGGCACGAAACTCTCGGGTGGTGAACAGCAGATGCTTGCACTTGCGCGAATTCTGCGGACCGGGGCGAGGGTGCTACTGCTGGACGAGCCGACAGAGGGTTTAGCTCCGATCATCATCAAGCAGATCGAGAACACGATCGTAAAGCTCAAAGAGCTCGGCTTCACCATCCTTCTCGTCGAGCAGAACGTCGGCTTCGCCCACGCACTCGCGGATCGAAACTACGTCATGGAAACGGGATCGCTCGTAGACGAGGTCGTTGCCGCAGACTTTTCAAGCCGGCTGGCGGCCATCCAACGCTACCTGGGTATCTGACCCCTCGCACGCACGGAAAGCGAAATGACAACTATATTTGGAATTCCGACGGCGCTGCTCTTCGGCCAACTCCTGCTCGGTATCATCAACGGGGCTTTCTACGCGACCCTCAGCCTCGGCCTCGCCGTCATTTTTGGGATGATGAACATCGCGAATTTCGCGCACGGTGCGCTCTACATGATGGGGGCTGTCGGTGCCTGGCTCCTTCTGAACTGGCTGGGGGTTGGGTACTGGCCGGCGTTGATCATATGTCCTGTTCTGGTGGGCATTGTCGGCATCGCGATGGAGCGTTTAGTACTGAGGCGGGTCAGTCACCTCGACCATCTCTACGGCATGCTCCTGACATTCGGTCTCGCCCTGATAGTTCAAGGCGCTTTCCGGTTCTTCTTCGGTGCTTCGGGTCTTCCTTATGCGATCCCGACTTCACTGACGGGTGGCGTCAATCTCGGCTTCATCTTCCTGCCGTACTACCGAGCCTGGGTGATCGTCGCCTCCGTCATCGTCTGCTTCGCGACATGGTTCGTCATCGAGAAGACCAGCCTAGGAGCGACGCTGAGAGCCGCGACCGAGAACCCGAAGCTCGTACAGGCGTTCGGGATCAACGTGCCGCTCTTGATTATGGTGGTCTACGGGGGCGGTGCTGCGCTGGCGGCATTCGCGGGTGTTCTTGCCGCGCCGATCTTGCAGGTCAATCCGACGATGGGCGCGGACATACTTATCGTGATCTTCGCGGTGGTTGTCATCGGTGGTCTTGGCTCGATCAAAGGGGCCATCATCGCGGGTTTCGCAGCAGGCATTCTCGAAGGGCTCACGAAGGCCTTCTACCCCGAAGCGTCCACGACAGTCGTCTTTCTACTCATGGCGCTCGTTCTGCTCGTCTATCCGACCGGGCTGTTCGGGTCCAAAGCACAGGCTTCCCACACGTCGGTAGCCTTGCCATCGCTGTCTCGTGAAACGCCCCTTGTTCGTTGGGCGCTCTTCGGAGCCATGGCCGCTGCGCTCATCGTGGCCCCACTCTTTGCGTATCCCGCGTTCCTCATGAAGGCGATGACTTACGGATTGTTCGCCTGCGCTTTCAATTTGATGGCTGGCTACGGAAAGCTTGTCTCGTTCGGGCATGCGATGTTCCTTGGGACCGCAGGCTATGTCACGGCCTATGCCGCAAAGATGTGGGGTCTCCCTCCCGAACTGGCGATCCTTGCTGGCACGGGTTGCGCGGCGCTGCTGGGTCTCGTCGCGGGTTGGCTTTGCACGCGTTCCAGCGGTGTCTACTTCGCGATGATCAGCCTTGCGCTTGCCCAGATGGTGTACTTTGTCGCCTTGCAGCTACCGCAGACGGGCGGCGAGGACGGGATTCAGAGTGTTCCGCGCGGTATTCTCTTCGGGCTGTTCGACCTTAGCAATCCGACGACGCTCTACGGTTTTGTGGTCGTCGTGTTCCTCGGCGGGTTCCTGTTCCTTTCGGGACTTATCCGCTCGCCGTTCGGACAGGTACTAAAGGCCATCCGCGATCACGAGCCGCGCACACAGTCACTCGGCTTCTCGACCGAGCGGTACAAACTCGCGGCGTTCGTTATCTCGGCGGCGCTATCCGGACTTGCCGGGTCGACCAAAGTCATCGTGACCCAGATCGCCAGTCTTACGGATGTGCATTGGGCGATGTCCGGCGAAGTCATCCTGATGACCTTCCTTGGTGGTGTCGGAACGCTTTACGGACCTGTCGTCGGCGCATTCATCGTCGTTGCCATGCAGAACTATCTCGCGGCCTTCGGAGCTTGGGTGACCGTGATCCATGGCGGGGTCTTCGTGGTCTGCATACTTGCCTTTCGTCGCGGCATCGTCGGCGAAATCATCTCCTGGCTATCGTCGCGCGGTCGCGTCGATACCACCAAATCCTCACCGTCCATCCAGAAGAATCTGATCCCAAGTGCGTAAGCATGAGAGATCGAGGGCAAAGCGCATCATCAAGCAAAGGGAACAGCAGATGAGAAGAATGAATCATCTAAAAGGGACGAGCCGCATTCTGGCAGCACTTGCTATTGGCGTGTCCTGGGCGGCGTCTCCGGCCCAGGCCCAGTCGGTAAGCGATGACGTCGTGAAGATCGGCGTGCTTACGGATATGTCTGGCGTTTACTCGGATATGAACGGGCAGGGGTCGGTAGTCGCCGCCCAGCTCGCAATTGAAGACTTCGGCAAGACCGTTCTGGACAAGCCGATCGAGCTCATCAGCGCCGACCATCAGCAGAAGGCGGACGTCGGTACGAGCATCGCGCATCGTTGGATCGACAACGAACAGGTCGACACCCTGGTCGACCTAACCAACAGCGCTATTGCCCTGGCAGTCCAGGATATCGCTCGCGAAGCAAACCGGATCGCGATCTTCACCTCCCCAGGGACCACGGACCTTACCGGGGCGAAATGTTCGCCAACGGGGTTCCACTGGGTCTATGATAATTACTCGAATGGTGTTGGCCCAGTGAAGGCCTTGATCGCTCAAGGCAAGAAGTCCTGGTACTTCATCGTATCCGACTTCGCGTTCGGTCATTCTCTGGAAGCGATCGCGAAGAAGACAGTGGAAGCCAATGGTGCAACGATCGCAGGCTCGGTGCGGCATCCACTCAACGCACCTGACTTCAGCGCATTCCTGCTGCCAGCCCAGGCATCCGGCGCGGAAGCCATTCTCGTGGCGGGCTCAGGGCGCGACCTCTCCACCCTTGTAAAGCAGGCGAACGAGTTCGGTATCGTCGCAGGCGGACAGACAATCACAGCTCCCGTCATGTTCCTAAGCGACATCCACGCTATGGGCCTCGAGCAGGCTCAAGGCATTTCGTTTATCGATGGCTTCTATTGGGACCGCACAGACGACACCCGGGCTTTCGCCAAGCGTTTCGCCGAGCGCCATGGCGGTGCTATGCCGACGAGCATCCAGGCTGGCGTCTATTCCAGCGTGGCCCACTACCTCAAAGCGGTAAAGGCCGCTGGCACCGACGAGGCGAAGGCCGTCGCCGCCAAGATGCGTGAGCTCCCCGTGGATGACTTCTTCGCACAAGGCGGGAAAATTCGGGAGGACGGTCGAATGGTTCACGACATGTACCTCGTGAAGGTCAAATCCCCCTCGGAATCCAAGTACCCATGGGACTACGAGGAAATCGTCGCCACCATCAAGGGAGATGATATCTTCCTGCCGTTATCGGAGAGCACGTGCACGCTCGTAAAAAAATAAGGAGATAGGGAAGAGGCGCGATCTGCGCCTCTTCCTGCTACATCAAAATCGTCATCCGAATGCCCTTGCGCCCCTATCGGGTTGCATCGCATAAAGTCCGCACTTCGGAGCTTCGCTACGACCATCTGTCGTGACGAACAGGGGCCTCAATGAAAGTCCAAGATACAAACCTTAGAGAACAGGTCTTCAGCCAGATCAGGGGCGAAATCATCGCCGGTCACGCACCGCCTGGAAGCATGTACTCGGTTCCTACAATCGCCGAAAGTTTCGGGACTTCGTCAACGCCTGTTAGGGAGGCCCTCCTCGAACTCGTCCGTCTAGGACTTCTCGAGCCTCACAAGAACCGCGGCTTTCGTGTGACCTCCCCGTCGGTGGAGGAGACCCGGAATATTTTCGACATGCGAGAAGTGCTGGAGGTCCATGCGGCGATCAAGGTCGCGAAGATGCCGAAGAAGAACCTCGGCAAACTCGAGCGGTTCGCCGATCAGATTGCCGCGGCCGTAGAGACAAAGAGCTTCAGGGCCTATCTCATGGCCGACCGTGAGTTCCACCACGTGCTGACGTCGACGGCGGGCAATCCCATACTCACGGATACGGTCTTCTCGCTACGTGACCGGATGCGATTTTACGGCGATATCTCCGAAGAGGGTTTCGAGCGCCAGAAGGCGTCCGTTCCGGAGCACTACCGTATCGTTGAGCTCGTAAACTCAGGCGATGCCGAAGAGCTGTCTGTTTTGCTCAAGTCTCACATTCGGTCATGGGAGCCACTGTTCATGAAAGCCGTCAAGGAGAAGCCGAGGGCTGCCTTCTCCATTGGCAAATCTTGAGGGCAAGCGGCCGGATCAGGTCTGGTGTGCGGATGTGACCTATATCCCGATGCCGCGCGGCTTCCTCTACCTGGTCGCCATCATGAACTGGTTCAGCCGCAAGGTGCTGGCCTGGCGGCTATCGAACACGATGGATGCCGACTTTTGCGTCGCCGCTCTTGAAGAGGCGATCGCCTGCCACGGCAAGCCCGACATCTCAATACCGTCCAGGGATGCCAGTTCACCAGCTTCGCCTTCACGACGCGCTGAAGGACGCCGGCATTCGCATCTCCATGGACGGACGCGGGCGCTGGATGGACAACGTCTTCATCGAGCGGCTGTGGCGCAGCCTCAAATACGAGTGCGTCTTCCCCAACGCATTCGAGACGGGAAGCGAAGCCCGCAGCGGCATCGGTTCCTGGATCGACTATTACAACCGGCGACGCCCGCACTCGACCTTCGGCGGCAAGACGCCCGACGAGGTCTATGCTATGGCGGAAATGACGGAGAAACTGGCGGCGTAAAAACGTAACCCGATCCACCTTAGCCAAGCCGCCAAACTGTCTCACCAAGCGGGACCACCTCTCCTTTCATTGGTAACGCCACAAGCAAAACTAATGAGCGCGGACTGCCATACTGCGCACGATGACCAATTATCTGAAAACAATTAGCGACGTTTCGAGTCCTTTCAGCTGCAAAAAGAAGAAAATTGTTTGCGCGTCCGGCCATCACCCCTTTTCAGAGCATGCGAGCAGTTATGATCCACGCGTAGGAGTCGAAGAGTACTCCCTCGGGGGTAACATGCGCCTCAAGCAAATCACCCAATTGTTTCAATGCCCTGTCACGCTGCTCGGCGGCGTGGGTCATGTCCTCCTTTGCCAGATAGAGATCGATGAGTGCTTCAGAGGCCGCATCGATATCCACGCCATAGAAAACGGATTCTCGCACCTCGGCAAAATTGATCGAACCGAAGCCTGCATCCCTGAGGACTTCCGTTACAATGGCGGGATCGCTCATTGAAAATGCTGCGGGAGCATCGGGGGAAACTGCGATCAGGGGTGCCATAGCCCGTCTGATGGACCGGGCCCAATCATTGCGCTCCTGGCTCTGCCACACCATCCATGCAAGGCGCGCGCCTGGACGCATCGCGCGGGCTATATTGGCACACGCGGCTGCCGGATCGGCAAAGAACATGGTACCAAACCGACTGATGCATAGGTCAAAGCTCGCTGGCGGAAATGGGTGATGCTGGGCATCGCCATGCTCGAATGTAACATTCCGCAGTCCCGCTTCGCTGGCACGTCGTCGCGCGATCTCAAGCATCTTCCGCGACGTATCCACGCCGACCGCATGGCCATTCACCGCGACGCGGGCGGCCTCACGCGTCGTTTGTCCTGCCCCGCAGCCGATATCGAGCACGCGATCTCGTGTGCCAACGCCGGCGGCCGCGCGCAGGTGCTGATTGTGCCGTTGTAATTCGGCGTCATAGAAGTCGGCGCGATTCAAGGTCTTTGCTCTCACTGCTTGTCACTGTCATTTGGCGGCATTCCGACATGTTCGTTGATGGCGGAAACGATTTTGTCCCAGTCACCGGGATGAAGTTCATGGCCCCCACTTTCGATTTTCACAAACCTGGCACCAGCCACGGCTCGTGCGAGAGTCTCGCCATGCGCTATCGGGAAAACCGGATCGGCCGTGCCGTGAATGACGAGAAGCGGCACGTTCATCTCGGCCAGCCGCCCCCGCCATGTCGCGCCGACGTCGAAAAGGACGCTGTGGTTGGTGGCACTCAGATAGCCTCCAGAGCGGTCGAAATCTCGTTCGAGAAAAGCGCGGGTGCCTGCTGCGTCGAACTGGTGTGCCGTCCCTGCCGTCAGGCGCGCATCCTCGACCAGGTAGGCGACTGCATCCGCTCGGTCCGACCAGTTTGCCTCCACGGACATATGTTCCATCCAGGCCGGGCCGCTAGCTGGAAGGCCGGACGTGTCGACGCCGACCGGCGAGGTGCTGATCGTCGTCAGCGACAGCACGCGCTCTGGATTCCTCAATGCGGCCACCTGGCCGACCATGCCGCCGAGGGAGAAGCCGACGATATGAGCGCTTGAAGTCCCGTAGCCGTCGAGCACGCGGAAGACGTCGCCGACAGCATCGTCGAAGGTGTAGCCGGGCCTACCGGGTGGATATTTTGTCGAAAGGCCGGTGTCGCGCTGGTCATAGCGGATGATAAAGCGACCTCGCCCAGCCAGGCGCTCGCAGAATCCCTCGGGCCACCACAGCATCGACGCCATTCCGCCCATGATGAGAACGAGCGGTGGGTCGTTTGCATCGCCAAAGCTCTGCGTCGCGAGTTCGACCCCGTCAGTGCGGATCATCAGTCCACTCATGCGAGTCCCTCCCGGTGCAGCGCGGCTTGCACGGAAGGCCGCTGCATGATTCGTGCGATGTAGCCTTCGAAGGGTTCCGGCAGGGAGAACCCGAGGTGAGTCGCGCCCCAGGCAAGTTGGAAGAGATAGGCGTCCGCGACTGTGAAGATCTCTCCGAACAGATAGCCCCGTTCCAGTCGACCCGCGACGAAGCCGAACCAGTGTACTATTTGCAGGCCGGTCGGCTCCCTGACTTCCTCTGGAAGGGAGAGGTAGGTGGGAAAGCGCTTGTGAATCTCGGTCGCGATAAAGCTCAGCATCTCGAGCAGGCGATAGCGGCTGAGATGGCCTTGCGGTGCCAGCTTTGGTTCGCAATCGGCGACCCAGGCCAGGATCGCGACGTTTTCGGTCAGCATCTCACCATCGTCAAACATAAGAGCGGGCACATAGCCCGTTGGATTGATGTCCGTGTATAAACCGCCGCTTTCAATCTGCCTGGTCTCGAGGTCGACCTTGACCAGGTCGAACTGAAGTCCTGCCTCCAGCATCGCGATGTGGTCCGCTAGGCTTGTGAACCCGGGCGCCGAGTAGAGTTTCATCCAATTGATCCTTCCTTTGCTTGTTATGTGCGTTTCTGAGAAGAGGTAGGTCAGGCCATGCGGCCGGTCGATGCCCGTGGACGTCCCCTTTGTGCCCCATACTGTGGCTAAGGCATGGGGTGCCGCATCAGGCATATTGAGTAGGCCGATTAGAAATGCATGTTGGGAGCAGAGTAATCCGACGGATCGACCGCGCATTTCGCCGGAGACGCTCAGCTTCAACCGCGGCCCTGGCTTCCAGGCACCGCCGGTGCGCTCCCGTCAGTCGGACAGTCGTCTGCTGATCGCGCGCATTGGGACAACTGTGACTTCTTCTTTGCTGATTACGAGTTCACGTTAGCGGAGTATTTTGTGTCGACTTTCTGTAAAAGGGTGCCGCTCTCGGGCCGAACCGCAGAACTCGCTTTCATGGAAACCGCTTTCCGAGATGTTGCTGGCGGCCGGCAACGCTGCGTTCTTCTCGGGGCCGAAGCAGGGGGCGGAAAAAGCCGGTTGGCGCAAGAGTTCGCAGACCGGATCTCCGACCGCGCCTTTATTCTGAAAGGGGGATGCATTGAACAACAGGAATCAGCCCTACCCTATGCGCCTGTCACGGCTCTGTTGCATGAATTGGTTCGTCTGCGCGGCCAGTCCCTGATCACATCGCTCGTCGGCCGTGAGGGTGCGCGAGAACTGGCGTGGCTTCTTCCCGAATTCGGCGAGATCTCCGAACGATTTGATGCGGGCATCGCAAGGTCGCGGCTGTTCGAGACGCTGCGGAGGCTTTTCGAGGAACTGGCACGCGACCTGCCGCTTGTCCTTATCATAGAGGACATTCACTGGGCCGATCAGGGAACCTTCGATCTGCTTCGCTTTCTCACGAGGCGGTTGAAGGGAATTCGGCTCATGCTGATCCTCACCTACCGACCCGAAGAGGCGAGCGCCAGCAACGCCATGCGGACCACCATCGCGGACCTTTCTCTTTCCGAGGGTTGCGATGCGGTGAAACTTCCTCGCCTCACCCGCAAGGAGATTGGCATGCAGCTTGAGGGCCTGCTCGGGCGGCTGCCAACGCCTGCAATGGTCAACAGCGTCTATGCAAGGGGCTGCGGAATCCCGCTATTCACTGAGGCTCTCGTGGATGCATCCGGAAGCCTGCGGACAGATGTTCCCGGCTCGCTCAACGACTATCTGCTGAAAGCCGTGAGAGATGTGCCAGCAACGACGCGCGCATTGCTGAAAATGATAGCGCTCGGTGGGACGCATGTCACCCATTCGCTTCTTCGCAATGTGGCGAACAAGCCGGACCTTGAGCTCGCGGAGTTGTTACTCCCCGCGATAATGGCCGGGATTTTGGTGTCTGATCGAGAAGGGTATGCGTTCCGCCACGCGCTCATCCACAACGCGGTGCGGGACGACCTGATTGCCGGCGAAAAGGTGGCAATCCATTTGATTTATGCGGATGTGCTCGAACGTGGACCGGTTCCAAGCTATCGCATCTGGCATTCCGTAGCGCTGGCGCGGCACTGGCAAGGCGCCGGCCAGGCGGAACGATGCCTCAAATGGGCCTGGCATGCTGCGGCGGAAGCCGCTGCTGCTTTCGCCTATATGGACCAGATGGAAATGCTGAAGCTCGTATTGGCCGCATGGCCTGAAGTCGAAAATGCCAACGGATTGATCGGTGCGGACCATTGCAAAGTGCTGGAGCTCGCCGCTGACGCCGCTTGCTGGGCAGCCGAGGCGGAGCAGGGGCTCGCCTTTGTCGAACGCGCACTTGCCGAACTGGACATCGACCGCGACGGGGAACTGTTGGCAGGTCTTCTCCTGCAGCGTGCCGTAATGCGTCAGCATTCACTTATCGCAGGGGAGATCGCAGATCTCGAGCGTGCACTTGACCATGCAACTCGTCCAACAAGGTTGCGCGCTGACGCCCTCGGGCAGTTTTCCCGCGCGCTGATACTGCGAGGAGAATTCGATCGCGCCAAGCAACTAGGCGAGCAATTGATTGATCTCGCGGAAAGGCTAGATGACGAGGAGTATCGCATCGAGGCCCTGGTCATAGAGGCCTTGGTGAGTTTCGCGGAGAATGGGTCTGACGTCGAGGCGTTTTGGAGCGTGGCTCGGCGCGCCGACCACGCTTCAATCGGCCGGGTCGAGGTGCTGGCTGGCGCCGCCCTACTTCAGGCCCTGTTGGAGACGGGAAACTATGCGAGTATCCTTGAGATCGGCCCAGCGATTTTCGAGCGGACGGTCGAGCTCGGCCAAGCTCGATATATAGGCGCAATAGTCGGTTCACCCCTTTGTCGCGCGTACTTGGCTTTGGGCCGCGTATCCGCTGCCGCTGAGACCTGTGAACGGATGGCGGCGCTTGATCCGCTGCCACTGGGGCTTATTCAAGTCTTTGAATGCCGAGCGGAGATCGCAATCGTGTTAGGCGATGCGGATCGGATAGCGGCGGCGGTACGATCTTTGCGCGGTCTTCCGCCCGGACCGCAGGTTGTCGACTATATGGAGGCCAATCTTCTTAGATTTGAGATCGAAAGCGGTGCTCTTTCAGGTAACTGCGACTATTCGGCAGAGTTGGTGAGATCCGCCCGAAAATACCTGAAGACTCGACGAGGAGTGTCTTGGTCGCTCCTGGTTTCCGCCATACGCGTTGCCGTCGACACGAACCAGAACGACGTCGCTCTTGACCTCGCTGAACTCGCCGCTCGGGCCTCGTGCCGCAATATGCTGGAGCAGGTCCTGAGGCTGGAGATCTCGGCTGAGATGTCACGCGTCACAGCTTCTGATCTGGATACATGGGAGTCAGTCGCTCGAAGCTGGGCCGGTCTAAGCCAGCCGTTCCCGCAGGCATATGCCCTCATGCAGGCAGGTGCCGCCGCAATGAACGCTGGCAAGCGAGCGATCGGGGCGCACAATTTCCGACGGGCACTTCATCTTGCACAGTCGATTCGCGCGCAACCTCTGTCCCACCAGATCGAGGCCATCGCTGCGAAGGCTCGTATTGATCTCCGAGATGGAGAGAGCGGCTATGTCCCAAGGGCGCCTTTCGGCTTAACCGACCGGGAATTCGAGGTACTCCGACTTATCGCCAACGGCCAAAGCAACCGCGAGATAGCCAAGAATTTATTCATCAGCCCGAAAACGGCGAGCGTGCACGTGTCCAATATTTTGAGCAAACTTTCCGTTCCCAATCGTGGCGCAGCGGCCGCGATCGCGCATCGGCTTAGGATCATTGATTTAGGATAAGACTCGTTGGCCCGGATCCACAGAGCACATGCGGATTAACAAAGAAGTTCAGCCGTATAGCGCCGCTCTCAAGCAATGGCGTCTTGAGCGGGAGGCTCTCAAGGGCGACGGCTACTTCGGGAAATGACTGAGCGTCCTAGCCGCTTCGCCACAACTGTCGGCAACCGCGGAAAGTAAGATTAATCCTTGTCAACAGGCAAACCTCGGAAATGCTCCATCGCATCGTCAAGTCGCACCCACTTATGTTTCGATTGTTCAAATACCGACAGGGCAGGTGGTTCGAAGCTGAGATCCGCAAATGATCCCACCGCCACGCCGATCCAATCCGGGGAAGCATCGGCCTGCCAATAGACGGTCGAGCCACAAGTTGGACAAAAATGCATTCGGACCTTACGGCCACTCTCAGCAGTGCGAACGAACTCTGTGGAGGCTCCCGATATTTCGACGCTGTCGATCGAGTAGAACGCATTAGCGCTGAACGGCGCCCCAGTTCTCCTCTGGCAAGCGAGGCAGTGGCATAGCGCAGTCAATTTTGGCGGCTCGCCGACTTTCAATTTCAGAGCGCCGCAGGCGCATTCAGCATCGTGCATGGTACATCCTCCAGGGTGCACCCTGGGATTCTTGTCAAGGTTGAGGGATGAAGCCGCAGGCCCGAATGGCAGTTCTTTGCCCGGGCGGTAGAACGGGGCAAATATCCACTGTCACTTTAGGCTCTCATATATGAGCCGGATTGTAGATCGCGGATATTCCCAAGTCTAGCGGGGATTTGGTCGAAATTATCCAGAAGGCCGAACAGCGTCGTCGCCAAACCATGACGCCCATCGGCTGTGTCTGTTTTGCGCAGTCAAGTCAGTCCGGTGCCTATTGCGGCGTTTCTCCTGGGCCTGGAGGTGAGCTTCGCCCCATTCGGCCGGCGCAGCTGTCCTCAGATGCTCAAGCAAATGTATTTGATTTCGATGTAATCCTCGGTGCCGTACTTCGAACCTTCGCGGCCCTGCTCGGACTGCTGATGCCGCCGAAGGGCGCCACTTCGGTGGAAATCAGGCCGGTGTTGACGCTGACCATGCCGTATTCAAGTGCTTCGGCGACGCGGAAGATCTTCGAGACATCCTTCGAGAAGAAGTAGGAGGCCAGGCCGAACTCGGTGTTGTTGGCCATCTCGATAACCTGTTTCTCCGTCTCGAATTTGAACAATGGTGCCACCGGACCGAAGGTTTCCTCGCGGGCAACGATCATCTCGCTGATGACGCCGGTCAGGATGGCCGGCTGGAAGAAAAGGCCGCCCTTCTCATGCGGCTTGCCTCCGACAGCGATCTTCGCGCCCTTCTTAAGCGCGTCCGCGATGTGTTCCTCGACCTTCTCGACCGCTTTCTCGGTGATCAGCGGGCCTGCATTGACGCCCGATTCGAAGCCATCACCTACCTTCAACGCGCCAACCTTTTCGGTCAGTTTCTTAGCAAACGCGTCATAGACGCCGGCCTGGACGTAAAGGCGGTTGGCGCAGACGCAGGTCTGACCGTTGTTGCGGTACTTGGAGACCATGGCTCCCTCGACCGCCGCGTCGAGATCGGCTTCGTCAAAAACGATCAAGGGTGCGTTGCCGCCAATCTCGAGGCCCAGCTTCATGATCTGTTCGGCGCCCTGGCACATCAGGTTCTTGCCCATGCCTGTCGATCCGGTGAAGGTCAGCTTGTGGACCTTGTCGTTCTCCGCGAACTACTTGCCGATCGCCGGCGAGTCCTTTGAGGTGACGACGTTGCAGATACCAGCCGGGAGACCTGCACGCTCGGCCAGGAGCGCCAGCGAGAGCGCCGTTTCCGCTGCTGGCTTCGAGATCATGGCGCAGCCGGCGGCCACGGCCGGCGCAAACTTGCGGGCCAGCATGGCGTTCGGGAAGTTCCAAGGCGTGATCGCCGCGACAATGCCGATCGCTATTTGATGACGATGATGCGCTTGTCCTGTTGGTGACCCGGAATAGTATTGCCATAGACGCGCTTTGCCTCCTCGCCGAACCATTCGACACAGGACGCGCCGTAGAGGATCTCGCCCTTGGCCTCGGCCAGCGGCTTGCCCATTTCCATGGTCAGGATCGTGGCGAGGTGGTCAGCATTGGCGACGATCAGGTCGTATAATTTGCGCAGCACGGCTGCGCGCTCCTTGCCGGTCTTCCGCGCCCTGTAGGCGGCATCGATCGCACGGGCCGCCTCGGCCCGGTTCATGTCCGGCAGCGTGGCGATCAACTCGCCATTGGCGGGTTCGTCACCTTGGAGGTCTTCCCGCTGTCGCTCTTGGCAGCCCACCTTCCTGCAAGAAAAGCTTTGTCGCTAACGAGAGAGGTGGCGTTCAACTTCGATACGAGTGTGTCCGAGATGGTCATTAGGTAACTCCTGCGCATTTGGGGACAAGCTGCACGTTCACGTCGTTTAAGTTGTATGATAGTCGACATTCTACTCGCCCGAGGGAATTATTGTCATTGTCGCGGCAATGACATGTTGTATGATGTCACGATGATTACAAACCAAGAAACAGGCCATGATGACTGTGTTCAAAAGTGATATGGGCAAGATCGAATATAAGCCACTTAACGAGCGCGCCTACGACTCGATTAAAAGCAGTCTGATCTCAGGAGAGTTCACTCCACGGCAGGTACTTGTGATCCGTACGTTGGCAGAAGCTTACGGCATTTCCACGACTCCTATTCGTGAGGCTTTGCAACGGCTTGTCGGGGAAGGACAACTCGTCATGCTGGCTAACCGATCCATTGCAGTCCCCGACTGGGATGCCGCCAAATTCGTGGAGCTCTTCCGGATTCGATGCGAACTCGAGGGCCTGGCCGCCGAGCTTGCCACGAAGATCCTGCCGCCGCGGGTGATTTCCGAGCTAGCGGCACTGTCTCAACAACTTGGTGACGCCGCCAAGCGCGAAGACCACGCCGACTACGTCTCTCTTAACCAACGCTTCCACTTTACGATTTACCAGCATGCCTCGTCGCCTCGTTTACTTCGTATCATCGAGAATCTATGGGGTGAGGTTGGCGTCTATATGAACGAGCTCTTCTCACACCCCGGGTACGGCTCAATCGCCAACGAGGAACATGAGCACATTGTCAGGGAAATCCGGAATGGCAACGCTTCCGAGGTGCGACGCCATATGGTGGCCGACATCTCGAAAGCCGCAGACTTCCTTCTCCCAAGGATCGAATTTCTCGCAAACGAGGAGAAAACGATCACCGCGCAACTCCGCTAACGGCTGGCAAATGGGACTTCCAGGGATGATGATCCTCGACTTGAGCCGCGAGTTGAAGAAGAGTGGTTTCGTCCCCGTGCCTGGCAACGTACTGGATCCCCACAGGAAGACCAGCTTTAGACCGATGTAGTTTGTTGCGAGCGCTGACAGGCCTCCGGGTCAGGGGCAGGACCCCAGTTGGCCCCCCCCCCCCGCGTGACGCCATTTTTCAATTCATCGGAGATTGTGTGCTAAGTGACAACCAACTCTGCTCCGGCTTCTACGTTGCGGAAGGATCGCCAGGAGAATTGTCTGAAGTAACGTCTAGAAATGCTGCCGTGTCCCGGACTGTAGGGCTTTTGCAAAGCGTATATACACAACCGAACCACGCATCAGCGATATCTGGACCATAGGTAATCCGGCCACGTGATCGTTTGAGGCCGACAACCCGCAGCACAATGCAGGAACTCGGATCGATCCGGCTCCGTCCGAACCTTCTGCGACTGCTACGAAACGTGCAGCAACTGCCGCCGCTGCGCCCCCCAGGACCCATCAGCGGTCCGCGATGTGTCGAAAGGATTCCGCGTCTTTCCATGAAGCCTATTCTCGGTGCCTATGGACCATACATTTTCCGGCGCGCTTGAGCGGCCCTGTTTATGCACGAGAGCGGAAATTGGCCGCAATGGCAAGTGAATTAGCCCCCGAAAGGCCCGGACATGCTCCCCCACTTAGCTAAGTGTGTAGGAGTAATGTTGGTAATATGACTAGCAGCAATTTTAAGATGGAAGTTCTCTCCGGGCCGGAACGTCGGCGGCGC